>NZ_AZED01000007.1 GCF_001434145.1 Lentilactobacillus otakiensis DSM 19908 = JCM 15040 | reverse complement strand
TTCGTGTTCCGCATGTGACTTTGACTTTGCATTGTTTTGACCATAGTATGCGTTCTTACCATGCTTACGGTAGTAATGCTTGTCAAGCAAGTATTGTGGGACATGGGTTTCATCACGAGTTAATTGCAATGCGTGATAACTGATTTCAGCTGAAACTTCCAATACCTTGGCGTTGTAAACAGCCTTGTCAGCTGTTGGACCCCAAGCAAATGGGCCATGTTGGCTAACCAAGACAGCTGGAACAGCATCTGGGTCAACACCGCGACGTTCGAATTCGTCAACGATGACTTTACCAGTGTTTAATTCGTATGCTTCTTCAATCTGCTTCTTAGTCAAAGCAGGGGCACACGGAATGTCACCGTAGAAGGTGTCGGCATGAGTCGTACTTACAGCTGGAATATCCATCTTGGCTGCAGCAAATGAAAC
>NZ_AZED01000006.1 GCF_001434145.1 Lentilactobacillus otakiensis DSM 19908 = JCM 15040 | reverse complement strand
TTTGAGAGTAGACCTCTCAAAACTAAACAAAACTTTCGACAATGTGTAGGATTCCGTTTTTCCTTAGAAAGGAGGTGATCCAGCCGCAGGTTCTCCTACGGCTACCTTGTTACGACTTCACCCTAATCATCTGTCCCACCTTAGACGGCTGGTCCCCGAAGGTTACCTCACCGGCTTTGGGTGTTACAAACTCTCATGGTGTGACGGGCGGTGTGTACAAGGCCCGGGAACGTATTCACCGTGGCATGCTGATCCACGATTACTAGCGATTCCAACTTCATGTAGGCGAGTTGCAGCCTACAATCCGAACTGAGAACGGCTTTAAGAGATTAGCTTGACCTCGCGGTTTCGCGACTCGTTGTACCGTCCATTGTAGCACGTGTGTAGCCCAGGTCATAAGGGGCATGATGATTTGACGTCATCCCCACCTTCCTCCGGTTTGTCACCGGCAGTCTTGCTAGAGTGCCCAACTAAATGCTGGCAACTAACAATAAGGGTTGCGCTCGTTGCGGGACTTAACCCAACATCTCACGACACGAGCTGACGACAACCATGCACCACCTGTCATTCTGTCCCCGAAGGGAACGCCTAATCTCTTAGGTTGGCAGAAGATGTCAAGACCTGGTAAGGTTCTTCGCGTAGCATCGAATTAAACCACATGCTCCACCGCTTGTGCGGGCCCCCGTCAATTCCTTTGAGTTTCAACCTTGCGGTCGTACTCCCCAGGCGGAGTGCTTAATGCGTTAGCTGCAGCACTGAAGGGCGGAAACCCTCCAACACTTAGCACTCATCGTTTACGGCATGGACTACCAGGGTATCTAATCCTGTTCGCTACCCATGCTTTCGAGCCTCAGCGTCAGTTACAGACCAGACAGCCGCCTTCGCCACTGGTGTTCTTCCATATATCTACGCATTTCACCGCTACACATGGAGTTCCACTGTCCTCTTCTGCACTCAAGTCTCCTGGTTTCCGATGCACTTCTCCGGTTAAGCCGAAGGCTTTCACATCAGACCTAAGAAACCGCCTGCGCTCGCTTTACGCCCAATAAATCCGGACAACGCTTGCCACCTACGTATTACCGCGGCTGCTGGCACGTAGTTAGCCGTGGCTTTCTGGTTGGATACCGTCAAGATGTCAACAGTTACTCTGACACCTGTTCTTCTCCAACAACAGAGTTTTACGAGCCGAAACCCTTCATCACTCACGCGGCGTTGCTCCATCAGACTTTCGTCCATTGTGGAAGATTCCCTACTGCTGCCTCCCGTAGGAGTTTGGGCCGTGTCTCAGTCCCAATGTGGCCGATTACCCTCTCAGGTCGGCTACGTATCATTGCCTTGGTAGGCCGTTACCTTACCAACAAGCTAATACGCCGCGGGTCCATCCTAAAGTGATAGCCGAAGCCATCTTTTAAACCAAAACCATGTGGTTTTGGTTGTTATACGGTATTAGCACCTGTTTCCAAGTGTTATCCCCTACT
>NZ_AZED01000005.1 GCF_001434145.1 Lentilactobacillus otakiensis DSM 19908 = JCM 15040 | reverse complement strand
CGATTGACTTATTATACCCTCTCTTAAAAGTTGTCTCAGGAACTAGCTTACATCCAAATTGATAATTACAAAACAAGAAAAGTGATAGCCAATCCATCCGGCTATCACTTTTCTTATTGATCAACATTCAATTTTCCTGTATCCATCCATATGTATGAAGCAAACTTCACTCGTTGCTGCTTTTAAGATTGTGATCACCATCATAATGATCATCCCCATTTTCAAGAAGATAACGTTTAACTTCCTCAGGATCAGATATTTCGGGAATATTAGACTCCCTAACCGCTTCGGCCAGCTTTGCACTCAGCTCTTCGCGAGTCTTATCCCTATCAGTCATGCCAATCACCTCATTTACATTATAACTCATTCACTTTTGCATCCCTCCCTCCCAACAAGACTCCCTAACGCACGGTTTTACGTATACTTGATTGTAACCGTGCGTATGAGGGATGCACCTCAGACAAACACCCATATGATGGGAATCCTAATTGCGGCTTGTACCCAAAAGCGTGCGTTAGATCGATAAACAGTTCTGATTGGACCAATATATAGATAGTCTTATATTTGGTCTCAAAAAAATATATATGCTACTATTATGGCATGGAGACTCAAACTTCCAACCAGAAAATTAATTACGCGATTGATTTACGTGCTGAGTTCTATGGAGGAAAGCAAATAAAGAATTTAGAGAAATACACTCATGATGTGACTGATGACATGGATGCGTTTTTTGCTGATATGATGCAGGACTCTAGTTATCGTAATGGAGTCAATGCTAAAAAACACAAGTTAGCAAGTGCTGCAGCCGTTTTAGAAGCTCGTGAATCCAATTGCGAAAATTGAAAAGAAAATTAGAAAGTGATGGTCAAATTACTATGAAACGAACAGCTATAGAAACAAGTGACTTCTGGAAAGTTGTCGATGAACAAGAAAAGAAATATGGCAGCGTCGAAACCCTAGAAGTTAATTGGGGCGAAGATGTCGGTTCGGAGAATTTTGACTAATTGAATTACATCAGGGGGACATCCTGTTCATCAATCTTAATCTCCCAAAGGTTATTCATAATTAAGTGTCTCACTTATCCACCAACATACGAGGTGGTGGTTTCCTTTTACCAAAGTTTAAAATTGGCTAAAAGACTCCGACATGAGATAATTTAGTTAGTAGAAAAACACTTCTACTGCAACGGGCCTAGTGAACTGTTCAGCGAGCGATTTTGTGGAGAGATCGTTTCGCACAATGCTAACCGTCAATCCCTGTTAATTGACGGTTTTTATATGCTCTCGATGAGCTCTTTGATTGCTTTTTGAATTCCAGCAGTTATACTTATGCTGTATATAAGTAACCGCTTTCATTTAACAAGGGGGATTTAATCATGACAATCAAAAACGTAACGGTTGCAGGTAGTGGTGTGTTGGGCAGTCAGATTGCTTTCCAAACCGCGTTTAAAGGATTCAACGTAACTGTTTATGATATTAATGAAGAAGCAATTAACAAAGCTAAAGATCGAATTAAGGGCTTACGTCATTCATATAAGCAGGATATTGCAGCCACCGATGAGGATTTTGAAAAAGGTTTAGCTAATATTAGTTACAGCTGGGATTTAGCAAAAGCTGTATCAAATGCTGACTTGGTCATTGAAGCTATTCCGGAACGTCCAGATATCAAAAAAGACTTCTATAAGAAGCTCGCCAAATTGGCACCAAAAGAAGCCATCTTCACTAGCAACTCATCAACCTTGATCCCAAGTATGTTCATGGAAGATACTGGTCGTCCAGCTCAGTTCCTAAACATGCATTTTGCTAACCAAGTTTGGCTGAATAATACTGCTGAAATCATGGGCTCACCAAAGACCGATCCTGACATTTACAAGGAAACCGTCCAATTTGCTCGTAACATCGGCATGATTCCAATTCAGCTGAAGAAGGAACAACCTGGTTACATTCTGAATTCAATGCTAATTCCATTGCTTAACGCTGCACAGTATCTTTGGGCAGATGGTGTTGCAGATCCACAAATGATTGACAAAACATGGGTGGCTGCCACTGGAGCCCCATTCGGCCCGTTTTCAATTATTGATATTATTGGTGTTCGAACTGATTACAACATCACCTTAGAAGAAGCAAAATCTAACCCGAAACTTGAACCAGCAGTTAAAAAGTTAAAAGAAATGCTTGATGAAGGTAAATTGGGCAAAGAGGCTGGCGAAGGCTTCTACAAGTATCCCAACCCAGCCTATAAGCAAAAGGACTTTTTAAAGATTTAGCAAAATTAAGTTAAAAAGTATAACTGAACCACCAATTAATTTGATTGGTGGTTTTTATGCTCCCCATCTGCCATCTCTGGTATTATTATCACCGAATTTGAACTTAATCATCAAATATCTGCATCAGACAAATATTGTCTTCCTCGAAAATAGGGGGACGCTTTCCTCATTTGTTCCAAGCATAATCTGCTAGTATATGGAAGACTAAGCAAAAAGCTTTCCTGCAAAGCAATGGTTCAACTACCATCAAGATCATCGACAGGTTCCAGTTGAAACGAATTTCACCGCATGGTCTTAGACACACAGTTGCCACACTACTGAGTCAATCAGGCATCCCTATCAAGCAAATTCAGATGCAGCTGGGTGATTAAGATGCGTCAATTATCTTAAATACCTACACCCATGTGGATGAGGAAATCAAAAAAGAAACCACTCAAAAATTCAGCAGTTTCTTAGCACTTTAAACATTTTTCGGTGAATTTTCGGTGAAAAAAATAAGAACCCTTGAGATACCAAGGATTCTTGCCTATATTATGCGTCCCCCGAGAGTCGAACTCGGATCATGAGGACCGAAATCTCATGTGCTATCCATTACACTAAGGACGCCTTACATCATTTAATTATAGCGTTTACTGCATAATAATACAACCATCAAGTCTATGAGAATTCCGCCGCAGCTTTGTCAGCCTGATCCTCTAAGTACCACATTAATTTGTTGCCGTCTTTTTCAAAATCGGCTTCGAATGAATCGCCCATTGGTGGGATTTTCTTCAGCAAGTCATGATGAACACTCTTAATCTGAATCTCTTTGCCGACCAACTCACCAGTGTCATAATGACCTTCTTCAGCTTCATCGAGATACCCTTGAAAGGCATCCTCAATCACCTGCTTCATCAGTCCGTCCCTGGTTATTTCCGGGTGACGGGCTTTTTCGATGGCAAATTTATCTTCAAATTCATGCATATTTTCTGGAAAATCTAGTGACATGATCTTACCTCCAACTTTTCTTTACAACTTTCATTATAATGCAGTCAAATGCGAAAAAACACGTATATTGTTTGTAGACGCTCCAAACAGTATATAAGGCTTGCATTCACGTGACAAATAGCCCAACATATAAGGTATGAAATGCTTTCATCATTAATATGGGAGGTAATATGATGACACAAACAATTACAGTTGAAGAATCGCGCGAACTAGACGATAAAACGATTAACAAAATCGGCATCCCTTCCATGGTCCTCATGGAACGTGCCGGGCTGAAGATTTATGAAAATATGCTTGATAACAAAGATCTCGATTTAAGCAACGTCCTCATTCTGGCCGGAACCGGCAACAATGGCGGTGACGGCTTAGTGGTCGCCCGTCTGTTGGCCACCCATGGCTACAAAGTTTCCATCCTGACCATCGGCAACCCCGACCACGCCAGCGATGACCATAAGAGCCAGCAACACATTTGCGACTACTACCAAATTCCCAAAGCTTTTATGAATGCCAATTTTGATAAATACACGACCTTGGTCGATGCGTTATTTGGCAGCGGCTTGTCCCGCAACGTTGGTGGCGACTTTGCGACAATCATCGACAAAGCCAACGCCTCGGCCGCAAAGGTTCATGCGATCGATATTCCATCCGGCCTTAATGGCGACACCGGTGAAGTCATGGGGACGGCTATCAAAGCCACTTCGACTTCTACCATTGCCTATCCAAAGATCGGCATGCTTAAAGAACAGGCCAAACCATACACCGGCAAAATTTATGTCGATGATATTGGCATTTATCGTGGAAATACATTTGAAAATGAATAATTATTAAACTATTATTAACTTAACTAGAATTCTCTAATACTTGCGGAGGTGCCCTCATGGCTGATAAAAAGACTCAAGGCTACATTAACGTTCACGACGTCGACCCAGACATCATTTTTGACTTGAAGTACGCAACCAGCGATAATTTTACGCACCAGGTGGTGTATGATTTCGACCAAGCAATTTCTCGAATCGATACGGTTAAGAAGCTCGGCAATGCCAGCAAGGATCTCAAAGCGCAAGGCTACCGGATTAAAATTTGGGACGCCTATCGCCCGACTTACGCCCAAAAGCGGCTATTTGAAGTATATCCTGATCCCATTTGGGTAGCGCAACCGGATCCTAATTTCAGCCACCAAAAAGGTGTCACCTTTGATCTGACATTAACCGATCTGGACGGCAATGACATTGAGATGCCAACGCCGTTTGACGATTTCACGGGTGCTGCTAAACGCAGTGAAAAAGCATCATGGACACCAACCGCCCAAAAGAACTACGATATTCTTAATGATGCAATGCATAAAGCCGGTTTTGTCGGTTACGAAAATGAATGGTGGGACTTCCGTGATTCAGATGCGGACGAATTTGGCCCCTTAGAGGTCGATCCAAAAGATTATTAAATTGAGATAGTGGGAGTATATGACATGAAAGTTGGAATTATTGGAGCTGGTCCACGGGGGATCTTAGTGACCTCCCAATTATTTAATCAATATAAATATCACAGTGAGCAGACTGAGCCATTGTCAATCACGCTGTTCGATCCAACCGGCATTGGCGGCCGGGTTTGGCGCACTGACCAATCAGATGAACTGATTATGAATAGTGCCGCCGACCAAATCACCCTCTTCACAGACGCCTCGGTCAATATGTCGAGCAAAGTCTATGACGGCCCTTCTTTGTTTGAATGGGCAAGAAGTGATGAGGCCAATCAGTACTTGGCAGCACATGGCTATTCGCCAGATATCATTGCGGCAGCCGCTCAGCTGAAGATCAACGGCTACGCACCGCGGGTCTTATTTGGGGCCTATATCAAATGGTTCTACGATGATTTAATCAGCCAGCAGCCAACCGAAATTTCAACTTCGCTGATGAAGGCACAGGTAACTGATTTAACTTACAATGCGGACCACAAACCGGTGATCAAAACAGCTGACGGCACGTACACATTTGACAAAGTTGTCATGAGCCTGGGTCAACAGGACAACTACCTCAACGATGAGGAACAGTCGCTCGCCACTTATGCACAGGAAAATGCGTTAACTTACATCGCGCCAACTCACCCCGGCGACGCTGATTTAAGCGGCATCCCTGCCGGTGAGCCCGCCATCATCCGGGGCCTTGGCCTCAGCTTCATCGACTACGTGTCCGAGTTAACCCTTGGACGCGGCGGTCATTACATGCAAAACGAAGATGATAGTTTATTTTACCAGCCATCCGGACGTGAACCACGGATCATCGCGGGTTCCGGCCGTGGCATCCCCTACTATCCAAAGCCAATCAACGAAAAGGGCTATGGCGAGTGCGAAGTACCAAAGTTCTTGACCAAGAAAAATATCCAAAAGAACTCAGTGGATGGCAAGCTACCGTTTGATAAGTTCATGGACCTATTGTTATCTGACTTAGAGTTAGTCTTTTACAAATTAACCATCAACGACAAATATCCTTATAAGAGCGCCAACGAATTTGAAAAGGAATTCTTGAGTAATCCAGACAAAAGTGCAGTTCTCAAGCAGTTTGGTTTTCAAGAAGAGGACGCCTTCGAATGGGATTACATCATCAATCCTTTCAAAGATGTTCATGCAATTGGCACGGAAGATTATCAATCCGTTCTGATTAATTGGCTGAATAGCGAAATTGTGGATTCAACTAAAGGTTCTAAGACTGGGCCACTAGCTGCCGCCAGAGACTTGCTGCGGGACTTCCGACCAACTTTCCGACAAATGTTTGTTGATAACTGCTTTACCAATCAGGATTATGTTGAAAAATTCTGGGGCAATTTGGACTCAGTGATTAACTTCTTAATCATGGGACCGCCAGTTATCAGAAGCAAACAATTATCTGCTTTGATTCGCAGTGGCGTTGTGACCATCTTGGCACCTGGTATGCAGGTTAAAGGAACAGATGGCTGGTTCGTAACCGCCTCTCCAAAGCGGAATACCGATAAATTTAGATCCGCTACCTTGGTTGAGGCACGGGTGCCAAAGGCCAATCTTGATATCACGGCCAACCCACTACTGGAAAGCTTGGTTGACACCCAACTCGCTCGTACTCGTCGTTTACCAATTAATGGCGAAAATGTTGGTGTGAATGCCGTGGATGTTGATCCAGACACCGACCAATTATTGGATATTAATGGCGACGTCCAACCAGACGTTTATATCTGGGGCGTGCCATTGGATGGCTTACGTTATGTGACTAACGCAGCCCCACGACCTGGCGTCAACGATACCAACCTTCAGACAGCGGATAAGTTAGCTGCTGAAGTGCTGGGATTGCCGACTGCTAGTGATGTGGAAATGGATTAGATTTTTAAAATTTGAAATAGTAAAGCGGACATCCTTTTTGGGTGCCCGCTTTTTTGGCTTGGTTTTAGCTCTGAATTTCGTTTGCTAACTTAGCTACTCCGAGGACGGCTCGGGATCTCCCGGAGCTAGTCGCCCACTACATACATGAACGACTTATCCGGAATCCGAATCAAACTAAATCGATCCGCTTGTCGTCCTGCATGGAGGCCGATTCCGTTGAACAGATTCTTCTTATACGTTGTGGTAACCGTCGCTACCCACGCGTGCTGGTACCGGGTATCCAAATGATCGAGCCACTCCTTGTTCCATTTGTATGTTTCAGCTTGAACATTCAAATTACTCTTGCCATACACAATCGTCGCGTTGGTGCTATTAACTAAGTATTTACCGCCGTCAACATAATATGTGTAATTCTGGATTGGTTTTCGGCCGTTGCCAGTTCTTACCATGACATAGTCGGACTGGTCTGCCCGATAACGGATAATCAATGGTTTATAAGCATAACTGGTTGTGATTCGGCTCTGGTCCATCTTTTTGACATCCAGGAAAAATGTCGAATACGCCATTCCCCACAAGAACAGCAAAAATACGACCAGTTCGCCAAATGAAATCCAAAAGTTATGCCAGGTAAAACTCTTCTTTTCAGTCACGATCAAGCGCAAGCGACGGGCTCGCATATCGTGAATAATATATGCAAAATAGATGATTAGGAGCAGCCACAAAGCCATCCCAACTAAATTCCAGGCGGATTTCATAATCATTCCCCTTTTTTCTTCTTATTAAGATTAAGTTTACACTAAATAATTAGAGAGTGCGAGCAGGAGCGGGAATAATTGGAGCATAAGCTTACCGCAATCAAAATCGAGTTTGATTTTGATTGTGGTAGGCTTATGTGCAGATTATTGCTCCTGCGAGCACGTTTAGTGTAATCAGCCACAAACAATCTGTCATAGCCCCGTTCTTATTTCGTGTTATATTTGACGTATATTGTACTAACTAAAATCAGCCAACGAGGTGACCAATATGTGCACCAGTCTCACATTACAAACGTTAAATGAACACGTCCTACTTGCCCGAACCATGGACTTTCCGGTCAAGGCGGCTTGGAAACCAGTTCTCATTAATCAGCCCAATTATGAAACCGCTTTATCCGGCAAGCGGCCCATCAAATACCCATACATTGGCGGTGGCCGCACCGAAGAAAATGACAATATTTTAGTGGCCGACGGCGTTAATACTCAGGGCCTCAGCTGTGCGGAGTTAATGTTTCCCCTCAAAGCCCACTACTTAGATAAAGAAGTCGACGGCAAGCTGAACCTGACCCCACAAGATTTTCTGCCATGGGTCCTTGGTGAGCACGCCTCTCTCGAAGAGGTCAAAACTGACCTCGACAACATTGCCTTGATTGGCAAATACTGGATGGCCGGCCGCGAAGTCTTCTCATTTCATTGGATTCTCACTGACAAATCGGGGCAAACACTCATCCTTGAGCCAACCGTCAACGGCTTGGAAATCATCGACAACTCGATTGGTGTCATGACCAATTCACCAACTTATCCGGAACACATGGCCAGACTGGAGAAAAAGCTCGGCGTTGATAATGAGCAGGCGTTAACCCCAAAGGCCCAACAACTGATCATGAGCCAAGACTTACCGAAAGCCACCAACACACCGACGACCAGATTCTTGGTCGCCGCAGTGAACAAGCTCGGCGTTCAAGCCAGTCGAACCCAGTTTGAAGCCCGCAACCGTCTTTTCAATGTCTTGGATGAAGTCGCCATCCCCTACAAGCCATCAATGGACGACCATCCCAACTTCAACTACACCCACTACATTTCGGTATTGGACTCAACCGATCAAACCTATTACTTCAGATATCACGATTCAGATCAGGTTCTCAGTTTTTCATTAGCGGACCTCGTGGCTTTGTATCCAAACACCAGCCGATTTCTAGCCTAAATATTCATCGATTTTGTGTTGGACACCTTGGTCGTTATTGGATTCTTCGGTAACCTTCTCAACTTTTTGAAGTAAATCAGCCGCGGAATTCTTCATCGCATAGCCTTCGCCGGCTGCATTGACCATTTCGAAGTCGTTGCCGTTGTCACCAAAGGCAGCCACATCGTCTAGCCTCAAATTCCAGGACTGCAGCAGCATTTGAATGCCGGTTAATTTGTCAGTCCCATCGACCATTACGTCAAGACCATTCATCCCGGAAGAAATCGCGTTCAATTGGCCGCTGAACTTATGATTAAATTCATCCTGCCGTTTGAGTACGCCGCCTTCTTCCCAAGTGATATCCAGCTTATAAATTGAATCAAAGACCAAGCGCAAGTCAGCCATTGACTGCATGTCTTCGTAAAAATATTTAGATGCCTGGAATCGATCAGCATCCTCAGGTAAATTGCAGTAAGTCCCATTTCTGCCGACCAAAATCACTTCGGCACCGGCAAAACTTGGGGTACTCAAAATCCAATCCAAAGCTTTCTTCAAGATTAAATGATCAATAATTTCTTCATGAACAATCACGCCGCGCTCATCGATGACCAAGGCACCGTTGTTACAAACGTATGAAATTGGGCCGTGGACATTCTTGAACAATCCCAGCAGATGCTGATACTGGTTACTGCTGGCGGAGATGAAGTGCATCCCCTTCTCACCCAACTGATCAAGCTGCTTTTGGAATTGTTCCTCATCAAAAGTCCCCTGATCATTCAAAAACGTTCCGTCCATGTCGCTTGCAATCACTTTCACCACAATTGCTCCTCCTCGTCATTCAAATTTCGTTAAATTGGTTACACTCTTATTTTAAGGGATTAGTTTCGTTTGTAAATTAATTTTATATCTTGTATACTAAATTTGATCATACAACTATCTGGGGTGCCTTATTGGCTGAGAAAAACCCATCGAACCTGATCTGGACAATACCAGCGAAGGGAGCATGCTCCGTTGTATTTAGATGGATAAATTGCAATTAGATGAATTTCTGAGGCCAGGGCAAAACAACCAGTTTTGTGCCTGGCCTCTTTGTGTGCTCAGCTATAAGACCTTCCGTGATTGATTTGATCAAAATCATATTTGGAGGTCTTGTTATGGATAACAAGAGTCAGGCAACCGGCGGCAAAAAGCAAAGCCAATGGACGCTTAGAAACATTATTTTAATTGCATTAATCGCTATTTTTACCGGTATTATTTTTTGGGGAGCCGGTTTCCTGTACACCGGTTTGACCGTTGCTCTTACCCCATTTGGAATGGCACCATTCGCCAATGACCTGTTGATGGGTCTTTGGTGCATGGCCGGCCCACTGACAGGATTTATTATTCGGACATTCGGTTCGGCATTCCTTGGTGAATTCTTAGGCGCTGCCGTCGAAGTCTTTCTTGGTGGTCAATGGGGCGCAGGTGCCTTTATCTCAGGCTTGGTTCAAGGGATTGCTTCTGAACTTGGTTTCACTTTGACCGCATACAAACGTTATGACTGGTTTGGCCTAAACGCCTCAATTTTCACAACTGTTGTGGTCACATTTGCCTGGGACATGATCCGAAATGGTTATGACAAATTCGGTTTGCCATTACTCTTAGGGTTATTTGTCACCCGTTATATTTCCACTTTCATCTTCGCCGGTGTCTTGACTAAGATGATTGTTAAATTATTGGATCGTAGTAAAGCAATTAACTTGTAATTATAGGGGCTTCGATAATGACTGATGTTTCGATTAATCACTTCACTTTCCACTATCCGGAGAGTGATGTTAAGGTATTGAACGATATTAATATCACATTCAAAGATCATCACTTCTCACTGCTGTCAGGTCCGTCCGGCAGCGGTAAATCAACACTGCTGTATTTTATCGCCGGACTGTACCCACATTTTAGCGGGATCGATGCGGTCGGTGACATCAAATTTGGTGACACCAACATCAAAGACATTCCGAAGGAAAAAGTCAGCCAGTCCGTTGCGATGATGTTCCAGAATCCTAATCAGCAGTTTGCCATGGACACCGTCATCCACGAAATGACCTTTGTCCTGGAAAACTTACGGATTGTCCCTGACAAAATGGACGATATCATTACCCACGCATTGGAATTTTGTGGCATCAAACAACTGCGCTCACGGGTCATTAACACCTTGTCAGGTGGCGAAAAACAGCGGGTGGCTTTAGCTTGTATCGTTGCCATGGATCCGCAGGTCATCGTGTTGGATGAACCGTTTGCCAGCATTGATCCGGGATCCCGACTGGATTTGATTAACAAACTGAAGCTCCTGCAGGAAAAGCATGGTAAGACCATCATTTTGGCCGACCATGATTTGACCAGCTACCGGGATTTAGTGGATGAATTCTACTACTTGGATCCAGATACCCATCAGATCAGTCTGTTGGATGACGAGCAAGCTGAACACTTCTTCAAGAACTTTGAATCAACGCAGACCATTAACAAGAAAGTTGAAATTCCAACCGGTGACGATCATTCAATTATCCAGTTGAGTGATTTCAAATTGGATCCACATGACTCATTATTGCTGAAATTGGGGCACTTCGACTTCTACAAGCAGAAGACAACCTTGATTACCGGTGCCAACGGGATTGGTAAGTCGACCATGTTCAATGCGTTGACCAAATTACTGCCGTATGAAGGCACCATTGTCTTTGATGGTAAAGATATTAAGAAAATCCGCCCACTGCCATACGCCAAGAATGTGACCTTGCTCTTCCAAGATGCCGAAAATCAATTTTTAAACATCACCGTCAAAGAAGAACTCGACTTGTCGTTGGCCAACCGCACCAACAAGGCCTACACCCAAACCGATGTCGATGACATGCTTGCACAATTGGACATGGCTGGCCGTGATGAACGGATCGTCTACTCGTTGAGTGAAGGGCAGAAAAAGAAGCTGCAGATTATCGAAATGTTGATCATGAATCCACCAGTTCTGTTGATGGATGAACCCTTCAAGGGGCTTGATTATCACTCGTTGGAAGTCGTCGTTGGTTTCTTGAACCGCGCTAAAAAAGACTTCCACCAGACTCAGATTATTATTTCTCATCAACTCTCTGGCTTGGACACCTTGATTGATTATCACGCCGCCTTTGAAAATCAAAATCTGACTTACCAGGAGGTTATCAAATGAATCCTGGAATGAAATTATTACTAGTCATGCTCATTGCTTTGGAGATTTCATTTACCCAAAGTTTGACCGTCAACGTGATTCTCATTGTTGTCAGCTTCGCATATATTTTGACGCAACACGTCAGCATGAAGGCGTTGTTTGGAATCATCTTTTGGCCGCTGTTCCCAGCCGTTGGATTATTCGTGTCACAATGGCTGTATGGTAGCGCTGGGATTCACTTTGCTTGGATCCTATTCACTCGGATTTACGCCTACGTCTTTTTGGGCGCAACATTCACGTTAACCAGCAGCATCACCGACCTATCGTTGACACTGGAACAGGATTTCCATTTGCCTTCCAAATTCGCT
The DNA here is from genome assembly GCF_001434145.1 of Lentilactobacillus otakiensis DSM 19908 = JCM 15040. Classification (GTDB taxonomy): domain Bacteria; phylum Bacillota; class Bacilli; order Lactobacillales; family Lactobacillaceae; genus Lentilactobacillus; species Lentilactobacillus otakiensis. The sequence goes on along the minus strand of NZ_AZED01000005.1, from coordinate 231,094 downwards.
TATGGTGTCCTGGCGGCATTTAACTTAATGCCAAAGATTGTCGAAGAAATTCAAATCATCAAAACTTCGGCATTGATGCGTGGTGAAGCCTTGCATTTCTGGTCGCCGAAGTTGTATTTCAAATCCATTCTGTCATCAATTCAGTGGTCGCAAAACTTGGCTGAGGCTATGACCTCACACGGATTTGTGGAAGACTATGAACGAACCCACTATAAGGTGATTCGGATCACCGCATTGGACTGGACACTGTTCATCGTCCTCTTTGCCATCGTGCAGGTTTTACTATTCTTTATCAGATACTAACAGATACTAAACGCCGATATTCCAACATTTTGTTTTTTGACTTATAATTAAGTTAGAGAAAGAATTATTGGAAGAAGGCGTTTTTTATGCGGGCAAATCAATTTGCGTTTGCGTTCGGTATTTTTGCGTTAGTAGTTGGAATAATTGTTGATATTTATGGGCTCGTCACCCAGTTTGGCTCGCTGGACAGCGCTCAAGTCGTCCTAATCGGATCCATTATTTTAGCGATCGGCCTGGCATTCCTGTCTCTCCCCAATCGGTGGGAACGATATTCCGGCCAGCTGATTGTTGGACTGGGACTTTTTTATTATTTTTATACCCAAACCAACAAATGGTGGGTAGCGCTGATTATCGCAGCAGTCGCCATGGCATTAATGGAATATGGCCTTAAACATCGTTAAAATGTGTCAAAATTTCAATTATTGGTATAATGGATTTATAGAACAAGTTGGATCATGAATTTTGATGGAGGAGAATTATGATGGCAGAAAAATTTAGTACCTTAGCAGAAGAAATTATCAATTATCAAAAGAAGAACGATATGCCGGATACAGCGTTAGCATTTAACCTGCACATATCAGTTGAACGCCTCCACAACATAAAATCAATGGAATCGGACCCTACTCCTGATGAGAAGCGGACGATTGAGCAGTTTGTGAGATAGAGTGCGGACTGGGGCGGTTAGCAACCAGTGTCTAAGGTGCTTTGGGCGGAAATCGAGTTTGATTTTCGTCCGAAGCACCTTAGATGCAGGTTGCTGCCCCAGGGAGCACGTTTCGGCTAGAGAAAAAGCAACCACACAACAACCTCTACCGAAAACCAAAACCACAAACAAACACCACAAAAAGAGCACGAAAAAAATAGGATCGAAGCCCACAAAGGCTTCAATCCTATTTTTTATGCTCATGATCCTGTGATTTTTTCTCCGCCTCATAACGGCTCATCCCCTCTTTATAGGGATTGCCAAACAACTTGCTCAACCCTGTCCACCAAGAATTGGCGTTTTGGCTGTGGTCATCATTTATCGGCAATTTCTTGCCGCAGCTCGGGCACACAACGTCTTCAGGTTTCAACTTCGCACCACAATACGGACAAAATGAAAACTTTTGCTCTGCCATTCTGCTTACCTCGATTGCTGCTGACCTTTGTTGCGGTTGGCATTTCGTTGACGGCGCTTCTCGGCTTCCGCCTGTTCTTTAGCTGCACCAGCCTGACGAATTTGTTCTTCGCGTTCTTTTTTGGCTTTGTCTTCGGCCACAATTTGGTTATGCATAATGTTCATCCGATGAGAAAGAAAGTTCCAGCCACCAATTAAAAACAGCGCGCCGACAAGTGAGTATGGATATGTCCACCAAGGAAAATAGTTGCCATTTTTAAAAACCATTGGGCCAAGAAAATTATAAAGTGCCATCAGGATTGCGACCATCACGGTCATCTGCAATGTATTGGTCAGCCACTTTGGAAATTTAAAGCCCTTCTTTTTTGCCACAGTGCATCCCCCTAATCAATTTCGTTTTCTGTCAGGAAGGCTTTGAAATAATCAAAGGCCATTTCCCGAATATTTTCGATGCCAATCTGTCTTGTCGGCAAGTCGCCATCATCGTCAACGTCGAGCAGCTCAACTGTCAACACCCCTGTCTCCAAATTAATTGAAGTTGGGTATCCGGCAAAGTTGTCTTCATCGGCCGTTTCAAAGCGAATCACCTTTTGATACTGAATCGACTGGGTAATAATATGAACCAAAATATTGTCAGCGTTATCAAATGCGCGGTCAGAATTCAGGACCGGTAAGGCAAACTGCTTGTTATGCTTGTTTTCTGTCACAAATTTATCGATCACTCGTAAGTAATCAGAATCTGTAATAATTCTACCAATATCATCATAACGAATCCAGACGTATCCGCCAAATCGGCCGTTCATATCCACGACCATCATGACAAATTCCTTGAGGTTGCTGGAAATAATCTTACCAACATAAAAATATTTGCGATCGTCATTGGTATCAATCACAACCCAATCACTACTATCGCGTAGCTTCTCAATCTCATCATGGAAGGTAGATGAATCTGAAATGATGACATTTTCTACATGATTCTCTGGTTTGACCATGTCCAATACGTTTTGAAGCAGTTGCAGTTCAGTCCCGCCAAATTCGATGCCACGAATGTCGTCAAATTTAATGTTGAAAACTGGCCGCTTCGAAAAATCGAATTTATTAATATTGGTGAAAGTCAGTCCATCGTCTTGGAGCTCTGAGATCAAGCCTTCATTGTATTTCAGCTTGCCACTCTGTTCCGTAATGATCAGGCCAACCTTTTGCTCATCATGCAAGGTATGAATCACTCGGTCAGATAAAGAATCGCTCATCTTAATTGGCAAATCAAATGCCGGCTGAGAATTTGAATGATGTTTCTCATCAAACTCAATTCGATCCTGCATATTCGCCAGATCATAACTATCTGTATCGATTGATTTAACAGATGAAATCTTCAAATAAACTTCCCCATCCTGAATCCCATAATCGTTGTAGGTCAGCATGATGAAGTCTCGACTGCTTAAAAATTGGATGACACCGGTGTAAACGATGTCGGAATCATTTTGAAACGCATTAATCAACTGCTCATCGATTTGGGCTGTGCGCAGTTTGTCGTATAGGGTTTTCAAGGTGTCACTTCTTTCTTTGGTTTGGTGGTGTTGGTTTGTGGTATTTGTTTTGGTTGGATGTTGCTTTTCCGGGTTTGCTTTTCTCTAGTGGAAACGTGCTCCGACGCAACTGAGGCTAACTTCTAAGTGCACTTCGATTAAAGCCCTAAAACCAGGGTTTCAATCAAAGTACCCTTAGAAACCGCCTCAACCGTTGCTCGTCGCACTCTATGAAATTGCATTCCCCATAAACTCCCGCAACTCATCTCCATGCATATTATCACTCAATCCGACTAAAAGCTTGATTCTTGCCTTCTGCCCATTCAATCCTTGGCAGAGAATCGTTCCCATTTTTCTTAATTGGATGCCGCCACCCTCATAATCGTAAATATCTTGGGCAACTCCGTTATAACATCTTGAAACCAGCACGATTGGGATCTGATTGTCCAACAATCGTTGGATTGCCGGTAATGTCTGTGGTGGCACATTTCCTGCTCCCAGGCCTTCCAGAACTAAGCCCTTGGTATTTTCTTTATTGATCGCATCAAACAGGGTGCCGTCCATTCCCGCATATGCTTTGATCAAATAGACGCCTTCGACCACTTGATTAATGTCGCAGACTTCCGTTTGAATTAATTCCTGGAAGTATTTTGCCTTGTTTTGCGTTACAATTCCAATTGGTCCAAAAGTTGGTGTTCTAAACGTTGCCACGTTGGTTGTATGGGTTTTCGTGACATATCGAGCCGTGTGAATTTCATCATTCATGACAACCACGACACCTTTACCGTATGACTCGTCGGTAGCAGCCACCATAATGGCATTTCTAAAGTTGTACAAACCATCTGAGCCGATTTCATTTGATGATCGCATTGCCCCAGTTACCACAACCGGGATTGTATTTGGCAACGTCAAATCTAAGAAATAAGCCGTTTCCTCCAGTGTGTCGGTTCCGTGGGTAATGACCACGCCGTCGACTCCTTCGTCAATGGCTTTCATGATCCGCTGCTTGATTTTTAACATCACTTCCGGTGTTACATGAGGTGATGGCAAATTGAACATTTCATCCGTTATTAAGTTAATTTGGCCTTTTAAAATCACCTGTTCTTCGGCGATTGGGTTTTCGTCATTTGGGACGACTTCACCCTTCTCATTTTGTGACATTGAGATTGTGCCGCCTGTATGAATTGCAAGAATTGTTTTCATTAATTTCATCCTCCATCAACCTGTTAATCTATACCATTGTACCGTAAAATGGAACTTGTAAACTTACAATCAAGAAAGAAGTGCCAGATATGCCAAATTCCGACCGTTACTATACGCCGCAAGATTCTAAAGATGCCATGCGACAAATCGAAAAATTGTTCAATAAATATAAGGACGCCCCAATTACCCAAGAGCTCGTTACCTACCATCAGAATTTAGTCAACCGTTTGAAGACCGACATCATGGCAGCTGCCAAACAGGAAAATGTCCCGGCTCGAGTTGAATCAATCAACTCAATGATTGCGGTCATGGAACGCTGGCTCAAAGTTCGAATGGCTGGCAATCCGTTTAACGGTAAAATGAAGAATTTCAAATTTGTTGGTGACGAATCCCTGCCGAAATTTAAACGCCACGTCCACAAAATGAATGGCAGCTCCGGACACCGGTCTTCTCGTCATTAATCAAATAGTGTCTAGTCAATTTGCTTGTAGCGCGGTGTATCCAATCGTTATAATTATCGTATTCAATCATATTAGGAGGAAGACCGTTGAGCAAAACCATTGTTGAATTAAAAAACGTCTACAAAAAGTACGACGACGGCTTTACCGCTCTTAAAAATATCAGTTTCAAATTACAGGAAGGTGAATTCTATACCCTCCTTGGCCCCTCCGGCTGTGGGAAAACGACGATTCTTCAATCAATCGCCGGTTTTACCGAGGTGACTTCCGGCCAAGTCCTGTTTGACGGCAAGAAGATCAATGACATCCCCGCCAACAAGCGCCAATTAAACACCGTCTTCCAAGATTACGCACTCTTCCCAAACATGAACGTCTTTGATAATGTTGCTTTTGGGCTTGTCGTTCACAATGCCAAGAAAGATGAAATCCAGACTCGCGTTCACGATGCCTTGAAAATGGTTCAGCTGGAACAATACGCCAACCGGGAAATTAGCGAGCTCTCCGGTGGCCAACAACAGCGAATTGCGATTGCCAGAGCGATTGTCAACCGGCCCAAGGTATTGTTGCTCGACGAACCATTGTCGGCCTTAGACGCCAAATTACGCAAGGATATGCAGTATGAATTACGTGAGCTCCAGCAAAACTTGGGCATCACCTTTTTATTCGTGACTCATGACCAGGAAGAAGCCTTGGCAATGAGTGATGAAATTTTTGTCATGAACAAAGGTGAAATCCTTCAAAAAGGCTCACCGGTGGACATTTATGATGAACCAATCAACCACTTCGTCGCTGATTTTATTGGGGAAAGCAACATTGTCCAAGGAAAAATGGTTGCTGATTACCAAGTTGCCTTTCTGGGTCACCAATTCGAATGTTCTGATGCCGGCATGCGGCCCAACGAACCTGTCGAAGTGGTGATTCGCCCCGAAGATTTGGTGATTACCACTCCGGAAAAAGGCAAGCTCCAGGTGAAAGTTGACACCCAGTTGTTCCGTGGCGATTACTATGAAATTCTCGCCTATGACAAAGCCGGCAACGAATGGCTGATTCATTCAACTAACGCCAGCACAGATGATGCGATTGTCGGACTGACATTTGGCCCTGATGACATGCATATCATGCGTTATAACGAAACTGAAGCCAAGTTCAATCACCGGCTTGAAAGTTACGAAGATTAGGGGGCTGAGAAATGAAGAAAAACTTTCGTGGATTATTTTTCACCCCCTATGTGCTCTGGTTAGCGATGTTTGTCATTGCGCCAGTGGCGTTAATCTTCTACTATTCATTTTTTGATATTCATCACAATTTCACCTTGGCTAACTACCAGGAATTCTTCACTTCCGGTACTTATTTGACGATGACCGCCAACTCGGTGTTGTACGCATTTTTAATCACCTTGTTTGCGATCTTGATCAGTTATCCGATGGCATTAGTTATCAGTAAACTCAAGCACCGCGATTTGTGGATCCTGCTGGTCATTCTACCAACTTGGATTAATTTACTGCTGAAAGCTTATGCCTTTATCGGCCTGTTAAGTCACGACGGTTTGGTCAACGAACTGTTCCAATTCTTCGGTCTTCCGATTCAGCACATGCTATTCACGGACGCCAGCTTTATCCTGGTTGCCGCCTACATTCAAATTCCGTTTATGATTCTGCCCATTTATAATTCATTAACCGATATCAGCAATTCATACATTCGGGCAAGTCGGGATTTGGGTGCAACCAAATGGCAAACTTTGACCAAAGTGATCATTCCGATGACCCTGCCCGGAATTAAATCCGGCATTCAAATCGTTTTCATCCCTTCATTATCACTCTTCATGCTTTCACGCCTGATCGGTGGTAATAAGGTGATCACTTTAGGGACTGCCGTTGAGGAACATTTCCTCACAACCATGAACTGGGGAATGGGCTCAACGATTGGGGTCGTCTTGATTATCTCGATGGTGATTGTCATGCTGCTGACGAATACGAAACGTAAAAGGAGGCGGGCATAGTGGAAGATAAAGCCTCCAGAACCGGTAAAATTTATATCACAATTGTCTTTTTACTTTTGTATATTCCCATCGTTTACCTCATCCTGTACTCATTCAGTAAAGGGACGACGATGACCAATTTTCAAGGATTCTCGCTGAAACATTACGGCGAACTCTTCGCTGATAAACGAATGCTGGCAATCTTCCTTAACACGATTTTGATTGCCCTGCTTTCATCCGTCTGCTCAACGATTATCGGAACTATGGGTGCCCTGGCTGTTCACAACGCCAAACGTCGGCACGAACGGGAAACCCTACTGTCACTCAACAGCATCCTGCTAGTGTCACCGGATGTTATCATTGGTGCCAGCTTTCTGATCTTTTTTACGGCATTGAAGCTGCCACTAGGATTTTGGTCAGTGTTGCTAAGTCATATTGCATTTGAAATTCCAATCGTCTTGCTGTTAGTATTGCCACGACTAGATGAAATGAGTCCATCCATGACCAACGCTGCCATGGATTTAGGGGCAAGTCCATCCCAGATCTTAAGCAAAATTGTCCTGCCCTACATTCAACCGGGGATCATCGCCGGCTTCTTCATGGCGATTACCTATTCGCTAGATGATTTTGCAGTGACCTTCTTCGTAACTGGTAACGGCTTTACCACCTTGTCAGTTGAAATTTACTCACGGGCTCGCCAAGGTATCAGCCTGGAAATCAATGCGTTGGCCGGCATTATGTTCATCTTCTCGCTGATTTTAGTTGGTGTATATTACTTGATTGAAACCCACAACACCGGCAATGGCGCTAAGAAGAGCATTGTGGAGGTGACTGATCGATGAAAAAATTTCTCGCAGCATTCATCGCAATTCTGGCTCTTTGCGGCGGCCTGGCATATGGCAGTAATCAGTTGACCAAATCCACAGGCGACACCGGCAACAAAGTTCTCAACCTCTACAATTGGGGGGATTATATTGATCCAGCCCTTCTCACCAAATTCCAGAAGGAAACCGGCTACCACGTTAATGTGGAAACTTTCGATAGTAACGAAGCCATGTATACCAAAATTAAGCAGGGCGGTACCAGTTATGACCTGACCGTCCCAAGTGAATACATGGTTGAAAAAATGAAGACAGATCACATGCTGATCCCGCTGGATAAATCACGGCTGACCGGCATGAACAATTACGGCTCATCTTTCATGAACAAATCGTTTGATCGGGGCAACAAATATTCAATCCCCTATTTCTGGGGAACCTTGGGAATTATTTACAATGATCAATCCATCAAACCCGGTTCGTTGGAGCATTGGAACCAGCTTTGGAGTACGAAATATCGGAATGATATTATGTTGATCGATTCAGCCCGTGATATCATGGGCTTCTCGCTGATTTCAATGGGCAAATCAGTGAACACCACCAATTCAGCTGAGTTGATCAAAGCCAAAGACAAGCTCAATCAACTGTCACCAAACGTCAAAGCGGTGGTTGCTGATGAAATCAAGATGTACATGGCCGAAGGTGAAGCCCCGGTAGCAGTTGACTGGTCCGGTGAGGCATCAGAAATGATGTCGCAGAATTCACATTTGCATTATGTGGTTCCGACTGAAGGCAGTAACATGTGGTTCGATAATCTGGTTATTCCAAAAACTGCCAAACATTTTAAAGCAATTTATGCCTTCCTGAATTTCATGAGCAAACCTGAAAATGCCGCTCAAAATGCCGAGTATATCGGTTACTCAACTCCGAATACAACAGCATACAAATTGCTTCCTAAGAATATCCGGGATGACAAACAATTCTATCCGGACCAAAAGGTGATCGACCGCCTGCAGGTTTATAGCAACCTCAGCCCGCAAAAGGTTCAGGAATATAACGATTTGTATTTGGAATTCAAGATGCACCATTAATATTTGTTAATCATTCTTAATTGGTCTTTATACACAAAATGCATTAAACTTATTACGAGGTGAAAATAATGGCAAAGAAAAACATGCGACAAGAAATCATTATTGATATGGACGAATTCATCGTCACATACGCAGCAACACTATTAGATCCAAATGAAAATCTTTCCCAGTTAGTATATAACACAGCAAAAGATGACATCACAAAGTGGGACGACCTGTTCCACGATCAAGGATTTGGAAGAAAAAACAAGTTCATCAACATCGGTAGAGGCTACTTACGCGATTCCTTAAACTTGGATGCAGAAGAGGCCGAAAAACAAGGCGACCAGTTAGCTCAAGAGGCCATTGAGTACCTGGGCAAGCACACCGACTTTTTTGAGAAGTGGAGAACAGATTAGAGTGTGACGAGACCTGGGTGGTCGCGGTGCATAAGTGGAAAATGGCTATTAATGAACGGTCTTTGTTCATTGATAGCCATTTTCTGCTTATGTGTAGCGACCAGGGTCGTCGGAGCGCATTTTAAAGGCCGAAGGGAGCTCTAAATATCATAACAAACGTGCCGCTTACGACTAAAAAATTTCTACCAAACAACACTCGACCCACCAACCAAAACTAAAAACGAGGCTGGGATAAAAGCGTAAAACCTTCTATTCCAGCCACTTTTTGTGCTCCCTTGTTATTCAGCAAAAACGTGCAACAATCGGCTGATCCCTCTTAAATTCTGGGATTAAAGCGCCTCTCGTCCCACTCTCACAAGCTTTTTCCACCAATTTCCCGAAGCTTTGCGTCATAATAGACCTGTTTAAAATTAACGCAAATTCGGAGGGAAGGTAATTCAAATGAACAACACACCTGCACAATCGACCACCCAAAAGAATGGTTGGTGGATCCTGGTTTCTATCGGCATGTTTGCCTTCATGTCGAACCTGGACTCCAGTATTGTGAACATTGCGATGCCAATCATGGCAAAGCAGCTGCACGTGCCCATGAACCAGATTGAATGGGTTGTGTACTCCTACCTGATTGTGCTGACGGCGTTATTGCTATTTTTCGGGAAATTAGGTGACATTTACGGTAAGATTAAAGTCTTCCGAATCGGGACGGTGGTCTTTTTGCTGGGATCATTCTTATCTGGCCTACAAATTAACTTCCCATTCCTGTTGGTTGGCCGATTTATCCAGGGAACCGGGGCTGCAATGACCCTTTCCAACACTTACGGCATTACAACTTCGACTTTTGGGATTAAAGAACGTGGCCGAGCGATGGGGTTTGTCGGCACATTTGTGGCCTTAGGTGCGATTGCCGGACCAGGGCTCGGCGGTTTAATTCTGTCTCAGTTATCTTGGGGCTACATTTTCTGGGTCAACCTGCCGATTGGCATCATTGCGGTTGCTTTGGGAGCGATTGTGATGCCCAAAGCTTATCAAACAGTCCCTGGAACCATCGACTGGCTGGGATTTATCAACTTTTCACTGATGATCATCGGTCTATTCCTCGGTGTCTTCATTGGCCAAGAAGTTGGTTACACCAAGCCGATTCCCCTTGCATTGTTTGCGTTGGGAATCGTTACCTTCTGGGGGTTCTTCCACACTGAAAAGCGCGCCAAAAATCCGCTGATGCCCCTTTCATTATTTAAAATCAAGCCCTTTTCATATGGGCTCGGCGCTGCGGTGCTCATCTTCTTATCGAACTTCTTCACCGTGGTCATTGTGCCCTTCTACCTTGAAGACGCTCGGAAACTAACGGCTGGTCAAGCAGGTATGCTACTAATCATCTTTCCAGTCGTCATGGTCTTTGCGGGCCCATTTGGAGGCTGGTTGGCCGATCATTTTTCACCAGCCAGAATTGCGACGGGTGGCCTGCTGATTGTCGCGGTCGCTCAGGCGATGTACTACTTCCTGACCTTAACCAGTCCGATGTGGGTGTATGTCATCATCACGATTATCATGGCCTTTGGCACTGGTTTGTTCCAGTCACCAAATAGCGATATTGTCATGTCGGTGGTCCCAAAAGATTCACTTGGAAGTGCCGGGAGTCTAAACGCCTTAGCACGAAACGTCGGAATGATTTCCGGAACGGCACTCTCAACCAGTACTTTATTCATTGGGATGAGTATTAAAGCTGGCTTCCACGTAACCAACTATTTGCCAAAACAACCTGAAGTTTTTATTTTCGGTATGCATATTGCTTTCGCAGTCTCACTGGTCATTATCCTCGGCGCCTGGGCCCTTTCGATCATGCAGGGCCGAACCGTTAAACCCGGTGATTTGAAATAGTCAATGGTGTTCATCCAACACCGTTGTTGTTAAAAGTGATATAACTGATTTATAGAAAAAATATAACTTTGGGGGTATTTGAATGAATTCTGATAATAATAAGAATCAAAACAATGATCAACGGGCAATGTGGTTATTGCCCTTACTGAGCTTGGTTACGCTGTCGATTTACTATACATCAGTCGTTAGCCGACCAATTGAATCAACCTATTTCTTCGCAATTGTCGTGCTGGTTGGATACCTGTACTTCGCTTGGGACTATTACCGCAAGCATGAAATGAAGTACATGGTGACAGCGCTAATTTCATTAATCGCAATTCCAATTTTGATCGTAATCATTAATCTATTTAGATAATATGTATAAAAAATGAGACCTGGCAAACAACTGCCAGGTCTCATTTTTGATTACTCTTTAATTTTAGTGGCTTGTCCCTTACGTTTCCGATACTCAATCCGGCCAAGCTTGATAATCTCTGTAACCACCAGTACGATAAACCCAGCAATGGTTGGAACAACCCAGCCATAGTAAAAGTTAATTGTACCAGTGTGGAAGACATCCTGCATGAATGGAATGTAAATCATTGCGGCTTGAAGTGCCAACAGGATTCCAATGATGATGAACGCCATCTTGTTCTCAAAGAAATGCTTGGAAATAATTGGATACGAATTTCGAATATTGAACAGGTAAAAAATCTTACCAAAGATAATGATGTTGACGGCCATGGTACTACCTAAAACGGCAGTCAGCACGCCGGAATCAACAAATCGGTCAAAGGTGAAGATACCCAAGGCGGAAATTAGGACGGATACGTAGGCGATTTCAAACACATCCATCTTCCCTAAGATCCCCTTGGCGACATTTCTTGGACCACGAATCATAATTGATTCTTCAGCCGGCTCGAAGATGAAGGCAAACTGAATTGTCAGGGCTGAAACAGTGTTGATCCACAGCAATTGGGTTGGGAATAATGGTAACTCCTGTCCCATAATCATACTGAGTAAAACAACCAGACCTTCAGCAAAACTGGTTGGCAAGAGGAATCGAATTGTCTTTTGAATATTATCAAAGACATGTCGGCCTTCCGCAACCGCCTCAACAATGGTGGTGAAACTATCATTCACCAGCACCATATCCGCAGCTTCTTTGGCAACGGCAGTTCCCTTGATTCCCATGGCAATGCCGATATTGGCTTGCTTCAACGCAGCCGCATCATTAACCCCATCACCAGTCATGGCAACGATCTTGTTGTTAGCCTGCTGAGCCTTCACAATTCGCAACTTGTTGGCAGGTGTGGTTCGGGCAAAGACATTGTAGCGACCAATATTTTTTATCAAATCTTCGTCAGACATCTCGTCGACTTCAGGGCCGGTGATGGCATGAATGCTTTCATCCAAATCCAGTTTACGAGCAATCGCCGCAGCGGTATCCGGATGGTCACCTGTGATCATATTAACCTTAACACCCGCACGTCGCAGACTGTGAATAGACGGAATAACTTCCTCACGAGGCGGGTCGATAATTCCAACGACACCACTTAACTTGATGCCATCATAAATCTTATCTTGATCAATCTCGCTTATGTCGGCTGAGACATCTTTGTATCCCAAAGCAACAACCCGCAATCCTTGTTCAGTTAACCCGGCAACTCGCTTATACCAGGTCTTGTCATCAAAGCTGGGATCAGTTTTCTTAGCCATATCGAAGATGGTTCCGGGCGCACCTTTTACCATTAATTCGTTATGGTCGGATTCTTTGATCAAACGGGCACTGTAACGGTACGCCGAATCAAATGGAAGTGTGTCAACTTCTTCGACTTCTGGTTCGCGTCCAATCAGCTTATGAAACAAGGTCGTCAAAGCACCATCGGTCGGCTCACCGTTTAACTGCCATTTGCCGTCAGTTTGCACCAACTCGGCATCAGTCGTTGTTCCGGCGATATCGACTAAATCACGGAAATGTTGGTCATTTTGCCAGTCATATTTTTTACCATCAAGTATAACGTCACCATCAACGCCTTTATCGCCATCTACAAACCCAATTCCGGTCACATGGTAGTGATGTTCATCAGTAATCACATCGGTAACGGTCATTTCATTCTTGGTCAAAGTTCCCGTCTTATCAGTATCAACGATATCCACAGCACCTAAGGTTTCGACGGCGGGTAAAGTCTTGACGATTGCACCCTTCTTGGTCATCACCTGGACACCTCGTGCCAACACAACCGATGTGGAGGCTGGTAGTCCTTCAGGGATTGAACCAACGACCATTGTGATGATCGCAATGGTTAGCGTAGGCAAACTGTAAATTTTGGTGTACAAACCGAGCACAAATAGCAGAACGGCAATCGCAACGATAAAGATTGATAAGTTGACACCCAACTTATTCAGGTTCTTCATTAATGGTGTCACTTGAGATTTAACTTCGGCAACACTCTGTTGAATCTGGCCAATTTGCGTTGCCTGACCGGTTGCAATCACAATTCCAACACCGGATCCCTGGGTAACGGCAGTCGAAGCATATGCCATGTTCGAACGTTCAGCTAATGGTAATTTGTCTTGATTGATTGGATCTTCGGTTTTTTCAACTGAGTTACTTTCACCAGTTAACGTTGATTCCTGCGCCCGCATATTATCTGCAGAAATTAATCTCAAATCCGCCGGAACTGCATCCCCGGCTTCAAGGTTAACCAAATCACCAACAACCAACTCACGCGCTGGTACTTCAATCTTGTGACCGTCACGAATAACATAGTTCTGACTAACCAGAAGTTCTCGGATTCTACTTAAAGCATTGTCAGCCTGCATTTCTTGGAAGAATCCAATAAATGCGTTGGCAATAATAACGATCCCAATAACCGCCGAATCTGAATAATGGTGCATGATCAGCGTAATGACGGCCGCAGCAATCAAAATATAAATGATGCTGTTGTTAAATTGAAGTAAGAACTGGAGCAGCTTACTCTTTTTCTTGGCGGTTAATTCGTTATAGCCATCTCGAGTCAGCCGTTTAGCTGCTTCTTGTTCGCTGATACCATCTTCCGCATTGGTCTGATACTTCTTAACCAACTCTTCCGTGGTACTTTGCCACAATTTTTGATCAGGAGGAACCTCGTTTGTATTGTCTGACATTACATGTATCACCTTTCTTTTTATGAAAATTAGATTCTTGTTAACAATATTATAATATATCATCAGCAAGATTTGGTAGTTAAATCACCGTGGCTAGATAATTTAATCTTTGCAACACAAAACAGCCGGCAAAAACCAGCTGCTGATCGAGCCTATTCTTTAACAACCGTCCATTCATTAATCGACTTGCCGTCATCATCCTTCAAAACCAGCCAGCTGTTTGTCCCGGCAAAGTACAAAAAGAGGCCAACTTCATTGACCGACTTCAAGACGATATCTTTGGTGGTCACAAAATTCTGAAAACTATCGGTATGTTCAGAGCGCAGTTTGAGAGCAAACTTGGCCGAAAATCCCATGGAGCCGTCTTTGTTCAAATCCGGTTGTGGCTTCATCACAGCGCCTGCCTTGATCAACATTTCGTTGCGCTTCTGCCAGTAAACAGTGGCTTTGGCGCCATCATGATCAACGTGGAATGGAATTTGACTGACCTGTTTGGTGAATTTATGACGGGGCTTACCTTTGAATTTCTTCTTGGGTATGGTGAGCGATCTAAAGCCGAGTCCATTCAAAACAGTCAGGATCATATCCCGAAATTTTTCGATAGTGGCTCTTTGACTGCCAGGAATCTTGATAGCTGGTAAGGGATCCTTTTTGAAAACACCCTTTTCAACAGCGTATTCAGAGAAGCTCTTGGCCAGATAGTCAGCTTCCTGGTCCCAAGCCGGTTCAATCCGGATCAGACCATCAGCCACCTTGGCAGCTGACGAATCATCAATACCGGCCAATTTCCCATCTTTCAAATACAAATTTACCGTGGTATCGGTCGCTTTATCAGGATTGGCCACAACCAGCCGACCCTGGCCGTCTGGTAATGTAATCACGGTTGAATCATCATTAATTTCAACTTCAAGTTTCATCTAATCACCTTTTTTTATTGTCCAACTAAATTTATCATAACATTAAATTAAAAAATAAGTTCATGATCCTCTATTTCTAAAGGGGTCATGAACTTATTTTTAATCGAAGAAGAAGTTGTGTTATTCAGTGGTAAGTTTGTTGGTTAAATTACCAGACCATTTCCAGTTTTGAACTTCTGGAATATCTGTTCCGTATTGACGGATGTAATCATGATGCTTCTGAAGCATTTGATCCATTTTAGCTTCAAATTTATCAGCTTGGGAAGCAAACTGAGTCTTGGAAATTGCATCTTTGGCCAAGTGGTAACGGTCGAGTTCGTTCAAGACTCGCATATCAAATGGCGTGGTAATATCACCGTTCTCACGATAACCGTGGAAACTGATATTGTGATTATGACGGTTGTATACCAACCCACGGAAGGTGTTTTCAAAGCCGTGGAAGGCAAAGATAACTGGTTTGTCAGTGGTGAAGTATTTGTCAAATTCATCCTGGGTCAAACCACGGCTGTCCTGATCTTCATTACTTGGACGTAATCTCAAAATGTCGATCACATTGATGAAACGCACTTTGAGTTCAGGGAATGATTCGTGCAGCATGTCAATCGCAGCTAAGCTTTCCATTGTAGCTTCGGTTCCGGCAGTCGCAAAGATAACGTCTGGATCGCCTTGATCATTTGAAGCCCAAGGAATAATGCCTAGTCCATCGTTGACCAGCTTAGTGGCTTGATCCATTGAGAACCATTGTGGACGTGGGTGCTTTGAGGCAACAATCAAATTGATCTTTTCGCGGGTCTGCAAAGCCGTGTTCATCACTGCAAGTAATGAGTTGGCGTCGGCAGGAACGTATTCATTTACTAATTCATGACCCTTTTCAGCCAAGTGACCGAGCATCCCTGGATCTTGGTGAGTATAACCATTGTGATCCTGCTGGAAGGCGTGAGAAACGTTCATGATGTTCAATGAAGGATAGTCATGACGCCATGACTGTTCATTGGCCTTTCTAAGCCATTTGTAATGCTGTGTGAGCATTGAATCGATGACTCGGGTAAATGCTTCATATGAGGCAAAGAATCCGTGACGACCGCTTAATACGTATCCTTCAAGCCAACCTTCTGCTTGATGTTCTGAAAGTTGAGAGTCAATGACCCGGCCTTCTGGTGCCATGTTTTCATCATTTGGCGTCTTAATTGGTTCTTCCCATTGACGCTTACCATAATCCAACATTGAGAAGAATTTGTTGGACTTGGTTTCATCGGGGCCAAACGCTCTAAATGAATTGGCATTGCGTTTCATGATTTCAGTGTAGAAATTCGACAAGACTTCAGTATCTTGGGCTTCTTTGTCACCAGGCTTGTCAATCTTCAAGGCAAAGTCAGCTGGATCAGGCATATCCAATTTCTTAGGGTTGATGCCGCCGTTGACGATTGGGTTCATTGCCATCCGTTGATCGCCTTCTGGTGCCATTGCCTTGATATCAGCTTTGATTGAACCATTGTCGTTGAACAAATCTTCTGGATGATATGATTTGAGCCAGTTAACCAGCAAATCCTTGTGTTCCATTTGACCGGCACTGACAGGAATTGGCACTTGGTGAGCACGGAATGAGCCGGCAATTGGATTGCCGTCAAGGTTAAACTTAGGACCTGTCCAGCCCTTTGGTGAGCGGAGAACCAGTATTGGCCAGTGTGGCAGCGTATCATCGTTGTTATCACGTGCATTCTTTTGAATACTCTTGATTTTGGTAATGATGGTATCCATTGTCTTGGCCATATCGTGGTGAACTCGAGTATAGTCTTCGGGATCGCCTTGGGTTTCAACAAAATATGGTTTCCAGCCCATGCCTTCAAAGTACTTAGTCAAATCGGCATCACTCATGCGTGACAGGATGGTTGGGTTTGAAATCTTAAAACCATTCAGATTCAGCATTGGCAGAATTGCGCCATCGTGGATCGGATTGATAAATTTGTTTGAGAACCATGAAGCAGCTAAAGGACCAGTTTCAGCTTCACCGTCACCAATTTCAACTGCGGCAATCACATCTGGATTGTCAAGAATCGCACCGGTACCATGAGCGATTGAATAGCCCAATTCGCCACCTTCATGCATTGAGCCTGGCGTTTCTGGTGCAGCATGTGAAGCAACCCCACCTGGGAACGAGAATTGTTTGAACAAACGTTGAAGGCCAGTTTCATTTTGAGCAATTTTTGGATAAATTTCACTATAACTGCCATCAAGGTATGAGTTGGATACCATGACCTGACCACCATGACCGGAACCTTCAATGTAGAACATGTTCAAATTATATTTCTTGATCACTCGGTTTAAATGGGCATACATAAAGTTCTGTGAAGCAATTGTGCCCCAGTGACCGATTGGCTTGATCTTAACATCGTCGGCAACCAAGTCCCGTTTGAGTAATGGGTTGTCACGTAAGAACAATTGACCAACTGATAAGTAGTTAGCGGCATTCCAATAGCGGTTGACTTGTTGCAGATATTCGTCAGAATCGAAGTTTGTCATATTCGTAACCTCCTGAATTTTCAGTAAGCAGACACCAATTTGATTATTGGACCGGTCCAAATTCAAATTACAAGTTAATTGTATGCCTGAGCAACTGATAATTCAATGGTTTAAGCATTGTGTTTTTTTATTTTAATATAGACAAAGTTTATATTAAACTTGTTTGTCATAGAAAAATGCATGTATTTCAATAAAACCATTCAAATTTTGGAGGACATTTATGCCAAAAAGTCGCGTATCGACATCCATGCAATTTGTCATTGCTGCGGGATTGATTTTAATTCTTGAAGTACTGGATATTTTTCTAAAGCGCACTACCCCAACTGTCAGAGCATGCGTCGGGCTATTATATTCAATCATATCAGCTGCGTTAATTGGCTACATATTAAAATCAACCAAAGTTCGCGATTATCACATCAAGTATCAAAAAGCGACAAAAGTCATCGGAATCATCTGGATAATTGCGTTACTGGTCTTATTCCTGATATTTGCCCACGTCCTTAATAATGTCATTGCCGTTTTAGACGCCAAAACGCTGATTTCAGACACCATGATGTCTTTATCAGCAGGCTTTTTTGAGGAATTTATTTGTCGCGGCTTACTGTTCAGTGCCTTTTGACTATGTTTAAAAATAATGGTTATAAATATACGCTCACTGCTTGTTCTTCGGCGCTCTTCTTTGGTGCCTTTCATCCATTAAATCTGATCAATGGACAGCCACTCGATCCAACCATTCAGTAAGTCATTTACGCATTTGTTCTTGGCATCATTCTGGCGTCCGTTCGCGCGGTAACCAATACTTTGGTCTGGCCGGTGATTCTGCATTTCTTATTTGACTGGCAGGCCGGGATGGCTGTCAGTCATGTTTTTACCGGGGTTGTCGCCTGGCCAGCCTTCCTAATTGTGTGGGGATTCTTCTTGATAGTGACACTTATTTTCCTAATTTCTTATGATCGGAATGTGAATCATTCACGACCCTTAAGCAGTTATCGTACCAGTTAATTTAGAAATTGTTCTTTATTAAGCTTGATTTGAGAAATCCATTTGTTTCGGAAAAGAGAACTTCCGGTTATAATTGAATTAAGTTATTCAAGTGATTTACCTAACGGACTTAAATAATTAAGTTGCTTTCATGATATACGATATATTTAAATATAGGTCGGGTGTCCCACAGCAACATTTCAAAATATTTTTAAAATGGAGAAACTAACTCATGAAAATTAATTTATTACATCTTTCAAAAATTATCGGTGGCATAGCTGCCATTGGTACAGCTACATTAATTGGATTAACGACCACCACCCACGCATATAGTGATTTGGGTGCAAACACAAACATTCAATATGTAAAAGTGAAGCGGCCACTCTTTACCGGCCAGTACACTAAGGTTAATGGCAGAAAAGGCCAAAAGGTCATTACCCCCAAAGGAACCATCCTTAAAGTTGAGCAAACCAATGGCAAGTCGCAGGCTTACTTAACCCGTGGTGCAATTAGTTACCAAAAACAACAACGGATTTATCAGCCCTCTCAATCAGTGCCCTATACAAAGCATTACACAACACAGTATTTCACGCCGTATAAGCTCAAATTGCCGGTTAGAACTCGAGCATTACAACTGGGCAAAGGCTATACTAACAACAAATCGGGTGATTACAAGCCAATATTTTATATCACTTTGGATGGGTATATTCAATACTACAGTACACCGCGTCTGAAACATTATAAGATTCAAAATAGCCAGGAATCATCGACTCAGACACGTGCTATTGATAATCCAATTTGGACAATCCAGCCAACAACGACAGAAAAAGTCAACACATTCAAAACTAAGGGTAATACATCATACGTTTACTATAAGAAAGGAATCAAGGGGCTCCCAGATAAAAAGGTTTCCTCAAATTATTATCGGCTGGCTATTAAAAAGTTAAACGCTCAAAATAAACTCACTCATTATGGTGATGAAGATTGGCAACTAGCAACTTGGGTAACGTACAATGTTGGTGGTCACCACTTTTATGATCTGACTGAAATCTCAAGTGGTGATTAACATCCGGAATATGAAAACGCCAATTTTTGAAATTTCATATAATTGATGAAAAATAAAATCGGATCTTAAACTCACCTATTATCGCTTTCTGTGGAATCACAACTGGAGGCAATTACAATGAAGTACCTATATTTTGCGTTATTCACTAAGAATTCAGACGACCAAGTTGAAGTTAACTTTCCCGATTTTGATCCCCATGTAGTAACTTTTGGTGATAATATGTCTGATGCTCTTCACATGGCCCATGACGCTTTAGAGGGATATCTGCTCACAGTACAAGATTATCATGATGCCTTGCCGACCCTTTCTGATCCCCAAAACATCCCCCATAGTCAAAATCAATTGGTTATTCCAATTGAAGTGGACACGACTATTGCTAGGGAACGGGAAGAAAATGCAAGTGTTAAAAAGACGCTTACCATTCCTAAGTACCTTAATGACCTGGGCAACCAACACCACATCAACTTTTCTGCAACGCTTACCGATGCTTTGAAAGAAAGGCTTGGTGTATCGTAATTAAATAAATTGTCTCTTCATCCTCACCATAGTCAATACTGTGGTGTTTTTATGTAAAGATCTCAGAAAACGCCCCAATCTGAACTAAAAAAAACACGCGCCAGAAGGAGAAAGTATCATGACCCAGACTGATGATTTGATTAAAAATTTATGAAGGAACGCCCCGGCTTGGAAAAGAAGATGCTTACTATGACCAGCAATTTGATTATGCCACAGCAATCATTGACCTCCGGAAGTCACTCAATCTAACTCAGCAGCAATTGGTGAAACCTGAAAATTCATTCTTGGGTTTTGCTTTTTTTATGTAAAAAAGACCGACCAATTCGAAAAATGGTCGGCCTTTTGTTAATTTTTGAATTATGTGTGAATCAAATTTCTATTTCATGTAGATTAGGACAGCTCCGACGCAACTGATGCTAGTCGCTCACTATCCCAAGTACGGGTCATCCGGCACTCTAACCAAATCATCGGCAACCAAACGTTCCGCAATCTGGACAGCGTTCCAAGCAGCACCCTTCAATAGGTTATCGGAAACAACCCACATGTTGAATGCCCCTTCGTTTTCGAAATCGGGACGAACACGACCGACGAAGGTGTCACGCTTGCCTTCAGCCTCAATTGATTGAGGATAAATTTGGTGGGCAGTGTCGTCTTGTAAGACAACGCCATCTGCACCATCCAAGACAGCCTTGATTTGATCAGCAGTCGCAGTTTGGTCAGCAACTTCAAAGTAGACTGACTCACCATGGGCAATTCGAATTGGTACTCGGACACAAGTTGCAGTTACTTTGATATCCTTGGCATCCATATCATCAAGCATAATCTTCTTGGTTTCATGAATCATTTTCCACTCTTCATGAGTGTAGTAACCGTCGGATTCAAAAACATCGATCTGCGGTAAGAGGTTAAAGGCCATTTGGTAATGTTTCTTGTCACCCTTGGTAGGCAGGATCTTTGGATCAGTTGGTTCGCCATTCAAAACTTGTTGAGATTCTTCCATCAACTCATTCAGTGCTGATTGACCAGCACCAGAAACAGCTTGGTAAGTTGAAACAATGACTTGTTTCAAACCGTACTTCCTATAAATAGGGTCGAGACAAACCACCATTTGAATCGTTGAACAGTTAGGGTTGGCGATAATGCCGCGATGATTGTAAAGCGCCTTTTCGTTAACTTCAGGAATGACCAACGGAACTTCTTTTTCCATCCGGAAAGCACTGGTGTTATCGACACAGACAGCGCCACGTTTAACAGCTTCCGGCAGGAATTTCTTAGAAGTTGAGCCACCAGCTGAAGACAGAACCAAATCAATCCCGTTGAATGAATCCGGGGTGGTTTCTTCAACCGTGATATCTTCACCACGGAACTGCAGAACTTTACCTGCAGAACGTGAGGAGGCCAGCAATTTAACACTCTTAACTGGAATGGTTGATTGCTCTAATTGTTGAATCATGCGGGTTCCAACAGCTCCCGTAGCACCTAAAATTGCGACGTTAAACTCTTTCATCTAATGAATCCCCTTTTCTTTATTTCGTTAATTCAAGTAAATAACTGTTCATTCGATCCATTGCCAACTTGATGTCGTCATCAGAAGCGGCGTATGACATCCGGATCCAACCTTCACCGCCGGGACCAAATGCTGATCCTGGAGTAACACCAACTTTGGCATTCTTAGCCAACTCAGTCGCAAATTCGACTGATGTTTCGTCTATTGTATCAGGAATTTTGGCAAAAATGTAAAAAGCGCCTTGAGGCATGACAATGTGCATCCCCATTTTCTCAAGTCGATCCGCAATGTAATCCCGACGTTTATGATAAGCAGCCCGCATTGGGATTGGATCATCAAGACCATTATTCAAAGCTTCAGCAGCAGCGTATTGGGCTGGGTTGGAAGGTGCAGTCACCACGAAGGCGTGCATCTTGGAAGCATTGGTCACAAAATCCTTGGGAGCGGCAATATATCCGATACGATACCCGGTCATTGCGTGGGATTTAGATAAACCATTGATTAAAATGGTTTGCCCTGGAATCATAGCAGCGATTGAATGATGTTCCACACCATAAGTCAATTCACTATAAATTTCATCAGCCAACACATACATCTTGTGTTGAGAAATAATATCAGCCAAGGCTTTAAGTTGGGCCTCTGAATATTCAACACCAGTTGGGTTGGAAGGATAATTCAAAATAATTGCTTTAACACTGTCCCCGTTTTCATCAAGGACTTTTTGCAGCTTCTCAGGAGTTAAGACAAACCCATCGTCAGAAGTATCAATTGTGATCAGCTCAGCCCCAGCCACCTTGATGATTGGGAAATACAGCGCAAATGCAGGTGTCGGCACGATGACTTTATCACCAGGATTCAAAATTGAAGTCAACGCTGAAAAAATAGCCTCTGTAGCCCCAACGGTGACAATAATTTCGGATGCTGGATCATAGTAAACACCCGTCCGTTGTTTGAGATAATTGCTGATACCAGCACGTAATTCGGCAATCCCCTTTTGAGCAGAATAGTGAGATTTATTTTCCTCAATACTCTTAATGGCAGCCTCCTTGGCATGTTCCGGAACATCAAAGTCCGGTTCACCAATCGTTAATTTAACGATACCGGGGATCGATGAAATCTCTTGGTCAAATTCACGAATCCCTGAAGGGCCAACTGCGTTCACGTTTTGATTTACTACTTCTGAAAGTTTGCTGTCTAACTGTGGCATATTTTCCTCCTGAATTTTAATTACATAATGTTTTCCAAGCCGACGATCAATTGAGTTGCTTTGGCAGCTGCCGGTACAGCCAGTTCAACCCCACTCATAAATGAGCCGCGGTCAAACGAGTCCTGCCTGATGGTTAATGCTTCACCTTTGCTGCCAAATAAGACTTGTTCATGGGCAACATACCCTGGCAGACGCACGGAATGAATTTTGATACCATCGTAATCACCGCCACGGACACCCTTTAAGGTTTCCTCAGTGGTCGGAGCATCCTGCTTGCCACGAACTTCGGCAATCATTTTAGCGGTTGCCAATGCGGTCCCTGAAGGCGCATCCAGCTTGTCGTCGTGGTGCATTTCAATGATTTCAACACCTGGCATGTACTTAGCGGCTTCTTTGGCAAATTTCATTAACAAGACCGCTGAAATACCAAAGTTGGGAGCAAGAATGCCGCCAACCTGTTTTTCTTCTGCCAACTTGCTCAGCTGGGCAACCTGGTCATCGGTCATCCCCGATGTGCCAATGACTGGATGAATGCCGTGTTCAATCGCAAATTTGGCGTTATCAAACGCTGCACCTGGGACTGTAAAATCAATCCAGACGTCGGCGTCTGTGTCGATATCGTCCAAGTTTGCAAACAATTTGACCCGATCGTCCATCCCCATCCCTTGGAGATGAACCGTGTCAATTCCAGGGTTGTAGGCGCCAACCAATTCAAAATCGTTATTTTTATTGACCATCTGAACGGTCTTTTGACCCATTGAACCCATAAAACCAGCGACTAAAACTTTAATCATTGAGAAAAACTCCCTTGTCTATGTTTATCGAATTCCAAATCAAGCGGATTAACTGTGTGCCATTTCAGTCCCGTCCACCGGAATGTCTTCCAAGCGTTTAACCCCTAATTTTGCGGCCAACGTGGCTTTCTCTTCGTCGTTTAACGAAAGAATTGGAAGACGGCAGTCACCGGCACCAAAGCCTTGAACGTTCAAAATAGCTTTGATACATGATGGTGATGGGTACATGAACAATGCTTGAACTTTAGGTGTTAAGAAACGCATCATATCACCAGCAGTCTCAACATCACCCGATTCAAGAGCATCGTACATCTTCCGCATTTCTCGACCATAGATATGGCTGGTAACTGAGATCACACCGTTGGCACCAACTGCTTTGGCAGACAACGCCTGGGCATCTTCACCGGTGTAGACGTTAAAATCATCAGGGGTGTTTTGAACCAGATATTCCAAGTCTTCCAATGAAGTACATTGTTTAACACCAGCGATGTTGCTGTTGTGTGATAATTCAATCACCGTGTCGTTCGCCATGGTGACGCCGGTTCGACCAGGAATATTGTAAATGATCAACGGAACTGGTGATTGTTCTGCGACAGCGGTGAAGTGGGCAACCATTCCGCGTTGATTTGGTTTGTTATAGTATGGCACAACCACGAGCGCGTAATCAATGCCGGGGATATTGCCAACTTCAGCAGTTAGCTGCACCGTTTCAGCAGTGTTGTTGCTACCGGTACCGGCAATAATGGTGCCTCGGCCAGCAACGATTTGTGCGAAACGGGTGTAAAGCTCAATCTTTTCATCATGACTCAAAGTTGGTGTTTCACCAGTCGTTCCGCCGATGACAAATCCACGGCTGCCAGTATCAATTAAATGGTTGGTTAATTTTTCCAAACCATCAAAGTTGATATTGCCGTCTTCACCAAATGGGGTCACAATCGCTGTCATAATATCTGCACTAATCATAAGAATCCCTACTTTCTTTTTTGTTAGTTTAATTATTCATCCTGTATTCAAAAAATCTGGTAATCGAATTAATGCCCTTTGGAATTGACGATTCTTTGGGGTTCAAAGTTGCCGAGTGGAGCTGTGAATCATCGTCGACCCCCAGCCAAAACATGGTTCCGGGAATCTTGGATAATAGGTAACCGAAATCCTCGCCGGTCATTGCCGGTTCAGTTTCAACAAAATCGGTTTCCGGATCCTGTTTGGCAAATTCAATGAAGCGTTTGGTCAACTCATCGTTATTTTCAACCGGTAAGTAGCCGCCTTGGTTAAAATGAATGTCCACTTCAGCACCGTAGCTGGTTGCAATGCCATTGGCGACCATCTTCAGTCGATCAACAATGTGTTCAATCATCTTTTGAGTCAGTCCGCGAATGGTGCCTTCGATCCTGGCTTGACCGGCGATGACGTTTCGGATCGTACCTGCGTCCAATTTGCCAAAGGTAATCACACCGCCTTCGATTGGGTTAACACTTCTGGAAACAATCGTCTGCACCTGACCGATAAATTCGGCTGCGGCAACCACCATGTCGTTCGCATTTTGTGGATATGCCGCGTGGCCGCTTTTGCCAATCAGGTCGACATTAACTTCAGTGGTTCCGGCAAACAAAGTTCCCATCCGGCAGCCAATTGCACCAGCAGGTAGATCAGGATTGTCGTGGAGCCCATAAAATTCATCTGGCCGCCACTTTCCTTGAAATACGCCTAGTTCATAAGCAACCTTGCCGCCGTTTTCACTTTCCTCGGCGGGTTGGAAGAAGAAAATCAGGTTATCAGCTGGCTGATGCTCGGTAAACCAGTTCAGAACCCCCAGTGCGACGGTCATATGAATGTCATGACCACAGGCGTGCATCACGCCAGGATTTTTAGATGAAAATGGTAATCCCGTCTGCTCGGTAACCGGCAGCGCATCGATATCGGTACGATAACCGATTGTCCGCTTGGGATTGGAACCATTCACGTACACCAACAGTGCGGTGGGCAACTTAGGAATTTCTTTTATTTCAATGTATTGTTGGTTGAAGGATTGAATGGTTTTCAACAGGTAGTCATGAGTGGTGGTTTCGTGCATCGCCAACTCAGGATACTCATGCAAGTGCCTGCGGATACCAATTAATTCTTCCTTAGTTAGTTGAGTCATTGAATCACAACTTTCTTAAATCGTCTTCCAAACCAGTTTCTGAGGTTGTCTTTTCGTCAACATCCTTAACTTTGCGAGCAGGTACGCCAGCAACCACCGTATGTGGGGCAACGTCTTTGGTGACAATCGAGCCTGCCGCAACAACGGCGCCTTCACCAACATGAACGCCTTCAATGACCACGGCATTGGCACCTACCAAAACATTGTCATCAATCTGAACCGGTTTGGCAGAAGCAGGTTCGACTACTCCGGCCAAGACAGCACCGGCACCGATGTGGGAATGCTTCCCGACAATCGCTCTGCCGCCCATGACGACCCCCATGTCAATCATGGTGTCATCACCGATTTCTGCGCCGATATTGATAATTGCACCCATCATAATCACGGCGTTGTTTCCTATTGTAACGTGATCACGAATGATGGCGCCTGGTTCAATCCGGGCATTGATATCTTTAATGTCTAACAATGGAACAGCGGAATTTCGGGAATCAGCCTCAATTTCGTAATCATCGATGGCCGCCTTGTTCTTCTTGAGAAAACGTTTGACGTCTTCCCAATCCCCAAAGAATGTGGCCGTGTGTTTTTCAGCAAATGCTTTGATTGATTTGGGAAACTTGATGTCCTTGATTGTCCCTTTGAGGTAAACCTTGACTGGGGTTTTCTTTTTGGCATTCCCTATAAAATCGATGATTTCGCGTGCGCTTAATTGTTCCATTACTATTCTCCTTCGTTATTCGAATTCTTCATCTAGTGATAGTAAATCTTCAAATGTTTCTCGTCTAATGGCAACTTGTGACTTGCCATTTTCGACAAATACAACAGCTGGTCGTGGATTGCGGTTGTAGTTGGATGCCATTGCGTATCCATAGGCACCGGTGTCCAACATTGCCAAGACGTCGCCGGGCTGGGTTGCTGGCAAATCTTGCTTTTGAATCAGGATGTCACCAGATTCACAATACTTGCCGGCAATTCGAACCGTTTCTTTGGTAGGAGCAGTTGGGTTCTTAGCCAAAACTGCTTCATACTTGGCTTGGTAGAGTGCTGGGCGAATATTGTCACCCATGCCGCCATCAACTGTGACATATGATCGAATGCCTGGAACATCTTTACGACTGCCAACTGTGTATAAATTGTATCCGGCAGGACCGGCAATCGATCGGCCGGGCTCAATCCAAACGGCAGGCATTGGCAGGTTGGTTTCTTCTGTCCGCTTCTTGATTGCCTTCACGATTGCATCAACGAACATCTCTGGTGCAATTGGGTCGTCTTCTTCGGTGTACTTAATTCCAAAGCCACCGCCGACGTTGACAACCTTGGCAACATACCCGATTTCCTTATTCCATTCGGCTAAGGTATCGATCAGCTTCACAGCTGCCATTTCAAACCCTTTGACTTCAAAAATCTGTGAACCAATGTGGCAGTGGATTCCCAACATGTTCATGCGATCGTCTTCAAGGACCAAGCCAAGTGCTTTGCGGGCCTGACCGCTTTGAATGTCAAAGCCAAATTTACTGTCAACTTGGCCGGTTTGATCATATTCATGAGTATGAGCGGAAATTCCCGGTGTCACTCGCAGCATCACATTGATGTGTGATTCTTTGTCGGCCAGAACTTCCTTCAGCAAATCAATTTCATGAAAGTTATCTAAGATAATGACCCCGATTTGATGGTCAACGGCCATTTCCAATTCTTCCCGTGACTTGTCATTTCCATGGAAACTAACCCGCTCCATTGGGAAGCCTGCCTTGATCGCCGTGTATAACTCGCCGCCGGACACAACGTCGATGTGACCCTTTTCCTGATTAATCAATTGGAACATGGCAATGCAGGCGAATGCTTTGCTGGCATAACTGACTGCGAAATCGACACCGTTATCTTGGAACACCTTTTGGAAATGGTGAATCTGGTCGCGGATGGCTTTAACATCGTAAACCACCAATGGTGTTTTGTACTGCTTGACGAGATCCAGTGAATCCACTCCCCCGATTTGTAGGTGTCCCGCTTGATTGGTTGATAACTGGTCAATTTGATTGCTCATGTCTTCTCCTCCAAAAATTATTGAAATAAAAAATCTCTTCATTCGGCGAACGCCGAACAAAGAGATTCAGAATTTTAAAATCATATTCCGTATCATTTGTCGTTAGCGCCCCGCAGCCGACTTATCCGCCGCGACAGTCCATAGCCTTTTAAGCTAAGTCCCAGCGCGCCAAGTGCTACCTCACATGGTGCTTCGGCAACCGCCCCTTTCATTAGCTTCAAAGTTCAGGTAGGAACTCCACTAATTACTGATGTTGGTTGCAACCTCTAATGATTTAATTGTCACAATTTTATAATGATTCTCATAAAGTGTCAATAGTTTTAACGACGCTTTTGTAAATTTATGCAAACACAAGTCGACAAACGACTGACTCTTGCAAAATAATTCAAAACTGCTAAAATTCGTTTTAACAATCTCTAATCGAATTGTTAATTAATGGGAATAGCCAGGGAGTGAAGGAAAGTTATGAAAGTCGTTAAGTTTGGGGGCAGTTCCTTAGCGGATGCCGCCCATGTTCAAAAAGTGATCAACATCGTTGAAAGTGATCCGGAGCGAAAAATTGTCGTCACTTCTGCACCAGGGAAAAGATTTGCGAATGACATCAAGGTGACTGATCTGCTGATCAAATACGCCAACGCCATCATCAAGGGCATGGATGCCAAACAGATTGTTGCTGACATCTTTGCCCGCTACCAGGAAATTGGCAAAGGTTTCGGCGTTCCACAAACCGTTCTCAATGATATCAAAGACAAGTTAAACACCCTGCCGAGCAAATCTTACCCTAATGACGACTACCTGATGGCAGCTTTCAAAGCTCATGGCGAGCGCCTCAATGCAGAATTATTTGCGGCCTGCTTGACTCAAACTGGCACTAAAGCACGCTTTGTTGATCCCAGTGAAGCTGGCATCCTATTGAGTGACGACCCCAATGGCGCAACCGTCCTGGAACAGACTTACACTAATCTCACCCAACTAAAATATGGCGACGAAAAACTCGTCTTCCCGGGATTCTTTGGCTTTACAGAAGATGGCAACATCGTCACGTTTGCTCGCGGCGGCTCAGACATTACTGGATCAATTTTGGCTCGTGGCCTTCACGCTTCACTCTATGAAAACTTCACAGATGTTGACGCAATCTTTGCGGCTAATCCCAAAATTGTTCCTGATGCCCGACCGATCCACAAAATGACTTTCAGAGAGATGCGTGAACTTTCCTACGCTGGCTTCTCAGTGTTCAACGACGAAGCAATCATCCCCGCCATTCAAGGGCAGGTTCCAATCAACGTGAAGAACACCAACAACCCAGAGCTCCCAGGAACTTTAATCGTGCCGGAAAAAGACTTTACCTCCAAACGACCAGTCACCGGTATCGCAGGGTCCAACCGCTTTTCAGCCCTTTATCTTCACAGATACCTGCTGAACAAGGAAGTTGGTTTTACCCTTAAAATTTTACAGATCCTTTACAAATATGGCGTTTCATACGAGCATATGCCATCAGGAATTGATGATTTGACGATCATATTTGACCGTAGTCAGCTGGACAGTGATACAATTAAAAAAATGTGTCATGACATTCAGGTCGAGCTCAACCCAGATACATTGGATTGGATTGATGACTACGCGATCATCATGGTGGTTGGTGAAGGCATGCGGGCTCGAGTTGGAACGATTGAAAATATCATCCGGCCACTTGCCGAACACGACATTCCCGTCCACATGATCAACCAAGGTGCTTCCCGAATTTCAATTATGCTGGGAACCCGTCAATCGGATGCCGATGCTGCTGTTAAATACATTTACCAACATTTTTTTAAAGAAAATCCTTCCGTTAACCAACTCGAATATCAGGCGGAAGTGTAAAGGAGGAGCGTTATGGTTCAATTATTAAAAGTCCATGGGTCACAAAATAAATTCTTTATTTTGGATCAAACTGAATTACAAACTAAGTTAAGTCAACCAGAATTGGTGGCTTTGGCCAAACACATTACTGAACCTGAAACTGGGCTCCTCAACGGTGCCGATGGACTGCTGGTCATTGACAAATCTGATCATGAAGGCACGTTAGGCAGCATGCAGGTCATCAACACTGATGGCAGCATTGCTTCAATGTGTGGCAATGGCTTACGAACCGTGTCGCGTTATCTTTCCGATAAATTTAACAAAGATGCCTTCAAGGTTGAAACCATGGACAGTGACTTACATGTTCACCGCGAAGCAGACCTCGCTGACAACGTGCCAACATTCAGTGTTGAAATTTCGCCTGTGACGTTTGCTAAGGAGACCCTCCCCTTTGATAACTTGGGAACTGATACCTTGATTAACAAAGCTGTTCCAGCCTTCGCACCAGGGCTCAAGTTTACCGCCATTTCAGTGCCAAATCCTCATTTGATCAGCTTTGTCGATGACGACACAATGCACTCAAAAACATTGGGTCAACTAGGCAAGATGCTCAATGAACCCAACGACTATTTCCCAGATGGCGTCAACGTGAGCTTTGCGAAAATTCTGGACCACAACACTTTATTTGTTCGAACTTATGAACGGGGAGTTGGCTTCACCAACGCTTGTGGCACCGGAATGTCAGCGACCAGCTTGGCGTTCTGCTTAAATCATCCGGAAATGGCTGATTTTGATGAATTGATTTCCGTGTACAATCCAGGTGGGATGGTTAAAACTCGTGTTCACAGCCGAGATGATACCTTCTCAATTGATTTAATCGGAAATGCAACATTCACCCACAAAATCGAGATTCCTGAAACTGACCTGCATGCCAATGATTTGGATCATGCAGAAATTACGGAAACTGATGAGCAACCAGCTTATCTGCGTTTTGTAGAAAATTTGAAGAATCAAACAGTCTAACAAATTAAAAAATGATTCGGCCAAAAGTGCCGAATCATTTTTTTTGCTCATATTTCCAAGTCTCATGAATCAATTGATTAGCCATGACCTTACAAATCATCTCGATCAACTGATCTTGCATAAAGGTGGTTGCGTCAAAATCCGCGGATTGACCATTGATGCCAACAATCTGCATCCCGGCAGTCTGAATCTCAATGTTATATTTGGCGAAGGTCTCAACAATTACCCGAAGCTTTTCTTCGTTCAACATTTTATTGGCCTCCCAATCTCAATTTTAACCGCCATTCGTCTTGGCGAACCTGGCTTTGCTTCAGTCGTAGATCCATGTATGGTGCTACCGACAACAGAAAATCCTTCACGTCTTCATAATGGGCCTTGCTGGAAAAATAGTGGTTAGCCTTGCGTTGGGACAGCTTGTCGATCTTTGCCTGCAGCTGGTTTAAATAATCTTCCACCAACTGAATGGTGTTCTCACGAATGCTGGCAACATTAGCAATTTTTTCATCAGCCGGATCTTCAATTTCCAATTCGTCCACAAATTGATAACCGCTCAACTTGTCATCCAAGTTCACCAGTTCCAATTCATGATCGGCGACTGCTCGTTCAAACAATCGAATATCAGTCTGATCCAAATATTTCGGCAGGGCTTGTCCACTCATTTTCACCATCAAAATCGCTTTTCGGGCGATCCCCTGACCAAATTTGATGTGAATCACAAAATTCTTCTTGCCAATGTAATTCACGTTGTCCAAAATCAATTGCGGGTTATGGGTCACAACCTCGCCAATCGCAAAATAGGTTTCATGTTTTGTTCGGTAAACCTCACCAAATTTTGGTGTCACAATCCCACATCCTCTCGCAATTACTCATACTCACAATTTTACTTTACTTGTGGATTTTTTCAAACCGAGATTTTCCAAACATACGTTCAATAATTTTGTATAATAGACGTTAGATATTTCGAAATGAAAGGAGGGGTTGGGTATGGCCGTGCATCAAGTCGGCATTCGAGAATTAGTGGAATTTTTGCTGCGGACAGGCGACCTCAGCCCGGTCCTTAGCAGTGAAAACACTGCTCAAGAAGGCAGCCGGATCCACCGCAAAATCCAGCACAGCCGACCGGCCTCCTATCAATCAGAGGTGGCATTGAAAACATCTATCCAGTATATGGACGACGAATATGTCATTAGTGGCCGAGCAGACGGCATCGACGAACGTGATGGCAATCCACTGATCGAAGAAATCAAAACTTCCGACCTGGAATTCAAATCTATTCCAGACTCCACATTGCAGCTCTATTGGGGTCAGGTCAAAGTTTACTCGTACATCGTCATGCATCAAGCCGACATCAAATCAGTCGACCTCCAGTTGACGTACGTCCAGACGCCGGATGAAAAAATCACCACCAAGACCCAACTTTTCACTAAAACGGACTCGGAACTTTTCTTTACAGCACTGGTAACTGAGTTCGAACAGTGGATTCAACTGCGCCATGATTTGGATGAACGCCGAATCAATTCAGCCAAACAATTAAAGTTCCCGTTTCCCGATTACCGGCCAGGCCAACACAAGCTGGCGACGAACGTCTATAAAACGATCCTATTGGAAAAGCACCTCTTCGTTGAGGCCCCGACTGGAACTGGGAAGACTATCTCAACGCTGTTTCCAGCTATTAAATCAATGGGCGAACAATTAATCAATCGGATCTTTTATTTTACGGCCAAGCAAAGCACCCGCCATGTTGCCGAGAACACCATCTCAATCATGGCGCAACAGGGATTGACGCTCAAAAGCATCACCCTAACGGCCAAAGACAAAATTACTTTTCCAACTGAAAAAGAACTCCCACCCGAGAAAAATCCGTATATGGTGGGTTATTATGACCGGGTTCGCCCTGCCATTAAAGATATCATTCAACATGAGGATCAAATTACCAAGAACACGATCCAAGA
The DNA here is from genome assembly GCF_001434145.1 of Lentilactobacillus otakiensis DSM 19908 = JCM 15040. Lineage (GTDB taxonomy): Bacteria > Bacillota > Bacilli > Lactobacillales > Lactobacillaceae > Lentilactobacillus > Lentilactobacillus otakiensis. The sequence continues at coordinate 198,692 of NZ_AZED01000005.1, read as the reverse complement.
ATACGCAGAAAAGCACAAAGTTGACCCCTTCGAGTTTTCACTCGATGTCAGCTTGTTTTGTGACGTCATCATTTGTGATTATAACTATCTGTTCGACCCCCAAGTCCACCTCCAACGGTTCTTTTCGTTTCCTGACCCAACCAACTGTTTCTTGGTGGATGAAGTCCACAATTTAGTTCAACGATCTCGAGAAATGTATTCAGCGACCTTGGAATCCTCACCAATTAATCCCCTACTGGAACAGTTGGTTAAACATAAGACATCCAACCAAAAGGTGATTAAACGACTGGAATCCTTAAAACGTTCATTCAAGCGTTACAGTAAGCCAGCCGCAGAAGTTGTCGATAAACAGATTGCCCAACTAGCCCCGCTGGATAATTTCAACAACACCTTAGAAAACTTAATCGAGACGATTCATCAATGGCTGGCTACTCAAACACCAAGTGATACCGTTGATGCAGTCGTTGACTACTACCTGCAGTGCCGGCGCTATTATCTCATCAGCACATTTTATGACGAAACCTATCGCACCCGGATCATTATCGGTGATCATACGATCATCTTCCGCCAGTTCTGCATGGATCCCAGTAAGCAGCTCAAAGCGAGTCTGAATTTAGGACGAGCAGCGATTCTGTTTTCGGCAACTTTGAGTCCGATGCCCTATTATCAACAAGTATTGGGGGACGAAGACGACAGTCTCGGCATGATTTCCCATTCGTCATTTCCACCAAAAAATTGTCAGGTCGTTATTGCCAATAATATCAACACCTTGTATGCCAACCGGGAAAACAGTTTGCAACCAATTTGCGACAACATCTTCACGATGATCAGTCAAAAATCTGGGCATTACATGATGTTTTTTCCTTCGATGGCCTATTTAAACGCCACTTTAAGCAAATTTGTCGAGTTGCATCCAGACGTGAATGTGATTAACCAGAAACCAGACATGGATAACGCTGCCCGAACTGCATTTCTCGACGCTTTTCGAACTGACGATCATCAGACGAAAGTTGGCTTTGCACTGCTTGGCGGTATTTTTTCGGAGGGAATCGATCTCAAAAACGACCAACTGATCGGCGTTGGAATCGTGAGCGTTGGACTGCCTGGAATGAACAAAGAATCCGATCTCATCAGAGACTATTTCGACTCCCTAAACGGCCAAGGCTTTTCGTTTGCTTATCAGCTTCCCGGCTTCAACAATGTCAGCCAAGCAGCCGGCCGAGTGATTCGGACCGATGACGATAAGGGGGTCATTGTTTTAATGGATCAACGCTTTAATCAAACCCGTTATCGGCAAATTTTTCCGCAGAATTGGACCAATATTAAAGTGACCAATAATGCTGCCCAACTCAAAAATGTTCTGCAAAACTTTTGGCGGAATGGGAATCAGTAAGCGTTCTCGTGCCAAAAAATGCGATTGGGTGTATACTAATATCGCTGTTCGTTAATTGAATGAAAGCCAGGAGGGGTAATATTGAAATTAGCAATGTATAATAATCAGCCAACATTCGTTGCGCTCCAAAACGGTCAGTTCTGGGGCGTTCCAATTACTGGTTACGACTCAATCGACGATATTTTGAACGATTGGCAAAACTTCTTGTCAAACGTCCTAATTGATATTAATGACGACAAAATTATCGACAACGATGCCGCAGAACAGCTCGACCCAGAGAAGTTCGAGCAGCCCGTTCAGCATCCTCGTCAATTACCCGCAATTGGTTTCAACTATCTTGATCACATGAAAGAAATGGACATCGTGAAGCCTAAACGACCGAATGTCTTTAACAAGTTTGTCAGCTCACTTGCCGGGCCTCATAATTCAATTCACCTCAGTGGCGATACAGTTGACTGGGAATCTGAATTGGTAATTGTGATTGGCCGCGGTGGCCGCAACATCAGCCGGGAAGACGCTGAAGATGCGATTGCCGGTTACACGGTCGGCCAAGATATTTCCGATCGAACCGTCCAATCAATCGATGGCCCAAGTACCCAGTTTGATCTCGGAAAATCATTCAAAAATTACTCACCTATCGGCCCTTACATAAGCACAATTGCTGACGTTGACGACATTGTTTCAAAAAATGTTACGACCAAGGTTAACGGTGAAATTATGCAGCAGGCGACTGTTAACAAGATGATTTTTGATATTCAAACCTTGATTTCATATATTTCAGGTGTCATCGAATTGTACCCAGGCGATCTTATTTTTACCGGAACCCCAAGTGGCACCGGCGTTGGCAGAGATCCGCAAGTCTTCTTAAAATCTGGCGACGTGTTCACCAGTGAGATTGATGGCTTGGGAACGATTCAAACAAAGGTCAACTAGAGACGTCGGCCGTTCCAAATAATATTTAAATGCAAAAAGCTGGAGCTAAATCGTTGTGATTTAGTCCCAGCTTTGTTAGTTTAGATTTTGTGTTTGTTGGTTTGGTCAGTGGTGGCAGGTAAGGCTATATAGCCAAAATGTGCTACTTGGGGCAACAACCTGCAGCTAAGGGAAATCCCTCGAAAATCAAACTCGATTTTCAAGCGATCCCCCTTAGCCTACGGTTGTTAACCGCCCCAATCCGCACTCTACTTCTTTCTCAAAATACTAACCCCTTCGGGCACCATGAAGTCCTTCTGCACCATCGTCAATTTGCCTGATTCACTGTCGCGTGTGTACAATGTGGCGTTGTCTGAATTTTGGTTCAGGGCAATGACAAACGATTCATCATCGCTCAAATTAAAGTCCCGTGGGAAGTCCCCTTCCGTTGAGATTCTCTGGATCAATGACAAATTCCCTTTTTCGTCTGAACTAAAGACGGCGATTGAGTTATTACCACGGTTGGAAACATACACGAAACGGCCATCCTTTGATACCCGAATTGCAGCGGCACCATTATGTTCCGTCCAGTCATCTGGAATCGTTGAATTGATATCACGTAATGATAGAACGCCCTTGTCAGCATCGTAATCCAATACGGCAACGTTGCTGCTCAATTCACCCACCAGATAGGCAACTTTCTTCTTAGGATCGAAGTAGATGTGACGGGGACCGTAACCATCCTGCATTTGTAATTCGCTGACAGGAACTAATTTGCCGCTGTCTTGCAAATCATAAATGAAGACTTTGTCGACGCCCAAATCAACGGCAACAATTCGGCCTTCCGGTGTTAAATTGATATAATGTGGATGAGGGCCATCCTGCTGTTCTTTACGAAAGCCGAGTTTCCCCTTGTCCATAATTCGATCAGCTTTAGAAATTGAGCCATCGGCGCCAATTTTATATGAGTTAACAGTTCCAGCATGATAGTTGGCGGTGAAGACCAACTGCTTGTCTTCATCAACTGAGATGTAGGCCGGTGAGGTTTCCTGGTCATGAATCGAAGCGATCGGCTTCAATGGAAAATCGGTGCTGGTGCCATCCCATTCGACAAAGCCCCCGGTAACGTTGTCTTGGTCATCTTTGACCTTGGTAATCGCATAAATCCGCTTTTGATCAGATTCGGCTACATAGGTTGGGTCGATGGCGCTGCCCACAAACACCAAGTTTTGTAGTTTTTTATTTTCAGTATCCAATTCTAATTGATAAACACCTTTACTAATTCTTCGGGTGTATGTCCCAAGCAAGTATTTTTCTATCAAAATTTTCCCTCCAAAATAACTTTATAGGTTCATTATGCCACAGATAAAACGTAACCAAAACACCTTTGAAAGCTTTTTCACGAAAGGAACCCACTTTATGACATCTTTTGAAAAATTTCATCCAGTTCTCACCGCCCATTTGACGCTTGATTGGCTCACTCAAACACCCGTCAAATCAATTGATGACTTATTTTCCAAGCCATCTATCACCACTGCCAAAGCTGAAAAAATGCCCAGCAAAATTCTTGATACCGTTAAAGAGATTAATCACATAATGCGTCGGGTCATGAATGCCAAAGAACTTACCTGGGGCATTACTGATTCTAATTCGGAGGTGTTCGTCGGCATCATCAGCCTGCGTGGATTTGATGAAGCTGCCAAACATGGTTCGATTGAATTCATTATTGATCAGGATCACAGCGAGTGCCTGGCGGAAGTGGTTGAACGAACGGTTCGTTTTGCCCAGGATCATTTTAATTTTGACCAGCTTTCAATCACATTTACCAACGCATCATCCCAAACTCAAAAGGATTTAACTGGCCTTGGATTTGAAGTGATACAAGCCAATCAATTTACCATTAGTATTTAAATTGATTTCAAACTAAATCAGCTGAAGACCGTCAAACAATACGAATTTCTTGCACAATTTCAATTATCATATTAGAATTGTTCTAAAGTGCAAAATGAATTATAATGAACTTGAAATGATACCTTACTGAACCGCTCCTCATGGAGGTGCACCTAAAATGACAAACGCAACTTTAAAACATTCTCTTGGTCAGCTTAAAAAACAGGGTATCCGAATTACTCCACAGCGTGAGGTAATCCTGGATTATTTGATTACCCACCATAACCATCCAGATGTCGAAACCATTCGTGATGGGATCGAGGACAAATTACCCAACTTAAGTGTGGCTACAATCTACAATACATTAAGAATGTTAGTCGACAACGGCCTGGTTATCGAACTGCCGAATAATGACGGTGGCATTCGCTACGACTATTTTGGGGTTCCCCACTATCACGCGATCTGTGAGAACTGTGGCAAGATTATCGATATTTTTGACGACGATTACCCCGAGTTGGTGAAGCATGTCCAACAGACCACTCGAGACAAAACCGACTTTCTGGTAACCGGAACTCAGTTAGAGGTCACCGGGATCTGTCCTGACTGCCAGCGTAAACTGCATTTGGCCAAGCTTTCCAACAAATGATTATTACAGCGTCAAAGTGTTGATATATCAGTCGTTTGTGAAACAATTTAAGAATTTTGTCAACAACTCTTAATATGATTGACAATTAGTACTGTAAAGCCCACGGGTAAGCGTTAAGTCGCTGTTCGTGGGCTTTTTGTCTGGTTGAATTGTATCATGCAAATCGTATATATTAATGACCGTAGCTAATTACCACTATGTAAAAATAAATTAAACATTTAAAACGAACTTTTAAAAAACACTAATAAACAATTCTGAAGGGACTAATTGATTTGAAGAAAAGAGCGATTATAACTGCCCTTTGCTCGCTAACGCTGGCGGCAATCGGTATGTTTGGACTAAGCAGCACAGCGGGGGCCAGTAGCGTAAACGATTATATTGCCAGCAATAACATCGGCCATGCACACGTAACATCTTCTGTGTGGGGTGGTTTTCCTAAGAACGCTTATCGGAAGGGTGTTGGAAAGCCGGAGGGCGTTGTTGTTCATGAAACTGCCAACCCAAATTCAACCATTTACAACGAAATTGCCTACATGAAGAAAAATTATAATAACGCCTTCGTGCATTCTTTCGTTGACGCCAGCCGGATCATTAACATTGCCAACACCAATTACTTATCTTGGGGTGCCGGCTATCCAGCTAATGCTCGCTTTGTTCAATTTGAACAGGTTGAGGTTCATAGTAAATCAGCATTTGCCCATGAAATCGCCAATGCTGCTTACTACACTGCATACATTTTGAACAAGTATGGTTTGACACCGAATGATGCCGCATACGATGGCAAGGGAACTGTTTGGTCACACGGGGGTGTTTCCAAATATCTGGGTGGTACTAATCACACCGATCCAGCCGGCTATTATGCATCAGCAGGTAAGAAATACTTTGGTTCCAAATACACGTTCGCCCAATTCTATCAGTTGGTGAAGACCACCTATAACAATTTGGCAGCGGACGGCGCAGCTCATGGTTCATTAACAGCTTCATCAGCAAAAAAGGCATATGACAAGGTCACATATGCCAAAGCAGATTCACAGGCGTCATTAGGAGACGACTACAAGTCATATAGATTATATAACCATATTAAGAATTCCCGCTCTGGGGTCAAGTCATATTCATGGGATTCAGTCAAAGCTTCCGTTGGCAAGAAGGTTTATATTGATGACATCGGAACAAAATCCAATGGTCACGATTGGTACCGAGTCACCTTCTCAACCGATAGCGGCGCTCAAAAATACTGGGTCTATGAAAAGGCACTTGATCTAATCAATTGACAACATAATTGAATTAATATATGATTATGTCAATTTAGAAGACCAAGTAGTGTCACCTCAGAGAAAATGTCGTCTGGTGAAAGACATTTAAGTACACGAATCCTATCTTCATTAATACGATTGCCCTAATCAGGCACGGATTTTTCCGTTATAAAACAAAAGTGTGAAGCCTAGCTTTGAATGAGAATGGTACCGCCCGTTGTGGGTGTCTCAAATTCAAAGCAGGCTTTTTTTATACAAAAATATGGGGTGAATAAGATGGACAAACGAATCATTAACGCAAATCGAATCGTGGTCAAGGTAGGAACCAGTAGCCTGATCCACCCAAACGGAATGGTGAATCTGAAGACTTTTGATGAATTGGCATACACCTTGAGTGCACTGAACAATCAAGGTAAAGAACTAATTCTCGTCTCTTCTGGTGCCATTGGGGTTGGTTTGAATAAAATGCATCTTAAAAAACGGCCAACCGAGATCGGCGCGCAGCAAGCACTTGCTGCCATTGGCCAATCTGAACTGATGACTTTGTTCACTCAACGCTTTGACCATTACCTCACTGACATTGCCCAAGTGCTGCTGACCCACGACATTTTCGATTATCCCAAAAGCAATCAATTCGTTATGAACACCTTTGATTGTCTGCTGCGGGACAACGTCATCCCCATCGTCAACGAAAACGATACGGTGGCCACTGATGAGTTGGACCATAAGACCACCTTTGGTGATAACGATCAGCTATCGGCAATTGTTGCCAGCCACGTTGACGCCGATCTGCTGATCGTCTTGTCTGATGTCGACGGTTTCTATGATCAAAATCCTAACAAGTATCCTGATGCCAACCTCATCAGTACTGTAAACCAGATTGACGAAAACGAGTTTGGCGTTGCCGGTGGCACTGGCAGCCGCTTTGGAACTGGTGGCATGCAAACCAAACTGTTGGCTGCTAAGCGCATGTTGGATGAAGATCGCATGATGGTTCTCGCTAACGGTGCCGATCCACGAATTATCTTCAAAATCTTAGCCGGAAAAAGTGTGGGAACAATCTTTCAAAAGGAGAGTGTAGCTCATGAATGACAAATTACTCGAAATTGGCAAGAATGCCAAAGCTGCCGCTTACAAATTAAATCTAATGGATACGGTCACTAAAAATAAGATTCTCAACGCTTTTGCGGAAGCATTGGGTACAAACGTTGACACCATTCTAACCGCCAACCAAAAAGATCTGGCCAACGCCACTGATATGCCGGCTAAATTCACCGACCGACTCAAGTTAACCGAACAACGGATCAATGATATGGCTGAAGGACTCCGCCAAGTGGCTGCTTTGCCTGACCCAATTGGCAATATCGACAAAGGTTGGCAAAACGACGCCGGCCTAAACATCGAGAAGAAACGCGTGCCATTAGGAGTCATCGCCATGATCTTTGAAGCCCGCCCAAATGTCACCGTTGACGCTTCTGCCCTGACGTTTAAGAGTGGTAATGCAGTTATCTTACGTGGCGGTAAGGAAGCCTTAAACAGCAATCTTGCCCTCGCCCAAGTTCTAAGAGATGTTTTGAAAACGCACGGTTTAGATGAAAATTCAATCCAGATTCTACACGATACCAGTCATGAAACTGCCAACGACCTCATGCATCTCAACAAATATGTCGATGTGTTAATTCCTCGTGGTGGTGCTGGTTTAATCAACGCTGTTGTAAAGAATGCCACGGTTCCGGTAATCGAAACCGGTGCCGGAAACTGTCACATCTACGTTGATAAAAACGCTGAATTACAAATGGCCATCGATATTGTCGTTAATGCGAAAGTTCAACGACCATCCGTCTGTAATGCGGCTGAAAAGCTACTGATCCATAAAGACGTGGCGGAAACCATGCTGCCAGCTATCGCCAAAGCCCTTGAAGAACACGGGGTCGAGCTTCGCGGCGATACGACCAGCCGAAAAATTGTCTCGTCAATCGTCCCTGCTACTGAAGAGGACTGGTCAACTGAATACAACGATTTGATCATGGCAGTTAAAGTGGTTGACGATGAGCAACAAGCCATCGATCACATCAATCAGTATTCAACTGGACACTCTGAGGTCATTATTTCTGATGATTATCAAAGCGGTCAAGAATTCCTCAACAAGATCGATTCGGCCTGTGTTTATGTGAATGCTTCAACTCGATTCACTGACGGCTTTGAATTTGGCTTTGGCGCAGAAATTGGGATTAGTACCCAGAAACTGCACGCCCGTGGCCCGATGGGATTGAATGAATTGACGACTACCAAATATGTTATCCGAGGTAACGGTCAAGTTAGAAAATAAGCAAACAACTAATTTTAAAAGGAACTCGACAAAATGCCGAGTTCCTTTTTTCAATCTAAGAGATGATGTGCCTGAAGATATTCTTTCGCAACATCCGCAGCATTGCGGTGCTTAACGGTTACCTGGTAATTCATTTCCTGCATGTCACTGGTCGTAATTTTACCGGACAAACGACTCAGTGACCGGACCACGTCAGGGTGACTCTTGGCAAACTCATTGGTCATCATAGGTGCCCCCTGGTATGGTGGAAAGAATTTTTTGGAGTCCTTCAACACGACCAAATGGTATTCCTTGATTTGCGGATCAGTGGTGTACGCATCGGTCACGTCCACCCGACCGTCCGCTAAAGCAACATATCGCAGCGACGGTTCCATCGTCCGGGCAGATTTTAGCTTAAACTGATAGGCCTGCTGCAGACCGGGATAGCCATCAGATTGTTGGTAAAAGTCCGGATCAAATGCCCCGTTCAAGCGGTTCCCGACCCTTTGCAAATCAGCGATCGTCCGCAAATGATATTTATCAGCAGTCGCTTTTCTAACCGTGATTGCGTAACCATTTTGATAAGCCATTGGTTTTAAATAATGCAGATGAAATTTCTGATTTAATGCGACCTTGGCATCGCGATACGCCAACTTAGGACTGGGATCGACCTTTTTGGGTGAATGAACCAGCGATTGAAGAACCGTCCCAGTAAACTCTGGATACACGTCAATTTGGCCGCTTTGCAGCGCCTTAAACAAAAAACTGGTGCCACCAAAATTGGGTTTGAGTTGAACCTTCGTCCGCGGATTATCCTGCTCGACCAAGTCCTTATACATATTAATCAGAATTTCGGGCTCACCACCCATTTTCCCTGCAATGGTGATGGTTTGAGCAGGCTTGTCAAAGAGTGACCAGCCAAGCACGCCACCGCCGAACACAAGGATGGCCAAAACGCCGATCCCCAATTTTTTGAAGGAAGTTTTGGAAAGCGCCTTAATCAACCAACTTGCTAGTAACGCTAGAACTGCAGACAATACTGCACCCACAATCAAGGCGGCGTTGTTATTGGTCTGGATTCCTAACAGAATGTAGGTTCCCAGGCCACCGCCGCCAATCAAAGCAGCCAGTGTCGCCGTTCCAATCACCAAAACAGTCGCAATCCGAATCCCCGAAAGGATCATTGGCATCGCAAGCGGCAGCTCAATTCGGAATAACTTGAAGCGCTTCGTGACGCCCAGCGCATCGGCAGCTTCCAACAACACTGGATCAATATGGGTCAGTCCAGCATATGTGTTTTGGAAAATCGGCATAATTGCGTACAGAACCAAGGCGATAATCGCTGGCACGATCCCAATCCCAACAAACGGAATCAAAATTCCTAATACCGCCAAGCTGGGGATCGTTTGAATCACCCCGGCTAATTGAGAAATGACTTCGCCGATCTTAGGGCGATTAACCAGCGCGATTGCCAGTGGAATGGCAATCACAATCGTGATGATAATCGCAATTAATGAAATTTCCACGTGCTGCCAAAGCGCTTGAATAATGGCGCCGGCATTTTTACTAATGTAGGTACTGACTTCATCAACCATTTGCAGGCTCCTTCCCCAAGTCCGCGATATAGGAAATTAAATCGCCTTGACTGAGAACTTCGCCATCAACCGAAATCAGCTGACCAGGATTCTTCTCCAGTAGTCCAGCCCATTCGTAAACCGTCTGACTGTTTTGAAGGCGAATAACGTTGTCGCCCTTGGCCAGATGCCGGCCCAAGCCGGAGTTAATAACCTGTTTGAGCAGTTGGTCACCTGAATTGTCCACATCAAAAAAACGTTTAACGAATTCATTGGCGGGATTGGCCATCAAATAATTCGGCTCGCCTTCCTGAAGTAAAACGCCGTTATGAATCACGGCCAGCCGATCTGCAAGTAAAAAGGCTTCATGCATATCATGGGTCACAAAGACAATAGTCGTGTCAATTTGTTTATGGAGATTCAAAATAATTTTCTGCAACTGTCGCCGGGAAACCGGATCCAAGGCGCTAAAAGGCTCATCCATCAATACCAGTTTGGGTCGCGCAGCCAACGCCCGCACAATTCCGACACGTTGGGCTTCACCACCTGACAATTCACTGGGCATGCGATTAAGAAATTGATCCGGATCCAAATTAACCTTGGTCATTAATTCAACAATTCGAGCATGCTTTTCTTGAACTCCCCAACCCAAATTATCAAGCTGGATTGAAGCATTTTGTTCAATGGTCATGTTGGGAAATAGCGCGCCTGTCTGCAAGACATAGCCGATGTGGCGGCGGAGTTTTTGCAAATGACTGTCGGCCACATTTTGACCATCAATTTTCACAATGCCACTGGTTGGGACGACTAATCGATTAATAGTTTTTAAAAGCGTGGTCTTCCCACTTCCAGAAGGTCCAACCAACACAAAAAGCTCACCATCATCAATGGTGAGATTTAGGTCTTTTAATGCAAATTGACCGTCAAACTTTTTAGAAACGTTGGTAAACTCGATCATTCGCGATCACCTCGTCAAATACATGGTGCTTTAAATATAATCAATTTATTAGGTAAGCACAACTATTCCTTCAGCTGCGATTTGTGAAGCCGTTTCAACTTAAAGCTCATAATCCAAGTTGTGATTGGAATCGTGGTCACCACGCCAATCAATGAAACGACAATCGCAATTAATTCGGCAGCAAAAACTTTATCATTTAAAATTTCCCCAAATGAATAATTGAGCCCGTAGAACCAAATGAACAAAGCCAGCGAACTGCCAAAAAAGCCGAAAAACAGTGTGTTCACGGCAGTTCCAATGATTTGCTTGCCGATGACCGTCCCGTCGACGAATAGTTGACCGCTCGTAATGGCTTGGTGTTGGGAAACAATTTCATCCAACCCCGACGCGATGGCAATGGCCGCTTCCGCAACTGCTCCCAAGGAACTCAAGATCGCAGTCGCTATCGCAATTTTAGTGAAATTAATTCCAACGTATGTCGATAGGCCTTCAAGCTCTTCGCTGTCTTCCAAACCGAAGCCACCGACTTGAGCCCAATACTCAATTGGAATGATAATCACAACAATCAAAATTAAGACGATAACTGAGGCTTGAAAAGCAGTCGTCGAAGCATTATCGCTGGCACTGCTCCAAAAAATTGTAATTGAAAGTAAAATCACGCTGGAAACAATTGTCACAATAATGGGTGGGAGATGAAAGGCAATTAGAACAATCGTAAAAAAGAGAATGCCAAAGTTGACCACCATGCTCAAAAATGAAGTGATCCCTTGTTTGCCACCCACGATAATCATGAGAACCAGTAAGACCAGCCCCAATGCAGTAATTGATCCCATCAGCGTTCATCTCCTTTAATCCAAAGTCCGGCAAAGGCACTCGACAAAATCACTGTCAAAACAATCCCGATGCCGCTAATTAAGCTGGAGGTCATCCCCAAGGACATGTTCATCGAAAACGAATAGTGCCAAGTATTCCCATTCTTCAGGTAAAGTAAAGTCATCGCCAAAGTTTCAGCCATGAAAATAAAGAACAAGACATTAATCAGCGGCCCCATAATTGATTTACCAATTTGTCGACCAGATTTAAAAATATCCATTCGACTAAGCTGCGGCCGCTCTTGCTTCAAAGTCGCCAATGAGGCGACAATATCAGTAGCCTCGTCCATGACGGCCCCCAGAACACCGATCAGCACTTCAGCAATGAACAACGGTTTTGGCAGCTGAGTGACATATTGCATTGACTCATAATAGACGCCCCGTTCTTGAGTCACCCCAAAAACGATGAGCGTAATCAAAATTGTGGCCGCCGTCGCACAAAGTACAGCAGAAAGCGTGACTAGCATTTTTTTGCTCCAACCCATAACCAGTATCAGCGTCACGAAGCAGAAAATAACAGCTAAAATGCTAAAAATCAAAATAACCGCTGCACCATTATTGTTGTGATCAATCTTAATTGCCAGCCAGAACAGAATCGTATTGATCAAAATGCTGGAAATTACTGTGACTCCCCGTAATTTGAGAATCACAAACAACAGACTGATGGCAATCGCAAATAAAAAGGCGATTGGCGCGTCCCGCTTAATGTCCTTCACCGTTGCGTGCAGCTTAGGTTGTGTATGTACAGTGATAAAGAGTTTTTGACCTTTGGTATATTGGTGATCCATTGCATGAGAGTCAGAATAAGAATTTTTAATATGGAGTTTTTGGCCCGCATGCTTGCCGTTGGTAATCGTCCCGTATAGCTGCTGAGTGTGGTAATGATCGACATTTTGAAATTCATCGGTCATTTTAACCGCCCGACCATTTTGCACCTGATCGACCTGATAAATCGTCTGATGATACAGGCCATCATTGTGCTGACAGAAAAAAGCAGCCAGAAAACAGAAGGCCACCACCAACAGGATTTGAAGCCAGGTCATTTTATTTGTTAATTTCGCGTCCATATCACACATCTTTTCAGATTAATTTAGAATTATTGTAACATTTGTGGAATTGGACTGCTGGCTTTATGTAGAATCGTTAGGAAAGTGAAAGATTCCGGGGGAAGTGTAAGTGAATGGGAATTGGTTTGTCGTGGTTTGGCCTTCTGCTTTTGAGTTATGTGCCAACGACCGGCGGAAAGCCTGTCTAGCCTACTTGGCGACGACCCAGACCCCTACTGTATAAACGAAGGCAGTCAACGACGAACACACTACGTTCATCATTGACTGCCTTCGCTTATACTCCGACGGCCATCAAATGCCTAGCCTACTCGGCGGGGTCTAACCGGGTCTCGTTACATACTATTTTTTAAAATCAACGACCATTACATTGACAGTTGAATGTCGAACAACATACGCTGTCGTGGATCCCAGGATTGCCCTGGAGAGTCCGTTAACACCTGATTTTCCGATGACAATCAACGAGGCACCGTACTTTTCAGGTAATTCCTTTGAGATTTGAATTTTTGGAACCCCGACAACAAAGTGGGTTTCAACTTTGGCGCCTTTTTTCTCGGCAATTTCTTTTGCGTCATCCAAAATTTCGTCTGCCCGTTCACGGAATGACTCCATCACGTCTTGACCCAGAGTGACCCCATACTGAACGTATCGTTGGTCACTGGCAACCGAGACAATCTGTAATGTGGAGTCAAAAGACTTTGCCAAAGCAGCTGCTTCTTCCACAGCCTTCATCGCATTATCACTACCATCAACCGGAACCAAAATTGTTTCATACATATCCAACACCTCCAAATTACTCTATCTAGATTTATCTTACCATTGTGTGAATGAATATACATGAATCAACTCCTGATAGGCTTACTTTAAGTTCAAATGGGAAATAATTGCCTTATTATCTGCCAATTCAGCGTTACGTTCCTTTAGACGTTCGCCATAGCTGCCCAGCAGATATTTTTCTTCATCTGACTCGGCTATTAATTTTGGAAAATGAATTTCGCTCATGTCATTAGTGACAATCAGAGTGCAAAAAGCGATAAAAGCCACCTTGACTTCCTTGGTCTTGGTATCGGTCGTCAAAAATTTGGTAAACACTTCGACTGCCCGTTTATGACTGCCAGTCACATACGAAATACACGTCAGGATCTCATTGGGTTGAGCTGGCGATAGGAATTGCACGTGGTCATAGCCAGCCGTCACAAACGAGAGGTTCCCGGGAAGAAATTTCACACCCGCTAAACCGGCGTTGGCATCCAAAATTCGCAAGGTTTCTCCACCAAACTGAATTTGACTGTTATTCAATTGAGCAGGAAAAACGTAGCTTTCATGAGTTGCCCTGGTGTCTGCACACTTAATTATTTTGATGATAATCTCCTCCAAAATTAAGCCTTTTTCAATCGCTTGCTAATAAAATATACACATTTAATGATAACCTTTTCATGCCTATAATAGCAACACTTTTCAACGTTAATTGCGTTGTTTGTGAATGTAATATTAAATTATTGCATTCATTATTGTAGGCGGTTTCACATGGGTGTAAACTTAGGTTGTTGATGGTAAGAAGTTTTTCATTCTAGGAGGTCATAACATGAAAGCAGTACGTATTTATGGTGAGAAAGATATCCGTGTTGAAAACGTAGAGATCCCAGAACCAAAGGATGATCAAGTTCAAATTAAAGTTAAATATTGTGGAATTTGTGGGAGTGACTTACACGCCTACCTCGAAGGTTGGGGTTTGCCAACCGTGCCTTATCCATTAACTGGTAAAACCGTTCCAATCACCTTAGGCCATGAGTTCTCAGGTGAAATTGTCAAAGTTGGTAAAGACGTTGATGACCTGCAAGTAGGTGACCATGTTGCCGTAGAACCATTACTTGCTTGTGGAAAATGTGAAAACTGTCGTGCCGGAAACTACAACTTCTGTAACAAAGCCGTTTCAACTGATGGCGCCGGAAACTTCTTAGGATTCTCAGAAGATGGCGGAATGGCAGAATTTGCCAACGTTCAAGGTGTCTTTGCTCACAAGATGCCTAAAGACATGGACTTCGAGTTAGGTGCACTGGCAGAACCAACTGCCGTTGTTTACGAAGCCATTAAGAAGAGTCATTTACGTGAAGGCCAAAACGTTGCTGTTATGGGTGCCGGCCCAATTGGTTTGCTGGAAGCCGTTTTAGCTAAAATTGCTGGTGCGAACCACGTTTATATCGTCGATGTTTCCAAAGTCCGTTTGGATAAAGCCAAGGAATTGGGCATCGAGCATGTTTTGGATCCAAGTCAAGACGATGTTGAAAAGATTATCAAGAAAGACTTGCCAAACGGGGTTGATATTACCTTCGAATGTGCCGGTGTTCAAGCAACCTTTGACTCAGCTCTCAAGGTAACTAAGCGAACAGGTATCATTCAAGTGGTTGCCCTTTACGCAAAGCCAGTTACCATGAACATGACCGATGACTTGATTATGCAAGGCAAGGATGTTATTACCACCCTTTGCTACAACAACTCATTCCCTAACGTTTTAGGCATTATTGATAACCATAAGGATCTGTTCAAGCAAGTTGTTACCAAGAAAGTTAGTTTGGACAATGCTTTGGAAGATGGTATTAAAGCATTATCAACTGACAAATCTCAGGTGAAGATTATGATTGATCCATCACTTTAGAGTGCGTACTAAGCGGAGAAATCTGGCTTAGGCAGCACATTCTGTCAAAATAAGCTTACAAAAACAATCAAAAACTGGAACCCAACGTGGGTTCCAGTTTTTTGCATAATCATATACATATGTTATAATATTCATATGAAAGGAATGACATATATGGTTGATAATTCAAATTCTCAACAAGAAATCTCTCTCATCGACGCTCGTCATTTATCCGAATCGGAACGGATTTTTAAGCTGCTGAGCAATCCAAACCGTTTACAAATGCTTAAGGTCTTGGAGCAGCAAGAACTCAACGTCACTGAACTGGGAAGCTTACTGGGGTTGGAGCAATCGTACGTCTCCCATCAACTTGCGCTGTTGAGAAAGCATCAACTGGTGTCATCCCATCGCGTTGGTAAAGCAAATTACTATCAATTAGATGATCCCCACATTCTCGATGTCATTAACGAAATGCTCGAGCATGCCGATCACGTCATAAGGGGTAAAAAACATGGCCAGTAACACAAATTCTCAAGTATTAATCGATCGAAGTCTCCGCACAGAATATTTTTCCACGGCTTGGATGGCGTTCGAATTCGTTGTCGGCTTCTATTCAGGACTAAAGGCTGGTTCAATCCTGCTAATTGCATTCGGATTGGACAGTTTTCTAGAAATCATTTCTGGCAGCACCTTGATTTGGCGACTGCAAAAAGAAAATAACGGTGCCAGTCCCGCAGAAATTGAACATGCCGAAAAACGATCATCACTGATTGTTGGCTCCGTGCTACTGCTATTATCGGTATATGTCACCGCAGTATCGCTGTTCAATCTATTCGCCCATTCGGCGGCGGACACCAGCTATTCTGGGATTGCCATCGCCATTGCATCAGTCGTTCTGATGCCAATTTTGACTCTTCGGAAACGCGCGCTTGGTAAGGCGTTGCATTCTGATGCTCTGGTCGAAGATGGAATGTGCAACATCACCTGCGCCTACATGGCCGGAACCGTCTTGATTGGTGGATTGCTAACCGCTCTGTTCAACTGGTGGTGGGCCGATTCAGTTGCTGCACTGATCCTGGTTTACTTTATTGCCAGTGAAGGACTGGAATCCTTTAATGAAGGCCGAAATTAAACAGAACCTCAAAAATGCCAAGCACGTGAATCATGATCGTGCTTGGCATTTTATTATTTATAGGCCAAAAACGAACCGAATAACCCCCAAAGAAATAACACCGACAATGACAATGACTAATAAATTTTTGGAAATAATTGCTGCAATAACCGTTGGCACTGAGGCGAGGAAGTTCCCCCATTCAATCGACGGCAGTTGGCCGATGTGCTGAATAAACAAATTTTCAAACCATAGTGCTGACATGATCGCAATCGGTACAAAACTCAGGAATTCAACAACCCCTTTTGATAATTCGAATTTTTTCAACAGAACAAATGGGGTGATTCTTGATATCCAAGTAACCAGGCCGGTTCCCACGATCGTGAGCAGTACAAAATTAAAAGAAGGCATGTTTCATCACCACCCCAAAAGTGCAGGCTACCAGGGTAACCAACAAGATTAGCAAACTGCTTGGAATAAAAATGAGTCCAAAGTAGATTGCGACCAATACGAAACCGACGACGATTAATTGGAGATTGAACTTGATCGAACGATCACTAATCAACTGAAGATAGAGCAAGCCAATAAACATAGCAACCAAGGCAAAATCCAAGCCGAATTTTTCAGGGTTGCTGATGAAATTTCCGAGCACGGCACCAACCAGCGAAGAGAGAATCCAAGTCATGTAGGCCAGCAGATTAGCTGTATTGAACCACGGAAAATTCAAATGATTATCAGAATAATTGAGCTTATTCATCCCCAGGGCAAAACTTTCATCGGTCAACAAACTGCCCACCAAAATGTTCTTAATCATACTTTCATGCTTAAAATAAGGTGCCAGAGTCGTACTCATCAAAATCATCCGTGAGTTGACCAGGAAAACCGAGAAAATAATTGAGAGAATCGGACTATGAGCTGCCAGTAAACTGACAACCACAAATTGTGCCGATCCAGCGTATGTAATAATGGACATGAGTGTCACTAGTAGTGGACTTAATCCCGCGGCTTTGCCGACGATGCCGAAAGCCAAGCCAATTCCTATGTATCCAAAAACGGTGGGTAATGTGTCTTTTGTTGCTGCTGGAACAGTTAATTCTCCATTCATTTAACACACTCCTTCTGAACGTTACATGTTGATGTAACTTGCTAGTATTAATAAAATTCTAATGTGCTTCTCATTTAAAGTCAATGATAATCTGTCGCTAAACTAGAAAAGCTCGAAGTTGTTGATGCTCATCAACGATTTCGAGCTTTTTCTGACTATTTTTGTTGGTTCAGTTCAGCTTCATATGCATCATAAGTTCCCGAATCAAACGCCACCATCGTGACGTCGAGTGGCGCCTCAAAGGTTTTAATCGCATCAATCGCGATCTTGGCCGCCTGATCCAGTGGATAGTCATAAACACCTGTGCTGATCGACGGAAACGCAACTGTCTGGCAGCCATTTTCAACTGCCCGCTTCAAACTGTTAACATACGAGTTTCGCAGCAATTGCGCTTCATTACTGTGCCCGCCGTGCCAAATTGGCCCCGGGGTGTGAATCACAAATTTAGCTGGGAGATTAAATCCCGGTGTCACTTTTGCTTCCCCTGTTGGGCATCCATTGAGCTTCCTGCAGGCCTCGTCAAGCTGAGGACCGGCTGCCCGGTGAATTGCCCCGTCAACACCACCACCGCCGCTCAGCGCTGTATTAGCAGCATTGACGATCGCGTCAACATGCATCGTCGTGATGTCGCCCTTGATTAACTTAAATTGTGCCATTGAATTACCCTCACTCTCTGTGGGCCTTTTCCCAGGCCTTGATTTGTTCCAAACGTTTCTTGAAACGAATTTCATTACCTTGCTCGGTTGGCGCGTAATACGTATGCCCAACCAATGAATCCGGCATCGTCTGCATGTTGGTTAGTTTATCTTTGGACTCATGCGCGTATTGATAACCTTTACCGTAGCCCAACTCAGACATTAAGGAAGTCGGCGCATTCCTTAATTGCAACGGAACCGGTTCATTGATTGAGTGTTTGACATCTTGTTCAGCCCCTAGGGTCGCCTTGTAGACGGCATTGGACTTGGGTGCCAGTGACAAATAAATGGCACATTCGGTCAAATGGACGTTACACTCTGGCATCCCCAAAAATTGGCAGGCCTGAAAAACATTAATCGCCACGTTCAACGCGTTGGTATCTGCCAAGCCAATGTCTTCACTGGCAAATCGAACCATCCGTCGGGCAATATACAGTGGATCTTCACCGCCACTCAGCATTCTGGTCAACCAATAAACTGCGGCATCCGGGTCGCTGTTTCGCATAGATTTATGCAGCGCAGAAATAATGTTGTAGTGCTCTTCACCATGTTTATCATACAAAAATGACTTGGTATTCATCAATTGATGCAGATTATCTGTGGAAACGGTGACTTGGCCATCCTTCTTAGGACTGTTATTCACAGCCATTTCCAAAGTATTTAAGGCGACTCGGGCATCGCCATTGGCAAACTCGGCAACTTCTTTGACTGCCTGCTCATCAATTTGAATCGTCTCTTTTGGAAAAGCCGCCGGATTGTTCAAGGTCTGATGAATGAGTTGAATGATATCGTCAGTTTCCAGCGGTTGGAGGACAAACACTTTGCAACGCGAGAGTAAGGCTGAATTAATTTCAAATGATGGGTTCTCAGTAGTCGCGCCAATTAAGGTGATGCTGCCCCGTTCGACAAACGGCAGGAAGGCATCCTGTTGCGCCTTATTAAATCGATGGATTTCATCGACAAACACGATTGTCTTGCCGCCCATCTCCCGGTTGGCTTCGGCATCCTTCATAATGTCACGAATCTCTTTGATCCCACTGGTGACAGCACTAAAAGTCACAAATTTAGCTTGCGTCTTTCGGGCAATAATTTCAGCGAGCGTAGTTTTGCCAACACCAGGTGGCCCCCAAAAGATAATCGATGGTAATTGATCACTTTCGATAATTTCTCGAAGAACCTTTCCCTTGCCAACGAGTTCGTGCTGGCCCACAAACTGGTCCAGTGTCTTGGGCCGGACTCGGCTGGCTAATGGCTGGTTACCGGATTGATTACCGGCAAATAACGATTCTTGTTTCATGATGACACCTCCTGACTAGTCGAATGAATATGTATATTCCAATTATACGAACACACGTTCTAACGGTCAACTCCTACCTTTATTCTATCGCAACCAGATTTCACTGGTCGATTTTCGCAACTTACGAATGCATTCCGACCACTCATCGACGTTTCAATCACAACCGCCACAAAACGGATTAATATAACACCATCAAGAGGAGATGAGCGTCATGTTAATCAAAACCAGAGAGTTAACCAAAACTTTTGGCAGTCAAATTGCCGTCAATCATTTAAACATCTCAGTTGCCGAGGGCAGCCTAACCGCTATTCTGGGGCCAAATGGAGCTGGCAAAACAACTGCCATGTCGATGTTAACCGGGCTGCTCAAACCCACATCGGGCACGATTGAAATCGCCAAGGATGCCCGAATCAGCATGGTCTTCCAACAAAGCATTTTAGATGACAATTTGACCGTCAAAGAAAACTTGGTAGTCCGGAGTCGGTTATATAAACATTCATCCAGAGATTATCTGGATACTTTGATCAAACAAGTCGAACTCACTTCTCTGATCAACCAAAAATATGGCAGCTTATCCGGTGGACAACGACGGCGTGTCGACATTGCGCGGGCCTTGATTAACAAACCAAACGTTATCTTCTTGGATGAACCAACAACTGGCTTGGATATTCAAACTCGAGAAGCCATTTGGCAGCTTCTGCACACCCTTCAAGAAACCCGCCAGCTAACGATTATTTTAACCACTCACTATTTGGAAGAAGCTGATCATGCAGATGAGGTCTATATCATCGACCATGGCAGTGTGATTGCCGAAGGTTCCGCTGAAACCATCAAACAACAATATTCGAAAAATAAATTAGTGATCCAAACGAATCAGCCAGAGCAAGTGAGTGATTTAATTCCTGCTACTATGATGAGCCAATCAGCTGATCACCAAATCACCTGCTGGCCGGATAATTCGACTCAGGCTTTAGAATTATTGGCATCGATTAAAACATATATTGTTAATTTTGAATATCGTCATGGGACGATGGACGATGCATTTCTAAAACTGACTGGAAGGGAGATGCGTTAACATGCTCGCATTATGCCAACGCAATTTAATGCTTTATTTCAAGAACAAGACCAGTGTCTTCTTCTCACTGTTCGGAGCCATGATTTCATTTATCCTGTTCGTGGTATTTCTAAAACATTCTATGGTTCAGGAATGGCATCACATGCCCAATGCCACGATTATGATGGATCTTTGGCTGATTGGCGGTACGCTTTCAGTAACAGCAATCACGACGACTCTAACGACATTGGGTCGCATGGTCATCGACGAATCAAAAGGCGTCTTAAAAGACTTCTATCTAACAGATGCCTCCCCGTTCAAAATTAAAATCAGCTACATGCTCAGTGCGGCCATCATTGGCTTCATTATGCAGCTGGTGATGTTAGTGGTCATGCTGGGTTATTTTGCTCTGGTCGACGGTCTGGCAATTCCCTGGCCGAAAACCGTACAGCTGGTCGTTTTGGCAATCGCCAGTTCGCTCTTAGCCGTTGCCATCAACATGATCATTGTTCAATTCGTCCACCGGATCGAAACGATGAGTGCAATCGATTCAGTCATCAGTGCTGCCGCTGGATTCCTAGTTGGTACCTATATTCCGATTGGGGCGCTGCCGAACTTTGCCCAGACAATCATCAAATTCACGCCCGGTGCGTATGTCGCCTCGCTGTATCGGCAAATCATGATGAATGACAAGATTCACTCGGTGTTTGGAAGCGGTCAAGCTTTGCACTATTTCAACAAGGAAATGGGCATTCAGCTCGACTGGAACCACCTGCTGACCATGAATCAGAGCTATGCGGTTATCGGATACACACTTTTGGGTAGCATTTTGCTCATCTTCGTGACAGAATTGGTTAAGAAACATCAAAGTGCCGTCACAACGATCGGCTAGCGTTGAAGGAGCGATTTGAATGGAAATCCATTTTCAGCAAAATACACAATTGAATGATGGTGACATTGAAATCACTTTGTCTGCCAAGGAACGCTCTTTAGAAATCGATGAGCTGATTGCCTACCTCAAGAACTATCAGTCGATGCCGCCGGCTGTTGTTCCGATTAAGTCGGATGACCATGTCTATTTGGTCCAGCCGGAAAATATCATCTTGATTGATGTGTCCGGAAACGACTTGAACGTGTACACCAAGGAAAAGGTCATCCCCACTAAAGGTCGACTGTATGCGTTGATTGATAGATTAAACAATCCAGACTTTGTCCAGGTTTCCAAGCATGCTGCAGTGAACATCAACCATCTCCAATCGTTAGAAGCCAGCTTTACCGGTGGCATGACAGCCATCTTAACCGACAAATTAAAAACGGATATCAGCCGAAAGTATCTTAATGTCTTGGAGCATCGGCTTGGACTGTGAAGGTGAAATTATGAAGAAACAATTTAAATTAATTGGCAGACTGTTCATCAATGGGGTTGAGATTGCTTCAGTAATCTATTTGCTGCTACTGGCCGCTGGTGCTCAGTCGAATTTCCCAACGGTCAAAAACATCTTAAGTATTATGATCATGGGTGGGCTGATTGGTATCTTTAGCGGAATATTCTCCCTCGACGACATTCGAATCGAATTACCAATTCATTTTGTAATCACATTCTTAGCTGTGCTTGCCATGATGGCGATTAATAACTGGGTACTGTGGTCAAACATGACATTTTGGCTTGGATTCATTCTTGAATATGTCATCATTTACGCAATTGCCTGGTTCATTGTTTTTCTTTCGGGAAACGTCAAAATCAATCGAATCAACAAGAAGCTCAAAGAACGCCAAAAAGCGCAAAATAAGTAGCAAAATTACCGGGTGATTATCTCCCCCAACCAATAACAAACGGGTTATAATTAAGCTAAATTTATGGGCTGTCTGTTTGCACTTTTGAGGGAGATGGCAAGCATGTCATATAATAAAAATTTCTATCGCGAGCCGGCCTTCTGGCTCAGCATTTGTGCGGCTGCGGTTGGTTTGATGTCACTATTTGCCGGCAATGCGGTCCAATATAGCATTATCTGGTGGCTGCAGCTATTGATTGTGGTGATTGCACTCGTTGGAATTTTATATTTCTTTTCTAAATATTCAAAGGATCAAGAAGATCAGAATAAACATTTATAAAAACACATATCAAAAATGAGGCCGGAACAAAAGTGTAAGCTTTTGTTCCGGCCTCTTTATTGAAGAATATAAAACGTTTTTTATCGATATTTTTTAACTATCGCCAGTACCAACAGCCCCAGCCAACCCAGGATGGACAGGCCAATGAACAGCCCATTAAATTTGGTACCATGACTTTGAATGCTAATTTTGGCACTTTTGACAGTCTTAGGAATCGTCAACTTGAAGGTTCCCCGTGACGATGTCTGCGGCGTCTTAACAGTTTTACCATTAAATTTTACGGTATAATTCATCCCCGCATACTGGACAAATGGCAAATCCAGCGTCGTGCCTTCCTTCATTGGGACAACCAAATTATAACGAAGGGAATTAGTGCCAGGATGCAAACTTGATGATGAAATATTGAACTGTTGGCCATTTAAAATAGCAACCTTGTTTGCGAGATCATCAATATGTTTGCCTGCCGCAACCGGCAGATAATCTGTCCGGCCGGAACCGTTATCCGTTGGGAATTGATTATTATAATCCTGATTGTTGACCTTGTAGTTCTGCAGATTCATATTTGATCGAGGAATTTGACGAGTCGGTGTTGCTTTATATGTTAGTTCCGGCTGACTTGTTCGGTTGTACTGGTTATCAAATGGATTTTGATCTGTTGTAATGTTCATCGAATACATCGCCGAATAGTCAAATGAGTTGATTAGGCACAGGCTAAAGACAATTAGCAAAGCGCTGGAACCAATCATCTTGTTGCTAAACTTCACCCCCAGCAGGTAAGCACCAAACGCAGCAATGAACATCAGAGCGACCGGGATAATTCGATGGCCACTTTGAATCGCCTCGATACCTTTCAGAAGTGGGATATGATGAATAACATTCCACGGGAATAAGTTGGACAGAATAAAGAACGTTACCAGACTGCCAAAGTAGGCATAACGGCCAACCCGCGGTACCTGTTTGAGAAACAAGAAGCCAAAGATGAACATGAATAGCAAAATCATCCCCATCCCTTTATTGGCAATACTTTGATTAAACCAGGTAAAGAGGCTTTGAGGATCTGCGTACAATGTCTGCGGATTGGGACGCATCAGTTTTTGACTCAATGACAGCACTGCCAACGGTCCCCAAACAATTAAGCTGAGAATCAAACTGTATCCGGCCGAAATGGCGATGTACATCAAACGTCTTGCTCGCTCTTTCTCAGGTTGTTTGGCAAAAAACACCAGGTAAAAGATGAGTAAAGCAACCACGATAATCAACGTGGTCGGTGCGTGACTGTACATGATTCCCGTGACCCCAATTGTTAACAAATACCAACGTTTGTAATTGTTGAACATAATTTCATACAGCCCGGCAAAGGCTAGTGGAATGAATGGGTACGCCAAGAATTCACCAAACTGAGTGGTAATCATTTCCATGACCAAATAAGTTGTGAGGCCGTACAGAATCGCAAAGTAAAAGGAAATTTTAGTGGATTTAGAAATCAGCTTCATACTGTGGTAGGAAACAACCAGTGTCACAAAAATAATCAGCACGTATGTAAAGTAGATTGCGCTGATGGGTGAAAGAATAAATTTCAGCCCGGCAAATATGTACAGCCAAATCCACGGATAACATGCGACTGCCGCATCACCAATTTGATTAAATGTTCGCGTCGCAATGTGACTAATCGGTGCCCCGTTTTTTAGATTATCAAACATTTCCTGAATTCGACTTAAATGAAATTGCAGGTCGGGTCCGGAGTATAAGTGCATGGTTGTCCAAAATGGTAAAACTGTTAGAGCTGCCAGTCCAAAAAAGATCAGATAAATCGCTAAAGCATGGTGTTGCTTAAGCTTGGGAATTAATTGCTGAATCATAAAAAATGGACCTCCTAATGATAGAATTAGCGGTCCCCTCTGTCGCTATTATGTTTCATGATACGTGGAATTCGTACAAAATTCAAACTCATTTATTCGATTGAAAAATGGCAAATAAAAAATGGAAGTCAGAAAAGGCGGTTTGATCCCAGAATTTAAGGGAGCAACCAAAAAAGGCTAGAGCAAAAGTTAACGCTTTTGTCCCAGCCTTTCTAGCTTGCAAATCTATATTATTATGAAAACTTGCGCTATGGACCATGGCCTTTTTAATTGTCATGAATCTCATAACACTTTGTCTTATCAGGGGATAAAAATAATGCGTGGAAATTAAGCTTAACGATCAATCGTATCCGCCGTCATGTGGAAAACATCTGACAGCGAAGCACCCTTATCCGCAAATTTCTTATTGAGAATCAATTGACGGAATTCTTCAACTGAAATATTTTCAGTATCCTTTATTGGAAATGCTTGGCCAGTGTATGAACCTGTAACCAAGGTGATTACCAAGCCATTCTTACTGTCCAAATGGACTTGATAGTTTTCAAAATAAATTCCATCATCATAACTACCAGATAATACCTTGTGAGATGCAAAATAATTTGAAATAAAATCATTAAACATTTCTTTTGAACCTAATGCTTCCTTGAATTGTGCTTGAGTTGCGACTGTCATCGTAAGACTCCCTTTCTCTCAAAATTGTGTCCAATCAAATAACAACGCACATTTATTTTTGTAAATGATATTTATTAATCATCTACTAATTTTCATTTTAGGCCCTCGTTACCATTCTGCAAGTGAAAACACCATGAAAACGTTGCCAGAACACAATTTGTAACATTTGCATTCTGGTAACGCTTTCAATTTTGCTTATTCTTTTTTTGCTTTGTCGGGAACTTTTTCCAATTCGGCTAAAGCTTCCTCCAACTCAGCCTTTTCTGAATCAGGTAAGTCCGGATATCTGAGTGGCAATTCCTTCATCCGGCGATCAATGATGTCCGAAACACAAAGCCGTGAATACCATTTGTCATCAGATGGAATAATGTACCATGGATTAGTTTTATTAGCCGTGTGCTCAATGGCGTCCTCATAAGCCTTTTGATAATCGTTGAAGTAACGGCGTTCCTTAATATCTGCAGAAGCAAATTTCCAATTGTGATCCGGCAGCTCAATTCGACGTTTGAACCGATCGCGCTGCTCATCGGCAGACATGTGGAGAAAGAATTTTAATACCATGAAGCCATTTCTGGTCAGGTAATCCTCAAAGAAGTTGATATCCTTAAAACGGCCGTCAAAAAACTTATTGTCAACCTGTTCGAGCTTGGTGATTGCGCCAATTTTGGCATTCACAATCATCTCCGGGTGAACGCGGCTGATCAAAACATCTTCGTAATAAGATCGGTTAAAAATCCCAATAATACCGTGTTCCGGAACATGACGATGAATCCGCCAGAGATAGTCGTGACTTAATTCAATGGAAGTGGGTGATTTAAAACTGGTTACTTCGATGCCTTGAGGATTCACCCCGCTCAAGATATGACGAATCATACTGTCCTTACCTGAACCATCCATCCCCTGGAAAATCACCAGGACACCAAAATGGTTTTGCGCATACAATTTTCCCTGTAAATCTTGCAACGTGCCAATGTTCTTTTCAATTCGTGCTTTAATATCATCCTTGCTTAAATCTTCAACGGTGGCGGAAGTTGGAATCTTGCTAATTTTTAGATCCCGATCTCCGTTATATCGAAAAGATTTCTCACGGTTAAAAATTTCCTTTTCGTCCAAAGTGAAGCCCCCTAAGGAATCATTTAGTAACAACTTTATAATAGATTAAACACCGGAAAAATAGCTGGGAGAATGTTAACAATCTCCACATTTATTTCTCATATTGAGTATACTAGATTACATAGAAAGTGTTTCAGATAACGCTGTTTTAGTACCTGTCCAACAAAATTAAAGGAGGACTTCACTTGAAAAAACTAATCTTAAAAACCAACGAAGCACAAGGTGGTCAATCCGACCAACCCGCTGAAGATTCAGTCGATAAGTCATTGCTAAAGGACGACCTCTACAAAGCCGTCAACGGCCGTTGGGAAAAGACTGCCAAGATTCCAGCAGACCATTCGTCAACCGGTGGCTTCATGGATCTTAACGATAACATCGACAAACAATTGATGAGCGACCTCGATGACATTATCAAAGAGAACCAACCACAAAAAGCGCCCTTCTCTGAATTCTTAAAGTTGTATGAATTAGCCCGTAATTATAAGAAGCGGGACGCGGATGGTGCCGAACCATTAAAACCGTATTTGGAAAAGATCGAAAACATTACCAGCTTTGATGATTTGAATAAGCAATTACCTGAATTGGTCAAGCAAGGCTTCCCATTACCATTTGGTTTCTGGGTTGAACCTGATATGAAGAATACCCAGGTCAATGCCTTGTTTGCATCAGTTCCAGGCTTGTTCCTACCAGATCGGACTTACTACGAAAATAACAATCCAGCTTACAAACAATTAATGCCCGTCTTCACCAAGATGGCCAGCCAATTGCTTGTTCTCGCTGATTATAGCAGTAATGAAGCCGATGAAATCGTCGAATCTGCCAAACGTTTCGATGCCAAAATTGCGCCAAATGTTAAATCAGCCGAGGAGTCAGCCGATTACAGCAAAATGTACAACCCACAGAAGTTCGCGTACTTCTCAGAATCAAGTTCACACATTGATTTCATGAACTTGGCAGATGCTTTGTTTGGCAAGGCACCAGAACAAGTCATTGTGACCGAACCAAAATTCTACGAACGATTTGACGGCTTAGTTAATGGCGACACCTTCAAGGACATGAAGAACTGGATGCTGGTCAACATGATTCGTTCTGCTTCCAGTTATTTATCAGAAGAATTCCGTCAGACTGGATCTGTATTCAGCCGTGCATTGTCAGGTAAAAAGGAAGCCACTCCTCAAAAGAAGTCCGCTTTCTACCTCGCTGAAGGAACTTTTGGCCAGACGATCGGTGACTACTATGCCAAGAAATATTTTGGCCCGAAAGCCAAGGCTGACGTTGAACACATGGTTCGCAACATGATTAACGTTTACAAGAATCGCTTAAGCAATAACACGTGGTTGGGAAAAGATACCCGCGAAAAGGCCATTTTGAAGCTTGATAAATTGGAGCTGCAAGTTGGCTATCCTGACCATATTGACGAATTGGAGTATAAATTCAAGGTAACGCCTGAAAATGAAGGCGGCACACTCTTTGAGAACATGTCCAATTTTGGCTCAATCACTGTCCAGGATACCTTTGAAAAACTCGGTAAACCAGTTGACCGGACAAAGTGGGAAATGAGTGCGGCAACGGTTAACGCGTATTATGAACCATTCAAGAACATCATCGTCTTCCCTGCGGCCATCCTTCAAGCACCGTTTTATAGCTTGAAGCAAACTTCCAGTCAAAATTATGGTGGGATTGGTGCGGTTATCGCCCACGAAATCTCCCACGCCTTTGATAACAACGGTTCCCTGTTCGATGAATTAGGAAACTTAAATAACTGGTGGACCAAAGAAGATCACGACCACTTCTCAAAATTGGCTGATAAAATGATCAACGAATTTGACGGCATCCCATATGCAGGTGGTAAGGTAAATGGTAAATTAACCGTTTCGGAAAATATCGCTGACGGTGGTGGCTTGAGCTGTGCCAACGAAGCCGCCAAGAATGAGGATGACTACAATCTGTACGACTTCTTCATCAACTGGGCCAAGGTATGGCGAATGAAGGCCACCGAGCAGTATAAGCAATTACTACTAAATATCGATGTCCATGCCCCGGCGGAATTACGTGCCAATGTCCAGGTGAAGAATTTGGATGATTTCTATTCGACATTCGATGTGAAGGATGGAGATGGGATGTATTTGAAGCCTGAGGATAGGGTGAAGATTTGGTAGGAAGCAGAGTGTGAGCCAAGCCGCTTAGCTTCCGAGCATTTATGTAATAACGAGTTTTGATGCGGGTCTTGCATCAAGACTCGTTATTGGATAAAGCGGAGGAAGCTGGCTTGGGGAACACGTTTAATCCAAATAAAAGCAAAAACACAAACAGAAAAAATGGCATTTAACCAAAAAGGTTAAATGCCATTTTTATATCTAATATTATCCACTAACAACGTGGATCAATCAGTGGACCCCGAGGCACTAATTTTCTGTCCCGCATACACCGTAGCACCAACCATCCCAGCTTCATCACCCAACTGAGCCATTGACACTTGGCATGCTTCGCGGGCAACCGGCAGGGAATGATGGGCCAGCGTATCACGAGTATATTTAAACAGCGGTTCGCCGGCAGCGGCCACCCCACCACCTAGAATTAATTCTTCGGGATTGTATAAATTAATCACGTTACCCAAACCGAAACCCAACAGTTCGCCAGTTTCCTTGAAAACGTCAATCGCAGTTACATCACCTTGAGCAACGGCTTCCGAGATCAACTTGGTGGTTAACTCCTGGCCTCGTGCCATCCAGTCACCAACCATGCTTGTTTGGCCGTCTGCTAATTTTTCCTGCATCGTCTTGACGATTCCTCGAGCAGAAACATAACGGCCGAGGCAGCCTGAACTGCCGCATGCACATGGTCTGCCATGACGATACATGTTCATGTGGCCAATCTCGCCGACACTATTTGAGGCACCATACAGCACTTGACCGTTAATCAAAATGGCAGCGCCAAGGCCAGTTCCAATCGTGACTAAAACCACGTTTCGATGGCCCCTGCCTGCACCAAACGCCATTTCACCATACAAATTAACCCGGACATCGTTATCGATGAAGACTGGCTTACCCAGCTTTGCATGCAGCCATTTAGCCACCGGGATGTCTTGCCAATCGGTAAAATTGGGCGAAAATATTGAGATGCCTTTTTCAACGTCCATTTGACCGGGAATGCCAAAGCCTGCTGCCAAAATATCATCCGCTTGAATCTTAGCGGCAGCCATTAATTCCTGACAGCACGCCCAAATTCGATTTAAAACCGCAGTCGGCCCTTCTTCTTCGTGAGTTGGCTTATGTAATTTCTCAACCGTTTGAAAGTCCTCATCAAACAGCCCGGCTTTAATATTCGTGCCGCCAAGATCCACACCTAGATAATATTTTGTCATTTTATCCACCTCAGAACGGTTACTGGATACTGATACTCAAATTCACTTATTTACTATGATAATAACCGATTAGGCTGCACAATGCTTCTAAAAACATTCCGACGACCATGAGATACATGACAACCATGTTCATCCCCATGAACAGTAAAATACCCATCACAAAATATAGCAGTACAAAGAACCAGCGTAACCAAATATTATTAACCATTTCTATCCCCTCCAAATTTCATTCTACTCTTTTAGATTAGAACAATTCCAATCTGTGAACAAATAATTTGTAAAAATTCCGTTTTAATGTAAACTAATGATTATTAGGATATAATATATATAAAGAGTAATTGGAGAGGTGATACCATGAACTTAACAGAATATCTTCATTCGCAGCTCAAGTTTTTAAATGACCAGATGAGTTCCGCCAAGAAAGACAAAGACGAAACCATGCAATACCTGGTAGATTCAAAGATTACAGAAGTTAAATTAATCTTGGAAGCCCTCCAAAAGGGAATCATTGATGGAATAAGTTAAAATGTGGCCGGTTGGCCATTTTTTATGTTTTAATAGATGAGTACCTTATAAAGATTTATCAAAAAAGGAAGTAGAATATTGATTACATTAAAATCACCACGAGAAATTGAAAAGATGGCTGAATCAGGCGCAGTTTTGGCTGGGGTTCATAAGGAACTTCGCAAAATGATCAAGCCAGGTTTGGACACTTGGGACATTGAATTATTTGCCCGTCGTTACATCAAAGATCACGATGCCTACCCTTCAGAAATGGGCTTTGACGGTTACAAGTTTGCCACATGTATCTCCATCAACGATGAAGTTGCACACGGCATTCCCCGTAAAGGCTTAAAATTGAAGAACGGTGACATTCTCAAAGTTGACATGTGTGTCAACAAAGACGGCTTCGAAAGTGATTCTTGCTGGACATATGCCGTTGGTGAAGTCAGCGACGAGATCAAGAAATTGATGGAAGTTACCCGCAAAGGTTTGTATCTTGGTATCGACCAAGCAGTTATTGGTAACCGGCTCGGTGATATTGGTAACGCTGTTCAGACTTATGTTGAAGACGAGAACCACATGGGTGACGTCCGTGAGCTGATTGGCCACGGTATCCAACCTTCAATTCATGAAGAGCCAAACGTTCCTGCATATGGTGTCCCTGGTCAAGGCCTTCGTTTGAAGGAAGGTATGACCATCACCATCGAACCAATGGTTAACACTGGTACATGGGAAATTGCCGATCGTTACGACAAGAAAGATGACTGGACATACTACGTTTCAGCTGATGGCACACCTTCAGCTCAATATGAGCATACCTTGGCAATCACTAAGGATGGTCCGAAGATCTTAACTTCTCAAGACCCAGATATTGACGCAAAATATCTGCTTTAATTAAAATATATCAAACGGCCGGGGCAATTTGTTCCGGCCATTTGTTTAGACTCAAATAGAATTGTAGAACAATTCTGTAACCAAAAGTCCATACAACTTGTACAGGAAGGAATGATTACATGAACAACAAAAGCTTTAAATTTCCTGACACAGCGGCCTATGAATTTGTGATTCAAGCCTTAAAGGATCGCGGTGTCACCTATGAGGACATCGCCCAAATGGCTTATAACCTGCAAAAGAAATTCGTCCCAGATATTCAAATGGACGAAGTCAAAAAAGACACCATCGACGTGCTGCACAAACGAGAAGTTCTCAACAATGCCATGGTTGGACTCGAACTTGACCGTTTGGCAACTGAGGGCAAAATCAAAGAACCGCTGGAAAGTATCATCATGAACGATTCCGGTGTTTTTGGTGTCGATGAAGGCATTGCCTTAAACATCGCCAATATTTACGGCACCATTGGCATTACTAATTATGGCTATGTGGATCGCGAAAAAACTGGCGTCACAAAAAAATTGGATGAAGCCAAAGATGGCACATCCAATACATTTATTGATGATATTGTCGGCGCGATTGCCAGTGCAGTTTCAGCAAAAATTGCTCACCGAAACAACTAACGCCAACCATGATTTTCTTTATCAAAATCACGCTTCCTAATTCCTGACACATAGGGATTGCCCTTAACAAAATATCTCAGGGGCTTAGTCGCCCAGCTCCCCTGATTTGCAACCCCGATTCGATTGGATTCTTCAATTTGAGCCGGGATTTTTTTGTCATCTTGATGAATATCAAGCTTGCTGTCACCGAATATTTCCATATTCATCTTTTTG
Source organism: Lentilactobacillus otakiensis DSM 19908 = JCM 15040 (assembly GCF_001434145.1). Taxonomy (GTDB): domain Bacteria; phylum Bacillota; class Bacilli; order Lactobacillales; family Lactobacillaceae; genus Lentilactobacillus; species Lentilactobacillus otakiensis. The sequence goes on along the minus strand of NZ_AZED01000005.1, from coordinate 166,574 downwards.
TCCGCAATTCCAAAGGCTTCCATGAGCTTGCCTGGGCCGTTCGTTAAGTCCACGCCGTGTTTGGTTCGGTTCGCTTCCATAATTGACAGGCCGATTGTCGGCTCAATTGCCCGAATCAAAATTCCTTGGGGCACATCCTTTTCTTGCGCTGCCACATCCAAGAGGTAGCGGCCGTGAATCGAATAGATGTACACTGTACCTGGCGGGCCATAGAGCGGATCGTTGGAAGGCGTCCGTCTGCCTTTAAAGGCATGGGCAGCAGAATCTTGTTGACCCATATAAGCTTCGGTTTCAACAATCCGGCCGCCCACCATGCCTTTCGGTGAATCATATGTAAGCAGCATCCCCAAGATTTTCTTTGAAATCTCGTCGGTGGTGCCGCTGGAATAAAATGGGTCTTGGTTCAAATCAACCAGTCCTTTCGTCAAAATAAGTGGAGGTTATCATATGCAATTAAAATTAGAACGAATTTATGACAAGCCACAGGATCTCTCAGGCTATCGAGTCTTAGTCGATCGTTTGTGGCCGCGGGGAATTTCCAAGGTGAACGCCAAGCTCGATCAATGGGAAAAAGAAATTGCCCCATCCAAAGAACTCCGAACTTGGTTTTCACACGATCCGGAAAAGTTTCCAGATTTTAAAACCAAATATATTGACGAACTGAACGCCAACCCTCAAACCAAGAATTTCATCAAATTAGTTGGTGACCACCTCAAAGCCGGCGATGTCATTCTCTTGTATGGTGCCAAGGACCGGGAAAATAATCAAGCCGTCGTGTTAAAGCAATACCTAACTGATCACTTAGGCCAGTTCTGACGAATGTTGGCTAAAGTTAATTCTTTAGTCGATTTGAAATTAATATCTGCCATGTTCAAGACGGTTGGATCACCAACGCCAATGGAGACGACCTTGGCAGCGTTGATTGACTCAACGCCGACAACGCCATCATCTATCCCAATGCATTGATCAACGTTCAGGTGCAACATCTCTGCCGCCTTCAAATATACATCCGGAGCTGGCTTGTTATGCTTGATTCCTTTCAGATCGACAATCAGGGGAAAATAATCTTCCAATTCGAGCTTCTTGATTTCTTTGGGAGCATTAGCGGATGCCGAAGCAATAATCATTTGATAATTGTTGGTTCGCAATTCTGCCAGAAAATCATGAATCCCCGGCAAAATATCATTTGGATTCATAATCTCAAGCATTTGCTGATAAATGTCATTCTTTTTATCGGCAAGGGCTTCTTTTTCTTGCTCAGAGTACTTGTTTTCTAGTCCACCAACTCGTAAAATCTCATTCAAAGAATCAATCCGGTCACGGCCTTTGATTGCCTCTTCTAAATCTGAGCTCCACTGGATGCCAATACTTTCGGCAACTTGACGCCAAGATTTGCTGTGGTAAAGCCAAGAATCGGTGATGATGCCATTGAGATCAAACAATACCCCTTTGATTTTTGAAAAATCTGTCATTTGAGACACCCCTTTTTATGAAAAAAGGGCCGAAAACAACAAACGTGTTTTCAGCCCCAACGGTCATTTGAATTACTTAACTGCGTTAAAGATCCAAGTGATACCATATTTATCAACTATCTGGCCATACTTATTACCAGAAGATTTCTTTTCAAAAGTTACGATTACTTTGACTTGTTCGGATTCAACGACCCGTTCATACAAATCCTGCAATGCAGAAAGTGCATCAGAATCATGCAGATCAACTTCAAACATCAACGAGATCATTGATGAAATGACTGGCTTGCCCAGAAAGCTGTCCGCACAAAAGACTTGCTTGCCTAAAACGTTAAAGCTGGCCTGCATTGTAAGGTCGTCAAGATTAACATCGTCGTTAAGCGACATGTCTTCCGCCTGTTTTTCAGTTGGGGATTCACGTTCAATATTTGTCGCACCAAAGACAGTCTGATAATAATCCAAAGCTTCTTTGGTGTTTTCGAACGTCAAATATGGGATTAAATTAATATTATTCATTAGGTCAGCAACCCTTACTTTTAAATATTATTCAACGTTTAGAATACCGTTAAATACAATAGTTGTCAACGTTAACAATTCGTCAACGCCTATTCTAATAGGAAATGGCGTGCTTTTTGGTAACAATTTTGGTAAAAGTGATAGACTTAAATTAAACGGATCGGGAGGAAACTAATTAATGAAACTTGCAATCACAATTTTTGTATTAAACGCGTTATACATTTCGATTAATACCTTCAGAACGATGCTGGTTGTTAAGGGCCACCTCTTCTTGGCGCCAATTGTGGCCGTCGGCGAAGAGTTCGTCTACGTGATGGCATTGGCAATCGCCCTGCAGCATATTGATAGTCCGTTAAACATCGCCGCATATGCGGTTGGATTTGGTGTTGGTATCTATATCGGAATCATCATTGAAGACAAGATTGCCTTGGGCTACGTCAACTTTGAGGTAACCGTTCAGATAGATCCAACTAATCCGATCCATGCGCATAACGAGGAATTGGCGGAAAAGTTGCGGGAGCTCGGTTACGGGGTTACTGTCAGCCGTGCTGAAGGTCGTGCCGGTGCCCGATTGGTTCTGAGTATCTTGGCACCCCGAAAAGCTGATCGCCGCTTGATGGAACAAATCAAAGAGATCTCGCCCGACGCCTTCATCATGGTTCAAGAGCCCGTTCAATTGTCCGGTGGCTTTTGGAGCAAAGAAGTTGATCGTCGGTACCATTCAACTAATCATATGCATCGTTAATCATCATTATCATCGTCAAACAGGCCAAGTCTTCTCAAACTATTTTCAATGTCGCGAACAGACGTCTCGGTTTGTGGGCCCGGCTTGGGTTTATCAATTTGATGATGGGCCTCAGCGTGTCGAGGCTTGTTAGCTGGTTTGTTAACCGGCTGGTGAGTTTTGTGCTGCTGAGGACTTTTTTTAGGCATTTTATCCATGGTTTTGTTCAGCAAATGATCCACAAAAATATTGCCCTCATCGTAAGCATGCCCTTTGGTCCAATAATATTTGATGTTTGGAAAATCTGTAAGAATGGCATCGATTCGCTGCCAAAGTTGTTTATTCTGCAGTTCTGATCCATTGCTCTTGGTCCAGCCATGACGACGCCAACTAGCCAGCCACCCCATCTGGATGGCGTCTAAAACGTACTTAGAATCCATTACAACGTCGATTTGGTTGTTCTGCATGTCTTTACTCTTGAGATACTTAAGAGCCTCCAGAAGGGCCATAATTTCCATTCTGTTGTTGGTGGCCCCAAACTCACCGCCAGACTTGGAATATTTTTGTTTGCCAACCTTAATCAAGAAAGCCCAGGCAGCTTTATCGCTCGCTTTGACATGACCGCCGAGAACGTTGCCGTGGTTGCGAGACCCACCATCAGTGTAAACAACGGTTTCCCCAAGATGCTCGTTTGGTGCCGACCGCTTTGATTTCTTACGATGGCCTTTGGTCGGTTTGGCAGAACTGGTACTCCCTTTGAGATAGTCACGAGCCTCAAGCTCTGTTTTAAAACTTTTATATTTGGCTCCGGAATATCCCTTGACTTGTTTTTCGGCATCATCCCAAGTGGTAAAGATCCCTGTCTTACGGCCTTTTTGGACTGCGTAATATTTCATGAAAATAACGACTCCTAAATGTAAAAAATTCAGAAAAAATGTTAATTATTATTTATAATGTATCTATCTACTTTGCAATTAGATAAATCTATGCGAAAATGTTAAATAAAGGGGGCAAACTTAATATGACCCAAACTAAAGCCACATTGATCTCGGTCGAAGAAGCCAAGGCGCTTCTGAAAGACCAGTCTGATCAAATAAACGAACGTTTTCCCCGATTAAAAAAACAAGGTAAGTACATTTTACCCGATTATCGGTTAACAAGGAAACGTGAAGCTTTCAAAATTCGAAAGCATACATTTTTACAACGTCATGCCCGTTCTTACGTTGCGTTCGACTCTGAAAACGGCCAAACGCTTTGGATGCACAACTTTCCAAGCTTGACTGAAGCCTTGTTCTGGTTGGATACCGGCCTTAAACCCACCGATACTGATACCAACACATCGTATAAGTCGTGGAAGGATCTGCACGAAGAAGATATCACTGCCCTCAAAGACATTTTGAAGGAACGCTCTCGTAAGCGCAAGGAAACTGCAGCAGCCAAAAAAGCTGCCATGGCGCCCAAGAAGAAGCCGGCTGCCGTTAAGAAGTCGACTGTTGTGAAGAAAAAGAAAGCGAATTAAGCTTGATTTGATAAAATGCACTAAGCTCATTTCTGAAATTAATTTTTCAGAGGTAAACTTAGTGCATTTTTATTTGGAATGTTAATCGTTAAAATTGTTTGTCACGTGTTTGGGTTCAGTCTGAACTAAAATTTTGCCATCGTGAATGGAGTATAGAATTTCAGAACGTTCATTTAATGCATTATAGAAATTATTATTGTTCATGATAATACAGTTGGCAGGCTTGCCGACCTTGATACCATAGTGACCGGTAACGTGCATTGCTTTGGCAGCGTTGGTGGTGACGAATTGGTATGAATTCATAATGTCATCGTATCCCATCAAATGGCCAACGTGAATTCCCATCTCAACGGGATCAAGCATATTGCCATTGCCCATTGGATACCAAGGATCCTTAATGTCATCTTCTCCAAAGGCGACGTTGATACCGTCTGCAGATAGTTCCTTAACCCGGGTCATTCCTCGACGCTTGGGATAGGTATCAAAACGGCCACCCAAGTTAGTGTTGACCAATGGATTGGCAATGAAATTAATGTGGGACATTTTCAGCAGTCGGAACAGTTTGTAAGTATAGGCATCATTGTATGAACCCATGGCCGTCGTATGACTAGCAGTGACTTTGTCGCCCATGCCACTTTCAAGCGCCGGGGTTGCCAGAACTTCGAGGTTGCGTGATTCAGGATCATCGATCTCATCACAATGAACGTCCACCAGCTTGCCTTTGCTTTCAGCAACTTTCATCAAGAATTTCAGGGATTCGACACCGTAGTCGCGTGTGAATTCAAAATGGGGAATCCCACCGATGACATCGGCACCCATATCAGCGGCAGCAATCATCAATTCTTTACCATTTGGATACGATAGGATTCCTTCTTGAGGAAAAGCGACCAATTGGAGTTCAACTTGGTCGGCAACTTCATCACGAACCTCAATCAACGCCTTGAGGGCAGTCAAATCCGGATCGGTCACGTCAACATGGCTGCGGACAAATTGAATTCCGTTGGCAACTTGAATTTTGAGTGCTTTTTTAGCGCGTGTTTTGACATCATCAATCGTCAGTTTCTTCTTCCGCTCACTCCAGATGCGAATGCCGTCAAACAAAGTACCAGACTGATTCCATTCAGGATCCCCAGCAGTTTGAGTTGCATCCAAATGAACATGGGGATCAACGAATGGCGGCAACATCAATTTATCGGTTGCGTCGATCACCTGTTCACCATCGCTTGGCTCGATTGAAGGCGAAATTTTAACGAACTTGCCGTCTTCAATTTTAACGTCGCTGGTTTTTTCAGCGTTTTCAATATGGACATTTTTTATCAGCATAAAATTTATCCCTCACAATCACTTATTTAACAATATTATAGTCTATTTTGCCTGCAGAGTTGGGCGCAATCTGTGGAATGTGCGATAATACATATGTAATTATCATTAGAAATTGGCACAAATGCCAAGTGAAAGGTACTGATTCTTTGAAGTTGAAAACTAGATTGGCACTGCCGCAGATCTTAACGTTGGGGTTTCTCATCATCATTTTGGTGGGGACCTTCCTGCTGTCGCTGCCGATCGCTAGTAAATCCGGCCACATGACCGGTTATATCAATGCATTCTTTACGGCGACCTCGGCCACGTGTGTCACTGGCATGACCGTCGTCAACACCGCCCTTCATTGGAGCATTTTCGGTAAAATTGTCATCTTGATGCTGGTCGAAATTGGTGGCTTGGGCTTCATGACTTTTGCTGTGCTGCTGTTTGTTTTCATGCGACGAAAAGTGGATTTGACGACCCGTTTGCTTACCCAGCAGTCTTTGAACTTACAGTCATTTGCCAACACCAGTTCCGTTGTTTTTCTAGTAGTCCGAATTTCTCTGGCAATTCAGTTGCTTGGAACTGGACTGATTTTTATCGACTTCTATCCCAGATATGGCTTTGTTAAAGGACTGGGGTATAGTATTTTCCATTCAATCAGTGCCTTCTGTAATGCCGGCTTTGATTTATATGACAACAGTCTCGTCCGGTTTCAAACCGATCCGTATTTATTGTTTGTTTTGACAATTTTAATTATTTCAGGCTCTCTGGGCTTTCTGGTGTGGAAGGATATCCTTTTCTATCATGAAGATCACCATTTGAGCCTGCATACCAAATTAGCTTTGACCACTTATCTGGGATTGATTGGGATAAGCTTTGTAGTGTACATGTTGACGGAAGGTGATTTTAGCCAAGGCAGTCATTTAACCACCTTTCAGCGAATTATGAATACATGGTTCATGGCCGTTACACCACGGACGGCAGGTTTTTACACCCTGCCGGTCACCCATATCACAATGGGTGGTATGTTCTTCACAATGATTCTGATGTTAATTGGTGGAACGCCGGGCTCCACTGCTGGTGGTATCAAAACCACGACGGTCGGCATCCTGCTGATCAGAGTGTGGTCAACCCTTCGTGGCAAACGAGACGCAACCTTCTGGGGCCGTCGTTTTAGTAATGATAACGTCACCCGCTCACTGTCACTGGTATTCCTGGTTGCGGTGGTCCTGTCGATTGCAACGATGATCCTAACATTCACGGAAACGGTTCCTAAAAACCAGGGATTGGATTATATTATGTTTGATGTGATGTCGGCATTCGGAACCACCGGCTTTAGCCTGGGACTGGTGGCACATTTAAGCGTGATTGGTAAATTAATCTTCGCAGCCTTAATGTTCATGGGCAGAGTCGGCATCTTTACCGTGATGTATTCCCTGTTAACCTCAAAGAGACCGGAAGACGCCTTCCGGTATCCGGAGGAGAATGTGATGATCGGATAGAGTGCGACGAGACCTGGGTGACCCCGGAGCATAAGGCGATTCATTCAATAAGGAACGCACTTTGTTTCTTGTTGAATGAATTGCCTTATGCAGTAGGGGTCAGGGTCGTCGGAGCACATTTCAACTATATAAAAGCAAACCCACCACCAAATAAAAGCCAAAAATTCCAACCAAAAGGAGCACCCCCAAAATGAAACAAAACTACGCAGTCATCGGCCTTGGCCTCTTCGGCTCCAGCATCGTCAATACTTTACTGGAACACGATCAAGAGGTTTTGGTCATCGATAAAAGTGAAGCTCGTGTCAATGAATTCCGTGATACAGCCACTGAAGCCATCGTTGCCGATACCCAAAATGAATTAGCGTTAAGACAGCTTGGAATTGGTAACTTTGACAACGTTTTTGTCGCCATCGGAACCGATTTGGAAGCCAGCATCATGACCACCATGATTTGTGAAGAGTTAGGCGTCAAACACTTAATCTGTAAAGCTGAGAATGCGCGTCATGCCAAAGTTTTAGAAAAATTAGGGGCTGATGAAGTCATCCAGCCTGAACGCGACATGGGCCAGCGAATTGCTTTGCACGTGATGGAACCGAAGATTTTGAACGATTTGAAATTAAAGGGTGAACTGTCAGTCATCGAGTTTGAATTAACGAATCCAAAATTATTTAATAAGACATTAAAAGAGCTCAACTTGACCAACCGTTACCGAATTTCAATGATTGCCCTTTCTCACGCTGATGAGGACGGTGCGATTATTCCTAATCAATCGACAATCACCAAGCCTGGTGACATCGTGACGATTATCGGGACTGAAAAGGATGTTGAAACCTTTGAGGCCGTGGCAACACTGTAAAAGAAAAAGCCAGCCGGAAATTCCGGTTGGCTTTTCTAAAAAGAATTACTTGGCTGGTTTTTGCTTCAAGAAATGTTGCAAGTCTGATAATTCTTTGTTTCGCTTGATATCTTTTTTACGGTTAACTGGACGACGTCCTTGTACGCCGTGTGGATGACAAATTCGCATAATTAGACTCTCCTTATTTTGTATTATGATTTCATAATTCCAATAGACTAAATTATTATAATACAAGTTTAGGTTGGAACGCAAATCAATCTGCTGTTTCTCTATGATTTCTAATTATATGTGGTATTCTTAATAATTAAATGAATGGTTGAGGTGATTAATTTGACAGAACAATATCCACAAGCATTGACAATTGCAGGCTCTGACAGCGATGGCAGTGCCGGCATGCAGGCAGATTTACATACATTTTTCAGGCGTCACATCTACGGGACCGCCGTGATGACCGCAGCGGTGGCCGGTAACAGTTATGGGATTCACGATTCAGTGACCCTGCCAACCTCGTTTATCGATCAGGAATTCAAAGATTTAGCTGACGATTACCAGGTCAGGGCAAGCAAGACCGGAATGCTGGCCGACACTGAATTAATTCGAACCGTGATTAAAAATTATCAAAAGTACGACTTTGGCCCATTAGTGGTTGACCCGGTTATCACCACCAAGCATGGTAACATGCTGCTGGAAGAGAGTGCCTACAAGACACTGCGAGATGAATTAATTCCGTTAGCGACTGTCATCACGCCTAATTTCTTTGAAGCTCAAAAGTTGGCCGAAATGGAAATCAATACTAAAGATGATATGATTGCCGCCGCTCAAAAGCTCAAGGACCTTGGCGCTGACAATATCATGATCAAAGGCAGCCACCACCATCCCGGCCAAAAAGAAGTTTCCGATTACGTGTTGCTGGAATCAGGTAAAAGTTTCTGGCTAACCGGTGACTTCTTTGATACCGACCGCAAGAATGGGACTGGCGACAGTTTATCGGCATGTATCGCCGCTGAACTTGCTCGCGGAAATGACATTGAAACTTCTGTCAGGATTGCCAAGAAGTTTGTCGATATTGCCATTGAAAACGAAATCCAGGTTGGCCATAAATTTGGCCCGATTAACCATTGGGCCCCTGGTTACCCGGATCCTACCAATACTTCAAATGATAAATAGAAAACAAAACGAGCTGAGTGCAAAAGTAAATTTTTGTGCTCAGCTTGTTTTATTATCCAATGTGTCTTTCAAATTTCTTAAATCCAAACAGCTTATCAATCCGACCAAAGTATTCTTCAGGAATCTCCAAATCGATTGCCTTCAAATTGTTCTCCAGTTGACTAGGCTTACTGGCACCAGTGATCAAACTGCTGATACGAGGATTGCGCATGGCCCATGCCAAAGCGAAGGTTGCCAAATCTGTGTTCAATTCTGATGCCATTTTGATCAATTCTTCGACCTTGTCCAAATTCTCCTCAGTTAACAATGCCTGGATTTGATCCTGGTAAGTTGCCCGTGATCCGGCAGGAATCTTTTGACCCTTCCGATATTTTCCAGTTAATAAGCCTTGGGAAAGTGGTGAAAATGGCACGATACCCAAGCCGAATTTACCACATACATCGATTAGCTCATGCTCAATGTATCGGTCAAACATGTTGTACTGCGGCTGAACAACTGACATTGGATGAAGTCCCAGCTTCTGAATAACCAGTTGGGCTTCCAAGATTTGGACCGGACGCCATTCACTCACACCATAGTAAAGAATCTTGCCTTGGTCGACCAAATCACTCAGTGCCGTTAAAGTTTCTTCCAATGGTGTATTGGCATCAAAACGGTGGCAGAAATAGAGATCCAAATAGTCAGTCTGCAGATTGGTCAATGACTGATCGATCGACTCCATAATGTGTTTCCGAGAAAGACCGCGGTCATTGATACCGTCGCCTGTCGGAAAGTAGACCTTACTTGAAAGAACGATTTCTTTGCGGGAAAATTCTTTGAGTGCCTTACCCAGGAATCGCTCAGCTGCACCACCACTGTAAGCATCAGCACAATCAAAGAAATTAATGCCTTTGCTGAATGCTAATTTCAAACTTTGATCTGCCAAATCCTGCTTTGAAGCATCACTCACATCGGTCATCCAACTGCCTAAAGCGAGTTCACTGACTTTGATACCCTGTTTGCCCAAGTTTCGATATTTCATGACTTATCCTCTTTTTATATGATATTTAATCACTCATACCTTAATTCTAGTTCTTTGAGTGTACTTGAAGTAAAGAACTTTCTTATGAAAAATGCCACTGATCTCTCGTTGTGGGAAATCAGTGGTATTTTTTGTTGATTTGTGAGGTAGTGATATTAGTTTGTGGAACTAATTTGTGGACCTACTCAGTGCAAGATAATCCATTACGGTCTTTGTCTACCCAGCCGAATCGTGCTCCGACGGCCGGCTGAAAGCCTGCCTAGCCTACTTGGCGACGACCCTGATCGCTACACACTGCACACTAGTCTCTGAACAACTCCATATTCTGCAAATAAGTCATCTCATCTGTTGAAATTCGTGACTGGAGTTTTTCCGCTAGCGCCGAATCGATCTTACCGGTCTCAAGCGATTCCTGAATCAGTTCGTACTCACTATGAAAAGCCCTCATGAACATTTGGTAAACCACGTTCATGTCGACATCCTTACCATTAATTCTTCGGTGTCGGGTTCGATAGAATCGCTTAACCATGTTGGTTTCAACACCATTATCATTTTGCTTGGTCTTCAAAAAATCCATAACGGCGTCAAATCCGGCCTGCTCAATCGGCAAAATATTTTCGCCATGCTTTTCAAATTGCTCACGCCAGTATACCTCTTCCAAAACGACCGGCGCGGTTAAAAAGGCTTCCTGGGCACGGTTCAAATCCTTATATAATCTGCCAACATGCAGGCTGAATCTGATCCGCAGCAACACATTTTTCCAAGTTTTTTCATCAGCAGAAAAATTGCTTAAGTTTAAAAATCTCGTATAGTACGTTAATTCATCTTGGCTAATCTTACCTTCATCAAACATCTGCCGAACGGCTTTGAGTTCAACTTGGTGGCTTTCACTCATCAATTCCCGGCGCAAATGCAGATTGGGTGTGCTATCAAGGACCAACTGCTGCTGCAGTGAGTCAATCACAATCTGAGCTTCAGCTGGATGCTCCTTTTCCTTTAGCAGATCACTGATCGCCGCTTGGATCATCCGTTTGACCCAACGATACCGCGGCTGCTTTTGATCCTGACTAGGCAAAACCTGCGGAACAAAGACCGTTGGCATAATCAAGCTGGTTAAAATGACCACAGCCGCCACGAAGATCATAATTCCACGGAACTCAAACGGCTGCCCATTAACGGTGTTAGGCATCGAGAATGCTAGTGAGAGTGTAATGGTACCATTGGCGCCGCTAAGAGCCATGACGAGGCTGTCACGCCACTCATGGCTCGATTTAACCCGCCGTTTGAGCATGTATCGGCTCCAAACCAAGCGAAGAATTCCCTTGGTGAAGTAGACGCCAATCCCAATCAGAACCAATTTCAAGATATTCAGATCAGGGTTTGGTGATTGATGTAAAGCAGTAATGACTTCCGGAAGTGACAGGCCTAAGAGAACAAACACCGTTCCAGAAAGGACACCAGAAACAATTTCCCAAACGTTGCTGGTTACAAGCTGCATCCGCGAAGACGTTAATCGTAATTTGTCCCGCTCAGATCCTTGAACCAGCCCTGCCGCGACGACGGCTAAGATACCAGAAAACGCTAATTTTTCAGCCAATAAATAGACTAAGAATGGCGACATCAGCTGGATCAAAACCATGATAATCGGCGTATCGTCGTTATATCGAATCAAGAATAACCGGGCACTCACAATGGCGACCCCGATCAAGCTTCCGAATAACAGCCCACCAAGAAATTCCCACAAGAACATCCCGACAGCTAATTCCAATGAAAAAGTTCCAGAAATAAAGGCGGTCAACGACAAATCAAACAGCACAATCCCCGCTGCATCATTGAATAATGATTCATGCTGCAAAATACCAGCCTGTTCTTCAGCGATCGGGTTGGCCTCAAAAATCGAATTAACAGCAGAGGCATCGGTTGGCGTGACAATCGCCAGCAATGCAAAGCATAGTGTCAGCGGCAAGATTGTCATCGCCATGTGGAGCCCAGAGCCGACAACCAAGACGGTAACCAGCACCAGCCCAACCGCTAATGACAAGATATTGGTAATCGATCGGCCAATCCAGAATCGTGAACTATTCTGGGCTTCGTTAAACAGCATCGGGGCAATAATTGCCAAAGCAAAGGTGGATGGATCCAATTCAAAGCCACTATATACAGGCAGTGCAGCCAGAATGCCACCCATTAGAATGAGGAAAAATGGCAAGGGAATAAACGTAATATGCCGTGCCAATATGTTGGCTACCACCACGGCTGCTAAAATGATGGTCAATAGTAACACCATGTTCATTTAATTCACCCCTTACTTAAATATCGGTTCTAGTTTATCACTGATTGCATGAAAAAAGCCGTGTCGACACTTGGACACGGCATGCAAACAAAGAAGAGATGAGCCTCACAGAATTAATAATAAGAAGAATACCATAATGGTTATTTGTCTGTTCTTGTTAATGATTAATTAGCAAAAAGTCTAGTTCCGATAATAAAATACATTTCGCTTTAGCTTTAAGGCATCAGGCGTCAAATACCCATCCCATTTATTCAAACGTAAGGTAGCTCGGTTATGGTTAAAATAATATCCACTTATGACAATATTTTGTGATCCTCTGTAACGATATGCTCTTTTTAAGAAACTAATTCCCTGCTTATAAGTGGTTTTCCCCCCGGTGGATTTCACAAAGTTATTGTCATAATTCCATGCAGAAGAAACGCCATCAATCCTATCATTTTGGAGCCTACCGCTTGCCAAATTATACGTGGCAAACAATGTTTCAAAAACATAAGCAGATCGATTATTCTTAATAACCTCGTATCTGCCTTTTTTGAACAACTTATATGCCCTGCTAATAACATCTTTAATCTTATTTTTTGGAATATACAAGGCCACATATTCGTGGGACTTCTTTTTCGAATTAGGAATTGTGTAAACAGATGTTGAAGGTGCCAAACTCTTGACAGTCACACCATTAGACCATGTTGTAAGCCCGTCTCCAAGGGTGCTATAAAATGCTGTTAAATCCTCTTCGATGTCATTTGGATCAGTATCTTTTTGAACATGATCCCAATTTATTTGAACAGCGGATTTGTTTGCACTCGTTAAGCGGTCAAATAATCGGTCATAAATGAATTGCGCCCCATTACGGTCTTGTTCAGCTTCTTTGGTTGCTGCAGCAAGCTTATCTGCGGCAATCTTATCATAATTAGTATCATCACTTGGATCACGCAAACCTGTGTATGGGGTATTATCATATATTTGCCCCCTGCCCATGCTCTGAAGCAAGTTTGCCATTTCCTCATACTCGACATGAGCGTCCAAACTTTTGTCATTGTTATTCAAGCTGTGTGTCAAGAACGTATAGCTGGTTGCAATGTCTTGGCTGCTTTTAATTGCGTCAGATGAATTTTGAATTCCTGATAATATTGCTTGGTAGTCCTGATTTATATAATCCTTCGTAATAACTTGGTTGTCCGCCCAAGCTGTTATTTGGGTTAAAGGCACAGGCCTGTTTGTTTTACCGACCGAATAAATTATCCCGATTGCCATAGACAACAATCCAACACTAATTGACTGTACAATTTTCCTTTTTTGCATCTAACTTCTCCCCTCAATATTATTTAATACGCTGCAATTGGATGATATTTGAGTTGAATATTATTGGAGGTCACATAACCATCCCAACTTTTCAATCGCATGGTAGGTCGTCTATGGTTATAAAAATATCCTTTGATAACCACACCATAATTACCGTGAGACTTGTAGGCTTTCTTAAAGAACTTTACTCCTTGGTTGTACGTAGTTTTACCACCAAAACGACCCACATAATTTTCATCAAAGCTTTGTGCCTGATACAACCCATCTGAACTATCACTGGATTCAGTATCAGGGTTTCCTGAGTTGTAAGTATTAAAGAGATTCATCAAAACATAGCTGGAATAATTGCCATTAATAATCAATCGTTTGTTGCGTTTAAATTCTCGATAAGACTTTTTGATGACCTTTTTTACCATGTTATTAGGAATATACAATGCAATAAATTGATTTCGAGATTTCTTATTATTTTTGATAGTGTATAAAGCATTAGGCTTTGCATCACTCTTAATTGCAATGGTTTCGCCCCATTGAACTATCCCATCATTAATAGCCTGATAGAATGAAACTAGATCGTCTTCAATACTATCAGAAGTGTTATCCTTTTGAACTTGATTCCAAACCGTCTGGGCGCTTAGTTTATCAGCAGGTGACAACCGATCCACAAACCGATCATAAATGTATTGAGCACCATTTCGATCTTCCTTTGCAACATCCAAACTGTCTTTAACGCCACCGTGATTGATGTAATATGGAAGCCCATCATACTTACCAAGATCATGTAAAACATCGGCAATTGATACCGTGTCAAGTTGATCGGTATCCGCTTCATACCCATACCCATGCGTATGAAGCTCATCATAAGCGGTATACGGGTGGCTGACAGCAGATGTATAAGCATTGATCAATCTTTCGTCGGTCCTGACACCGTCAGATGAATTCTGAATGGCATTCTGGATCGCTTGAAAATCCTGCTGGATATAATCAGTCGTAACGGTTTGCTTAGCATCAGCATATACAATAGAGTCTCCAAAATATGTATTTGATGCGTTAATTTCACTAAGTCCAATCACCCCCACTGCTGTAGTTGACAATCCAAGAAGTGTAACAAATAACATTCTTTTTTTCATAAAATCCCCTCCAGGAAAATTTATTGCCCATACAAAAGACAGTATTTACACATCTCTAATAATAGTATTCTTTGCATATTATGGCAATGTACGTTGACCTCCGTATGCAAATAAATTGGTGAATAGTTTTTACTCTATAAAGTTTAAAAGAGGAACCAGGTCGTGAGCATTGGCTGCACATGACCTGGTTCCCCATCGAGAACAACATAGTTCTAGGCTTCACAATTTTAAAGCATTCATAAAAATGAACTAAATGTGACAACTATGACATCCTACCACTTGTCCGGGCTCCAAATCCTCCCATCCAGTTCATCTTGTGACTGCTGAGCGCGCTTATCCTGCTCCTTTGCCAACTCGATGGCCGCCTGATAGATGGACTTGTTAATAAATGATTGATCTTCGTTCTTCAATTCCGTCAGCTGTTTGGCCAGCCACTCCGTCGTATCACTCATCTGCTACTCCTCCTGGTCACGAATCATTTTGACGTCTTCTTTTAAACTTTCGACATTATTCTGTTGATCCTCGATTGAATTAATCACCAAGTCAATGGCTTGTTGCTGTTCGTCCGACTTGCCTTCCTTCGTGGCCTGCAAACGTCCAACCAGCCATTGCTCGCGGTTCGCCAAGTTCAACGGCATTTCCGCACTCAAATATTGCAAATAGTCGATTAACATCCGTTGCTTCTGTGTCGGATCCATGTAGCCAAATTGATCCACCACAAACGGTTTTAAATATTGCATCCCCGCCTTATGCGCAAATGCTTGGAATGGCCGCAGCAGTTCTGAAATGGTAAAGGCCTCGGGACCACCTGCCTGAAAATCAGCTTCGGCATCCCCTAACGTCACAACAATCCCCAATTCTTTAGTCTTCAACGAACGGTTCGCTACTATATAGTTCCGCGTGAATACATCGTCCATGAACTGCTTGAGACTCGCTGGTGATGAATACCAATACATCGGAAATTGAAAAACAATCCGATCAAAGGCTTTTAATGCCGCTTGTTCCTTATCGATATCAATCTTTCCAGTATCAGCATACAGTTCATCAATCACCTGGTATTTAACATCGTCCAGTGAATAGAAGCTGGTTTTCAAAAATTGTTGGGTACCTGAATCTTCAAATTTGGGATGGGAAATTAGTATCAATGTTTTCATACAATTAGCAAACCTTTCTGTTTCGTTTAGTCTCAAAATAATCTATATTTAGATTGTAAACCAAATCATAATCAAAGGGAGTTATTAACTATGGCAATCTATAATGTTCACACAACTTTACGGGATGTCGGATCGCAAACCATCAACACCGCGGGCGTCCATCAATTTGTCGCTGACGAACCCACTAAATTTCGGGGCACCGATGCTGGCCCCAATCCTGTTCAGTACCTGCTTGGATCAGTTGGTGCCTGTCTGGGAGCCAGCGCAGCGTCACTGGTTCACCGCCCGAGTTCACACGTGAAAATTGAAAAGTTTGAGGTTGAAGTCACCGGTGAAACCGAACGTTTCCCCGATAAATCATCTCGAGTTCAAAGCATTCACGTCAAATTAACCTGCCGGACTAATCTCGATAAAGAAGGCAATCAGAAATTCATCGAAGACACCATCCACCTCTGTACTGTCCATGACACTTTGAAAGATACTGTTGAATTCACTTTTGAGATTACAGATTAGCTGGGATTGATATAATTCAATACGCATTACTAACCGCGTTAGCATTTCTGATATAGGAGTGCTAATTTTATTTCAAATTATTTTTAAGTACTCGTTTAAACGCCTACAAATAAGCATTCTTAATTCTAAAAATTTGGGCTAAATTCTTGAACCCATTACTAATATATGATATTATATAATTGTTCGAGAGGGGAATGGATGTTCGCCCCACTGGAACGTTTTTTAAAATCAAAAGGAAATCATTTAGAATATGGGGGTATTGCCTATGAATAACGATATTTTTGGAAGTAACGGTTTTGATGACATTTTCAACGATCCATTCTTCAGGAATGCGATGTCGGATTCCAACGGTCGTCAGCAATCAAATCAACAACCCATTCAAGTCCAAGAACGCAGACCTCAACAAAAGAAAACTTTGTTAGATGAATATGGAACTGATTTAACTCAAATGGCCAAAGACGGTAAGCTGGATCCAGTCATTGGCCGAGATAAAGAAATTGAACAAATGGAAGAAGTTCTTAGTCGTCGAACCAAGAACAACCCTGTCTTAATCGGTCAAGCCGGTGTTGGTAAGACTGCCGTTGTTGAAGGGTTGGCACAAAAGATTGTTGCCGGCGACGTTTCTGAAAAGCTCCTCAACAAGAAGATCATCTCAATTGATGTCGTTTCCCTGGTTCAAGGAACGGGCATCCGTGGTCAATTTGAAGAACGAATGAAGAAGTTAATCGATGATGTTTCTAAAGACAAAAACGTCATTCTGTTTATTGATGAAATTCATCAAATCATTGGTGCCGGCTCTACCGGTGAAGGTGACAAGATGGATGCCGGAAACATTCTTAAGCCAAAGTTGGCGCGTGGCGACTTTCAATTAATCGGTGCGACTACTAGCAATGAATACCGTGACATTGAAAAAGACCAGGCACTTGCCCGTCGATTCCAACCAATCATGGTCAATGAACCAAGTGAAAAAGATACTTTAACAATTATCAAAGGCTTGGCTCCTAAGTATGAGAAGTTCCACCACGTTCAATACACTGCTGATGCTTTGAAGGCTGCAGTTACATTAAGCAATCGTTACATTCAAGATCGAATGAATCCTGATAAGGCGATCGACTTAATTGACCAAGCCGGTGCCAAAGTTGCAATGGGCTCATCTCTTACAAAAGACAAGTCCACGCTGCAGCAGGAAGCTGAACAGCTCGAAAAAGACAAGAAGGAAGCTTCAAAGAAGGAAGACTTCGAACAAGCTGCCAAATTACGTGACAAGCTGGATAAAGTTCAAGAACAGATTAAGAACATTGACAGCGGCACCAAGGTTGAAACACCAAAAGTTACCCCTGCCATCATCCAATCGGTTGTTGAACGAATTACCGGAGTACCTGTCACTGATGTTAATAAGAACGAAGTCAACCAGCTGAATAATTTGGACAAAGACTTAAAGAAAGAAGTCATTGGCCAGAACAAAGCATTGGATGCCATCTCAGCAGCCATTCGTCGTAGCCGGGTTGGCTTCACTGAAGGCAATCGGCCAATTGGCAGTTTCCTGTTTGTCGGCCCTACCGGAGTTGGTAAGACACAAACTGCCAAAGCATTAGCTAAGGAATTGTTTGGTACGACTAAAGCTATGTTCAGATACGATATGTCAGAATATATGGATAAGATTAGTGCCAGCAAGTTGATTGGTTCTGCTCCTGGTTACGTTGGTTATGAAGAAGGCGGCCGTTTGACCGAACAAGTTCGTCGTCATCCTTACAGCTTGATTCTTTTGGATGAAATTGAAAAAGCCCATCCAGATGTTTTGAACCTATTGCTGCAAATCCTTGATGATGGTCGTTTGTCAGATGCTCAAGGACGGACCGTCGACTTTAGCAACACTGTCATCATCATGACCAGTAATGCCGGCCAAAATGATGCCGACGACAAGCAAAGTGTCATTGACAGACTGAAGCCATACTTCAAGCTCGAGTTCTTGAACCGAATTGACGATATCATTCAATTCAATTCATTAACTAAGCCTGATCTGTTGAAGATTCTTGATTTGATGCTGACCGATTTGAACAAATTAGTCGACAAGTCACGTGGTATTCACTTCGATGTTACCGATGACGCCAAGAATAAGTTAGTCGATATGGGTTACAGCAAAGAACTCGGTGCTCGTCCAATGCACAGAGTAATCACAAAAGAAATTACAGATAAATTAACGAATAGTTATCTGCAAAACCCAGATGTTAAAGACTTCAAAGTCGTTGTAGATAAGGATTCCATCAAGGTTGAACCAGTTGCTGCCAAGCAAGCAGTCGCTTCATAATCGCAAAATGATGGTAATCTGATTTGACAATGGCTGGGGATGTTGGTATATTATAGTCAATGTGTTTAAGGGTTCGATTTTCAAAGGTATTTGTTTTATAGTTTTATGAAATAACTCCTTGGAATCACTGCAACTTGATACATTAAAATATAATTATGCGCTTAAAGCGCAAGGAGGTTTCATATATTATGAAACAAGGTACTGTTAAATGGTTCAACGCTGATAAAGGTTATGGCTTCATTACTACTGACGACGGTGACGTTTTTGTTCACTTCTCAGCTATCAACAAAGACGGCTTCAAGTCATTAGACGAAGGCCAAAAAGTTACTCTTGACGTTGAAGACAGCGACCGTGGACCACAAGCTGCTAACGTTACACCAGTTGAAGACTAATTTATTAGTTTAAGACTTGAAAGAACCAGCGATTTCGATCGCTGGTTCTTTTTTTGTCTCCATTTGTCAACTGTTTGTAATTGAATTGATACTGTATCTGTAATAAATAATCAACTATAATAGTATTTGCTTTGTTTTATATTTGAAGAAAGGAGGAAATAACATTGAGCAAAACAAAATATGCTTCAAGACTGACTGGCCTGCTTGCTGTTTCACTTGGAATGCTTGCTTTTCAAATGACTACATATGCCGATACAACTGAACCAAGTGACAGCCAAGTAACTTCAGCTCAAGTAAGTCAGCAATCAGATTCTGCTGTAGAAGCTCAATCTGAGTCTTCTGACGCAGCAGCATCTACTGTCAATGAACCTGCCAATAATTCGACAACTGCTCGCTCAACTAGTGTAAACGCTGAAAGCAGCTCAGTTGAAACCGCTGACTCTTCAGCAAAAGCGTCAAACAACACTGATCAGTCATCACAGCCGGTTGATACGACTCAACCTCAAAGTAATACAGAAGACACAGTTACTGCTTCAGATGAGTCACAGCAAACTACAACATCTGAAGACGTTGCCACTAACGATAGCAATCAACAACAGTCGATCGATCAAACTACTTCTGAAGATTCTTCGACTACTGCTGATCAGCAACAACCCAAGACCACAACTGCGGATTCAGCCGACACAACAGACGCTGCGCAACCATCAGCGAATGACCAGATCACCATTCCCGATGCCAACAACGCTGACAATCCGGCTTGGAAGCAATCGAGCGATAATCCGTTCATTAACTTTCTGACCAGCATCACCAGCACAATCGCTGCCGGGGTGGTTTATCCATTTGCAGCTTCACGTCAAGGCGCCGCATTATTATCTAAAATTCGGACATTAATGTCACCTGATCGTTATGACGTCGATCAAATGTGGTCAGATTTGGATGAGAAGTACGATCCTGAGTACACTAAGACTTATTATACTGAGGCGCAGAACTGGTATGATAATGAGGTAGTTAAAGAAACAATGTCAGTCCCATTTGCTGATGGAACCGGGAATGCCTCAGCCACTTACATCGCACATCCAGGTTCAACCAAAACCATTATTTATGGCCAAGGCTGGACAACCGAACCCGAGTGGATGGGTTACATTTCAAAAGTATTCTACGATATGGGCTACAACGTTCTGATGCCATATACTCGAGGACAAAATTCCAGTGATGGCGAATTTTTGACCTTTGGTGACAAAGATAAGGCTGACTGGATCAACTGGATTAACAAAATTGATGACATGAATGGTACTAACAGTGAGGTGGTCTTATATGGCCAATCACTGGGTGCCGATAGTGCCTTGGAGACGGCTGCACAAACCAATTTGCCAAAATCTGTGAAAGCAGTGATTGCCGATTGCGGTTTCTCAACCATCCCCTCACTACTCTTCAGTTTGTATTCAGGCGTTGCCAACAGTCTCAATAACATCACTTCCAAGATTGGTTGGAACTTGAATGGCACCATTCCACTGGTCCCATTTGACCAATTTTTGAACGGCTTCAACAATATCAACAAGTTATTCCAAGGATTTAGTTTGGATGACGTTTCTGGCATCACCGCTGTGCAGAACTCAAAGCTGCCAACGATGTTTATCGCAACTGCCGATGATGCGTTCATTCCAGATACTGAGACCGAAACTATGTACAACTTGAGTGCCTCAACCCTCAAGCAACTTTGGATTCTGGATGGCAACGTTGGTGGCCATGCTTCCGCTAACAACGCCGTAAAAGATTACATGACTCGGATTCAAGCTTTCTTGAACCAGGTTGACGGCCAAAGTTCTGATAACAAATTAAATATTACCGATGATCAGCAGGTTGCTGCATAATGATCGTCCATTACACCTCAGGTAGAATTTACTTGTGGTGTTTTTTTAAAATTGACAAATATCAAGTTTGTTGCCATGATTATGTGCTAATCTTAGGTTAGAATCATTTTGACGTTAATATGTATTGACATCACTTTTGCCGATCTGTATGATATAACATATTAACTAATAAAAAGTAAGTATACTTATTGGAGGAATTTTCAAACATGAAAGAACAATTACTGGATCTTGCCAAGAAGCGCCGCTCAATCTACGCATTAGGACGGAACATCAACCAAACTCCTGACGAGATTGCTGACTTAATCAAGAAGGACATTAAGTGGGCACCTACCCCATTTAACAACCAGACAACGCGTGCCGTAATCTTGTTTGGTGCCAACCACGAAAAGCTTTGGGACATCGTTGGCAAACGCTTGAAGTCAGAAGTTCCTACTGAAGAAGCTTACCAAAAGACTTTGGAAAAGATCAACGCCTTCAAATCAGCTTTCGGTACTGTAATGTATTACACTGACATGGACGTTGTTCACCGTTTTGAAAACGACTTTGCTCTGTACGCTGATAACTTTGCCGACTGGGCAGAACAAGCTCAAGGAAACGCTCAATTTGCTGTTTGGACATCATTGGCTGAAAACGGCATTGGTGCCAACCTGCAACATTACAACCCGCTGATCGATGACGAAGTCAAAGAAGCATTTGGCATCCCTGACAGTTGGAAGCTCCGCGCTCAAATGGACTTCGGTTCAATCGAAGCGCCTGCCGGCGAGAAGGAATTCATGAATGATGAAGACCGCTTTAAGGTTTTGAAGTAATTAAATAGATTGATAACTTGGGGGCTGACTAGCATTTACGCTAAACAGCTCCTGTTTTTTTACTTTTACTTAAGAGATGAGCAAAGTTTACAATTTCGCGGTTAAGGAATGTTAAAATTTAGCAATAACAAAACTTGAGGAGTGATCTTATCCAAGCAACTGCAAAGCGTGGCTGGGGCATCAGTAATTTCGATATCAAAGTGATCGGAATTACGTTAATGTTACTCGACCACATTCATGAAATGTTCAATACCGTTGGCGTTCCTAACTGGGTCGACTGGTTTGGGCGCCCCGTTGCCACCATCTTCTTCTTTTTGAGTGTGGAAGGCTTCACGCACACCCACAATCAGAAACGCTATCTAACTCGCTTATTAATTGGCTTTTGGGTGATGCAAATTGGTAATATGGTTATCCAGCACTTCTACCCCATGGATAGTTTCGCCCTTATCAACAATATTTTCGGTGATTTGTTTGTTGGCGTCTTGACCATGTATGGGATCCAGCAGATTTCTGAGGGTCGCAAACACCATCAACAAGGCAAAATCTGGGGTGGAATTCTGGCAATCATTCTGCCACTGATCTTCGGTGTCTTAACCATAGCTGCTGTTTCCGTGGCTGGTACGAACGCCATTTGGGCCAAGATGATCATGCTCCTGCCAAGCCCAATGCTGGCAGAAAACTCGTTTATGCTGTATTTGGGACCACTGATGTACCTGGTCCGCAAGAAACGCAGCTGGCAGATGCTGGCGGTGGTTGCAATGGCAATCGTTTCAACCGGCTTCAACTTCAGCACCATGTTTACGACCAATTTCCAATGGCTCATGGTATTTGCCATCGTGCCGATGTTCTTCTATAACGGCAAATTAGGTCGCAGCATGAAGGGCTTCTTCTACGCCTTCTACCCACTGCACATTTGGATATTGTATCTCATTGCCTGGTTTATGGGTGTGGGACACTAAGAATACGAAAAAGGATTCCTCATTGAGGAATCCTTTTTTGATGGCTATTTTGTCACAAATACATACAATGTTGAAGTCGAATATCCCAAACTAAACGTAATTCCATTTGAATGGAACTTTGGCGCAGTCGTTGAGGTCGACTTTTTAGCCTTCGCTGACTTCTGGAACTCTTTTAGAACGTGTTTAGCATTACCACCAACACTATCAGTCAGGATGGAGAACGACATGATAAATGGCTTAAGATCCTTCTTATGCTTCAAGCTGGACACTGGCACCATCATCGCCATCCCCAAAACTTTGTCACCTGCTAAATTGGCCCTTAAGGTCATCTTATCAGTAGAAATCAGATTATGAATACCACTCTTTGGATTAGCTGGCAACAACTGATCCTTCACACTGGCTTGTGCCTTCTTCATCGCTGGAGCGAGCTGCGCTTGAGTCTGTTTCAACTTAGCCGCCTGCTTTTGCAGAGCAGCTGCTTTTTGTGCCTTTTCCTGCATTGCTGCCATGTCGGTAGCTTTGCTGGATTTTAACTCAGCAGCTTGCTTCTTCAACTGAGCAGCCTGTTTGGCCATTCCCTGAGCCAATTCTTGGTCCTTTTTGGGAAGCGCCGCACCTGTCAGTGCTTGATTATAACTTGTCCGCATCTTTTGATAGCTGCCAACAACATCGGCTTTGGCAACGGAAACGGTTTGGCGCTTACCGTCTGCCTTCAGCTTGACTGTTTGTTGATAATCTTTGGTGGGGACGCTAATGACAAACGCCCCACTATTGGTCTTAACGGTCTTTTTAGCACCGCCGTTCACGGTGTAATCCACCTGTTTTTGATTGCTTTTACCTTTTAGGGTTACCGCCAAGGCATTGGCGCTCAAATGATGATCGGATACCGTCAATGTCGGTTTGCCACAGCCACTCAGAATCAGCATCAGAGAAGCCGCGGTACATAATAACATTATGATTTTTTTCATCTTACGCTCCTTATAAACTTTTTTGTGAGCGGTTCACTGTTATTTAGTGGAAACGTGTTCCGACGCAATTGACGCTAACGTGTAAGCCCAAAATGCTTTAAATCCAAAACTAGGATTTTAATCATTCTGGACTTACACACCGCGTCACCCATTGCTCGTCACACTCTTAATCAAATGACACATCATCTGAGAATTGACTGTTGTAGAGATCGGCATAGAAACCATTCTTAGCCAACAACTCGTTATGAGTCCCAGTTTCAACCACGGTACCGTGATTCATCACGATAATATTATCTGCGTTTTGAATCGTTGATAGTCTGTGGGCAACCACAAAGCTGGTCCGATTTTCCAACAACTGACTCATCGCATGTTGAATTTGAACTTCGGTCCGGGTATCAACAGAACTGGTAGCTTCATCCAAAATCAAAATTTCAGGATCAGCCACAAACGCACGGGCAATCGTAATTAATTGACGTTGACCTTGGGAAATGTTGGAAGCTGACTCATTCAAAATGGTATCGTAACCCTTTGGCAGTTTGCGGACAAATTCATCCACATGGGCTGCTTTAGCGGCATCGATGATTTCGTCTTTTGTGGCATCTTCACGGCCGTATTTGATATTGTCATAGATTGAACCGGTGAACAGCCAAGTGTCTTGAAGTACCATCGCAAAGTGTGAACGTAAATCCTCACGGTCCAAATCACGAGTGTCGACACCTTTGAGGCGAATACTACCGCCCTTGACGTCGTAGAAGCGCTCCAACAAGTTAATGATGGTCGTCTTACCAGCACCGGTTGGCCCGACGATAGCGACCTGCTGACCGCGTTTAACGGCAAGGTTATAATCCTTCATCAGTAGTTCATCGTCATTGTAGCCAAACTGAACATGTTCCAGTTCAACCAGGTTATCAGAACCTTTTTCGACTGGCCGATTGGCTTTGGTATTCTTCATTTCTTCTTCGTCAATCACTTCGAAAACCCGTTCAGCTGACGCAATGGTCGACTGAATCGTGTTCATCAGGTTGGCCAATTGGGAAATTGGTTGTGAGAACTGGTTGGTATATTGCAGGAACGCCTGAACGTTACCAAGCGTAACAGTACCGTTGGCAACCTGAATACCACCCACTACGGCAACGAAGACATAGCCAATGTTGTTCAAGAAGATCATTAAAGGCATGATAATTCCGGAAATAAACTGCGCTTTCCAGGCAGCTTGGTAATACAATTTATTTTGAACTTCAAACTGATCGATCGTGTCTTTTTCCCTGTTAAAACTCTTCAGGACAATCTGACCGGCATAATTCTCTTCAACTTGGTTATTTAACAAGCCCAAGCTCTTCTGTTGGGCAGCAAAATATTTCTGTGATCGAGGGGCAACAATCCCCACGATAATCAAACTGAGTGGAATCGTAATTAAGGCAATAATTGTTAATTTCCAACTGATCGTAAACATCAGCCACAAAGTTCCAATGAAGGTCACAAAACTGGTTACGGCCTGGGTCAAACTTTGTTGGAGAGTGCTGGCAATGTTGTCCATATCGTTGACGGCCCGGCTCATGATATCCCCATTGCTGTGGGTATCATAGTACTTGATTGGAACCAGCCGCATCTTGCCCTTCATTTGTCGCCGCAATTTGTACACAGTATTCTGAGAAATCCGGGTCATAATGTACTGCTGCAAGAAGCTGAAGACCGCTGAAGCTAAGTACATCACGATAACGATCATAATAATTTCAACAATCTTTTGATAATTGATTGGGAGAGAGGCCACACTAAAGCCTGCTTTTTGCTGGGCATTTCCCTTCATCAAGCCTTTAAAGATTTCAGTGGTTGCCTCCCCCAAAATCTTTGGGGTTCGAATCTGAAAAATCACACTGATGATCGCAAAAGCGAATACTAGGATTAGGCCAACCATCCGGTCTTGCATGTAATCCAATAACCGTTTAGTCGTCCTCCAGAAATGATGAGGTTTTTCGACGACGCCTTGAAAGCCGCCGCGTCCACCATGATTCTGCTGAGCTGGTTGAGGTGCATTATCTTTATCAGCCATTATTTCTGGTCCTCCTCTCTCAGTTGTGAATGAATAATTTCTTGGTAAATCTTGTTAGTGGCGCGAAGCTCATCATGAGTTCCCTTACCGACTAATTTACCGTTATCCAATACTAAAATCAGATCGGCATCCGCAACCGTGGCAATTCGTTGCGCCACGATGACGGTAATGCTTTGTTGAATATGTTCATCGGCACGTAAAGCTGCCCGCAAATCGGCATCGGTCTTGAAATCCAACGCAGAAAACGAGTCATCAAAGACATAGACAGCAGATTTCTTAACTAATGCTCGGGCAATCGCCAAACGTTGCTTTTGACCACCTGAGAAGTTATCCCCACCCTGCTCAACCTGCAAGTCAAGGCCAGCTGGATCTTCTTCAACGAAGTCCTTGGCACGGGCAATGTCTAATGCATGCCAAATCTGATTGTCAGTCGCATTAGGGTTCCCGTATTTCATATTGTCGCGAATGGTTCCGGTGAATAGCGTTGCCTTCTGGGGCACAAAGGACACTTGATCACGCAGATTCTTCATTGAATAATCATTGATGTTATGACCATCCAACTCAATTTCACCTTTATCAACATCGTAGAACCGAGGAATCAGACTGACTAAAGTCGTCTTCCCTGAACCGGTTCCACCAATGATCGCAACCGTTTGGCCGCTGTGGGCTTCAAAGTCAATATCACTCAAGGCAGGCATTTCCGCCTGACGATAGCGGTATTCAACGTGGTCAAACTTCAGATCATGCTGCTTAGTATCTGGGTCAACAACGACTGGTTGTGAAGACTCCTTCATCGTTGACTGCAATGCCAATACTGTCTGGATTCGTTTGGCTGATGCTTGGGCCCGGGGAATAAACACGAACACCATTGACAGCATCATAAAACTCATCAGAATTTGCATGGCATAACTCATGAACGCAATCAGGTTACCAACTTGCATCGATTGGGCACCAATTAATTTGGCGCCAAACCAGACGATGGCAACGTTGGTTCCACTCATAACCAGCGTCATGACGGGGAAGGCCAACGCCACAATGGTGTTCACTTTGATGGCGTTATCAGTGTAATCTCGATTAGCGTCCTCAAAGCGGTCTTGTTCAAATTTATCTTGACGGAATGCTCGGATAACCCGGACACCAGTCAATCCTTCACGGAAAATCCGGTTGATTTTATCAGTTTTAGTCTGCATTGCTCTAAACAAAGGGACCGAGAAGTACAGCAAAAGGCCAATGAAAACGATCATGACCGGCAGAACAACCAGGAAGATCATCGTTAACTGATGGTCCTTGGTGTAGGCCAGGAAGCTGGCACCAATCAGCATGATTGGTGCCATCAACATCATCCGCAACATAATAATCGCCACGTTTTGAATCTGAACAACATCATTAGTTGTCCGGGTTATCAATGATGATGTCTCAATTTGGTCATATTCATCCTTGGAAAAATTAATGACTTTGCGGTAAACATCGCTTCGTAAATTTTGCCCCAACTTTTGTGAAGTTCGAGCGGCTAAAAATACGTTGCAGATTGCCGCTAGGATACTAATCAACGAAAAACCGGCCATCTCAAAGCCCACTTTCCAAATGTATCCAATATCTCCCTTGGCAACCCCGTTGTTAACAATGTCGGAAGTCAGACTGGGCAGATTTAAGTTTGCGATCACTTGAATACACATAAACAGAACGGCTCCGAGGACTGCCATATACGAGATCCGGTTTTTGGCAATTTTCAGCATTTTGCTACTCCTTCCAGGTACGTTTTAAAGTTTGGTTTGCGCTTAATTAGGTACCGAACTATATTACTGCTAGTAAATTTAAAATACAAGCATAAGTTGAATAATAATTAGGCAAACAGATACTTTACATTATGAACTCTTCTGCGATGAGTTTCATTAATGTTAGCCAAAAATTTAACGGTAAATTAAAAAGCCCTACCATGAGCGAAAACATGGTCGGGCTTTCTTTCGATTCATCAGCCAAACAATTCACTATGGGTGCCAATATTCACCAAGAACACGGTCTCTGTGGTCGACACATAAACCAACAGATGATCGCCGTTGTGCCCATCAAAATGAAGTTCAACAACGACTACAGTAACTGATGAATCGCTGAGTTGTCGTTTAATTTGCTGTTTAATATCTGAGACACCATTCAATAAATGTGGATAAAAATATTTTGGGATTGGATCGTCGTTAATTAGACAATCTTCGATAAATCGTATAGGGGCCCGATTAAGATCATCTATTTCGGTTGGGAGCTTACCAAAAAAGACATTATTCCATTTGGGATCTTTAAACTTTTTACGATATTGTTTGCGAAAATGATGTGTAAACTTAATTGTTCTTGTCATTGGGGGAGTTATTCTCCGTTTCATCATCATTCTCGTTCAACATGTGTTCCAATTCCACCGAGCTGTGGGCTTCAGGTAACTTTTTCTTACCAGAGATATCATCTACAACCTCCTGCAAAGAATCCAGTAGTTCCTTGTTCGGCAAGTAATAATATTTTGGTAACCCTTCATTTGCAATCGTTGTCAAGGTCATTCTGATAAAATCAGAAATTGTTAATCCATGATTTGCCAGCACTATTCTCGCTTTGTCTTTGATTTCTGAGTCTATTCGTGCTTCTATTCTAGCCATTTGTTTCACCTCGGCATAATTGTACGCCGTTTGTCGTACATTCGCAATTATTTTCACTTTTTCAAATTCATCACCTTTCCAATTTGATATATACGAAAGTATGGCTAAAATTATTTTTCAAAATATATCTATTTTCTACTTTAAATCCATAAAAACGGCACCGAAACATCATCCCATCAGACGATATTTCAGTGCCGTTCTTTCTATATTATATGAACTATGCTTGCGCCACATGTTCCTCAGGCGTCTTAACAGCAGCTTTCTTATCTCGTTCAAGAACTGACTGCATGTAACTATCAACATCAAAGGTCCCGGCAAATTCAGCCAGATGAACCAAGTTTCTCAAGAAGTCATGAGTCTTGGCTTCATAATGATACTTCAAACCGAGATCGTAGATGTAGCCATTGATGTAATCAACTTCTGTTTGGCGGTTCTTAGAGATATCTTGGTACATTGATGGGAAATGAAGTGGGTTGGAAACTGTGCTGACATACTTAACGGTTTCCCATTCTTCTTGGCGGGTATTTAGTAATGTAATCCCTGCTCGTTCGCACACATCAAATGCTTCATCAATTAATTGCACACCAAGTTTCTGGGCAACTGGTGATTGAATGTACTCACCCATCCGGATCTTAAACATTGTACAAAGAGTATTGATGACTGAGTTAAAGATAACTTTGGCCATCAAAGTGCCTAGGAAGTTCGTGGTTAAGTTTGGATTGAGACCCGCTTGCTGGAACTCGTCGACAATCTTATGGGTCATTTCGTCAGGCTTTTCAGTTTCATTGGCAATGTTCATTGAACCGGCACCCTTAGGACCGATGAAGTCAACATCCCCAGCTTTATTTAAAACAGTTCCAATCAGTGCCGTCCCACCAAGTAAGCGTTCCTTAGGGAAGTATTCATTCAGCTTTTCCACATGGCCCATTCCGTTCATACAAGTTACCACGTATTGTTTATCGTTAAAGAACCGCGCACAACGCTTCAAGAAATCAGCCAGTTGATACTGCTTAGTAAAGACGATTAAAACGTCTGGATCGCCCTTATATTCTTCTGGATAATAGACGTTGACCGGCACGAGATGCTTGTTTTGGCCATCCCGTGATACGTAAACGCCGCCCTGTTGGCGAACCGTTTCAACTTGAGGTTCC
The DNA here is from genome assembly GCF_001434145.1 of Lentilactobacillus otakiensis DSM 19908 = JCM 15040. GTDB lineage: Bacteria > Bacillota > Bacilli > Lactobacillales > Lactobacillaceae > Lentilactobacillus > Lentilactobacillus otakiensis. The sequence continues at coordinate 136,959 of NZ_AZED01000005.1, read as the reverse complement.
CAAGTATCGACAAAGTCCACGTCAAAGCCAGCTTCCTGCAAAAGAACACCATATCTCAAACCCATTGCGCCTGCACCTAATACTGTATATTTCATAAATGAAACTTCCTCTCTGTATTAAAAATATGTAATCACCAATAATATCAATCCCACTAAAGCAACCCGCTGTACAAAAAAATCGCCCTTTTGTCACTAAGACAAAAGGACGACAATTGGCCGCGGTACCACCTTCATAGACACTTTTCGTATCCACTCGTTGCTTGCTTTAACGGACAAGTCCGAAACCGGCTAACTGACGCTCACCGATTTATGGGTAAAGCATGAAAGTCACAATCTACAATTTCGCTACCATCTCTCAGCCGCCGAATGGATTTTCTTTTAGGGAAGCTTGTAGAAAACTTCTTTCAAATTGATAATTCGTATTATGGTGGATAGATTAGAATATGTCAATGATTTTTGTGAAATCGATGTGAGAAAATGACATTGCCGCGTCACAAAAAGGCAGCCAGATCAACGTCAGACTGCCTTTAAAATTTAAAAACTTATTTTATAATTTTATCCGTGTTTCCCTCATTTTTCTGTTGATGCTCAGCTAACTTATCATGCTATTCACTTTCATTAAAACGAGTCACCAAGAAATCGATCAACTCATCGTCATCAATATTTTCAATGCCAGCTTTTTTAACCGCTCGCTTAACGTTCCGACCACTCGGCTTCTTGCCAGTCAATCCAGTTTCAATTTCATGTAAATTGCCACTCACCTTGAAAAATGGATTGAACTTGAGGTGTTCCAGCTTGCCATCATCAATGGTCCAATTGATCCCGAGTTTTCCCTCGTTAAGTTCCGTGTCGGCGTAATCATAGTAACCGGGATTATGACCAAAGTTCCATTCATCAGTCCCATAGGTTTCAGCCAGTCGCTTGTCGGCGTTGGCCCAGTCCTGATCGGTCATGTGGTAGGTTTCGATGTCATCCAGAGACTTCACGCCAAAGATTTCTTTCAATAAGTATTCACGAAAATCATCCATGGTCATGCCGTCTGGGAGAAAATCTTTCAGGTTAATGATCGGACTCCGTTTTGATCGAACGCCGAGCCCCTTTTGCTTCTCCATTTGGTCCTCTGTCAGCACCTTCTTGGCGTTTTCGATGTTTAAATCATACATAATCGTTCCGCCGGCTGCCAACCCTTGACCACTCTTGAACATGGTCATCCCTGACCATTTCTTGCCATCCAAGATCAGGTCACTGGAATTTTCCTTCATTTTGACATCGATGTCCAATTTACGAAGCGCTTTCAAAACTGGTTCTGCGAAATGCCCATAATCACCGAAATCATCGGCGTTATCCGTTAAAATATTTTCAAAAATAAAGTTACCCATATCATGATAAACTGCGCCACCACCTGATGTTCGGCGCACTAGTTCAATATTGTGTTCGTGCAGATAGTCAACATCGACCTCTGCCCACACGTTTTGATTCCTGCCAATGATCACGGACGGTTGATTGATATAGAACATAAATCCGTGTCCCGGCAGCTTCAAATCATTGACAAAATAATTATCCAACGATTGGTTCACCCGTGCATCATAACTGGGTTTGCCATTCCTGGAAATATCGATTAAATACATCTGACATCCCCCCCTTGTTGAAATTCTAGTACATCTTCAATTATACGGTATAATTGAAGTAAATAATATCGAGGAGATGTCGTTATGGCAAAAATTTCTTTATGGCAGAAAATCATCAATTTCTTCACCGGTAAAAAGCAGCCGGCTTACACCGATGTTCAGGTTAAGGACGGCATTTGGTACGCGAAAGACAGCGATGGTAACTACCTGTTAGGTATCGACAAATCCGTCTATGATTTAATGGGCAAAATTACCTTTGCTGATTTTCCCAACCAACTCAGTACGATTGAGGCCGATGATGACCTGCTGGATATCGAAGGTGACAAATCCGTGGAAACTTTAAAATCGCCAATTTCTGGTAAAATTATTGATCGTAATAAGGACATCGGCCAAGATATCGAACGCCTCAATACCCCGGATCCACAGGTTAACTGGATCATGAAAATCGCCCCGGCAAAGTAATCCCACAAATAAATCAAACAAATATTTAACCGTTTTCCAAAAAAGAACTATAATGAAATTAGATCAAATAGAAGGAGGTAATATCTTATGGCAGAAGAACCAGGTGCAGAATCTCCATTATTGAACAAGAAGATGTCTGAAGCATTTGACTGGAGCGATGATAAATTACCAGTCCGTGATGCTATTTGGGACTACTACATGGAAAAGAACGACCACGATACTCTCAAGACCGAAAAGGATGTAGAACCTTACATGAACATGTCAACTGACGATCTCAAGAGCAAAGCTGAAGAATTATTGAAAAAGTAATTCGTTGGTGGCCTAATAAAATACCCGCACTAGTTTCGTGCTAGGCGTTCAAATGATCTTCGAGCTTATGGCTTGGAGGTCATTTTTTTCGTGCAAAAAGGGAGGCAAAATGATCGACCTCCTCATAAACTTATTTTAATAATGTTTACAAATCAAAAGTGGGCAAGCCTTCGTCTAGAGCAATCTGTATACTTGTATCTCCAAGTTAAATAAATGAAAGCAGCGTTTAGTTATCGGCTTCCATCTCACGAATGAAATAGAACGGATGATTTCCAACACTGTAGGTTGTCCACCAGACAGTGAACGCTTCATCCCCACTACGCCACGTTTGAGATTTGTTAGTTCCTCTTTTGATAGCCAAACGATAATATTTCGCTGAAACTTTCGTCTCCTTAAGACCTTTGATAGACCTCTTATAATACACATAGGAAGTTTTCCCAATTATCTTATAATGATTAACTTTTATGTTGGCCGTCGGCTTTATTCGCCAGAGCGGATTTTCATACTGAGCACTAGATTTCGATTCAAAAATATTTTTAACATCATAATGCTTTAAGCGGGCATGAGAATAATACTGCAAATATCCATCCATCGTAATGTAAAAAATTGGTTTGTAATTGTCTGTCTTCGAGTTGGTGTATTCTCTCCCACTCTGTAATGGTAGGTTTCTGACCGGTAATTTGAGCTTATATGGTGTGAAATACTTGGTATTGTAATGCGGGGTATTATAATCTGCAGGATGAGTTGGCTTATAAATGTGTTGTTGTTTTTGATAGCTAATCAGACCATAACTCAATCCAACTGTGTTATCAGAATAACTCAGCACCTGCATGATGGTTCCTTTGGGCGTTATAATCCGATGGCCCTTGTGCCCGTTAATTTTTGTATAATAGCCAGTAAACATTGGCCGTTTGAGTTTGACATAATCGATATTGATGTTATCTCCGAGATTGCTATAGGCTTTAGCCATTCTCGGGGCCACCGTGAATCCAATTATGGTGATAGATGCCATTATCAAAATGTTTCTTAGAATTAAGGTGATTTTAGACATGGAATGATCCTCCTAGAATTTGAAATCTATCACAATTAGCCTACAACAAAGTTTCTTAATTAATTAACTTTTGTTGTCCAGCCTTCAGCACCTCATCAGAGACATATTCGCTGGTAAACCGTTGCAAGGGTGTATATTGATGCCGATCTTTAAATGCAACCGGAATTGCCTTCACGATTCCAACCATCAGATTATTTTCGGTAATGAAGATTTGGCCAACCTTCTTGAACTTGCCCTTGGTGTGTTTGCCGGTGCGCCAACTATGTAATTTAAAATCACCGGACTCGTCCAACTTGATTTGGTAATGACCGGAGTCGTCTGTTTCGAGCGGAACGCCGATATATTGGTTCACTTCGTATTTGCCTTTCATGCGTTGCCAACCTTTCATGACTAATTTGTGAATAAAGTTAGAATAAAAATCTAATCTTTGCCTAAACACAACAATTATACTAACTTATACTATACAATAATAACGTAAACAAATTTCGAGTAATGGGGTGAATGTATGACTAAGATTAAAATTGTGACTGATTCGGCGGCCCATCTATCAAGCGCCGACATTCGAGCTTATGACATCCACGTGTTGAATCCACCGATTCTCATGGATGGTAAATTATTTGGCTATGTGAATAAGATCAGCAGCGAGAAATATCTCCAGCTGTTCGAAAAGTGTTCCAACAAGCCAGTGATCGGTGACATTTCCGTGGCGGAATTGACCGACACTTATAACCAATTGGGTGAAGATGGCAGCCAAATCTTGTCAATTCACTTAAGTGACAAGCTATCTTCTACTTATCATAACGCCAAAACTGCTGCCAGCAAATCTTCCAGTGAAGTGACCGTTGTCAACAGTCAGGTCACCGCGGCGGGCTTGGCCTATCAAGTCCTGGAGGCTGCCAAAATGGTAACAGCCGGAAAGTCAATCGCTGACATTCTCCAACAGTTAACTAAGATTCGCAATAACACGCGCATCTTCTTCTCAGTCCGTAACAACCAACAAATTGTCAATAATCGAATCATCGGTAAGCTTCGCGGGTTCCTTGGCAAACACGCCAATACCGCCTACATGATCGGTTTCAAGCAAAATGATTTCACTTTGATTGCCCACGGATCCAAGGATGAATCGTTGAACAATTTCTGGAAGTCGCAGATGGAATTGATGCATGACGAATGCATCGTCAAATTAAGTATTTTGCACTCCGGCACCTCAGAACGGGCGGAGTTCTTACGTAACATGCTCAACGAAGAATTCCCGTTTGTGCCGATTTCCATCGCCCCAACGAATCCCGAAATGACGACCTTTATTGGCCGAGAGTCGACTGGGGTTACTTATTTGCTGGGATAATCTCATTGTAATCAAAAAGATTGGCATAATGCCAATCTTTTTTAGTCTACTTTTTAACACTTTCACGCTCGATTAGACGAGTGGCAACAACAACCTTTTCCGGGGTATGCTCCTCACCATCCGGATTAGCATCCACCATCTCCAAAAGTCGCACAGCAACTTCCCCCATCTTGCCGGTGTTAACTTTAACCGCTGACAAAGATGGAATCACGTATTTAGCTACTGCGGTGTCATTGAAGCTGACCAAACTAACGTCGTCGGGCACCTTGACGCCATTCTCATGCAGAGCTTTCAATGCCCCAACTGCCATGGCATCATTAGACACAAATAAGGCGTTGGGGAAGCTTTCCTTGGAACTCTTCAATGCCTGGTTGACCAAATCATAGCTGGACTGCAAAGTATAATCTCCGACGAACACATTTGCCGGATCATACAGTGAACGCTTCTCCAAGTAATTCTTAAAGACATCAAATCGGTGGTCGGTAATCTTCAACTGGTGATCATTGCTATATTCGACACCGGAAATCATGCCGATGCGTTTCAAACCGTGATCAATGAAATATTTCAAAACAGATTTTGTGGAATTATCAAAATCAGTCACAACACAGTCCTGACCCTTAGCTAAAGTATCAAAATCCACAAACACGACGTTGTCGGTCACTGCTTGCATTTCTTCAATCTGAGCATCGCTGAACTTGCCAATTGCGACAATTCCTTTCACATCATCCATCCCAGTGAGTGGATCGCCGGCAAAGTAACGTTTAACCTTGTAGTGATAGCGCTCCGCCTGTTTCTCAACGCCCATTCGGATCGACAAATAGTACAAATCGTCGAGTTCCTGCTGCTCTGAGTACCACTGAACGATCGCAATGCTGTCACGAGTCGAACTGGCCCGCTTCTTTTTCGTGTAATCAAGTGCTTCAGCAGCCTGAAAAATCTTTTTGCGAGTCAGGTCACTGACGGACAATGATTTGTCGTAATTCAAAACCCGCGAGACGGTTGTGATTGAAACGCCCGCCTTATGCGCGATGTCCTTGATTGTAGCCATGAGCTCACCCCTTTTACTAAATAATGCCATTAATTATGTATCAAATCGTTTTAGTTAATTTACTAAAATAAATATATGTTCTTTACCGCGTTATGTCAAGGATATTCCGTCAGATTAACGTTTTTAGCTAGTAAAATTATTGACGAAAGCGCTGTTAATTTCTATAATTAAGATGATTTTAAATACAAGGAGGGTCATGTCGTGGACGACAAAATTGAAGAAGCATATCAAGAATGGACCAACCAACCTCATTTACCAGAAAATCTCGTACTTGATTTAAATAAAATGAAAAATGACTCGGATCAAAAGAAAGATGCATTTGGCACAGTTCTTTCATTTGGAACTGCTGGAATGCGTGGTGTACTGGGTGCCGGAACTAACCGGATGAACATTTACACCGTGCGTCAAGCTGCTGAAGGCCTTGCTTCATTCATGGATACTTTGGATGAAGCCACTCGCAAACGCGGTGTCGCAATCAGCTTTGATTCCCGTTACCACTCAAAGGAATTTGCACATGAATCTGCCAAGGTTTTGGGCTATCACAATATTCCCACCTTTGTCTTCGATGACATCCGCCCGACACCTGAATTGTCGTTCGCTGTTCGCCATTTGAACACCTACGCCGGTATCATGATCACTGCCAGCCATAATCCAAAGCAGTACAACGGCTTCAAGATTTATGGTCAGGACGGCGGTCAAATGCCACCAAAGGAATCAGACCTAATTACATCATATATCCGTAAGAGCAGTGACCTGTTTGCCATTAAAGTTACCCCTGAGCAAGAATTGCGTGAAGCCAAAACAATGAACCTGATTGGCGAAGCAGTCGATCAAGCCTACCTTGCCAAAGTTCAGACCGTCAACATTGATCATGATTTGATCAAAAACGTCGGTGCCAACATGAAATTCGTCTACTCACCACTTCACGGTACCGGTAAAGTCATCGCTCGCCGCGCCCTTGAAGCAGCTGGTTTCAAGAACTACGTCGTTGTGCCGGAGCAAACCATTGCCGACCCAGAATTTCCAACCACACCATTTCCAAATCCAGAGTTCCCGCAAGCCTTTGACTTGGCCCGCGAACTCGGTAAGAAAGTTTCTGCCGATGTCTTGATCGCTTCAGATCCTGACGCCGACCGACTGGGCTGTGCGGTTCGTCAACCCGATGGCAGTTATACATTGTTAAGCGGTAACCAAATTGCCAGTGTCCTTTTGAACTACATTTTAGCAGCCAAGAAGAAAGCTGGAGACTTGCCTGCTGACGGGACCATTGTCAAATCGATCGTTTCCACTGACTTGGCACCAAAGATTGCTGCCTCGTACGGTGTCGCCACCAATAACGTGTTGACTGGATTCAAATTTATAGCTGAAGCAATTCACCACTACGAAACTGAACACGATCACACTTTCCTGTTTGGTTTCGAAGAGAGTTTCGGTTACCTAATCAAGCCGTTTGTCCGTGATAAAGATGCCATTCAGACTGTCTTATTGCTTGCCGAAGTTGCTGCTTATTACAAGAGCCAGGGCAAGACTTTGTACGACGGTGTCCAAGAAATGTTCCAGAAGTACGGTTACTATGCTGAAAAGACCATCGCCAAAGAATTTGATGGCCTCGACGGTAAAGACAAAATGGCCCACATCATGTCAGAGTTGCGCGACAACCCACTGACCGAATTCAATGGCCACAAGGTTTTGAGCCACGCCGATTATCAATCTTCAGAACTGACTGATAAGGATGGCAAGCAAACACCGATTGATTTGCCAAAATCCAACGTTTTGAAATACTGGTTGGATGATGAAACTTGGTTGGCTGTCCGTCCTTCAGGTACTGAACCAAAAGTGAAGTTCTATCTGGAAGTTGACGACAAGAGCCAAGACGCTGCTGACAAGAAGCTTGCCAGTTACGTTGATGCCGTTGATGGAATGATCGATAAATTAATTAATAACTAAATTTAACGTTTGAAGCCGTCGGATCGGAATGGATCTGACGGCTTTTTATTGTGGAAAAATGCTAAAATGTTCTTATGTAAGGGGGAAATCAAAATGCGACGATCAGGTAAGATATTAACGGGCGCAATGCTATTGTTTGGTATGACCATCATCACTGCCCAACCAGCGCACGCCACTGTCATTAAGAACAGCTTTCTAAAAACGCAACGCACCATCACTACATATAACAGTAAAAAGCAGGTTAAGCTCACCATTCCCAAAGGCACCACGGTTCAAGTTGCCGGGATCAAGCACGCCAAGGGCAACAAGTACGTCGATCTGAACGTGGAACGATTGAGTTACAACATCCGTAAACCATTGCTCGGCAAGAAGAACCCGGGCATCTACACCCGTTGGATCCGCGCTAAAGGATACAATTTCAAGCAGGTCCACAAGCCGGTTTATTTAAGTTACTTTGCAGCTCAATCCGACGGCAAGAAAACGCTGAACAAGGTCAAAACCGAGAACGGCAATCTCTGGAAAGGCGATCGTCTACCAGTTGACTACGCCAGCGCAACCAGCACGCGGTTGAGGATCACCAGCAACGGCTATTTGGAATATTTTGCTAAATCGCCATTTGTCTACAAGGTTTCGGCCAAGCCGACCCACAGTATCAAAGTGCTGAGTGCCAGTCACCCAACCGCCAGTGGAAAGACGATTCTGACTGTTAAATCGAAATTCAGTGGCTTGCCTTTTGTCAAAAAAGCGCATCATTATCAGTTGACGATTTTTAATTATGATCATGGTACGATCACCGTCGTTCCAAATGACAACAACGTTAAGAAAATCTTGACCAACTGGATTTTCAAAGTTGGCAAAGAAATCTGGTATGAAAATAACAGCGTCACAACGTTCAAATAAGGAGGAATTCTGATGATTTCAAATAAAATAATCAAAACCATGATATTTTCAGGAATGACCTTCTTATTCCTGATTGGTTTCGCAACAACTGCGAATGCCAGCAGCCAATACTTGTCCAAGCTTTCAAATGATCAATATTTGGAGACTCGCCAAACCATTCACACCACCAACAGTTACTTCAAGGATCTTAAGATTACCATCCCCAAGGGCACCATTTTCCAATCTGGCAGCCTAGGTAAGGGTGTTAAGACAGGCAAGCCCTATGTCACAATTGACATGAATAATTTAAGCTGGCCACTACGCAAAGGAATCATTCAGTCAAAGCACGGCGTCACGACGACCAAATACATCTGGGCCAAAAAAAGTTATTTTAAAAAAGTGAGTGCACCCAAATATCAAAGTTACCACAAAGACACATTTACCGGAAGAATCGGTGGGTTAGTCTGGCAAGGTAACAAGTCGTTCCCGCTAAAACAGCAGTATAAAATTGAAAACTGTTTTCGGGTAACTGACAATGGTTACCTCGAATACTTTACCGGCTACGACTACTGGGTCAGCAAGATGCCCCAGCCCCATTCCTACGCCAAGGTCCAGAAATTCATCAAGAAAGGCAATTCTTCTTACTTTTACACCAAAACCAAAGTCAGCGGACTGCCAATGATCCACGTCCACAAGAAGGGCAACGATCGTTATCGCCTGAAGGTCACCAAGACCGACCAGCACCTGGCAACGATTAATCCCGACGCCAATAAAAAGTATGATGATAGCGTCACTATTTCAATCCGGTACTATGTCGGCGGCAAGAAATTTTACATTCCCAGCCAAACAATTTATCCATAATTGTCATCAAAACGGCATTTTATTTGCCAAGAGTGGAAAGATTGTGGATAATTGAAGCATGACACAACTATAATAGATTTATAAGGGAGACGTGATTGGATTGGAAGACTCACCAAAACGTGATCTTTGGCAGGTCATTAGTTTATTTGTATTAGTCGTTATTTTACTCATCGGCATCTATTTCGGTGAAACAGCTCTCGGGATGGGAGAAATTTCACAGATTGCCGTTCAAGAGATTTTGCTATTTATTATCTTTTTCGGTTTGAATTATTTTTGGACTAAGCAGCCCGTTAAATTAGGGTTAACAGTATCCTTCCGCAAATTGATTCCCATCAGTGTGCCCATTATTGTGATAGTCCTCTTCATTTTGTTCATCATGCTTGGTAAACACACTACCCACACGATGGTACTGGCAACCGTTTCGGGGCTGGGTGCCGGAATCTTTGAGGAATACTTATTCCGTGGCATTATTCTCGGCAAGTTATTGAAAGTATTCAGCGGTCCTTCGAAAGGAAAAACAATAGCGTACGCTGTCATTGTGACAAGCTTGTTATTTGGGTGTATCCACGCGGTCAACTCCGCATCGCAGTCCATTCCAGAAACTGGGATTCAGATCTTGAACGCAGCTTTCTTGGGTGCGATTCTGGCTGCCCTCTACTTGCGGTCTGGCTCGATTATTGCCCCAATGTTGTTCCATGGATGCTGGGATTTCACGACCTTCGTTGTCACAGGAAGTACGACATTGGCGTCGGGCAGCACTTCCATCGCACCCGTGATTGGTTTATGGGTAGTCTTTCTGCTGATCGCACTTTATTACTTAAGAAAGAGCAAAATTAAGGAAATTGATTTGAAACATTTTGAATAGAAATACAAAAGAAGCCACCGGATCAAATGCGATCTGGTGGCTTTATTTTCTAATCATTGGTTAATGCAACCCAAATCCGTTTTCGAAAGGACTGTTCTTTGTCTTGATACTGCACACAGCGATTCTTTTCGGAATTGCTGCATGCATAAAGGCTGTTGCTTGGATAATTTTCGCAATCGCGGATCTTATTCGGGCAAAAAAATAGAACCGCCCCTAACCTAGCCAGCCTCGGCGGTTCAATACTGTTGTCGCTGAGTCGGTACTCTACGAATTTACCACGGCTCTGTTTTATCATGAGTCGTGCTATTTTTTCCCTGGAAATGTTTGGAATTTTAGAATCCATCATATTAAGAACTCGTCAGTCCACGCATTTGGATACTTTTGTACCAACATGTAATACAATGTGTGCAAGAGATGATAAACATGTTGACCAAAAGGTAAAAGCTGTCCACGTTGAAATGGATTTGGATTTAAAAAGTCGAAACGAAAAGTTCTTCGACAAAAACTGCTTGGAAAGATTATCTATGTTCTCTGAAATAGAAACGAGGTAAATACCATGAGCTCAGCAAGTTCAACATATCCATCAACCTCAAAAATTTGGTTGCTACTTCTTGGTGTATGCATCATCGTTTTGCTAACCGCCTGTATGCCTAAAATGAGTTCGAAGAAAGATTCGCTCACCGTTTACAATAATGAAAATACCAGGATTCTATACACGACGAATAAGACAAAAGTCACACAGGTCAGTCATTTGATCAGTAAAAGTGATACAAATGCAGCCAAAATTGTGATGCCAAAAAATTCCAGACTTAAATACCGTTATGTATTACACCAAAAGGCGCACAATGTGAACATCAACGTGTACGTTTACAAGAACACGTACAACATCAAAATGACCAATATCCCAGTTCTGAAAACCATTTATTATCGCCTATCTCCCAGTGATTATCGGAAGATGAATCAACCGAAAGCTTATTTGAAATAAGAGATCCAGTCATGAAAAGTCCACACGAAGCCACCAGATCAATACGATCAGGTGGCTTCGTTTTCTAATCATTGATTAATGCAACAAGGTACAATTTCAGGTATAATTTTTATTTGTAGGGTTGCTAGAGCGGTAGCGGTCATTCTTTGAAGGAGGTGTTGCGTATGCAACATAAATCTAATAAAGAAAGGATTGCTCCACGTCTTAATGCTGTATGCGGTGATAATCTTTGCGATCGCCACATACTTAAAGGCAGTTGCCTGGGTAATCTTCGCAATCGCGGATATTATCCGAGCAATCGAAAAGAACCGCTTCTAACTTTGACAGGTTAGCGGTTCTTATCGTATTGCTAAGCTATCGCTCTACAACTTTACCACGACTCCATTTTATCACGAGTCGTGGTATTTTTGTACTCTGAAATATCCCCTGGTATTTAATAAGTTTAAATTTCTCCAGTATCCAACTCCACAGGGCAATGATCCGACCCAAACACATCGGTCAAAATCTTCGAGTCCTCAATTTTGTCTGCCAAGCGGTCACTGGCCACAAAGTAGTCAATCCGCCAGCCAGCATTTCGATCACGGGAATGAAATCGGTAGCTCCACCATGAATAGATGTCTTTTCGATCCGGATAGAAGTGACGGAACGTGTCCATGTAGCCTTCACTTAACAACTTCGTAAAGTCTTCCCGCTCCTCGTCGGTGAATCCGGCATTGTGGTGATTGGATGTTGGATTTTTCAAATCAATTTCCTTGTGAGCCACATTCAAATCGCCACATAGGATGACTGGTTTTTGCTTGTCGAGTTTGTTCAAATATTGGAGAAAGGCTTTGTTCCAACCGAGACGGAAATCCAAACGCTTCAGACCTGCGCCAGAGTTGGGCACGTAGCTAGTGACCAAATAGAAGTTGGGATACTCCAAGGTGATCGCCCGGCCCTCATGATCAAACTCGTCGCTTTCAATGCCATACATCACGTTCACCGGCTCATGCTTGGTAAAAATCGCGGTGCCGGAATACCCCTTCCGCTCAGCATAGCTGAAATACTGATGATAGCCAGGCAGCTCAAGCTCCAACTGCCCTTCCTGCATCTTAGTTTCCTGAATGCAGAAAAAGTCCGCGTCTAATTGATCAAAAGTCTCCGCAAAATCGTGCTTAACAGCAGCGCGAAGCCCATTCACGTTCCAGGAGATGAATTTCATGTGATCCCGTCCTTTTTTGGTTTATTGAGTTAATTATAACGTAAATGGGTGATGGTCGATTAACTAATCCCACTCCTCGTCCAGATAATAAGCAGAGATAGTATTCCACTATACTTATTATATCTAGTGTTAACCAATGTATTATTATGAATGACATAGTGGTAAACTATTCATGAATGGGCTTTCAATCCATTACATAATGTTATTGAGGAAAAGGGGAATGTTTCATGATTAATAAAGGACACAGCATGATGAAAATGATAGTGATCGCATTCACAATTATTTTTACCGTCATCTTATTTGGTAGCAACCATTCAGCATCGGCGGCGACGCCAAACGAGCTCACAACAAAGATTTGGATTACGGCAACCGATTCAAAGGGAAATGAAAAAACAATTGCACAAGAGGAAGTAGACCCCAATGGGCAATTCGATCGGACTAGCAATTTGATTAACAATATTCAACCAATTAATACGCATGAATATTCAAATTTTGTTGAACATTATTCAATCGTTAATAAAACCGGAAACAACTTACACATAGAGCCTATTCTCGAATTACCATGGGCTTTCGATACAATCCAGGGAATTCCAACTTTGGTCAATGATAGTTCCCGTCATATCACGATTACAAGTCCTACAGAAAGCCCATTTACCTTAGCATATTCATATTCTGACAACGCTAATCAATATACCAGTGTCTATAAGCAAAGCGAAAAACTCAGTGATATTGCTTGTGTTGGGCCTGTGGACGACGTCAATAGTCCTTTATCATACCAATCTTTCGCCAATAACGCCAGCCTCCAACTTGATGTTCCTCTAAAGGTCGCTAAGAACACTGATTGGCCAGATGAAGAAACTCACCAAGCCTTAACAATTGACCAGCTATATGTACGTGAGGAAGGAAAGACAAATCCGGGTATTAGTCTAGTATTACTTCCTATTCGCACCATGGAAGCACACGATTTTAATTCCGCTAATCTCAACACGTTGAAGGATGAGGATCAATATAAAGGTCTAACCCACCTATATAAATCTGACGGCAGTGAAACTAACATTCATGACGCAGCTGTTAAAATTGAACCAACAAACGTTTGGAACCAATACCAAGTTACTTATACGTACGATGGTGTAAGCAAGTCTGTTATCGCTACAATTGGTGACAAATCCTACATTGATGCTAAAGACTTTACAGTTGGTTACGGTAGTGATTGGAATTCACAAAAGTTCAATGGAATTACTTCTTTAAAGGATACAAATGGTAATTCTATAAAGCCTTCTGATAGTAACGTTTCCATAAGCATTACTGATTCCAAGAACAACTCTGTACAAAGCATTGATACAAATAATGCCGGCGCTGTATACACCGTCACGTACAAAGCCAATGGTGCAACAAAAGTTGTTCATGTAACCGTTGGCCAACGTGGATATACTCCAAGCAACAATGGTGGCAATTCATCCAACAATTCAAATAACAACGGTGGCAACTCCGGCAACAACGCCTGGAACCCATCCACACCAAGCAACCCTAACGGAACTGGCTTACCAAACTATGCTGCCGTTAAAGGTTCAGCCGTATTTGCCAACAAACGTGTCTACATGTATCGCCATGCTGATTTCAAGAAATCAGAACGAATCGCAACGTATCCAAAGTCCAAACGTGCTAATAACGCAATGTTTGTCGTGCTTGACTATGCACGTTCCGCAAATGGCGCTTTACGTTACAAAGTTCGTGACGTCAACCACCACTCAAAGACTGACGGCAAGATCGGTTACATTACCGCCAATCCAAAGTATGTCGTAAACGTCTACTACAAGACGATGCCTAAGAACGGTAAGATTACCGTCATCAACAAGAAAGGTATCCACGCTTACAAGCACGCCAACTTGACCGGTCGCGTTAAGACCTTCAAGAAAGGCACTCACATTACTGTTAAGAGTTTTGTAAAGCACAACTTAACCACTCGTTACAAGTTAAGCAATGGCACTTACATCACTGCTAACAAGAAACTGGTTATCCAAGGTACCTACTAATACTGATTTTAAAATGAACCTCGACATCATGATGCCGGGGTTCATTTTTACATAACATTCTTTGTCTTCAATCAAAATAAGGGTTAAAATACACTTACAACCCCGAAAAGAGGACATCACAATGAAAACAGCCGTAATTACTGATAGTGCCAGCTACCTGGATCCTGTGGTCGCTGCCAAATATAACATTACCGTTCTGCCAATCACCGTTATCTTCGGCACCCAGGAATACCACGATGGCGTTGACATCACTTCGCAGGAATTCCTGAAGAAATTAGCAGAAACTGAAAAATTACCGACAACTGCGCAGGTCACGATGGGCCAGATGCAGGAAGCCTTCGATACCTTGGCAACAAAAGGCTATGATGAAGCCATTTGTGTTAATTTATCATCTGGCATCACTACCTTCTATGAAAACTTGGTCGCATACAGCCGCCAAGTGACCAACATCAAGGTGTACCCCTTTGACTCAAAAATCGCCAGTGCTGGCGAAGCAGACCTCTGCCTATTGGCAGGTAAGATGGCTGAAAACGGCGAGAACGCCGACGTCATCATCCCCAAGCTTGAGGAATTACGCGACTCGATCCACGTGTCGTTAGTTGTTGACAGCTTGGATCACTTACAGCGAACCGGTCGGATTTCCAACACGTCGGCATTTTTCGGTAATCTACTGAAAATTAAGCCGATCCTGACATTTGACGATGCCGGCAAAATCGTGCCTGAGGCCAAGGAGAGGACCATGAAACAAGCTCTCCAGCACATTATCGACCAAATCGAAAAATCGAATTTTAACTTACCAATGAGAATTTCAGTGGTCGATGCCAACAACCCGGACTTAAGTAAAGCTTGGGTGAGTACCTTCCACGAACACTTCCCAAAGGCCAGCATCAGCACCTACCAGATCAGCCCTGCAATCACCGTGCATACCGGCGAAAAGGCCATGGGCGTGGTTTGGGACCTGGATTGGGATAAAATATAGCAAGTAGCTTGAACAGGAGTGAGTGAATTGCCACTCGCTTTTTTCTTGCTTTCGAATTGATAAACGCGTTTTAGAATCTGCCATTATTTAAATAATCTACTTAGAAAGAGATGAAATCATGTCCAACAACAATGAAAAAATCAGCCGACAAACGTACCTCGCTCTGCTGGCTGCCGCCCTCCTCTCATTTACCGGAATTCTGACCGAAACCTCGATGAATGTTACTTTTCCAGAATTAACAAAAGTCTTCAACGTCACTTTGGACACGGTCCAGTGGATTACGACCGGTTATCTGCTGATGGTGACCATTGTCATGGCGACAACTGCTTATCTGCTTAAGAAATTCAAATCACAATCAATCTATCTGTTTGCCGCAATTGCTTTTGTGGTCGGCGATGTCATGTGTGCCACATCACCGAATTTTCCAATTCTCATGAGCGGCAGACTAATTCAAGCCATCGCAACTGGTTTGTCCACACCTCTGATGTTCCACATTATCTTTAACAAAATTCCCGCCGGCCGAATCGGTTCAATGACAGGCTTAGCCGGAATGGTGATTTCACTTGCGCCTGCCTTAGGACCTACGTACGGTGGAACTGTTTCCTCAATCGCTTCTTGGCGGATGATCTTCTGGCTGATTCTGCCAATCATCGTCATCAGTTGGTGGCTGGGTTCACGATACATTCGCATTGATCCAGTCGGCACCGGTTCATTCGATGCCCTCAGCCTAGGCTTGTTGGCAGCCACTTTGTTCTCAATGGTCTTCGCCGTCAGCAAGGCCGGCAAATATGCCATTACGAGTTCTCAAGTTTTGATTCCATTTGTGATCGGTCTGATTGCGTTAGGCTTATTCATCTATTCCGATACTCACGGCAAATCACAGCTCTTAGATATTCGCATCTTAAAATGGCTGTCGACTTCCCTGTCGGCATTCACCTACTTCGTCTTGCAATTCGTCAATATTGGCGTGTCGTTTCTGATCCCAGTCTATTGCCAGTACGTTTTGCATAGTTCACCGTTCATTGCTGGACTGGTGTTACTACCGGGCTCACTGGTCGGAGCGGCTGTCTCACCATATGCAGGCCATCTCGCCGATATGAAAGGTTATGCACTACCAATTATCCTCGGACTCAGTTCAATGACCCTGGGTGGCCTGATCTTCTTCGGCATCCAAGCCGTCCTGACTGCCTGGATCATTCTGTTGATCTACACCTTTTTACGGTTCGGCTTCAACATGGGATTCTCGAACACCATTTCAAATGCCATGTTAAATGTTCCCCGGAAATATACCGCGGATGTCAACTCGCTGTTTAGCATGCTCCAGCAATTTGCCGGATCAATTGGGGTTGGTATCATGGCCGCTGTGATGGCGATCAGTCAAAATAACGGTACTGGCAGCCTCGCAGCCCGTTCGTTTGTTGGTGGGAAATATGACTTTTTGCTTGCCACCTTACTGAGCGCGGCCGCCTTAATTGCAGCGATCATCAACTTTAGACTACAGAAAAATACCAAATTGAATATTGAAGAATCTGATTAGATTCGATTGAAATAGGCGCCTTCGCAATTGATTTGCGGAGACGCCTTTACCTTATCTCTTATTTTGTTTTTTCTGATAATCTCTATTCTCCCTACGCCATTGGAACAAACCGATCACTAGCCAGACTATGGCTACCCCAACAATAATTATTTCAAGAGCAATGGCATTCTGGCCCACTTCTTTTTGTGGCGTAATCATTATTGTGAAAAAGCTGACTCCCAGAAGCAACCCCGGCAAGATCACATTAGTACTGTAATGTTTATTGTCTTTCATACAAATTACATTCTTTCTGAGCTAAGTTTTATTATTCATCTGTATTGTAACGACGTATGCGTCTAGTGTATCCAGTTACGCCCGTTTTTCTTAGTAATGTGAGTTCTAAAAATTGATCCCTCATGTTGATACTCATCATGAGGGATTTTAAGTCTCTTTGTTTGAATTTCCAGATGAATGCGCTTAAACTTTGTTTGATGATGAAGAAAGGTTGTACACAAAGTAATCACCATCATTGACTGTTGCCCATAATTTAAAGGGGGATCCACTTATGGTAAAGATAGGAATTAATGGTTTTGGTAGAATTGGTCGATTAATTTTACGTCGTATTTTGGAAATTAACGATCCTGATTTGGAAGTTGTTGCAATTAATGATTTGACCAGCCCGTCAATGTTGGCATATCTCTTCAAATACGATTCAACACACGGCACCTTACCTTATGATATTTCATCAACCGATGATTCACTGGTTGTTGACGGTAAGAACTACCGAGTTTATGCCGAAAAAGACGCCAGCAAAATCCCTTGGGTTAAAGATAACGGCGTTGATTTAGTCCTTGAATGTACCGGCTTCTACACCTCCAAGGAAAAATCCCAAGCCCATTTGGATGCCGGCGTGAAGAAAGTCTTGATTTCCGCTCCAGCCGGCCCAATGAAGACCATCGTGTTCAACGTTAACGATGACACTTTGGACGCTGACGACCAAATCATTTCAGCTGGATCATGCACGACCAACGCTTTGGCACCAATGGCTTACTTCCTGAACAAGGAATTTGGCCTGGAAGTTGGAACTATGACCGCGATCCATGCATTTACCAGCTCACAAATGATTCTCGATGGCCCTAAAGGCAAGAAGCTCCGTCCAAACCGGACCGCATCAGCCAACACAATTCCTCATTCAACGGGTGCTGCTAAAGCAATCGGCCTGGTTATCCCTGAACTTGAAGGCCACCTCCAAGGCCACGCAGAACGGGTTGCGGTAGTTGACGGCTCTGTCTGCGAATTGGTTTCCGTGCTCGACACTAAAGTCACTGCTGACCAAGTTAATGACGCCATCAAGCCACATACCGCTGATAATCCTGCATTTGGGTGGAATGAAGATCAGATTGTTTCATCCGACATCATCGGCGACACCCACGGGGCAGTCTACGACCCAACATTGACCGAAGTCACCACCAACGGTAACTTCCAAGTGGTCAAGACTGCAACCTGGTTCGATAATGAATACGGCTTCGTTTCAAACATGGTACGAACTGCTAAGAAATTCGCAGAAGTATCCGGCTTGAACTAATAATTGATCAAACAAATAATCGTCACACTCGCGACCTGAAAATGGTCATGAATGTGACGATTTTTTATTTGGCTCTAGTTAGACTAACGGTCAAAACGTCATTCTTGGTGGTATCGTAACTGGCCAAAATGCCATTCACCACATCAGATGCCTTGCCGTGACTGGAAATTGAGCGGTTGTATGTGTTGATCCAAGTGCCCAAGGCTTCCATCCCGAACTCAAAGCCTTCAAACACCCGCATATAGGCAAGTGAATGGGGTTTCGGAGTCACAATGGTAATCTTCTGCACTCGCTGATGATCAATTTCCATCTTGAGATTAATTTCATCGGTATCGAAAAACGTCTGTGTACCATCTGCTGTGCTGGTCGGTAATTTGTACTCAGGTAACTGAATATTTTCATTATAAACTCTGGACACGTAAGCGAACGTCCCCAGGTCGTTTGCGCCAAGTTCTTGTGTCAAAATAGTCCCCTCCTGAATGTGCATCGTAACTTGATAGTTCTTACTATGATTATATATTGGTTTTGGGAAATGTTGGCGAAATTAGCTTACCAAAAAAGGCCTGCCGGAAAATTCAAGCAGGTCTTTTTGATTATTTGATCACTTTGACATATTTCTGGTTGGCAGTGACATAGCCACCCTTAACTGCATAACGCATCGTTCCGGATCTGGTCAACGAAGCTTCATGACTGAAGGTATAGCGCTTAATGACTAACTTGGTTCCCTTCTTGAAATGACCATTCCGCTTTGCCAAATTTGGATCTGCATATCGGTTGATAAAGTGGATCACCTTAAGTTGCTTTGGTTGACTGATCCTTCCCATCTTTACCAGCTTTCGATTTCCTGTAATGAAGTGCCCATTACTCAGTAAATAACGAGTCGTCAAATTATGTTTCACAAAACCAGTCACATGAAGAACTGTTCCTTGTTTGAAGTTCTTAACTTTACCAGTTAAGTTCTTGTTGACATACTCATTGACCCCGCGTGGGTTAATAACCGTCAGTGTTTGATGAGAACTGTGATAGTAAACCGGACGAACATACTCGAAGTTGGTGGTAATGTAACCTGTCCAACCGTCTGTCTTGCTCAAGTGATTGACATCGCGAACCTTATAGCGAACACGACCAGCCTTGGAATATCCATAATCAGTCACAACAAACATTGGTCTGAATACCCGCGGCTTCTTGACGTAACCAAATTTTCGTTCCGCTTTGTCGAAAGTTGAATTCTTATACAAATAAATTTTCTTCAGTGAGTAGACAACCTCGCCCTTCTTAGCAATGTGACTTGGCTCGGGCACAGGCTGTGGGTTAGGCGTTGGTGTGACAGGTGGATTCACTGGATTGACCGGGTTAACCGGGTTAACCGGGTTAACCGGATTTACAGGATTAACTGGCGTTGCTTTCTTGACGTAATAATAATTAACCACCGGTGTTTGGTCGCTAAATGTTCCACGAATATTTTTAGGTAATTTATTCGTATCCAATGTGTAGGTGTCACCATTATAATTCAAAGTCTGTAGTTGATATTTGCCATCAGCTTCATATGGATCACCGACCTTGCCATAGAATTTCTTCGTCTGAATAAGTGAATTATCCGCTTCATTGATGTAGTTGACGATAACAGCGGCGGACTCATCAGTTGGTGGAACTGGTTTGGCCTCTTTCTTGTAGTAGTAATTGACATCAGAATTTGTGTTCGCAAATGTACCCTTAATATTTGTGGGTAGCTTGGTTGTATCAAGTGTGTAAGTATCACCGTTTAAGGTAAAGCTTGCTGGTTTGTAACTCCCATCGGCTTGATATGGATCGCCAATCTTTCCGTAGATATTCTTTGACTGGATCAGAGAATTGTCAGCTTCATCAATGTAGTTAACTGCAACTTTCCCTGAATCATTTGTCGG
The DNA here is from genome assembly GCF_001434145.1 of Lentilactobacillus otakiensis DSM 19908 = JCM 15040. Classification (GTDB taxonomy): domain Bacteria; phylum Bacillota; class Bacilli; order Lactobacillales; family Lactobacillaceae; genus Lentilactobacillus; species Lentilactobacillus otakiensis. The sequence continues at coordinate 116,362 of NZ_AZED01000005.1, read as the reverse complement.
TGTCGGTGGCGTATCTTTCTTGGTGTAATAGACATTAATTGTTTCATCACTGCCCAACGTCCCTTTGACCACGGACTTGTCGGCGGTGTAACCTGAAATAACTGGTGAATCAATCTCATAGGTTCCGGCACCACTGGCTTTGTACTGGGGAGCAAGAACATTATTAGTGCCCTGTTCAAGATAATTAATTGTTAAATTGTAGGATTTGATGGGCTCGTAGACAAATGTCAGTGGATTGCCAACTGGTTCGGGCATGGAGGCGGTCCCATATGCTTGGGCAACTCCATACGTGAAATCCGCTGCAATGGAACCGCCAGCAGTTGCTTTTACGGTGACGGTTTTACTCTGCTTTGTGCCTGACATTCCACCACCAGGAATTTTACTATAATCAAAAATCATGTACATTTCTTGGGTGTTTTGATCATCAATAACTTTCCGGGCGACTGTTACATACCTATTTTCCTGTGTAAACGTCCAATCTCCTGGGGCAGTTTTAGTAATATTATTAATTAGGAATTGATGATCTGCATTCATATATGGAACTCGAATCAGGCGATAGCCCTCAATCTCTGGATATTTGACATCGACAAAAGTACCTGAATATCCAGAAATAATTTGCTGGGGGGCAAGTTCATTTCCGTTAGCATCAACGAATCGTGCTGGAATTCCACTTAAATAATTGAGTGGAGCCGCGGAACTAGAACCATTAAGATAGTATGAACCCCAATCCATCTGTAAGAGGCCATTTTCCCAATATAAAGTCATGCCTTGGATTGTTTCACTCCAATTAGGATTGAAATTAGGCGATTTTGGCCCTGGAACTTCCTCGGTATTAGTCAGCTTCCCTGCTCCATCAACTTGATGAATATACATTTTTGTATTGTCATGTGACCAGCCAACCATTAGAACCGATCCATCCAGGTAATACCCCCAGTTAATTGTTTCATCCTTCACTGGTGGTGTAATATAATCATTCGGATTTATCGAACCTTCTTGATTAGAAATAGTTGAAAAACCAACTCGTGCATCCTGTCCCATTGGATTGGCCAGAGTGCCGTTGACATATATCGGTAACTGATGAAACACCGTACTACCCTCATAGAAATTTGTCACCGGAATATCCGAGTGTTCCTTAGGATCAATAGTTGGATTATCAGTCCGATCAGCAGGATCCGGAGCCTTCACAACATGCGTTGGTGTGATGATGGTTCCGTCTGGTGTATCATCGTTTACTTGAGTAGTTGCAGCTTGAACATTACTTACTTCATTTACATTTGAATTGCTGAATGCTAATATTCCCCCAGTACTAATGAGCAGTGCTGACATTAGCAATAATTTATTGACTTTCATAATTGTATTCCCCTTCAATTATGCTTATGAAAACTATCACATTCACCTATATTATAACGTTTACAAATAACAATAACACGCCATTACGTTTTTACTTCTCGGGATCCAAAGACAAAACAAAAACAGGAACCACAAGATCGATATCTTGTAGTTCCTGCTATATGTCGTACACCATTTTAACTATAAAGATCACTCAACTTCTTCTGCACGTCGGGGTGATTAATGAATTCATCATAATTGGTATCTGCTTTATCAATAATGCCGTTATTGGAAACTTCGATAATGTGGTTAGCAATTGTCTGGATAAATTCATGATCATGAGAGGTGAAAATGATCGAGCCCGGGAATCCAACCAATGCTTCGTTTAGAGCAGTGATTGATTCCAAATCCAAATGATTGGTTGGGTCGTCCATCAAAAGTGTGTTGCCCTTTTGCAGCATCATCTTCGAGAGAACACAACGTACCTTTTCGCCACCGGATAACACTTTAACTTCCTTATTCACGTCATCCCCAGAGAACAGCATTCTCCCAAGGAAACCGCGCAAGAAAGCATCGTCATCACTGCCCTTTTCGGCAAATTGGCGCAGCCAGTCGATAATCCGTTGATCATTGTCGTTAAATTCGGACGCAAAATCCTTCATCAATGAGGACATTTCAACAGTCTGACCCCATTTAATTTCACCAGAATCTGGCTGAGTCACGCCGGCCAAAATTTGCATTAAAGTCGTGGTAGCTAAATCGTTGCGGCTGACCAAAGCGGTCTTATCGCCAGGACGCAGTGTGAAGGTCACATTATCAAGAATCTTGACGCCGTCAATTGATTTGGAAACCTTATCCACGCGCAACAAGTCATTTCCAAGTGGCCGGTTCTCCTCGAACTTGATAAATGGGTATTTCCGTGAAGATGGCTTAATGTCATCCAACGAAATCTTATCCAGCTGTTTCTTCCGCGAAGTCGCCTGTTTGGACTTGGACGCATTGGCACTGAAACGATCCACGAACGCTTGGAGTTCCTTGATCTTATCTTCTTTTTTGGCATTTGAATCAGCCTTCATCTTGGCAGCGAGCTGGCTTGACTGCAACCAGAAATCATAGTTCCCCACGTACATCCGGATTTCACCGAAGTCGACGTCGCACATCATGGTACACGTCTGGTTCAGGAAATGACGGTCATGGGAAACGATGATTGTGATCTTCAGATAGTCAGCCAGGAAATTCTCCAGCCATTCAATTGAGTACACGTCCAGTCCATTGGTCGGCTCATCCAACAGTAAAATGTCGGGCTCACCAAACAATGCCCGTGCCAACAGCACTTTCACTTTTTGACCTTCAGTCAATTCACTCATCAACTGTTGGTGAAGTTCTTCTGGAATGTCTAATGACTGCAACAATTGTGACGCATCAGATTCAGCGTTCCAGCCGTCCATTTCGGCGAATTCAGCTTCCAAATTGGCAGCTTGAATCCCGTCCTCATCAGAAAAATCAGGTTTGGCATACAAGGCATCCTTTTCTTCCATGACATCAGCTAAATGCTGGTAGCCTTGGATAACCGTTTGCATCACCGTCTGCTCTTCAAAGCCATAATGGTCCTGGCTCAAGCTGGAAATTCGTTCGTTTTTATCGATGTGAATTTCACCAGTTGTGGGTGTCAAATCACCTCGAAGTAATTTCAAAAATGTTGATTTACCGGCACCATTAGCGCCAATCACGCCATAACAGTTGCCTTGCGTGAACTTCAAATTCACATCGTCATAAAGTTTTTTACCTGAGAGTTGTAATCCCATGTTTTGAATCGTAATCATTAATTTACCTCATAAATAGAGTGTAACGAGGGTGTGAGCAACAGATGGTAATCAGGCCCATCGAAACACGTGTCAGTTATACAATTAAAAACAATGGTCAGGGCAACAAACGTCCTGACCAGCACATGTCCTACAAATATATCATATTAAGCAATTATAAACAACTAGACCTCGCCGAGATTGTTGAAGTACTCAACTTGGATATCGTCATCAGTGATGATCAACTTGGTGACACTGCCGTTTTTAGTTGCGACCCCCAAATCCAATTTGGGCGCATAGCGGTCCACAATCGAACGGATAGTCATGCCGTGTGACACGATTAAGATGTCCTCGCCGTCATGAGTGTTCTCACGAATTTTGTCAAAGCCGTGATCAAGTCGTTCCCAAAACATCTGATTGTTCTCAGCATTATTATACAAATCAGCCTTGTGGATCAAATCTCGTGCCCGCTCCAAACCAAAGTTTGTCAAAACTTCTTTTTCAGTCGTCTCTTGAACTTGAGCACCAACAAATTGCCACATTTGATTCAAGTCGTTTCCTTCAAAATAACCGTGAAATTGTTCTCGTAATTCGGGATATTGGTAACTTACAATGTTCATATTGTGCGGATTGGCCTTCATAATAATTTTGCCGGTGTCAATTGCCCGACCGGAGTCGCTGGTAAATGAAGCGGCAAAGTTAATCTTGGAGAGTCGTTTTCCAGCACTTTCGGCATCTTGGATTCCCTTTTTAGTGAGCGGAGAATCAATCCATCCCTGAACCTTGTTGTACAAGTTTAAGTATGTTTGTCCGTGCCGGACCATGTAAGCAGTAACCTTTGTCAAAAAATCATCCCATTTCTCAAAAATTTGCTTTCACATACCTTCAGTATAGCGGATCGGATATGGTTTAGCATTAAAAGCACCTTGAATTCGCGAAAATTCACTACATGCCCTGGTACAAAAGCGATCATAAGAAAGGCCTCGATGGTAGCAGGATTTGCTTCCATCGAGGCTTATTTTGATTCATTCCATAAAGAGATCGCACCAGCCGCAACTGCTAAGATAATCAGCATGACAATCATGGGAAGCAAAAAGTGATTCCCTGACATCGCCTGCTGAACAGCTGGAATTAAATTCACAATGATTAGCACACCAGCAAGCGTTAACACAATTGACCTGTTATGTATGAACAAGTAGCCAATTCCGCCAATGACATTCATTCCACCGGCAAATATTAACCAATAAATGTCTTCCATGCCCTTTGAAACTGGCGTTGGACCCAGTGCAAAGATACTGAAGAATATGACAATCCCACCAAGCAGCATCAGTAATAATCCAATCAATATTTTAGATAACTTCCGGTTACTTGCATCCAAACGATTATCCCCCAAGTAAATGGCTTTATTGTACAAATTCATCACCACCGCCTTCTTCCAACTCGTCAGGATCTCTATATAATTAGAAATATCGATAAGTGGCCGTTGCGGTATGGAAAACCAATACACTGTCAATCTTAAATAGAACCACATGCCTCATTCCAAGATGAGTATATCCGTATTTATCTTGGATTGTGTATATGTTTGCATTCATAGCTTTACTTAACCCTGGATCGTGCACAGGATTACAATTGATCGCCGATTCTGGGTGGCCAGACAAGATCATTGTCATCCTCACAGTAGTCGACGGCGAGATGGATAATAGAATCATGCCCGTCAAAACAGTAATGCAGATGCCCAGAATAATTGTTTTGACTATCTTCGTTACGTTCTTCGCTTTCGTGCTCATCTTTCGTTCCCCATTCGTATGACATAACATCAAATGAATATTAAGCATCAATAATTAACAATCCGAATTAGTGAATCTGATGCCGCTTCGAACATAAGAATGCTATGCCAAATGATCATAAGTCGGTATTGCAATGTGGAAAATTAGAATGGAATGAACTTCAAACAATGAAATATGGCTTATTCCGACCCCACTGAATGAATCCTTCATAGGAATTGTATAAATGTTTGTCTTCAAAGCAGAACTTGCCTCATTGCTATGAACCGGCTTTGTCTGCAGTGCCATTCTTGGATGACCAAGTAGTGCAATTGTCATTCTAACCGTATTTTTAGACGAAATGGAAAGTAGAAGTATGCATGTCAACATGATTGCAAGAACGCTAATGAATCCTTTCCTGAGCTTTCGTATGGTATTTGTTGATTTTGAACTATTCATAATTAAATCCCCGTTTATGATAAATGATTCATTTCCCCAAATGAATTAGTTTAGCTTGTTGTTATATACCAACAAATTCTGTTATAGCACTCTGGAAAAATATTTCAACAGGCTTGTTCAATGCATAACGACATGTTGGAATCAATTAAAATGTTTCTTTTCATATATGCAGTCTGTCAGTGATTTCCAAAATAATAATCAAAATATTTATTTCACAATTGATTTGCTAGATCATTTAGAAGACATGGGAAAAATCATTTTGAACAATTTTATATTGAATCGTTAAATAAAAAGACTTGGCCGATGAAATAATAGCGAAATTCATCAGCCAAGCCTTATTTTATTAGACATTAATGATGCGGATACTGATGCCCAATCTCATACACCATCTCAGGTTCCTGGCTGATCCGGGTATTCCGATTCAAACCATCAACCTGTTTCATTTCGTCTGCATTCAATTCAAAATCATAAATGTCAGCGTTCTGCCTAATCCGTTCTGGATGGACTGACTTGGGAATAAACGCATCCCCCCGTTGGAAATGCCATCTCAAAATGACTTGGGCGGCTGACTTACCGTGTTTGGCTGCGATACCGGTAATCACGGGATCATCAAAGATCCGACCACGTCCGAGTGGTGCCCAGGCCTGGGTAACAATGTGATTCTCACGATCAAAATCAATCATTGCTTTTTGTGACAGGTATGGATGAACTTCCAACTGGTTCAAGACTGGCATTTCGTTCGCTTTGGTGGCCAAATACTGCAGGTGCAGCATGCCGTAATTACTGGTTCCGATTGACTTTGCCAAACCCTGTTCCTTAAGACTCTCGAATGCCCGCCAAGTTTCAAAGAAGTGGGTGTGGATTGGCCAGTGAACCAATAACAGGTCCACGTAGTCCAACTGCAGCTTCTTCAATGATTCTTCAAATGAAGACATCACTTTATCGTATCCTTGGTTGTCTTCTGAAATCTTCGTTGTGACAAAGATATCGTCCCGATTGACGTCCAAGTCCTGAATGGCTTTACCAACCGCAGCTTCATTACCATACATCTGAGCGGTATCAAACAACCGATAGCCGTCATCATATGCCGATTTAACGGACTTAATCAACTCATCCTCATCAGTCATCCGATATACGCCAAGACCCTCTTGGGGCATCGGGTGGCCATCTGCTAATTCAATTCGACTACTAATATTCTCTTTACTCATGCAAATCCTCCGTGCTATTTTAAATTTTTAATGACTCTGGCAGGATTTCCGCCGATCAATACGTTGTCGCCAAATGATTTGGTGACAACAGCGCCTGCAGCAATTATAACATTGTTGCCGAGGGTCACGCCGGGCACAATAATTGAGCCGCCCCCTGCCCAGAGGTTGTCACCGATCGTGACGTCAGCTGGATACTCATATCCGGCTTGACGATCCTTAACATCAAGCGGATGGTTCACCGAAAAGATTTGGACATTCGGGCCAAGCAAGGCATTATCACCAATGGTAATCTTACCAACATCAATGAAGGTACAACCATAATTGGCAAAAAAGTTCTCACCAACGGAAACTGAGTATCCATAATCACACTGAAATGGCGATTGGATATCAACTTTTTCACCGGTGTGCTTAAACATCTTTTTAATAATCTGGCTACCTTGCTTCGGATCCTCTCGGGCAACCCGATTAAATTCATCCACCAACAATCGATTGGTTCTGCGATCTTCGGCTAATTCATCGCTGATGTTTAGGTACTTCTCACCAGCCAACATCTTCTCTTTTTCAGTCCGCATTTTCAATTTTCCTCCTATATAAACAGCTATGTACAAAATGAGGTCGAGGCAAAAGGGAATTTGTCTCAACCTCATTTCAATTATGATTAAGTTCCAATATCAGTCTCTCGGAACTTGATTAGTGGAACTTTATATTGGGTAATCTCTCGGGGTTACTCGTTAGCAGGGTCGGTTGATGGTAGCAAATGCTTTTTTGCACTCTGCTTTTTACCTAGCCGAAACGTGTTCCGACACCCCTGACCCCTACTGCATAAGGCAAAGCTACCAACAATGAACACAAACCGTTCATTATTGATACCTTTACCTTATGCTCCGGGGCCACCCGGGGCTCGTCACACTCTGCTACTTAATATCGTTAAAGGTAAGACCAAACATAGTAGCTAAGTCTTGGAATTGTGTCTCAGTTGCGTTGAATGTCAAGACAGTGTGATGTCCACCACCATCATGAATCCATTGAGTAGCACCATTCTTCAAGCCCATCTTTGGAGTCCACATTTGTTTTGCAACTGGCAGATGTGGTGTTTCCTTAGGTGCTTTGTTACCTTCAACCGCATAACCGATCATACGGTATTCGTTACCAAAGTCTGAGATGGTAACATCCATTGCGTCACCGGCACGGCCAGAGAATACCAAACGTGCAGGATCTGCTTTGCCACCAATGTCCAATGGGTGAACTTCGACACGAGGCTTGTCACTGGCAATACCTGGGTCAACTTCAAGCATATGTGATCCAAGGATAGCTTCCTTACCCTTTTGTAATTCAAGAGTGTAGTCTTCCATGAATGCAGTAGCCTGATTATGAGTCATGATCTTAACTAAGCGGTCAAGAGCAGCTGTCTTCCAGTCACCTTCAGCACCGAAACCATAGCCGTCAGCCATGAGCAATTGTGCTGCAAGACCAGGTAATTGTTCCAAACCATAAAGGTCTTCGAAGTTGGTAGTGAATGCTGAGTAGTTACCTTTGTCCAAGAAGTTCTTGATTCCGAAGTATTCACGGATTTGGTAACGAACAGAATGCTCGTACTTATCCTTGTCATTGTCGCCTTGAACAAATTCATATTTGTCTTGTAATTCTTTGTACTTAGCGTCGATATCGCTTTCAGAAACAGCGTTAACTGATTCTACCAAGTCACCTAAGGCATAGTAATCAACAGTCCAACCAAATTGGATTTGGGCTTCAACTTTGTCACCTTCAGTAACAGCAACGTTACGCATGTTGTCACCGAAACGAGCAACCTTGATCTTGAAGCTTTCGTCATAAGCAACTGCAACATTTTCCCAGTCAGCAATTTCGTCTTGGACTTCTGGATCTCCCCACCAGCCGTAAACGATCTTGTTGTTCTTACGAAGACGTGCATTGATAAAGCCGTATTCACGGTCACCATGAGCACTTTGGTTAAGGTTCATGTAGTCAAAGTCAATGGTGTCATATGGAATGTGATCCAAGTATTGAGTTGCCAAGTGAAGTAATGGCTTTTGAAGTAACTTAGTACCACGGATCCAGTTTTTAGCTGGTGAGAATGTGTGCATCCAAGTAATAATACCAGCTACTTTATCATTGTAGTTAACGTCTTTCATTAACTGAGTGATACCGTCAGCAGTAGTGGCAACCATCTTGAACACGATTGGGTAAGGTAATTTACCAGAGGCATTTAACTTATCAACCATATCCTTAGCATCTTTTTCAACGGACTTTAATTGTTCTTCTCCGTAAAGATGTTGACTACCGGTAACAAACCAAAATTCATAATCAGGTACTTGTAACATAGTTTTCTCTCCTCTTGATGATTTATTAATTTTTAGACGAATGGTCTAAAATTGGTTAACTATTTTGTGGCATCTGTCGATACACTCTCTCCAGCTGCCTTGTGAAGATCAAGCTCGATCTCTTCAAGTGACTTACCACGAGTCTCAAGGAACTTGCTGTGGCATACCCAAATGGCAATCCCACAGATGACTGCGTAGAACAGGAAGGCATTATCCAATCCCCATGAGCTAAGCATCATTGGGAATGTCAATGAAACAACCATGTCGGCTAACCAGTTGGTTGCTGAACAAAGTGATGTTCCCAACCCACGAATGTTCAATGGGAAGACTTCACCGATCAGAACCCAGGTAACTGGTGCCCAAGTCGTAGCGTAGAAAGCAATGTAGACAGTCAATGCAAGAGCACTTACGATAGCGGCTGTATGTGATCCGTTATCGAACTTAAGAACCGTGTACATAACAATGAGTGAAAGACCCATTCCGGCGGCACCAAACTCAAGCATCTTCTTACGGTCAACTTTATCCATCAGTAACATAGCAACAACGGTAACAATAACGTTAACAACACCAATTCCGATATGAGCAAGCAATGCAGCAATAACTCCCCAACCAACATCGGTAAAGATTGTTGGTGCATAGAAGATAACACTGTTACTACCAATAACTTGCTGGAAGATGGCAACGCCAAGTCCGGTAATCAATGCTGGACGAACGCCTTTACCAAATAATTCTTTCCAGCCGCCAACTGGTGCTTTTGCAGTTTCCTCAATTTCGGAAAGAGCTGTATCAACAGCTTTGGCATCATGCTTGTTGGTATCCATCAGAACTTCACGTGCTTCGTCTGTGTGTCCAATCTTAACTAAGAATCGAGGACTTTCTGGAAGGAAAAGTGCTCCGACGAAAAGAATGAAAGCAGGTAAAGCAGCGAAGCCTAACATCCAACGCCAGCCAGTGTACATATGAGCAAATGAGTAGTTCAAAATGTAGGCTAACAGAATACCAATCATGATCATCAACTGGAACATTGTGGCAACCGCACCATGCATACTCTTTGGAGCAAGTTCATGCAAATAGGCAGGAATCAATGCTGATGTAATACCAACACCAATACCTAAGACGACACGGGTTCCAACCAGGATTTCAAAGTTAGGCGCAAATCCTGATGTAATGGCTCCAATGAAGAAGATAACTGAAGCCCAAATTAATAACTTACGACGTCCGTAAGTATCCAAAAACTTACTAGTTGCCAGCGCACCAATAATCGCACCGATTAAAACTGAACTAACAACCCAACCTTGTTCCCATGGTCCTAAGTGAAGTTGTTTTTCAATAAACAGAATCGCACCAGAAACTGACGCAATATCGTAACCGAAAAGCAAGCCACCTAAGGCTCCAAACGTATAGATAAAGCCATTATTTGTGACCTTTTTCAAAACGAGCACCCCATTCGTAAATTTATATTTCAAAAATGTATTGCAAAAACTTTGTGCGCACCTGTAAACGGTTTCTGACATCGCTTACAAAAAGAGTATAAAATATTTATACGCATAAATCAAGATATATTTTATTTGTTAGCATAAAATTTTTGCGGAAAATAAAACACGGATGGGATGATCCGCGGTGTATCACCTCCTTTCATGGAAATGAACATGCAAAATTGTTTGTGTCACTGTGGTTAAATATTTTTAGTTGAGTCTCGAACAATTAACTTTGAATCCAAAATCTTTGAACCGCCATCCTTACCATCTAACATATTTAATAATAGTTGGGCAGCAGTATGGCCCATCGTTCTCTTTGGGTGAATCATCGTTGTCAGCGTCGGATCAATGTATTGCGAGATCTGATAATCATCAAATCCGGCAACGGAAATCTGGTCTGGAACTTGGATGCCTTCTTTACTTAACATCCCGATGACCTCAATCGCCAGCTGGTCGTTATAACAGACGATTGCGGTCGGCAAAGCGTTCATTTCTACTTTGACCCGGTTCTTAATCTTCTCTAAAACATCATTAATATTATCACTCGAACGATACATCATGATATCGCCTGATGTGGAAACGTTGGGATGCGTCTGATAGGACTTGATAAATCCGTTCATCCGGTGAACTCCCTGAAGATCATCAACTTGGAAGACTCCCAAAATCCGTTCGTGACCAGAGTTTAATAAATAGTCGACCAATTCTTTTTCAGCATCCGTATCGTTAGTTTCAACGTACGGAAAATTCAATTGAGGATAGTGGGCGTTGATGAAGACGGCCGGCTTCCCAGAATCAACGATCATTTGGTAAACGTCCAAGTTGGGATTGTCCAGCGTACTTCTGGTTGGTTCAATAATGAAGCCAACCACATCGTTGTCCAACATATTCAGCAAGTTGTGACGTTCCTTCTCATACTCGTCATGCGTATTCCCAATCAAAATTGACAAGCCTTCATCGGAAATGACCTGATCAATCCCACTAATGATGCTTGGAAAAATGTAATTAGCAATATGAGTTGTCACAACACCCACGTTTTGATTAGAACGGTCTGAAGATACCTTATTGTTAATCCAATCATTGACGTACATGCCGCCACCCTGAACCCGATAAATATAGCCTTCGTGCTCAAGGTCGCCAACAGCTCGCCGAATCGTGTACCGACTCACTTTATACATCGCCATCAACTCGGACTCGGTAGGGATCTTGTCGTTAATCTTGTATTTCCCATTAATGATGTTTGATTTAATGCTCTTCTTGACCATGACATACTTTGTTTCCATGATACTATCCCCCCGCGTTCAAATTGTGGTTCAATCCTACGTCAACATTAATAATCCAAATGTGATAAATACACAGACAAGTGCCCAAACAATAAAGTGATGGTTCGGTTTCGTTTGATCTTTACGGGCAAATTCATACATTCCCATGAAGATAAAAACAATAATTAATAAATCGGTGACACCTGATAATCCATACAAAAAAGTTTTCATCGTATACCCTTTCATCCTTCATTCATATACTCCAATAATAAAATATCATACTTTAGCAATAATTAATATAGAATTATACGGATAAATTCAAAAATTGGTATTGCATCACCGTACAAAAACATATTATAATACATATAAAAGCGGTTTCAAACCACAATTTATTTTTCTAAGGAGATTTAACTATATGAGTACCAAGAAAGAATTGTTCGATAAGTTAGATGGCAAGGACATTGAAAAGTTCACCATCACTAATGATCACGATGTTTCTGTTTCCGCAATTACATTCGGTGCCACATTGGAGGAATTCAATGTCCCCGGCCCTGACGGCAAGCCAACAAATATTCTGGTAAGTGTCCCAAGTAGTGAAGAATTGATGAAGAACCAGTACTTCTGCCAAGCAATTGGTCGAACTGCCGGTCGAATTACCAACGGTACTTTCAAGATCAAAGGCAAAGAATACCACGTCGATTCTAACGAAGGCACAACCACGTTGCATGGTGGCCCTCACGGATTTAACACCCAAATCTGGGACGGCTCATTTGACGGCGACAGGATTGTCTTCACCAAGCATATCGACTCTTCTGAAGATTCATTCCCTGGTAATATCGATGTCAAAATTACATTCTCACTGAATAATGACAACGAATTGACCGCAACGTACAGTGCCAAGAGTGACGCTGACACTTTGTTCAACCCAACTCAACACACTTACTTCAATTTGAGTGAAGAAAACAGCATCAATGGCCAATCACTCCAAATCAACGCGGATCAATATCTTGAATTGAACAAAGACAAGACCCCTACTGGTAAGAAGGTAGCTGTCGACGACACACCTTATGATTTCCGTGACAATCAAAACCTCAAAGTCGGTGTTGATGACATGAAGGCAGAAGTTGGTCACAGTTATGACGAAGTCTTTGTAATCAATGATCATAAAGATGACGAACCAGTTGCTAAATTATCTGATCCAGAATCCGGCCGCAGCGTTGCAATCAGTTCAAACCGTAACGCTTTGGTTGTCTTCACGCCAGATGACTTGACTGGAACTAATTACCTGCGTGGCCAAGGTGGCCCTTACATGGCAATCGCTTTAGAAGCCCAAAACTTGCCAGATACTCCTAACCACGAAGGCTTTGGCGATGTCACATTGCCAGCCGGTGAAGAGAAGACTTATAGCATCAAATACAAAGTAGAATTCTAATGATTTAAATAAATAATTCCATAAAAATGAACCTGCCAAGTTGTTGGCAGGTTCATTTTTTCTATCTTAGATGTTATTTATTCGAAATCGTGTTGGCAACATCCCTTACCATCGCCAATTCTTCATTAGCCGGGATCAACAGGATCCGTGCGGAAGAATCTTTAGTACCTAAATCGCCAGGCTTCTGGGCTTCATTCAACTGGCCATCCAGCTTAATTCCAAAGATTCCAAGCTTCTCGCAGACCTGTTCACGAACCCATTTATCATGTTCACCGATCCCACCAGAGAAGACAATCGCATCGACACCACCAAGTTCAGTGATGTAGCTGGCCGCAAATTTAACCGTTCGATTGACGAACATATCCAAAGCTAATTTAGCCCGATCGTCATCTGAGTCTTCCAAGTCACGCATATCTGATGAGACGCCGGAAACGCCAAGTAAGCCGGAGCGCTTGTTGAACATGTCGATCACTTCATCGGCACTGGCACCCATCTTTTTCATGAAGAATGGGACCAAGGCGGGGTCCACATCCCCCGAACGTGTCCCCATGACGAGGCCGTTCATCGGTGTGAAGCCCATCGAGGTGTCGTAACACTTGCCGTCCTTCTCAGCGGCGACAGAGGCTCCTGAGCCCAAATGAAGGGTGACCAGCTTGGCTTTATCGTTGCCTAATATCTCTTCGGCCTGTTGCGTGATAAAACCATGGTTAATGCCATGTTCACCGTAACGACGGATGGTAAATTTCTTGGTCAATTCATATGGAATCCCGTAAATGGAGTTAACTTCCGGGACATCCTTGAAAAAGGCACTGTCAAAGATCGCATACTGATCAGTGTCTGGCAAAATTCTGCGAATAATTTCAATATATTCAGCCTCAACTGGATTATGGATCGGCGCAATGTCGCCCAATTCCACAATTTGGGATAAGCTATCATCGTCAATTTTGACGACCTTATTAAAAATATCACTTCCAGCCACAACACGGTTACCAATCGCGTCAATGTCCCTCAACCGGTCAATGACACCCAGATCCTTCAGATTGTTCAGCATGATCCCCGCAGAACGTTCGTAATCAATCTTATCTTCTTCGGCCTTGTATACTTGGCCGTCGCCATACTTGATCTTAACTTTGGAGCCAGGCATGTTGAGCCGCTCAACTTCACCGTCAGCGAGCACTTCTTCTTGGGGCATTTCAAATAATTTGAATTTTAATGATGAACTTCCTGCATTGACAATTAGAACTTTGGACATTATAAGTACCTCCGTTGAATTCGAATTGGAAAATTTGATATTAAAATGAAAACGTAACCACAACTAAAATTATACTATTTGTTGAGAGTTTGTGACAACATTAGCTATTTTAATTTATCCAATCGATGAAACAGCTCGGTGAATTTTTCCCTAATAAAAAAGTTTCCAACCGACTACCACAACTGGTAGAACGGTTGGAAACTATAGCTTGTTATTTATCATTATCAGTGAACTCACGTTGATAATCCGCAATTCCTTCGTATTCTTTCGAAAGATCACGACTCAAACGCAAGTATATCGGCATTAAGGTTCTGTATCGTTTAAACACATCCTGGTTGGGCTTGTAAACCGTTTCTTTCCCCATATACTTCTTGATGTCTTCAAGATTGTCTTCCATCCCCAAAGCCATTTTGGCAAGAAACATAGCGGCCAAACTGCCGCTTTCATACGATTCCGGAATCACGATATCATGTTCAAAGATATCCGCCATCATCTGGGTCCAAAGAGTTGAACGGGCAAAACCGCCGGCAGCCAAGACCGCTTTTGGTTCACCAGTCACTTCTTTGAGCGCCAAGGTGACTGAATACAGATTGTACATAATTCCTTCCATGACGGCACGAATCATGTGAGCTCGGGTATGCTTACGGTTAAGGCCAAAGAACGATCCGCGTGCGTTAGCATCCCATAATGGGGCGCGTTCACCACCAAGATATGGATGGAAAATCAAGCCGTCTGAGCCTGCAGGAACCGTGGCCGCAATCTTTGACAGCATGTCGTAAGAATCGATATGCAGCAACTTTGCCGCTTCGACTTCACCGCCAAACAGTGAGTCATGCGCCCAATTGAGGACAATCCCACCATTGTTGATTGGTCCACCGACTAGGTACTTTCCCTTCATAACTGGGTAACAGTACAGGCGGGCTTTTGGATCCACTCGTGGTTTATCAACGAAGGTTCTCACTGCAGCCGAGGTTCCAATGTTAATTGCGAGGACACCGGTTTGAATGGCACCAACCCCGATAGTGGATAATGCCCCATCCGTAGCGCCCATGACAAAGTAAACATCTTTGTCAATGCCGATAATCTTGGCATATTCTGATTTAATTCCCTTGAACTTATCGGTTGTATCAACGAGCTCAGGAAGCTGCTTCTCAGTAACGCCTGTCTCTTTGAGTGCTTCTTCATCCCACTGGGCTGAATTCATGTTCAGCAGACCGGTTGCGGCAGCCATCGAGATTTCTTCCTTTAATACGCCGGTATACTTCCAAATAATGTATTCCTTGATGCCAACCCAGTAAGCGGCTTGATCAAAGATTTCCGGCTGTTCATTTCTAAAGTAAAGTAATTTATAGAATGGTCCCATTGGGTGAATTGGTAAGCCAGTCCGTTTGTACATTTCCATCCCACGGCCATTTTTCTTATATTCCGCAGCATATTTTTGAGAACGGTTATCCGCCCAGGTTAATGATCTGGTTAACGGTTTAAAGTCCTTATCCAAGGCAATCAAACTGTGCTGTTGGGCCGACCAAGAAATCGCGATCACTTTACCATCGGTAATATTGGCTTTAGCGACCACTTCCTGCATCGCAGAAACCGTGGCATTAAAAATTTCATCAGGATCTTCTTCGGCCATGTCGGGGGTGTCTTGATAGAGCGGATAACCCTTATTGGCCTTGCCGTATATATTTCCATCGGTATCATAAATCAACGCCTTGGTGCTGGTGGTACCAACGTCAATTCCAATAATATAATCCATAGTAATACCTCTAAATTCTAATCCTCAAGTCCATGGGTCAATTCACGGCCTGGACGCTTGCCAGCAACAATTGCTTTGACATCACTGACACATTTCTCACCCATACCATGAAGACATTCGTATGTGTAGGCTGAAGTATGTGGTGTAACCAGGATACGGTCATTCTTCAAGAATGGATGGTCAGCCTTAACAGGTTCAACTTCCATTGCATCAGCAGCATAGCCTGAGAGTTGACCAGACTTGATTGCAGCACTGATAGCGTCTTCTTCAACCAAAGCACCACGAGCGTTATTACAGATGTAAGCACCCTTTTTAAGGCTCTTGATGGTCTTTGAATTAATCATATGAAGACTGGTGTCATCAAGTGAAGCATTCAATGAGATGTAGTCACAACGGCTGAGTAAAGTTTCAAGATCTACTCGTTCAACGTTATTGTTGGTAAACCATTCTGGCTCAGTTGCCGGATGTGGATCGTTAACCAAAACTGGACCGCCAAAAATACTGAACAATTCAGCAACTCGGCTACCAATGTTTCCACAGCCGATAACACCAAATGTCTTACCACTAAGCTGATTACCCATGAATTGGGCACGGTCTTCATAACGGCCGGCACGTTCACGTTCTGATGAAGGAACAACCTGACGAACTAATGCCATTAAATTGGCAAGTTCATTTTCAGCAACTGAGTTTCTTTCAACCTTTTGTGGAACGATTGCAACTTGAGTGCCATGTTTCTTGGCAGCTTCCAAGTCAACGTTGTTAAAACCAATTCCATGACGTGAGATTAATAAAAGATCATCTTTGTTATCAAAGAATTCTTTGTTAAAGAATGGGGTAACACTGGCAATGATGACGTTAAAACCATGCAGTTTTTCAGCTAATGACTTGCCATCAATGTCCGTTGGGAGCATGAAGCGCTTAACAGTCCCAATCTTTTCCAATTCTTTCCAATGTTCAGTGAAGACCTGTCCAAAACTGTTTGAGTTAACAACTGCGATATTGTATTCCATTATGTTTTCTCCTTAATTTAAATTCATAATTATTAGCGCACTAACATATTAGTTAAACCACTTAACGTAAATTACGGTTGCCTAGGTGACTCTATTGATTAGTCTTTGTCAAAGAAGTGGAACTGATCATGAGCATTGTTGTACGAGATATCTTCAACAATCTTACCCAGGTAATCCTCGTCATCAGGTGCCTGACCTCGTTCAGCCCACTCACCGATCACGTTGCACAATACTCTTCTGAAGTACTCATGACGTGGATATGAAAGGAAGCTTCGTGAATCAGTCAGCATGCCGACAAAGTTAGGCAACAGGCTTTGTTCAGCCATGATTGTCAACTGACGCTTCATGCCGTCAAATGTATCGTTGAACCACCAAGCAGCACCTAATTGAAGCTTTTGGACACCATCTTGTTGGAAGTCACCCATTCCGGTAGCGAGTTGCATCCAGTCATTTGGATTCAATGAATAGATGATCATCTTTGGAATTTGGTCCTGCTCTTGGGCATCCATCAATAACTTCATAAATTCTTGTGCCAAATCAGGTTGAGTTCCCATTGAATCAAATCCACCATCGGGACCAAAGCTCTTAAACATTGGCTTGTTGGCGTTTCTGATAACATTCATGTGGAACTGCATGGTCCAGTTAAATTCTTTGTTCAAATGCATCAAGGCTTCAACCAACATTGTTTGATATTGGTTAATTTCAGTCTTGGTAAGCTTCTTATTGTTGCGAGCTTTATCGATAATATCGTTCATTTCATCGTCTGAAGCTTTAACAAAGTGGAAGAAGTTCAAGCCATGGTCGGAAAGACGGCCACCCAAGCTTGCAAAATACTCGAACCGTTGACGAAGGGCGCCAACCAGGCTCTTAAATGATGTAATCTTCTTGCCGGAAACTTTGGCAAGTTGATCAAGGTAATCACCGTAACTGTCTGCAGTTAAGTTGAATGCCTTATCTGGGCGCATAGCAGGCAATACTTTGAAGCCGTTTTGGTCTTCTTCTTTTTTGAGTAACTTATGATATTTCAAGTCAGATGCCGGATCATCAGTCGTGCAGACAACCTGAACATTTGAACGCTTGATTAAGTTGCGTGGCTTGAAATCATCAGTTGCTAATAATTTGTTCGCCTTTTCCCAAATAGCCGGAGCTGTCTTGGTGTTGAATACATCATTAATGCCAAAGAAGCGACGTAATTCAAGGTGAGTCCACTCAAACAGCGGATTTCCCAAAGCCTTTTCAATGGTACCAGCCCATGCGAGGAACTTTTTATAATCATCACCGTCACCGGTAATCAGATCTTCCGGAACACCGTTGGCCCGCATTAAGCGCCACTTGTAGTGGTCACCAAAGTCGCCTTCGTTAATCCAGATTCGGGTGAGATTTTTATAATTCTTATTTTCGTAAATTTCCTTTGGATCCAAGTGACAATGGAAATCGATGATCGGCATTTTTTCAGCATGATCATGAAACAATTTCTTGGCCATTGGTGTGGTCAAAAGGAAATCATCATTAAGTAATGACATGTGTCTGTCTCCTTAGTTAAATTTGTTTAGCATACTTTGATAAGGTATCTTCAAGCGTCTTACGAACAGCACCAACGCCGCTGATTTGTGATGCAAAGTATCCTTCAACAACGTCACCAAGGCCAATTTCATACAAGTCATGGCCAAAGATCTTCTTGTTGGACAAGATATCTTTCAGATGTGCGTGAACGTCAGTCTTTTCACCGAGTTTAATGTCGGCAACTTTTGGCTGAAGTTCTGAAAGCATCGGATCTCTGCTTGGTTCAAATGGCTTGCCTTGATCATCAATTGCCATAAGGTAACGGCACCAAGTTGCAAGAACCAGTGGAATGAAGTGAAGATCTTTAGGGTCACGTTTAGGATCATCAATGTAATGTTGAATTGTGACACCGTAACGAACTGACAGCTTCTGAGAAGTATCGGCGGCAATTCGTTGTGGCATATCAGGACTGTATGGGTTTGGAAGACGTTTGTTAACCAATTGGTCGATAAACTTCTTTGGATTGATAACCTTAGGATCGGTTACAACCGGCAAACCTTCAACGTAGCCGATTTGTTTGATGAGGTTAAGCATATCAGGATCACTAACCTCTTTAGCAATTGAATTAAATCCAAGCAGGCTTCCGTTAACAGCTAAAGCCGTGTGAAGTGGATTCAAGCAGGTTGTAACTTTCATTTCGTCGGCATCATTAACCGTATCGCGGTTGGTTAAGATAACCCCTGCTTTATCCAATGCTGGTCGGCCATTTGGAAAGTCGTCTTCAACAACCAGATAGTGCACTTCTTCAGTATTAGTGAATGCAGCGATGTTGGTGTGACCTGGTGTGTGGAAGATTTGATAATTTTCAAAGCCATCTGCCTTAAGCTTGTCAGATACAGTCTCTGAAGGATTTGGCGTAATTCGGTCAATCATTGAGAGTGGGAAGCTGACCTTCTTGTCATCTTGTAAGTAATCAACAAATTCTGAAGGAACCAGGCCATTCTTCTCCCAGCCTTGGGCAATGGTCAAAACGCTCTTTTCCAACTTCTCACCATTTTGTGAAAAGTTATCGGTACTGAGCAAAGCCATTGGATACTTGCCGGCTTTGAAACGGGCAAACATCAATGAAGTAAGAGAAGCCATGTTATTTTTAGGTGCTTCAGGCCCATTTTTAATATCATCTTCAATAGCTGGCAGCAAGTTTCCTTGACTGTCCCAAAGGTTATAACCTTTTTCGGTAATTGAGAAAGTAGCTAATTAAAGGGCTGGATTCTCAAAAATCTTGAATAATTTTTTCCAACCGTCGGGATTGCTTTGATCAAAGTACAAAGCATCTGAAACGGAAGCAAACAATTCTTTTTCAAAGTTACCATCTTCATGAGTGATAACTCGTAATATTCTATCGTTAAATTTTTTGTAGGCATCGGTTACGACGTCTTTATCATGAGTTTCGGCAACAACAATACCGGCGTCCAAGTCGCCTGACTCAAGCAGACGATCAGCAATTGCGGCATGAAAAGCTCGGAACAAGTTTCCACCACCAAAGTGAACCCATTTTGTGGCACCGTTTTTCTTCTTGATATCATAGGTTGGAACTTTGATTCCGGCATCCGTGAATTCTTTCTTGTTGTTCAGGTAATCATCAGTAATTTTTACCATTAATTAAACCTCCCGTATTGCACTAATTAAGCCAAACATGAAGGTGTACCCATCAAATTGGTTCAAACTGATACACCAGTCTTCTGGATACGCTTTCGCTTTCATTATATTCTGATATATCAGATTGTCAATACCCCAGTTTTTTCAGGGGTCTACGTTAACTTTTTCACCAAATTATGCTAATATGATGTTATCTAAAGGAGAACGATTATGCTAGATAATATGCGCAGTGATGCTTACAACGAAATTAAATATCGAATCATCCACTTTGACTATATTCCGGGCCAAAAGATTTCCGAAAAGCTGATCTCACAGGAGTTGAGCCTCGGTCGAACACCGGTTAGAGAAGCCATTATCCGAATTGAACGTGAAGGCTTAATCGAAGTTATCCCCCAAAGTGGGACCTACATTACCAAAATTGATATGGCAGATGCAAAGAATGCCCGCTTTGTCCGCAATTGCATTGAACCAAAAATTATGGTCGATGCGGCGGTGAACATTTCTAGCGATGATATTGCAAAGATCCAAAAGAATCTGGACCAGCAACAGCAAACCGCTTCAAGAAGCGAGCCTGATAACTTCTTCGACTTGGATCAGGATTTCCACCACGCCTTTTATTCAGTCGTTGGCAAAGATACGGTTTGGAACTGGCTGCAGATAAACAATACCCAATTGAATCGTTTCCGTCGCTTACGATTGAAAGAATCTGAACTTAATTGGGACACGCTCACCAACCAGCATGAAGCCATTTTTAGGGCAGTCAAAAGCAAAGATATTGATGATCTGAGCTTCCTGGTTACCCAACATTTGCACCTGATGCTGTTGGAAAAACAAAAAGTTGTGGATGCATATCCGGATTATTTTGAAGATTAGTTCCGAGATGACACAAATGGAGTCATTTAATTTATAAGGGCACTTAGATCAAACCTCCTACTTTGGAAGGTTTGATCTAAGTGCCCTTTAAGTTAGTTACGCCAAAGTACCAAGTTGTTGGCGCCCAGGAGAAGCAAACAAAAAAGGATGCTCAACAAGCATCCTTTTTCTTATATGGTTAAAGATTTTTGATTATTAATATACCCGATACTCGCCAATATCAACACGTGGTCCTTCAATCACATGCTTATCGATCATAGCATCATAAATGGCTTTTCCAAAATACATGCTGGACTTAGGATCAAAATGGAATTGATCAAGCAGTGTGCCTTTTTGCATATCGATAACATGGACATTTGGATCTTCCTTGGCGATCTTCAGTAATCCGGCTTCAACTTTTGGATCATATTGCTCGGAATTGTGGCTTACCGTTCCACAGAAGATTGGCAAATCAGGCTTATTGACGTAGCCTCTGCATGCTTCAAATACTGCCTTAAGGTTCTGGTAGTAGTTATCAGCTGCTTCTTGTGAGAAGGAAGCTCGATCACCTTCACCTTGATGCCAAACCATTGCTTGAACATCGAGATTCTGCTTAGCATTTTTCTCGCAGGCTTCAATAATTTGCTTGAATTGAAGCAGCAGCGAGTTGCTTGGACTATCCAATTTGTCGATTTCAGTGGTCCAGTGGTTATGGCCTTGATGGCCGCCTTCACCGGTAGGAGCAACTGAAGTTCCACCCTCAGAACACTTCATCACATACAAATCATATTTTGCTAAATGAGTCAGGTAATAGTAGGTTACTAAGTCAAATCCCCAGCGATTGTCAGACAAGTCACTGACTTTAATAGAATCTTGAAAGACCCCATCCTCATGATTTGGTGTGTAATTACTGCAGTAATGGCAGTTAGCTAATGGTAATGAAATTGGCTTTGGCAGTTCCGCAATTGGAACTCGACCATCAATATTCGATTGACCAGCTGAAATGATTGTTAGTGGTTTCCGTTCAGTTTCCATTTTCTTCTCCTCTCTCATTTTGGCAGTTTACCGTGATTCAACACGTTAAAGCTTGTCAATTAAACGTTCACGTAATTTCTTTGCAAGATCATCATCCGATAATTCTCGCGCGGTTGTCCAAAGTGTCATGACACGGGCCTCACCGGGTGCTTTAATAAAGCGACGTTCCCAGTCATCCTCATCGGCAGTGTCGCCAAGGGTTCTTAAGTAGTGACGTAAGAATCGAAGCTTGATTGCCGTAAGTGGCATGTCATCATAACCATCATTCTTATAGAAGTCGTACCACTTCGTTGACTTGTGATGACTTTGAGCAAAGTTAATTTCATCCATCGTATGATAGGCTTCATCAGCAAGCAGGAATGGCTTCAAATAGTCGTCATCCTTCTTGGCAGCCATCGACAATTCATAAGCTTGAATAACCAGGTGTAAGGCTTTAAGACCATCAGCCTGATAAAGGGTGCTCAGATACAAATCACCGTACAGTGTCTTGGCATCTTGTTGATTGAGGTTCAGCATCAATTTCTTAAGATTGAGCACTAATTCTTCCCAACCAGGAAGTTTTGGCGTGATCATCCCATCAATCTTTTTAACACCGTCAGCCAATGAATCATCGCCGACAATCCAGCCTGCATCAGAGAGCTTATCCTTGCCGCCCAACCAGGTCTTGATAATTCTTCTGATCAAGAATGGCGAAAGCTCATCACCGGCAGTTTCATCTGAATGGGTACCGTATTGAACAACGGATTTCCAATAATCTTCATACAATGAAACAATCTCTTTTTGATGTTCGGAATAGTAGTTATTAACGTAGTCATCAAGGATCTCATCATTACTACGAGCAGTGTATCCCTTAACCCAAGTCTTGGCAACTTCACGCAAATAAAGAACGTGCGGCTTGATGTTTCCGGTATTAACTAATTCAAGTGTATCAAGCCCCTTGCTTCGAGCCTTCATTAATTCTGATGAGACAAATTCTGGGCTGTTTGAAAGCAAGCCTAAGAAGTTTGAAGCTTGTAAATCATGGAAGGCAACGTGATAGTAAAGACCACGCTTACGATGATGTGGATTTGGAATATCCAGTAGTGGTGAACGTGGATTATCTAAGCCTTGTCTTCTTGAAACCATCTTGCCATATCCACTATCGGCCCAGATTTCAATCAAATCGTCCGGAACATCAACCAAACCTTTCTTGTAAAGGCCAGCCAATTCGCCGTAGACGTTGAGGGCCATAGGAGCACCCGGATCCAATTCTTTAATCATGTCATATTGTTCTTTGATGACACCGTTAACAACATCGGCAATTGCCTTGTCATCCCATGTTCTGCTGGTATCATCTTCCCAGAATGGCTTGTCACCTTGGCCACGGAATCCCAAACTGTAAATAGTTGGGGTTCCTTTTTGCTCGTTGATTGCGTCACGCCAAAGTTTTCTGAATAAATCAGGATACTTTAAGAATGATGCTTCAAGTTCTGGATATTCACGGGCAAACATCTTGGCACCAAGTGGTTCCGCATGATGTTGCGCAATCATTAAGCCAAACTCTTTGGCTGGATTACGGTTAATCTGTGATTGAACATCGGTACCGGGAACAATCACGTTGCATCCGACACGCAAAGCAGTTTCAAAGACCCGCTGCCAAATATAACGTTGAGAATCATGATCTTTCCAACCACGGATAAGCAACTCATCATTGACAAACCAGCCCCGATATTCGGTTTGATAATCCGGAATATGCATGTCGAAGTTGGTCATCTGAATCGTCTTTTGAATGGTTGGAACAGTGTCCATCCAGTACCAAAAGTCATCAATTTTAAGGACATCTCGAGAAATCGCCAACGCACCATACATGACACCCAGCGAAGTCTTTGCAGAAACCGTTACTTTATCAGGAGATGCAAGTGTGATTTGGAAATCATCACCATCGACAGGTGCTTGTGGATCAACAGTTAAATAAATTGTATTGTCAGCATCTTTTTCAGTGGTAACTCGGTTAATATCTCGTTGAAGGATCTCGCAGGCATACTTCAAAACTGTGTTACGAAAATCTTGGGCATCAACTTTTGTCCCCTGTGAAATTGTAAATTCTTTATTAGACAATGTTTTCTTCCTTTCCTGGCAGCTGGTTATTTAGAATTATCATCATTGGTGCTTTGAACTCCGGCAACTGTTTGAAAGACATCTGCCAATGACATATTCTGATCGGCAAACTTCTTGTTCAAAATCAGTGTTCGAAAATCTTCAATCGACATCTTTTCCTTTTCCTTCATTGGTAGTGGGATCGATACGTTGTCACCCGATTGATTCATTCCGGTCGTTAAGGTAATGATCAGTTGCTCATGTTTATCCAACTTAACAACGTAGTGTTCATAATATGATGGGATATCATAGGACCCAGTCAATTCTTGATGTTCCTTAAAATAATTAATAATGAAATCATGGAATGTCACTTTTGATTTCAAAGCTTTTTTCCAATCACTATTTGTATCTGCCATCATTTCAACTTCTTTCATATTTAACAAATGTTTTAAAAACAACAAGACGGCTATGCAAGGTATTTGCCTCGTTATAGCCGCCTCGCCGAGCTATGAATCAGTTTTCATAACACGATAATTTATTTGCTGTCTGAATCTGGAACTCCTGCCACTGTCTGGAATACATCAGCAAGTGACATATTCTGATCGGCAAACTTTTTGTGAAGAATCAAGTTACGGAAGTCCTCAATGCTCATCGTTTCCTTTTGCTTAAATGGAAGCGCAGAAGCAGCACTTTCGCCTACTTGATTAACCCCGGTAACAAGTGTGATGACAATACCATCATGACTGTCCAGATGAACAGTATAATGCTCGTAATATGATGGAATATCATATGAACCCGTTAACTCTTTGTTCTTTTTAAAGTAATCAGTGATAAAGTCGGCAAAAGCATCTTTGGATTTGAGTGCTTCTTTCCAGCTTGAGTCATTACTATCAGCCATACTAATATCTCCCCTCTATATAGAAGCTTAATCATTCAAAATTAGTCTTTAGCACTTGGTTTTGCTTGATCATTCTTCTTCCAGAAATCAATTGAATCATATTTCACACCAGTTAAGTCTTCACAAACGGCCTTGGTGTGAGGGTCAACATCTTTCATGCTGCCACCCTTTTGGAGACGACCCAATTCTTGGGCAAGAACTTTAAATGTCTTCTTGCTTAAGTGGAAACGTGCGGCAAAGAACATAGCCAATAAGATCATGAATCCAACACCACCGGAAACAATGAAGATAATCATGTTGGTAGCACTGGCAGGCTGTGATACGGCACCACTAGCTGATTGACGGAAGTGTGCAAAGTCAAGTAAGTATCCGGCAACAACTGATGCCAAACCTTGACTGATTTGGTTGATAAAGGTCATAACTGAAGCGAATAATCCGGCACGGTTTTTACCAGTAACCAAAGTATCCAAATCAGGAATGAATGGGAAGACGTTCCATGGAGCGAAGTACAAGATGTACAGACCAACTTCATAGAATGACATACCAACAATTAACCAAACCATCATGTGGGCTGGACGAGTTAAGGCAACGAATGCCCAGTTGGCGGCACTAATCAGGATCAATGAGTAACCGAACAGGTAAAGTGAACGGTAAGTAAACTTGGTAACCGCGAATCCAGCGATAATGGTAACTGGGATAGATACAATACTCAATGATTGTAAGAATCCTGAAGTACTAGTTGACATCTTTAATACATAAACAATGTAGTAAACAAACACAGTTGAGAAAAGAATTGTTGCGAAGTATGAACTTAAGTAAATACCCATGTGAAGACGGAATGTCTTGATCTTGAAGGTTGAGAAGTAATTCTTTAACTCTGACTTCAAGTTTGGTTTTTGACCATTGTTATCTGCAAGGGCTTCTGCTTCAAGCTTCTTAGCTTCTGCTTTGGTAACAAAATGTTCCCAAGTTGTATGGTAAGTAACCAATACTAAGAAGAATGTAGCAATAGAGAAGATAACCTGCATTAAAATATATGGTTCTGGTGAAGTCTTAGGGAAGTACTTGAACAATTGTGCTGGAACGAATTGGGTTAACATTCCACCTAATCCGGCAAGAACCATTCGAGTAGTTGACATCTTGGTACGTTCGTTAAAGTCTTTAGTCATTTCGTTTGGAAGAGTTTCCCAAGGAATTTGAAGAGTTGACATCAAAACAGTAACGATCAGGTAAGTAATCAGGTAGTACCAGAAGCTCATTCCGGCAACCCACATTGTAATCGCAACTAATACTGATGGAGCCGCAATCAAAATGAAGATGTGTCGACGACCAAACATCCGGCCAAGCTTGTACTTGTAAATGTTATCAGAAATATTACCCATGACCAGTGAAACAATGGCATCAGCCACACGACCGATCAGGAAGATAGTAGCACCTTGTCCAGCAGTTAAGCCAGCAAATGTGGTGTAGAAGAACATCAACCAAGCACCAACTAAACCTTGCATTGAAATACTAAAGAATGAGAAGACACCGAAACCTAATGATCTCCAAATTCCAATTGGCTCACGACTTTTATAAATCCGTTTGTTGGCATATTCATCCCAACCATCGTGAACAACTTGCTTTTGATTGTCCATTTTGTAACCTCCTAAAATTACATAAGATTTTGTATCCGTTTACAATTTGTCACAAAAAGTTTAAACAAACCCAGATGCAGCCGAGTTCATTAAATGTGTGTCATCGAAGTGCCCCTGATCCTTGGGATGCAAGCTCCCAACTGTCAATACAATAATTGCTAAATCTGGTCACATCAATTGCACCGCACAAAACTTTTGTACAATTAAAATTGTAAACGCTTTATAAAGCATATTCTTTGCATATTTTGACCTGAATATTGCAAAAACGTAGGTAATATATCAGAATGCCTGCTATGCAGTGATGCGAATCCATTTCCAACAAAGCTTATATGAGGTATCTAATTAATTCTCCAACAATTCGGTGAGCTAGTTTTTCATATCCAAGCGGGCTATAGTGAGTCCCATCTGGCATGTACCGTTCGCTGTTCCTTAAGAAAGGAGAGATCCCGCTGGTATTAAACAAATCTATGACAGGAATGCTGTAATGGTGACATATTTCGATCATTGCATTTGTATAATCCCCCTGCGTATTGCCGGTTGCATTCCTCTGAAATGAATTGGGATAATTCCCTGTCGCATGTGCAAATGAAGTCTTAGTCGGTGTCATAAAGATTAATGAGGCGTTTGGATAATGATCATTCAACCCATTAATGACAATGTTCAGTGCCCCAAGAAAAGTATGGGCATCCCTTTCATCGATCGTTCCAAGTGGCGTATTATTTGCAAAGTCGTTAATCCCGCCGAACACTACAATGTAATCAGCGTCTTCATCCATTTCGAGGTACCGTTCAACGAAGCTATCGTCACGATCGTCACACAATGCAATGCGCGAACCTTTTACGCCAAAATTATTGACTCGTTTAAGTGGAATGAAATCCTGCAAATGTGATGTCCAGGAAATCGCATTTCCACCACCGCCTGTGCTATCATCACCCCAAGTTGTGGAATCTCCAAAACAGTTCATCACTTTATCCTTAAAGTATTGGTCATCTAACAACATACTCGTCTCCTTTGGTCTCATTCATGCCTATACATTGAATAAGGTCGATTTTAGACTTTTTCCTACATATCCGGGATCAATTTCAAATGGAAAAAATTAGTCAAGTGATATATTAGGTTTACTTAGGCCCGATATTTTTGTACAATTAAAATTGTAAACGCTTAATAAAGCATATTCTTCGCTTATTTTGACCTAAATGTTGCAGAAAGGTAGGTGACTTCAATGATCATTGATTTGCCTTTAGATGGCACGCTTCCCACGGATATCGTCTGTTCACACAATCGAAGCCGCCATCACGATAGTCCATTTCATCAGCATTCCGATCATATTGAACTCATTTTATTTATTTCTGGAGACGTTACTTTTTACACACCACACAAGGCCTTTCCTGTTAAACCAGGCTATTTGATTGCCATCCCAAATGGTGTTTGGCATCGTGTGGTCACAAAAAGTGCCGATCCATATGAAAGGATCTTCCTGAATATCAAAGTTAGCCTGATTAATGAGCTTTCAACTTCGAGAACCAATCTGTTTAACTGTTTCAAAACGGATGGCACAGACGAAGTCAACATCTTCAAACCAAATCAGGACTTCATTGATGATTACATTTCATTCTGTGATCAGCTGATTCCCTCTTTAGATAAATGTGATTTTGGAAATGACGTGAGGCAGCGGATCCTTCTCGCCCAAATTTTGCTCATTGCCAATGAAGTTCATCCGGTTAAAGACCAGCCCAAAAACATCATGCCGCCGTTTTTAGAAAAGGTCACATCATTTATTGATAACAATCTTGCAAAAAATCTCAGTCTGTCGTCATTTGCCAACGAGTTCTTTATGAATCCAAACTATCTTGATCGCTCGTTTAAGAAGTATACGGGTCTTTCAATTCATCGCTACGTAATTGAAAAACGAATTGAACTTGCCAAACAGTTGCTAAGAGATGGTCATAACGTCACAACTGTCTGTGAACAATCCGGTTTTGGAAATTATAGTAACTTTATCCGGACGTTTAACACTTGTGTAGGAACCTCTCCCGGTAAATATAAGAAAAAGTATCAGAAGTGATTTTAAAAAGTATGTAAAAATGAGATTGAGACAAAAGAGTTCACTTTTGCCTCAGTCTCATTTTTCGTGCTTCTCTATTATTTTGCGAAAACGTGCAACAATTGACTGATCCACTCTGACTTTAAGTAATAAAGATTGCCTTACTAATACAGTGAAACTGCAAAGGCAAAAGCATCAAACAACATATGGCACACATACGACGGCCAGATGGTCTTGCTTCGCAGAAAAATTGCTGTTAGGAAGAATCGTTCACCGGCAATCACAATCAGCATCTGGGCCAAGTTCCAATTGTATGCTTGAAAATGAATCATTCCAAACAGGAACATGGACGCTAACAAGGCGATACTGAGGCCTAGTCGCCGGCCAAGACCGTAATATTGAATCAATAAAGCCGCAATTGCCAGAAAAACAACCAGACTTAGTAGTTCCTCGCCCATCAATTCAAAAATATCTGAAAACAGATCTTGAAAGTATTGGGTTGATTTGCTGGCTGCGTTCTCAATTTGAGTAGACGAAGCATTTTTACCAAACGAAATGCCTAATTTTCCGAGTTGGGTGACAGAAAATTGTGCATACCAAAATTGGATCAGAACCATCACAATCCCAAAGATAAAGTCACTAAAGCGTGGCTTACCAAATAGCCCACCCAATTTTCCTTTACTGAGGTACATCACGACGGTAATCATCAGTGTGATCGGAATCAGATCGTCACAAATGATCTCGAGCCAATACGCTTTAAAGTCAAGGGCAGCCGTCATTTCCATCCACAAAACAGTTGCAACACTTATGAAAATCAATAGTGCCCAAAGTCGCCATTGTTCCAGCTTGGTATCCAGCAACGGGTAATCGCGTTTGTCATTTTTCCGTTCAAACAAAAATCTTTGCATAAGCATCTATCCCCTTAATTTATTAGTAACATGTAATATTTTAGCGCACTATAGGCCATTTGGGTATCATTAATACTATAAAAAAGTTAGCAGATTGTTTAACAAAGGCTGAGGTTCACTTCATTCGTTCATCATTGGTATCTTTTACTTATTGGATTATATCAATACGTGATTGAGGAACAGATGGAGCTGGCTAAACAACTGTTACGTAGCGGCCACAGTGTCACTACAGTTTGCGAGAAATCCGGCTTTGGAAACTACAGCAACTTTATTCGAACCTTCAACTCATGTATTGGCATCTCCCCCGGTAAATATAAGAAGAAGTCTCATGGATAAGCGGCACAAAAAAAGAAGCTGAAACAAATATTTTGAAGATTAATCGTCCCCAAAATATTTGTTTCGGCCTCTTTTTTGATGATTAACAATGACCTATGAATTCAGTAAGCGAAATCAATATTTTTGACGCCATAAAATAACTATTATGGCCCCTAAGACTGCATATTTTGAATCATCTTAAATAACGTTTTTTGAAATAGTGCCAGTTCTTGGGCGTTAATTCCACTAGTTAATTGGCTTTCAACAGCGTCAAGCTGTGCCTGTATGCGGTCCATATTTTTCTCAAATAGGTCTTTACCTAACTTTGTCAGGGATAAAACAACTTGCCTTCTGTCCCCAGATGAAAATGTTGTCTTAATGAATCGACTAGAAGCCAAGCGCTTTATGATTCCTCTGGTTGTCGGATGACTTAGACGTAAAAGGCTCTCAATTTGTTTCTGAGTCACCTCTTCGTTTTGTTTCTCATATAACGTCATTATGACGGCTACCTGATTACTTGTCAGACCGATTCCTGATGCATTCAAATGATTATTAAGGTTCTTATCCGTTAAAATACTCAACATTTTAATGTAACGACCCAATTGATCCATAGACGATTTATCCGCCATGCCAAACCACCTTCTCCATTGATGTACTATGCTACGTAGTTTTTAAAATGTCAATATTTCATCAATCATGACAAAGCACATCCGCATAAGTGTATAAATCTGATTGAGAAGTATTTAATATAGAACACCAGTTGATATATCTGTATAACCCACAAACTTAGCAAACTATTAAGAGTCCTTAAAAGTTATTGACGGCGGCTTATTAATGTACCATACTACATATTTATTAGCTTGATTAGCTTGCTAATTACCAGCTAACGGTACCAACCTTTGAAAAATGGGTACCATCTATGACATTCAATGAACCAAATACAAAATACGAACACAAGGAGAAATGAATGAGCTATCTAGAATTGCATGATATTCACAAAGCATATTATTTAAACAAAGAAAAATTTCCTGTCCTAAAAGGAATTGACTTGAACTTTGATTTAGGCGAATTCGTATCTATTTTAGGTGAATCCGGTGGTGGAAAATCGACCCTTATGAATATTATTGGCGGACTAGACAGAAAGTTTAGCGGTTCAGTAGTTATTGACCATAAGCCATTGAACTACAAAGATGAAAAATCTTTGGACGCTTACCGTCGAGAAACAATTGGCTATATCTACCAAGCTTATAATTTAATCGGTCATCTAACCGTTCTAGACAACGTGTTAATTTCGCTTGATATGACCACCCTAAGTAGACAACAGCGTAATGACCGTGCGCACGATTTATTGAAACGTGTTGGCCTGGATGATCAATCAACGAAATACCCTAACCAACTTTCTGGTGGACAAAAACAACGGGTTGCAATTGCGCGCGCTTTAGCAAGTGATCCCAAAGTGATTATTGCCGATGAGCCAACCGGAGCTCTTGATGCCGAAAATACGCAAGCGGTTCTGAAAATATTGGATGAAATTGCTGCCGAGGGAAGACTCGTGATTACAGTTACGCACTCCCAGACGGTTGCTAACGCCGGAACCAGAATTGTTCACCTTGAGGATGGTCACATTGGAAAAGACGAAACTATCAGGCAGCCTTACCCTAAACAAGATGTGAAATATTTACAGCCACAAAAGCTACCTGCAATTGTTTCGTATAAAACTGCCTTTAAGCATTTCAAGTTTAATTTTTGGAGAAATTCTTTAATCATCATTGGGACGGCAATTGGGTTATTTGCCGTATTACTCTTCACCGGATTAGGTAATGGAATTAGTGGTTACATCACCAATCAAGTGAACGCCCTTGCCAATCCCCAAGTAATAACTGTGTCTGCTCATCAGAAAACACGTTCACCATCCGGTGGAAGCCCCACGAGTGGCGCACCAAGTGGAGGCCCATCGTCCACTTCTACAAAACAAAAGTCAATTACAGATCCTCAGATAACAAAATTGAAAAGTGTCAACCACGTTACTAAGGTAGAAAAGAATTACAGCTTGAGTGGCGTGACGGTTAAACTTGATAATAAAACAACAACATTAACGAGTATGAGCAATTGGACATCAAGTGTGACTGATAACACAGTTAAATATGGAAGTAAGCCCAAAGCAAACGAAGTCATTATTGACAAATCTACTGCAAAGAAATTAGTACCTTCAGGCTGGAAGAAAGCAATTGGTAAGACTGTTAACTTCACCTATCAAACAACTAACAAATCTCATAAAACAGTTTCTGTCCCCTTCTCAGCTAAAGTATCAGGAATCAGTGATTCAAGTAGTAGCGTTTCTATGGGTAGCAAAGACTATGTTTCAACAAGTACCCTCGTATCAGCTATGAACAAAAAGAATGTCCCCACATCTGTAACAAGCTTATCAGTTTCAATCGACAAACTGAACAATGTCAAGTCAACCACGAGCGCTGTTAATAAGCTCACAATAAATGGAACTCGCGTTTTCACTGCTGTATCTATCAATAGCATGATTGACACCGTTCAAACATTCATTCATCTTGCGTCAAACATTCTTGCGGGGATTGCAGGAATTGCATTGATCGTTTCTGCGCTCATGATTATTGTAACAATGTTTATGTCTGTTAGCGCACGGACAAAAGAAATCGGGATTTTGCGCGCAATCGGAGAAAGTAAAACAGACATCCGCAGATTGTTCATTAGCGAGTCGTTAATTATTGGTGGATTATCAGCAGTGCTTGCTGTCGTCATATCCTATGGGGTAAGTGCTCTGGCCAATGTTTTGTTAAGAAATCTCGCCAACTATAATTTCGTTCAGATTGGGTTGGAAAACGTCGTGATCGTATTCATACTGGCAATTATCATTTCATTGCTCGCATCATTCTTGCCAGCAAGAAGAGCGGCCAGTCTCAATCCAATTGATGCATTAAGTTCAGATTAGTAACTATAAATAGTTCCACAGTATTAATAATGTTTATGTATAATAGGCGCAATTAACGAATTTGGATTGATTCGTTAATTGCGCCTATTGTGCATCAAATTTACATTAGCGTTCTAAATCTTAGTTGGTGGTTGAAGCAGCATTAATCATGTTGTACTTCTTTTCATAGTGAATCATTGCAAATCCGGCAATTCCAAAGATTGCACCGATTCCAACGAAGCCCCAGATGGTCATCATAATCGTGCTTGGAAGAACCAACCGGGATGTGAAAATTGCATTGTGGAAGTATAAGTGATACCTAGCCGAAACGCGTTCCGACGACCCTGGGTCTTACACGTAAATAGAAAGGGGGTGCATCAATGGACAAAATACGTCCGTCGATGCACCCCTTTTTATTTACGCACCAGGCCCAAAGCGGGTCTCGTCACGCTCTTTATTTCTTCATATCCATCGCATGGCCACCGAATCCGTGACGCAATGCTGATACAACTTTACCTGTAAATGTATCTTGTTCCATTGAACGGTTACGTGCGAACAATGAATCAGTGATAACTGGAACTGGAATGCCTTGTTTGAGGGCTTCTTGAACTGT
This sequence comes from Lentilactobacillus otakiensis DSM 19908 = JCM 15040, assembly GCF_001434145.1. Classification (GTDB taxonomy): domain Bacteria; phylum Bacillota; class Bacilli; order Lactobacillales; family Lactobacillaceae; genus Lentilactobacillus; species Lentilactobacillus otakiensis. The sequence goes on along the minus strand of NZ_AZED01000005.1, from coordinate 82,794 downwards.
CCACTTACCTTCACCTGATGAGAACATCTTGCCGCTGATTTGATCCAAGTTGGCATCGTTAGCAAATGCTTCTTGAGCCAATTCCATGAGCCAGCCACGAATAACTGATCCGTTTACCCAAACTTTAGCAACTGCTTCGTTGTCGTAGTCGTATGGGCTGTGGTCCAATACGTCGTAACCTTCACCGATGGCTTCCATCATACCGTATTCAATACCGTTATGAACCATCTTCAGGTAATGACCTGAACCTGGCTTACCTGTGTAAAGGTAGCCGTCTTTTTGTGAAATTCCTTCGAATAATGGCTTGATGTGTTCGAATGCTTCAGCACTGGTACCACCGATCATGAAGTTACCACCGTTAAGGGCACCGTTCTTACCACCTGAAGTTCCACAATCGAAGAAGTTAATGTCTTTGTCTTCGGCGATCTTACCATGACGAATTGAGTCTTGGTAGAATGAGTTACCGCCATCGATCAAGTAGTCACCTTTTGAAAGAAGGCCAACGAGTTCAGTTACAGTTGAGTCAGTTGGCTTGCCTGCTGGAACCATGATCCAGACAGTGCATGGTGCATCCAACTTACTTACAAGGTCAGCGTTACTTGAAGCGGGAGTTGCACCTGCTTCTTGAGCCAACTTGATGTTTGCTTCATCCAAATCAAATGCAACAACTTCGTTACCGTTACGGATCATGTTCTTAACAAGGTTAAGACCCATTTTACCGAGACCAATCATACCAATTTGCATAAGTACTGTACCTCTTTCGTCTTATATATTAGTTAGTTACTTGTCTACGAACTTATTATATATTTTGAAAAGAATTTTCGCAAGCATTATTGATAATTATTTTCAAAAAAGTTTATTTCCTTTGAAAAATATTATATGAAAGCACTATAGCGCCTATTTAAAAGGCTTCTAAGTGAAAATAATTTTTAGTACGGACAAACGTCCTGTTTGCCGGTCAGTGTAAATGTTTTACAATTTTGCCCTAAAACGACGCCAAACCATCGTCCCACCAAGTCCTATTAAGCCCATTAGCGTGATTAGCAGACCTGCAAGCAGCCCTTTGATGTGGTAGTTAAAATCAATTTGATGCTTTCCCGGCGTCAGTTGAATTCCAACCAGCCCACCGGCAACCCGCTTGACCACCTGCTGATGGCCGTCGACTTTCACTTGCCACCCCTTATCAAATGGTATCGTCATGACCAACGTTTTAGCCCGGCTGCCAACATCGACCTTCCCTTTAAAATGGGCGCCATGTTGATTGAGCCGACTTGGATCGTGTAATTTAAATTTATGCTGATCCTGATAATCCTCGACCTGCTTAAGCTTAGCCATATTAATACCGCCAAAGTCAGCCGATAGATGGTGGAGTTCCTTGACAGAATGAATCGTCACAGTTGAGATCTGCCCTTTTTGCATGTAGCCTAACGGGATCATTTCCGTTCCCAATCCACTATATAGTTTGGACAACTTTTGCCCGTTGACATAAAAAGACACGCCGACTAGTCGAATCCGAGGAATATACAAATAGTGTGGCCCTTTCGTGTTTGACCAGAACTGAATTTTATATTCGAAATAATCTCGGTGAACAAACTTTGCACTGCTCACAATTGTCGGTTTGACGACGTATTGGTCGTGATTGCCAGCCGTCGCTTGGACAAAGTGATTCAAATTATCAAAGACCCGTTCGCGTCGTAACTTGAGGTGTTGAATACGGTCGTTTGCCATAAATCCAAGTCCTGAAGCATGATTCCTGACGAATAAGCGATTGCCATGGTTGCCAACAACATCATAATATTTCAATCCAAAGAAATAGTTAGTGATGACGGTCCCACCCAGCATATCAATCCGGCGAATATTCCGACTTGAAAAGCCGAGGTCCCCCAGAACATGGTGAGTGTGCGCGTTCAAGGTTGAACTGTAGGAACTAATCCCGTGATTGCGAAATAAAAACGAATCATTGTACCCGCTGTATGGCACTTTGAACAAATTTCGGAATGGTTCATCAATAATCAAGAAACGATAGAAACCGTCATTGGATTGGTATCGACTCTCAACGGTGCTGATTTGTTTGTTTGATTCCGCATAAGTCCGTTCAAAATCCTTTTGATTGCCAAATGGTGCGCCATCGGTTGCGATCATAAAGTTCAGACAAAGTTCACACGCAAGAATTAATCCTAAAAAGATCTTGCTTGCACGTCGCTGCTTACCAACTCCAATCATGGCAATCGTGGTCACAATAATCAGTCCGACAACGAAGGCAAAAACAATGTTTCTAACTGACAGTTGTGGAATATCAAATCGAAATTCCATCAACTTCTGTCGTTCAATGTTGGCAAAAATATAACCGATAAAGATGGCAATGGCTAAACCAATCGCAGACCGGATCAAAAATTTCTCTTCAGCGAACATCCCCTGCAGATAACCTTCATAGGTCACCATGATAATCGCAAAGCTAAACAAGAAGACCATCCGGAACGGAAAACCGGCCGGCTGCTGCATCATGTGCCAGATCGTATTCAGTGGCAAAAGCCACATGCCGACAAAGATACCGCCAATCAGGATACCCGCAGCTTGTTTATCTCGCTTGCTAACTAATTTGGAAAGGAAATAGACAATTATGCCAATCATGAACAGCGATCCTGTGAAAAAGCTGGGATTGTGCACTAAACGACCGGCAAAATCATTGCCACCAACCCCAAAGTTAACCGGAAAGCTCAGTCCAAACGTTCCTTTGAACAGAAAATTCGCTGCCAAAACATCTTTCTTACCAGTTGCCAGCATTGCAATTGCCGTTGGAACCAGGATAACAGCAGCGGACATTGCCGATAATAATGAATACCAGATGAACCAACTGATTTTCGCCCAGTTGGCTTTCAAATTCTGAAAGAATGGCAGTGCATATGGCTGATTCTTCTTCAATAGATAAGCAATATATAATACATTGAATATACAAATTATGTATCCCATGTAGAAATTAGTAATAATGATGGCAATCAAACTGATCACATATAGTGTCGGCTTGCCCTTATAGAATAGCTTTTCCAAGCCGTAGATCATTATTGGAAGCCAGATTAACGCATCTAACCACATCAGGTCATAGAAGTACATTGAAACAAAGCCACAAAGACCATATGCCAATCCGCCATAAATCGCCATCAGGTCATAGTTCTCATATTTTTTTGCCAAAAAGACACTCATCGAGATTGAACACAAAATCAGTTTGACCCAAATAATCAAGTCAATTGCAATCGGCAATTGTGCGTTTCCAAAGAATAGGATGATCAAATTCAGTGGACTCAACAAATAGTATGCATAGATCGGCACCAAGCTGTCCCCAATTGACATTAGGAAGGAATAACTCGAGAAGCTGAAATTGGCAAGTTGGTGCTTTAATTCCGAGAAAAACTGCAGGTATTGTGTCGACAAGTCACTGACCAATAAGTTATGAGCGCCAAATGGGGCAATTCCAATAACCACAAATAAGGCACTGACCAGTAGGAATGGTGTCAGTACCGCTAAAATATAAAAATGACGTTTCGTATGACGCCCCCGTTGTGACAGCATATTCATCCACCTCAGTTTGATTCCCTATGCGCTGGAAAATCGTTATAGATCAAGAATCCATATCCAATTATAGCTTTTCAAACGAACTGACCGTTAATAGGAAGACTTATTTTACCAACTATTAAACAACTTCAATGTTTTGTTACACTTAACCCCCTTAACTTGTAACAAAGACCGGGATTTTGACAGATTCGTCCGGATATGCAGGTCAATTCAAAAATATATGCGATAAATTACCGCTTATTTTCAAATTAGATTACCCCAACCAGCGCCGTCCTCACGCCACTCACACAAATACGAAGAAAGTGTGAAATTTTTCTTAACATTTATGAAACAATCCTGATACTGGTTAGTAGCATTCATTTCATATAATTGTCCTTGTAAGTTTTAGAGGAGGACTATTCATGACATTGAAATTTAAAAAAATAGCCGGCCTATTAATGGGTGCCATGGCAGCATTTACTTTCGCGGTTAACGCGTCGGCTGCCAAGACAAAAATTGCTGACGTTTCCCAGTATCAAGGAAACATCAATTGGAGCAAAGCTTCTAAGCAATTAAAATTTGCAATCATCCGGGTCCAACATGGTGACACTGGTGATGCGGATTTCAGAATTGATACTCACAAAAACATCAACGCTAACGGCGCATATAAATATAAAGTCCCATTTGGCCAATATGGTTACGCAGAGTTCAGCAGCGTGGCCGATGCCAAAAGGGAAGCCAAAGACTTTTACAAACGATCAAGTTCCAAAGCTCGATTCTACGTTTTGGATAACGAACATCGAAAAGGTAAAGGTTCAGAACAATCCTACGTTAATGCTTGGCTGGCTCAAATGAGAAAGTTAACCAATAAGCCTTTGGTTTACTACTCATATCAAAACTACGTCAACGTTCACAAAATCAACTATTCCAAGTTTGATGGATCATGGATTGCAAATTATTCCGCTAAACCAAACGTTTCAACCGACCTTTGGCAATATACTTCAAAAGGTAGATTGAGCGGAATCTCCGGCAATGTTGATTTGAGCAAAGTGGTCGACAGTTCAACTGTTAACTCATGGCTCAAGACATCATCTGCCGACGCTGCCAAGCCAACTTACTTCACATCACTTCCAAGTGATAAGGAAGTAATGACTTCCAAAAACATCTATCAATATAACGATGCTAATTTCAAGACTCGGGTTTCAAAGATTACTGCAGGCAAGAAGCTTTCAGTTAAATCAATCACTCGTTCAAACGGTGGAGCTTATCGGTTCCAACTTTCAAACGGAAATTACATCACAGCTAATAAAGCATACGTAACTGACTAATTTAACTCAACGACGAAAATAAAGGGGAATTCATCTTGTCACACAGTATTATTAAATCAGCTTTAAAACCATTGTTGTTACTCGCAGCCTTGTTCGCATTCGCTGTATCCGCATATACATCAGCTAACAGTGCCGATGCCAGCTCTTCAGACCAACAATATTCAAAGGTCTTGAAAGTTGCCAAGAAGCATCTCGGTGCCAGCTATGTATACGGTGCCGTTGGTCCTACACATTTTGATTGCTCAGGCTTCACCAAGTACGTTTACAAGAAGTCAATCAAGAAGTCAATTCCTAGAACTGCCCAAGCACAGTACAACGGAACAAAGAAAGTTTCAAAAAGCAACATCAAAAAAGGTGATTTGGTATACTTCGGTGGTAGCAAGCACAGCATCTCACACGTTGGTATGTACATCGGTAATGGTAGAATGATCGATTCACAAAACCGCGGTGTGATTACTGAAAAAGTTTACTCACCATGGTGGCATGTGGTTGGCTTCTCACGTCCAGCTACTTTAAGCTACGATTAATATAAAATATTAGATAGTAAAACGGATGTCCGGTTGGGACATCCGTTTTTTTGTTGTTTAGTTTGTGGATCGATGTTGGGGATAATTGAGTTGAGCTCATTGCTTATCTCCAGCCGAAACGTGTTCGGGCGACCCAGATGCTAACTTCTAAGCCAACTTTGGTCGAAACCCCAAACCGGGGTTTCAACCAAAGTTGGCTTAGAAACCGCATCTCTCGGGTCTGCTCACACTCTAAAATGAGAACTTATCCACCACTTCAAAGGTCACATTCTCATTCGCCTTAAGTAACTTAGCAACTGGGCAAGTGTCCAGTGCTTCGTTGACCATTTGTTGAGCCTGCTCGTCATCTAATTCGTGGAATAAGATTTGACAACGAACCACAAATTTATATCCAGTAGTATCTTTCAGGTTATCCACTGCAGTATGAATAACCGTATCTGGTTTCAAATTATGGCCTCGCTCAACTAAGCCAATTGTGGCATTAAAGCAAGTGCTCAGCGCAAAGCCGATAAATTGTTCCGGGTTGGTACCTGGGCTATTAATCAATGAGCTACTTACACCCAAGGATAAGCCTTCGTTACCACGAACGAAACTTTCGCCAACTAATCCATGTTCGTTAACAACTTCAGTATGATAAAGTGATCCGTCAACAGCCATATATAATTCCTCCTATTTAACAAATCCAATACTTCATCCAACAAGTTAATCATATGTGATTTAAATCTGTAAGTCCATCAAACAGCACTTGCAATTGTTACCGCTTACTATGGTAATTAATTCCCCATTCAGATCACTTTTTTGATACACTGGAACGTGGCGCAAAAAATCGAATGAAAGAAGGTCAAATAAATGCCCGCAAAAGAAATGAACTTAAGATGGCTGATCATTGGTGCAATGTTCAGTAGCGTTGGAATGAGCTTTGTCTGGCCGTTAACCAGTGTTTATCTGCATGACCGACTTGGTGTTTCTTTAACCCTCATCGGAGTCGTATTGCTGTTCAACTCACTGGCCAGCGTGTTTGGCAGCTACCTCGGCGGGTACTTGTATGATCGCAAGAATCCCTATTACCTCTTGATTGGTGGCGTATTGGCAACGACATTAACTTTGATCTTATTGATCTTTTTCCATGGTTGGCCGGCATTTGGAATTATACTGTTCTTTAACGGTATTTCCGGTGGCTGGAACATCGCTGTTGTTAACTCAATTGGGACTGGTATCAAATCTCAAGACAGCCGTTATATATTTAATATGTTGTATTTTGCTCAGAACTTGGGAATTGTCATCGGAACTTCCCTGGTGGGATTCATTTATAGTATCAGCGTCACCTTGATGTTTGCCGTCGCAACAACCCTATTTGTCGTGTTTTTGATCATTGTGGTGTTGAAATACAAACCCGCAGCGAACGAATCACGCAAAAAGGTTTCGGATACCGAGAAGACGACTTGGAACTCTAAAAGTTTGCCCAAACCCAATGCCATTATGCTTTTTGCATTTTTCCTGTCATTATTTATTATTTGGATTATGTATCAGCAATGGGTTTCAAACCTTTCAGTCTACATGACCGGCATTGGCATCCCACTGAGAAACTATAGTTTTCTCTGGACAATCAATGGTGGGGTCATCGTTGTCAGCCAGATCATCATCAACTGGATCTCCCGTTATCATGAAAATATGATTCTGGAAGTCTTCTTCGGAGTTTTCCTAATGTCATTGTCATTTGTCGTCCTGATCTTTGCGAAGACCTACCCATTCTTCATCTTAGCGATGGTCACTCTGACGATTGGTGAGGCAACTGCCCTGCCAACAATTCCAGCATTGGTCAATACTTTAACGCCAATTGAAGCCAAGGGGCGTTATCAAGGCCTGATTCAATCTTGGGCATCAGCAGGACGGGCTCTCGGGCCGCTGTTCGGTGGCTTAGTGATTGAAATGTCTTCGTACACTGCCCTCTTCATTATCGCAACTGGTGCTGTTTTATTGGTCCTCGTAGGGATTATTGTACTGTGGAACACGCTACATCATAACCTCGTAATGTACAGATAAATTGAATACAGACTAAAGGCCTCCACATGATGTGAAGGCCTTTTAATTTGTATTATTTTAATTATTTTTTAACTGTTTTGACCCAGTTGACTATGACGAATCCCATAACTGAAGTATAGGACGAGTCCAAAGGCAAACCAGATTCCTGAAGCAATCCAGGTTTCAGCTTGCAGTTGTGACAACATCAGCATGCACAAGAATCCGGAGACAATTGGCAAAACTGGGTACCATGGAACCTGGTAACCATGGTGGTTTTGAATTTCCTTATTTCGACGTAACGGAATAATTCCAAATGAAACAAACAGGAAGGCAATCAAAGTACCAATATTAACCAAGTTGGTCAATTGTTCCAACGGCACGAAGCCACCCATGAAGGCAATAATGATCGTAATGGTGATCATACTATTTCTGGGGCTGCCCTTCTTGTCGAGTTTGCCCAAGAATTTTGGCAACAAGCCATCCCGGCCGATTGAATAAATCAGACGTGAAGAACTGTAAATCATCGTAACCATCATGGTGAACATCCCGGCTAGAGCACCCAGTGAGATAATCCCGGCAACCCAATTCAAATGAACAAACTGTAATGCAAAGGCCACTGGATCAGATACATTTAGCTTGGTGTAAGAAACCATTCCAGTCAAGACAATTGAGACACCAACATATAGAATCGTTGCAACAATCAGAGTCCCAATAATTCCAATTGGCATGTTTTTCTTTGGATTCTTAACTTCGGCAGCCGAACTGGATACGGCGTCAAAGCCAAGGTAGGCGAAGAAGACGGCCGCTGCACCACCAAGGACACCACCTTGGTGACTGTGCCAACCAAATGGTAGGAATGGATGCCAGTTCGATGGCTTAATGTAGAATAAGCCAACCACGATGAATAACAAGATGATGCCGATCTTAACGACCACAATAATGTTGTTCAACCGAACTGATGACCGCATCCCTTGATTCAGCATCCAAGAAATCAGGATCACGATAATAATCGCGATCAGGTTCCCATAAGTCCCTTGGCTGGGCATGAATGGCCCGGAAATCGCCTTTGGGAAGCCAATGTGGAAGCCTGCCAGGAATGATTGGAAGTAGGCACCCCAAGCACTGGAAACCGCTGCAACGGCCAAGACGTACTCCAGGATCAGTGCCCATCCAAGAATCCAGCCGATAATTTCACCGAAAACCAGGTTTCCATATGAATAAGCACTCCCGGCAACGGGCAGAGCTGATGCAAATTCCGCGTAACACATGGCTGCCGTTGAACAGACAATTGCGGCAACAATAAACGAAATGATGATACCAGGACCGGCTTTGGTTGCGGCAACCGTCCCAGGAAGGATAAAAATACCAGTACCGATCACGGCACCAATACCAAGCGCAATCAGATCAAAGGCTGACATGGTCTTAATGAACTTTTTGTCAGTCTCAAGGTAACGATCTAATTGCTCCCGGCGAAATATACGTGTTAATAATGACATAAACGTGCCTCCACAATTAAATGAATTCTTGATTAAAATACTTATTCTATTTTAACTTTTCACCCTGTATAAAGTCAATTTCATTCCGTTGATGTAACCGGTTTATCGCAAAATAATTGCATAATTATTGAACAAAAGTCGTCATCTCAACATTGCCCTTCGAATTATTGTATCCTTGTACTAAAGATACTTCGAAGGGGTGACGAATTTGAAAAAGAATCGTCTGGAAGCATTCACAGATGCGATTGTCCCAATCATTATGACTGTTCTGATTCTGGAACTAAACCCGCCAGAAAAGCTCAGTTGGTCGGGATTTTGGGGAATTCACGAAGAATTAATGTCATATGCAATTTCATTTTTCTTGTTGGCAATCGTCTGGGGGAACCATCACCACATGTTTTTGCTGGTCAAATCAATTGATGGTTTTGTGATTTGGTCCAATACGTTACTGCTATTTTTCTTATCATTTGTGCCATTTGCAACGGCAATTGTCGATTCCGATCCACATAGTTTATTTGGCTCTCAACTTTATACGCTGCTGTTTATTGGTATCAACCTTTCATGGAACCTGCTGCGAGTCAGTCTCGTGCGAGCCAACAGGTCCGTTTCAGCGCTGGTTGCGTCGCTTAAACGAGATCCAAAGAGCATTTATACTTTAGTCGCCTTCATTGCGGTATTCCTGTTTTCGTTCTACTGGCACGAGTTCGGCATGATCGGGACATTTATTGTGATGCTGCTGTGGGTCATGCCTTATCGGAAAATCGAGCATGCAGCGAAGAAAATTTAGTCAAACTAAAAATGGTACTCAACCAAATTGGTCGGGTACCATTTTTTATTTTATGCTTGCTGTTTAGTTAAATCCTTCAGCTCAATATTACTATCCATAATGCCACTTTCGCTGCTCAAAACAACCCGGTGGTTCTTATAATCGAGTTTCATATCCTGATCGAGGTAAATCTTGCTGTAACCCTTGTAGTACCAATTGCCAGCATTGGCGTCCAATTTGGTGTCATAATCCGGCACCTCAGCGTCTTTGTCGACGGCGATCAGGTCATAGCTGGTATCCAGTGAGCAAACGCCCACTTTGGAGAATGGTCCAACTCCGTCATCAAAACTGAGAAGCAGCTTGCTGTCGGCAGGGAAAACCTTCTTGAGTTGTTGTAATGCTTCATTAGTAATTGTTAATTTCATATTCTCACCTCTCCTAGTTATACTAAACTTCTTCAGCAGAAAGTCAATTAGATTGCACACAATCTTTTTAATTTTTCATAATCCCCATTAACTGGTATCATATTGTCGAGGTGATTAAATGACAAATCGAATGAAGGCCGTCGTGATCAACGACTACGGCGATCGCGATCAATTAACTGAAACTGAAATGCCCATCCCTAAAATTGATGACCATCAGCTATTAGTAAAAGTCGTCAGTATCGGCGTCAATCCGATCGATTGGAAAACTCGTCAAGGCTTACGAAAAGCCCGCTACCCATTTAAATTTCCCATCATCTTAGGACAGGAAATGGCTGGAATTGTCTCAAAAGTTGGCAAAAGTGTGACTGGTTTCAAGGTTGGTGATGCAGTCATCGGCTATGGAACGCCAAGTAACCGCGGCACCTATGCCGAATTCTATGCCATCGATGCTGATCAGGCTGCCCACAAACCAATTACGGTCTCCTTTCAGGAAGCCGCTGGACTCGGATTGGCTGGCACAACTGCCTGGCAAGCGTTATTCGATGCCGGACGTCTCAAGGTTGGCGAGACAGTGTTGGTATTGGCGGGCTCTGGTGGCGTTGGTTCAATGGCGATTCAGCTTGCCAAACAAATTGGTGCCCATGTCATTACCACCACAAGTGCGACTAATGATAATTATGTCCGCCACTTAGGTGCTGATAAAGTCATCGACTATAAGACCCAAGATTTTGCCAAAGTCTCACCGGAAGTTGATTTGGTCTTCGATACTTTAGGCGGGCAGAACCAGCTGGATGCCTTCAAAGTCGTCAAACCAGGTGGACGAATCATCTCAATTGTTGAAACCACTGATCAAGCAGATGAACTCAGTCAAAAATATGGCGTTTCATTCAAAAAGATCAATGCCCATCCCGACAAAGATGTCATCACGACTTTGACTAATAAACTCGGCGCAGGCAAACTGAAAGTTCCGATTGCCACCCAACTTAAATTCAATGCCGAAAATGTCCGCGAAATGCACAAACTCAGTGAAACAGGACATATTGTCGGTAAATTAATCTTAAATGTCTAAGAAAAGCCACCCAGTGGATATGACTGGGTGGCTTTTTGTATTGAGGGGTTTATACGAGGAGGAGATTATTTGAACTCATAAAAATATGTTCGTTGGTAGACATCCCCCTGATGTCAAAGTAAATATACCAACTCAACTAAAATATTGCAAAATTAATGGCACATTATTATAACTATTCGGTGGTTAATGTGTAAACTACTAATTTATACATATTGAGTTAGAAAAACGAATTAAATAATGACAGCTTAAACATCGAAAAAATGGGACAGAAAAAAAGGCCAACTGGGTTTCTCCAGTTGACCTTCTTTATTACGGCACCTACCTAAGTAGATGAACTTCTTGGATTCCACAATCCGCTAAAGTCAAACACCAGCAAATCTGTGCCTTAAATTGTGTCCCGCTCGAATTCACATTAATCGCTTGCGCGACAGCATAAATGCTGTGTGATTTCTCGACTCATCGCATACAAGCATTATGCCATGTTTTCATGAAAACATCAAGCTTTCTTTTATGTGGTTATTTTTCTTCCGGCTGCTTTTCAAGGTTTTCCTTAACCATGTCCAGGTGCTCAGAGACCCAGTTATTCATTTGATCGAGGTAATTGGCCACATTGCCCACATAATCGTCGGCGCTGGCAACCTCATCAATCCGTAAACTGGATTTGTTGACCCATGGCGAACTGATAACGAGATACACGTTAATTGGCAGTGTCCCATCCTGATCCTGCATCATTTTACTGATAACCTTAGCATCTTCATATGGTAGATTAATCAAGTTAGTTTCCAAACGCAAAGTCACGTCTTCATCAGATGCCTTAACTTCACCATATGCCAATTTACCTAAATTCAATTGTTCTTCCACGTAATCATAGACCGGCTGCATCACTTTGGCAGGATCGGCCATGATTTCATCGAGTTTCTTGCTAAATGATTTGCCTTCAATTTTTTCGTTGACAACATCATCCACGAAACTTGCTACATCTTTTTCCAAAATTTTCACCTATCTTTTTAATCCTTTTTGTCTGTTAATTCGGCGCTGAAAAGTGTCGTGCTGCAATGCGGCTCGCAGCCTGAACGCCAGAATATACCAATAAACATTCACAAGAATACCAAATGCTGCAACCAGTGACACAAACAGCTTCACCAAGATGGTCGCATCACTATTCATGAACATGGTTGAGATCATCCCCACAAAACCAACGGAATAAATCGCAATTACCACTGCTAGGAGATAATAGCTGATTTTAACCCGCAACACCGCCAAAATCAACGTTGCCGCGTAAAAGGCAATCGCAATCCAAGTCACCTGCATGGCTTCGGCAGCCGTGGCAGGTGCTTTGAGCGCCATAAAGTCCAAGGTCATTAACCAGGTTGCTGCTAAGAAGACGATTAGTGAGATAAGTGCCCAGAAAATAGCCTGCTTTTCTTCTGTTTTCATTTAACGTTTTACCCTCCAGAATTCCAACAAAAAAAAGATAAATTCGATAATGGAATTTATCTTTTTATTAACAGTTTTAGTGTACCTTATTAACGCGGTTTAGAAAAGCATATCAAAGAAATCGTCGCGAGAAATTCCGGTGAAGTACTCGTTCAAATCAACATCTTTCAGTGCATCTTCAAAGTCTTTACGTTCGAAACGAACACCCTTTAACTTGTCGGCAACTTCGGTCGAATCTTTAGGGCCAAAGTAGTCACCAAAGAATTTAACGTTGGAAACCTTGCCGTCATCGACTTGGAGACGGGCATCAATCGTTCCGTTGGTGAAGTGTTGACGCTTCTTAACGGTGAACTCTGGTGAATTGCCGTATACCCAATCCCAGTTGTTGTAGTAATCATCAAAAATCTTGTCGATTCCCTTTTGATCTTCATCGGTTAAGTGATATTCCTTGTCCTTGATTTGTTCAAGGTCATCAACATGGAACAACTCTTTCAACAAACGATCACGGAATTCTGGGGTGGTCAAGTTTTGATATTTAGGTGACAAGTATGGCTTCAAGTTAGTAACTCGTGAGCTGACTGACTTAATACCCTTTGACTTAATCTTGTCTTCAGGGACATCCAAAGCATTTGGAATGACCGACAGATCAACATCCAGCATCAACGTACCATGTGAGAACGTCTTGCCGCCCTTGGTGTACATTGCGTTACCGGAGAATTTCTTACCGTCAACCAAAATATCGTTACGGCCACTGACTTCAACGGATTTAGCACCCATATCGTGCAGTGCGTCAACGATTGGTTGAACGAATGATTTGAAGTCACCGAACTCTTCACTGTCACTGTCAACCACAAAGCTGAAGCAAAGGTTGCCTAAATCTTGGTAGACAGCGCCACCGCCGGAGAGACGACGGGTAACAACGATACCGTGTTCATCGACATATTTTTTATTAATTTCTTCAAGTGTGTTTTGATTACGGCCAACAATGATACATGGACCTTCAATGTAAAATAAAAGCAGCGGTTCATCAAATTTAATCTCGTTCATTAAATACTGTTCAGTCGCCAAATTGCGCCTGATATCATTTGATTTCATGACATAATAGTACATAAATTAACAGCCTCTTTTCATTTAGTTGATCAACTTGAATATTAGCACGATAGGAAAGCGATTACAATCACAAGCAAACAGATGAAAATTTTAATTGATTACATCTTTCGCTGAGAATGGTATAGTTTAGGTAAGGACAATACGAATACGGGGTGATTGACATGCAACAACAAAAATATGAAAACGTCTTGGTACCAGTCGATGGTTCAAAAACAACTGAGAAAGTGTTGGATCGAGCAATCGAGGTCGCACGGGACAACGATGCCCATCTTGATATTTTGAACATTTTGGAAGTGAACCAATTTAACCAAACCTATGGTAGTGCCGTAAGTGGCGACGTGGTTTTCAAATTAACTGAAAATACCGATGATCAGCTGAAGAAATACCAAAAGAAAGCTGAAGATGCCGGCGTCAAAGACGTCAACATCCACATCCGTTTTGGAAATCCAAAACCAATCATCGCTCGGGAATTTCCCAAGGATCACAATAATGATGTGATTGTGATTGGTTCAACCGGCTTAAGTGCGGTTGAGCGTTTAATCATTGGTTCGGTTACCAGCTATGTAACCAGAACGGCTAAATGTGACGTCTTGATTGTGCGTCCCAAGGCCAAACTAAATTCGAATAACTAACTTTTCGGAAGGCGGTGGCATTGTGCTGCTGCTTTTTTTGTCGGAATTTTGAGGATATGTCATGAAAAATACACAATGGGTTTTCAACGAAACCGTCCCCTCTTTAATGGATGGTCAATCGTTAAAATCCTTATTAAGTCAATATTGGCAATTGCCCAAACATTTGGTATACAGTATTCGCCACGCTCAAAGAGTGTTGGTAAATGGCAAGTATCAGCCGGTCAATTTCCCGGTAACAACTGGCGATAAAATTCAGTTGACTTTTGTGCCAAACGATTTTGTCAGCCCATTTCCAAAGGTGACAGCGGATTCCGCTGCTACCGTCGAGATTCTGTATGAAGATGCCAACTTGGTGGTTATGAACAAGCGTCGCGGTGACAAAACTCATCCTAACCAACCTGGTGAATTTGGGGCCACCATCAATCACCTGGCGGCCTATTTAGCCACCGAAAAAACGCTCCCCTACATGATTCATCGGCTAGACCAGGAAACCAGTGGGGCAATTATTTTTGCAAAGAATCCCGCTGTGGTGCCAATCCTGGTGGCTAACATCGCCCAAAAGCAAATCAAACGGACTTACTTAGCCTGGGTAGTCGGGACGAACCTACCAGATTCTGGCACGATTGATTTTGCCATTGGCTTGGATCCTGATGACAAGCGGAAACGTAAAGTCAATGGTCCCAAGGCAGTCTCGGCAATCACCCACTATCAAGTATTAAAACGCCAATCCGGGTACTCACTGTTGTCGGTTGAACTAGAGACTGGCCGGACGCACCAAATTCGGGTGCATTTGGCCGCCCTCCAACACCCATTAGTCGGCGATCCGCTGTATAATTCAAGTAATGATAGCCCTTTCTTGTTGTTACATTCATGGAAAGTCGATTTGCCGCTGCCGTTTACAAAGGTACATAAAATTGTTGAGGCACCAATTCCACAGCATTTCATCGACTTTCAGCAACGTTTGGGCCCATCTAAGTGAACGATTGAAGGGAGATTAATATGACAACAAATCTATCCACACATTCCGCAACTGAACTATCTGAATTAATCCGCCAAGGTAAGCTTGACCGGGTGGCGTTGGTTCAAGAGCTGATTGACACCGTTGAGAAACATAATCCAGAATTAAACGCAGTGACAACTCTCTGGGGTGACCGGGCACTCAAACTCGCCCGGAACTTCAATGATACCGGTCAGCCATTTGCCGGGGTGCCAATCTTATTAAAGGGCCTTGGGCAATCATTTAAAGGGGAACCAGATACAGGCAGCTCGAATTTACTAAAAGACTACAAGGCAACTTCAACTAATAATTTTGTCCGTTCATTTATCACTGCTGGCTTGATTCCAGTTGGTGAAACCAACGCGCCAGAGTTTGGCTTTAAAAACGTAACCGACTCCAAACTATACGGAAATGCTCATAATCCGTGGAACACCGACTATCAGCCTGGTGGTTCCTCTGGCGGATCGGCAGCCGTAGTTGGTGCAGATTGGCTGCCAATTGCTGGTGGCAACGACGGTGGTGGTTCAATTCGAATTCCATCATCATTTTCCGGCACAATTGGTCTAAAGCCCACCCGTGGCCGTGTCGCAACCGGCCCTGGTGAATGGCGTGGTTGGCAAGGAGCCTCGATTAACTTTGCGATTACCCGCGACATTAATGATACGGCCCGCTTGCTCGATGCTATTTCAACGATTCAGATGGCTGCACCTTTCCAAGTGCCGTTACCAGAAGAAAGCTTTACGGCCACTTTGAACAACCTGCCCAAATCGCTGACAATTGCATATTCTGTTGAGTCACCAGTGGGCACGCCAGTTTCCGATGAAGCCAAAGAAGCGGTGTTAAATGCCGTTCAATTTCTCAAAAATGAAGGTTACGATCCGGTCAATGCAGATGCGCCCATCGATGGAATTGGCTTGATGAAGAGCTATTATCTAATGAACGCCGGCGAAACTGCGACGATGTTTGCCAACATGCATTTAGCAGACGACGTGATCAAACAAAACGTTGAGCCGCTGACATGGGCATTAGGCTATGCCGGCCGTTCGGTCACCGCTGTTCAATACAGTCAGGCACTGACTTTCTGGGATAACATTGCCAGTGATATGGACGATTTTCAGCAAGAATTCGATCTTTATTTGACGCCCACCACCGCTCATCAAGCACCACGAATTGACCAACAATTAGTCTCAGATGACAATTTAGAAAAAATGAAACACATTGAAGACTTGAACTCCGATGATCAAATGCAGCTGATATGGGATCAATGGCTGCCAGCATTGACACTGTCACCATTTACCCAGCTCGCCAACATCAGCGGTCAACCAGCCATCAGCTTGCCAACCTATGTCGGTAAAAATGGTTTGCCATTGGGCGTTCAATTCATGGCACGAAAAGGCCGCGAAGACCTGTTGCTGCAAATGGGAAAATTATTTGAGGATAATCAACAATTTAAATTACTGAAACAAGATTAATGCGTCATTTTAGGGGGAGATTGCATGATAGACATTCGCAAAGTAATCGCGGTACTACTCGTCAGTGGCGCGGCTGGACTGGTTTCAGTTGACAATGTGCAGACTGCCTCCGCAAAAAGTACCCCAACTACCACAAAGAAGGCCTCATCCCAACCAGCTAACCAAAATGCACTCGATAAGGGCAGCGTCCCTGGTCTGTGGGCACAAGGTTACCGGGGCCAGGGAATGGTCGTTGCGGTGATCGACAGTGGGATTCAAGCAAATAAGGAATTCACCTTGTCCGATACCAGCACGGCAGCCATTTCCAAAACCCAAGCTGAGCAGATGATTGCCAAAAAAGGTTATGGTAAATACATTAGTCCGAAAATTCCATTTGCCTATGATTACGTCAATAATAACAACGATGATTCACCCGCAGATACCGTTTCTGGATTCCACGGCTTGATGACTAGCGGTATTGTTGGTGCAAATGGTTCAGCACTTCAAGGTAAGTCCAAATACGTTGAAGGAATTGCTCCCGAAGCACAACTGCTGAACATGAAGGTCTATGGCGGTTTCAGCGACGAGTGGCCCAATGACGTCGCCCGGGCAATTCACGATGCCGTCGACCTTGGCGCCAACGTCATTAACATGTCATTGGGGCTCGGCATTCCAAACCAATCACTGACTGACCAGGAACAGGCGGCTGTGAAATACGCGACTGATCATGGCGTCTTTGTCGCAGTTGCAGGTAGTAACTACGGCCATGCTGGTAGTGCTCAAAATAGTTACAACGAACAATCCAATACGCTCATTACCATCTATGAGCCTGCCAATACCGGCACAACCAGTAATCCGGCGGCGTCACCCACAGCTACAACTGTCGGTGACGAAAATGCCAAGGCTGGCGATAAAAGTGAAATGGATGAGATGTCAGCGTGGGGGCCAACGCCAGAATTTAATTTGAAACCAGATATCTCTGCTCCCGGCCAACAAGTTGCCGTTTTGAACGAAAATAATACATTCACAACGGATACAGGCACTTCATTCTCCTCACCGTACATCGCGGGATCGGCTGCCCTCATCCTTCAAAAGCTGAAGCAGACCCAGCCTGCTTTGAAAGGCGCCGCTCTGGTTAACGCCGTTAAAATTGCCTTGATGAATGCCGCACAACCGATGGCAAATGACAAATACAAAGGCGATCTCATTTCGCCACGTGTTCAGGGTGCCGGACAGGTTAATGTGACCAATGCCGCTGATTTAAAAGGCGCCGCATTTGATCCCACAACTAACCAGGGCTCAATTTCCTTAAAGTCGATCGGCCAAACGTCAAAATTTAACGTCGCTGTCACTAATCACAGTGACACTGATCAAACCTATCACGTCAATACCAGCAACGGGCCATTTACTGAAGTTCGAGACACCAACAAGCATGGCGTTGGGCCAGTTCACGATACCCCAATCTCCGGTGCTTCGCTGCAGTCGGACCAAAGTGATGTGACGGTTGCGCCCGGCAAGACTCAGAATGTCCAATTGACCTTAAATTTGGGTAATTCTGCAGTCAAAAACAGTATTGCCGAAGGATACATCAGTTTCGTCAATTCCGATGCCAGCCAAAATCTGACTGTCCCATACTTTGGTTACTATGGTGATCCCACCGAAGAACCAGCAGTTGATAAACCAGCCAACGAACACGTCAGTGTCTTCAATGGTGGTTATTTAATGGATACCAAAGATATGCCGCTCGGACTCAGCGATCGAACTTCATTGGCAAGCTGGCTAAACACTCTCTCCAATCCTGACGCGTTAAGAATGAACGTTCCAGAACAAATTCAAAATAATAAAGTGGCTTTTTCACCAAATGGTGATGGCCATTCAGATGCCATTAGTCCATATGTATTCACTTTCCAGAATCTGGCGGATGTAACAGCAGAAATTACCAATGCCTCTGGAAAAGTGATTCACACAATTGATACGGAAACCAATACCCAGAAATCCATTCAAGAAAATGGCAATGGCTTTGTCAACGACCTCTCCATTTCCCCATCGATGAGACTGAATCCAAAAGCCATGAACTGGAACGGGATGGCTTATGATCAGTCAACTGGTAGGATGAAAGTCGTTCCCGATGGCCAATACCATTACGTGATCAACACGACCAACTACAATGACGGCGCCAAGAAGCAGCAATCCTTCAGCCTGCCATTTAAAGTTGATACGATCGCACCAAAGATCACCAAAACGGCATACAAGAAAGGTAATTTAGCTGTCAGTTATTCCGATGTCGGTGCCGGGTTTACATCAATCTCCTCATTAGCAGTGAAAATTGGCGGTAAATCAGTTGGTGTCAGCTTGAATAATAATGGCAAGTCCAACTCTGGCAAATTAGTCTATAAATTATCAACCAAGACACAAAAGGCCCTGGCTAAAGCCAAGGGCAAGATGCAATTATCATTGGCGGACGTTGCCGGTAATCAAATCAGTAAAACCTACAAAGCGAAAGCCAGTCAATATAAACATACCAGCAAGTCTAAAGCCAAGGGATCCAAAGTGACCTGGACGGTGCGAACCAATGATTTGCCTTCCATGATGAACCACGACCCATTTGCTGTGACAACCCGATTTGCCGAAACCAATGGCATCAAGTTCACCGGATTGAATGATAATAACCTCACGCTTATCAATGCCACCAGCAAAGTCTACAATTCAGATACCAATCAATTGACAATTGCCGGTAAGGTGTCTAATCCAAAAGCGAAGTTAACCATTCTCAAATCTTCCAACCAAAATGCCTCGGAGAATAAAGTTAAAATTCGAAAGTCCGGCAAGTTCAGCTTTGAAATGCCACTCGCCCCAACGACCCAACGCGGAATTGGCTACATCCTACAAACCACCAAGAAGGGTAAGACAACCACGGCTAAGGGAACGCTTGAAGTGATGATTGATACGACGCCACCAACTTTGAATCTCTCACTAGGATCAGATGTCCAAGAAGTTGGCGATGGTAATTATACAATCAATACTAATGAGAGCACATTTAACGTTGCTGGATCAGTCGATGACAATGTCGATGGTTACCGATTGTTTATTAACAGTGACAATATTTTCCATGAACAAAACAATGCGGGCTTCGTTGACCACACCGATATTGGTGCCAACCCCAACCCACATTCTGCTCATCAATTTAGTCAGTCGTACAATCTACAGCTCGGTAAGAATGTGTTGACCGTTTCGGCGGTTGACCAAACCGGCAACAAAGTTACCAAAACAATTACGGTTACCCGTCAATAAAATGAATCTATAAAAAAGGCGTTCGAAATCATTTCTGATTTCGAACGCCTTTTAGGTTTTAGTAATTAATGATTAATGATTAAATTACTTTTTGAGACCTTCCCATTTCCAGTCAACAACTTCTGGAAGATCAGTTCCTTCTTGACGAATGTAGGCATTATGCTTGTCGATAGTGTCGTTCATACGTTGAATGAAGTAACCGCCCTTAACAGTGTAAGCTGGAATATCTTGAACAGCTTCCTTAGCAAGGTTGAAGCGATCCAATTGGTTCAAGACACGCATGTCGAATGGTGTAGTGATATCACCATTTTCACGGTAGCCATGAACATGAAGGTTGTGGTTATGACGATCGAAGAAGATATCCTTGATAAGTCCTTCGAAGCCATGGAATGCGAAGATAACAGGCTTGTCAGTAGTGAACAAGTTGTCAAAGTCTTCATCACTCAATCCACGAGGGTCAACCTTAGGTGAACGAAGCTTCAATAAATCAACAACGTTGATGTAACGAATCTTCATGTCAGGGAATTCCTTGTTCAAGATTGAGATAGCAGCCAATGCTTCCAAGTTAGGTTCTGAACCTGCGGCAGCAAAGACAACATCTGGTTCTTGACCTTGGTCAGTTGATGCCCAGTCGATGTAGCCAAGACCATTCTTAACAAGGTTTTGTGCTTCATCCATTGTGTACCATTGACGACGTGGGTGCTTTGAAGTAACGATCAAGTTGATCTTTTCGTAAGTTCTAAATGCAACATCACCAACTGCTAACAAAGTGTTAGCATCTGCTGGAAGATACTCACGGATAAATTCAGGCTTCTTCTCAGCTAAATGAGTTAACATACCTGGATCTTGGTGGGTATAACCATTGTGGTCTTGCTGGAATACTGTTGAAGTATCAACAAAGTTCAATGAAGGATATTGCTTTCTCCAGTATTGTTCTGAAGCTTTACGCAACCACTTCATGTGTTGAGTCAACATTGAGTCAACAACACGTCCAAATGATTCGTAAGTAGCAAAGAATCCATGACGACCAGTCAATACATAACCTTCAAGCCAACCTTCTGCTTGGTGTTCTGAAAGTTGTGAGTCGATAACACGACCATGGTTTGAAAGATCTTCATCATATGGTTCATGAATGTCTTCCATCCATTGACGCTTAGAATCGTCAAGCAAGCTGTAAAGACGGTTTGACTTAGTTTCATCAGGACCGAATCCACGGAAGTTAGTTGGGTTAAGTTCTGCAACTTTTTCCAACCAATTTGACCATTCGATCATATCTTGCTTCTGAGTAACACCACGATCGAATTTAACTTCGAAGTCATGAATATCAGGAAGCTTCAATGGTTCTGGCTTGATACCACCGTTAGTGATTGGGTTAACTGACATCCGCTTGTCACCCTTAGGAGCAACTTCGCGAATTTCTGGCTTAACAGTACCATTTTCATCAAATAATTCTTCTGGCTTGTATGACTTCAACCAGTTAATAAGCAAGTCTTTATGTTCCATTGAACCTGCGGCAACAGGAATTGGAACTTGGTGAGCACGGAATGAACCTTCGATAGGGTTACCATCGAGATCCTTCTTAGGACCAGTCCAGCCTTTAGGTGAACGGAAGATAATCATTGGCCAGTTAGGTAACTTAACGTTATCTGGTGTTTCGTTTTCACGAGCATTCTTTTGAATTGACTTAATCTCTTCAATAACATGGTCAAGAGTCTTGGCAAATTCTGCTTCAACCTTGGCATGGTCTGTATCAGCGGTTGCTTCAACAAAGTATGGATCCCAGCCCATTCCTTTAAAGTAACTAGTTAAGTCTTCGTCACTCATACGTGAAAGGATAGTAGGGTTAGAAATCTTGAAACCGTTCATGTTAATGATAGGAAGAACAGCACCATCGGTAATTGGGTTGATGAACTTGTCAGAGAACCATGAAGCAGCCAATGGGCCGGTTTCTGATTCACCATCACCAATTTCAACAGCAGCGATTACATCTGGGTTGTCTAAGATAGCACCGGTACCATGTGAAAGTGAGTATCCAAGTTCTCCACCTTCATGGATTGAACCTGGAGTTTCTGGTGCGGCATGAGAAGCAACTCCACCTGGGAATGAAAATTGCTTGAATAATTTAGCCATACCTTTTTCGTCTTGGCTGATGTTTGGATAGATATCTGAATAACTACCGTCAAGATATGAGTTAGAAACCATAACTTGGCCACCATGACCTGATCCTTCAATGTAGAACATGTTCAAATCGTATTTGTTAATAACACGGTTCAATTCTGCATAGATAAGGTTTTGGGATACGATAGTTCCCCAGTGACCAATAGGCTTAACTTTAACGTCTTTGGCTTCGAGGGGTCGCTTAAGCAATGGGTTGTCGCGCAAGAACAATTGACCTACTGAAAGGTAATTAGCGGCACGCCAGTACTTGTCAACAAGTTCCAAATATTCTTTGGAATCGTAATCTACTGTCATTAATTAACACTCCTTCTTCGATTTAGCAACAAACTTCTGTATAGAATGTTCGTAAAATTCACCAACTGTTTCTTGATCAATTTACATCACTAATACTAAACGATATTTTCAAAAAGTCAACCTTTTAGAAAATTGATACGGTCCAATATTATGTGACTAAAAATCCTATACTTATAAGCTATTATGGACGCTAACAAATCTTTAGTCCACTATTATTAATATTTTGTAACAAAATTTTCTCAATTTTTACTCAGGCATTTTTACGTCGGAAATTAACCGTCAGCTGAGCGATAAACAATCCCAATAAAACGGCTGCGGTGATCCAAAATGTGAACCGCATGCCAAAAATAAATGCACTTGGCTGAGCCACTGGATAATCAATTGTTGAATGCCCCAGATTCATGCTGATGCCGCTGAATAATAGAATGTTGGCAAAGATTGCGCCAATCGTCATCCCGGTATTCCGGGAAAATCCCAACAAACCGCTGGCAATTCCCAGCTGGTCTTTTGTGACCGAGTTCATGACTAAGACGTTGGTTGGTGCCTGAAATAATCCGTTACCCAAACCAACGAAGCCGAGCCAAACACACAGTATTCCAAGGGAAGTAGTGTGATTCACAGTTGCCAACCCAGCTTGGCTGATGATCAGCATTGCCAACGAAATGGCCGCAATAAAGTGCGAACCGAATTTGTCACTCAGCCAACCAGCAAAGGGTGAGACGATGATTTGAATGATTGGAAAACTAATCAAAATCAGACCAGCTAAGTCAGTACTGATTAACCGATTCTGTTCCAAATAGATTGGTTCGATAATGTTGACGACAAAATTAATGCCATAAACCAGAATGGTTGCCAGCAGGCTCAATGAGAAATCGACGTTATTAAATAAATGAAAATTTATGACAGGATTTGGTGCCCGCTTTTCCAAATAAATGAATCCAAATAGCAAAATAATTGTCATAATCATCAACGAAAGAAAAATTAAACTCATAAATCCGAGTTGCTGACCAAGAATTAATCCCATGAACAAGCTGCCCGCAGTCAAAATCAGAACAAGCATCCCCAACGTATCGACTTTGCCTTCTGATTTGTTTTTTGCTTTCGGCAAAACAATTTGGCCAAGAATAATAGCAATCAAACCAACTGGAACGTTGACCCAAAAAATATAGTTCCAAGGCAAATAAGTCAAGATTAGGCCGCCAAGACCAGGGCCAGCGATACTGCCAAGTGCCACCACTGAACCAAAGCTGCCCAGTGCCAGCCCCCGCTGCTCTTTCGTAAAGGTTTCCGTAATGATGCCAGCGTTTGTGCTCAAGGTCATGCTGGCTCCCAACGCCTGAATTGCCCGCATTGAAAGAATCCAGAAGAACCCCAGGTTGAATCCGCATAACAGCGAGGCAATCGTGAAAATAATCGTACCGATTTTGAAGACACGAGCTTTACCAAACAAGTCCCCCATCTTGCCAAATGGAAGTAGGAACATACAAGTCACAATTAAGTAGCTCGAGGCCACCCATGTAATTTGTGAGGTCGGCACACTCATCGCCCGCGACATGACTGGTAATGCGATGTTGACGATGCTGCTGGTTAACGTGGACATGAAAGATAGCAATACGATAGCGGTGAAAATCCACCATTGATTTTTAATGTTTGGTTGATTGTCCATGTTGAGCACCCCCCCTATCAGACTCGAAGTTTCCATCTATAGAATAGGCGCTTTTGTTGTCAGGGTTGGTAAATTTGCTCACAAAAATACAGCGAACCAAGTTATGATTCGCTGCGTTTTTTTAAGTATTATTGTCCAAGTACATCTTCAATAATGTCCGTGCCTTGTGGTGTTGCGGCTGCAATTGCCAGAATCAGTATTAAGATACCAATAAAAATAAATACATTTCTCACTGCAGGACGATTTTTTTGACGCCAACCATAGGTTAAATTAAAAATGCCCAGGAACACCAAAATTAACATAATGTAAAAGCCCGTGGGAACCACACTCCTTTGTTGTGTTTGGTGGAATTTGTTTGTTGTTTTGGTTACTTTGAGATCACTCTATGTTATTT
Source organism: Lentilactobacillus otakiensis DSM 19908 = JCM 15040 (assembly GCF_001434145.1). Lineage (GTDB taxonomy): Bacteria > Bacillota > Bacilli > Lactobacillales > Lactobacillaceae > Lentilactobacillus > Lentilactobacillus otakiensis. The sequence goes on along the minus strand of NZ_AZED01000005.1, from coordinate 58,162 downwards.
GTCCTCATCCAAGTTTACAAACGTATTGTAATTTAAATACTGATAATGAATTCGCATATTCGAAACTTCAAATGGCGTGCCATCATCTAAGAAGAAAATGCCTTCCATCACACCAACCGGCTCCACTGGCTTCAAGCCCAGCAGCTTTTGATCCTCTGCCGTTGACGGATCCGCCCGAATTGTCATAAATGATTTGGTAACCGAATTGCCGGTTGCGTCTTCGAAATAGTTGAAGATCGAGCCTTCCACTCTTTCGCTGTTTAACTCGGGTGCTACTCTGATTGGAATATAGCCTTGTTCGATCATGAATGGCTTGTCGTCAAATGACCGCAGTCGCTTAATTTCGTATACAAATTCACCCGGATTGAGAAACAATTCGGTTTGGAGTTCTTCACTTGCCGGAACCACCTTAAAATCCAGCAGCTTAATCTGTGGTGTTTGACCATCACTCTTAAAACTGTCGGTAACACCCAAGTTGGAACCTTCATATTGAAAAATCGTCTGATTCTTTTGGTACAGCGGATTAATAAACGTGCCTGACCCCCGTTTTTTGAAAATAATCCCCTGATTTGCCAAAACATTCAAAGCTCGTTTAATTGAACTGCGGCTAACACCGTAGGATTCGCTGAGGCTGCGTTCATCCGGCAGCTTCTTTGACGCAAACTCGTTGGCCTGGATGCGCTCCTTTAAATCCTTCATGATGTTGCGATATACTAAATCAGCCATTTGTGCTCCTTATTAAATCGTTAAATTGATCTGCTGAAATAAAGTATAACAGATTATCTTCTTTTCTTCAGACAGATTATATCGCAGGTTGTGATAAAATATCTCTGAGGTGTTATGAAATGTCAAAGAAAAAGAAGAATCAGGTTCATAAAACTTTAGTTGAACAAATTTTAGATAAACACAAGATTCCGTTCACTCAAATGGCCTTTCCGACCCATAAAGAAGGCGACGTGGAACAAATCAGCGTTGACCATTTGGATACCGACGAACACCAGATTTTCAAGACGTTGGTGTTCTCAGGCAAAACGACCGGGCCGGTGGTGGGCGTCGTTCCCGTTGACGAACATTTGAATGAGAAAAAGCTCGCCAAGGTTTCCGGCAACAAGAAAGTCAACTTGGTGCCATTAAAGGATCTTTTGAAAACCACCGGTTACCAACACGGCGCCAACACGCCAATCGGGATCTGGGAAAAGTTCCATTATCCAATCTACGTTGACCAAGAAGCCAAAGAGATGGGCGATATCATCGTCTCGTCCGGACAAATTGGCCGTTCGGTTAAAGTCGACGCCCAGCAAATGGTTGACTTGATTGGCGGCAAGTTTGCCGACATAAAGGAATGATGGCATGCTCAAATATATTCTGACCAATATTGGGTTGGTACTCGGATTAGTGATCGGAGTGCCATTTCTTTTTATTTTCCTCCTTTCAGCAATCAACCGGAGTACCAAGCAGCAGATCGCCAATCAATTCGGCACCGGTGGGCAAATTGGGTTTGGCTTTCTTGGCATCATGATTCACGAAGCCAGCCACCTGTTGATGGCGCTGGTATTCGGCCACCACGTCGACCAGTTTCGCCTGGTGCGCTTTCCGACAGCTGAAAACAGCACCCTCGGATACGTTCACCACACTTGGAATAAGCGCAACCTATATCAAAATATGGGCAACTTATTCATTGGTGTGGCACCAATCTTTGGGTGCTGCTTATCAATTCTGTTCTTGGCAAAATTCACAATTCCGGAAGTCTATCAATCGCTGATCAGTTCCACTCAGCAATCCTTTAGCCAAGTGAGCTTCATGATGCCGACCTTTAACTGGCTGCCAATGGTCATCTTTCTGGTGGTAGCCGCAAATATCTGTATCGGTGGCTTTGACTTGAGTTCTGCAGATTTTGATAATTCCAAGCAGGGGTTCTGGCAGGCCGTGATCTTTTTGATCTTAGTCACTTTAATTATTTCCATTACGCCGCTCCAAGATGATCTGCTCGCCGTATTGAGCCACTTCACGATGATAGTTATCGTGATTTCACTTTTTAATCTCGTCATTTCAGTCATCATGAATCTCATATTTCGCTTTATTTAGTCCCATTCCATTCGTCGACAAATTCGCCCACAAAGTCTTGCATGATCTGCTGGCGGTGTTCGGCGATTTTTTTGGCGGTCGGCGTGTTCATCTGGTCCTTCAGCTTGAATAATTTCTCGTAAAAATGGTTAATAACCGTGCCGCGTTTACGGTACTCAGCCTTATCCATTCCTGTCCGTGGCATGATCCGCGGATTATACATAATTTCACCGAAGTGGCCGCCAAAGTAAAATGTTCGGGCAATTCCGATGGCGCCAATTGCATCAAGCCGGTCAGCATCTTGGACGATCTGCCCCTCAATCGACAATTGATGATGCGTCTTTAAGTTGGCACTGTATGACATGTTATCAATGATTTCGAAGACTTTTTTGACAAAATCGTCATCATAGCCAACCCCGATCAATTCGTTGGCAATCGCCTTGCGCTTGGCTGCAGGATTAGTCGTTACCTTATCGTCACTGACATCATGCAGGTAAGCAGCAATAATGACGAGTGCTTCATCGGCATCCTCACCCTTCAAAATCAGTTTGGCCAAACTAACGACCCGTTCAATATGCGTGTAGTCGTGGCCGGTTGTTTCGTACCCGAGTTCTTTTTGAACGAACCCGCGAATTTGTCTTAGTCCATTAATCATGTGGAAACTCCTTTTTACAATTTCTATTGACTATTGTTCATAGATTCACTTCATTAATTAGTATATCTTTTATTATTTAGAAAATCTTCAGAAAAAGCCTTAGCAATTTGATTTCTCGCATTGCTAAGGCTCCTTTTTAATCATATATTTTTAACTAATTAATGTTGTAAACCGACTGTCCTTTCAAAGCAGCCTTATAAGCTGCCACGGCCAAGTTCACCTGACCAACACCATACAGCTGGCTAGTGGCATTTTTGATCGACCCAGTCTTATTCACATACGTCAGCACCGCATACAGCGGGGTGGCCTTTTGACCCGACCGCATTGGACTAACATTGACATACTTCTTCGTTGTTGAATTATTTGACAGCGCAATAATCGCCTCTGCCGTTGAGTTGGCATTCGGCGTCGTCTTGCCGTTAAACGTGTATCCAAAGGCACCGTTACTTTGTGCAAGGCTATATAGGAACTGTTGCCCCTTTTGAATACTTGATTCGATGGAGCTGGCGCTTGACTTACCTCGTGATAAGCCAGTCAGCACCATGCTGGTGGTGTCGGCATCCTTGGCACCCTGGGCGTTATTGTAGGTCCAGCCATGATTCTTCAGCTGAACTTTAACCAGTCGGTAACTCAAGCTGGCCTTACTAAATTTCGCATGACTGGGCTGCTTGAATTTGCTGCTCATGGAAACAGCGATCAGCGTTTCCGCCTGCGAACTGGCTGTCTGATTGCTGACACTTGTCCGGTACAATCGTGACACCAGGTTAATTCCTGTCTTGTGACCATATGCCTTGTAGTTCTGGGCATTTAATCCCATTGCTTGAACGGCCATGACGGCGTTGGCCAATGTGGCAGCCGTACTGCTGTTTTTGATAACCAAATTCTTCCGCAGTAGATTCTTTTCACTAGTCGTAAATTTATAGTGATTACCCTTCAATCCCAGCAGGAAATCGGAATAGCCAGAAGCCGCGCCGGTTTCCGAATATAATTTATGGCTGAATATGGAACTGGTTTTGCCGGATAACCCGGTTTTGTTTTCTTTAAGCATCTTCTTAGCGTACGAATACGTGAGTGCAGTTCGTCGATGAATGGTTGCCGAACCGGCCTTATGGATGGACGCTGCGCCAACACTCGTGGTCAACGTGACCGTCATCAACACGGCACTTACGGATGCCAAAATACTTTTGGTTAATTTATTCATCATCAATACCTCTTTATTTATTGTAGTTCAGGGAAATGCGATCACCATTGGCAACCACATAAGCGCCGATCGACGTATTTGGCTGGTTGCCATTAATCGAGTACAGCCAACCGGTCATAGTACCTGCAGGTCCGGCGTTGTAGCCATTAATACCTTTGACATAAGCAGTGATGCCGGAACCGACCGTGGTGATTGATAAACCGTGTTGAGCTGCGAGCGTATTGAGCGCATCCAAAGCAGTCGCTCCCTTGGAAACTGTCACGCTCCCACTGGCAATCACGGATCCGTTGGCGTTAACGCTGACAGTCACCGTTTCAGTGGTTGGGTTGGTATTGGAACCAGAATTACTACTATTGTTTCCAGAACCATTTGTCGGTGTATTGTTTGAACCGTTTGAGGTACTTGAACTTGTGCCGGCAGGATTGGTGGTTGTACTAGTCGAGGTTGACGTGGTCGTAGATGACGAGGAGCTGGAAGTCGAAGGTGCCGGTGTAACCGGCGTCTCAACGGTATCCGTATTCTGCCCACTTGTCTTGGCGATCTTGGTTGCCATGACCAACTTTTTATTGGCTGAAATGTAGCGCCCGTTGGTCAATAACAACCGGGTAGTGTGTCCATACCCAACGACTTTTTGAACGGATAATGACTTGTTCTTCTTAACGTGCTGCTTCTTATTCGTTAAATCAAGATAGTTAGATTCATTGATTCCTTTTGGGTTGATCACTTTTACTCGAGTAACCTTTGCGGAATAGTAAGCCCCGGTTAAATATTTACGAGCTGACAACATGTAGCCGGTTTTACCGCTCTTCATGTCTTTAACACGATATACAGCATGCCCCTGTTTACTAGTAACTTGACGAAGGACTAAGAACATCGGTCGGTTGGTACGATGCTGTTTCTTGTAAGTCTTAGCAAGATTATGTTTGGTAAAATTAGTGCTCTTATACAATTTAAGGGTTGTTAAACCATAGACAACTGAGCCCTTGGCACTCTTGGACTTCTTGGTTGTGGTTGGTTTGGTAACGGTTGTAGTCGTCGACGAACTGGATGCAGCTGAAGGACTTGAGGCGCTTGGTGTACTGTTGATGATTGTCGTGTAGTTATTGTTAATTGTCGTTGCACTGGAAGACTCGGCACTTGAATCGACGACTTTCACGTTATTCATCTCGGCAACCCCGACTGCCCGATCCGCAATTGCTGCCTCACTGGTGGTATCAGCATTAATCTTGGTGATATAGTTCTCAAGTGTTTGATTAATCGTGTTGATGGCAGTGGCCTTATCACCTGCCGAGGCCTGGGAATCATTGTTAATCGCTTGCTGCTTCGTATTCGCGGCAGCATTTAATTGTGCTAGTTCACGTGGTCTGAAAGTGGGGTTTTTGGCAAAATCAAAGATCCATCCCTGACCACCATCCTTGGTAAATCGGGCCTGTTCCAGCGTGTAGGTTGCTTGTTGGAGCAGCATTGAATTACTGTCAGCAGAAATGTCTTTTTGATCAAGCAAACGTTGAACTGGTGCCACATAACCAGGTTTACCATTCAGCGATGTGTAGACATCCACACCAGCAGCCGCAAGGGCGTTGACCATGGTAATGTTGTTGTATTGGTCTTCTTGGTTGGTTTTATTGCCAAAGCCACCATTTTGCTGATAATAATTATTTTCAACCACGGTGACAGCTTTTTGAATGGCAGCCGGAACCCCAGGCTGGTTCATATTCATTGAGAGAGCTTGAATCGCCCGTCCGGTGAGGTCAACATCGCCCCAGGTAGACGTCCAAATACCGGATGTGGCATCACGGTCAGCTAAAATTTTCGCAGTCAACGTTGCGCGAGCAGCTTCACTTGTTTTGCCATAGCTGCCTGTGCTTAGGGCTTCAAGATCGTTCACCAAAGTGTACAAACTTGGCTTATCAATTTTGGCTTGGGGATCGTTAATCACCTGGCCAACCAAATCTTTCTTTTCAACGTTCGCTGGATCCTTATCCAGTGCGCGCAGGCCGATAACTCCGGCAACGTTTGAGACACCACTTAAATTCTGGGTGTTTCCGCTTAAAAAACCATTCGTGGTAACGATATCCTGATAGGCATTATCTGCTTGAGCATCGGTAATGCCGCCGTCGCTGGTTGCCAAAATGGCGGCATCCCAAGCATCCAATGTGTCTTTTTGTGCGGTCAGCTTCACGCCGGTCACGATCGCCGAATCGACGTTTGCCGCGGTATCGGCCTTGGCAAAGTTGCCGCCACCAATCGCTAGCAAGAACATCCCCATTACCAGGGATATCCAATAAATCAACTGTTTCTTCTTCATACGTCTGCTCTCCTCCAAATCATTAAATAGTGATGAAACCCTCAACCAAAAATGAACACAACAAAAAAGCCCGACTAGTTTAACTAGCCAGGGCCGTTTCTCAATCACTAATAACCTAAATTCAGACATTGAATTTGAGCATACAAAATATCCGAGAGATACGCTATTAATTGACAAAGCCGACCCTAAGAAGCTTTGCAATCGGCATAACAAGCGTATCCTGACTCGATATCTACCTAACACCGTCCTCTTTCCAGTTTTACCCAGTGAGTTACGACGGCGTAGTCAATCTTACAGTAGCGAAGGGGCTGTAAAGGCTTTTCACCTTTTTCCGTTTTATTATGCTTCTTTACATGGAAAAGTATAGCATATCATGAGGGATAGTTTATGGGCTTTTGGAAAATGAGTGTCAACTATTGTCTAAAAAACGTCATATCTTGAAATTGTCAGAAAACACTTAACGGCATGGCCCTGTGTCACATGGGTCATGCCGTTAAAGAAGTACATATCAACTAATTATTTAAGTGACTTATTATCTTTGAGGCAGACGATTCCCCGTAGATAACTGTCTATTTGTGAAGCCAAACACTCATCTGGCCTTCATCCCGGTTAGCCCATGAATAATATGGGATCAGGGTTAACTTGGTCGACGCTCTTCTAGGGGCCTGGTTGAACTGATACAAGCTTTCCGAGTCGGGCTCTGTTTCGACCTTGGTTGCATCGTTAGTCGTTAAGACACCAACGCCATTCAAAAGGCCTTCCTGGTAGGCAAAGTCAAAACTTGGAACTGTATCAAGCTGGTAATTCCAAAGATTACCAGGATTGTCAACTTGTTCTGCACAATAGACGATTGGGCCACGTTGAACCGCAACATCGTCAGCATTTGCACGAACCTTAGCGTTGGCATAAATCAAATTAGTCTTCATATCCAATACAACTTCAATCGATGTTTTTTCGTCCGTGATCGGAACGACAACAATGCCATCTTTTCCGTCTACATCAATCACTTGATCATTGACGGTGATTTTAAATGAGTCTCTGCTCCAATTAGGAATTCGAACCGCAAAATTGAAATGAACATTGTTTGGATTGGTAATCTCAAAGTTTGCAGTACCATCCCATGGTAAATTACTGTCCTGATCAATTTGGATACCATCACTAAAAGTGGTGGAATTAGCAATATATTGATGGGCAAAGATTGTGTTGTCCTTAATTTCATACAGGTAACGGTCCATCGATGCAATCAATCTGGTGATATTTGATGGGCAGCAAGCCGTTCCAAACCAAGCTTGACGACGTGGCAAGACGTGTTTCTTATCCGGATTCTTTTCAGATTCGCTAGGATTAACTTCCAACGGATTGACATAGAAATAATGAGTCCCATCCAATGCCATACCACTCAAAGCGCCATTGTAGATTTCCTTTTCGATTACATCACCATACTCACCTTTAAAGTCACCGGCAAGCATCTGACGGGCAAAGAAAGTCATTGCAACCGAAGCACAAGTTTCACCATAGTCGGTGTCGGTTGGCAGATCGTAGTCAAAGGTAAAAGCCTCTCCGGTAGATGTTTGACCAACATTACCAGTGATATACATTTGCTTCTTGACAATGTCATTCCAAATCCTCTGAGCAGCATCCTTCAAGTCTTGATCGCCAGTTACACAAGCAAGATGGGCCAATCCGGTTGCCAAGTATACACAACGCACGGCGTGTCCATGAGCATCGGTCTGTTCCGTCACGGGTTTATCTGCGTAATAATATTCGTTACCAATCGTATTCAGGTCTGGCCAAAAAGCATTATCCCAACCGTCGGCTTCGTTTTGCTTGTCAAAGAAATCGGGATCCTGACCGCGTTGGCGAATGAAGTAATTCGTCAGATTCAAATATTCTTCTTTTCCGGTGACTTCATAAAGTCGCATTAATGCCAATTCAATTTCAGGATGGCCACCATAACCGTGAATCTTATTATCTTCAAGTCCAAAGTTGTCCTCTAAACAAGCCGCCATCTTTTCTGCAATGTCTAGGGCTTTTTGATTGCCAGTTGCTTCAAAATAGGCAACTCCGGCTTCAATATAGTGTCCCATTGAATATAATTCATGAGATTGTTGGAGCCGTTTGAACTTTCTTTCGGGAAATTTGATTTGAAAAATCGTTGAAAGATAACCATCAGGTTGTTGAGCTTTAGCGATCAAATCAACGACCGCGTCAGTTTCAGCTTGTAAGTCTTTATCTGGATGGTATTGCAGCGTATAAGCTGCTGCTTCCAGCCATTTATAAACGTCGGTATCTTGGAAATTCATGCCGACGTGTTTACCCTTGCTGATGCCGGCAGCAATCTTCAAGTTTTCAATGGCGTGGCTTTGCAAGCCGTCTTGATAAGCTTCCTTATCAGTAAATGCATCGTCACCAATTGTCGTATCATTTTTGTCGCTGATTGTTTCATACTGATATGGGACCACCACGTTAGCGACTAAATCGCGGTATCTCTTCCAAAAATCAGATGTGATTTTAACTTGATTAATTGATAGATTAGTTGTTGCAGTTGGCTTTGTCATTTGAATTGTCCTTTCATATCCAAAAAGCAATATCCATAATATAGCTTATATTGTAAGCGAATTCAGAAGTGATTTGGGGCACATTTTCAATGAAATAGTGACAGTTTTTTAGTAACTAGAACCTTACATGTTTAATTAGTGACAATTAAAATGGTGCCTTATACCACATCATTTTTAGCTGCTTTGCTAAAACGATGAGTGATCCTAACTAAATAAGTTACCAACCCGAGCGATGCAATGGCAAATACTGCTGCACCGATCCCCAGACTGGACAAACCGGCAGTTAATAGGAAGGCCGATCCTACTGCGGACCCAACTGAAATACCTAAATTCGAGAAGATTGAATTAAACGACGATGCTAATACCATCGATTGAGGATAATCAGATTCTGCAATCTGCATAAAATGAATTTGGATGGGAGCATTTAGTAGATACATCGCCATCCCCATAATCAACAAGAGTGGGAAGCCAAGTAACTGAGAGTGAATCAGAAACGGCATTGTCAGAAATACTAATGATTGAATCACATAGACGAGTGGCATTCGAGATAGACTGCCATGGCTGGCAAGGAACCCGGAAAATTGATTACTGAATATTGAAGCAACACCATAAATCGCTAGTATCAAACCAAGTGATGCCACGGAGAATTTCATCATTTCCGTTAAAATCGGTTGTAAGTAAGTATAAACAACGTAGGTTCCTGCTAAATTGCACATGACCAAGGCTGACCCGATAATCACCCGCCGATCGCGAACGATTGCCAGTTGGCGCATGAGTGAACTCTTGGTTTGCCTGATGTGTTTTGGCAGCAGCCAAATAACAGCCGCAAGACAGGCGATCCCAATAACAGTAATTAATATGAATGAATACCGCCAACTAGTTGTATTGGCAATTAATGTTCCAACTGGAACTCCGACAACCGAGGCAATGCTAAATCCAGAAAAAATCCAAGATACCAGCATTGGCCGCTTTTCAATCGAAACGATGACGGTCGCAAAAGACATCGCCAGTGAGATGATCGGTCCTGCCGTTAGTGCCGTGAGCACTCTGGAGATAATCAGCTGATTAAAAGATGGTGCCAGAGCCGTATAAGTATTACCAACAATAAAGATTACTATCAAAACCACCAAAACTTTGAACCGGTTAAACTGACTGATAATTGTGTTCACTACCGGCGTTGAAAATGCGTATATCAAAGCAAACAACGTTACCAAAAAGCCGGCTTGCGATGTTGACACACTGAAAGTCCGACTGACGTCTGATAATATTCCAACAATAATAAATTCATTACACCCCAACACAAAACCAATCAGCACTAAAACGATCGATTGAAATTTGGTTTTCATATTCGTATTCCATCCTTATAAAAAATTGTGCACTTCACCGACAACTTCATCACATTTTATCCGTTGAAATAAGTTGGGGCACATTGCTTGACCTCTGTATTTTAGGCGTTTAATCTGTATTTTAGAATCCACAATTTTTAATAATTAGTCGCACTTTTTAAGAGGTGATTCATCGTGAGTTATCTAGCATTAGACATTTCTAAGCCCGCTTTTCTATTTTTTATCGGTGAATTTTCATTTGACGGCACTTGGGAGCATCCCGTTAACGCACATCAAGCCGATTTTGAATTAATATTGCCACAAACAGGAACGTTATCCATTCTCGTTAATGACCACCCGTTTATCCTCAAACCCGGTGATGTTCTGCTAGTTCCACCATACGCAAAGGTAACTGGTAACGGAACAATGACTCAACAAATCAATTTTTATTGGCTGCATTTTTATTGTGATTACAAAGTTGTTGATTCTCCCACTGATGGTTCAAAAGACCAGTTGATCTTTCCAAATCAATTTCGGATTAAGGACAATGGCGATATTCTGATTTTATTGAGCGAGCTCATGAATATGGAACTGGACAGAACGACTAATCAGCTACCATTAAATCTGCTGACGACTACCATCTTAGCTAAATTAAACGTTGAATACCACCGCAAATCGATTAACGCTCATCCATCAACACTAGTCAGCCAAGCATTGGAATGGATCCGTGCCAACATGTCGGTTGATCTATCCATTAAAAACGTTGCCGAACACTTTGAGGTCTCAAACGCGTATCTCACCCAACAATTTAAACGGGATTTGAATACCACCCCCCTTCAGCATCTGCTAGGATTGAAGATTCAAGCTGCAAAAGTCTTGCTTATCAGAACCAACTTACCGATTTATGAAATTAGCGCAAACATTTCGCATATCACCACCAAAATAATCCGTTTGTAGACCCAAGTATTCCCATTCCTCGTGAAATGCAGGAAAAGTATAATATTAAGTATCGTTGAATTGGCTGTTGCATGCACTGAAAAGGATTCAATTAAAAATACTCAAGTACTGTGAGTCATCACGGAACTGGGGTATTGGTGATCTGACAGTTCTAATTTATTGTGTTGTCAATGCTACAAATTCCTTTGGATATTTAAGCCTCTGCACCAGTGTAGACCGCCTTTGAGGACAGCTCCGACGACCCTGATCCCTACCGCATAACCGATAAAAGCCGCTAGCCACACAATTCGTGGCTAACGGCTTTTATCAATTAATAGGGTTGATTTTGTGTTTAGATATTGGACAAACTTACTACACTAGATTGGATATTTAAGCATCTTTTCTGGGTTAGTCTGCCTTTGAGGACAGCTCCGACGCAACTGGGAATCTTTGCTTATTTAGATAATGCTAAACGGTTTGTTCCGCTCACTACTTTTCCACATTCGTTCCCTCATAATCGTCAATCATCAATTGCTTCAGATCTGCGATTAAAGGTTCCTTAGGGTTAGCTGTCGTGCATTGGTCTTCGTATGCTAATACTGCAAGACGGTCAACGGCTGCGTCGAATTTGGCTTTGTCTACGCCCCAAGCCTTCAAGCTTAAGGTTACGCCAACTTCATGAGCTAACTTGATAATTTTTTGAACCAATCCTTCGATTAATTCATCGTCGTTCTTACCTTGAATACCAACATAACGAGCAATTTCTGCGTAGTCCTTGTTAGCACGGAAGTACTCGTACTTAGGCCATACGGCGATCTTTTCTGGTAATTTAGTGTTGTAACGAATAACATGTGGCATCGTGATTGCGATGGCAATCCCATGAGTTAAGCCAAATTTACCACCAAGTTTATGGGCGATTGAATGGTTGATTCCAAGGAATGCGTTACCAAATGCCATACCTGCTAAGGTTGCGGCGTTATGCATTTCTTCCTTGGCATGCATATTGCCATTGTATGAATCAGCCAAGTTATCAAATACCAACTTGATTGCTTGTAATGACAATGGACGGGTGTAGTCAGATGCCATGGTTGATACGAATGATTCGATTCCGTGGCACAAAGTATCCAATCCAGAAGCGGCAATGTTACCCTTTGGTACAGTTTCCACAAACTGTGGGTCAACGATGGCAACATCAGGAGTCAAAGCATAGTCAGCTAATGGGTACTTAACATGAGTCTTTGAGTCGGTGATAACAGCGAACGGAGTAACTTCTGAACCGGTACCTGAAGTGGTTGGGATCGCGATCATTTGAGCCTTCTTAGGCTTGTTGAAACGATATGCCCGCTTTCTGATATCGATGAACTTCTGTTTAGCACCGAAGAAACTAGTCTTAGGGTCTTCGTAGAATAACCACATGTTCTTGGCAGCATCCAATGGAGAACCACCACCAAGGGCAATGATTGTGTCTGGTTTGAATGCGTTCATTTGACGAACACCCTTTTCAACTGTGTCAGTGGTTGGGTCTGGCTCAACACCTGAGAACAGTGAGTATTCGATTGGGTTTGGACGGCGTTTCAATTCATCAAGGACCTTGTCGACGTAGCCAAATTCTACCATTTCTGGACTGGTTACGATGAATACCTTGTTGATGCCAGGCATGTCCATGAGATAACGAACTGAAGTCTTTTCAAAGTAAACTCGAGGTAACTTAATCCATTGCATATTATTTCGTCTCTTTGCGATAGTTTTGATGTTCAAAAGGTCATAGTCAGTTACGTTATGAGAAATAGAGTTAGCTCCCCATGAACCTGTACCCAAAGTCAATGATGGTGTCATTTCGTTGTAAAGGTTACCGATACCACCGAAGCCGCCTGGTGTGTTAACCAGAACTCGGGCTGCCTTCATTTCTTTACCAAATTCAAGTGCCAAGTCGTCATCCAAAGTCTGGATGCCGGCAGTGTGTCCCATTCCACCGAAGTGAAGTAATTCGTCACACTTCTTGAAACCTTCTTCATGGTTCTTTACCTTATATACAGAGATCACTGGGCTTAACTTTTCAGCTGATAATGGGTATTTAGGCCCAACGCCGGTAATTTCGGCAGCTAAAACTTTGGTGTTGTCAGGAACTTTGATACCAGCTAATTTGGCGATGACCTTTGCTGATTTACCAGCGATAGGGCCCTTAACGCCACCAGTCTTAGGGTTAAACATTGCTTCAGCCAACTTGTCTTGGTCCTTCTTTTCAACAAAGAAGACACCGTTTTTAACTAATTCTTTTTTAACTTCAGCGTAGATATCGGTATCGATGACTGCACTGTTTTCAGTGGCACAGATCATTCCGTTATCAAAGGTCTTTGAGAGAACCAAATCGTTGACAGCACGCAGGATGTTAGCAGTCTTTTCAATATAGACAGGGCCGTTACCAGGTCCAACACCTAAAGCAGGCTTTCCAGTTGAGTAGGCTGCCTTAACCATGCCTGGGCCACCAGTAGCAAGGGTACTTGCAACGCCGGGGTGGTTGATTAACTTAGTTGTTGCTTCAATACTTGGTTCTTCAATCCATTGGATACATCCTTCAGGAGCCCCGGCAGCGATCGCAGCATCACGGACGATCTTGGCAGCAGCGATTGATGACTTCAGTGCTTGAGGATGGAAGCTGAAGATGATTGGGTTTCGAGTCTTCATCGAAATAATTGATTTGAACAAAGTTGTTGAAGTTGGGTTGGTAACTGGTGTGATTCCGGCAAGAACACCCAGAGGTTCAGCAACGGTAATCAATTGACGTTCTTTATCATCTTTGATAACGCCAACGGTCTTGTGATCGCGAATGCTGTGCCATACTTCTTCAGTAGCGTACATATTCTTAATTGCTTTATCTTCGGCAACCCCACGGCCGGTTTCTTCATAGGCCATGAGTGCGAGATCCATATGTTTGTCTTGGCCGGCCATTACCATTTGGTGGGTAATGTGGTCGACTTTTTCTTGGTCAAATGAGTCCATAATTTCCAAGGCTTTTTGAGCCTTTGAAACTAATCCGTTGATGACAGCTTCAACATCAGTTGAGTCGGTCTTTGCTGCTTTGGTTTCTTTTACTTTATTATCAATCATTGATTTTCCTCCAATGAAAAGTTTGTTGGTTGTTTGTTCTTTGTTATCTTTTTCACAAGATTAATAATATCACGTATTTTAAAAATGTAAACAGTTTTGTTCAAAAAATCACAATTTATTTTTTGTAAGTGCTTGCAGGCTGATGTATCAATAAACAAAAAGAAAAGGGCTTGTTAAACAAGTCCTTTTTTTATGAAAGCGGTTCCATTATTTATATGTGAATGGTTTCACGACTTCTGATTATTTAGATATTTTAGTCAGTGGCTTTTGAATAATCGATAAAAGCTTTTCAGATTGAATTCTGTCGATAATCACGTTGACGGCCACCTGCATCAATTTATCGTTGAGATTTTTCTCTTCCAACGCGCGACTGTTTCGGCTATCCATATTCTTAAACGAGAATAATAATCTCTTGATGAATGTGTCATAGGCCTGCTGCGGGTAGATGTTTGCTGTGACCTGGTCGATCCCATGACGGATTGTTTCCAGTGAAAATGCCGGCTTCAATAAACTAATTAAGATGACGTCAGCTACCTGCATGGTTTGGTACTTCTTCTTAACCGGCGCCATGATGGCTTTGTTCTTAACGTAATTGTTGATCATCGCCGGAGTGACTTTATCAATCCCAATTGGTCCCAGCGTTTCGTTCACCAGTGCGACGAGTTGATCCATGTACAACTCAAATTTAGGTAAATCTGCCCACAGTGGCAACTCCACCAGTTTGAGTCTTTGTTCCCACTGTTCATATTGTTCTTCGTTGTATGCCATGTTATCACTCCTTCGTGTTTATTATACCACGTTAGCTAGTTTATAGCACTAGGTGAGATGAGGCATAAAAAAGACAACTCATCAAATTATCGAGTCGTCATTCAATGCTTATTGATTTTCAGCCTGTTTGGCTAATCGCTTCTTCTCTCGTTGGTTGAGGACCGTCGCAATCACACCTTGCATGAACATATAAAGCGGATAGGCCGTGGCAATCAACGGAATTGCATATAACCAGATATCCTTATCGAAGAAGGATACCAGCGAGAAAATGTTGTTGAAGAAGATGATGATGGCCAAAAATGCGACCAGCACCAAAATATCCAAGCCAATTTTTAGTCGGTTAAGCGGCCGAGAGACCATAACCAACGCCAGCCAGCAAATGGCTCCGGTCAGCAGAACACACAGAGTTGAAGTGAATTCGTACTTCAAGCCAAAGAATAGCCCAATGACCTCAATCAGCATGACGTAGCCGACAATACAGATCGCCGCCGGTGTTGAAATAATTAGGACTTGTTTCATAAATTGGTTAGTAATCTTGTGGAAGTTCGGTTCCAATGCCAGGAAGAATGATGGAATTCCCACCATCAACGAGGTGATTGGTGTCAACTGGATGGGTTCAAATGGATAACCCATTGCGAAGAAAACGAAGATAAATGACAAGGCAACCGAATACATTGTCTTAATCAGATACATAGAAGCAACCCGCTCGATGTTATTGATAACCCGACGCCCCTCTTTTAAGACGTCGATCATCGCATCAAAATTAGAATTAATCAGTACGAAGTCAGCGATACTCTTAGTACTTTCACTACCAGAAGCCATCGCAATACCACAGTCAGCCTGACGCAATGCAAGCAAGTCATTAACGCCATCACCGGTCATGGCAACGGTGTGCTTTCGTTCTTGAAGACCGGCAATCAATCGCTTCTTTTGATCAGGGGTCACCCGACCGAAGACGGTATTTTGGGCCGCAATTTCGCCAAAATTATCATCATCTTTGACAGTGGTCATGTCGATACTATTTTGAGCATTTTGGACCCCGGCTTGTTGAGCGATCGTCGAAACAGTAGTGGGATCATCCCCTGAGATCACCTTAATAGTCACATCTTGATTGTGGAAATACTGGAAAGTGTTGGCTGCATTGGGGCGGATCACATCAGAGATCAATACCAGGCCAATCAGCTTTGGTGTCTGAAGTGCTTTGCGGGGATCCAAATTATCGACTTGAGCGACGGCTAAAACACGGTAACCTTTCTTAGCATTCTTGGTGATTTCAGCCTGAACGTCAGCATCCAAATGTTCGAAAATAAACTGTGGTGCCCCAAAAACGTAGTCATGGCCGTCACTAAGCCCAACTCCACTCCACTTGCGATCAGAAGAAAATGGAATAATCTTTTCAGTTTTTAGTTCAGGATCGTCAATCGCATCCTTAATCGCGTTGGCGGTTTCGTTACTGTCACCGGTTCCATATGTAATCCCAGCGACTACTTTTTCAACTTCCTCGGCGGGAACATCGGCCATCATCGGAATGGCTTTAACAAACTTCAAATTACCACTCGTAATTGTCCCGGTCTTGTCCAAACAAATAACATCAACACGAGCAAGTGTTTCGATCGCCGGTAAATCTCGAACTAAAGTTTTCTTACGTGCCAAATGCATCGCAGAAACTGCCAGCGTCATCGAAGTCAACAGTACCAGTCCCTCTGGAATCATGCCAATCATTGCGGCAGCCGAACCGAGAATGGCCCGATTGATGCCAGTGCCACCGTATAATTTGGCAACGAACAAAATAATTCCCAGCGGAATGATGACATAAGTCAACACTTTGATAATGCGATTAATCGTATTTAATAGAATACTCGAGGTGTCTTCACCCTGCTTGGCTTCACTGGACAGATGGTTAACGAACGTGTCTGAGCCAACCTTGGTGACCCGCATTTTACCGGAGCCACCAACTAAATAGGTGCCTGAGGTTAAGACATCCCCGATATTTTTCGAAATTGTTTCCGACTCACCAGTAATTGGCGATTCATCAACTTCGATCCCGCGTGAGCGGACCACAACCCCGTCAACCGGAATTTGATCGCCACGGCCAAGTTGAATAATGTCGCCCAAAACGATATCTTCAGAACGAATCTGCATTTCCTGGCCATTACGCAAAACATTAATTTTACCTTCAGCCAAGAGTACCATTTTATCAACTTGGCGTTTTGACCGAATTTCTTGAATGATCCCAATAGCGGTGTTAAAGAAGGCAATCCCCAAAAATAGCAGGTTCTTGTAGCTGCCGGTATAAAACACCAGGGCACCTAGAACCACGTTAATCAGGTTGAAGAGTGTAAATGTGTTGTCTCGAAGAATATCAGAAACGCTCCGAGTCAGTGATTCCTCACCCGTATTTTGGTTGCCATCGCGGACCTGCTGCTGAACTTGACTATCGCTCAGCCCAACATCAGGATCGACGTTTGCAATGTTTACCTCTGCCATCTATTAACACCTCGCTTTACCATAATTGTACAAAATATACTGGAAAAATCACATTTATTTAGACCCTTCACATCAAGTTTATACTATTTTTATGAATTTGCTGGAAAACGTTGTCAAACATTGACTTGCGGGTATGCTAAAATAAATCTAACTAACGCGCAAGGGGGAAATGAAATGTTTCAACCAGATAAAAGTACCTATAAACTCGCCGATGGCCATGAAATGCCACAATTGGGCTTTGGCACTTACAAACTAGACAATCCAGATTTGATGAATCAATCCATTACCACTGCCTACGAAAGTGGCTATCGAATGTTTGATACCGCACAACTTTATCGTAATGAGAAAATGTTGGGTGATGCGATTAAGAAAGTCGCCCGCCGAGAAGATGTCTTCATTATTGACAAGGTTAGCGAAATGAATCAGGGACACGACCTGACCATCAATAGTACCGATTTTTCGCTTCAACAATTGGGTACCGATTATGTTGACTTGCTACTAATCCACTGGCCGGTTGCCGACCATTTCTTTGAAACTTGGCAGGCAATGGAAGAATTAAAAAAACAGGGTAAGGCCAAATCAATTGGTGTCAGCAACTTCACTCGTTCACAGTTGGAATTACTGAAGACCCAAGCGGATGAAATGCCAGTAGTCAATCAGATTGAAACCCATCCCTACTTGACCCAGCAGCCAATGCTTGATTTCGACAAGAAGATGTCGATCATCACCCAGGCTTGGAGTCCGTTGGGAAGAGGCGTCGTCCTCGATAACCCAATGCTCGATAAAATGGCTAAGCACCATGGCAAAACCCCTGCTCAAATTATTTTGCGCTGGGATCTGCAGAGAGGCATCTCAATCATCCCCAAGTCAGCAACACCCGCCAGAATTAAAGAAAATACGGCGTTGGATTTCGAACTGAATGACGATGAAATGAGCATGATTGATGTCATGAATAAGAACCAGCGAACCGGAAATGAACCTGAGCTGGTATATGAACTGGGGAAACAATACTAAGTTGTGAGGAGCAATGCGTGATGTTCTTTAAAACTCGTGAATAAAGTTTCGAACTTTATAAGGAAGTGATGGCATGGCCCTTGGTCAACTTACGAATCAAATTATTTTGATGTTTGTTCTGATGTTAATTGGTGTTCTCATCAATAAAGTTGGGTTCATGCACACCCAAACATCCAATGATCTAACAAATATTCTTCTATATATAGTTTCGCCCTGCCTGATCATCGGGGCCTTCGAGCAAAATTATTCTGCAGCTCGAATGAAACAGTTGATGCTGGTCGTCATCGGCATCTTCCTGTTTTACATAATCGAAATTATCATCGCCAAATTTGCTTTTGGCCGCATCAGCAACATTAATCTCCAGCGAATTACCAAGTATGGCAGTATCTATTCCAATGCGGGGTTCATGGGCATCCCACTGACAAGTGCTTTGTTCGGCAATGCCGGGGTGTTCTTCGCGGTTGCTTCGCTGGCAGGTTTCAACATCTTTAGTTGGACACATGGGGTTTCCCTCTTCAAAACGTCAAAAAAAGAAACTGACCACTGGCAGAACTTCAGAGAAATCATCATTAATCCAAATATCATTGCGATTTTTCTGGGACTGGCGATTTTCCTATTGTCTTTTCGGATGCCTGTGCCGGTTGATCGTGTCATTCACTACGTCAGTTCAATCAACACGCCGTTATCGATGATCGTCATTGGTAATAGTTTGGGCAATATTCGAATCAGCCGCCAACTCATCGACTGGCATTTGTGGCTGGCAATTTTCTTTCGGAATTTACTATTCCCGATCGTGGCGATGTTCATCCTCCAGGCGCTTACCGTCTCCGGTGTGGCCTTGGACACCACCGTCTTAATGGCCGCTTGTCCAACTGCCGGCCTGGTGGTTTTGTTCACACTGCAGGCGTATGGGGATACCAGTCCTGCGGTGGCATTGATGAGTTTATCAACGATTTTAAGTCTGGCAACGATTCCGATCGTGTTCGCACTCATGATGGCATTATAAAAAAATCGGGCAGCCAAAACGGCTACTCGATTTTTTAGTTGGCAAAATTCGCAATCTTAACTGGATTGTTAAATTTACCAAGTGTTTAATTCAAAAGATTAACGAACAATCTTCTTGCCCAAAACGTCTGCCAACTTCTTCAAAGCATCGTCACGGGTCTTAATGACATCCATGTTCCAAATGAAAGTGTCAATTTCACCACCGGCAAAATCAAACTTCTCATAATAGATGTATGGGTCCTTGTCGCTTGCTTTAAATACGTCATCAATTTTATCAGCGAATCCCTTTGACCAGTCATCGTCATCCATTTCTGGAATATCTTTTTTGGTCACGTATCCCTGTTCGTTAATCAGATCAACTGCTTTTTTAACTTGATCGTCAGTGTAGACGAGCTTTTTATCATTGTCGCGTTCTTCTGCATCGGCTTTCTTTTCGGCAGCACTTTCTCTTACTTTTTCAGCCATAATAACATCCCCTTTATTTTGGTCTACCTTAATGCTAGCACTGATTTAACCTAAAAGTTAAGAAAAACGACTATTCTGATCAATAATATTCTAAATCACTTAAAAAATACCTTGCACGAGCGTATAATGAAAAGTAATCTGTAGATTGCAGATTATGATTGTTTTTACTATATTCAATTTGTGAAATGAGGAATCGAATTTTGGACGATAGCCAGATACTGACTAATCTAATTATTGTCATCGTTACATTTTTCTTTGCTGCATTCTTTGTGGCAAGTGAGTTTGCTTTGGTACAAACACGCCCGAGTGCATTGGACGAGCGCAAAAAGAAACTAATTGAAACAAAAGGCAAACAAGCCAAAGGTCTCAAAAAGCTTAACCGGCAACTCCACATGGTTACCAACCTAAATGAATACCTTTCAACGACCCAAGTTGGTGTCAGCTTGGCTGGTATTATCTTAGGTTATCTGGGTGAATCATTTGTGGTAACCATTTTGGTTGACATTATGGAAATTCATAATTCACCAATTGATCCAACTGCGGCTCACGCTGTGGGTGCTGTACTGGGGATCATCATCCTGACTTATTTGGAAGTGGTTTTAACAGAAATCGTTCCAAAAAACATCAGTATTGATATGCCAATGCAGGTACTTTCATTCATCAGTACGCCATTGCATTATTTCCACGTCATGTTCTATCCATTTGTTTGGTTACTTAATATTTCCGCAAATGGAATCGTCAAGATGATGGGATTAAAAGTTGCCAACGAAAATGACGAGTCATTTTCACAAGCTGAAATCCTCAGTCTTTCTAAAAGTGCCGTTAAGAGCGGTGCTCTGGAACAAAACGACTACTTATACATGCAACGAGCCTTTCAGTTAAATGACAAGGTTGCCAAGGATATCATGATCGACAGAACTCAATTGGTCGTCATCGATATTACGACAACCGTTAAAGAAGCCGTTCAGGTTTACCTCCAGCAGAAGTTCAGTCGAATTCCCGTTGTTGCCAATGGTGATAAGGATAAAATTTTGGGTTACGTTTATAACTACGATTTGATTCGTCAATCCCAAGTCAATCCAACAATTAAAATCGACCGACTTCTCAGAGAGATTACCACCACCCCTGAGATGACACCAATTACCGATGTACTCCACCAGATGATTCAAAAACGGACACCTATTGTGGTGGTTGTCGATGAATATGGTGGTACTTCAGGAATCATCACTGACAAGGATATCTATGAAGAGTTGTTCGGAACTGTTCGAGATGAAATTGATCCTTCCATTACCGACTATATCTTTAAGCAACCCAATGGCTCTTTCCAAGTCAACGGAAAATTAACAACTCATGACTTTGAGCGTTATTTCGACGCAGACTTCCCCGAATTCACCAATTCGGATGCCGTTACTTTGGCCGGATATTTCTTGGATAATTATCCAGATATTAAGGCTGGCGATGTTATCTCATTTGAAAACTTTGACTTTAAGATTGTTCAATATCAAAACTCGTTTATCAACTGGTTCGAAGTTACCAAGCATAAGCCATCTTCAAAGACCAACAATGATGAACAAGATAATGAAGATCATTAATTTTTGAAACTTCAATAAGACTGTGACAAGACATTTGTTTTGCGAACAGTCTTTTTACATATAGAGACGATTTAGACATATCAAGTTTAAGGGGGATCTAACAAGTGAAAAAGCTATGGCAAAAAACACCAGCTTGGATCACATACACGGTGCTATTTACCGCGCTGATCTGTGTTTTAGTCGGTTGCTTGTTCTTAACAGGTAGATCAATGATTTGGGAACTGGACGGAATGGCTCAGCATTATCCCATTTTGCTCCAACTCCGTCACATGATATTAACGTTCCTGCACAACCCCAGTGGTGGTTTTACCCACTGGGCTTGGAACATCAGTTTAGGCTCCGATCAATTGACCAATCTTGCATATTATGTGATTGGTGACCCATTTAATTATCTGATTGCATTATTTCCAAAGAGCCAAATTGAAAATGTCTTTGCATTCCTTGTATTTTTGCGAATGTACTTCTCAGGCTTGAGCTTCATGCTGTGGGCATCATCATACAAATTCAAAAAAAGTAGTCGAATCATCGGTTCCTTGGCCTATGCCTTCAATGGTTATGCATTGGCAACCGCTCTTCATCACCCATTCTTCATCCTACCGTTGATTTTCTTCCCACTGCTGTGTTACGGCATCGACCGAGTCTTACACAATAAGTCGTGGCTGCCACTCATATTTGCAGTCTTCATGGTCTTTTTGAGCAATTTCTACTTTGCCTGGATTCTGGGCTTTGGTTCAATTGCCTATGTCATCATCAGAATGCTCAGTTTAAGAAAATGGGCTGACTTCGAACCGTTAAAATCTTTTGGAAAATTAGTTTTATCCGCAATTATCGGCCTCGGGATGTCTGCAATTGTCTTTTTGCCAACGATCATTTTGGCAATGGGGTCGACTCGGCTAAATGATAATTTTGCCAATGGCATGCTCTTCTTCCCACCACAATATTATTTAGACATTCCTGGCGCAATTCTGCCAACCGGTCGGGCGATGAACTTCTGGCTGGTCATTGGCATTTCCGGTTTATCCTTCCTCGGACTTGTGTACATGTTAAGACACTTTAAACGTTACCTGTGGCCAAACGTTGCTTTGATGACCATGCTTGTTGGCATCATGTTACCAGCTGTAGGTGCGATCATGAACGCCATTTCAACGCCTTCCAACCGCTGGGTATTCCTGGTGAACATTCTATTTGGTTTTGCAACCATGGTCTTCATTGAACACATTAGCGATTTTACCAAACAAGACATTGCCTGGTTCAGCTGGGCATCAATTGCCCTAATCGTTGTCGTCTGGGCATTTGGCGGGTTTTTAATGAACCTACAGCCCCACGATTTTATCGTTTATGGATTCTTACTCCTCACAGTCATCGTGGTCCTCTGCAGTCTCATCTTTGATTGGAAAGGATCAACTAAAGTCGTTCTGGTTTCAACAGTCTTCATGCTGAACCTTTCTGCCAATATCATCGGCATCTACAGTCCCCACTCCAGTAAGCTGGCACTCCAACAGCTGAACCGAGGATTAGCCACCCGCTTTAGTAACGATTACTTTAGTGGTGCTCAAAAGTACCTCAAAAAAATGCCCGGATTCTTCCGAGTTTCAATGAATCCTCGTTACCACTACAATACGCACATTCAAAATTTAGCCAATTATTCAAATACCAACACCGATTTCCCAATTAACAGCGGCTTAAACGACACTTCAGTATATCTCACACTGCAGAACGGCTATTTGGGCAAATTCTCGCAATCCGTTGGCAACAGTCAGTTTTCAATGAACACGCCGATTGCCCAAGGTGATTATCGAACTGCCTTCAATAACTTGCTGGGTGTGAAATACATGTTCGCCAAGGCCAACACGAAAAAAGTACCGGTTGTTCCCTATGGCTATAAGCCGGTTCGTGACAAGAATGGCCAGATTAAGGTCTTTCCTGCCAAAGCACGGACTGATGCCGTTCAAGCAATTGAAAACATGTATGGCACCACAATTTACAAATCAAATAACGCCCTGCCACTGGTATATACCCAGTACAAGACGGTTTCACCATCAACGTACAATAAGCTCAGTGAGGTCGATCGCGAACGCGTGATGACCCAAGGTGCCGTTGTGAACAAGTCT
Source organism: Lentilactobacillus otakiensis DSM 19908 = JCM 15040 (assembly GCF_001434145.1). Classification (GTDB taxonomy): domain Bacteria; phylum Bacillota; class Bacilli; order Lactobacillales; family Lactobacillaceae; genus Lentilactobacillus; species Lentilactobacillus otakiensis. The sequence continues at coordinate 34,565 of NZ_AZED01000005.1, read as the reverse complement.
CAATACAACACACATCCCCTGACCTACAAATCACCAAAAAAGAAGATTGATTACACCGTCAAAATGGACACTTCCAAGATCGTTTACAATGGTCGCCAACTGACAAAGTACCGATTAGGAATCATTAACAAATCCAATTCAGACCAATTAGTTGACCAGCCTCATGAACAAGTCAGTCTCGGCGCTAATTTGGAAAAGACCAAAGATCTTTTGGCAACTAACCGATCAATCATTGAAACGAATCATTATAAGAACATTGACGGCTTAAAAGAGATGACCACTGATGTTGTCGGAAATCCAATCGACTATACGTTGAAGGTTAACAACCCCAAGGCCACTAAGAATACCGAGTTATTCCTAGTTCTGTCCGGAATCAAGCAAACTGAAGGAACCCCCGCCGAACACCGACAATGGATGGCCAACAAATTCTTGTTAGATAACAAACTCTATTCAAGAATGGGCAAAATGGATGAATACCGCCATAGTATTTTGCATCCAACCTTTGGCGGGTACATGTTCAATGTCTTTGCTAAAGATCACAAAAATGGTTATAACCAGTATGACAACAATAATCTCTCTAATTACCGCCAGATCAATAACATTGTCCTCAACTTAGGTTATTCAACCCATCAGCGAAAGAATATTTCACTGAACTTCAATCAAGTGAAAAACATTAAATTTAAGTCTGCCAAACTCGTCGCAATGCCGTATAACAAATCATATGACACCCAGATGCAAAAATTGAAGCAGACCAAACCGGCTAATTTGAAGGTGAATGGCAACCACGTCAGTGGAACTACCGACAATCCACGCTCTGGCACCATGGTCACCTCGATTCCTTACTCAACTGGCTGGAAACTGACAATTGATGGCAAACCTCAGAAGACTTTTGTGGTCAACAAGGGCTTCGTTGGTGCAAATCTACCTGCCGGCAATCATCAGATTAAGTTGGATTACACGACACCAGGAATTGGTGCCGGCAAGCTGCTATCCGCGGTCAGTTGGTTAGCATTTATCATATTGTTGGGATTTGGTATCATTGGTAAGCTGCTTCCAAAGCCAACCAAAGAACGTCATACACCTAAACATGGCAAGGGTTCCACAAATTAAGGTTGCCAAGTCTCGTTGCAATCGGTAGAGTTAAGATATTCAATATCATGTTCGATTATTACTTTTCAAAATATGAGGAGGTCCACCTTGAGCCCAATAAACATTCTATTCATCTCAATTGAGGGAAATACCCGCGCATTCGTCAAAAACTTAGCAAGCTATGCCACCGGAATGCACGATCAAGATCCAGCCAACCCGTTGGTTGAATCAAAAGAAATCAGTGAACAGACTGATTTCGCTGACGAAACAGAACCGTTCTTCGCTTTTGTCCCAACCTACTTGGATGGTGGCAACGGCATCGATAACGGTGTCAAAGAACTAATGACAAATGCTTTAGGGGAATATATCGCTTACGATGACAATGCCAAGTTGTGTCACGGGGTTGTCGGCAGTGGCAATAAGAACTTCAACGAACAGTATTGTCTGACTGCCAAACGTTATGCATCTCAATTCAACATCCCCTTCCTTGCCGATTACGAATTAAGAGGAACCGGTCGCGATGTTGAACGAATTTATAAGTTGTTAGCCCAAAGCTAAGCATTAGTTAGGGAAATATCAGATGAGTCAATATCGAGAAATATTTGGGTGCCACCACTCAGACACAGTATGTCGATCATGATCATCCAGAGGTTAAATATTAAAAATAATTCGAACTCAAAAGGAGCGTCTCGTCGACATTGACGAGACGCTCCTTTTGAGTTCGCTATTAATCAATTTTACTCAATCGCTTGCCGTTGAACTCTGCGCTTATTCATTGCCCACAGGATTACCGTAAAGATGATAATCAACCCGGCAGCAAATGAGAACAGTTCCTTATAGGACGCAAAATCCAGGACAATTCCTCCAATCAGTGGACCAACTGCCCGGCCACATGACATGAACAGGTTGTACAATCCTTGGAACTTACCCCGCTGTTGCGGCGTGGATAAGCTGTCGATCCAAGCCGGAATCCCCGGGAAGCCAATCATTTCACCAATCGTCGTCACAATCATGACTAGGACAAACGCAGTGTAGTCGCGGGCAAAAATCAGCCAAATAAATGAGGCCGCAAAGATTGTCACACCCACATAGGTTTGCGTGCTGAGCTTAAAGTGGGCACCAATTCGATTAATAAAGGGCTGTCCAATCACAATCATCAGACCATTTAACGTCCAAAGCAAACTGTAGTTTTCAAACGGAATGTGCAAACTGGTCATGTGAACCGGCAAGACACTTTCCCAAAGGGCATATGCAAGATAAACAGAGAGCACAACCCCACAAATCGCCAGAATCATACCACCCACCCGCGTTTCCGCAGGGGCACCTGGTGTCACCGGCTTGGCAGGTGCATGACGGTTGGCCTTGACGTTAAACTCTAAAATCGTAATCACCACTAAGGCAGCGTAGAACACTGAAGTGACAGTGAATACCAGTGTCACACCATGTTTGAGCAGGAAACCGACCATCAACGTCCCAATAACAATCCCGAGATTTTGACCAATATACAGGATATTAAAAATTGCCCGGGTCGATCGGGTCTTAATGCTCGCAGCGTATGAGTTGAGCAACGTCAAACAGGCGCCATCACCAAATCCGACAAACAACAGCATAATCCCAAACATTGGCCAGCCATGGAAAAATACCAAAGTGATAATGGCGGCTGTTGAAATTAACGAACTAATAATTGTCGCCTTATAGGGAGACCAGCGATCAAACAGGTAGCCACCAAGATAGTTGCCAAGCATCATAAAACACGACATCGCCAGCAAGACCATCCCTGCCAACGTCAACGACTTATGTAGGTAGTTATGGAGATAAACGGTTACCAAAGGCCACATGAACGCGGCCCCCGCGTTTAGAATCAGCGAATAAATAATGACAGAATTAAATCTGATTTCACTTCGTTGCTTAATCAATTGATCAGTCCCCTCTTAACTTCATTTTTAAATCATTAATCTATTAACTCTATTTTCGCATACTAGGGTCGGAAACTGTATTCATAACTGAAGATTCTCTAAAATAATTCCTTCTTCAGGCGAATATCATCTTGATCGGTAATTTTCCGCAGAACACGGCACGGATTCCCGACCGCCAACGAGTTGGCTGGAATGTCTCTGGTCACCACACTCCCAGCGCCAATGACCGATCCATTGCCGATGGTAACACCACCGACCACAGTCACATTGCTGGCAAGCCAGCAATTATCCTCAATCGTAATTGGTTTGGTGTATTCTTTACCTGGCAAGTCACTGTTGGCATTAAAATTGCGGTCTTGGTATCGCAGTGGGTGCATGGGTGTTACCAAACTCACATTAGGTCCAAGCAATACATTATCACCAATAGTAATCATCCCACTATCCAGAAAAGTAATGTTAGTGTTGCCGTAGAAGTGGTCGCCAATCTTGATGTGCGTCCCGTAATCCACAAAAATCGGTCCCTGCAGGTAAATACGCTCAGAAGAATTGGGCAGCAACTCTTTTAATAATCGGGACCGCTTTTCTGTTTCATCATCGAAGGTATCATTGTACATTTTCGTTAATCGATGCGCTAGTTTTTGGCGTTTCAACAGCTCCGGCTCGCGGGGGTTGCTTAATTTTCCGGCAAGCATTCTTTCATTCTCGTTCATGACTAGGCCTCCAAAATCTCTACTTTACAGTCATCATAGCATAAGGCATCCACGTTACACCGAAAATTTGCCCAGCAAAAAGAGAGTGCGAAAAAAGGCGTTTTGATCCGGCCATTTGAGCACGTTTTGACTTATGTAATAATGAAACCACTAAAAAAAGCTGAGGCAAAAGTTTGCACTTTTGTCCCAGCCTTCATCGATGAAAATTATTTTACCAGCGCAAATTTGTAATAGTGTAATGGTGTATTACCATACTGCACTTTAATGGCGTGGTTGGCTTTGTTGACGATAATGAAATGGGTGTTATCAGTGAATCTCAAGTAAAACTTATGATAAGTCTTGCTGCCGCGTTCGCGGTAAGTGATACCCCAGAAAGTCTTTGAATAAGTCGTTACTTTGTAATTTGCATAGTTGATCAGCTTCTTTTGATACTTGCCATTCTTGTACAGGCCTTGGTTCAAGCCGCCTTTTTGGCTGAAGTTGGTAACGACGCTGTAACCATTATTGTTACCTGATTGCCAACGGCCAGTTGGTTCTGAAATCTTGATCTTGCTGCTTGAAGATTTTGAACTTGAACTGGTTGTCGTTGCAGTTGAAGCCTTTGGTGTCTTAACAGTCATAATCCGGTAGAAATATGAAGTTGATGACTTACGAGCATAAACGTAAAGCTTCTGGTTAGCTTTAACGCTGGTATGAAGTTCAGCACTGAATTTACCAGTGGAACGATTAGCTGTCGTGCTGGCAAGCGTTGTCTTGTTGGTGTTTCGCACGATAATTGAAACACCCTTCGTAGCAGTTCCAGTAACTGCCTTTGAAGTGGTGTAAACATTATTGACTTTAAGTGACGGAGAACTTGCAGAAGCGCTGACACTGAACCCAATTAAGAATGATGCAAGGACAGCGAAGAACGCGATAAACTTAAATTTCTTCATTTGATATTGCTCCCTAATCTTTATTTTGCATGATTCATTATAAGGGATCAGCGCTTAAAAGCCGTTAAATCGGTTTCCATTTATCCTTTTCTTAAGAAAGCCGTCACGGAATCGACATACAATTTAATGTCGTAATCATGAAAATGATATGCTTGTAAATTTTATTCATTTACATGGTGAATTCGCTTTCGTTGGGCTAGCATGTGTTATATAATGTTGGGGAACTGGTATAGACATATGCCAAATTACTTAGTTAATATTCTGATAGGAGTGAACATTTTGCCAACTGAAAGACGTTCTTTGATTATGCTCTTTGGAGCAACTGGTGACCTTGCCACTCGTAAACTTTATCCCGCAATGTTAAAGCTTTTCGAGAAGGGAAATATTCGTGACCACTTTGCTGTGATTGGGACTTCCCGTTACAAGTTTGATGATGAAAAATACCGTGAGATGGTAATGAAATCTGTTTCTAAGGAATCAACTAACAAGAAGCAAATTGCTGATTTCGCCAGCCATTTCTATTTTGTAACGCATGATGTGACTGATCTTGAACACTATTCTGTTCTAAGAGATAAGGCAAATGAACTGGACAAGAAGTACGAATTGAACGGGAACCGTGTGTTCTACATTTCAATGGCCCCTAACTTCTTCGGAACAGTTGCCAAAAACCTTAAGGCTCAACACCTTCTCTCTGAAGGTAACGGTTTCAACCGCTTAGTGATTGAAAAGCCATTTGGCCGTGATTTCGAATCAGCTAAACAATTAAACGATGACTTAAGCAATGCCTTTGACGAAGATCAAATCTTCCGAATCGACCATTACTTAGGTAAAGAAATGATCCAAAATATCGAAGCCATTCGTTTCGGTAACACTATTTTTGAAGCACTTTGGAACAACCGTTACATCGACAATATTCAAGTGACCCTTGCTGAAAAGTTGGGTGTTGAAGAGCGTGCCGGCTACTACGACAACTCAGGTGCCCTTCGTGATATGGTTCAAAACCACATTATGCAAATTGTCAGCCTGCTTGCGATGGAACAACCGGTTGCTTTCAAGGATACCGATATCCGTGCTGAAAAAGTCAAGGCATTACGTAGTCTCCGTGTTTACAACGTTGCTGAAGCATCAAGTAACTTTGTCCGCGGTCAATACGCTGCCGTTGGTAACGACAAAGAATACCGTGAAGAAGACGGTGTTCCAAAGGATTCAAATACTGAAACCTTCGTTGCCGGTAAATTAATGTTTGATAACTACCGCTGGTCAGGCACACCATTCTACATTAGAACTGGTAAGAAGCTTGCCGATAAGTTCACTCGTGTCGACGTTGTCTTCAAGAAGCCACTGGTTGACATCTTTGCCTTCCCACAAAGCGGCAGCACACCACTGAACGCCAACGTTTTGACCATCTTCATTGAACCTAACCAAGGCTTCTCATTGATGGTTAACGCCAAGAACAGTGAACAAGGATTCCATACTGAACCTGTTCAGTTGCAATTCCTTGAAGATTCAAAGAGAACTAAGGAAACCCCACAACCTTACGAACGTTTAATTCACGACGTTTTGAAGGGCGACGGTACCAACTTCGCCAGCTGGCCAGAAGTTGCCAGTGCATGGAAGTTTGTTGATCAAATTCGTCGAGTTTGGGATATTCAACAACCTATGTTCCCTAACTACATTCCAGGATCAATGGGTCCAGTTTCAGCTGATGAATTGCTCGCCCGTGATCACCGTGAATGGGTATACAAATTGAACAAGTAATCTTTAATTCTTAAAACTGGTGGCTAACGAACTCGTTAACCATCAGTTTTTTAGTTTGGAAAAGTTTTTCGAAATGATTAATTGTAAATTTTTTACTATTTTGACGTAAATATGAAAGCAATCCATGATCATATGAAAATAATTAAACCCCTGTACCTGTTGCTGGCAACTCATTTTGAACTATGTAAGCGTTTCCTACTCAAGACCTTTTCATTTTCACAATCTTTCTGGTAACAAATTAGGCATACCGTTCTAACAGGTTTTTGTTTCACTTTTAGTTTGTGAGATGATACACTAAACGTGTAGTAATTCTATTATAGAAAAGGATGGTTTTGAAATGGCTGATCAAAAAGCAAACATTGGTGTTGTTGGTATGGCTGTTATGGGTAAGAACTTAGCCCTTAACATCGAAAGCCGCGGTTACACTGTTGGGATCTTCAACAGAACCGGCTCCAAGACTGAAACAGTTATGAAGGATCACGGAGATAAGAAACTTGTTCCAAGTTACAAGATTGAGGATTTTGTTAACTCACTTGAAACACCTCGTCGAATTATTTTGATGGTTAAGGCTGGTAAACCAACCGACGCCGTTATTGATGAATTACTCCCACTTCTCGATAAAGGCGATGTCCTGATCGATGGTGGTAACACAAACTTCCACGATACGATGGCTCGAAACGCTCGTCTTGATAAATCAGGAATCAACTTTATCGGCATGGGTGTTTCTGGTGGTGAACTTGGAGCTCTCCAAGGACCTTCATTGATGCCAGGTGGCCAAAAAGAAGCTTATGATTTGGTTGAACCAATTCTTAAAAAGATCGCCGCAAAAGCCCCTGCAGATGGTGAACCATGTGTCACCTACATTGGGCCTAATGGTGCCGGCCACTACGTCAAGATGGTTCATAACGGTATCGAATATGGTGATGAAGAGTTAATTGATGAAAGTTACAATATTTTAAGAAACCTTGCCGGCTACTCAGTTGATGAATTGGCTGACATCTTCAAAGACTGGAACAAAGGCGAACTCGACAGCTACTTAATCGAAATTACCGCTGATATTTTGACTCATAAAGATGATCTTGGTGCTGATAAGACTAAGCCAATCGTTGATATGATTCTCGACCGTGGTGCCAACAAAGGTACTGGTAAGTGGAGTTCACAAGATGCCCTTGAAGTCGGTGTTGACCAATCAGTCATCACTGAAGCTGTCTACGCTCGTTACATTTCAATGATCAAGAACGAACGTGTCGCAGCATCGAAAGTTCTTCCTAAGCCAGAAGGCAAAGTTGACTTCGACAAGAAAGAAATCGTTGAAAAAGTTCGTGAAGCCCTCTACTTCGGTAAAGTAATGAGTTATGCCCAGGGCTTTGCTCAATTAAAGGCCGCTTCAGAACAATACAAGTGGGATATCAAGTTAGGCGAAATGGCTAAAATTTGGAGAGCCGGTTGCATTATTCGTGCCCGCTTCCTTCAAAACATTACCGATGCATATGACAAGAATCCAGATTTGCAAAACCTGCTGCTTGACCCATACTTCACTGATATTGCAAAGAAGTATCAAGAATCAGCACGTGACGTCGTAGCATTGGCAACCAAGGCTGGCGTACCAGTACCATCATTAGCAGCTGCTGTATCATACTACGATTCATATCGTTCAGAAGTTGTTCCTGCAAACTTGCTCCAAGCACAACGTGACTATTTCGGTGCCCACACGTACGAACGTGTCGACCGCCCAGGTAACTTCCATTATACTTGGTATGAAGAACAGTAGTGAGCGACGAGGGCTGGTTGACGCGGTTTCTAAGGCAGAACTGATTAAAATCCTGGGTTTGGATTTAAATCAGTTTTGACTTAGAAGTTAGCGTCAGGCCCGTCGGAGCTGTCCTCAAAGGCAGCCTAAACCAGAATATACCCATAAATGCCAATCAAACTTTTAAGCATGAATTGGCAAAAGACAGTAATCACAATCTCAGTGGTTACTGCCTTTTTAATTGTGTAACAAAATGGAGTACAAATAACTGTCAGCCCTTAACTATTTTCCTGTGAGTAAACCCAAAGCAAAATAAGCTAAGACCCCGACAACCACCAAGAAAATGGCCGACAATAAAACACTGATATAGACATTCCAGCCTCTTCTGGCAAGGACAATTGCTACCAAATCAGCCCATCCAAACAATGAAATATCCAAAACAATTGATGCAACCTGTTGGAGAGAGTCAAAAAAATACAGCCCAAGCGAAAGTAAAGTAACTAAGCCAAGTAGAAGTGGCAATCTTGCCAAAGTTTTACCACCAAATTGGTTTGTGATGTTCTCAGTGAACTTTTGTGTTACTTTCAAGTTATTATCCCCTTCTTGAACTATACCAACTATGAAGAATGTTTGATTTATGTATTTAATTTGTAATCAGAAAATTTATAGCGTTACTTGTGTTTATGATTATTAACTACCAGCACATAAACGATTATGATCAATAATCCAAAAAGCTCTAGCCACCTGTGCTCAATAAAATATGACCCAAGGAGCCACAGCCCCATCACAATAACAAAGATATTTACTAATGTTTTCTTGATCACCAACTTCAACTCCCAATATGTCAACTTGTTTCGTTTAGTGCCAGACACCACCAATCGTCGTATTTTACAGACAAATGTCGGTATCAAACAAAGCCGGCTTCCCTTCGGCAAAATAGTCCGAAAAGCAGCTGGCTCCTTTGTGTATAAACAATTTTATCAGGTTCAAAGTAATCAGTAAACTCAGTCAAAAAACCTACTTAAAAATCTTCTTGCCATCATTGTACCCGGCAATAAACTCGGACAATTCCTGCATCTTATTATCAGACACCTTATTGCCTAAATTAACCAACTTTTCGGGATATACCTTGAAGGACTGATTCTCCTCATGATCCTTGAGTGCCTGACTGAATCCCATTTGATAATCATCAGTTGGATCTGATCGATACTCATACGCTTCACGGCTTGAGTAATCCTGATGGTTGGGATTATCATACTTACCCTGTTCGTAGTTCTTTTTAACATAGTCGTGCAGTTCACCAAGCTTCTTTAATGCGTCCATATTTCTTTGCCTCTCTTCTCTTTCTCTCTGCGACGTGACTGTGGAACATTTTTGAACTGTATAAAATTTTTCAGGCTATCGAACGGAATTTGGAACAAAGTCGTATACATATATAAGCATGATTAATTTTATAGTGAGATTATACCCCCCCCATCATAGAAAAAGAAGACCATCACTCAACTAAAAAAGGCCAAGTAACTTGAGAAATCATCTCTCAAATTACTTGGCCTCAAATTATTAGTAAACATCAAAAACTAGCCCTGTTCTTCCGCCTTAATCTTCTTCCCAAAATCAGTCTCATCAAAATGATCAATCACATTCTGCAGATCAGCTTTGGTCAAACTGGCACCGAACAATTCACTGCCGGGCTCAGTCATAATGCCGTCAGCGATATCATAGTGAACCACGGTGTCAAAGCCCATGGTATCCACAAATTCGGCAACTTCATCAACGGCTTCTTTGCTATCGCCGGTCACAAACAAAGCTTTGCGATTCTCTGCCCCCGCCGGTTTAGCCTCTTCTTGCAAGTTATGGTAACCCATATGATTGAAAGTTTTGACCACTGTGCTCTTATTGAAATACTTTTGAACCTGCTCGCTGGAAGTTGATGACGGATCCAAGACTTCTTCTCGAATCCCGTCAGTTTCCCACCAGTAGTTCATCGCATCGATGACTAATTTGCCCTTAAGCAGCTTCGATTTAATGTTCTTATACCGACTAAGTGGAATTGCCAAAATAATCAAATCACTTTTGGCAACCACCCCTTGATTGGTCGCCGGGGTTGCCCCTGGCACCAAGGTTTCGATGGTCATTGCGATTTTTTCAACCGATCCCGATCCAGAAATCCGCACATGATAGCCAGCCTTTAATGCCAACTGGGCTAACACGATGCCTACTTTCCCGGCACCCAGGATGCCGACATTTTTAATTTTCGTCATGATTAGCCCTCCTCGGACAGGATTTCTTTAACACGAGGAATCACTTTTGTCCCGTATAATTCGATCATGCGCTCACGTTGAGCGGCGGTCTGATTACCTGCGCCATAGACGAGATCGAAACGACCAAGGTTCATCAAGTTGATCGTCCGAGCCATTCGTTGGGCAACGTGTTCTGGATTGCCCACATAGAACGAACCGACTTTAGTTTCACCATCAAACTGCTCACGGCTCATTGGTGCCCAGCCACGGGTTAAGCCAATTCGATCGAAGTTGGCCTTGATGTTCTTCCAAGCAACCTCGACAGCTTCGTCCTCGTCGTCAGCAATAAAGCCATGAGAATGAACGGCAACGGGTTGAACGGGCATGTTATATTTTTCAGCTGCTTTCTTGTACAAGTTCAAGTATGGCACAAAGCGATCAGCCTGCCCACCAATGATCGCCAGAATAACTTTGTAGCCATATCGGGCAGTTCTGATAATTGACTCAGGCGAGCCGCCAATCCCAATATAGGTTTCAATGCCATTGTAATCAGTCTTTGGATAAACATCTTGATCCTTGAGTGACTGGGTAAATTTACCATGCCAAGTGATCGGCTTTTCTTTGATCAATTGGCTGTACATTTCGAGTTTTTCATTGAACAAATCATCGTAATCAGTTAAATCATAGCCAAACAGCGGGAAGGACTCCGTAAATGATCCCCGGCCAAGCATGACTTGCGCACGGCCTTCGGATAATCCTTCGAGGGTGGCAAACCGCTCATATACTCGGACTGGATCGTCGGAACTCAACACGGTAACGGCGGTTGCCAGCTTGATGTGTTCAGTCACCGAAGCGATGGAGCCCAAGACAATTTCAGGACTTGAAACACTGTAATCAGGACGATGATGTTCACCGACACCGAAGACGTCAACCCCCAACTTGTCGGCTAATTGGCCTTCCTTGACGATTTGGCGAATTGATTGGCCAGCGGTTAAGAGCTCACCGTCCTCAGCCGAAACAATATCACCAAACGTTTCCAGCCCAAATTGTAATTTATCTACATCAACCATGCTCATGCTTTTTCCTCCTGTCGCTTACTATTTGTAAGTATGATAATAGATTATAGTAATTTGGGGGAAATTGCAACTAAAATAGCTGATGAAGTTACCTCAAGAAGTTATGTTCACATTTCGTTGCAAATTTGCAGCGTCTTGCGTATACTTACATCAGGAGGTGGATATATGAAAACACCAAATCTCGGTATTAAAAACATCAAGCCCATTTCTGAGCTGCGTTCTTATAATAAACTTTTAGCCGAAGTAACACCTGACAATCCTGTCATTCTGACTAAAAATGGCTATGGTAAGTATGCGATTGTTGATATTGATGAGTTCGAAAAGTTTGAGCAAAACCAAGTAGCTAATGAGTTGATCCAAATTGTTGATCACGCACGCAAAGGCTCCTTGCATTCACTAAAAGATGTTGAAAAGGAAATCATGGGCCGATGACGTATTCTTTAAACCTTTATGATGATGCCGTAAATGATCTAAAATCAATCACCACTTATTTGGATAATCAGTTTGACAAATCTGTCAGCGACAAAATATTATCAGACATTTTTAACCAACTCGAAAATTTAAGAGACTTTTCAAGAGCTGGCAAACCCACAGAAACTATCACAAGCAAAATTAGTTTGGCAGGGGTTTACTATCTTAGAACTCCCAAGAACACAGTCTTATATGAAATTGATGATAATAAATTAGCAATTAACGTCCTTCGTATTTTAGATAACCAACAGGATGTTGCTGTTCGATTGACCAAATATCTGATTGATTATAAGTCAAAAAAATAATGTATTACAAAACGTCTCTCAGCAGCTGCCGAGAGACGTTTGTCGCGTTTCCCAGGTCATTGCGTTACGACTGTCCTTTATCAATCAAAAAAACACCCGCAAAGGACAACAGACCACGTACTAATCATCTCATGTGAGCGCAACAACCCCATTTTGATTGTCAAAAATTATTATGGTATATTTGTCTACAAAATATGAGGTGACACCATGACAAATGCCAATATTGAAATACGGCCATTAAGACAAGATGAATTAATTCAATTCTGGCAGCTCGCTTTTAGCGACCCTCAAGCGGAATGGACAAAGTGGAACGGTCTTCGACGGTGTCGGCAGTACCATTCCTTTGAGCTTGAAATTAGCAAGGAGAAAGGGCAAAGTGGTCTTTTTTGGAATGGCCGGCGGCAACCCACCCCGAATTGATTTGTTAGATGTCATGGAAAAATCTCAGATTATTGCCACTGGTGACTTGTGGGATTATCTCACCAGTTTTGAAGAACGACAAAAGCGAAGTAAACGATTATTTGATTATTTTTTTAATGGAAACATAAATTTAAACGCCCCAACCATCTTTAAGTTGTCTGAGGGAAAAGAAGCTCATGATCTCTTGGAATCGGGAAAGAGCTCCGGGAAGATATTGTTGGTGTGAAGAGGTGGCGACTTGGTCCACAATGAAATGGCAATCTCGTTTGAAGAATCATTAATATTGTTTCAACGTGTTTTATAATTTTTGCCGTTACTAAAGGGCAACCCCTATTTTACTGAAAATATGGATTGTCCTTTTATGTTGTCTAAAAGCTAAATTCTAAAACGCAAAGGCCTCAGCTGCATAAACACAGTAACTGAGGTCTTGTTAGTCTGGCACCTGGTCCTTGAGCTGCCCAAACGTGATCATATTTGAAAAAAATAAGTGTAAAGAGGCTTGTTGAGTTGATAAATTGTGCTTGAAGCCACGAGCTGAATCACTGCATTATCAATAGTACAGTCCGACCGTAAACCCTATTAAAAAGGCTAATCCAATCAGCAGAAGAACTGGGAGTATATGAATCATAAACTGCAACAAGATTTTTAAAATTTGATCTTACCTCGCATTTTAAGTATTAATATAGTAGTGTCCAGTACATGTATCAAACTATGATTTAGCACATTTGTTAATATTCATTGAACTCGGGCTGAATTAGGCATAACACTTCGAACATGAAGGCATTCTTGATATCCGCAATATTCCATTACTCACCATGACACGCAGAGAGGCCGATCAATCAATAATAAAACAATTGATTGATGGGCTCCTTAGCATAAATGGACATTTTTCCTTAAATATTATATTAACAACTATATTTTGCTCCCGTTATGTTTTCTTTGCTCCCTGTATATAAATATTGTTTGGACCACAAATATGATAAACAGGACAATGGCAACAAAGTACCAATTCAATCGGACGTCTGTACTGCCTGATAGTGTCACAAAGAAATAAATTAGGAATCCACTGCTTACCCATGATAGAAATATGCCAAAGCTCTTTATGATTACTTGCATGACTGTTTCCCCTTCCTGTTAATCTTTCATCAAAGTCACAGGGTCACTAAGTTTAACTAGCCTGACTTTCCAACACTCACAGTTAATCTAATGTGAATGTTGCATATCTACTGAAATATTGATAAAAATTATAATTGGTCATGTTTCTGAAGGATCAGACAGTTCGATGCTGGAACACAAGATACCCTGCTGCCAATATTAAAACAATATAGACGAGATTTCCTGAAAATAACTGAGTCAATGTCAACCGGGTCAGATGAATTTCACTGGGAGAAAGAATTTGATCCGGATATTGTAGCATATTCAAAGGATTCCATTTTAGCCATGGCCATTTAATAACTAGCTGGGCACTCATCCCAGACATTATATTAGTGACAAAAGAACCGATAATTCCAACAGAAATCGCAGCAGCAGAATTCTTAAACAAATTACTGAGAAGTATTACAATGCTTAAGATCAACCATACTGTTAACAGGTTGGCAAGATCAACCACAATTGTACTCGTCAACACCGTATACCCATGACCTAAGTTTGCACCTAAGTCTACTTTTGGAAACAGGATAAACTTAATTAACAATGAACTAATATTGATCCAGACAAGCCACGCAATTGAATAAACCAGAAGGGTGATCCACTTGCTAATTATGATTTTGCCACGAGAATATTCCCGATATAGTAAATTTTTAATCGTTCCATATTGGAATTCCATCGTGATGATCGAACTACTTGCAGCAATAAGATAGAAAACTAACAATGTTGTCGCATAGTATCCAGTTGTATAGGTTTCTTGTGGATTGAACACATCTGGATGAATCTTAGCCATTACTGCAAATCCAATCTGAATTACCATCATAACAATTAATGAAATCCATGTACTGTGCTTCTTAAATAACTTAAAAAGCTCTTGTCGAATTAAAATCATCATGACCCTACACCTTCTCTTCTGCCAATACTGTTAGCAACGAGTGTTCTAAGTTACCTTCATTATGCTGAAAATCGATGACTTCGATATTGTTTTCTGAAAGTAAACTTAGTATTTTAGCAACTTCATCTGATTCACTTTCAATAATTGTCAATGGTTGACTGGCAGTAACTTGATATCCTGCATTCACAACAAGACTATTTGCTGCACGGTCGTCACTGGTCTTCAAAATAATAAAGTGACTATCTCGGTTCAACATTTCTTTCATACTTGTATGCTGAATGATTCTGCCTTGCTTTATCACGATTAAATCATCAGCCAGTTTCTCCAATTCACTCAAAATATGTGATGAAATCAAGAAAGTTGTTCCATTCCCAGCCATCTGCTTAATCAAGTCTCTCAAGTCTTTAACCGATTGCGGGTCCAAGCCATTCATTGGTTCATCCAAAATGACTAGGTCCGGCTCATTAACAAGGGCCAATGCGATACCAAGCTTTTGTTTCATCCCCAATGAGTAATGGCCGGCTCGTTTCTTAATGTAAGAATTCATATGAAGCTCAGACACAACCTTTTCAACGTTAGCTGTTGATGTAGCAAATAGTTTCAAATTATCCCAACCTGTGAGAAATGGATATAGACCAGGATATTCAATTAGTGCACCAACTTGCTTCAATGGTCTATGATCTTGAAAAGAAGTATTAGTTCCGGCAACAGTGATCGTCCCTGATTGATAATCCGACAATCCCAGAATGTCCTTCATAATCGTCGACTTTCCTGCGCCGTTTGGGCCGACCAACCCAACAATTGTTCCACTTTTAATATCAAAAGAAATGTCATTCAGAACATGTCGAGATCCAAACGACTGGTTTAAATTACTTACAGATAAAATTTTCATTGCTTTGGCCTTCTTTAGTTGCTTTTACGATAGACAGCAAACAGGTAAATGTCTGCAGCTAACATCCCAATTCCATATTTAAGAACCTCAAACTGTTTCAGCAAGTATTCGGTTGGAAATATGCTTTCACACACAATGACGACTACAAAGCACAGCCAGGTTGCCCTTAGATAAATCCGATCAGTTCGCTCATCGCTCTTGCCAATCTTTTTGTAAAGATACCACCAGGCCCCCAGGGCAAATAAAACCTCAATCATAATCAAGGATAAAAATAAG
This sequence comes from Lentilactobacillus otakiensis DSM 19908 = JCM 15040, assembly GCF_001434145.1. Lineage (GTDB taxonomy): Bacteria > Bacillota > Bacilli > Lactobacillales > Lactobacillaceae > Lentilactobacillus > Lentilactobacillus otakiensis. The sequence continues at coordinate 18,689 of NZ_AZED01000005.1, read as the reverse complement.
TTATAGTGGTTGTAACTGGAATCCGTCCAAGTCTTCAATGGATAAAATAACCAGGCCGGAATATCAGACAGTGAATGAATTTTCATTGCTCTTCGTCTCCTTTGTGATAATTAAAAATATCAGTAATTGATGCTCCAAAATAATCGGCTAATCGGAATGCCAGAATTAGTGATGGGGAGTAATTTCCTTTTTCCATAACCAATATCGTTTGTTTTGACACGCCAACCGCATCCGCCAGCTCCGACTGTGACAGATGACGTAAAACACGATACTCATATACCTTGTTATCTATCCGATCGTTGCTATCCTTCATTCGACTCATTGACTTACCCCCAATCTTCAAAAGCACCGGTTTCTTTTTGAATTGTCTATATAGTATACCCATCTTTTCTTAAAGTAAAGTATACTTTTCTTTTTGCTATGTTTTATTTGATAACGTTCGAATAAACTTTACTTTTTAAGGTATAAAAAAGTGCTAATCATCAAAAAGATAATTAACACTCAACTCATTTAAATGAGTCACTCAAATACGCTTTTTCTTGAATGCATAATACCCAACAGCAATAAATAATGCCGCCCAAACCAGATTTCCAATAATGAGTTCACCATCACTCAATAATGACGTATGAATCGTGCTTGGCGTCAGGAACTGAAAGGCAACATTAAACATATTTCCTGGATTCCATTTAATGATTGAAGAACCATTGCCGACCATGCGAATTAACAAATTCGAAATAGGCGTTCCCATAAAAATAAATAGTAAACCAACTACTGCGGCAATTGAGTTTGTGCGGCTTAAACTGGCAATTAAGAACACAATTGTAATGATCAGCAAACAAGAAAAAAATTACTAAATAAAAATGTCATCAGGTTTTGCATTACTGTTTGATTGTTATCATATATCGCCCCAAATGGGTGAGTTGATCCATATGAAATATATTTAACAACGATGGTAAAAATAAACATAAAGCCATGTAGGACAACACAATACGCACTCACAACCATCATCTTGGTAAAATAAATCAAGAAACGATTGTTGTGCTGGGCAATCATATGTTTAATTGTGCCATGTTCAAATTCCATCGTAACGATGTTAGCACTAGCAATAATCAGCAAAATATCCAACCACTCTCCGCCAGCAAACGATTGAGTGGTGTAATAATTCAAGTCTCCAGTGTGCTTGCTTGAGATTCCAACAAAGAGCATCAACCCAAACAAAACCAGTGGCGAAAACAAGATGCCCTTTTGATGAACCAACTTAAAGAATTCCTGCTTCAATAAATCAATCATTGTGAACCCCCCTTGAACCCTTAATATAACGTAGAGTAGCTGTCTCAAGATCCATCCCCTGATGGGAAATATCCAGCAATTCAATATGGTTTTCAATTAAAACGGTCAGGAAATCATTTAACTGACGTGCGGAATTATCAATCTGAATAGAACTTCCATTATCAGCAACAACAAAGCCATGTTGAAGCAACAGCTTTTTTGCAGCCTTATTGTCATTGGTTGTGAGAATATAAGACCTTTGACCGAGACCCCGTAGCTCTGGCATTGTGGTTTGAAAAACCATTTTACCATTATTAATTAGAATGATATCATCGGAAATCTTTTCGAGCTCGCTTAAAATATGACTAGAGACAATAAAAGTGATTCCTCGCTGAGCTTCGGACATGATTATCTTTCTAAGATCCAAAGTTGCCATCAGGTCCAGTCCATTCATAGGTTCATCTAAAATTACTAGCTCTGGCTTGTTAATTAACGCTAATGCAATCCCAAGCTTTTGCTTCATACCAAAAGAATATCTTGTAACTTTTGAGTTGATATACTTTCCCATACCCATTAAGTTCACGACGTCAGCTACGTCAGCCTTTGTTGCTGAATATAGCTTAAAATGCTGCATGCCTGTTAGAAATGGATAAATCGATGGGCTCTCAATTAAGGCACCAGTTTTGGAACTCATTTGGTTAACGTTCTTGCTCGTAATTTTCTGCCCTTCAAAATAAAGGGCGCCTTGTTCATATGGATAAATGCCTAGGATACATTTCATAATGGTAGACTTTCCAGATCCATTAGGACCGACCAAGCCAACGACATGTCCTTTGGGGATATGAAAAGAAAGGTTATCCAAAACCTTATGTTTGCCAAATTGTTTCGTTAAATTCTTAAACACCAAAATATCAGACATCACAATCTCTCCTAATAATGCAGAATGTGATCAATATTTGGCTAGAAGGAACTCACTTCAACTCAAACTTGTGGCGAAAAATTAAGAACAAATTAAGCAATCCCAGGTATCCGGAAAATCCAATACCATATTGTAAACCGAACCCCATATTAAATACATATACATATGCGCTAACAATTGCCACAATCACAAATATTATATAGGCTCCAAGGAACAAATCAGATTTTAAAGAATGAATTCCTCTTATTCCTTTTCTGCTTGCTAAAATTCTTAACCCAAGTATCCAGAAAATCAGGATATCGGCCAGAAGAAATCCAGCACGAGTCGAATACTGAGTTACCCGTTCAGCTATAATGATTGCAAGCATCACTACTAATGAATTACGGGTAAACCGTATAATCCCAGAATTTTGGTTTTGATCAACCTTATCAGCATCCGACACTAATTGATCCAGTGAAATATGATAAATTTTGGCCATTTGACGGAGAATATCAATATCAGGACGATTACGACCAGTTTCCCAACCAGAAATCGTTTTGCGTGAAACATTCAGTTTGTCTGCAAGTTGTTGCTGAGTGAGTGATGAATTCTTTCTTCTTGCTTTGAGTTGTTGAGCAAAGTGGTCATCAACCATATCGATCCTCCTCAATGTAGTTCCGTCTATTATATGTATCAAGCTATGCTTTAGAGCATGTGGTAATATGGATGCCTTCGATTTAGAGCATCCCTGTCAAATCAGTGCTTATGCGTCTAATTATTGATGATAAGTGTTTGTTTTTCGGCCACTATTTGGTTTGCGGAAACCGAAAACCTATCTTGAATCCGTTGTTAAATAACATTATATCACTGGCAAGGAAGCAACAAATGGCTTGAAAAAAAACGATTGCTTTGACACATCTGCTCATGCAATTAAGTAAAACAATAGAGTCACCCTCCACTGTGTAAAGTAAGGATGACTCCATCATGTTATTTATAATCTTCTGCCAGCTTTGCGAAGTCCGTTGTTCCTAATCCACTTGCTTGATTGTAGACTGTTCCTGGCTGACCAGTATAATACAAATTTGAATTATTAGTTGTCCCATTTAATGGGTGGAACGGTGAATCAGATTTCTGGGCTAGCTGATAGATTTGAGCATTCCAGAATCCCATTCGTGCACGACCAGGCTGGCTATTAATAACAGCTGCCATTGCGGCATATTGAGGCGCAACAATACTGGTTCCACCACTTGGAGGCCACTGAACACCATCTTTTTTGTAATATACCTTGTACCCTGTTTCGGGGTAAGCATCTGCAGAAACATCATGCTAATTTCTTCCGGAATCCGTTCCATGGACTAGTGGAGCTCCTAAAACAAACTGATTCATATTTGAGACATAATTTCTTGCATTAAAGGTATTCACACCAGATACCCCTGTTAGTAAGTTGGGGTACTCGTATGTTTATTAAGGCCGCCACTACTGCCTCTCAACCAGCGATCGATTCTATCTGGAGCTTGAACAAGTCTATCCGGATTGCCTACCCTTCGTGAACTTTTGGCTTTATAAATAATTTCTTTCAATCGAGCCGAGTATTATTGATCCCACACAGCTTCAGTTGAAACTGTATGGACTGCTGAATTTTCCATAATCATGTTGGTCCAATTTCCAGACCGAAGTTGGTAAATGTTTTAAAGGATTTAGTTTGACGTATTTATTTGTGTATACAAACCATGTAGAAGTGATATTAGAATTCTTTTGATGGCCAACATACTTGAGCTTGAGCTTAGATCCATGTGGTACTTTATGCATTTTTGCATTTCCACCACCACTGCCAATTTCATCAGAAAAATAACCAATAGCCTTTTTATTGGTCAACGTGACAATTTTTTCGCCAGAATTATTATAAACTTGAATATAATCATAAGAATGTGTCGGCTGGCTCGTGTTCTGAGACTGATTTGAAGAACAACCGCCTAACACTAATAGTGTCAAAATCAACATAATTGCTTTCTTCATTAAGTTTGTACCTCCGAAGTCCAGATAAGTTTTATGATTCATTTGGAAAATTTCCTTTTCCCTCGTTGCTTTCATCAGGAGTGTATTCCAATATATCCCCAGGTTGACAATTTAATGTGGCACACAATTTATTCAATGTATTGAAACGAACCCCCTTTGCCTTGCCTGTTTTAAATTTTGATAAGTTAACAGTTGTTATTCCAATTTTCTCTGCTAATTCTTTTGAAGTCATTTTTTGTTCAACTAAGACTCTGTCTAGATTGACTTGTATCATTATAAGCACCAGCTTTCTAAACGAAATCTTCGTTTTCAGTTTTGAAGGTCAGTCCCTTACGGAAAATAATGTAAACTGTGTAGACTGCAAACCAAGCGAGTAGTTCCGTAATGATAGATTGTCCATGAGAAATTCCAATTTGAAATCGGAAAAATTCCCAGATTATGAGCAAGATTCCATCAGCACCAACCAAGCCCGCAAAGGAATGGGTACATCGCCGTAAGTAATGAAGATTCATAACAGTAAAAAAGTGTTCATGTGAAAATTCATGCAGCATTTTGTAAATCGATAATAGGATAAAAGCCCTTAAAATCAATACGATATACAATACAATTGTTGTCACAATCGTTAAAGAAATCTGATGTTGACTTTCCATAAACGCTCTGGCAGCTCTGGGGTAAGCCGAACTATCGCCATTGAACAACATAAAAATAAATAGTCCTGTTAAAAGCACCATCAATGCACAGCAAAGCCAAAATCCAATATAACTGACAAGTGATAGAAATTTGATTGTTCTTTTTTCATTCACGAAACCATCTCCTTGAAACCATCATAATACGATAATTAATTAATGTATTACGATAATTATGTTTCAAAAAAGTTTATTAACAAACGGAACACACCGAAGATTGATCTCTTTACGGTCTTAACACTATCCAACACAGCACAAAAAAAGTTGTTTAGCCAGTCGCTAAACAACTCCATTTTTCGGTCATTATTTGGTTGTGGAAACCGAAAACCTATTTTGAATCCGTTGTTAAATACTAGAATTCCATCCACTATCTGAAGTGAAGATGACTTTGTTTAGATCACTGTGATTTTAGGAAGTGTGATATTCAAACTCTACCACACAGGCTCGTACCCAAACGCTCAAACTTGTGATAAATTCCAGACAGCTATTAAATGCCCTTTCATCCAATAGCCAAAACATTCTTTTTAGAAAATCTCCATACCTGCCAGCCATCCACGATTACAATAAACAATAGCATTGCAACGAATAGCCACATTGGCCAGTACCAAATTGAAGACATTGAAAGTGTCCGTATGTTATGGGTGTTCATAACGATTTGTCGTACAGTCAAAAATAACGGCAAATTTACAAGTAAGGAAAAAATCAAAAATGTGAAGGAATATATAATTGACTCCCATACCTTTTCTATAAAAGCCCCAACAGCTGTAAATCCCAATAACGACATCAAGTTCAGATCAGCCGCATGCTGTTTGCTTACAATAATCGTAATAGTCAACACATTCGCTAAGATGATGATTAATGGTGCCCCCAAATAAAATGCAAACGAAAGTATGGCATTAATAAATTGTTCTTTTCCCCCACTTCCGGGGAATGTCATCGTAATATAAGTCACCCCAGTCAGTAAGAACTCCCCACCGAGTACTGGCCCAACAAGCGACGAGGCATAACTTCTGTCAAATAAAGTGTTTCGATAAGCCATATTGATATTGGCATCCCTCCGTCGTGGCAAAGTTACAGTCCACCCTTTAATCAACCAAGGTAAAACAATCGGTGTTACCGCGGTGAAGAAAACGATCCCCCAAAATAATATTTCCATCATTGGCCCAACATACTCACTAATCGCTTCCAAATGATAACCATTTCTAATAGTATTTCGTACAAGTGGCGTAACAGTCAAAGCACTATGATAACTCTGTAGCAAAAAGCCTCCAGAAACGACTAAAACGATTAATCGGATAATCGAATATGGACGGACACTACTCTTCTTAAAATTAATCATTTCATTTCGGGTATTGACAAACAGTTTGTGAGAATGCATGAATCCTGCCCCTCCACAAATTACTGTAATAGACAAAACCGTGGCCATCAGTGCGAGCCAAGAAAATGTAAGATTTCCGTCCGGCAACCACGATTTGCCCACCAAACTTTGTGCCCACGAATAGAAATAATTAACTGCTGGGATCGAGATAAAGTATCCAATCACACCACTAGTCGCACCAGTTAAAGCAACTTGGCCACCTATGATCAAGGATAATTGCCGTGGATTTGCTCCTAAAATTTCCCATTGTTGATACTCTCTACTTAAAATTTGGACCATGAGTCTGACAACACCACTCAACACCATAAAAAGAGTAATCAAACCAAATATTGCTGGAAAAATAAATACTGGCGTGGGGTTGTGTGGACCTAGCGCAGCTTGATTTACCATTGCAAAGCTTATCAAGCCGGTATAACTCATACCCATCAAAATACTAGAAATCAGGAAAAGTACACTGGAACCCAACCAAGCTTTCCAGGAATATTTAAATTGTAACCAAATCATTCTAATCATGGTTATCACTTCTCTTCATCGCTCAGAGCTTCAAACAACTCCTGGGCATTCGGTTTATTTAATATTTTTCTTAGCTTTCCATCCCTCAAAGTGATTGCACGATCAGTTCTAGCCGCCATTTCAATATCATGCGTCACCATCACAACGCAAACGCCTTGCTTGGTCAAATCTCGTAGCAATCCAAATATGATCTTTCCAGAAACAGAATCCAAAGCGCCAGTTGGTTCATCAGCAAAAATCACTTTGCAATTAGAAACGAGTACTCGTGCAATTGCAACTTTCTGGCGCTCCCCACCTGAAAGACTTGAAACAAAACTATCTGGATTTGCATCAAAGTTGATACTTTTTAATAATTGATAAATTTTAGCTTTATCAACTTTCTTTCTAGATAACCTTAAGGGCAGAACGATATTATCAAATGCAGTTAGTGCAGGAAGCAAATTATATGATTGGAAAATAAAGCCAACTTTAGTTCGACGAAATACTGCTGACTTAGCTGGGCGAAGCTTGTAAGGATCAATCCCCAAGATATTTACTGATCCAGACGTTGGTTTGGACAACCCAGACATACAATGCAATAACGTCGACTTCCCCGAACCTGAAGGACCCACTATACTTAAAAATTCACCAACATTTGCGGCTAATGAAACTCCGTGAAGAATTTCAAGCTTCTCACTCCTACGACCGGTTGAAACGCTCTTGGCTATATTTTGAATATTGATAACTTTATCGACCATAATGATTCACCGTCCTCTACCAAATGTTTTATCAGGATATTCAACTCAACAAACCCTTCTTAATTGCTATTTTAGTTCATATCTGCGCAAACATCTTAATAGACGATTATTTATATTTCTTATGTTCGAATGCCCATTAAAGTCAAACAATAAAGCACTTAAATGCTCTTCATATTGTCAGATGCATTTAAGTGCCATGTTAATCTGTTCAAATAAATATTTCTAAAATTACCCAATCGCTTCCTCAACCGCATCCCGTAGCTCCCGAGAAGCCTCCGCAGGATCCTGCGCCTTCATAATCGCCGAAACAACGGCCACGCCGTCAACATGCGCGCCATCAATCGCTTCCACGTTATCAGCTTTAAGTCCGCCAATCGCATACACCGGAATATTAACCAAACGTTTAATCTTCCCAAGGGTTTCCACCGAAGTATGGACCGTCTTAACATGGGTGGTGGTTGGAAAAATCGCCCCGGTTCCCAGATAATCGGCTCCCATCTCTTCGGCTGCCTTCGCCTGCTTCAAAGTCTTCGCGGTCGCTCCGATAATTTTCTTTGGTCCAAGAATTTTGCGGGCAACGTCGACAGGCAAGTCGCTTTGACCAAGATGGACTCCGGCCGCATCAACTGCTTGGGCAATATCGAGACGGTCGTCAATCAGCAATGGAATTATATATTTGTCGGTAATTATCTTCACCTTTTGCGCCAACTCAAAAATTTCCCGACTGGTTCCCTCTTTTTGTCTTAACTGAACCATGCCAACACCATTTTGGCATCCCTGTTCAATTGCGTTAAAGAACTGTTCATCCGTTAATCCCGTATGATCCGTCACCAAATACAGTGGTCGATTTGTCACTTTCACAATGATTTCCTCCAATAATTTCGCGTTTGCCATCAGTGTAATTGAAGACTGCCAAAAAGTATAGCAGTATTTCTGACTTGACTTTCAGATTGTAAGCGGTTATAAATAGATTATGAGCTTGTGAGTTTTCAAGCCTAATTGAATATTTCGTCTGGGGTGCCTGAAAAGGCTGAGATAACACCCATCGAACCTGATGTAGTTTGTACTGCCGAAGGAAGAGCGATTTTAACGTCGATTTTATTGTGACTTTAAACCTTCTTTTTGCGGAAAAGAAGGCTTTTCTTTTCTGTAAATTGAATTTTTGAACGACCCGTGCCAAATCAGCGACCTCTTTCTTCGGAACTTGAAGAAAGGGGTCTTTTTTATGGTAATGGTGAATGGTGAGCAGGAATATGGCGTGGTTGGCCAAACAATCACCGAGTTTCTGACTCAACGCAGCGCGCCGATTGAAAATATCGTCGTCGAACAAAACGGCAATATTGTTCACCGTGCTGATTTTGATACCACCAAAATTTCTGAAAATGACAAGCTGGAACTAATTTCGTTCGTCGGTGGCGGCTAGGAGGAAGAATCATCAATATGAAAGAGATGCAGGAACCAGAAATTCAAGGATTAATGATTAACGATGTTTATCAGGGCATGAAGGAACGCAACGTCAAAGACTCAACCGACAAATTAGCAGCGGCACACGTCACCATTGCCGGTGCTGGTGGTTTGGGATCCAACATTGCGATTGCCCTCACTCGAATTGGCGTTGGCCATCTAACTCTGATTGATTTTGACACAGTTGAGCTCAGTAACCTCAACCGCCAACAATTCAAACTCAGTCAAGTGGACATGCCAAAAGTCGTCGCACTCAAACAAAACTTGCGGGAGTTCAATCCGTTTGTGGAAATTACCATTCACCAAGTTGAGGTGACGCACGACAACGTCAAAGACTTATTTGCGGATGCGGATATTATCACCGAAGCATTTGATAATCCGGCAGCCAAAGCAATGCTACTGGATGCGGCCTCGGAATTTTATCCCGACAAACCAATCGTGATGGGAACCGGAATGGCCGGCATTCATAGTTCCAACACCATCATTACCAAGCATCCCCGCAAGAATTTGTACATCGCCGGCGACGGTGAAACCAAAGGCGCCGAAGGGTTAATGGCACCACGGGTCATGATCGCAGCTGGCCACGAAGCCAACATGGTCACCCGTTTAATTTTAGGAGAAACAGAAATCTGAGGAGGATTTATTCATGGCAAACGACAAAGATGAATTAATGATTGGCGGACACGCCTTCACATCTCGATTTATTTTAGGTTCAGGAAAATATTCATACGACTTGATCGATTCAGCAATTAATAACGCTAAAGCCCAAATCATCACGATGGCTTTGCGTCGTAACAAGACCGGCAAGGAAAATATTTTAAATTACATTCCAAAAGATGTCACGATCTTACCCAACACATCCGGTTCAACCAACGCTGAAGAAGCGATTAGAACCGCTCGAATTGCCCGTGAGCTGAGTGGTAGTGACTTTATCAAGTTGGAAGTTGTCCCCGATAAGAAATATTTGATGCCGGACAACTACGAAACCTTGAAAGCCACTGAAGTATTGGCCAACGAAGGCTTCATAGTCATGCCTTACATGCTGCCAGACTTGAACGTTGCTCGCCAATTAGTCGATGCCGGTGCTGCAACCGTTATGCCTTTAGGCGCACCAATTGGAACCAACAAAGGCTTATCAACTAAAGACCTGATCCAAATTTTGATCGATGAAATCGACCTGCCAATTATCGTCGACGCTGGAATTGGCCGTCCAAGCCAAGCTGCCGAAGCAATGGAAATGGGTGCCGCTGCCGTCATGGCCAACACCTCAATGGCAACCGCCGGCAACATTCCGTTAATGGCCGAAGCCTTCAAGCTGGCTGTGGAAGCCGGCCGCAAAGCATATTTGGCAAAACCAGGCCGGGTCATCGAACACGGTGCTGTTGCCTCATCACCACTTACCGGTGTCAGCGCGGTGAAATAGGGGTGGTCAGATGACAACAACCCAGCTCAATGAGCTAACACATCGTTTGGCGACTATCAATGATTTATCTGAGGGTGAAATCGGTCAAAATCGGCTGGTTTATTCGCCTACTTGGATTGAAGCACAAAAACAAGTCATTCAATGGGCGCTGAAACTTGGTTTGACCGTCACCGTGGATGATTTCGGGACCGCCTACATGGACGTTCCCGGAACGGATCACCCCGATCAAGTCATCGCAACTGGTTCACATATTGATACCGTGGCCCAAGGTGGCCGTTTTGATGGCCTTTATGGCGTCCTCGGCGGCATGCAGGCAATTGAAAACTTGTTGGTAACTGAAGGTCACCCCAAGGAAACACTGCGACTGATTTCCTTCAGTGAAGAAGAAGGCAGTCGTTTTCCGGACACATTTACCGGTTCAAAACACTATACCGGCGCCAAAATTAATTTAGCGATGACCGATCCTGATGGTATTCACTTCGATGATGCCAGGCAAACTGCGGTCGCCCAATTAAATCTGCCCGGAGTCAAACACGATTTACCTGATTTACCGGACACATTTACCGAACTCCACATTGAACAAGGTCCAAGGTTAATCGATCATCAGCTCCAAATTGGCTTGGTCACAGCGATTGTTGGCCAAAGACGGTTTACTATCACCGTCAAAGGCATCGCCAATCACGCTGGTACCACCCCGATGGATGAACGAGCCGATGCACTGGAGATGGCTGTTACTTTGATTAGTCAATTGCGCGACCAGGCGCATCAACTTGATTCAGGGTTAACGTTCACGGTTGGTGAAATGCACATTTCACCTAACACATCCAACGTCATCCCTGGTCTGGTGACATTTACCATCGATACTCGCAGCAACGATGAACAGATTTTGGATAATTTTGAACAAATCATCCACCAAGTTGTTGCCCAACATCAAGAGCCAAAGATTACCAGTACCGTTAACCGCTGGGCCAAAAGTGACGTCACCCATTTGGATGACCAATTGCTGGCAGCCAACCAAAAAACTGCTGACAAGCTTGGTTTTAGTTCCACCCAGTTAGCCTCGGGTGCCGGCCATGACAGCCAGATTATGGCCAAAGTGACCCGCACCACCATGATTTTTGTCCCAAGCATTGATGGGATCAGCCATGCGCCTGAAGAAAATACAGGACAAGTTGACTTGCTCCACGGGGTTGAATTATTAACGGAAAGTCTTCACCAACAAGCCTATTAACGTTTGGGGGAAGTAATGTGAAACGCATTAGTATTACGGCACAAATCGGTATTGGTATGATCGGCGGTGCGCTTCTTGGACTGGCATTTGGTCCAAAAATCGCCGGCATCCAATTACTGGGAAATATTTTTCTCCGCTTAATCCAAATGGCTGTGGTCCTGCTGATATTTGGTGCTGTCATTGAAGCCCTTGGTAGTCTGAAATCCGATCAACTGGGAAGATTGGGTGGCAAAACTGCTATGTGGTTCTTAATCACAACACTGATTGCAGCAGTCCTCGGCTTGGGGATTGGTTACGCGGTCAATCCAGGCAGCGGCATCAAGCTGGCTTCGGTCAGCACGTCGGGAACCGTTGCCAAAGCGACAACAAATTTTAGTCAAACTGTCTTGGATTTCTTCCCGACAAATATTTTTGACGCCCTCGCCAAGGGTAACGTGATTCAGGTGATCATTTTTGCCATTTTATTTGGGATCATCCTGAACCGCGCCAATACGGATGGCAAATTCAATCAGGTGTTAAGTTTTGTCAAACAGATGAATCAGTTAACTGTCAAACTGGTCATGCTGGTCATGAAGCTGGCACCAATTGGAATTGCTGCCTTGATGGCATGGGTAACCGCAACCAGCGGGATTAAAGTGATTCTGCCGCTGCTCAAGTTCCTAACCGCATTTGGGATTGGCAGTATCGCTTTCTTGATTGTCCTGTTTGGTTTTATCAGTTGGTACGCCAAAGTCCCGCTGAGAGGATTAGTCCGCGGTTTCTCAAGAATTATTTTGGTGGCCTTCACCACCACTTCTTCGGCGATTTCATTGCCAATTGAAATGGAAGACGCCGAAGATCGACTGGGGGTTGAAAAATCCATCAGTCAGCTGGTCTTGCCACTGGGAATGGCACTGAACAGTAATGGACTGGCGATGTACCTGTCGCTGTCCTGCTTAACATTGACTCAATTGTACGGAATGTCTGTTTCACCAATGTCGATGGTTAAAATCGTTTTGCTGTCAGTGATTGCCTGCCTGGGAACGGTCGTCGTTCCCGGCGGCGGCCTGGTTGCTTTAACGATTGTTGTCCCGACTTTGGGACTGCCATTACAAAGTATCGCCATTTTGGCTGGAATCGATTGGTTCTCCGGGATGTTTCGGACGGTCCTCAACGTGGTTGGAGATACGACAACCGCGATTGCAGTGGCATCGGACGAAAAATTGCTCAATAGAGAACTTTATCGGGTTCATGTCGACAAAATGGCACCAAAGCACAACTTGTGAGATCACTTCTTCGATTTTATGTACCATAGTTTAATGCGGGAAACCGCAACACTTTTCTACCACAAACAAAGGACCCACAGACCAAATGGAAACTGGTCTGTGGGTCCTTTGTATAATTTGCATATAATGCACGCACAAATGACTAAATTTGAAAATTTAATTAAACTATCGGATAATGACTGATTGAAGGGGGATTTAAACATGCAAAAACGATTTGTAAAATTCTTGTCGCTTGCCTTATTGGCGATGGGAATCGGTATGGGTACCCAACAGGTCACTTCTCATGCCTGGACATCGACTAACAAATACACGTGGCGTTCTGGAAAGGACCAGGCAGCAATCTACTATACGAACACCAAAAAGAATGCGTACATCTGGAATTCTCGTTTCACGAAAAAGCTGCACAACTTAAAAAATTATCAGTATACAACTTGGTATGTAAACCGCTCATTTGTCCGGAAGAATAAGGTGTACTATTCGATTAGTAATTTGGGCAGCAAAGTCAAAGGCTATGTTTGGCACGGATATGTAACACCAGCCGTCGTCAAAGACATCAATCGTTTCAATAGCGATAGTGACTATCTCAATTACTTAAACACCGATAAGTCGCAAAAGCTTTCAAGGGCATTACTGAAATTAATCCCCAACGCAAATGTCGGTCTCGATTTATCTAAGCAGGCTGCCATGAACAAAATCACCGATTATCAAGATGTGATCAACTTGGGAATGGTCAGCGGAACGGTAACTGAGGGAATGATAACCACCAAGACGATTGTCCATGACTTCTTAATGGCCCCTAACTCTAGTATCTCTGGCAGAGCAATAACTGTTGGCAAAATGCTGGCTGCAAAAGGATACACCCGTGATAAATTGGCTTCATTAATGAGTCAAGGTTATCAGGTCGGTATTTATGTAAATGACGGTGCCGCAAATTCAGTTGGCAAATCTGGGTATCCAAGTACTATTAGCTTTTCCACATCGGTTCAAAATAACATGGCACTTGTTCTTGCTAAGGCAAAATAATGTTTAAAACAAGATCCGTTTGGTAGATGACTGAATACATTCATCTACTGGACGGGTCTTGTTTGTTTGGTGGGATTTGTTGGTGGTATTTATGAGTGACGAATTCTTGTTTGAGCTTACATTCTCTCTAACCGAAACGTGCTCCGGGGTCAAAACGGGTCTCGTCGCACTCTGTTACTCATGATGTCCAATTCCACCCAGACGTTCAATCGTTTCTTGCCTTAGATAGTAAGGGGTAATTCCATCATCAATGGCCTTGGTCAATAACCCCTGGGCTTCCTTTTGCGCAAGAATTGTCGGTACCTTCAGCGACATCACTGATTTGTTGATAACCATTTGATGGACATCAACGTCAGTCTTGTACTGAAGTTTCTTTGGACTTGCCTTCTTGTTTGATTTTTCGGTCTTTCCTTTAGCCATGAAAATCCCTCCCCACTACTATTTATCTAGCTCAATCATAGCAAATTCACAATTGAAAGTATATTCAAAAGCCTAGTCGCGACTGGAAATCTTTTCAAATTTTTCATGATACCACTGATCCCATGAACCTGTTGCTAAATTGCCATTCTTATCGTACTTTGGGTTGATTACTGAAACAACGTGTTTAAGATCAGTCCCGCGTTGTTTGAGTAAGTCTTTAATCATCTGTTCCGGAGTGAAGGACTTGTTTTCAAAAATGTAGTGGTTAATATCAGCCAAATAATAATCGATCTTGTATTCAGCCAAAATTTCCAAATCATTTTTCTTGAACCATCGAAGGTAAAATTCGATAAAGTCTTCCACTGCTTTATTGGTCGCTGTTTCATCTAACTTGTCGAAAGATATTGCGTCTGCCACAGTGCCACCTCCTCTTGTAATTCCATTATGCCACAAATCCTGTATCACCGTCACATTAAGTAGTAAGATTGAGGTGAATCCAAAAAATAATCAAAGGATGCGGATATTATGTCAGAAAGAAAAGTTTACACGGATTACTTTTTTGATGAACCTGCTTACAATACTCATGATGGTGGGTTTGTACCATTGGAGGAGCCCAAAACACCCCAACAACCGTTAAAAATTCCAGAACTATTGAAGCCGGATAAGGAAACCGATACCGATATGTATTACACGGTAATCGCCCAAACCGGTGAGGTTCAGTTATTACCAGGTAAGAAAACGAAAACGTGGGGCTATAACACTGACCTCTTGGGCAAGACCATTTTGTTCAAAGAGGGCAAGATGATTCATATTACCCTTAAAAATGAACTGCCAGAATTAACCACATTTCACTGGCATGGTTTAAACGTACCCGGTCCTGTTACCGATGGCGGCTGCCATGCACCCGTTTATCCCGGCAAGAGTACCCAGATTGAATTTAAATGTGACCAGCCGGCCGCAACACTCTGGCTGCATGCTCATCCATGTCCATCGACCGCTCAACACGTCTGGAAAGGGTTAGCAACGGCCGTTGTCGTCAAAGACGATGTTGAAAGCAAGCTGCCATTCCCTAGAAACTACGGTGTCGACGATATTCCTGTCATTTTGCAAGACCGTCGCTTCCACAAGGACAACCAATGGGATTACATGGCCGACTATGACCCTGACGGCGTGCAGGGACCAACTGCGATGATTAACGGTACCATTAATCCATACTTTGATGTAACGACACAGCGGCTCAGATTACGCCTCCTGGATGGTGCCAATCGTCGTGAGTGGCGACTACATTTTAGCGATGATCTAAAATTCACTCAGATCGCATCAGACGGTGGTATTTTACCAGAACCAGTTGACTTTACCCACTTGATGCTCACTTGTGCCGAACGAGTTGAAATTATTGTTGACTTTGGCAAATATAAACCAGGCGATGAAGTCACCATGTTCTGTGATGATGTGCCGATCATGCGGTTTAGAATTCATGAATTCGCACCTGACAACACCCAGTTACCTGATCATCTCGTTGATATTCCAGATCCCGATGTGACACCCGGAGCTCCTGTCCACAAGGTTGTGATGTCTGGAATGGATGAAGAAGTCATGATGAACGGTAAGAAGTTTGATATGCAGCGAATCGACGACAAGCAAAAACTCGGTAACGTTGAATACTGGGACATCAGCAACACCAATGATATGACTGGTGGCATGGTTCACCCTTATCACATGCATGGAACTCAATTCAGAGTTGTTTCCAGAAATGGTCATGCCCCTTACGCTAACGAAAATGGTCTCAAAGATACCGTTGGTGTGAACCCTGGTGAAACCGTCCGTTTGAAAGTTTGGTTTAATCATTTGGGTGTCTTCATGAACCATTGCCATATTATTGAACACGAAGATGGCGGTATGATGGCCCAATTTGAAGTCTACGATCCAGATCATCCTAAGCAATATAAGTTGATGGATATGGATACTTTGATGAACGCCTTTGCGAAAGAGCGTGGCGTTAAGGTTGAAGATCTCAACATTCCTGGAATGGATATGTAAGCCTAATTGTTGCGTATGATCGAGTGACGTGATATTATAGCTTATGGAATGAAAAATGAATATAGCTGTTAGGTGAGGCTCCTATGTGAAAAATGCTACTGCTCAGAAACGTCGAAAGACGCCAATGAGTCAGCTGTCCAGGTCAAAGTAAGGCTTGGACTAATGTGGCTGTTAGATATTTAACTACATCACATAGTGCTAAAGCTCAACGACTGGCCTAAGTGTTTTAATGTGTCCAGTCGTTCAGCGGCTGGACACTTTTCATTACCAAAATAAATCTTTGAAGAGGTGAGAGTTATGACAGCAGAATTTATGGACCCAGGAGCGACGAAGCATCAGTCTACCAAGGGAAGCTCGGTTGTGATAACTCTTTCGCAGCTTAGATTTTAACGAGAAATTGTTATCACCGATCTTCCCGAATTAAATAAATGTTTGATGAATCTAAACGTTTTGTTTCTTGCTTAATAGCCTTACAGCTAGATGGTTCACAAGAAATTCCCCGACTTCGTTTGTTTAGAGGATTCAACTTTTTGGGAATTCGGTTATTGCAATTTCTCGGTGGTCTCGAACATATAGGTACTGGCGTACTTGTGGTCGGTCGACTACTCTTAGTCGAAAAACACTTCACCTTTTAGGAAACTAATTGGGGAGGAATCAATTAATCGAACTAAATTGCCACACATAAAACGATAATAATAGTAATTATGAGGACGAAACCTCCAAGAATCCGGTGGAAACTGATTCTTGAACAATGACTGCTATCTTATCGAACAATAACATTATAAGGCCGTCAACGTAAACTCGTTGACGGCCTTTAGTTTGTCTAAATAAAAAAAGTGGCGGTATGCAATGCATATCACCACTCACTATCTTTGACTATTTAGAAGTTACCCGACTTCTTCAACGGCCTTCTTCTTTTTAAATGAAGCAATGTATTTCTTGGATTTTTCTTCGTCAAACTCTTTTTCTGATTTACCAATGACGACTGTTGCAAGTGAATTACCAACAACGTTAACAGCCGTCCGACCCATATCAACAATTCGGTCAATTCCAGCAATGAAGGTTAACCCAGTAACCGGCACACCGATTGTCGAGATAGTAGCCAGTAAGACAACGAATGATGCCCCTGGCACACCCGCCATCCCCTTTGAAGTAATCATCAGTACAACTAGTAAGGTAATCTGTTGACCGATTGTGAGGTTGATGTGGTACGCCTGAGCGAGGAACAGAGCAGCAATCGACTGATAAATTGCGGAACCATCAAGGTTAAATGTATATCCGGTTGGAATGACAAAGGAGACAATCCCCTGGCTTGATCCAAACTTGTCCATTTTTTCAATCATCTTAGGTAGCACAGCTTCGGAACTGGCGGTTGAAAATGCTAAAATGATTTCATCTTTGATCACCAACAGTAAATCAAAAATATTAAAGCCAAATATTTTCGCAACAATTCCCATGACGACTAAAATGAATGCGGCCATCGTCACGTAGGCAATCGCTACAAAATACCCTAGTGGAATTAAAGCGCCAATTCCCATTTCAGCCAAAGCAACACCGATCAACGCACAGACTCCGATTGGTGCAGCATGCATAACCCAGTTGGTCACTTTAAACATCACTTCAGCAACTGCGTTTAGCCCATCGATCAGAATCTTTCCTTTTTCGCCAATTGCAGCAATTCCTAACCCGAAGAATACTGAAAAGAAGATAACCGGCATCATGTCACCATTTGCTAATGATTTGAAGATATTGGTAGGAATAATCCCAATTAGTGTTCCCCAAATTCCAGTGTGTTGAGCAGTTTTGGCAGTTGCCATATACTGACTGATGTCCGATCCATGCAGTGAATGAATATCAATCAACGTTCCAGGATGCAGAACGTTAGCAACAATCATTCCAAGTGCGATGGCAATGGTTGTCATTAGCTCAAAATAAATGATGGTCTTCAATCCAACTCGACCAAGTTTCTTAATATCACCCATACTGGCGATACCAACCGTTAAACATGAAACGACAATTGGTAATACAATCATTTGGATCAAGTTGATAAACATGGTTCCAATGTTCTGCATAACCGTTATTGCGGCGTTATTTTTATAAAAGATAACTCCAAAAAAGACACCAAGTACCAACCCAATAACGATCTGCCAGCCTAAACTCAGCCGGTAAGCTCTATATCGTTTCATAATTTCACCCGTTTTTCTTAAAAATATGTACTATTTTAATATAAAACAAAAGCCTTCAATAGTAAATACCATTGAAGACTTTCTAAATTGCGTGGCAACGTCCTACCCTCGCAGGGGGCGATCCCCCAACTACTCTTGGC
>NZ_AZED01000004.1 GCF_001434145.1 Lentilactobacillus otakiensis DSM 19908 = JCM 15040 | reverse complement strand
GCCAAGAGTAGTTGGGGGATCGCCCCCTGCGAGGGTAGGACGTTGCCACGCAATTTTGAAAGCATCGATAGTGTTTACTATCGATGCTTTTTTTGATATTATCGATTTATGCTGTTTCGATCACAATGCCGTTGTAGCTCAGAAGGTAGAGCATTTCCATGGTAAGGAAAAGGTCCCAGGTTCAAATCCTGGCAATGGCTTATATACATAAAAGATTAACATCTGAATCAGATTAATTAAGTCACTTGGAGAAGGCCTTCGAGTGACTTTTTAATGCTTACTGTTAATATAAATCATTAGGCAAGGAAGCGCTTTAAAAAGAGTAATGCTTTTTGCCTAAACATTCACAAGTTTATAGTTTCTACCTGGTTCATTAATGGTAAACTTACTGTGTACAATGATTTTTATATTTAAAGGGGGATCCACGCATGAAAAGAAATTTTGTGCACGTTATTCAATTTATTTTTGTAGCAATTATTTTCACATTTGTAGGGGGAGCATTATCAAGTACCGCTAAGGCTGATTCAGTTAATCTGAGTGACGCCTCATATACCGTTCCGGTTACTTTACTCAAAAGTGGCAGCACTTCGCAGTCCATGGCAAATCACTTTTTTGACCAGACTGCTCAAGTCACAGTTTCTAACGGAACATACAAGACGGTTCTGACCACAAATGGTGCTAACTACATTGCAAGTATGACAATGGGGGGTCAAAGTGTTGGACCTGTTATCACTTCAGGTAATAATGGGACTTTGACATTTAATCTGACAAACCCTAGCAACATCATGCCTGTTAGCTTCACGTTGTACAACATTCCAATCATCCAAACAATGTATGAGACTGCTGACTTTTCGTTTAATTGGGCAGCAGCTGTAAAGGTTCCTGGATCTGATACGAGTACCACAAATAACAGCACTGATACAAATACGACCACGCCAGCAGCTACCAGTAGCAGTACAACCGAACCATCCGCTACCAGCAGTTCAACAACGCCTGCACCAACAACTGTAACCACTACTAAAAAGGCAACTTCTAAAGCCAAGGTACCTACCACTACTCGTAAGTACGTTGTGTTAAAGGGTGATTCAAACTCCAAGTCAATGGCTAACAAATACTACACTCGGACTGCAGTGATTAAGAAGATTGCCAAGCATTACAACGTCCAATTGAAAGTGGCTTATAAGAAGAACTTAAAGTTAGGCTCAAAAGCAGTTCGTCCTGTCACTATCAATGGCCGCAAAGTAAAGTCATCTGTTGTAAACTATGGTAAAACCACGAACTACTACACGATGACATATTCATTCAACGTTTCGTCATTCAAGACCTTGAAGAAAGTGATTAAGGGATCGATTCATGTGGTTGTTCCTCAAGCCCAAATTAGTACCACTTGGCCAATTCGTTTCAAATTTAGTCAAAAGGCACCAGCAAAAGCCAGCAAGCACGCTGCAGTTGTAGCAACTTCAACAGCTGTCACACCTGCTAAACCCGATCAAACCAAATTACCACAAACTGGCGATTCAAGCCAATCCAGTTTATCAGTTGTTGGCTTAGCTTTGGTGTCAGGATTATCCTTTATTTGGGGGAATAATCATGAAGCTGTCAAATAAATCAAAATGGCTTTTGGGAATGATCGTTGCATTGGGATTGTTTTTCGTATCATTCGTCCCAGCCAACGCTCAAACGATTGCTTATCATCCATTGCGATATGGTACCAATCAAACTTCAATGGCAGATGGCTATTTCGTCAAACCCGCAAATGTGGTTGTCAAAAACCATCTGTACTATGTCACGATGCAGATCAGGACAGCTAAGAGTTTATCTTCTTTTCCTGTTAAGGTCAATTGGGTAAATGGCAAGGCACCGCTGAACGTTCGTCGTATCAAAGATCGTGCTGGCAATTCACATATGTACTATTCGTTTTATACGAACAATTTAAAAAAGCGGATCAATGCAAAATTGGCAATTGATGTCCCAAAAGTTTACAAAGCGCATCATCTAATTTCATTTAAATTTAGTACTGCCGGTCTTCCATCCTTAGGGCGGACGCATTCTGCTGCGGTTACTCATCACGTTACCACACATAAAGCTGCGACTGCCAAAGCTGCAACCAGCAGTTCCACTAAACCTAAGCAAACTAGCAGTCAAAAGAAAGCTACCACACCCAAACAAGTGAAGAAGGCTGCTAAGGCAAAGAAGCAGGCCCAAACAAAGGACAAGCAGAAGCCCAAACAAACGTCTTCCAAAAAAGATTCATCACAGCCAAGTAAATCAAGTAGCAATCTGACCAAGCCTGCAAAAAAAGATTCAACCAAACCACAAGCTAAAACGAGTGGCGTTCCTTGGATTGTCGGTGGTGTCACGGTCATTGCCGGCTTATCTGCTGGGTTCTGGATTTACTTTAAGCACTAGAGGGGGCAACAATTATAATGAAAGGATCTCGTAAGATTGCTTTAATTGTGCTTTCGCTTGTGCTCGTTGTGGGGGCTTTTGCCGGATTATTTATGAGCCACATCGGGGCTGCCAACCACCAGAAAAAAGCACGGGTGGTTGCGACCACGTTTGCGGTGGTCCAAATTGCCGATAAACTGAACTTGCCTCTGGTGGGGGTTCCAACAACTCAGAATAAAATTCCAGCACGATATTCACATGCTGCCCGAGTTGGTAATCCGATGAATCCGAGCGTTGAAAAGATTGCCAGCCTCAAGCCCACTGCTGTGTATTCAGTCACGACATTGCAGCATCAGTTTGGTAAGGCATTTAAAGAACGTCATATCGAGCCACACTTTTTGAACTTGACGAGTGTCGCCAAGTTAAAGCAAACGGTCACTTCAATGGGTAAACAGTATGACCGTCAATCCGAGGCTAAAGAGGCCGTCGGTGAGATCAATCAGTCAGAACACCAAGTTGAGCAAGTTGCCAAACAGCACAAAACAATGCCGCGCGTTCTTGTTCTAATGGGATTACCAGGTGCATCGTATATGATTGCCACTAATCAGTCCTACGTTGGCAACTTAGTTTCGATTGCAGGTGGTCACAATGTCTTCTCGTCAAAGACACAAGAGTTTGTTTCACCCAATGATGAAGCAATTAAAAAAGCGCAACCGCAGGTGATTCTCAGATTAGCCCATGCGTTGCCTAATATTGTCATTCCGCAATTTAATTCAGAATTTAAATCTGATCCAATGTGGAAGACGATTCCTGCCGTTAAGAATCACCGCGTTTATGATTTACAAGAACCAAATTTTGATGCCACAGCGAATATGAGGGCTTCAAAAGCATTGAAGATCGTTTCGAATTGGCTATATCCCAAGGAAGGGAGCAGTTCGAATTGACCAAATCTGAAAAAATATGGTATTCAATCATTTTGGTGATGCTTGTCGTCACCATTTTGTTTGCGATGATGGTGGGTGCGAGCTTCATTTCCCCTCATCAAATGATGACCGCGTTTCAAGGTGGTAATCCCAACCAATTGGATATTTTAGTCAATATCCGTTTCCCACGGATTCTTGCCGCCATGCTCTGTGGTGGGATGCTGGCCGTCGCAGGTGCTGCCAGCCAGGCCGCCTTTCGGAATGTCTTGGCTGATCCCAGTATTTTAGGGGTGACCAGTGCATCTGATTTCTTTATCATGATTGGGGCATTGCTGTTACCAGCATTCCCAGGGAACAAGTTTATTCTTTCCATTTTAGGTGGTTTGTTTGCGTTGTTCCTGTTAACTCGGGGACCAGCTCTGCGGAGCCCGTACCGCTTGATTATTATTGGTGTCGCAATGATGCTGACCTTTACCGGATTTGAGCAGCTCTTTGCCAACGGGTTTGGCACGCAAACCACTGGCTCATTTAACGGGATTACTTGGTCCGAAACCGAAGCCCTGTTATTTCTCGGAGTGAGTGGCATGATTGCTGCCGTGATCGTCTCGCCATGGGCCAATTATTTAAAATTATCAACAGAACAGCTGCAAACAAAAGGCGTTTCCGCCACTGTGATGCGAATGACACTGTTGTTAGTGGTTGTTTATCTTTCCTCAGGCGTTTCTTCAGTTGTTGGCACCGTTCCTTTTATGGGAATTGTTGTCCCCAATGTTGTTCGCTACCTGGTTGGGCGGGACTATCAAACAATCATTCCGTTGTCAATGTTGCTGGGCGCCTGGCTGTTATTAGTGGTCGATACGCTTGGCCGGATTGTAGTCTTGCCAAGTGAACTATCTGCGGCCGTCATTATGACCGTTATCGGCGGACCTTTCCTAATCTTGATGCTGCAAAGGAAGAATTTTAATGGACTTAAATCAAGTTAGCTATCATTATCCTCAGCAACCCACGCTACTGAGCAACATTAGTGCCAAAATTCCGACTGGTGGCATTTTGTCGATCATTGGTCCAAATGGTGCTGGTAAATCGACACTGTTAAAATTGATGGCCGGCATCATCCAGCCGTCAGCCGGAGAAGTTTTGCTGGATGGACGGTCGATCGCAACGATTCCACGCAAGCAGCTGGCCACCAAAATCGCGGTAGTCAGCCAACAAAATGATATTTTTGACGATATGAAAGTGATTGATGTGGTTAAAACCGGTCGACTAGCGCACCATAATCTGCTGGCAACGATTGCTGACGATGAAGTGGCTAACTACATTCACGCCACGCATTTGGACTTGTTGGCCCAACGACCACTTTCTTCATTGTCCGGCGGCCAACGCCAGCGAGTTTGGCTGGCCTCAGCACTTGCACAGGATCCGGAATACTTACTACTCGATGAGCCAACCACGTATTTGGACATTCATTACCAAGCCGAATTGATGGCAATTTTGAAGCAATTGAATGAACAGAAGCACATTTCGATTATCATGGTGCTTCATGATATCAATCAAGCGTTTAAAATCAGTCATCAGTTGTGGTTGGTAAAGCAGGGGCGGTTGATTAAAACTGGCCGACCAGCAGAATGTTATGACCGTCAGTTGTTAGCATCAATATTTGAAACCAATATTCAAATTGTTGATGTTCCAAATTATGGTAAGTATATTGTTGAAATTCCGGATGATGAAAAGAAAATAATCTAAAAACAAAAAATGAAGCGCTGAGTAAAATTAATTACTCAGCGCTTCGTTTTTCTAATTAAACATTATTTCTTGTAAATTGACTTTGGAACACCATAACGTGAGTGGCCCCAAGTTCTTTGTAACCACGGAACGCACCAGTAATCCAAACCGAATGAACGACCTGAACCATTCATCAATGCAACGGCTGCAAAGACGATCCAAGCATGCGGCCAACTGGCAATTCCCATAAAGAAGATGACAATTAATGCCAAACTGGCAATCCAAGTGAATAGACCAAAGAACAATAAGCAGCCGATAACTGCTTCAATTGCCGTTAGTCCAAACCCGACTGGGATAATCGTATTAATTGAAAATGCATCGACCATTAAAACGATCCCCAAGAACATTCTCAACGGAACGCTCCATAAAGCATTACTTTGACGGGCAGTAATTCCGGGGAGAACAGTTCGGTTATTATCAACTCTGAAGAATTCTTCTAGTAGATACTGCATCATAAAGTAACCGGAATGAATCTTCATGAAGTACATAAGGTTGGTACCATGCTTCATAATGGTTGCAATCCAACCACGAATTCGTTTGCCGCCGAAGACTTGGGCAATCCCGTATTTAGCTCCAAATGAAACCGTGAAGCCCATGTTCTTGTCGTGGAATTCGGTGTAGTTGTGATTGCCTTCAATATCAGCAGCAATGTTAGCTGAAGAAACAAGTGCTTCGTTTTCAGCTTCCTGAGCAGTTTGTGGAACGGCACGTTCTGCGCCTTGCTCAGTGGCGTTGGCATCGTCTCCGGCAACATAGATACTTTTATCTTCAAAGCCTTTAGCTTGAAGATATTGGTTGGTTACCAAACGTCCGCCACGTCCGGCATCAATACCGAAACTATCTGCAACATGATTGGTTTTAACACCGGCGGTCCAAATCAAGGTGTTGGTTGGAATTGAGTCTTGATCTTTAATGTCAACACTGTCGGGGTTAACCGAGGTGATCATTGAAGAAGTTCGAATTTCAATGCCGTTGCTCTTGATGAATTTTTCAGCATGCGCAGCGTTGGTCCGATCAAGCATGTTGATGATTGTTGGGGCAGCTTCAACCAAGAGAACATGAATTTCGCTTGGATCAAGTTTGTAGTCCTTTGCAAGAACCTTCTTGTAATCAATCAACTCACCAATTGTTTCGGCACCGGTAAATCCGGAACCACAGACAACGATGGTTAATAAGGCCCGACGCTTGTCAGGATCACGTTCAATGGCACCTTTGGCAACAACGTCACGAATATGTGCACGAAGACGAAGCGCATCTTCCATTGACCATAAAGTGAAACCATTTTCTTTAACACCCGGCGTGCCAAAGTCATTAGGTTCACCACCCATACTGATCAATAAGCTATCAAATGGATAAGTGCCATTTTCACCAGTCACAACTTTTTTATCTTTATCAACTTCGGTCACATTATCAGTAATTAACTGCACATTTTTTTGCTTGTGAAAAATTCGTTGCAGGTCATACTGAATACTACTTGGTGCCACCCGCTCGGTTGCTACTTCGTGCAGTCGAGTGAGATAAGTGAAGTATGAGTGACGGTCGATCAAGGTAATTTGGACGTCAGAGTTGCTTTTGAATCGCTTAGCCAATTTTTTGGTTGCGTAAACGCCTGCAAAACCGGCACCAATGACGACAATATTCTTTGTCATGGATATTTTCCCCCTTTGGAATAATTGAAATAAGATTGCTTTAGAAAATTACAATGATAGCATAAACTAATCTTATCACCCTTATTATAAATGTGGGGTAGTCAATTGTCTAATGAAAGCCATTGCAATAATTTCACAAACAACTGTCATTTAAAAATAATCGTTGAATTAGATTGATTGATGGCGTTTCCACATTTTTATACAAATTGTGTCCATCGTGGTACAGGATTATGAACATTCACTGATAATTAATTAGTATTTTGATTGAATGTTGAACCATTTCTATATACAATAAGGGTATATGAGGATAACTCATTAATATTTAGTAAGGGGGGATACAACAATGTTAAATATTGGCATCACAATGCTTGGGCTGTCGCGGTTTCAGTTCGCGATGACCACTGTGTTTCACTTCTTCTTCGTACCGTTTTCCATTGGTTTAGCTTTTATTGTCGCAATTATGGAAACCTGCTACGTTGTGACCAAGGATGACACATACAAAAATATGACAAAATTCTGGGGGAAGATTTTCCTGTATAGTTTTGCCGTCGGAGTTGTTACTGGTATTATTCAAGAGTTCCAGTTCGGTATGAACTGGTCGGATTATTCACGTTTCATGGGGGATATCTTCGGTGCGCCACTTGCAATTGAAGCTTTGGCAGCCTTCTTCATGGAGTCAACTTTCATTGGCCTATGGATGTTCACATGGGACCGTTTCAATAAAGTTGTCCACTGTTTATTCATTTGGCTGACAGCATTTGGTTCGACATTATCTGCTCTTTGGATTTTGGCCGCCAACAGTTTTATGCAAAACCCAGTCGGTTACGCAATGAACGCTGCTCAACACAAAGTTGAAATGACTAGTTTCTCTGCTGTTATCATGAACCGTCAACTATGGAATGAATTTCCACATGTTATCTTCGGTGCATTCTTAACTGCCGCATTTGTTGTCGCTGGCTGTTCAGCATGGCGCTTACTCAAGAAGGATCACGAACACTTCTATCGTAAGTCCATGAAAGTTTCATTGATTATCGGTCTTTGTGCCTGCTTAGGTTCTGTTTGGTCAGGTGATACTCAAACACGTTACCTGATTAACAACCAACCTATGAAGTTTGCTGCAATGGAAGGTATTTACAAAGATTCTACAAATAAGGGTGACTGGGCTTTGGCCTCTGGCTTTAAGGGTCACGACAAGACTTGGTCCATCGAGATTCCGTATGTTCTCAATATTTTGGGCCATCATAGCTTGAATGGAACATTTAAGGGTCAACAAACAGTTAACAAAGAATTAAAGGCTAAGTACAACAATAATTCGCAAACTCGGAATTATTACGTACCAACTAAGACTTTGTTCTGGAGCTTCAGAATCATGGCCATTTCTGCTGGACTGTTTGGTCTAGTTGCAATTGTCGGCTTATGGTTCAACCGTAAGAAGTCTCAAAGCATTATGAGGCAACGCTGGTTCCTATACCTCATGGGCTTGATGGTTTGGCTGCCATTTATTGTTAACACCTGTGGCTGGTTCGTTACTGAATTTGGTCGTTACCCATGGGTTGTTTACGGACTGCTGACTATCGCCGATGCGGTATCACCAACATCTACCGTGGCAAGTTTGATGTTTACCAATATTGTCTACTTCTTGATCTTCGCATCGTTGGGGGCTGTCATGATTATCTTGAGTCACCGAGTTCTCAAGCAAGGACCTGATTCAGTCATTACTGACGGTTACTCAACTGAACCTCAAGAATCTGACAAAAAGGTAGATCCATATGAAATGGGGGCGGCTCATAATGACTAGTTATCAATTTATTTGGTTCTTATTGATTGGCGTGTTGTTTAGTGGCTTCTTCTTCCTCGAAGGTTTTGATTTTGGTATCGGGATGTCCGTTCGATTCTTTGCTAAGAACCGGGCAGAACGTGACACCGTCATTCAAACAATTGGGCCTCACTGGGATGGAAATGAAGTTTGGCTGATCACTGCCGGTGGTGCGATGTTTGCATCATTCCCAATGTGGTACGCTTCACTATTCTCAGGATATTACATTGTTTTGTTCTTAATTTTGGTTGCTTTGATCTTCAGAGGTGTGTCATTTGAATTCCGAGCTAATATGCAGACGGATACGTGGCGTAACTTCTGGGAGTGGGCATCAAGCATTGGTAGTTTCTGTGCTGCCTTCCTGTTTGGAATGATGTTCACCAGTATGATTCAAGGTGTTCCAATTGACAAAAATGGTGACATCTTTGGTAGCTTCACTACCTACGTCAACTGGTTCTCAATCGTTGGTGGCGTTGCAGTTTCACTGTTATGCTTCATTCACGGTTTGAACTTCTTACGTTTGAAGACATCTGGTGAATTAAGAGAACGAGCTGAAAAGTGGAGTAAGATTCTTTACCCTGTTTTGCTTGCCGGTGAAGTTGTCTTTGTTATCCTACTTTACTTAACAACTGATTTCTTTACTCTCAAGCCAATGTCAACTTGGGGAATCTTAATCGCCTTGGTAATCTTCACCTTAGCTGCATGGTGGGGCGCACAATCCAGTCACGATTGGGCATCATTCATTGCCAGTGGTCTTTCACTGATCAGTGTGGTTGTCTTAATCTTCAACGGACTGTTCCCACGGGTTATGATTGCTACGAACAGCGCAAATTCAATTTTAATTAAAAATGCATCAAGTTCACCATATACTTTGCATTTGATGACGATTTTGACATTTACTATCTTGCCGATTGTCTTGATATACTTCATCTGGAGTTACTGGGTATTCTACAAGCGTATCAAGTCACCAAAGCAAGCTATCGAATAGTGTAAATTAAGACCCCGGAATTTTCGGAGTCAGAAAAATGAGATCGAGACAAAAGCTGATGCTTTTGTTCCGACCTCATTTTTGTTGTTTCTCGTTTGACTACCCAAATAAAACAATAAATAAACCGCTCACATATTTCATTGTGCGCAATAATTCTTTATACTAGGTAATGTAATTAATTTTGTTCTGGGGGAGTGAAAAGTTTGATTGATAAAAGATTGTTTGATCTGCCGGGGATGAAAAAGTATGCCGCAATTTTGGGTATCCTGGTTTTCATTCAGGCAATCGCAATAATTGCTCAAGCACGAGCGCTGTCAATCGCGATCGTGAACTTATGGAACTTACAGTCGATTAACACCATTGTTGGACCGACCATCGTGTTCACAGTTGCGTTCTTGGCGCGCCATTTATTAACTGTGACAGAGAACCGGTTCCTGTTTCCATTCGTTGAAAAAACGAGTGGGGACATGCGGGAAGATTTGATGGCAAAGATTTTTCGCCTCGGCCCGGCAGAAATTGATAAACGGGGAACTGGTAACATCGTTACCATGGCACTTGAAGGAATTGACCAAGTGCAAACTTATTTGATGTTAGTCATTATCAAGATTTTGGATATGTCGATCACACCGTGGCTGATTTTGCTGTATGTTCTCTTCTTGCGCTGGGAACAGGCCATTTTCTTATTTGCAATTTTTCCAATTATCATTTTGTTCATGATTATTCTTGGACTGGCAGCGCAGAGTAAGGCTGATCGGCAATATGAGGGCTATCAGCGGCTCTCCAACCACTTTGTCGATACATTACGAGGCTTACCGACTTTAAAGCAGCTCGGGCTTTCTAAGCGCTATGCCGACAATGTCTATGAAGTCAGTGAATCTTATCGAAAAGAAACCATGTCAACGCTGAAAATCGCCTTAACTTCAACTTTTGCCCTGGATTTCTTCACGACATTGTCAATCGCTGTGGTTGCGGTCTTTCTTGGTTTTGATTTGATGGATGGCAAAGTGATGCTCCTGCCTGCATTGACTATTTTGGTGTTGGCACCTGAGTATTTCTTGCCCATTCGAAATTTTGCCAACGATTATCACGCTACTTTGAACGGTAAAAACGCCATGAGTGCCGTCTTGGACGTGCTTCACGAACCTGAGATGACAGAACGTGAAGTGTTGCCTGATTTGAAATGGAACAATGATTCAACTTTGAAGTTGAACCAAGTGTCATTGACTTATCCCGACACCAAAGAACCGACTTTGAAGGATATTTCAATTGATATCAAAGGGATGAAGAAGATTGGCATTATTGGTGCTTCTGGATCTGGAAAATCAACGTTAATTAACTTGATTGGTGGCTTCTTATCACCTGATAGTCACGACTCGATTACAATCAACGGTCAAACGGTACCGCATTTAAACCAGGCCAATTGGCAGAAAAACTTCCTGTACATTCCGCAAAATCCATATCTGTTCCACGCAACATTGGCGGATAACATTTCGTTTTACGTCGCTGATGCAACCGAAGCAGCAATTACCAATGCGGCCGACAAAGCCGGTCTGACTGACTGGATCAAAACTTTGCCCGATGGCCTTAACACCATGATTGGTGAAGGTGCCAGAACGGTGAGTGGTGGTCAGGCCCAGCGGATTGCTTTAGCCCGAGCCTTCCTTGATCCAAATCGGAAAGTGCTCTTATTTGATGAGCCAACCGCCCATTTGGATATCGAAACCGAAGCGAGTTTGAAGAAGGATATTTTACCAGTCTTCAATGACCATCTGGTATTCTTCGCAACGCACAGACTTCACTGGATTGGTGAAATGGACTACGTCTTGGTCATGGATCATGGGCGTTTGGTTGAACAGGGAACCCCTGACGAATTGGCCAAGCGTAATGGCGATTATGTCAAACTTCGTGCAGAAATGGAGGCGGCTGACCTATGAAAAATTTGAGAAAAACGTTTGCAAATGATACTTGGGTCATGCCATACCTACGAAAGTATAAAGGTTTACTGATTCTGGTCTTGTTCTTAGGATTTATGACCTTTTTCTCTGGCGGTGCTTTGATGTTTAACTCCGGTTATCTGATCAGTGAAGCTGCCAGACAGCCATCCAGTATCATTTATATTTATGTACCAGTTGTCTTGGCCAGAGCGTTTGGGATTGCCCGACCTGTTTTCAGATACGTTGAACGGTTGACCAGTCATAACTGGGTGCTCCGGATCGTATCGGACTTCCGGAAAAAACTGTATCAAACCGTTGAACAAAAGGCATCGGCAATTCAGCGTTCTCATCAGACCGGGGATATCTTAAGTATTTTAGCGGATGACATTGAACATATTGAAAACTTATACTTAAGAACGGTCTTTCCGATGGTTATCGGCTGGCTGCTGTACATCTTCGTGGTCATCGGCGTTGGCTCACTGAACTGGGTTGTTGGTATCTTAATGCTGTTGCTGTTGGGAATTATCACGATCGTAATGCCGCTTGCATCAGTTGCCACCAATGGTGTTCGTGAGTTCAAGCAACATCAAATTCAACACGAATTCTATACAAATTTGACTGATGAAGTTTTGGGATTAGGCGACTGGTTGATTTCCGGCCGTTACAATGACTTTATTGATTTACAGAAGAAACCAATCAAAGAAATTGCCGCCCTCCGGAAACAAGATCATTACTTCCAGTGGTGGCGGTCATTCTTCGTTCAATTTATTATTTTACTGACAACATTGGTTCTGTTGATTTGGTCCGCAAATCAATTTACTGCAACTAAATCATTGGCGAACTGGGTCGCAGCCTTTGCATTGGCAATCTTCCCGGCAGTTTCGCCATTTGTTAACATGAGTCAGGGTGCCAGTGAATGGCCAGTCTATCGACGTTCGATTGAACGGGTAAATGCACTGGATTCCGGTACCGGCAAAACAGTTGAGCAGACTTCGTTAACGGAACCGTTCAAGGAACTTGCGATTAACGATTTGACTTTCAAATACTCGGATGGTGAACGTAACGTCGTCAAGCATATCTCGATGGATATTCATCCGGGCGAAAAGGTTGCCTTGCTGGGACCTAGTGGAACCGGGAAGAGTACCTTTCTCAAATTAATTGTCGGCGATTTGACGCCTACCGATGGTCAGGTTCTAGTTAACGATAAGAACATCTTGAATTTACAAGATGTCCGTTCATCGTTGTTCGGAATCCTTGACCAACAGCCCTATTTGTTTGATACAACGGTTATGAACAATGTCCGGTTAGGAAATGTTAATGCGACTGACCAGCAGGTAAAGGACGCAATTGCGGCCGTTGGATTGAAAGATCTGATTGAATCGTTGCCGGATAAGTATGATACCCAAGTTCAAGAGGCCGGTAAACGTTTCTCAGGTGGAGAACGGCAACGGTTATCGTTGGCTAGAATTTTGCTCCAGGATGCACCAATTATCATTTTGGATGAGCCAACGGTTAGCTTGGATCCAATCACGGAAAAGAAATTGCTCGATAAAGTGTTCGAGCTGCTCCACGATAAGACAATCATCTGGGTCACCCACCATTTGGCAGGAATCGCCCATGTGGACCAGGTTCGTTTCATGGAAAACGGCGAGTTCGATATGCAGGGTACCCCGCAGGAATTGTATAAGAGCCAGGCAAGGTTTAGGCAGTTGTATGATTTGGATAGGGGCAGAGTGTGACGAGGGTTGGTTGATGCGGTTTCTAAGGGTGCTTTGGCTGAAGTCCTGTTCTTGGACTTTAGTCAAAGCGCGCTTAGAAGTTAGCATCAGACCCGTCGGAACACGTTTCGGCTAAATAAAAGTCGAGCACCTACAAATTCAAACCCCACAAACACCACAAAAACCAGAAAATGCCACAACCCAAAGGAAAAACCAAAGGGTTGTGGCATTTTATTATGATAAAATTACTGTTTCCGCGTTAACAATATCCGTGTCAATGTCTGAAGATCACGTTTAGATTTCTGCTCAGGCAATTGCCCAATCAACGTTTCGGCTTTTTCAGTCAGTTGATCGGCAGACTCGACAGCTTTTGCCAGACCGCCGGAACTGATGACAATATTGCGAATTTTGGCGATGTCGTCATTGGATAATTTCTCACGTTTATCTAGCAACGGTTTTAATTCATCCGGTGCCAGCTGAATTGCAAAGATCAGCGGTAAAGTATACACACCAGATTTCAAATCCTCCAAAACGGGTTTCTTGGTTTGGTGAGGATCACCACTGTAATCCAAGATATCATCGAGAATCTGATAGGCTTGACCAATTGTCAGGCCAATTTCGCCGCCCAGCTTAACGATTTCTGCTGGTGCATGTGTCACAATGGCACTTTGCTGGAAACAAAGCCGAAACAGTTCAGCAGTCTTACCTGTGATTTCGTGGAAATAATCAGCTTCAGTCATTTTCTGATTAAAGTTATATTTCATCTGATCTAATTCGCCAGCCAAAATGATTTGCATCGCATCAACGTGTCGCTTCATATCAGCGGGTTCCTGGGTTGACTTGAGGACCTGGGTAAAGTAACACGTGAAGAGGTAGTCACCGGCGTAGATGGCGTTTTTTTGGCCATATTGAGTGTGAATTGTCTTCACCCCACGTCGAAGTGGTGAATCGTCAATCACATCATCGTGAATCAATGTTGCAACATGCAACAATTCAACTGCAGCAGCACCAGCTTTGATCTTTGCCGGGTCGGTTTTTTCGCCGAATTCTGAATAGATGTAAAAGAAACCTGGACGCAGGAACTTGCCGCCGGATTTTAACAACTCAATGATTTTATCGTGAATCGGCTGATTTGGAAGGTTAACGGCGTTTAACAAATAAGGTTCCAAAGCGATTAATCTTAAATTAATGCGTGGAAATTGACGCCAAAGTGCATGGACCATGATATACCTCAATTTAATAAATTTTTAATTACATTATCTAAGATACAAATTCCGCGGGGAGTTGTCAATTAAGGTAGCGTGGAAATAATTCGGAAGTGTTCTACAATGGATTTAAGATTCAAGAAAGTAAAATATTAAAGGGCTTAAATCAAATTTCAATTGATGGGAGAAGATTAAATGACAAAACAATATGATGTTGTCATCCTTGGTGGGGGTGTTGCCGGTGGTTCATTGGCGCATTCCTTGCGGAGGCAGCATAAAACTGTGGCGGTTGTTGAAGATAATTTATTTGGTGGGACTTGTCCGAATCGGGGCTGTGACCCAAAGAAGATTTTATTATCTGGCCTTGAAGTGACCCAATTAGTTGCTGATATGCAAGGGAATGGGATTTCCGGTAAAGTATCGGTTAATTGGCCGGATTTGATGCGGCATAAGCGGCAGTACACCAATCCAATTTCAACTGCCACTCAAAATGGTCTGAAATCAGATGGGGTTGATACGTATCATGAACATGCTCATTTTAATCAGGATGGCTTGCTAGAAGCCGGCAATGCAGTCCTTGCTGGTGACAAATACGTTATTGCAACTGGTCAGCGGCCGGCTATTCTAGATATTCCGGGCAAACAGTTTTTTAAAACCAGCACGGACTTTTTGAACCTTGATGAAATGCCGGCAGATGTGACCTTCATTGGCGGTGGCTACATTGGTTTTGAGTTGGCAGGGATTGCCCACGCAGCCGGAGCGAAAGTTCACTTGATCCACCACAATGATCGGCCACTCAAGCAATTTGATCAGCAGTTGGTCGGGCAGGCAGTTGATCATTTATCAAAATTAGGCGTTGATTTTCATATGGATACCGATGTCGAAGAAATCACCCAGGTTGGTGATCAGTTCGTCTTATCGGGGGATGATTTCAGACTGCCAACCGATATGGTCTTCTGTACAGCAGGTCGAATTCCAAATGTCGACACCATCGGTTTGGAAAATGTTGGCGTTAAAACAGATGCCCATGGGGTGATTGTTGACGATCATTTGCAAACATCTAATCCGAATATCTTTGCGATGGGGGACGTTGTAAGCACTAAACGTCCAAAGTTAACTCCGGTTGCAGGCTATGAAGCTGCCTATTTGGCAAACTACTTCAATGGTGCCGCCGATAAGATTCAATTCAATTCAATTCCAACGATTGTGTTTGGCCAGCCATCACTTGGTCAAGTCGGACTGCCATCCAGTATTGCTGCAGATGACAGCAGGTACATGCTGATCACCAATGATATGACGGCTTGGTATAGTTATCACCGGTTGAATGAACCGCTCGCAAAGGCCAAGGTCGTGATTAATCGCGATACGGAAACCGTTGTGGGGGCAACTGTTTTGAGCAACCATGCAGATTATTTGATTAATATCTTTACGTTGATGATTGATAAGCAAATGAAGATTAGTGATTTTAACAAGGAAATTCTGGCCTATCCGACATTTGCCAGTGACGTGCAGTATTTGGTCTAGATACCATGAAAATTGGTTGAATCAGTATGCCAGTGTTGTCAGAAAATAGCTGAGAAGCCCCAACAATGAATTTTTTTCGTTGTTAGGGCTTCTCTTCTTGTTTATGCAGTATGGATTGCAAGGCACTTTACTGTTATATAGAGAAAACGTGTTCCGACGACCCAGATGCTAACTTCTAAGACAACTTTGGCAGAAACCCAAGATCTGGGTTCCCTGCCAAAGTTGTCTTAGAAACCGCATCTCCCAGGTCTCGTCACACTCTGATTAAAATGTGTTCCACAAACCAGCTTCGTCCGCTTTATCTAATAACCAGCCTTCCCGCAAGAAACGCGGCAAAACTGGTTATTGGATAAATGCTCCGAAGCTACCCGGTTTGCTCCACACTCTCTACTTTTGAATTTTCTTCTCAATCTTAATCTTTCGGTCAGTCAGACTTTCGTCGGTAATTAACGGTGTGACATCACCCAAACTAATCAGGGTGAGTTGGTGCATTGCCCTGGTGATGATTGTATACAAGGTTCCCAACAGGCTTTCATCAGGATAATTTTTTTCAGATGTATCCCAGGCGATCACCGAATCAAATTCCAGTCCCTTTGCCAAATAAATTGGCAGCACCAAAATGCCTTTAGGCAAAGTTCTGTCTGCATCTTGAAGCAAAGTCACATCACCCAGCGAATACAATTTTTCGTACACTTGCTTGGCTTCCGTCATATTCTTAGTCAAAATGGCTACTGTAGCGTATTCTTTTCGCTGGTCAGTCACAATCTTATTGAGCTGTTTGATGCCATCGTCAAAGCCGGCAGCCAGGATTAATTCTGGAATGTCACCCGGTCGATTGAAAGCTTCGATGTCATCGCCGTTCGGCAAAATTGATTTCGCAAAACTCGTGATCGGAAGTGTCGACCGATATGACCGCATTAAGCTGATCAAACGTGATCGGCGAACGTGGAAAGCAGCATTTAATTTATCGAGGATTTCCTTTGGCTGCTCAACATCTTTGAAGAGGGCCTGTTCGCTATCGCCCAGCAGTGTCCACTTAGTCTGTGGGAATGCGTAACGCAGATATTTCAACTGGGCCACGGAGTAATCCTGCATTTCATCGACGAATAAATATTTCATGGTATTATTTTGACCGCTATTACACATATAGTCGCGCATGTACAACAATGGCGCACAATCATCCAACTTGATCGAATGAAATTCAATTGAGTGATTAAACTCATCGACGGATTGCTGCCATTGGGGTGTTTCAATGTTCTGTGGCAAATCGACAGTTTTCAAGAAGTCAGCATATTGCAGGTAGGCGTCAAAAAAGTTGTCATTAAAAATTGCATCGTAGACGACACGAAGTCGGTCATTGACAATCTTTCTGGCAATGTAGAACCGTTCAGCATCTTCGTTCTGGAATTCACCAAGTTCTTTACCTGCCAACAAGTCGTGATACTTTTCATTGCTGAGCTGATCGATTTCGTCATTTACCCAATCTGCTTTGGTTTCGGCGTCTATCCGTCGCTTGAGCCGCTTAATTAATTCGTTTTTGGTGTGGAGAAAGCGGTCATAAACCTTGGCAGCCTTGGGGAAACTATCAAAAATAGTTTGAATTTCCTTTTTACTAAAGAATGTTGATTCGTTAAAAATAATGTCACTAAAGAAAATTTGTGATGGCTGCAAATTATCACAGTATTCCTGAAGTTCATCCATGAACTTGGCGGACTCTTTAAATCCTCTGACGAGTTTTTGTTGGTCGGTTAGATCAACGTCGGTCTCATAGCGTTCAAATAAGCTTTGGACGTTGAGCCCTTTCAGACGATTATCGATGAACTCATCAAAGGTCACCTGGCGCATGTTGCGCTCACCCAAGCTGGGGAGGACTTCTGAGATATAGTGACTAAAGAGCTTGTTAGGCGAGAATAGAATAATTTGATCAGCTTCCAAAGTGTCACGACTGTGATATAGCAGAAAAGCGATGCGCTGTAAAATAGCGGAAGTTTTGCCAGACCCAGCGACTCCCTGCACAACCAATAAGTTGCTTCTGGTGTCTCGGATAATGTCGTTTTGTTCGTGCTGAATCGTTGCAACGATGTTTTGCATGTACTCATCGTTTTGTTCACCCAAGGCACTTTGGAGCATCTCATCGCCAACCGTTTCGTTGGTATCAAACATGTTACGGATTTGCCCGTCGACAATTTGGAATTGGCGTTTCTTTTTTAAATTAGTTTGTTGTTGGCCCATCGGCGTATCGTAAGCCACTTCACCTAGGGTGCCATTATAGTAGACACTGGAGATCGGTGCCCGCCAGTCGTACACCAGAAATTCGCCGTCCTCATTTTCAAATGACGCGATCCCGATATATAATTTCTCGGTTTCATCTTCATCTTCGTCTTGTATATCAATCCGACCAAAGTAGGGCGACTTCTTTAAGTCCTTCAAAGTCGAAAGCTGATTTTTTAAAATTGATTCGTTTTCGGTTAAACGAGAAACCAGTCCTCGTTGCTGCTGCAGTTCAGCACTGGTTTCAATTCTGTCGTCGACTTCAAAGTAGTTGACGGAGGTGTTATCGGAATAGGTTTGTTGAACCTTCTTGGTTTCGGCGTGGGCACGGTTTAATTCATCATCAGCGCTGATAATTTTCTTGTCGATTTTTTCAACAACCTTGTCCACACGTAACTGTTCGGTTTTCTTTTCGTTATTTTCCAAAAGGGTTCCTCCATTCGGATTCGGGTCGATTGTCAATTAAGAATGCTTCGACAATTTTAGTTGGTATTACAAGCGATGTCAATTGAGTTGTCCCTTCAAAATAATCTGAAAGGACTTTTCTGTTTTCGATTGAATTTCAAGCGTATACTTTTGGTGGAATGCTAACGAAATGAAAGGGATGGAAAAATGAAAATTCTAGACTTATTCAATTTAACTGAGCAGCAGCAAACCAAGCTGGCTGGCCTTGGAGATGTTCAAGTGATTGAACCTCAAGATCTCAATGACAACAATTCAAAAGAGATTGACGCCATTTATGGCTGGGACGCTCACGCAGAAGAGGTGTTGACGGCTTCTCCCAAGCTGAAATTTATACAATCAAACTCTGCCGGAGTAGATTATATGCCCTTAAGTGAATTTCAAAAGAAGGGCATCATTTTGGCAAACGTTAGCGGCATTCACGCAGAACCAATCAGCGAAACAGTCATTGCCTATGTTTTGTCGTTTGCCCGCGGTATTGTGACAACTGCCGCTGCCCGACCTGACAAAAGATGGGTTGGTGATCAGGTCCGAATGCAAAATTACACCTTAAAAAATCGCACAGCCGTGATTTTTGGGACTGGTCATATTGGTGAGGCGATTGCTGAGAAGCTGCAGTTTTTTGGCACCCGGACGGTCGGGGTCAGCCGGCATGGCAACCCCGTTGCCCATTTTGATGAGGTGGTGACAGATGACCAAGGGACTGATCGCGCCGCCAAAGCTGATTTTGTGATCAATATTATGCCACTAACACCCGCAACCAAGCACTTCTTCAACAAGGAATTCTTCGATGAGATGATCAACCACCCCGTCTTCATTAATGTTGGTCGTGGGCCTTCGGTAGATACGCAAGCCTTAATTGATGCCTTGGATCAATACAAATTAGCTGGTGCCGGACTGGATGTTTTTGAATCCGAACCCTTGGAAAAAAGTTCGCCCTTGTGGGAAATGGATAACGTTATTTTGACACCCCACATTTCTGGTGGTTTCCAGGAATATGGCGCTGAGGCCTTTGATATTTTGTATAAGAATTTGGCAAGCTTCATTCAAACCGGTGAGGTCGCTGTCAACAAGGTTGATCTCTCGGCGGGATATTAACCAAATCTTCTATCATTTTACGTTGAAACAGGGTTTACTTTTTAGCCGTTTATCAGTAAAATTAAATTGTTATTAAAAACTGAGTAGAATCGTCAATAACAGAGAGGCCGGTTAGCTGAAAACGACCACGACGAAACGAATTGGATATTAAATGGGTGACGCCCATATCGTCATGAGCGGTAACTTGATATTAGTTACAATTTAGGTGGTACCACGTATAAGCGTCCTATTGTTAAAGCAATAGGGCGTTTTTTGAAAGGATGGTTAGGATGACAAAGAAAATTATTTTGACAGGTGACAGACCTACAGGCAAGTTACATATTGGCCATTACGTTGGTTCATTAAAGAATCGGGTAGAATTACAAAATTCCGGTGACTACGAAACATTTATCATGATTGCGGATATGCAGGCGTTAACTGATAACGCACGGGATCCAGAAAAAATTCGTCACAGTTTGATCCAAGTTGCTTTGGATTATTTAGCTGTTGGCATTGATCCCAAGAAGTCGACAATTTTGGTTCAGTCACAGATTCCGGCCCTCCCAGAATTGACTCAGCACTACTCTAATTTGGTTACCGTTTCGCGATTGAACCGGAACCCAACTGTTAAGAATGAAATTAAGCAGAAAAAGTTTGGTCAAAGTGTCCCAGTTGGGTTTGCAATGTATCCAATCAGTCAAGCAGCCGACATTACTGCATTTAAAGCCACAACGGTGCCGGTCGGCGATGACCAAGAACCAATGTTGGAGCAGACCCGAGAGATTGTGCGGACCTTTAACTCCGTTTATAACGATGACATTCTGGTTGAACCGGAAGGCTACTTCCCACCTAAAGGGATGGGTCGGATTCCCGGCTTGGACGGCAATGCCAAAATGAGTAAATCATTAGGCAATGCGATTTACCTTGCTGATGACGAAGACACCATTCAAAAGAAAGTGATGTCAATGTACACCGATCCCAACCATATCCACGTGGAAGATCCTGGACAAGTTGAAGGCAACACGGTCTTCACCTACCTTGACATTTTTGATCCA
This sequence comes from Lentilactobacillus otakiensis DSM 19908 = JCM 15040, assembly GCF_001434145.1. Lineage (GTDB taxonomy): Bacteria > Bacillota > Bacilli > Lactobacillales > Lactobacillaceae > Lentilactobacillus > Lentilactobacillus otakiensis. The sequence goes on along the minus strand of NZ_AZED01000004.1, from coordinate 51,016 downwards.
GATAAGCAGAAGGTTCAAGATTTGAAGGATCAATACAGTCACGGTGGCCTTGGTGATGTTAAAATCAAGCGTTACCTGAACGATGTCCTTCAAGCAGAGCTCAAACCAATTCGTGAACGCCGTGAACAATACGCCAAGGATGAACAAGGCGTATACGACATTCTCAAAAAAGGCAGTGAACACGCCAACGAGGTTGCCAACCAGACCCTCAAAGAAGTTCGTGATGCAATTGGTATTAACTATTTTGACTAATATGTCCAGAAAGGGTGGCAGGGATGGAAAACCTTGTAATTTTGGATATTGGCTCAAATTCAGTCAGAATGGCAATTAACCAGATTACTGATGATGGCAGTTACCATGAAATCAAGCGGATTAAAAGCGATAGCAGACTATCTGAAGGCATGGGCAGAGGCAAGATTTTACAGCCCGCTGCCATGGAACGGACGATCCAGTCGCTCGCTAATTTTAAAAAAATCTATTCCCAATACCAAGCTAAGAAGGTCATTGGGATTGCGACTGCTGCGGTTCGTCAAGCTAAAAATCAGGCGAAATTTCTCAAAGCAGTCAAGGACAGAATTGGCATTTCGCTGCAAGTTCTCACGGGTAATCAGGAAGCCTATTATGATTACTTAGGTGTGATTAACCGACTCGGAATCAATAACTGTTTAATTTTGGACATTGGTGGGGCAAGTTGTGAGCTAATCCGAGTTAACAACGGCCAAAGTGCCAACCTTACCAGTATTCCGATTGGTGCGGTCAATATCACTGAAAGATATCATTTGAGTGATAACATTACTGGTGCCAATTTGTTTAACGCGCAATTTAACATTCGTAAAATATATTCAAAGATTGACTGGCTTAGCCGGGCTGCCCATCAGCCGTTAGTCCTTCTGGGTGGTGCCAATCGAACCTTGGCGAGAATTAACCGACGTCGGCAAAACATGGTCAGAATTGATGCTATTCATGGTTATCATTTAACTGCTGAACAGGTGAACCGAACCTATTTGAATTTGTTGAAGGGGAATGTGAACCGCCGACGAAAAATTCAAGGACTGGAGCATGACCGTGCTGACATTATTGTTGGTGGTTTGTTGCCCTTGATTGTTTTAATGGAAAAAATTGACGCCAAAAAAGTCTTATTTTCCGAAAGTGGTGTCCGTGAGGGGATCATTACAGAATATATTCAAAAAGAATATGGCACAGAGTAGAGCTGGCAATTGCACCAGCTTTTTGTGCCTCTAGCAGATTTATGGTGATATGATGGAAAATAAATGGGATCACTTTTATAAAAAAGGTTATGCACAAAGGTTGCAGCTCATTGCCGATTCGGTTGGATTGTCTGATGCGCAATTGCAATTAATTCATCAAAATGAGGACCACGCATCGGGTGAATTGGTTGAAAACAATTTAACCAGCTATCCACTGCCTGAAGGTGTCGTCACCGGACTGATTGTCAACGGCCGTCGTCATCTAGTGCCAATGGTCACTGAGGAGCCATCCGTCATTGCGGCGGCAAGTAACGGCGCCAAATTATTGTCGGCAGGTGAGGGGATTCACTGTGCAATTCCGGAGAAGCTGGTTAGTGGTCAAGTCATTGTCAAACACGCCGAAATTAAGGCAGTATCCAAGTTTGTCGAAACTAATCGGCAGCAGATTTTGAATATTGCCAATCAAAGCCATCCAAGTATTTTAAAGTATGGCAGGGGTGCCCAAAAAGTCGCAGTTCGAGAACTTTCGCCAACATTTTTATCAATTGATTTATCGGTTGATACCGGCGAGGCAATGGGTGCTAATATAATTAACACGATGCTAGAGGCAATTTCCAATTGGCTTTCAGATCAACTACATGTGGAAACAACGATGGCAATTCTAAGCAATTTTGCTGACGAAGAAGTCGTTGAAGTGACTGGTCAGGTTGCCGTTGACAAATTGGCAAGCAGGTCACTTGATGGCCGACAGGTTGCACAACGAATTGCTGATGCCAGCGAAGTTGCTCAGCTGGATGTTAAACGTGCCACAACCCATAACAAAGGGATTATGAACGGTGTTGATGCAGCGGTCATCGCTTTTGGCAACGACTGGCGGGCAGTGGAAAGTGCCGCTCATGCCTTTGCTGCCCGGCAAGGGCCGTACAAGGGTCTCAGCACTTGGCAGGTGGTCGGCGATCAACTAGTTGGTAAAATGGCCTTGCCAGTCCCAATCGGCTTTGTAGGAGGTGCCAGCAAGGTTCTGCCGCTAGTAGCAGTTAATCAGCAAATTGCCCAAATTCATCATTCTCAAGATGAGATGCAGGTGATTGCTGCAGTTGGCTTGGCCCAAAATTTAGCTGCATTAAAGGCGTTAGTCACCGATGGCATTCAAAAAGGTCACATGGCCTTACAATTAAAGTCGCTGGCCCTTTCAAATGGCGCAACTACGCAAGAATTGCCTGCAGTGCTTGCTCAGTTGAGACAAATTGCCAACCCCAATTCACAGACAGTTAAAGAGATTTTAAAAACAATCCGAAGATAGGAGATCATTATGGATAACAATATTGATATCGAATTAAATAAGGACGTCCACGGCCTGATTGATGCCGTGAACAATTTCTTTCCCGGTACAGTGACGGTAACCTTTATTGGTAAGCTTCAGTCAGGCTATGTTCGCCACGATCAAGCGCAGACCGTTCAAGATGGCAAAAACATCATTGTCCAAATTGCCGATTTAAGTGCCCCAGACTATACCGCCTCTCATGAGCTGCTGCATTTATTGATGGTTCTACGTGGTTTTCCTCAAGTCTTTTACTCACTCACAACTGGCGACGATACTTTGGATGAACAGTTGAAGATGATGGGAACCGAGCTTTACGATATTGTGTCACACTTTGTGGTGGTTTCTGAACAGCGAAAACACAATTTGATTAATGACGAAATCGAAGACATGTATCTTAAAGGCGTTTACGCAACTATCAAACCTGAACCAAAGCCGTTGGACGACCAAATGATGCTACGCTTAACGACTTTGTTGGATGCAATGGTCTTCTATGGTGATGGCATTGATAAGGTCGCTGACAAACTCAAGAAAGATTTCCCAATCTCATTTGAAGCTGCCGAAAAATTATACAAAGTGATTACTGAAAAGCCGACCGATTCACCGTTTGGCCTTCGTCGAAACGTTGTCAAACTATTTAAGGCGTTTGACGAACAGTTGAAGGATTGGGAGCTGCCGGCACTTCATAACACCGAATTTACAACGGTTACCAGCGTTCTTTCCGAGCGTCAGCTGGGATTGAAAGTCAAACAGTTATTTGAAATCTATCATTCCGATTTGATCGAAGTGAATAGCAACACTAAAGGCTACGTTGGCTTTAACCGGGTTGATGATCAAAATTCATTTGTCCTTGCCAATCCTAAAGGTAACCAGGATGATCCAGAATTTTTCAAAGGGGTGTATGACAAATCGGTTAAGCAATTGTTTGATGACCTGAAGATGCCTTACATCGTTCGTAAATAATGAACTTTTAAAGGAGGATTAAAATGATTGATGCTAAAATTCAAAGTGAATTTGATAACGCGAAAAGAATTGTTTTTCTAACTGGTGCAGGGGTTTCAACTGCGTCGGGAATTCCTGATTATCGTTCAAAAAACGGTTTGTATACTAATGACAAGACCGATAAGCCGGCCGAATACTATTTAAGTTCCGACTGTCTGCGTAATGAGCCAAAAGTGTTCTGGGAATATGAGAAGTCAAACATGTATTATCCCGACGCTAAGCCGAACGTGATCCATGAACGTCAGGCTCAATTTACGCAGCAACGGGATGCAACTGTCGTTACCCAAAATATTGATAGTCTGTACCGCAAGGCTGGCACTCAGAACTTGGTCGAATTTCACGGGAACCTTTATAAAGTCTATTGTCAAAAGTGCCACAAAACTGTCGATTACAAAGAATATCTGAAGAGTATGTATCATGAAAATTGCGGTGGCGTTTTGCGCCCCGACATTGTGTTGTATGGTGAAGGCCTTGATCCGGTTGCCATTTCCAAGAGTGTCGATGCGGTTTCCAAGGCTGATTTAATTGTTATTGTCGGAACGTCGATGCGGGTGTATCCGTTCGCCGGTCTGATTGATTATCGCTCTCAGAATGCTAAAGTGCTTGCAGTTAACGAAGAACAACTTCAATTCGGTTTTCCATTTACAATGGTGAAAGAAAATGCAGTTGATTTCTTCAAAGACTTAAAGGTCAATGCCTAGTCATCTGGGAGGTGGGATGATTGATTACAATTGGTTTGACCACGTTTTCGGATCATCCTTCACTGATTGATGGTGCCAAACGGAAGGTTCGCTTAACTGAATACAGTGGTTATTTTCCGGTTGTTGAATTGGATACGCCGTTTTATGCAATCCCCAAAGTCGAGGTTGTGGAAAATTGGCAAAAGCAGGTGCCTGACAACTTTCAATTTATCTTAAAAGCCAACCGGGTTATGACGATGCATGATCAAGGCAGTGCTGACCCGGTTGACAATGAGCAGCGGTTTGTGGAATTTAATAACTATAAACGCGCCGTTGCACCACTTATGACGACGGGGCAACTAAAGGCGGTGCTCTTCCAATTTCCACCATATTTTGCCAGAAGTATTGCGACCATTCAGTATTTGAGACGGATTAGTAATTTAATGGCAGGTTATCCGGTGGCCGTTGAGTTTCGGAATTCCACCTGGTATGGGGAAGAAATCACCCAAGATGTTGCCGGTTATCTTAAGGAACTGGGGATGACCATGGTGGCGGTCGACGAACCGCATACCACAAACGCGGGGGTACCGTTTGAGCCATTAGTTACTAATGATGATTTGGCATTGCTAAGGCTGCATGGTAGAAACGTGAAGGGTTGGACGGAACACTCGGCGGATTGGCGGGGTAAACGAACGCTTTATCGGTATTCGAAGGAAGAACTGGAAGAATTCCGCAAAGTGGTCGCTGATTTGGATGAGAAAGCCAAGGAGGTCTGCGTTATTTTCAACAATAACAGTGGCGGAGATGCGGCCGATAATGCTTTGCAGCTTAAAAAGATGCTGGGAATTGAATTTGGCGGTTTGTCGCCGGTGCAGATGGATTTGTTTTGAGTGCGACGAGACCCGGGAGATGCGGTTTCTAAGGCAACCTTGGTGGAAACCCAGGGCTTGGGTTTTTACCAAGGTTGCCTTAGAAGTTAGCATCTGGGTCATCGGAGCACGTTATGGCTAGGTAAATGTGAATCCCGGTTGTGAATTTAAATTCGGAGTAACTTATATGTTAGCGTCAGTTGCGTCGGAGCACGTTATGGCTAGGTAACAGTGATGAAACAACTCGAATTTTTGCCAAGTTGGCCTGAAAGCTTAACATCCGGGTCATCGCCGCATTCATAACACACCAAAAGAATCCAATTATAAAAAATTCAAAGCTGCCCACAAATCCAATTCACATCGCCATTCCCACAAATATTTGCTATACTGGATTGTAATATCTTCAAGAATAATTAAGCATGAAAAGAGGTACTTTCATGGCAGAAAGTAAGCCAACATTTTATATCACAACACCAATTTATTACCCGTCTGGAAAGTTACATATCGGCAATTCGTACACGACCATTGCGTGCGATGCTGAAGCGCGTTTCAAACGGGCCATGGGTTACGACGTCTTCTTCCTAACAGGAACAGATGAGCATGGACTTAAAATCGAACAAAAAGCAGAACAGTTGGGCATGTCACCTAAAGACTATGTCGATAAGATGGCCGCTTCAATCAAACAATTATGGAAAAAGTTGGAAATTTCCAACACCAAATTTATTCGGACTACCGATGATTATCATGAAAAGGCAGTTGCAGATATCTTCCAGAAATTACTTGATAAAGGCGATATTTACCTTGGTGAATATACTGGTTGGTATTCTGTATCTGATGAGGAGTACTTTACTGAAAGCCAACTTGCAGAAGTTTATCGTGACGAGAATGGTAAGGTAACTGGCGGAAAAGCGCCAAGTGGACATGAAGTTCAATTAGTTCATGAGCAGTCTTACTTCTTTAAGATGAGTAAGTATGCCGACTGGTTGTTGCAATACTACAAAGATCATCCTGATTTCATCCAGCCGGCAACTCGGATGAACGAAATGATCAAAAACTTTATCGAGCCTGGTTTGGAAGATTTGGCGGTTTCTCGGACTACCTTTACTTGGGGTGTCCCTGTCAAATCAGATCCTAAACACGTGGTTTACGTTTGGATCGATGCGCTGACCAACTATATCACCGCACTGGGCTACGATGGCAAGGATGACAGCAATTTCAAGAAGTATTGGCCAGCTAATGTTCAGATGGTTGGTAAAGAAATTGTTCGATTCCACACGATTTATTGGCCAATTATCTTGCATGCCCTGGGACTTCCATTGCCAAAGACTGTTTATGGGCACGGCTGGTTGCTGATGAAGGACGGCAAGATGTCCAAATCAAAGGGAAATGTGATTTACCCTGAGACATTGGTTGACCGTTATGGCTTGGATGCTTTGCGATACTATTTGTTGCGGGCAATGCCGTATGCTAATGACGGCTTGTTTACACCTGAAGACTTCATTGATCGGTTGAATTTTGACTTGGCCAACGACCTTGGAAACTTGTTAAACCGAACTGTTTCGATGATTAACAAATATGAGGATGGTGTGTTGCCGGCATACAAGGCTGGTGTAAATGATGCTGATAAAGAGTTGGAAGACACCGCTGAATCAGTTATTGCCAATTACAAGCAAATGATGAATGATTTACATTTCTCTGATGCACTGGCTGAAGCTTGGAAGTTGGTTGCTCAAACCAACAAATACATTGACCAAACCGAACCATGGAATCTGGCTAAGAATCCTGACGACAAAGACAAACTCGATGCCGTTATGTCACACTTGGCAGCCGGTTTACGGGTGATTGCTGAACTGATTAGCCCAGTCATGACTCACGCACCAAAAGAAATTTTCGCTCAACTAGGGATCAAGGAAGAAATCAACCTTGAAAACCTTCAATTTGCAGATGTTCCAGCAGGCGTTAAAGCTGTTGCCAAGGGGACACCAATTTTCCCACGAGTCGAAGTTGATGATGAAGTTGACTACATTAAGCAACAAATGACTAAGACTGACAAAGCCAAGGGACGCGCTGCGATGAAAGAGGCTGCAGAAGCTGATTTTGATCCAGAAGAAACCAATTTGAACTTAACTAAAAAGGAAGTTCGATTCGAGGCTTTTGAAAAGATTGAACTTAAGGTTGCTGAAATCAAAGACGTTAACCGAGTTGAGGGCGCAGACAAGTTGCTTCAATTCCGTTTGGACGCCGGCGACGATGGCGATCGCCAAATTCTCTCGGGCATCGCCGAGTGGTACCCTGATTACAAGAAGCTGGTTGGCAAAAAAGTCATTATTGTTTCCAACTTGAAACCGCGAAAGATGCGTGGCCAAGTCAGCCAAGGAATGCTGCTGTCAGTGGAACATAAAGACGGCAATGTTGAATTAGTGACTGTCGGTTCGCACTTGGAAAATGGGGTTACACTGGAATAAATTGTCGATTTGTGGCAAAGTAAACATAGTGAAAGACTAGGGATTGGCAACAAGACGCAAGTTTTGTCACAATCCCTATTTTTATCTAAAAGATTTGGGAGCATATAATGAAAATTTTTGATTCACATACCCATTTGAATGATGAGCATTTATATCCAGAAGCAGATAAATACTTTAAGCACGCCCAAAACCTGGGAGTGGCTAAGATTGCCAACGTTGGTTCCAACCAGAAGCTAAACGATTTGTCGTTGGAATTATCTGCTAAGTATCCTGATATGTATTCAATAATTGGCTGGCATCCTGAAGACTCAATTTATTATCATGAAGAACAGGAAAAATTGTTGATTGAACAGCTGCAGAGCCCGAAAGTCGTCGCCCTTGGTGAAATTGGCTTGGATTATCATCAAACCACTTCACCACGATCAGTTCAAAAGCGGGTGTTAAAACGACAAATTGATATTGCCAAGCAGCTGCATCTACCGATTTCGATTCATAACCGTGATGCTTTCGAAGATACCTATGACATTTTAAAGGAAATGAATGTTGCTGATATCCGCGGCGTCATGCATAGTTTTAATGGTGATCCAGAGTGGCTGAAGAAGTTTTTGGATTTGGGGATGTTGGTCTCATACAGTGGCGTCGCCAGTTTCAAGAAAACCCATGAAGTTCATGATGCAGTCCGTGAAACACCGTTTGATAGTATGATGGTTGAAACGGATGCGCCATATTTGTCGCCGGAACCGTTGCGAGGCAAGCAAAATGAGCCGGCTTATTCACTTTACACGGTCGAGGCCCTAGCCAGAATCTGTGATGTTAACCCGGATGTGATTGCAGCGCATACTTACGAAAATACGATGCGTTTATTTGGAATTGAGGAATAATGAAAAAAATTAAAGAAGTCATTGTCGTTGAAGGAAAAGACGACACTAAGAGAATTCAACGCGCAGTGGACGCCGACACGATTGAAACCCGTGGATCCGCCATTCCTGACGAGACCTTGGATCTGATTAAAAAGGTTGCTCAGACCCGTGGTATCATCGTCTTCACGGATCCTGACTTTTCTGGAGAAAAGATTCGCAAAACAATTTCTGCTGAAGTGCCAAATGCCAAGCACGCATTTATTACCAAACAGCAGGGGGTTCCCAATCGCTCAGACGGCTCACTTGGTGTGGAACATGCCAGTGTTGAGTCAATCCGCGAGGCTCTCAGCCAAGTTTATACCGAGGACGATTCGGCCGGCGAGTTAATTTCCAAATCAGAATTAATGAAATATGGATTAATGGGGAATCCCAGTGCGAAGCAACGCCGCGAGCAGCTTGGCGAAATTTTACGGATTGGTTATGTTAATGGCAAGCAGCTGCAACATCGTTTACGGATGTTTGGCATCAGCCATGAGGAATTTTTAGCCGCCGTTCAACAGATTGATAAGGAGAAAACCAATGACTGAATATCCACAAATTGCCAGTCCTATTCGGACTCAGGCCATCTTGAATCGATATCATTTATCCGCTAAGAAAAGTTTGGGTCAAAACTTTTTAACTGACCTTGGCGTTTTGGACAATATTGTTAAAGCTGCTGAGATTACCAAAGAAGATAATGTGATCGAAATTGGTCCTGGAATTGGGGGCTTGACCGAGCAGTTGGCAAAAGCTGCTAACAAAGTGATCGCCTTTGAGATTGATGCCAACCTGCTGCCGGTATTGGATGAAACCTTGGCGCCTTATGACAATATCAAGATTATTAATCAAGATATTTTAAAGGCCAATTTGCCCAAAATTATCGGTGAAGAATTTGACAGTTCCAAACCGTTAAAAGTGGTTGCCAATCTGCCATACTACATTACAACGCCAATCGTGATGGACCTGATCGCTGGAGAGACGGTCTTTAATGCCATTGTTGTAATGATGCAAAAAGAAGTTGCTGAAAGGCTGAATGCTAACCCGTCCACTAAACCATACGGTTCATTATCTGTCATTGTTCAGGAATTGAATCATGTTGAAATTTCGTTTGTTGTTCCAAAAACGGCGTTTATTCCACAACCCAAAGTCGATTCGGCAATTGTTAAATTGACACCACGGGCTGATAACCCGGTCAAACCCTTTGATCAGAAGGCTTTTATCAGTTTTGTCCGCGGATGCTTTATGCATCAGCGAAAAACGTTATGGAATAATTTGCAGGGCGTTTTTGGCAAAACACCAGAAATTAAAGCAGCAATCAAAGAGGTGTTGGCAGCTGTTGATATCGATGCGGGAGTCCGTCCTGAAAGTTTGACGGTGGCACAGTTTGTGTCCATGGCGAATGCATTCCATACTTTGAAAAATTTAATCTAATTCTTAGGGCTTTATTATTGCTAGATGGCTTAAGTTGTGGTAAAAAATTGCATTTCTATTACTCTTGTGATATAATGAACCATCGTGAGGTGAGTAGAATGCCAGTGACTTTATCTGTTATTAAGCATAAGATGGACGATCATATCGGCCAACACGTACTAGTAACTTCTCAAATTGGGAGAAGAAAGACAACCAAGCGTCAGGGAATTTTGAGGGAAACATTTCCTGCTATTTTTGTTGTCGAATTAGATCCAGGGAAAGCGAATTTTGAGCGCGTTTCTTATAGTTATACTGATATTTTGACGAAGAACATCGAAGTTGACTTTGATGCTTCTCAAGCAGTCTAACTTATTGAGTCGAAATCATTGTGGGGCCTGAGAGGCCTTTTTGTTTTGCCCTTTTATCACCTAAACACTGACATTTTATTAATAATTTAGTATAATTTTGTTATTAATAAACAATGAGGGGGGTGGATCCAAGTGAAACGAATTGTTCGAGCACCAGCAAAACTGAATCTTGGCTTGGATGCACCCTTCGTTCATCCTGATGGCGCGATTGAATGGCGAATGGTGATGACCTCAATTGGATTAAGTGACCACATTCAAATCGAAACCACTGATCGTCATGACAATATCCGAATTCTGTCCGATAGCAGTTTTTTGCCAAATGATCGGCGCAATCTTGCCTATCAGGCAGCACATTTATTTTTAAATAAAGTTGGTATCCAGACTGGTTTGAAAATTTCGATCAAGAAAAACATTCCGGTTGCCGCTGGGTTGGGTGGCGGTTCATCTGATGCTGCTGCTGTGTTGCGTGCACTCAACGAAATGTTTGATGCCGGATTATCATTTGCGGAATTAGCCCAGATTGGCATTCAGGTGGACTCAGACGTGCCATACTGTGTGTATAGCAGAACGGCATTGGTGAGCGGCCGGGGTGAGATCGTGACCCCATTGCAAAAATTGCCAAAAATGTGGTTCGTTTTGGCCAAGCCGAATATCAGCGTCTCAACGCCTAAAATTCTTCGACAGGTAGCGACGACTCAAGTAAGCCACCCACAAATTGATGAACTGTTGGCGGGAATTGAGAATTCTGACTACGATCGAATTGTCAGCAACATCGGCAATTCTTTGGAAGAGATTACGACAGCTAGTCATCCCCAAATTGAAACACTGAAATCACGCTTGGTTGAATATGGGGCTGATGGTTCACAAATGAGTGGCAGTGGGCCGACAGTATACGGAATCTGCCGAACTGAATCTCGTGCCCATCGGGTTTATAACAGTATTTCTGGTTTTTGTAATGAGGTATATATCGCTCAACCAGAGTGTGATACGAACCCAGTCTTTTAAAATCATGAATATCGGGTTGCTGACAAACCTTCAGTTTTGTTCAAGCAGCCCTTTTAATTTGCCCCAGTGATTGACAAAATTTGAATTTAATCTAAACTAAAATAGTAATAATTACTTTTTACAAAGTTGTGGAGGGATTTTCATTTGAGTGAAACATTAATTTCAGTCGAAGATTTATCATTAAGCTTTCCCAATCACCAAGTACTTTCTGATTTAACTTTTAAAGTTCAACGAGGCGAATTCCTTGGCGTGATTGGTGAGAATGGTGTGGGTAAGACCACTTTGATTAGAGTGATTTTGAATCAACTGAAACCATCTGCGGGCCGAATCAAGATCAAAAATGGCCTGAAGATAGGGTACGTACCCCAATTTCGAAATGTTGATGTTGAATATCCCTTGTCGATTGAAGATTTTATCTCCCTGAATTTTACTGGGATTAAGTTGCCGTGGCTCTCACGAAAAGAAAAGCAAAAGATTCAGACGGTCATCAAGCAGGTTAATCTCGAACACATTTCCAAGCGACCGCTTGGGTTGGCATCTGGCGGTGAAAAGCAGAAAGCCTATTTAGCACAGGCGCTGATTAACGATCCGGACCTTTTGATTTTGGATGAGTCAACGGCTAGCCTGGATCCCAACACCAAGCGGGAACTACTGGATGTTGTTCTGCGATTGAACAAAGCCTTAGGGTTAACGATCATTTTCGTCTCCCATGATATGCAGGTCATTCATGAATATCCAGATCATTTCTTATGGTTAACCAAGAATGGTTATACCGCGGGGCCAATCAGCGAGCTTCATAATGATTCTAAGGAGGGCGAATATGTTTAGTTTTGAATTTATGCAGAATGCATATTTAGCGGGAACCCTTATCGCCATTGTTAGTGGAATCATGGGCGTTTTTGTGGTTGCTCGGAATATGCCTTTCATGACCCACACACTGTCAGAAATTGGTTTTGCTGGTGCTGCCTTTGGGATTTTCATCGGCTGGACACCTTTAAATGGGATGCTGGCTTTTACCACCGTCAGTTCGATTCTGGTCGGTGAGTTGAGTGGTGCAGTTGAATCTCGGCGTGAGTCAGTGATTAGTGCCATTTCTGGGCTGTTTATTGGTTTGGGAATTCTGTTCTTGTCATTATCAAACAAGAATTCCAGTTATGCGACCAGCATTTTATTTGGGAGTGTCATCGGGATCAGCCATCAAGAAGTCGTTCAAATGGCCATTCTTTCCGTTTTAGTCTTAGTGGTGTTATTTTTTATCTTCAGAAATTTGAAAGATGATTCCTTTGACGCGGTCGGCGCGAAGACAAATCATATCCACAGTTCCTTAATTTCAATTATCTTTCTTGTCTTGCTGGCATTTAGCGTCAGTGTTGCCGCCCAGATTGTCGGCTCACTTTTGATTTTCGTATTATTGACCTTACCGGCAGCCAGCTCCAAATATTTTGCCCACACCGTGATTCAAATGATGTTGTTAGCAATTGCTTTTGCAATCTTTGGTGTTTGGTTTGGTTTATATCTCGGTTATGTGACCAACTGGCCGGTGACTTTCTTTATCGCCAGTATCGAGGCCGTCATTTATGGATCAGCATTGATTTATAATTCAATTGCTAATAAGAGCCGTTGATTTTAAAACGTTATTATATTTTGCTATAAATTCCCCTAAAGACGAACATTTATGATAAAATCAAATAGATATTACATAAACTCGAGGTGGAATTTTTGAAAACAAGAAGAAGTGATCGACTGATCGATATGACCCGCTATATGTTGGAGCGGCCACATACACTTGTGCCTTTAACATTTTTTGCAGATCGATACGAATCAGCCAAGTCCTCGATTAGTGAAGACTTAACCATTTTAAAACGAACATTTCAAGATCGGGGAACCGGTCTGCTTGAAACCATTCCTGGTGCCGCTGGTGGGACCAGGTTTTTGCCGTACATTCTTAAAGATGAGGCTCAAGAGGTCGTTAACAAATTAATTGAGGAGATGTCCTCAGACACCCGATATTTGCCGGGTGGGTACGTCTACATGTCAGATTTGTTAGGCAGTCCGGCAACGCTGCGGGAAATTGGGCGGATCTTTGCAACCCAGTATCTGAATCAAAGCGTTGACGCGGTGATGACGATTGCGACCAAGGGTGTGCCAATTGCCCAGAGTGTCGCTGATTTCTTAAACGTGCCGTTTGTGATTGTTAGACACGATACTGAAATTACTGAAGGTTCAACCGTTAACGTTAATTATGTTTCAGGTTCATCGACCAGAATTGAAAAGATGTCGTTGTCCAAGCGGAGTCTCAGACCTGATTCCAACGTGTTGATCGTTGATGATTATATGCGTGGCGGCGGAACTGTTGGTGGGATGATTTCCATGGTCGAAGAATTTGATGCCAATTTGATTGGTGTTGGGGTAGTAGCCGAAAGCACTGCGCCAAACGGTCGGACCATTGGTGACTACACATCATTGATGCGTGTGGACGCCGAGAACAACACGGTCGTTTCACAACCTGGAAATTACATCGAGAAAATATTTAATTAAGCATTGGGGAGAAATATATAATGGCAACAAAAAACACAATCATACTGGCAGCGGGTAAGGGGACCCGGATGAAATCCAAGCTTTACAAGGTCCTCCACCGACTTTGTGGTAAAACAATGGTTGACCATGTTTTAACTGCAGTTGAGAAAGCCAATATGGATAATGTCGTGACGGTTGTCGGTTTTGGTGCCGACGCTGTCCGTCAGAATTTGGGCGACCGGACTCAGTATGCTGTACAAGAGCAGCAGTTGGGTACTGGCCATGCGGTCTTGCAAGCTGAAAAATTATTAGGAAATCTGGACGGCATGACTATGGTCGTCAGTGGTGACACACCACTGTTTACGACGAAAACGTTCGAAGATTTATTTACTTATCACGAAAATAAAAAAGCCAAAGCAACTATCTTAACTTCTAAAGCACCGGATCCAACCGGGTATGGTCGAATTGTCCGGAATGATTTGGGCATCGTGGAAAAGATCGTTGAACAAAAGGACGCCACTCGAGAAGAGCAGGCGATCGATGAAATTAATACTGGTGTTTATGTATTTGATAATCGTGCTTTATTCGATGCATTGCATAAGCTGACCAATGATAATGCGCAAGGTGAGTATTATCTGACTGATGTTATTGAGATTTTGAAGTCCGAAGGGGAAACGATTGCAGCCTACAAGATGGATGATTTTGACGAGTCAATGGGGGTTAATGATCGAATTGCGTTAGCTCGTGCCACCAAAATTATGCGTACCAGAATTAACCGTCAGCACATGATGGACGGCATTTCGATGATTGATCCGGAACGGACTTATATTGACGCTGACGTTAAAATTGGCTCAGATACAATCATCGAACCAGGTGTTCAACTAAAAGGCCACACGGTGATTGGCAGTGACTGTTATATTGGCGCGAACTCTGAAATTCGGGATTCCATTCTTCATGATCATGTCAAAGTGACATCTTCGTTGATCGAAGAATCAGAGATGATGGATCACTCCGACATCGGTCCTAATAGTCACTTGCGTCCGGAAGCCAAGATTGGCAAGCACGTTCATTTAGGTAACTTTGTTGAAATTAAGAAGTCCTCGATTGATGAAGGCACCAAGGTTGGCCATTTAACTTACGTTGGGAATGCCAAACTTGGCAAGAATATCAACGTTGGCTGTGGTGTGATTTTTGCCAATTATGATGGCGCCCATAAGCATGAAACGACAGTGGGCGACGATTCCTTTATCGGCAGCAATTCTAATTTGATTGCACCTTTGGAAGTTGCTGACCATTCATTCATCGCTGCTGGATCCACCATTAATAAGACAGTTAACCAGTACGATATGGCGATTGCCCGTGCGCGCCAGACGAATAAAGCCGGTTATTTCAAAAAATTGCCTTATCAGAAAGATTAACTCTGATTTTTAATTAAAACATTGTATAATTAAGTTATTGAGATGTGAGTTAACAAAAAACATATTGGAGGATCATATGGCTCAGCAATATTTTGATTCGAAACTAAAGATTTTCGCTCTGAATTCTAATCGTCCTTTGGCTGAGAAGATCGCGGAAACTGTTGGCGTTCCCTTGGGAAAAACTTCTGTTGATCGGTTTAGTGACGGGGAGATTCGCATTAATATCGATGAAAGTATCCGTGGCGACAACATTTTTATCATTCAATCGACATCTGCTCCGGTTAATGACAACCTGATGGAATTATTGATCATGGTTGATGCATTACGCCGTGCCAGTGCCGGAATGATTAATGTCGTGATTCCATACTATGGTTACGCACGTCAAGATCGAAAAGCTCGGTCACGTGAACCAATTACCGCCAAATTGGTGGCAAATATGCTGCAGACAGACGGGGTTGACAGAGTGGTTGCACTTGATTTGCACGCTGCTCAAATTCAGGGATTCTTTGATATTCCAGTTGATCATTTAATGGGGGCACCATTATTGGCTGATCACTTTATCAAGCAGGGTTTCGGCAGTGATGACGTTGTTGTGTCACCTGATCATGGTGGTGTTTCAAGAGCCCGTGCATTAGCTGAATTTTTGAAAGCCCCAATTGCAATTATTGATAAGCGTCGCCCACGTGCCAACGTAGCCGAAATTATGAATATCATTGGGGATGTCAAAGGTAAGCGTTGTCTGATGATTGATGATATGATCGACACTGCTGGAACAATCACGCTAGGTGCTCAGGCTTTGATGGATGCTGGTGCCAGTGAGGTTTATGCTTGCTGTACTCATCCAGTGCTTTCAGGCCCTGCAATTGAAAGAATCAAAAAGTCACCCATTAAGCAGTTAGTTGTGACCGATACCATTCAATTACCAAAAGAAAAGCAGATTGATAAGATTGAACAAGTTTCCGTTGGTCCGTTGATTGGCGATGCTATTAAACGCATCAACGAAAACAAGCCGGTGAGTCCATTGTTCAAGAATAGATTTCGTGGTGAACAAAATTAATGATCGATTTGATTAAGAAACGTCCAGCCTGGTCTTCTGTCGTTGCCGTTGTGATTATCAATATCCTGCTAATTTTATTTAAAATGCCCAAAATGGTGTTGGGAAATCTCGACTTTTTAGTCGGCTTATTTCTCATTGTTCTGGGATCTGTTTTTATTGTTGGCTCCGGCCATTTGTTTACCGGATGGCGGTTTCATATTCGCAAGAAAAGTGATTTGGAAGCTGAAAATGATCCCAAACACCCGAAGGCTAAAGATGTTGCTTCAATCAAAAATCAACCAATCAGAGTTAATAAATACGCCCGATACTGTTTGGGTGTGGGTGGTTTCTTGATTGTTCTAGGAATCATTTTGACAAGTATTTAATCAAATATTGCAAACAAAAAGGATCTCAATGAGGCACATGCCTCGTTGAGATCCTTTAATTTGGTCTAATCATTGACATACTTATTAATGGCAAATGCCACGCCATCTTCAGTGTTGGGCTTGGTAATAAATTGAGCGGCTTTTTTGACCTCATCAATTGCGTTGCCCATTGCCACGCCAAAGCCGGCATAGTCAACCATTGTAAAATCATTTCCTTGATCGCCAATCGCCATAATGTTGTCTTTGGTTAAATTCAGTTGATCAGCCAACTCGCCAAGGGTTTTACCTTTGCTGGCCTGCTTGTTCATCATTTCAATAAAGAAGGGTTCGGTTTGAACCACATACATATCATTTCGTAACTTGTCAGGAATTAACTGATTAGCCTTGGTAATATTTTCTGGGAAATCAACAAACATTGCCTTTGACATTACCAGGTCGCGAGGAATTTCTTCCGGTGATCTGAATTTGATTGGCAGCCGAACCAGAAAACTTTCAGCGATCCCATATGGGTTGGTATCCCGATTCGTGGTGTAAATGCTGTCGGTAGTTTCAATTTGATAGTTAACATTTAACTTACGGCTGAGCATTTCTGTTTCAAGGAAATTATCGTAAGTAATCGTGTGATTGACCGTGACCTTACCGGCTAAAGTCTGTGCCATGGCACCGTTAAATGTAATTGCAAATTCGTCGCCGCCGCTAATTTTGAGCTTGTCCAAATATGGCTGAACGCCACTTAACGGGCGGCCGGTACACAAGACAATTTTGACACCTTTTTTTCGGGCAGCGGTAATGGCATCGATGGTGGGTTGAGCCAGTTCGTTCTTTTCGTTTAAGAGAGTGCCGTCAATATCGATGGCAATGAGTTTGATATCCATGCGTGAGTCTCCTTTAAGTTATTGAATGAGTTGGTCATTTCGAATGTGGCGGTTAAATTCGTCATATTCCGGCTGGAACAAATCGACGTTCTCGTCTGGCTTTAAAATCTCTCGTGGGAAGAAGAACCGATTATCACCAGTTTGACGATCTGAAATTGCTCGAACCAGTGGGCTGACTGATGATAGTGACACTAACGTGCCGTCGTCTTGCATGAGGTGGATTTGTTTTTTGTCGGCTTGATAAGCGTCGTACGGCAAGTCGAAACTGTTGTCGGTCGCCGTATAATAGTCAGGATTAAAACCTGACTGTTCAATAATCTGACGCAATCGTGGCAGCAAGTTGCTGGTTGATTTGTCGAATTTAACGGATTTCAAAGGCTTTCGGTCAATGAATCGACTGGCCAAGTTGCTTAAAATGTCATCCGGGTACCGTTTCCAGTGAATGAAGTAGGTGTTCAACACGCCGTCGTCTAGTTGAAGATAATCATCCAGATTAAAATCACCTTTGAAGAATGGCAACAGCAGATAGGGTGTCTGCGGATCATGATTAACTTCGGAGCTGAAGATGACTTTGGCTCGCTGAAGCAGACGGTTTAAGACGACTTCCATCGATCGGGAAACTGGATGGAAATAAACCTGCTGATACATTTGGAATCGGCTGACGATATAATCCTCAACGGCGTGCATGCCGCTCATCTCGAAACAGATGCCATCTTTATATGGCCGCATAACTTCCAGGATTCTGGAAAGGTCAAACGTGCCGTACTTAACGCCGGTGTTATATGCATCCCGGAGCAAATAATCCATTCGGTCGGCGTCTAGTTGACTGGAGATCATTTCAACGACCTGCTTGTTGGGATAGGTCTTATTGATGACGCTGGCGACTTTTTCTGGAAAGTCAGGACTGACCCTTCGTAAAACCTGGTTAATTTCCGTTGTAGGCGATGTTATGATCGCTTGGGTAATCTGTTCATGGTTAGTGCCAAAGATGTGCTCAAAGGTGTGTGAGTACGCTCCATGGCCAACATCATGTAGCAGAGCAGCGCAGAGGGTGACTAATTTCTCGGAATCATCCCAGAGACCGTCCCCAGGTTCTTTGGACATAAAATTCTTTTGGAAGGATTCGATGATCCGTCTGGCAATTTCATAAACCCCGACGGAGTGAGAAAATCGGGAGTGCTCGGCACCATGAAAAATCAGCGAAGTCGTTCCCAGTTGATGGACACGACGTAATCGTTGGAATTCCGAGGTGTTGATCAAATCCAAAATGACTTGATACTTAACATAGACGTAGTTGTGAACCGGGTCGCGAAAGACCTTTTCTCGTTTTAATTGTTGATGTGCGTAATCCAAAAAATTGCCTCCTTAGACAATTGGTAATTGGTCATTTCTCAGTTGAATTTTCCGCAGCTGTTTGGCACGCTCTTCTGTAAATTCACGGGAGAGCATGAAATCCGAGCCGCTGGTCAGGTCAACCGAGATGTTTTGCTGAGTAACTGATTCTAAAAATTTGTGTTCGACGTCGCTTGGAGTGATGTCTGGAAATCCGAGCTGTTGGACAGTCGTCATGGTTGTTTGATCGACTTTAGGAAATGTCCACCGTGATTGTGAATAGGCGTCTGCCGTTTCGTAAAATTCCGCAACGGTTTGACTACGCGCATCCTGATCGCCATTGACACTCAGATAAAGCATCAAAACCAATGCATTGGTCGTCCGCCGTTGGGCAATTCCGGCAATCTTTTGCCCATTGACCGACAAATCGTATTTGCCTGGGCAATAGGAATTGGTGACCTCAAAGCTTTTGATGTCGAGTTGAGGAAACGACATGCTGATGAGTCCTTTGATAATCTCGTAGGCCTGATCAATGGTGTAGACTGTGTCCGGCTGTGGGATGAAGAGAGAAATGTTTAAAATTCCCGGATCACTCACAACCGCCAGGCCACCGGAGTTACGCAAAAAATAATCGTAGTGATTACTCAGCAGGCTTTTTAGGCCCGCAGCCAATTTGGGCAAATGCCGATCGTTGATCCCCAGGATTAAAGTTTCTTCTTCGGTTGTCCAAAAGTGAATAAAGGGCCTTAGATTGCGGTCACAGATTTCCAACAGCGCGTTGGTGTCCGCAAAGGCATCAAGTTTGGTGCTTCTGGAATAGATTTGATTAATTACAGTAATCGGAACGTTTGTAAAAGACATTTTCCAACTCTCCATTTCATAAATCAAACAATCCATTTAATTATAACAGACACTAACAAATTAATAGGTAAAGTTGCAGAAATGATGAAGGTGACATGAGTGCAAAAATAGGTTGAGGGATATATAATATATTAGTTAGAACTAGATTTAAAAGAAGGTGTATTATGGACAATTTAGCAACTGGCGTTCCAGTTCAGATTCATTTGGAAACCAATATTTTACAGGAAGGCCAGAAATCAAACTTTGTTTTTGATGTCACCGGCCAATTGGTTCGCGTCGGGACCAGCCTTTATATCCGTTATGAGGAAGAAAACGACGATGGTAAGATTCCCGTCACAATTAAGATTTCTGATAATGGCGACGTGAAACTGACTCGATCTGGTGACAACCGACTTCAGTTGATGTTTAGTGATGGCAAACGAATTGCTGCCCGATACCGGACGCCATATGGTTTGATGGATATTCAAACGGTCACTTCCGCACTGGATATGGAAATTTTAGATGCCCCCCTCAGAGGCAACATTGGCATTGATTATTTGTTGTATGCAGGGGATGCATTATTAGGTAAATACAATATTCGATTGCAATTTACAATCTAATCGAGTATAGTAATTTTTAGACTGTTGTTAGACTGTTGAAAGGACGTGTACCAGTTTGGAATTAGAAGTCTTTAAAGGCCAAAACAAAAATGAACTATCGATGATCGAGGTCGCACACGCAATCTTGGCACAACGTGGAGATACCATGCCATTTGCTGATTTAGCCAATGCTGTGCAAGCCTATTTAGGCGATAGTAACAAAGAAATTCGTGACCGATTGTCACAATTTTATACCGATTTGAACATTGATGGCAGCTTTATTTCACTTGGTGATAATCTTTGGGGCTTACGAACATGGTACCCTTATGAATCAATTGATGAAGCAACTGTCCACACAGAAGAAGACGAAGATCGACCTAAGCGTAAGAAGCGCCGTAAGGTTAATGCCTTTCTTGCCGATGCTTCAGATGATGACGACGTGATCGATTACGATGACGACGATCCTGAAGATCAAGACGATGACGACTTTGATGATGACACCGACGACGATGATGATTCAGATGATGAATCAGAAAATCTCGGCAAATACAACAAAGATCTTCAAGATATTGATGACGACTCAGATGATGATGACTTACCAGATGGTATTGAAGGTCAACTGAACGAATTGAATGATGATGACGATTCATTAGATGATGACGATGATGATTTCAATTCAAAAGAAAGCCATTAATTCTTGACTAATAATTAAAAAGTATGTATTATGTTTTTTGGGCTCCTTGAGATTTCAAGGACATCTGAACGATGATTAAATTGTTCCCTATTCACTTTTGGATAGGGAATTTTTTTATTTGTGAATTCCCCGGCTAACGGCTATCTAGTAAGAGGAGAGGATTATATAATGACCAAATATATTTTTGTAACTGGTGGAGTTGTTTCATCCTTAGGTAAAGGAATTGTCGCAGCATCACTAGGCCGATTGTTGAAAAATCGAGGATTGAATGTTACCATCCAAAAATTTGATCCATACATCAACGTTGACCCGGGAACTATGAATCCATACCAACATGGCGAGGTTTTTGTTACCAACGATGGTACCGAAACTGACCTGGATCTTGGCCATTATGAACGATTTATCGATAATAACCTGAATAAATACTCCAATGTCACAACTGGTAAGATCTACGACGAGGTTCTAAGAAAAGAACGTCATGGTGATTACCTTGGTGCAACTGTTCAAGTAATCCCTCATATTACGGGAATGATCAAAGAAAAAATTATGCGGGCTGCCAAAGTTTCTGACGCGGAAATCGTTATTACTGAAATCGGTGGAACCGTTGGTGATATTGAATCACTGCCATTTTTGGAAGCCATTCGTCAAATGAAGACTGAAGTCGGTGACGAAAACGTCTTTTACGTTCACACCACTTTGATCCCATATTTGCGGGCTGCCGGTGAAATGAAAACCAAACCAACGCAACACAGTGTTAAAGAGTTGCGAGGCCTGGGAATTCAACCAAACTTGTTGGTTGTCCGTTCTGAAAAGCCAATTACCGATTCAATGAGAAAAAAGATTTCATTATTCTGTGACGTCAAGCCACAGGCCGTTGTTGAATCACTTGATGTGCCAACTTTATACACGATTCCGTTGAACTTGCAGAAGCAGGGTATGGACCAACAAATTTTGGATCACTTTGGTATCGACAAGCCAGCTGCTGACATGAGTGAATGGAAGCAGTTGGAGCACCACGTTCAACATTTAAAGCGCACCATTCACATTACTTTGGTCGGCAAGTACGTTGGTTTGCAGGATGCGTATATTTCTGTTGCCGAAGCTTTGAAACATGCCGGTTATGTGGTTGATGCCGACATCGATCTTGAAATGCTTGATTCAGAGAAGATTACTCCTGACAATGTTGACGATTTGCTGAAAGCTGCTGATGGGATTATCGTTCCGGGTGGCTTTGGTGATCGTGGGATCGAAGGGATGATTACTGCGATTAAGTATGCTCGTGAAAAGGATGTCCCATACCTTGGCGTTTGTCTTGGGATGCAGATGGCATGTGTTGAATTTGCCCGTGACGTTCTTGGTTACCCAGATGCCAACTCAACTGAAATGAATCCACGAACTGAACATAACGTGATCGACCTGATGGCTGACCAAGAGGATGTTCATGACATGGGTGGGACTCAACGTTTAGGCGCATACCCTTGCAAGTTGAAGCCTGGTACAGTTGCTGCAAAGGCCTATGACAATGCAGATGTTATTTCTGAGCGTCACCGTCACCGTTATGAATTTAACAACGCTTACCGTGAGTCAATGGAGAAAAACGGCATGGTGATTTCAGGAACTTCACCAGATAATCATTTGGTTGAAGTGGTTGAAATTCCCAAGAATCGTTTCTTCGTCGGTTCACAGTACCATCCAGAGTTCATTTCACGGCCAAACCGTCCCGAAGGATTATTCAAAGACTTCGTTGCGGCAGCCAATGATTTGTACCTTGAAAAGAATAAGTAAACGCAATTTTGAAATGGGCAGTGGCAATGCATTTTGCCGTTGCCCATTTTTTGTAATAGAGCTCATCTGTTCCTGATTTGTCGGCGTTTTCAGACGAACCAGTGACACTTACTTGTACAGAACAATTGTTTTAATTATTACAAATTGTATAATTCAAGTTAGAGGCTTGTATTTTGCAGGCATTTTGGATAATATGTTTCTTGACATGAAAAATGTGCGAATACAAAAAGTGAGGAAAGTTTCGATGAGTAAATTAATCATAAATGGAGGGAAACGCCTATCCGGAGAGATCTCGATTGGTGGTGCCAAAAACAGCACCGTTGCGTTGATTCCAGCGGCAATTTTAGCGGACACACCCGTTAAATTTGACTCTGTCCCAGACATTTTAGATGTTCACAATTTAATGCTAATTTTAAAATCCATGAACGTTTCGTCTGAGTTTAACGGCGACGTCTTAAAAATCGATCCAACCAACATTGTCGAAGCACCACTTCCCAGCAAGGCGATTAAGAGCCTCCGGGCATCGTATTACTTTATGGGCGCACTGCTGGGAAGATTTCAACGGGCAACTGTGAGTTTTCCCGGTGGTGACAACATTGGTCCTCGACCTATCGACCAGCATATTAAAGCATTTAAGGCTTTGGGTGCTGAAGTGAGCGAACATGATGGCACGGTTACCATTAGTACTGGTCCCGACGGCTTGCACGGCGCCCAGATTTTTTTGGACATCGTGTCCGTTGGTGCGACGATCAATACCATTTTGGCGTCTGTTAAGGCTCCTGGAACAACAATTATCGGCAATGCCGCTAAGGAACCTGAAATTATCGACATCGCGACTTTCCTCAATAACATGGGTGCCAACATCAGAGGTGCGGGTACTGATGTCATCCGGATCGAAGGTGTGCCAACCCTTCAAGCTCGAAACACCCACACAATTATTCCCGACCGGATTGAAGCAGGGACTTACTTATCGTTGGCCGCTGCCGTTGGGGATGGCATTTTAATTACGAATATCATTCCTGAACATTTAGAGGCCTTTGTGGCTAAGCTTGAGGAGATGGGTTGTGATTTAACGGTCTATGAAGATAGTATTTACGTTGGACCATCTCACGATCTCAAACCAATTCGGATCAAAGTGATGCCATATCCTGGGTTTGCAACAGATTTGCAGCAGCCTTTGACACCATTATTATTCAAAGCACAGGGGCGCAGCGTGATCATTGATACGATTTATCCACAGCGGATCAAGCACATCACTGAACTTAACAAGCTTGGCGGTAAGATCAAGTCAGAAGATACCGATGAAGGCATCATTGTAGTTGATAACTCACCTAAGCTCGTCGGGGCCAAGGTTCAGGCTGGTGAAATCCGCGCCGGCGCTTCTCTGGTTATTGCCGGTTTGATGGCCAGTGGGACGACCGAAATCTGCCATGCCGATAATATTTTGCGTGGTTATGGGAACATCGTCGACAAGCTGAGAGGCATTGGCGGGGATGTGACCTTGGAAGTTGAAGAAAGAGTAAATTGATTATTGATTGCCATTTTCATTTATGGTACACTAACAAAGTTGACTAATCGATAATCTCTGGGTCATCAGATTGATTCAGGGCAAAGGAGCGATATATAATGAAAAAAGGAATTCATCCAGCATATCAACAAGTTGTATTTCAAGATTCATCTACAGGTTTTAAGTTCATCTCAGGATCAACTAAGACCTCTGACGAAACTATCAAGATGGACGATGGCAAGACATACCCATTGATCCGTGTTGAAATTTCATCAGACTCACATCCTTTCTACACTGGTAAGCAAAAGTTCAACCAGGTAGATGGTGCCGTAGATCGTTTCAACAAGAAATACGGTCTTGCAGACAACAAGTAAATTGTTTAAGAACGAGGGACTTTATGGTTCCTCGTTTTTTATTAAAATTAAACAGGAGTTGGACAATTACATCACAATTGTCCAACTCCTGTTTTGATTTAAATGGTAATATAAAAAAGTGTTTTTGGTTAGGCTTTCTGTTTGCGAGCTTTCCTCATGGTTCTGGTATTGTTAAAAACCAGCGTCAAATTGATGACCACCAGAACCGCAGTGGAAATAAATACGCCGGCGTAATCAAATGAGGTTGCGACAACCGATCCAATCATCGGCCCGGCAACGTTTCCCATCGCCTGAAATGATTGATTCCAACTGAAGACCCGACCAGTTACGTGAGGTGGAGTGTTCTTTGCCAGAATTGACTGAACAGCTGGCAGCATTGATGCGTTGGCAACCCCAATCAAAAATCGGAGACCAATTAACTCCCAGACATTGGTGACAAACGCCATCGGGACGTACACCGCAATTGCCAAGATAAACCCAACCATTAAGACTCGATCGGCACCGATTCGGTCTCCCAGCCGTCCAAGGAAAGGCGCCGCCCCGAAGGTTGCGATTCCGGGTACCGCTGCGACAATTCCACTATAGAACGTCGTCGCCGGGCTGTTATCCATGATTTGCCGAACATATAATGCTAAAATTGGAACAATAGAGTTGTTGGCGGCCTGAATAATCATCGTTGTGACAAACATTCCCAGCACCAATTTTGAGTTACCTAATTCCCCAATGACACCGCGGGTATTAAGCATTTTCGATTTGGCCACTGGCTTGAAGTCTTCATGGACCATGAAAGTGGTGACCAAGAAAACCCCAACGAACAGTGCACCGGTGATAAAGAAAGTGACTCGATAGCTGAAGAATGATGCCAGTGTTCCACCTAATAATGGGCCTAGAAGGGCGCCAGACACGTTTCCGGTTACCAGGGTACCAAGTGCCTGCCCACTTCGGCGTTTGGGCACTTGAGTGGCAATCAGCGCGTTGGCGTTACTAATGTAACCAGAGAAGACCCCTTGGAGCAACCGGAGCCCGATCAATTGCCAGACGTTGGTAACTAATCCCATGAAGATAAATACAATCGCCATCCCGGCAGATGCCCGAACCAGCATCAATTTTCGGCCGGTCCGATCCGCTAGTTTTCCCCAGAGCGGAGACGCAATAGCCGTGACCAAATAACTGGCGGCAAATGCCAGACCACTGTATAGACTCAATTCGTTACGGGTAAAGTGTCCCAGTGAGTCAACATAAAGAGATAGAAACGGCATGACTTCACTGAAGCCAATTCCTGCCATGAAGGTACCAAACCAGAGAACGGCAAGGTTTCGCCGCCATGAGTTGGGACCAACTTGTCTTGTTGCCAATGAGGTTCCTCCTTTATAGATTCAATACATATATCATTCTTTCATTATGTGGAGGTAGTTATGAGAAAAGGACTTCTCAAAAAAATAGTGATTAACGTGATTTTTGTCTTGCTCATTATTGTAGCACTCGGGATGATTTTTAACCGACAAATCAAAAACGAAATGATCAAATCATATCAACCAAAGATTACTCGAAAAACAGTTACCCAAACTGAAGAACGAGTAAAAAAGCAGACTAAGCGACATAAGCAAAATGTCAGTTATAACTTTAAAAAAGTTAAATCTCTTGATTTCCAAACGGCAGCTCGAGCACGGATGAACACCAACAAGATCGAAGTTATTGGCGAAATCCTGCTGCCAAAGTCCGATATTCATCTGCCAATCGGCTTAGGGGTTGCCAACAACACATTGGCCCTGGCCGCTGGTACTATGCGCCCTGATCAACAGATGGGGAAGGGCAACTATCCACTTGCTGGGCACCACATGGTTAACCGTCATGTTTTATTTGGTCCCCTTTATTTCAAGACTAAAGTGGGTGATCGAATTTATTTGAGCAACATGTCGCGGGTTTATCAATACCAGGTTGACAAACGTGAGTTCATTGCTGCTACAAGAGTTGATGTGGTGCGACAGACAAAGCGACCAATTGTGACCTTGATTACCTGTGATGCAACGGGAGCCGGACGACTAATGATTCGCGGTAAGTTCCAGAAGAGCTATCGGATCAACGATGCGACGCCAAAATTAAAACGAGCCTTATTGGGACCCGTCAATAATTAAGCCAATTCAGTTTTGAACTTGTCCAGCCACTTTGGCAGGGTTTCCGATAGCTGACGATATGTTCTCCCAAATTTATGGTCAAACCATGGGTCGGGAATATCGGTTCCTTCCATTCCAGGAATAATGTTGTAGCACAAAAAGATTTTCTTACGGTCGGTAATTGGCGCGATTTGATTCAAATAGAAGATGTTTTGATTATCCATGGCAATGATATAATCGGACTGGTCAAAATCTTTCTTAGTAATCGGCGTCGATTTTTTGTCACCGACCGATAGGCCATGCTTCGCGAGCTCGGCGATGGCACCGGGATGTGGTGGATTACCTTGTTCCTGAGAACTAATGGCTGCGGAAGCCACTTTGATTTTATTTTCTAAATGGGCATTTTTGACCATTTGACGAAACATGGCCTCAGCCATCGGTGAGCGACAAATGTTCCCAAGACAAACAAATAATACGTTAGTCATATTAATAACCTCACACTCATATTGCGTTAACATTCATGTTACCAATGAATTAAGAAAAGGGCAAATAGAGACATTTCTGTCTTAATTATAAGACATATAATCGTGAGGGTAGTACAATAAATTTAGATATAAATATGGGGTAATAAAACGATGAAGGGCAATGTGATTTTCATAAATACAAATCCAATCTCCAATATGATTTTATCGTCGGGGATTACTGCGGCCGATTTTATTAATGGTCTCGATGAATTGCCTCAAAATATCATTTTACTGAATAATGATGATCAAGCTGCCAATGGTTACAATTCTCATTCCAAATTTAATTTGATCAACGGAACAGGTGAGATCCGGACATATTTGCTCAGAAATCCAGATCAAAAAAAGAAGTTCATTGATTTTGATACCGAAGACAGTGTGAACAACCTGTCACCATTTGAAATTGCCGAACTGCTTTATCTAGCCCACATGGGGACGCCAATGGGACGACCGTTTTCGTCAAAGCTGGATAATCATTATATTTACCTCAGCCAAGATAATGGGACGATTCGTTCATATTACAGGCGATTTTCAGATTTTAACCATGTTTTGGAAATTGCGATCAAACGAAACTTGAGGGAAACCCATAACACATTGAGAGTATTCCTGAGACCGTTGGCAATCAAAGACGTTGACAAGTCCATCTTGTTAGACTTGATCACCAAATCAAATGACGGATTGTTCGTTTCGTTTGATTCATTGCGCGAGCGGTCACGAACCTATCACATTCCATTGAGAATCCTCAAAGATCCTGACCAAGTCTCAATTATTTTGCGAACCAACGCGGTTAATGAAAACACCGTGTACGCGGGAGATTTATCATATAATTTACAAACATCAAAATGGCACTTAGAATGGCAGAATCAAACGGTGGGTGTTTAGCCGTTTGATTTTTTGTTATAATTGAATTTAACTATTTTAGATTTTTAATAATTGGAGCGCTAAATAATGAAAATGACGATTGGCGAGATTGCCAAGGCAATTCAGGCCAACACTGATAATTTCGATGAAGCATTGCTCAAAAAGCCAGTAACAGGCGTGTGTTTTGACACTCGAAAAATGCAGCCGGGTCAGCTGTTCATTCCGTTGACTGCCGAACATGACGGTCACGATTACATTGATAACGCCGTTGCAGGTGGTGCAGCCGCCACTCTGTGGGCCAAGGATCACGCGGATCGATTACCATTGAAGATTCCGGCCCTTGTGGTTGATGACACCTTGAAGGCGTTTCAAGCCCTTAGCAAATATTACCTTGATAAGATTAATCCACGGGTGATTGCGATCACTGGGAGTAATGGCAAAACAACCACCAAGGATATGGTTGCTGCCATTCTTTCCAGTACCTTTCATGTGACCAAAACCCATGATAATTTTAACAATGAAATCGGGCTTCCCTATACCATTTTACAAATGGAATCCAATACTGAATTCTTGGTTGCTGAGATGGGAATGGACCGTCCAGGGCAACTTGACTTTATGTCCAAGTTAGCTCAACCAGATGTAGCAGTCATCACGATGATTGGTGAAGCTCACATTGAATTTTTCGGCACACGGGATAAAATTGCCGATGCCAAGATGGAGATTACCCATGGACTCAAGGCAGATGGTTTCTTCGTTTATGATGGGGATGAACCATTGTTGAACGAACGGGCTAAAAGTGTCGATGTGATCAAGTCAACATTTGGACGGAAATCGGCTAATGACGTCTTTGCAACGGACTCAAAAGATGGCCAGTACAGCACTGAATTTCACGTCAATCTCTGGCCGGACATCGACTTCAAAATTCCAATGATTGGTGATTACAACGTGAATAACGCGTTGGCCGCCATCTCAGTCGGGCGAATTTTTCAAATCCATCCAGAAATTATGGCTAAAAAGTTGGCAAAATTTGATTTGACAAAGAATCGCACCGAGTGGCTGACAGGATCCAAGGGTGAGCGAATTTTAAGCGATGTATATAATTCCAATCCAACCGCCGCCAAAGAAGTTCTCACAGCGTTTAAGAACACTGAAACCAAAGGCCGACGGATTGCTGTATTAGGCGACATGCTTGAGCTTGGGGATCAGTCCAAAGCGATGCATGCATCTTTGGCAGAGGCGTTGGATCCGGCATCAATTCCCGTTGTTTACTTGATTGGGAGTGACATGTCAGCTTTATATGAGAAGCTCAAACCAATTTATGCGCCTGAAAATCTGCACTATTATCAGGCCGATCAACTTGATCAACTGGCAGCGGACATTGAAGCCACGCTGTCTGCAAGCGATGAAGTCATGTTGAAGGCTAGTCACGGTCTTCATTTGGAAAATGTTGTTGCCACATTAACAAAGTAAAACTTATCGGTCATGAGTTGATCTGTTTAGCTTGCTTAATGTTATGTGACGGTGTAAACTAAAAAGGTTATTTTGTAATAAATGATTGTAGGTCAAGTGGCCAACGCGTTCCGGGAAACGGATTTTTCCTTAGTTGACTGCGGAACCTTGATTGTTTCAATTTAGGAGGAAACATATTTGAAGTTTAGTGAATTAGGATTATCAGACCACTTATTAACTGCGATTAATAACAGTGGGTTTGAAGAAGCTACGCCAATCCAGGCCGAAACCATCCCAATGGTTCTTAAAGGTGAGGATGTTATCGGTCAAGCTCAAACTGGAACTGGAAAAACTGCCGCATTTGGTTTGCCAATCTTGCAAAACATTGATTTTGACAACCCGAATGTCCAAGCCCTCATCATTTCACCAACTCGAGAGCTGGCAATCCAGACACAAGAAGAAATCTATCGATTAGGAAAAGATGAAAAAGCCAAGGTTCAAGTTGTTTATGGTGGTGCAGATATTCGCCGTCAAATCAACGCTTTAAAGGGTCATCCACAGATTGTGGTTGGAACTCCTGGCCGGATTCTTGATCATATTAGACGCCATACTTTAAAGTTAGAGCACGTTAAGACATTAGTTTTAGATGAAGCAGATGAGATGTTGAACATGGGATTCCTTGACGATATTGAAGATATCATCAAACAAACCCCTAAAGATCGTCAGACACTGCTCTTCTCAGCAACAATGCCAGCTCAAATCAAGCGCGTTGGGGTTCAATTTATGAGAGACCCTCATCAAGTGACGATTAAAGCTAAAGAATTAACAACTGACTTAATTGATCAGTATTATGTAAGAGTTAAAGAATACGAAAAGTTTGATACGATGACTCGTTTCTTCGATGTTCAAGATCCTGAAGTAACGATTGTTTTCTGTCGGACTAAGCGCCGGGTTGATGAAGTTGCCAAAGGCTTACAAGCTCGTGGTTACAAGGCTGCCGGTCTTCATGGGGACTTAACTCAAGCTCGTCGTACTCAGATTATGCAGGAATTCAAGGCTGCCAAGATTGATATCTTGGTTGCAACTGATGTGGCTGCCCGTGGAATTGATATTTCAGGTGTTACCCATGTTTATAATTACGATATTCCTCAAGATCCTGATGGTTACGTCCATCGTGTTGGTCGTACCGGCCGTGCCGGTAAGCATGGTGTTTCAATCACCTTTGCGACCCCTAACGAAATGGATTATCTTCGAGAAATCGAAAAATTAACCAAGGTGCGTATGCTGCCTTTGAAGCCACCTACAGTTCAAGAAGCCTTTGTTGGCCAATTGAATTCAGCTGAATCAGACATTGCCGACTTAATTAAGAAGACAAATACTGATAAGTTTGAGAAGATGGCAGACAAGTTGTTGGATGAGTATGAAGCAACTGATTTGGTTGCTGCATTACTGAATGATGTTACCCGCGATAACGTTAAGGTTAAGATTACCCCAGAACGCCCATTATCTCGTCATGGTCATGGACATGGTGGTGGTCATCGTAACGACCGTCGTGGCGGTGGACATGGTGGACATTACAAGGGTTCAAAGAGTCATCGGAACGGTGACCGTAACAACTCTGGTAGAAACCGTGGCCATTATGAAGGTAATAAGGACCACAAGCATTCAGAAAAGCATTCATCAGGTAATGGTAAGAAACGCCGTTTTACAATTAAAAATAGTTAATTAACATTTAGGATTGTGCTGTAATAGCACAATCCTTTTTATTTTATGGTAAAATTATTCTATCTTTTTGGTTTGCGAGGGATCTTTAAATGATTGCAGGAATAGGAATTGATGTTACAGATATTCGAAGAGTTGTAGCTGCCGTTGAACGTAATAAGCATTTTACGCAACGAGTTTTGACAGTTGATGAAATTAAACAGCTGGATGAGCTGTCTGACAAACGCAAGTATGAATATATTGCTGGCCGATTTTCAGCTAAGGAAGCTTACTCGAAGGCTTTTGGTTCAGGCTTAGGCTCACAGGTCCGATTCCATGATCTATGTATTGTGAATAATGAAGCCGGCAAGCCAATCTTTTCGAAGCAGCCATTTGATGGGAACGCATTTGTGTCGATTTCTCATACCGATGATATTGTTGTTACCCAAGTAATTTTAGAGAAGCGGGGTTAGATAATGACAGTCGGAAATTTACGAAATGCGCAGTTAAAGATTAATCTACAGGCGATTTATGCCAACATTCACCACGCGAAAGAACGTTTGGATCCAGGGACTGAATTATTTCAAGTTGTCAAGGCTGACGGCTATGGGCATGGTGCCGTTCAAGTTGCTCGAGTTGCCGAAAAAGCCGGGGCCACTGGTTTTTGTGTGGCTATCCTAGACGAAGCGCTACAATTACGCCAAGCTGGGATCACTGAACCGATTCTGGTCCTTGGAATTACCGATCCAGAGTTCGCTTCATTGGCTGCTTCTGAAAAAGTTTCATTAACAGTGGGTTCAACAGATTGGCTAAAGCGAGCCGCTAAATTGCTCGAGGATAGTCATTTTACAGGCCACTTGAACGTTCATTTAGCTTTAGACACCGGGATGGGGAGAATTGGTTTTCAAACCCCAGACGAGCTTAAAAACGCGCTCGGCATTTTAGAAGCCAATGACGACAGTCTATTGTTTGAAGGTATCTTTACCCATTTTGCGACTGCAGATAGCCCTGACGATACTTACTTCAAATTACAATATCAAAACTTTCAGAACTTTATGGCCGTCGTCGACCAACGGCCAAGATATGTGCACGTTGCTAATTCTGCCACCAGTTTGTGGCACAAGGTGTGTGGCGGCAATATGATTCGGTTTGGAATTTCAGCTTATGGGTTGAATCCATCTGGTCGTGAAATCACTGATTTGCCATATCAATTGCAGCCGGCATTATCATTTACAACTGAAATTGATTTTGCCAAGCTCGTGAAAAAGGGTCATTCAATTGGCTATGGGGCAACCTATACCACTGATAGTGATCAATGGATTGGAACGGTGCCGGTTGGCTATGCAGATGGTGTTCCTCGGGCAATGCAAGGATTCTCTGTGTTGGTTGATGGCCAGCCATGTCCGATTGTCGGGCGCGTTTGTATGGATCAGTTCATGATCCGCCTGCCGCACCAATACCCATATGGGACAATGGTTACGATTATCGGCAAGTCTGGTGATGCGGAAATCACGGCTGATGATGTTGCTGATTATCTTCACACAATCAGTTATGAGGTTATTTGTGGTTTCAGTTCACGGATTCGACGAAAATATTTATGATTTTTCCATGGTTTCATGTTATATTAGACAGTACAGTAATCTGGAACATATAGGGGAATAGAGTAATGGAAAAAGCAACTAATTCAAAGCATTTTTCAGTTATGATCAACGATCAAATTGCAGACCGGTTGGAACAATTCAGTGCAACGGTTGGAATATCCGAAAGTGCAGCGGTTGAGATTGCAATCAACTACTTTTTTGATGATCCCAAAGTTATTGATGGATTAATGAAGGGATACCGTGAAATGGGTAGTTTGAACCGTGAGATCAGTAAGGACTTTTCTTGCTGTGAAGAAGACGCTGATATCCATTTGACTCAATATCGTCAAAGATTACGGAATTTACAGTAATGTAAGTTACGATGATGGGAGGTATGAGGGTGACTGACGTTATTTTTAAACGTGGAGACATTTTTTATGCTGATCTATCACCAGTTATCGGTTCCGAGCAGGGCGGAATGCGACCGGTTTTGATTGTCCAAAACGACATTGGCAATCATTACAGTCCAACCGTCATTGTTGCCGCGATTACCGCCAGAATTTCCAAACCTAAGATGCCGACACATGTTGGAATTTTAGCTGGGGACGGAATAGAACGAGATTCGGTTATTTTACTAGAGCAGATCAGAACCATTGATAAGCAGCGACTCAAAGATAAGGTGACACACCTCGATAATTCTATTATGAACAAGGTCGATAAAGCAATAAAGATAAGCTTGGGATTAGCTAAAGGCTAGTGACGGACCGCAATACATAAAACATCACAACGCTAAGATAAATTAAAGATCAAGTTTAACAAAACGACCATCTCATATGAGATGGTCGTTTTTGTATCATTATTCAAGTCAAATTAGTTCTTTTCTTCTTGTAAGTTCTCAACTTCTGGCACTCTGAATTCTTTTCGTTCAAGTGC
The DNA here is from genome assembly GCF_001434145.1 of Lentilactobacillus otakiensis DSM 19908 = JCM 15040. GTDB lineage: Bacteria > Bacillota > Bacilli > Lactobacillales > Lactobacillaceae > Lentilactobacillus > Lentilactobacillus otakiensis. The sequence continues at coordinate 17,267 of NZ_AZED01000004.1, read as the reverse complement.
CGCGATGATTCTGTTTAAGCGGTCCTGATCAACTTCGGCTGGAAGAGTGAACATAATCCGGTGAACCAGTTCGCCTTCTTGTGCATCCAGTGAAATAACGCTGGCAATGCTGGTGTACTTGGTAATGATTTTGGCAATTTCTTCAAGATCCCCACGTTCACCACTTGCAACAACGGTTAATACATAACTGCCGATATTCACATTCCAAGATTGTGAGAGCATATCCAGCAAACGGGTGTGGGTCAAAATACCATAGAAGTTGTTACGTTCATCCAAAACGGCAATGTAAGGCAAATCCTTGATTGAGAAGAATACCTGAAAGAAGGCTGAGTTTACGTTAATAAACTTGGTGGCATTCTTCAGGAGCGTGGTAACAGGGAGGGACATATCCCCGCCACGTGATTTATGACGATAAATATGCATCTTATAGATGTTTCCACGGAAAATCTTACCAGTTTCGTCCAAAATTGGGACACAACGATAACCAGAATCTTCCAAAGTCTGTAAAGCCTCTTCCAAGGTTGCGTCTTCTTTAACGGTAACCAGTCGTTCCTTAGGCTTTACTAATGTTTTTAATAGCATGTTTAATTCCTCCAACTTAACCTGTATACACCTATAATAACATAGCCAAATTTAGAAAAGAACATTAAAACTTGAATTGTTCTCATTAATATCTAAATAAATTAGAATGATTGTTTGAAAATTGTGCAAAAAGCGACAAGTTCACTCAATGGGGCGTAAAACACTTTTAGACAACGAAAGCCATGAACAGTTTTCTGTCCATGACTCCGTTGATCTAATTCAATTATTAAAGTTCAGCCATGCCATCTGCAGTTGTCTTCTGCAATGTTTCGGCAGAAGCCTTCATTGCGGCAGCTTCATCAGTGCTAAGTGGAACTTCGACAACTTTTTGTATTCCTGATGCGTTGACAACAGCTGGTGAGCCAATGTAAACATCGTGCAGGCCATATTCACCATCCATTGGGGCACCAACAGGTAAGATTGTATTTTCATCACGCAAGATTGCTTTTGAAATTCTCATCAAGCAAGTTGCAACACCATAAAATGTGGCGCCTTTTCGATTGATAATTTCGTATGCCTTGTGGCGAACCTGATCCTCAATTTCTTTCAAGTCATCCATTGATAAACCAGCTTCTTTGGCGACATCCAAGAATGGACGGCCGCCAACTGTGGCTGCGGAGTAGGCTGCAAATTCAGAATCACCATGCTCGCCTAAGATGTATGCGCTAATTGATTGTGGGTTGAGTTGTAATTTCTTGCCCAAGGCAACTTGGAGTCTTGATGTATCCAATGAGGTTCCGCTTCCAAAGACACGGTTCTTTGGGAAGCCTGAGAACTTCTGAGCTGCGTACGTTAAAATGTCAACTGGGTTGGCAGCAACTACGATAACGCCCTTGAAACCTGAACCAACCAAAGGATCAATGATTGATTTCATAATCTTCAGGTTCTTGTTAACCAAGTCCAAACGAGTTTCGCCAGGCTTTTGCGGTGCACCAGCAGTGATCACTGCAAGATCTGCGTCTGCACAATCCTTGTAGTCACCTGAATATACGTGCTTTGGGGAGGTGAATGCTTGTGCATCTTCGAGGTCAAGTGCATCTCCCTCAGTTCGTTCTTTAATTACATCGACAATCACAAACTCTTCAGCGAGACCTTGTTGCATCATAGCGTATGCATATGATGAACCAACGGCACCGTCACCGATTAAAGCTACTTTTTGGCGTTGTAAAGTCAAAAAAATCATCTCCAAAATATTAATGTATTCCTCTTGGAACCATATCGATTATAGCATGGACTTGAATGCGCCTTCACGAATAAACATCTTTTATTTTCGGGGTTTTCAATGGCGAGGGAGCTTGGTGGATATGATATAATCTTTATGTTAATTAATTTTTCGACAGCTGAACAGTCTTTGTTCAGCATTTTGTGTTGGAAGAAACGTGAGGATGACTTTAGATAATGAAAATGATCGTTGGATTAGGAAACATTGGACCACAATATGATGGTACCAGACATAATACCGGGTTTATGGTAGTTGAACAATTTGCCAAAAGCCACGACATCTCAATTAAGACACGGAAAATGAATGCAAAATATGGTTCTGGTTTCGTGAATAATACCAAAGTGATGGTTGTTGAACCAACCACTTTTATGAATGATTCGGGAATGGCAGTTCGACCTTTGATGGACTATTTTGATATTCCAGTTGAAGACATCATTATCGTTCATGATGATATGGATTTACCAGTTGGCAAGATTCGAATTAAGGACAAGGGGTCTGCTGGCGGCCACAACGGGATTAAGAGCATTATTGCCAGTGTCGGCACCGAAAATTTTGATCGAATTCGAGTCGGCATCGACCATCCGGATCACGGCAATACAGTGGTGAACTACGTTTTGGGCCGGTTTAGTAAAGATCAAACGCCGGTATTCAAACAAGCTGCCGATCACGCCGTTAATGCTTTGGATGATTGGATCGATGGCATGTCGATCCCAGATTTGGAAAACCAGTACAATTAACGAAAGGATACAATCTTGAAGTTAGATCAATTACTGACAACAATCCCTCAATATGCTGAGTTGGTTTCAAACCTCAAGCCGAGCACCCGTCAATTGGTGACTGGCATTGGCGGTTCCGCTCGGACTTTACTGATCGACAATTTAATCCATTCCACTGACCGACCAACCGTTGTAGTAGTTGACTCGTTATTTCATGCTGACCAGTTGGTGAACGATTTGGCGAACTTACTCGATGATGATCAATTGTTTGAGTTCCCAGTAGAAGAAATGGGTGCTGCTGAATTGGCAACCAGTTCGCCTGAGTACAAGGCTCAGCGGGTATTAGCGTTGAATAAGCTGGCCAGTGGGGAACCGGCAGTCATTGTCACGTCTGTTTCGGGAATTAGAAGATTGGTGCCGGATAAACAACAGTTCCAAGAAGCTAAGCTAACCCTCAAAATGGATGGGACCTATGACTTGGAAAAATTGAAGCTGCAATTACACCAAATGGGTTATGTTTTTCAAAAAATGGTTGCAGCCCCCGGAGATTTTTCAATCCGGGGATCTATTTTGGACATTTTTCCGCTGAACCACCAAGATCCGGTTCGAATCGACTTTTTTGATACTGATGTCGATTCTATGCGGACTTTTGATGTCTCCAATCAGCGGAGTATCAAGAATATCAAAGACATCACTGTGTTGCCGGCTACGGACTTATTAATGAATGACGAACAGCGACAAACCGTGGCTAAACAACTATCTAAGCGGCTCATTGCTGAGCAAAGTAAATTGGACGGTAAGGCCGCCAAAAAACTTCAGGGAAATCTTGAACCGCAAATTATGGATTTGCAAAACGGTTTAAGTGATCCACGATGGCTGTTATTTGCGGATATGATTTATGACAAGCAGTATTCCCTACTTGATTACCTGGGGGATAACGGAGTTGTCATTTTTGACGACTATTCTCGGATTACCGATACCGCGAGACAGTTGGAAAGCGACGATGGGGAATGGTTGAATGACAAGATTAAGCATTATGAAGTTTTAAAATCGACAACTTATACCAATGACTTTAAGAAAGCTTTTACTGCCAATAAGCACGCAACGTTGATTCTGTCACTCTTTCAAAAAGGGATGGGGCGGATGCGGTTGGATGCGATCGTAGACATTACCGTGCGGCCGATGCAGCAGTTCTTCAGTCAGATGCCAATGCTGCGAACGGAAGTATTGCGTTGGCAAAAGATGAAACAAGCTATCATTATCATGGTTCATGATGAGAAACGACTCACAAAGGTCGCTCAGACATTGAATGACTTTGAGATCACCGCGACTCAAACGGATAAAGATCATTTGATGGCCCATGAGGTGCAGCTGATCTCAAGCAATTTGGATAATGGATTTGAAATGCCATTAGCCAACTTTGTGATCATTACGGAAAAAGAAATGTTTGGGACCGTTTCCAAAAAGCGGCCTCGTCAAACGACATTTAACAATGCAGAAAGAATTAAGAGTTATACCGACTTAAAGCCGGGCGATTATGTTGTCCACGTCAACCATGGAATTGGCCGTTACGAAGGCATGAAGACCATGGAAGTTGATGGCAAGCACCAGGATTATTTGACGATTTCTTATAAAGACAATGCCAAATTATTTATTCCAGTTACCCAGCTGAATTTAATTCAAAAATATGTCTCTTCTGAAGATAAACATCCACGGATTAACAAGCTGGGCGGCAGCGAATGGGCCAAAACCAAGGCCAAAGTTGCTTCAAAAATCGAAGATATAGCTGATGAGTTGATTGATTTGTATGCCAAAAGGAGTGCCGAAAAGGGCTATGCCTATCCGGAAGATGACTCCTTGCAGGCGGAATTTGAAGCCGCTTTTCCATACAGTGAAACGCCTGACCAACTCCGAAGTGCGACTGAGATCAAACGTGATATGGAGACACAGCACCCAATGGATCGATTGTTGGTTGGAGATGTTGGTTACGGTAAGACCGAAGTGGCGCTCCGAGCTGCGTTTAAAGCAATTGAGGTCGGCAAGCAGGTCGCATTCTTGGTACCTACAACTATTTTGGCACAGCAACATTACGAAACGATGTTGGACCGATTCCGAGATTACCCGATTACCGTGCGGGTCCTTTCGCGGTTCCAGACGGCCAAACAGGTCAAGGAAACTTTGCAGGGGCTGAAGGATGGAAAAGTGGATGTGGTTGTGGGCACCCACCGTTTGTTGTCTAAAGATGTTAAATTTAATGATTTGGGACTCCTGATTATCGATGAGGAGCAGCGATTTGGTGTGAAGCATAAGGAACGGATTAAGGAAATGCGATCGGATGTGGATGTTTTGACACTGACGGCGACCCCAATTCCCCGAACCCTGAACATGTCCATGATGGGGGTCCGGGATCTTTCTGTGATCGAGACGCCACCTTCTAATCGATATCCGATCCAGACTTATGTCATTGAACAAAATGCCGGGACAATTCGTGAAGCAATTGAACGAGAAATGTCGCGGGGCGGCCAGGTCTTTTACCTTCATAATCGAGTATCTGATATTGAAAAAACCGTTGAACAAATTAGTGCTTTGGTGCCTGAAGCCAGGGTGGGTTACATTCATGGCCAGATGTCAGAAAACCAAATGGAAGATATTTTATACGATTTCATTAACGGTGAATACGACGTCTTGGTGACCACCACAATCATTGAAACTGGGGTGGATATTCCTAATGTCAACACGTTGTTTGTAGAAAATGCTGATCGCATGGGACTTTCTCAACTCTATCAATTGAGAGGCCGGATTGGCCGGAGCAGTCGAGTTGCCTACGCCTACTTTATGTATAAGCCAAATAAAGTTCTCACTGAAATCGGCGAAAAACGATTGGAAGCAATCCGTGATTTCACCGAACTCGGTTCCGGCTTTAAAATTGCTATGCGAGACTTGTCTATCCGGGGTGCTGGAAATCTACTCGGAAAGCAGCAACATGGGTTCGTTGATTCAGTTGGATATGATTTGTATACACAAATGTTATCCGATGCAGTTGCCAAGAAACGCGGCAAGGACTTTGAATTCCGGACTGATTCAACTATCGAACTCGACTTGGAGGCATACCTGCCAAGCGATTATATTCAAGACAATCAACAGAAAATCGAATTGTATAAACGGATTCGACAAATCGAAAATGAGGATCAGCTTCACGAAGTTGAGGATGATTTGATTGATCGCTTTGGTGATTACGGAGAGCCGGTTGCCAATTTGTTGAAAATTTCTCAATTAAAGATGTTTTCAGATTATGCGCTGGTTGATAAAATCCATCAGGATCAGCCCAAAATTATCATCACATTTTCGGCCCGAGCAGGCACTGAGTTTTCTAGTAAAGAATTATTAGAAGCAATCGCACAGACCAAGTTTCGGGCAACTATCAATACGGAAAATGACAAATATCAAATTCAGTTGACAGTCCAACCTAACATGAGTAAGTGGTTAGATGGGCTGATTGCATTAGTCAAGCAACTATCAGAAACCCGGCACAAACATCGAGCGGGCGGTAAGGTTAAGCCTCATGAAAAATAGTTCGAGAAGACAACAGGTACTGAGAGGAACATTACTTTTAACGATCGCATCGTTTGTTGCGAAACTTTTGAGTGCCGTTTACCGGATTCCTTTTCAGAATATGGTTGGCAACATCGGCTTTTATGTCTATCAACAGATATATCCGATCTATGGCATTGGGATGACCTTTGCATTGACCGGACTCCCAGTTTTTATTTCTAAATTAGTTGTCGACACGAAGGATTCCAGAGATAGAGTTGCCTTGGCAATGAAAATCCAAAACATTTTAATTGTGGTCTGCCTAACTGTTTTTTGCATATTACAATTTGCGGCTGGCCTCATTGCACTTAAAATGGACGATCCCAAATTAGCACCGGTGATTCAATCCGTCAGCTGGATGTTTTTGTTCATTCCATTTCTGTCGACTTGGCGTGGTTATTTTCAGGGTAAAATGGAAATGCGACCAACTGCCTATTCTCAAGTCATTGAGCAGGTCGTTCGGGTGTCAACGATTCTCTTAGTGGGGTATTGGGCAGTCAAATCAGTTGCCAGCCCTTATAAAATGGGTCAGCTGGCAATGCTCTCGGCACCAATTGCAGGCTTTTGTGCCTTGCTGTTTGTGATGATCTGGGTTAGACGCCATTCGTTCCCAGTTAATTGGCGAAGACATCAATCCACTATTCAGAATCGGTTATTGATTAAACGGATCCTTTTAGAAGGTGGAACGCTTTGCCTGGTTTCCGCTGTCATGCTGTTACTTCAGTTGGCGGATTCATTTTCAGTTGTCGCTGGGCTTCAATCATTTGGCTATTCACTGTCTGAAGCCCAAAACATCAAAGGAATTTACGATCGTTCGCAAACCTTGGTCCAACTTGGTCAAGTACTGAGCATCGCATCGGCAACCGCTGTGTTGCCCGGTTTGGTATTAGCAAATAAACATCATCAAGATGTGACATTTCGACATGTTGCCGCGACTAACCTCAGAACCAATTTAGCAATCTCGCTGGCCATGAGTGTTGGTTTATTTGGACTTATGCCACAAATCAACCGACTGCTGTTTGCTTCGTCGGAGTTGAATCTAACCATCAGTCTTTACTGTTTTAGCATCATTTTAACCAGTATCTTGATGACTTATAACGTGATTCTCCAGAGCAAAGACAATTATTTAAAAACGATGATTGCCATCATTGCGGGCTTTCTGTTCAAGATCCTTGTCAATCACTGGTTTGTCAGTTTGATGGGAATTATTGGTGCTAGTACAGCAACCCTGTTAAGCTTAGTGGTAATGGTGGTGTTAATGAACGTGTTGAGTAGAAAAGAGTTGGCTCAACTGATTTCGTTCAAACAAGTCAGCAAACTTGTGATTGTTTTGATCGCTATGCTGATTGTCGTTGAGCTGATCGTTCTGGGGATGAGTATGCTCGATTTAACAATTAATCCCAGAATTGAAGCGCTCATTGTTGCTGGTGTCGCCATACCGTTGGGTGTCGTAATGTTCTTTGGTGGTTGTGTCGTGCTCAAAGTCTTCACAATCCGAGAATGGTTGGCGATTCCAATGGTCGGCAAATTCTTAAAAATTAAAGGAGTAACCACTCATGAGAATAGATAAATTTTTGAAAGTTTCCAGAATTATTAAACGTCGCTCAGTCGCTAAGGAAATTGCCGACAAAGGTCGGATCTTTATCAATGGTCGGGCTGCTAAATCATCAACCGAAGTTAAACCAAATGATGAAGTCGTCATTAAATTTGGTAATAAGACGCTGACAATTTTGGTCAAGGAGTTATTAGATACAACTAAGAAAGACGACGCAGAACGAATGTATGAAATCACTTCCGAAGACTATGAACGCGACTTTCGTAATGAATAGGTAAATTTTTCACAAAAATCCTGAAAACATTAGGAATCGTCTAGACAAATGCTCATAAATTGGTATAATTTATCTAGAACGTGCGAATGATCGGGGGATTTAGCATGAGGCAGCAAAGCGGGAAAGTTAAAAAGCTCGACAACGATTTTACTCGTCGCCGAGAAATTGAACTGAATAATTCAAAGGTCACTGCGGTTTTGTCCAATCGACGAAAAAAGCGGGCCTTAGTTATTGGTGCCATTTTCCTGTTTTTTGCGTCAATTTTCCTGATTCAAATTGTTCGCGCAAAAGTCAATTATGCTGATGTTCACGTCCAGATTGCGCGTGAGCAAAAGGATTTGAAACAACAAAAAGTTGCCAATAAGCAGCTTAAAGCCCAGGTGTCACAATTGAATGATAAAAGTTATGTTGAGCAAATCATTCGTGATCGATACTACTATACGAAGCCTGGTGAAACAGTTTATAGTTTTCCAAACAAAGCACCTAAAGATGTTAATGATTATGATGTAAAATAAAACCAGTGATGAAATTCATCACTGGTTTTATTTTGACAATCACTAGTCGGTTCAAAATAAAATATGATATACTGGTTACACTATTACATTGGGAGGAACATTTTTTTAGATGGCAATTGAAGTTGGAGAAAAAGTTAACGGTAAAGTTTCCGGAATTACGAATTTTGGTGCATTTATTGATTTAGGTGATCATCGAACCGGTTTGGTTCATATCAGCGAAGTTTCTGACGGATTTGTTAAGGATATTCATGATGTTTTGAAGGTTGGCGATGACGTGACTGTTAAAGTTCTCAAGATTGAGGGCAATAACAAGATCAGTCTTTCCATTCGCAAAGCTTCTGATAACCATGACCATGAAGCGTCCAAAAACGAAAATCATTCCCACAGAAATTTTCACGAGAATAACCATGAAGGTCACGAAAATCATGGCAGTCATGAGAACCACAGCTATCATTCACGTGGTGGCAATACAGGTCGGAATAGTCACTCCAATAATCACGAAGAAAGTTTTGATGATATGATGTCAGGATTTTTGAAAGAAAGTGAAGACCGCTTATCAACCCTCCGTAAAAATACGGAAGGTAAGCGTGGCGGTCGTGGCGGTCGTCGAAGTTAAATTGATTAGATATTTCTAAATAATATTTTAGTGGCTGGGGGCAATTATTTGCTGCCGGCCACGTTTATTTCTATGAACAAATGATCGACGGAGGCAGTTGTGAACTTACAAGCACAATTCAATTTGATTATTAAGCACGCCAACTGGTGGACAGCCACCGATCAGGTGGTCGTGGCAGTTTCTACAGGGGTCGATTCAATGACACTCCTGCATTTATTATTGCATTTACCGGCTGATAGTCGTCCAAAAATCATTGTTGCCTATGTCGATCATCAGCTTCGGGATCAGAGTGATGTTGAAACCAGTTATATCAATGATTACTGCGCTTCTCATCAGCTCCAGTTGGAACAAACGGTTTGGCCGTTAGCCTCACATCCAAAGACTGGCATCGAAGCGGCCGCCAGAGCCTTTCGGTACGCTTTTTTTCAGTCAGTGCTTCACCGAACTGGCGCCAACTATTTGTTGACAGCTCATCATGGGGATGATCTTGTAGAGACAGTCATTATGAAATTGGTTCGTGGCGGTCAGCTATCCTCTCTAACGGGGATCCAAGCTGAGCGACCTTTTGCCGGTGGCACCATGATTCGACCGTTACTCAGTTTTAGCAAACAGCAATTGCAGGCTTTTGCTGAAACACATCAAATTAAATGGTACGAAGACGCCACCAATCATGAATTGACTGTTCAGCGAAACCGGGTGCGCCACGAGGTGATCCCACTTTTAAAGGCTGAAAATCCGCGATTGTTGCCTCATGTTTTGAGTTATACGACGCAATTAGCAGACACTTTAAATGCGCTGAATAGATTGCTTGACCCGATTGTTGCTAAGGCAGTTAATTCCACAAGCGAGCAGGTAGCCCAAATCGATAACCGAATTTTAATTCATTATCCAGAAAATATTGTGAAGCTCGTCATTCAGCGAGTCATTGAGCATCATCTGCATGTTCCCAATGTTTCGAACGAACAGCTGAGTTCAATCACTCGACTAGTTAGTCAATCAGATAGGCCGCAAGCCAAACTGGATCTCGAAGATGGTTGGCAGGTTCAACGTCAATATGAATTACTAATAATTTGTAAGGATCCACAAAAATTCCTTGGTAAGTCTGAAAAAAGATCAGCTTTTATGGTAATATTAGACAGATGGTATTCACTGGATCAACCGATTAATTTTGGTGTTTTTTCTGAGAATCCTTTTCAACACAATGGCAAGGTAGCCATGCTTTATCTAAGTGCTGAGGATTTTCCATTACAGGTCCGTTCAATCGCTCCTGGTGACCGTTTACCAATTGGACAGGGGAAACATCAAAAGGTTAATCGGGTGCTCATCAATGCCAAAATTCCAGATTCACAACGTGAGTTGACACAGGTACTTGTCACTGCCAACAACACCGTCCTGTCGGTTTTAGGAATAAAAAATGCAGTGGTTCCTCAAATGAAGCGGCATCGAAAGCCTTATTATTTAGTTGAATCAAAGCAGAAATAATAAAAAGAAAAGGAATTTGTGATGAATAACGACATCTTAAAAGTACTTTATAGCAAGGAAGAAATTGAGGCTGCGTGTCAACGTCTGGGTAAAGACATTTCCAAAACATATGCCGGTAAGACGCCAGTTGTTGTAGGTGTGTTGAAAGGCGCTATCTTCTTTATGACTGACATTGTCCGTGCAGTGGATACTTACATGCAGATCGATTTCATCGATGTTTCCAGCTATCATGGTGCGACTCAATCTTCCGGAACCGTTGAATTATTGCAGGATATTAACACTGACATCTCCGGTCGGGATGTGCTGATCGTTGAAGATATCGTGGATACCGGTCAGACCCTGAAGTTTCTCCTTGATACGTTTGCCAATCGCGGTGCAAGTTCAATTAAGGTTTGTACGCTGTTGGATAAACCTGCTGGGAGAACCGTTAAAGTGTCGTCAGACTTCATTGGTTTCAAGGTTCCAAATGAATTTGTGGTCGGCTATGGCCTGGATTATGATGAGAGGTACCGTAATTTGCCGTACATTGGTGTCTTAAAGCCGGAAATTTATGCAAACAATTAATGGTCAAAAAAGGTCAAGTGTGTTAGTATTTTGACTATCAACATGAAAATATTTAGTTTTGAGGAGGACGTTGATGAACTCGAATAGAAATGGGCTTTTTAAAAATAGTCTATTTTACATTGTCATATTTCTACTGATAATGGGGGTTATCTATTTCTTTAACGGAAATACGAACCAAACCACATCACAAGAAATCCAATCAAGTCAGTTCGTTAAGAACTTGAAGGATGACAAAGTAAAAAACTTTTCAGTACAGCCAAGTGGCGGAGTTTATAAGGTAACAGGTACTTATAGACAGGGTCAGAAGGTTCAGGTGCAGTCCGGTCTGATTGGTGGAAACCAAACCCAGTCCAAGAATGTCACCAAATTTACCACAACTGTCCTCGAGAACAACTCCTCAATTGCTGAAATCACCAAGGCAGCTCAATCTAACAATGTTAAGATGAACGCCAAACCGGAAGAGTCAAGTGGTTTTTGGGTAAATCTGTTGGTTTACGTATTGCCGCTATTGTTATTTGTCTGGTTCTTCTACATGATGATGGGCCGTGCTGGCGGTCAAGGCGGTGGAAATGGCAAAGTGATGAGCTTTGGCAAATCCAAAGCCAAACCAGCCGACAGTAAGCAAAATAAGGTTCGTTTCTCAGATGTTGCTGGTGAAGAGGAAGAAAAACAAGAACTTGTCGAAGTTGTTGAATTTCTTAAAGATCCAAGGAAATTTACAACTCTAGGTGCCACCATCCCACATGGTGTCTTACTTGAGGGACCTCCTGGTACTGGTAAAACTTTGCTTGCCAAAGCGGTTGCCGGTGAAGCCGGAGTGCCATTCTACTCAATTTCAGGTTCAGATTTCGTTGAAATGTTTGTTGGTGTTGGTGCCAGCCGTGTTCGTGACTTGTTCGATCAAGCCAAGAAGGCTGCCCCAGCCATCATCTTTATCGATGAAATTGATGCCGTCGGTCGCCGTCGTGGTGCCGGAATGGGTGGGGGTCATGATGAACGTGAACAGACTCTTAACCAGTTACTGGTTGAAATGGATGGATTTAGCGGTAATGAAGGTGTTATTGTTATTGCTGCTACCAACCGTGCCGATGTTTTGGATCCTGCCTTGACTCGTCCAGGTCGTTTTGACCGGAAGATCTTGGTTGGACGTCCTGATATCAATGGCCGTGAAGCTATTTTAAAGGTTCACTCAAAGAATAAACCATTGGCAAACGACGTTGATTTACACGAAATTGCCAAGCAGACACCAGGATTCGTTGGTGCTGATTTGGCCAACTTATTAAACGAAGCTGCTTTACTTGCTGCTCGCCGTAATAAGACCCAAATTGATGCCAGTGACTTGGATGAAGCTGAAGATCGGGTGATTGCCGGTCCTGCCAAACGGAACCGAGTTATTTCCAAAGAGGAACGGGAAACCGTTGCTTATCACGAGGCTGGTCATACAGTTGTTGGATTGGTCTTAAACGATGCTCGGGTTGTCCACAAGGTAACCATTGTTCCTCGTGGTCGTGCTGGTGGATATGCAATTATGCTGCCACGTGAAGATCAACAATTGATGTCTAAGCGAGACGCGATGGAACAGATTGCCGGATTGATGGGTGGTCGTGCTGCCGAAGAAATTGTCTTTGACTCACAATCTTCAGGTGCTTCAAATGACTTTGAACAAGCTACCAATTTGGCACGTGCCATGGTTACTCAGTATGGTATGAGTAAACGCCTTGGCCCAGTTCAACTTGAAAATCCTGCTCAGGACACATATGGTCCAAGGTATTCTCAAGAAACTGGTGCTGCAGTTGATGAAGAGGTTCGTCGCTTAACCAATGAAGCCCATGATACTGCTAAGAAGATCATCGAAGAACATCGTGATAAGCATAAGTTGATTGCTGAAGCTTTGCTTAAATACGAGACCCTTGACGAAAAGCAAATTCTCTCACTTTGGAACGACGGCAAGATGCCTGAAAGTTCTGATAAGAGTGAATTTCCAAGTGAACGCGCCGCAACCTTTGAGGAAGCTAAACGCGAACTGGAACGGAAGGAAGCTGAACGTCAAGCTGAATTGGAAAAGGATCACGGTTCGGATAGTCAATCTGATTCTTCAACTGGAGACACTTCAGCTGATGATCAGTCAGATGAATCAGAGAAGCCGGATGATGTTTCCAATAATGATCAACCAAAAGATCAAAATCATGACAATGATGATAACAATTAGTTGAATATTTTAAAAATGAGTTTAGGGTAGAATTATCTCTAAGCTCGTTTTTATTTTTAGATGAGGTGTAAATATATGGATGATTATTTAGTAAAAGCAACCACAACTGATGGGATGTTTCGTGCTTATGCGGTCAATGCCAAGCAATTGGTTGCCACGGCGCAAAAAGATCATGATACATGGAGTGCATCTTCGGCCGCCCTTGGGCGAACATTAGTCGGAACAGTCATGCTTGCAGAATCTGTTGAAAAGAATGGTGAAGCTGTTACCGTCAAAATTGATGGAAAGGGACCTGTTGGGCAGATTGTTGCTGATAGTGATTCCAACGGCCACGTAAAGGGCTATATCCAAAATCCGCACATTCACTTGCCATTAAATGCCAACCATAAGATTGATGTTGGTAAAGCGGTTGGTGTGAATGGCTTTATCGAGGTGAGTCGGGCTGCTGAAGGCGAAGATCCCTATACCGGAAGCGTGCCACTGGCTTCTGGTGAAATTGGCGATGATTTTACCTATTACCTGGCACAGTCGGAACAGATTCCATCGGCCGTTGGTGTCTCAGTATTTGTGAATGATGATAATTCCATTGGCGCTGCCGGTGGCTATTTGGTCCAAGTTTTGCCAGATGCGACTGATGATGCCATCAACAAGGTTATTGAGCGCATTAAAGAGATGCCAATGATTTCCGAACTCCTTCTGGACAAACAAAGTCCTCAAGACATCTTGGAACTCATCTTTGGCAAAGGGAAGCTTCATTTCTTAGAAACCGTGCCGGTTGAATTTTATTGCAACTGTTCCAAAAATAAATTTGGCAGAGACCTTGAAGGCATTCCAGTACCACAATTGGAAACGATGTTAAAAGAGGATAAAGGAATCGACGTCACTTGTAACTTCTGTGAAAGCAAGTATCACTTCGATGAAGAAGAGCTGACCAAGATTATTAAAGTTGCTAAAGCAAAGGGTCATAAATAATGTTGGCTATCTCTTTTCATAAATATGTGATAATATAGCAAACGGAATTTCACAAGATGATAAACAAATTTTGAGGTGACAATATGGAATGGAAAATTGGAGATGTAACGATCCCCAACCGAGTTGTAGTCGCACCGATGGCGGGTGTCACAAACTCTGCTTTCAGAATTATCTGTAAAGAGTTTGGTGCCGGCTTGGTGGTTTGTGAAATGATCTCGGATCGTGGCATTATGTACAAAAACAAAAAGACACTTGATATGATGTTTGTGGATCCTCGCGAGCATCCAATGAGTATTCAAATTTTTGGTGGCACCAAAGAAACATTAGTGGAAGCTGCCAAGTTTGTCGATCAAAACACTGCCGCTGACATCATTGATATCAACATGGGCTGTCCGGTTAATAAAGTGGTCAAAACTGACGCTGGCGCTCGTTGGCTGCTGGATCCCAAGAAAGTCTACGAGATGGTCTCTTACGTAACTGATGCTGTTAAAAAGCCTGTCACAGTTAAGATGAGAACTGGATGGGACAAGGATCATATTTTTGCGGTTGAAAATGCACTGGCTGCCGAAAAAGCGGGTGCTTCTGCATTGGCAATGCACGGCCGGACTAGAAAACAAATGTATGAAGGTCACGCAGATTGGGGTATTTTAAAACAGGTTGCCGATGAGATCCACATTCCATTTATGGGTAATGGTGACATTCGAACTCCTCAAGATGCTAAAAAAATGCTTACCGAAGTTGGCACCGACGCCGTTATGATGGGTCGGGCAGTTGAAGGCAATCCTTGGATTTTGAAGCAAACAAAGCATTACTTGGAAACTGGTGAATTGTTAGCTGAACCGACACCAGCAGAAAAAGTTGCGACTGCCAAAGAACATTTGCATCGTCTGGTTGAATTAAAAGGTGATTATGTTGGTTCACATGAATTTCGCGGCCAAGCAGGTTACTATTTAAAGGGTATTTCCCATTCAGCACGAACCAAGGTTGCATTAACCAATGCATCCGGCGAAGTGGCGATGGATGAGATTTTTGATGAGTTTCTCGAGAAAAATGAACAAAGAAAAGCGCGTCAGCACCGGATAGCACAATAAATTCGGTGCTTTTTGTGTTATGATTATTAGTAGTAAATTTTCATTTAGGAGGTTTCACAGTGGCCAAAGACAAAGAAATGAATGATCAAATGATCGTCCGGCGCCAAAAGATGGACGAATTACGCAAGGAAGGAATCGATCCATTTGGACATCGATTTGTGCGTACATATCTTGCTGAACAATTGCATCGAGATTTTGATGATGAAGATAAAGATGAATTAATGGACAAAGACAAAAAAGTCACGATTGCCGGTAGAATGATTGCCAAGCGTGGTAAAGGTAAAGTTGGCTTTGCGGATTTGAAGGACCGGACTGGTAAGATTCAGATCTATGTTCGTAAGGATGTTGTGGGTGATGATATTTATCATATCTTTAAACGATCTGATATTGGTGATCACCTCGGTATTTCCGGGCAAATTATCAAGACTGATATGGGTGAATTGACTGTTCGAGCAGAATCAGTTACTTTCTTATCTAAAGCTTTACGTCCATTACCTGATAAATTTCACGGTTTGAAGGACAAAGAACAACGTTACCGTCAACGTTACCTTGATTTAATTTCCAATCAAGATAGTTTTGATCGTTTCGTCAAACGGACTAAGATTATTTCTGCCGTTCGTAAGTATTTGGACTCAAACGATTATCAAGAAGTTGAAACCCCAGTTCTGCACAATTCTGCTGGTGGTGCTAACGCACGCCCATTTATTACTCACCACAATGCTTTGAACATCGATCTGTATTTGCGAATTGCACTGGAATTACATTTAAAGCGTTTAATCGTCGGTGGTTTGGAACGGGTTTACGAAATTGGTCGAGTCTTCAGAAACGAAGGAATGGATACCCGTCATAACCCTGAGTTTACAATGCTTGAATCATATGTTGCCTACTATGATTTCCATGATGTCATGGATGAAACGGAAGGTATTTTTAAAGCTGGTGCGGCTGCCGTTACAGATGATAATGTTGTCACATATCAAGGCCATACAGTTGATTTGAATAAACCGTTTAAGCGCCAACACATGGTAGATGCCATTAAAGAATATACTGGTATCGATTTCTGGAAGCCAATGTCAGACGATGATGCTAAGAAATTAGCGGATGAACATCATATCCACTATGAGTCATGGTGGAAGACCGGGCATATCATTAACGCCTTCTTTGAGGAGTTGGTTCAACCTAAGCTGGAACAACCAACGTTTATTTATGGCCATCCAGTTGAAATTTCACCTTTAGCTAAAAAGAATCCTGATGATCCCAGGTTCACTGATCGGTTTGAACTTTATATCTTAACCAATGAATTTGCCAACGCATTTTCTGAATTGAACGATCCAATTGATCAACGTCAACGATTTGAAGCTCAAGTTGCCGAGCGTAAAGCTGGTAATGAGGAGGCTGAAGGAATTGATGAAGACTATATCGAGGCTCTCGAGTATGGTATGCCGCCAACAGGTGGTCTTGGAATTGGTATCGATCGTATGGTAATGCTTTTGACTGATGCACCATCAATTCGCGATGTCATTTTGTTCCCAACAATGCGTCCCGAAGATAATTCGAATAATTAGTAATACTTTGTAAAGCAATCCAGTTTTGGATTGCTTTTATTTTTGTCAAAATTGAGATTAATCACTCGATTTTTCGTATTTGTTTTGTATAATCGGCATTCAAAATGATCGATTAGACCAATTTGTTTTTTAATCTAAATTAATTTGGTGAATTCACTTGACGCGCGTCTCATAATCAGATATATTTATATATGCTGATTCGAACAGAGTACACAACAAAACGTGTTAATCAAAAATGTTTTTGTTGACTCAGGTTCATTAGCGTGGTATATTTAAATAGTTGTCGCGAGAGATGATTCATCTCTTCCAACAACGA
>NZ_AZED01000003.1 GCF_001434145.1 Lentilactobacillus otakiensis DSM 19908 = JCM 15040 | reverse complement strand
CTAAACGCGGTTCTTGATCTCTCTTAAAATCTGTCTCACGTATTGACTATAATCCACTTTTAGGAGCGTACATTATGAACACAGTAATCTGGTTTCGCATTTCAAAAATTCTCGGGTTAACAATTGGATTCATGATCCTATGCGACAGTGCCTACACAATCATCCAAGGGACTGACAAATTCAATCGGATCATCAATGTCATGTATCTACTAACTGGCACCATTTTGATGATCAGTAACATTATCGATTGGACTTTGAACAGTTCAGATAACGAAAAATAGCCTTGAAAATTAATTCAAGACTATTTCCATAACTATATTGAATGACTAATTAATCATCATTCTGCTCCGAAGAAGTTTGTCGAGCTCTGCCCAGAACTGGCCGGAGAAAATGCAAACCAAGGCCAAGAACGGCACCGGCGGCAGCTGGCACTACCCAATCCATTCCCAGACTGGCGAATGGCAGGACGTGCTGCTGGAAGACACCCAATGCTTGGCCAAAGCCACTTTGGCTGACAACTGGTGGGAAGGCTGCCACCATGTCCAGCAAGGCTGGAACAGTGGTAAAGCCAACGACCAAAGCGTAAACCAGTGGATCACGATCGAACAATGGTGAAAAGACTGATAAGAGAATCAGAACCATTGCGAATGGGTAGAGGAACATCAACATTGGCGTTGACCACTGGATGATCGTATCGAGACCAAAGTTGGCGGTCCCAAACGATGCGACACACATGAAGGCTAACCAACCACGATAGCTGACTTTCGAAAAATGATTGTGGAAGTCTTGGGCGAATGCAGCAACCAAACCAACGGCAGTTGTCAAACAAGTCACTGTCAGCAAGGTTGCCAACAATGCATGACCCAAACCGCTAAGATAATAAGTTACTAATTGGTTGAAGGCAACCCCACCATCAGCAGATACTTTATATGTGGAAAGCGTGGTTGCGCCCAACCAGATTAAGCCTAAGTAGATCAACCCGATGGCGGCGGTGGCGAAGACCCCAGCTTTGGCAGTCACTTTCGCGTTGCTGCTGGGTTTGGTTTTACCCAATTGTCGAACAGCAGTGACAACGGTGACTCCAAATGCCAGGCCGGCCAAGGCATCCATCGTGTTATAGCCTTGAAGAAAACCGTTGAAGAATGAATCGCTCTTATATGCGGCGGTCACGGCTTGTTTGCCGGCAACGCCCATTGGGTTAGCGAATCCTAAAGCAAAAACACTAAATAATAGCAGTAAAAAGACAGGATTGAGGACTTTCCCAACTGACGTCATGACGTTAGATTCTTTGTAAGAAACCAGGAAGGCTAAGCCGAAGAATACGGCTGAAAATACCAATAGACCCACATGCGCCATCGATGATGGTAACAGCGGCTGAACACCAACGGTAAAGGGTACGGTAGCGGTCCGAGGAGTTCCGAACAAAGGTCCGATGGTTGCGTGAATTAATACCATAAATGTCAGTGCAAAGACTGGTCCCAGGGGCTTACCAACATCGTAAACGCCTTCTGACCGGGTAACGGCAATTGCAAGCACTGATAACAGAGGCAGTAAGACGGCCGTGACCAAGAAGCCAAGTGCAGCCAACATCCAGTGTGCACCGGAAAGTTGTCCTAAATGAATTGGGAAAATCAGGTTCCCGGCACCAAAGAACAGGCCAAAGAGCATCGAGCTGACGACAAAATAATCACGTTTTCGTAACGGGTTTGGATTCAAGTCATGTAATTCTTGCATAAATGTAGATCTCCTTTTGTTTTCAATAATTTGCGAATTTCGATTTTAATCGGACTAATATCAATCTGGGATTTCATTTCCACCAACTCTTTTCTTTAAATGATTAATTAGAGAACTATGTACTGAAAAAATAAAAAGCGCCCCTAATCCAGCTAATGCTGAACTAAGGGCGCCTACTGCACTGTACCACCTTATATTTGCAGAATTATTACTAAAACTGCCTTTCACGTACGGCCTCAAAGAAGCGATACGCTAACACGATAATGGGTGTCACCAATGCACGTTACTAATTATTCTTCGGTACATCGCTCAAAAGGGATTTTCACGTTGTCGACCCTGCTTCCTCTCACCAAACGAAGCTCGCTTCTGGATGTCACAACGCTACTCAGCTTTCTCACAGCGTTTTCTAATTATTTAACCATTATCTTAATCGTCTATCATGACAATGTCAACATGTAAATTTGAAGTTGTCGCCAAATTGAAAAGAGGGAAGCGATTTCATTTCACCCCCAACATGCCCTATAATGGAGTTGTATAAAATATTTGTTAGGGAGTGAGTTTATGTCAAAAGTATTAATTGCAGGTAGGATTCCAGAACACGCAATGAACATTCTCAAGGATGCCGGTTTGGAAATTGACGTCTTTGATGACAGTCAAAACCTCATCACCAAGGATGAACTGAGTAAGCGGGTAACCGACATTGACTTCTTGATCACGCCACTTTCCACGAAAGTTGATTCGGATGTGATTGACGCAGCGCCAAACCTGAAGTTGATCGCTAATTATGGTGCCGGTTTTAACAACATCGATACCGATTACGCCAAATCAAAAGGCATTCCTGTTACCAACACACCAAAAGTTTCAACGACTTCAACGGCTGAAGTAACATGTGCCTTAATGATCAGTTTGGCGCACAGAGTCGTTGAAGGCGATGAACTGATGCGGACAAAGGGCTTTACCGGTTGGGCACCACTATTCTTCCTCGGCCACGAATTGGCTGGTAAAACCTTGGGGATCATTGGCATGGGCCAAATTGGCCAAGCCGTTGCCAAGAGAATGCATGCATTTGATATGAAGATCCTCTACAACCAACGTCACCAACTCGATTCTGCAACTGAAGAAAAGCTCGGAGCGAAGTTTGCCAGCGTTGATGACATCGTTAAGAACGCCGATGTCATTACATTGCACGCACCGGCTACTCCTGAAACCCATCATTTGTTGGGCGCAAAACAATTTAAGGAAATGAAAGACAGCGCCATGTTAATCAACGCTGCTCGTGGTCCACTCATTGATGAAGCTGCTTTACTTGAAGCATTGAAGAACCACGAAATCGCTGGTGCTGGCTTGGATGTTTATGAAGCTGAACCAAAAGTTGACGATGGCTTTAAGTCATTGAAGAACGTCATCTTGACCCCACATATTGGTAATGCCACAGTTGAAGCTCGTGATGCCATGGCAGAAATTGTTGCTAAAAATACCGTTGCGATGGATAAAGGTAATAAGCCTGATTACATTGTGAATGGTGTGGAACTTTAATTTAATTGTATAAAGAAAACGAGACCGGAATTTTTTCCCGGTCTCGTTTTTTCTGATTTTCCTTACTAACTCTCAAAACAATGATTACCAAAATTTGCCTTTTCAGTTACTCATAATGATTCTTATATGAAACAATAATCAAATGGTTGTCTTTTACCGTGTACACCAATCGATCTTTATCATTAATTCTACGTGGCCAACCATCCTGATACCTCAATCGTTCCGGCTTTCCTATGCCATTATTGAGCCCGTCTCGTTTTATAGATTTGATGAGATTATTAATACGCTTTAGAGTTTTATGATCCTGTGCTTGCCATCCAACGTATTCGTCCCAAGCCTCATCCAAAAATTCAATTGACATGTTTACTTGTCACCGTCATTCAACAATTTATGTGAGTGAATGTCCTTGCCTTCATCAATTTTCTTGAATCGACGGTCCAATTCTGCTTGATTTGCTTCACTATAAAATGGATCCCTAACATCGAAGGGTAGTCCACCTTCAGCAATGCTTTTTTTAATAAAAATGTTGATGGCTGTTGAAAGATTTAGTCCAAGTGAATCAAATATTTCAGCGGCTTTTTCTTTATCAGATAGGTTAGTTTTAACGGAAATTGAAACCTTTTTATTTCTAATATCTAACATTTTCCTCACCTCAACATTACATTAACACGATACATGTAAAATGCAAAGCAAATGTACTATGTTAGACATATATCGTGGTAATTCTAAAAAGATTACCACGGCAACGTCCCCTCATTCTCTGTAAACGTCCCGTTCAAATCATTTCGCGGATCACTGGCCAATTTGATAATCTGCTGGGCACCCTTTTGGACCGACTGCATCCCTACTGGTGCCGGTTGGTTAGTATCCCGACCACCAAATGCAGTTGCGGTCCAGCCTGGGTTCACGGAATTCACGGTAATGTGGGTATCTGCCAGTTCTTTGGCAAATGTAATTGTCGCGAAATTGACCGCGGCTTTGGAGGATTGATATCCTAAAGAACTCACCTTGTAGAAACGAGAATTTGGATCGGAAGCCAAGCCCAATGACCCCATGTTGCTTGATACATTGATAATTTTGGCTGATGGCGACTTTTTCAGTAACGGAATGAATGCTTGAATCATGCTAACAGTACCGAAAAAATTGACGTCAAATTCTTTGCGGATCACATCCACCGAAAGAATCGCCGCATCTTTGTGATTATCCAAAGCGATCCCAGCATTGTTGATCAAAATATCCAAATGACCATATTTCTTATTCACTGTCGCTTGAGCGCGACTAATATCATCCTGACTTGTCACATCCAGAACGATCAATTCAGCATCGTAACCGGCGTCCTTGATTTTATTCACTGCTTCTATTCCGCGATCACGATCCCGGGATCCCAGCAAAATATGCTGACCAAGTTTGGCCAACGCCATTGCCGTTTCAAAACCGATTCCCCTGTCGGCCCCAGTGATTAAAGTTAAAGTTTTTTTAGTATCGCTCATATTAATCCTCCCGTGATATGTACTGCTTTAAGTATAAAACTGATCAGCAGATTTATACATGAACAACCCCGAGCTCATCCCATATAAAAAGGCCAAGGGCAACGTGAATTGCCTTTGACCAGATTATAGAAGGATGAAGCTTAATCATTTATTTCAATTTAAATTAATCTGCGTTCACTGCGGCACCCTTAGTGAGTGCTGATGCATAAACGTAGCCTTGGCCTTTGACATAGTAGAATGTATGAGCCTTGTACTTGCCAGTAGCCACGGTCTTAACAGCCTTAGTTACTTTCCAAGTTGAGTGAGCTTTTAAAGTGCCCTTCTTGGTGAAGGTTGCTTTGCCGGCGTCAGCATAGAACAATGCCTTAAAGACAACTGGTGAAGTATCCTTAGTGTGGAACGTTTTAGCTTTCTTGTAGGTGGTAACGCCAGGGTTGCCGAGTGTCAGAGTCACACCCTTGGTGGCTGTTTTAGTAGTTGTGGTTGTGGCTGCAGCAGAAACAGAAATTGGTGCTGCCAAAGCAAGTGGTAATGCCAATGAAGCTACAGTAATAATTGTTGCAAATTTTTTCATAATCAGTGATACCTCCCTTAAAGATTAAATTCATTATGCCACGTTACAATAAGATGTCAATGAAATATTGGCGTAACAATTAACGCCTTAAGCAAATATTAAGTTAGCGGTTACTATTTGATTATGCACAATCTAATTGGTGATGAATAGCTTGATATAATAACGTTTTACTATTTAGTAATTCACAAAATTAACATGCTTCCGTATTGGTAAAGCTTTGTAATATTTTTGTAAAATTAACACAAAAGGGCAAGTGTTCATCGAGAACACTTGCCCTTTAACGTTGCGATTAGCCTTCTTTAGAACGCAGTATCTCTTCCAAAGATGGTTGTTGTTTACGATCAATGTGATATTGCTTTGCAAATCCTTCGGCTGTCTCTTCACCATACTTCTGTGAATCAAGTGGCATAAAGGCAGTTGCGACAGGGTCATCCTGCTTGATTTTGGCATCGATCACGATTGGCTTCTTGTTGCCGGAAGCCTGAAGATCCTTGATTTTAGCAAAGACTTCATCAAGATCTTTGATGCTCTTGACAGTAAAGCCAATGGCACCAAGACCTTCACTGACTTTAGCCCAGTCAGCATCGTTCAAATCAACACCATAGAAGTGCTGCTTAGTTTGCATCTGCTCGTACCAGATGAAACCGAAGCGATCATTTGAAAAGACGACGTTAATAACTGGTAAGCCATAACGAACTTGAGTCAAGATGTCTTGGACAACCATTGAGAAGCCACCATCGCCAGACAACGACCATGCTTGACCATCAGGGACACTCAAAGCGCCGGCAATACCACCAGGAAGGCCAAAGCCCATAGTTGCGAACAAACCAGAAATTGCGAAACGCTGGTTCTTGTTCATTGGTAAACCACGAACACTCCACTCTGATACATTGCCAGTATCAACCGCGTAAGTATCATTTGGCCCTGCCATTTCAGCGATCTTCTTTGTCACTGATTCAGCGTTCAAACCATCACTGTCATCGTCAGCAAGTTGATTCAACCAAGTATCCCAATTCTTCTTGTTCTCTTGGTTTGCTTCAAGCCAAGCATCCTTTGGTCGGCTCTCACCGGAATCAATCATTGCCTGCAGATAGCTCTTGGCATCAGCGATCACGGCATAATCAACATCGATTCGCTTACCGATATCGTAAGGATTGTTATTAACTTGGATCATCTTGGTATCCTGAGGCCAGAAGTTGGCAAATGGATATTCAGAGGCCAAGAATAAGATCAAATCAGCGTTTTGAATGGCTTCAAATCCTGACTTTGTGCCAAGACGACCAGTTGTCCCAACAAAGTTTAGATGGTCCGTACTGATAACACCAGTTGCTGGAACACTATTCATAACTGGAATATTAAACTGTTCCGAGAATTTGGTTAAAGTATCACGGGCACCGAGCAAGCCACGACCTGCATAAATCAATGGGTGCTTAGCTTCCTTGATCATCTTCAAGGTATCATCAACAGCATTGGGATCAACACTTTGTTTGAAGTTATCAGCAACTGTCAATGGTGTCTTAGTTGGTGCATAGTCAATTTCTTCAGAAGTTAAGTTCTCTGGCAAAATAACGACAGCGACACCCTTTTGACGGTATGCTTCCTTGATTGCTTGATTGACAACGTAAGGAATCTGATCGGCAGTTGTGACTTGCTTGTTATAAATGGCAACGTCACTAAACATTGGGGTCTCATCCATTTCCTGGAAGTAGTTGGTGTTCATTGTTGCCTGAGGTACTTGACCAACTAAAGCCAGAACAGGTACGTGATCCATTTTGGCGTCGTACAAACCATTAAACAAATGAGTAGCACCAGGACCGGCTGAGCCAAAGGCAACCCCGATCTTACCGGTAAATTTAGCGTCGGCAGAAGCAGCGATTGCGCCAACCTCTTCATGACGGACTTGGATATACTTCATTTTATCTTTTTCAAGGTAGAGTCCTTCGACAGTATGATTAATTGAGCCGCCGGGAATTCCATAGACGTGGTCCACGCCCCAGTCTTCAAGTACTTTAACTAAAGCTTGTCCTGCAATCATCTTAGTCATAACAAAATCTCCTTGTTTTAAAAATTAATATGATGCGCTTACATCTTTGTTTCAATTATTAAGTATAGCCATGCTGAAAATGGAATGCCAGCATTTACACTTACTTTTCGTAAGTATTACAAAAGGGTTCATTGTAAGCCTGAAAATGATAATCCAGTTACTTATACAAAATAAAAATACCAAGCATTTTCATACACTTGATATTTTTTCAGCTGGTTATTCAATTTAAAAATACGTTCTCAAAAATTCTTGCACCCGACGCTTATAAGCGACAGGATCATACCAAAAGCTCTCCGCATGAGTCGCGTTGGGCACGATCCAAATCTGTTTGGGAGCATGAGTCGCTTGGTAATTTTCGTAAGCCATATATGACGGCACATAGGTATCTTTACCACCATGAATGAACAAGATTGGGCGGGTGTTCTTCTCCAGCTGCTTCATGGAAGAAGCACTGTCGAGGCCAAAACCGGCAGCCCGTTTGTTAATTTCACTGACCATTGGTTCCACTGGGTATTCAGGTAAATGATATTGTTTCTTCAATAAATAAGTGAGTTCTTCTTTGATGCTGGAATAGCCACAATCGGCAATGATCGCCTTAACCTGGGTTGGCAGCCGTTCACCAGATAGCATTTCCACGGTGGCACCACCCATGCTGACACCGAATAGCAAAATTTTACTATCTTCACCAACATGATCAATCACTTGGTCAATCCATTTCAAATAATCCAATCTGTCCAACCAGCCAAAACTGATGTATTTGCCGGCACTGTCGCCATGGCCGCGATCATCGGGCGTTAGGACATTGTAGCCCATGTTGTGGAACATTTGTGCATAGTTAGCCATTGTTTCACGATTACCCTTGTAACCATGGGCAATGATGACAGTCTTCTTGGCGATCCCTTCAGCGGGAATATAAGTCGCCACCATCTTTTTGTCAGGGTCGTCGCGGTTCAAATACCACTCCTCAGAGGGCATCTTGTGGAACCAGTCGACATATTCATAATATTGATCGGCGTATTGCTGTTTTTCTTTAGAAGTTTCGGGCACGTAGTCAACCCGTTTGAACGCAATATCAAACAATTTGAGACTGATCCAAAAGCTACCGGCAGTAATTGCTGTCAGTGGCAGAATGACTGATTTAAATGGTGATGGTTTGATACTTGATAATTTCATTGGTTTCGTAACGCTCCTTTAATGATAGTATTAATGGTAGTTATTAGGTTGAGGTAAGTCAAACAACTTTACTCTTGTTTAACAAATTGAACCTGCTCGAATGCTGAAGTATTACGGCGATTTGCAGGCATACTGGTTATTATACCTACGATATTACAATCAGGTAAGCAAAAAATCTCCTAGTATCAGGAAGTTTCCGGATTCCATCGATACTAAGAGGTTTTTCTTTCATTTTTACCATTTTTTCAAAACTTGATATGCGATAATAAAAGCATTATCTGAATTTAAGGACAAGGTGGTTATTCTATGAAATTTTCAGTTCTTGGACCCGCAGGCACCTTTGCTGATGCGGCCGCAAAAGCTTATCTTAAAGCCCAGCCATTTTCCGATATCTCTTTTGACTATCATCCCACTTTCGATCAAGTGTACCAAGCTGTTTCCGGCGATGACATTGGCTTGCTGCCGCTTGAAAACCAGCTTGACGGTTATGTGTCCGCAACTCTACAACGTTTACAATCCGCTGACGTTACGGAAATCGGCGAAATGACGATCCCAGTCGACTTTGGGTTGGTTGCCAATGTGACTGAGCTCAATCAAATTAAGCGAATCTATGTCCAATTCAAGACGGAAGGCCAGTGTCAACAACTGTTGACCTCGATGCCCGACGTCCAAATTATCACAACTTCATCGAATATGATTTCATTAGAAAAATTTCAAAATGGTGAATTGGGTGATGCAGCGATTATTCCCCAATCACAGATGGCAGATCTATCGGTGCCATTAATGATGAATAATGTTGCTGACCAAGATGATAACAGTACGAGATTCATTATTTTTAAATCCCAAGCTGCTGATCTTGAAGCACTTTCTCAGCAGCACTTAGCCACGGACCAATTCAAAGCACCACTATTTGTCACCCCTTCTTCCAACGATCACCCCGGAACACTCTATGATATTCTAGGGTATTTGGCTGACAACCAACTCAATTTGGTGACGATCATGTCACTGCCGGTTAAAACCCAGCTTGGCGTGTATTCGTTTTACCTCGAAATCTCTGGCACTCGTGAACAACAGGCCGTGCTCTTCAAAACGCTTCGTAAGATGACTGCCAAATATCACGTTCACTTGCTTGGATACTATGCGGTTTGAGTTTGTGGAGCGGCTTGCTGAGCTTTAATTGCCCTTTGCTTCGCAAGGTTTTGACGATGGAACTCAGCTAAGTGAACAGCTTGGGTTACGAACAAATGGGTGCTGGCTTCGTAATGATATTTGCGTCCCAATTGGGCGATGTAACCATTGATGTAATCAACTTCGGTTGGTCGATCCTTCGTCATATCCTGATACATAGATGGGTAATGAAGCGGCATATCAATCCGGGTATTGTGATCCAAAGCTGCCATTTCTTCATCACGGCTGGATACTAATTTGATGCCAGCTCGTGCACAGATATCATAAGCTTCGTCAATTAACTGGCGACCCATTTGATAAGCGCCTGGGAAGTTCCCAAATTCACCCATTGGTAATTCAAACATGGTACAAATCGTGTTGATAACTGAATTGAAAATAACTTTGGTCATTAATGTTCCGGTGAAATCATCCGTTAAGGTTGGATTCATCTTGGCTTTTTGAAGTTGATTGAAGAGCTCTTTGCAAGTGGCATCCGGCTTTTCGTTAAGCGGACACATATTCATTTTACCGGCGCCACGCTTACCCATGAAATCAACCTCACCTGGACCAGGAAGAACTGTTGCAATTAGGGCTGTCGCACCAATAATCTTGTCATCGGCGAAGTACTTCTGCAATTTTTCAATGTGTCCCATCCCATTCATTGCGGTGAAGGCATATTGATCTTTGTGGAAGAAGTGTTGACAGCGATCCAAATAATCTTGGAGTTGCATTTGCTTCGTGAAGAAAATGAACATATCCGGATGACCATCAAAAGTCTCTGGTGTTTCCAACTTGATTTTAGTTAAATGGCGATCTTTATGATCCCGCATGACGTATACGCCGCCCTGTTCATGGATCTTGTCAATATGTGGCTGCCATGTATCGATGAATGTAACATCGTTACCAGCCTCTTGTAGTAAAATCCCGTAACGTAACCCCATTGCTCCTGCACCAATCATTGCAAACTTCATAAAAATCACACTCCAATTTCCTATTTTATTTTTGACCAAAAAAAACGCCCTTAATCTTATTTCTAAGATCAAGGGCGCTTACGCGTGTTACCACCTAAATTTACGATTCGCTCACACAAACCGTCTCATCATGTACGGCCAAATGAATGGCGATACACTGGCACTTTAAGGGGTGCACACCGTAGATACTCATTCTTCGCATCCACTGCTTAGAGGCTACTTTCGTTTCGCTGGTCATTATCCCTTCTCACTTACCGGGACTCCCTGAAATGATCTGGCGAACTTACTCTCCTCGTCGCTGCATTTTTTCAATCAAATTTTAATGTGCCTATAACTTAACTCATGTAATTTTAATTGTCAACAACAATTTGAAAATAAGATTCTCTCAGCAGACGGCACCGGGACAATCGGATCGGAACTAAACATTAAAATAAGCTTTTTTCTCCCAATCAGTCACACTTAGCTGGAAACGAGTCAGCTCATCGTGCTTAATTTGTAAGTACTTAGGAACCACGCTTCCAAGAGCTTCCGAGAGGGCCTTATCAGCTTGTAAATTCTTTAATGCATCTGGTAGTGATGATGGTAGCTGAACAATCTGAGCGGCCGTTCGCTGTTCAGGAGACATATCATAAATACTATCCTCAACATTCTTTGGTGGTGTCAGTTTTTGCTTAATGCCGTCAAGCCCAGCAGCCAAAATTGCAGCAATTGCGAGATAAGGGTTCGCAGCTGGATCACCACTTCTTAATTCAAACCGGGTTTGTGGACCACGTCCATCAGGAACTCGAACCAACGCGGTTCTGTTGGCAATTGCCCAAGCAACATAGGTTGGGGCTTCATAACCTGGCACAAGCCGCTTGTAGCTGTTAATGGTGGGATTAGTGATTGCTGTAAAGGCCTGCGCATGAGTCAAAACACCCGCTAGATAATGAGTTGCCAACTCTGAAAGACCATTTTGACCACTCTGATCATCAAATAAGTTCTTGGTGCCATCGAATAATGAAGTGTTCAGGTGCATCCCTGATCCATTAACGCCGGCTTTAGGCTTTGGCATGAATGTCGCTCTCAAACCATACTTTACGGCAATGGCTTTTGTCGTTAATTTTAACAACTGAACCCGATCCGCTGTCTTAACAGCATCATCGAACTTAAAGTCAATTTCACATTGGCCTGGTGCCACCTCATGATGGTCAGCCTCGATTGAAAAGCCCATCGTTTTTAATGTATTAACTGTTTCACGACGACATGCTTCGCCACGATCATCAGGATAAACGTCAAAGTATGATGCCTGGTCGTTTAATTCATCAGTTAAATGGCCATCTTCATCAGCCTTGAACAAGAAATATTCCATTTCAGCGCCGACATTGGCATGACCACAACCTAGTTTGTTCAACGAATCATCTAACTGTTTTAAAACAAAACGCGGATCGCCGGCAAATGGGGTGCCGTCACTATTGTGAACATCACAAATGAGTGAAGCAGTCTTCCCACCAGTCGTGATCCATGGGTAAATCGTCCAAGTATCAAGATCAGGATATAAGTACATATCCGAGCTTTGAATTGGTAGAAAACCGGCGATTGACGAACCATCGATCTTAATTTTGTTATTCAAAGCAACGTCTAACAAATCAATTGGGATCTCAACGTTTTTCAATGCACCATTGAGGTCAGAAAAAGTCATTCTTAAATACGTAATTTCTTCATCTTTAGCTAATTTACGAATTTCATCAGCAGTTTTCATCCAATTCCTCCATCATGATCGTTTTAAGGTAATCCGAAACTATTTATTGGGGTTCCCTTAACAGATATTATACACGTTATATCTTCTGACATGAGATTTTTTTATAACTTTTTTGATCTTTTTCAAATACCGGATCAATCATAATCCTAAATCTGCATAAAATTACCACATCAACAGCTGGGCTGTCGATATGAAAACAAAAATGGCCTGATCCTGTTGAATACAGGGATCAAACCATTACAGTTTTAATGAAACACTATAAACGTTGAATTTTCAACTTCACTATTTCTCGCCAAGTAACCTTTTAAGTCGTGCGATCCGATCATCTAGTGGTGGATGCGTATCAAACATCTTTGCTAGAAATGGCGTTTTACCTCTTTTAGTGACGGGTTCATTAATATACAACGCCGCACTTTTAGCGGTCGGATTATCAGTTGGTGTTGTATCGTTCTTTAGTAATGTCAGTGCATCGATTAACCCCTGGGGATCGCGAGTTAAATTAACTCCAGATACGTCGGCAAGGGATTCACGCTCTCTGGAAACCGAGAACTGAAGAATTTGGGCGACAGGTACACCGATTCCTCGAATCACCCAGCCACCGATCCACATGATCAAGCCAAAGGTCAGAATTCCGATCGCGATGGCCCAACTACTCTTCGAATCATTATCACTATCACTGCCGAACCAACTGAACCAGCGACCACCGCGAATCAAGCTGATCCCGGAAACGATCAGAACCGTTCCGGCTCCGGCAATAAAGGTGGTTAGTGCAACGGTAATTGAAGAAACTCGGATATCATAGTTTTTGATATGAGAAATTTCGTGGGCTAAGACACCCTCTAGTTCCTCACGGTTCATCATCTCGCGCAGGCCTTTAGTAACCGCAACGGCGGCATGCTTCGGGTCACGCCCGGTTGCAAACGCATTTGGTGATGGATCATCCGTCTGGTAAATTGCTGGCATTGGAATATGTGCCACCATCGCCAAATCACTAACGATGTTGAACAATTCCGGATCATCTGACTCCTGAAGCTGATGTGCGTTAGCAGATTTCATCAGAATGTTGGTGACTTGGGTGTACACAAAAAGTGAATAAAGTCCGGCACCAATCAGAAACCCAACCATGACATAAGTTGGAACCAACCAATCAATTGAGCTTTCATCACTGGTTGCGTAGGCAAAGACCCAACCGATTAGAAAACCAATAACTGCTATTAAAACAACGAACACCGCCATTACTGACCAGGTTCGTCGTCGATTTTGCTGAACTTGCTGATTTATGGTATCCATTATCAGTCAGTCCCCTTTAGAATTTCATTTGTGGAACTTCTTTAGATTGTTCAGGAACTTCAAGGTAACTATGTGCAGGGAAGTTTCCGAATTTGGCAACCATGTTACTTGGGAAAGTTTGCAGTTTATTGTTATAAGCCATCACGTTACTGTTATAGTTCTGACGTGAAAAGGCAATCTTGTTCTCGGTATTGGTCAACTCTTCCTGAAGTGCCAAGAAGTTTTGGTTGGCTTTCAACTCGGGATAGTTTTCGGAAACCGCAAACAGGTGATTCAAAGCGCCTGTTAGTTCATTATCAGCCTTAACCTTATCACCTAAGCTAACATTGGGATCCTGAATTTGTGAACGCATTGCAGTCACCTTTTCAAAAGTTTCCTGTTCGTGCTTTGCGTATCCTTTAACAGTTTCCAATAAGTTGGGGAGTAAATCTCCTCTTCGTTGAAGTTGAACATCAATCTGGCTGGCAGCCTCGTCAACCAGATTTCGTTGACTAACTAAACCGTTATAAAGTGCAACGATCCAGATAATCAGTAATATTACAATAACAGCGGTTATGATGAGTCCCATGTAAATTCCTCCTTAGGTTCTTTGCTAACTAACATACCATAATCAGAACATCCTTGAAAGCTTATGTTGTCCTAATTTTAGCATCTTCCGACCTATGTCTGACCATTGTGTGGCGCCTCTTAAAGCATTATTAAAAGAATTGAATCGTGGTCGAAAATTTTGTAACAAAAAAACAGTCTCCATACTATAGAAGACTGCTTTAATAATTCAAATTAAACTAATCCTTGAGCCATCATTGCTTCAGCAACCTTCTCAAATCCGGCAATGTTTGCACCTGCTTGGTAATCCTTATCAAGCTTGTATTTCTTGTCAGCAGCTTCTGACTTGGCGAAGATATCTTCCATGATGTCTTGAAGTCGATTATCAACGGTTTCAAAGCTCCATGCCAACCGTTCACTTTCTGACTCATTTCCAAAGCTGACACAGCCACGCCACCTGCATTGGCAGCCTTGGCAGGTCCATACAGAACATTGCTGTCACGATAGATTGCAATCGCATCTGGGTAACTAGGCATGTTGGCACCTTCACAGACGTATTTGGCACCATCTTTGACAATTAACTTGGCTTGATCCTTGTTAATTTCATTTTGAGTGGCACATGGCAAGGCAATATCATAATCAACATCGAAGTCCCAAACGGATCCACCGTGATATTCAGCAGATTCGACTCTGTCCGCATAGTCACGAATCCGGCCACGTTCAACTTCTTTAATTTGTTTGACGACTTTGTAATCAATTCCTTTAGGATCATAGATGTAGCCATTGGAATCCGATACAGTAATCACTTTGGCACCTAATTCAGTTGCTTTTTGAATAGCATAAGTGGCCACATTTCCGGCACCAGAGACCTTAATCTTTTTGCCGGTCAAAGTGTCGCCTTGGGCTTTCAGCATCGCATTGGTATAGTAGAGCAATCCAAATCCGGTTGCTCCTGTTCGGGCAAGGCTACCGCCAAATGTCAGACCCTTACCAGTCAAAACACCATTTTGATAGCCGTTTAGCCGTTTATACGCACCGAATAGATAACCAATCTCTCGACCACCAACCCCGATATCTCCGGCTGGCACATCCAAATCTGGCCCGATGTGGCGTTGCAGCTCAGTCATAAAGCTTTGACAAAAGCGCATAACTTCAGAATCTGATTTGCCTTTGGGATCGAAATCACTGCCACCTTTGGCACCGCCAATTGGTAAGCCAGTCAAACTATTCTTCAAAATCTGCTCGAAGCCAAGGAACTTCACAACACTCAGATTGACACTGGGATGTAACCTTAGACCACCTTTATAAGGGCCGATGGCAGAGTTAAACTGAACTCGGAAGCCACGATTGACGTTAAATTTACCGTCATCTGACTGCCATGGCACTCGGAATTGAATTACCCGTTCAGGTTCAACAAGCTGTGCCAACAAGTTTGATTCCACGTACTCTGGATGGGCCTCCAAAGTTGGTGCCAAGCTATCCAGCACGGTAAATGCCGCCTCTTGAAATTCTTTTTGGTCAGGATCCCGACGGTCGATTTGGTCTTTGATTGATTCAATATATGCCTTTACATTGGTCACAATGATTCCCACTTTCTGCTTTTGGCCTAGAATTATAAACTACTTTGTAAATAGCGATTCAGTGAACCATCACCGTTTACATCGTTATGTAATATCTTAGCAGAATTTTTATTAGAAGTCTTCACATTTTATAATGTTTTTCAAATATATATTCAACAAAAGAAGCCCAAACCGTTTATTCAACAGTTTGAGCTTCTTGTTTTATTAAGAGGTAACCGATTTGTTACCTTGAATGGGGTGGTGAAAACATCATGTCAGAAATAACATTTTCACGTTTATGTGTTAATCGCATTAAGTCTGACAACACCCCCTTTAAAGAAACATCAAATTACTTCATTGTAATGTGATATAAACGAGCCATCTTTTCTTTGGCAAAGTTAACTTTCAATGAATTGCCATTTGCCTGATACGAAGTACCATTATCAGCGTTTGGATAAACTTGTTCAATGCTGTCAACATTTCCGTACTTCTGAAGAGAGATTTCGTGGTCTGCTTGATCACTCACACCACGCCAAACAGCCAAATAGATATCTTTCCCATTCTGGAAGCCGTAGCTAAACCATGGATCATCAAGTTGGCTCAAACCTTCAGGCCAAATAGGTAATCCAGTTGGAATCAAGTGACGATACGTCTTGTATGCCTTAATTCCTTCGGCAACCAATTCCAACCGATGCCCCTTAACTTTGTTCAAATAACCACTCTGATGAATCCGTAAAAGCATTGCATTGATCATGTTGAAGATGACTTCTTCATCGTCCCCATCTTGCAAAGGATATGACCAAATTGCACACTGTTCTGGGGCAACCACGGAAGCTCCAACAGCGGCAATGTTTCCGTTACGAACATAGTCGGTTTGATCAGTCATTGATTGGATACTGTGACGTTGAAGCATTGCATAATCATGACGCATACCACCACTTCCACAGTTTTCAATCACTAAATCAGGATACTTGGCAAAGACGGCATCCAACCACTTAAGATAAGCCCGGTTATGCTTCAACAGCCCGTCACCGAAGCTGTCAGAATTTTGATCCGTTCCGATTCCAGTTGTGATATTGTAATCCATCTTGATATAGCCAACGCCATATTGTTCAACAAGCCGTTTGATAACTCCATTAGCAAATTCACGTACTTCAGGATTTGTGAAGTCCAAGTGGTAACGGTCAGCATCAATCACTCGTTTACCATGGCGCATAAAGAACCAGCTATCTGGTAATTTGTCAGCCAATGGGCTCTTAATTCCAACAACTTCGAGTTCCAGCCATAAACCAGGTGTGAGCCGCTTATCACGAATATATTTGATGAGCTTTTCAATTCCACCAGGGAATCGTTCTTCAGATGGTTGCCATTCACCAACGCTATCCCACCAGTAACCAGGCGCATACCAGCCACAATCAATGACAAAATATTCACAGCCAACTTTTTCAGCGGCATCCACCAACGGAATTTCCTTGGCAGTAGTTGGATCACCAGCGAGGCCGTTCATATAATCGTTGAAGATAACCGCCAAGCTCTTATTATCATCATTTTCACGGCGGATCAAGCGACGATACTTCGTCATTTCCTGCAAAGCATCCTCATAGTCACCATTTAACTGACCGAAGGCAACTTGAGCGGTCGTAAAGCTGTCACCAGGCTTCAGATTCTTCCACCAGTGATTATCGAGTTCTTCTGGTCCGGAAAGTCGAATTGCCAAGACATTTCCTCGGCCAATATCGGTTAATTCGTAATGCCAGGCACCATTATTTTCAATTTGCCAAACGGCTGACTGTTTTGTCTTGGTGTTATATAAAATTCCATTTGGTGAATACTCAGAACAAGACCAAGATGAATTATTGGTAATTGAAATTCGCTTAGTTGAGGCTTGATTCTTCTCACCGTCAACCCAATAGTCTAAGCCAGCATCCTTCAATGTTCGATGTTTCCATTGAGCTTCGGCAGTCCAGTCATTGTTTGGAACATAAATCTCATTGTCTTCAGAATAGTTGCCATCAAGGTCCTTAGCTTGGTTGATGCCACTAAGGGCAAATGATGAGACGTATTCAATTCCAAGATCTACAGAACCGATATTGTCTAATTTTGTCCAGCTGCGGATAACTGCCGAGCCATCAAACAATCGATAGTAGCTGGTTACTCGAAGCGACTTTTCGGTATCTTCTTGAACAATTGTCAGTAATTTTCCGTTAGACTCATCTTCAATTTGATGACTAACGTATTTTAAATCCCGGCCAGGATTTGTGTCGACAAAACTGACTCCTTTGTGGTGGAAATTGCGACCAGTCACTTGGACTTCAGCAATTTGAAAATGCTTCTTTATTTCGGCATCAGCAGAACTTAAATCATTGGAATCAAGAATGGTCATATACACTTGATCATCATTAACTTCAAAACCTAATTGTGCTGTATCAGTATTAACAGTAATTGTTTTCATCAAGACTACCCTTTCTTTATGCAAAAGTTCATTCACATATAAATAATTATTCATTAGCTTTCCTTTTCAATGAATTGGTGTTGGTTTCCGGTGTTTAGTGCTCGAAACCTGGTCTAATAATAATATAAATGTTATTATTAAACTAACAATCGCACAACAATCGAGTAAATATCAAATCAGCGGTTCATCTTAAAAGAAAACTCTATATATGTATTGTAACCGGTTTCTTCATGTAAAAAAATGGTATATTGTGTATGAAAGGTGTCTTTTTGTGACTATCCTTCATACATTAGGTGTTTTTTTATCACCTAGCATACACGTCTGTTAGTTGCAAATAATGGGAGATGACTCTATGGATAACATAACGTGCTTAAACATCAGCGAACCCGTTCTGTATATCTCTTCCGGAAAATTTACTGCTGGAAAACACTGGATGCACAAACACATGTATCATGACGGAAACTTTGAAATCATTATCGTCCTCAAAGGTGTCATTCATTTGGATGTTGACTCAATTCATTACAGTATTACAGAGGGTGAGGTGTTTGCTTTACCCCCATACCATCATCTTCATGGGTACCGAGAATCGCCAGAAGGAACCCAATATTTCTGGTTCCATTTTTTCACCAAACCTAATGGCCTAAGAACACAAGAAGTGGACTTGTCAAAAACGCATGTCATTGAATCTATGTTCACAAAAACACAAGCAATTTTGCCTCTTCAATTTGAAGTATCTGACTTTGACAAGGTTTTCATTTTGGCAAATCAAATTTTAGATATGGCTAAAAGTGACTACTTCACATCAATTGGAACTGACTACTTTTTGACATCACTTATAATCGAATTGTCGCAGGAGTACTTTACATCCATTATCAGTACACCACTTTCTGAAGAGGAAGCGAGAATTGACGGTATTAAAGAATGGATCCGATCCAATTTGACAGACAAACTTAGGGTTGGTGATGTAGCTGATCATTTTGAACTGAATCCTCATTATCTAGTCAGAATTTTCAAGCAGCAAACTGGCCAAACAGTTATCCAATTTATTAACGGTCTAAAGCTTCAAAAGGCTCGAGAACTGTTACTACGAACGAACCTGCCGATCAAGCAAATTGCCAGCATGGCATTTTTCCCGGATGAGAAGCGTTTCATGAAAGTCTTCAAAGAAAACGGCTTTCTAACACCTTCTGAATACAGACGAGGTTATACAAAGAAATTTCTTGATAGCAGCAAATTTGATCCCGAGGTCCCAATTACCCGAGATACCGAGGACTACCAGAATAGATTTAAAAAATTAACTGCAAATCCCTACAAAACTCGAAAGGATTGAATCACATGAACAAAAGAAAAGGCCGGATGAATTTATTAATTATGATTATTATTATTGTCGTCATTGATCTCATCTTTCTAGGATATCAACATATCAATAAAGACAGCAAAAAGAGTAGCAGTGCCACTTCTCCAGTTAGAGTGAGTGTTGTCTCTCAGCACTCACCACTACGTGCATAACCCCCTCAATTTGCGATTTTAGCTAATATGTTTAAGTGATCAACACCCTCTTCTATGCAAATTAGATAGGGTGTTTTTTAATCGAATACAAATCCTGTTTAAATATCTTGAAATCAATGGCAACAACAAACGAGAGTGGGAAAAGGCGTTTTGTTCCCTTAAATTTTGGGATCAGCCGATTTGAGCACGTTTTGAATAAGTAATAATTAAGCCACTAAAAAAGGCTGAGGCAAAAGTTTGCACTTTTGTCCCAGCCTCGTTTAGCTTTGATGATTTATTTTAATCTATTTTGTAAACCAAGCGATTATGCACGAGTCTTAGACAAGTCAGCAGTAATCTTCTTTTCCATCTTTTCGTAACGGAAGTAGAGAAGTGCTGGAATGATTGCAACACCATACATAACAATGGTAATCCAGTTAAATGAAAGTTTAATTCCAGTTAAAGCATGCAATGTTTGTGCATGGTTGGCAACGTAACCAAAGGCAGCCATGATTTTACCGTTCAAAGCACCGGCAAATCCCATACCCATTGACATACAGAATGCTGATCCGATAGTGGTTAAAATCCCGGCAGCGTTAACACCGTTCTTCCACTCACCATAATCAACTGCAGAACCAAGCATTGCAAATGGCATTGATACGGCAATACCGGAACCAACGTTAGCAATTAACCATCCAGTAGTAGCACCAACTGCGTTTAAGCCAGAGAACATGATAATAAACTGACCAATTACAGCGATTGCCAGACCCATTGCCCAAATGTGACTCTTTGACATCACTTTATTCAAGAATGGAATTGCAAGGACACCAAGAACCTGAATAATCGCGATTGAATTAAAGAACGTTACTAAATCCTTACTGTGGAAATAATAAGTGAAGTAATAAACCATTGATTGTTGACGACCTTGTTGAGCAACCCAGAATAAGAAGTTACCAGCAACGATGATGAACCAAGGCCAGTTCTTGTTCATGGCATGAATACTTCTTCTCAAAGTAACTCGTTGACTATTTGGAACAACAACCCGTTCTCTAACATGTCCGAATGAGAACAATGTTCCTGCTAAGTTCAAGCAGGCAAAAATGATAATAAAGATTCTGAAACCTTTGACATCATTACCACCACCAAAGAATGCAACCAATGGCAAGGTTAATGAGTTAACAACGAACACACCAAGGTTAGAACCAACCATTCGCCATGAGTTTAAAACAACCCGTTGATCTGGTTTTGAACTAATCAAAGGTAAGATCGTGGTGATCGGTGCGTTAATACCAAGGTAAATAACACCATAAATCATGTAAACAATGGCGCAATACAATGCTTTAGCCGATGGGCTTAAGCTTGGTGCCCAGAACAATAGGATACCACTCGCTGCATAAGGAATTGCCAACCATAAGAAGTATGGTCGAGCTTTTCCATATTTTGAGTGAGTCATATCAATAAAGGTTCCCCAAACTGGTGCCCCAACAGCATCAACAACACGTGCAACCAACAGAATTGTTCCTGTTGAAGCTGCCGAAATCAATGCAACATCGGTGAAGAAATACATTAAATAACTGTTAACAACAGTCGCAACAAGCTGACCGGCAAAGTCCAGATTGGCATAACTCAGTCTTTCTAGGAAGCCAACCTTTTCCTTCGTAGATCCAGCTGGAAACTTTTCTGATTTCACTTCCATCGCTGTTTTTTCATCCATAATATCTATCCCTCTTCAAATATTTGATTAAACTTTTAATAAGTAAACATCATGCGGTGCAATCGCAATCGAATCATTATCGGATAACGAAGCATCCTTATCTTCCCAAACATCATGACCGCTTAATGGAATTCCCAAGTTGGCAATTTTAGCTCCTGATAGCTTGAGGTCTCCGTCTGAAATATTGAAAATTGCATAATATTTATTATCAGAACTTGCTGCGTACCAAGTAATCAATTGGTCATCACGATGAGTCTGGTACTTTTCAATAATATGATCATCCATGTTCAATAATTCTTGGTTGGTCATCAAACTGTTCGTCCACTCATCATTGTCAGGAAGTTCACCACCCATGATTAATGGTGACTGCATCAAGCTCCAAAGTGTCATCATGGTCTTTTGTTCTGGCTTGGTAAAGCGAGTCTGGCGGTTACCACCAGGGCCATCAACCGAACGGATTCCAATGTGACCAAGAGGCAACATATCACAATCTGGCCAGTTACCTGGGCGGGACATTGATGACCATTTTTCAGCACGGTCAAACATGTTCAGTAACAGTGACCATTCATCCCAGAAATCATCGGTAATCCGCCACATGTTGGCAGTTCGTTGGAAGAAAGCACCGTTATCCACTGGTGCAGGACCTGGTGAAAGTGAAAGAACCATGTCACGGCCAGTCTTATCAATGGCCTTACGTAAGGCTTCAACTTCCTTCTTGTGAGTGCCGTTATAAATAACAGAATTGGCGATATCATCACATTTAATGAAATCAACACCCCAGGATGCGTAAAGCGCCATGATTGAATCATAGTAGCCTTGGCCTTCTGGCATGTCAACGTTAACACCGTACATATCTGAGTTCCAAGGACAGATATTGTTTAGAGCAATGTCTTTGGCAGTCTTGTCAGCGCCTTTAAGTGGTGCACTAGTATGAACAGCTTGACGCGGAATTCCACGCATAATGTGAATTCCAAACTTTAATCCCAATCCATGAATGTAATCAGCTAACGGTTTGAAACCGTTACCATTTGCGGCCGAAGGAAAACGTTTTGGATCTGGCAGGAGCCGTGAATATTCGTCCATTACCAATGGGGCAAAATCATGGTATTTGGATGAGTTGGCACTTGGTTCATACCATTGAATATCAACGGTAATGTATTGCCAACCGTACTGTTTTAAGTTCTTACTCATGTAATCGGCATTGCGCTTAATTTCGTCTTCACGTACTGAAGCACCATAACCATCCCAGCTATTCCAGCCTTT
This sequence comes from Lentilactobacillus otakiensis DSM 19908 = JCM 15040, assembly GCF_001434145.1. Taxonomy (GTDB): domain Bacteria; phylum Bacillota; class Bacilli; order Lactobacillales; family Lactobacillaceae; genus Lentilactobacillus; species Lentilactobacillus otakiensis. The sequence goes on along the minus strand of NZ_AZED01000003.1, from coordinate 182,315 downwards.
GGGTGGGACTTTAGCAAACTCTCTAAATTTTTGCGTGATCTTTCATCCTTTCTAAATAAACAATCTTGAGTAACTTCTAGTAACATTCAAAAACCGGTTAATCAAATGATACTGTGCACAATCTTTATGATAAGGGACAAAGAAAGCGATTTCAACGTCACAAAAGTACATTTGGTGTTCAAAAGTAACTAATGATTGTATAATTAGTGTCAAAAAGTAACAAAATACATGTTTTATGAAAATACGCACAAATTTGGCCCCTATATATTTTCAAAATGCATTATTCATTCTGTAAAATCTATATATATACAAAAGAAGCCCAAACCGTTTATTCAACAGTTTGAGCTTCTATTTTTATTGATGGGTAACTCATATCACGAATGGGGTTCGTGAAAACATTATGTCAGAAATAATGTTCGCTTTATCAAGTATCAAAATTTTCTGAATGAATGCATCACCACCTTATCTGTGTCCAAAAGTTACGGTGTCATCATCAATTCGAATTAGTTGTTTGCATCAGCATCGTGACGAGCAGCTAAATCAGCTTTAATTTGTGGTTCCATCTTTTCGTACTTGAAGTATAAGCACATGATTGCAGCAACGATAGCGTACACGATAACTGGGAAGTAAATAAATGTAAAGTGAATTGCGCTAAGTGCGTGTGCAGTTTGTGTCTTGTTAGCAACGAATCCGGCGGCAGCCATGATCTTTGAGGGAATGAATGAACCGAATCCTGAACCTAATTGGATACAGAAGGCAGAACCAACGGCAGTTAAGAAACCAGGAGCACGGATACCGGTCTTCCATTCACCATAGTCAACAGTATCAGCTAACATACCAAATGGCATAGCAACGGCAGTTGAAGCACCGAAGATACCGATAATCCAAGCAATGATAACCAGAGTAAAGTTGTTACCAACCATACCCATCATGATTTGACCAGCAGCACCAATTGCCAAACCAATGATCATTGTCATTGTCTTGTTGGTAACTTTAACGACAAATGGGATACAAATTGTAGCGATAATGCCAAGAACTTGAAGCCCGTTAAATACTGAAGTTAACTGTTCGTTACCCAAGTTGTATTTAGCATAGTAAACTGAAATTCCGTTACGAGTAGACTGTGCAACCCAGTAAATTACGAATGAAACAACCAGGATGTACCATGGGTTGTTACCAACAGTAGCTTTCAATGAATCCTTGAATGGAATTGGCTTTTGAACAGCAATAGTCCGTTCTTTCATGCCTTTGAATGACAGGAAAAGTAAGACAACGGCAAGCAAACCGAAGAAGAACATTGTCCACATAAAACCAACCTTATCGTCACCTTTACCAAAGAATGCAACTAATGGTAAGGCGAAGGTACTAGTGATAAATGAACCAATGGAACCACCACACATACGGAATGTGTTGGCATTGATACGTTCCTGACCGTTAGTGGTTAAGCTGGGAAGAATAGCAGTAATCGGAGTTTGAATACCAGTATAAACAACCCCAGCGGCTAAGATGTAAGTAAATCCGGCATACCATAGCTTAGCAGTACCATGCAGGTTTGGTGCGGTAAATGCTAAGAATGTGGCAACGGCAAATGGAATGGCCAACCATAAGAAGTATGGTCGACTTTGACCCCATTTAGTGTGGGTATGATCAACAATTGATCCCCAAACAGGTGCACTAACAGCATCAAAGAAACGAGCAACTAACAGAATTAAACCTGCACCACCAACTGAAATACCGAAAACATCAGTATAGAAATAAAGAATATAACTTGAAATTGTAACATAAAGCAAGTTACCAGCCATATCAGTAAAGGAGTAAGCTGTTTTCTCCCAAACTGACAGTTTAACGTTTGCACTGTCTTTGCTGGTCCCTGCTGTACTTGCAGCATTTTTATCCATGATCATAATCTCCTATCAAATTTATTTAAAATAATTGCAGAACACGTTGCGAAGCCGCATCCGTCACCTCCTTAAATGTAAACAGTCGTTATTCAAACTTCCTGGTTGCAAGATTGAACAATGCTTTATCTTTATGACTTTCAAAAACTTGATTGTCATCTAAATAAATGTACTCACTGATATATGGCGCGAAACTCTGAATCTCGTAATGATTATCAACAAGTTTCTTTACCCGTCCATTAACCGCTGTGAGTCCCTTGTCCGGATCCTTATAGATATAGGTCTTTTGACCAAAACCATTCAGGAAAGCTACGAGTTCTTCGCCCATATCCCAGTCATCCTCACCCGTATATCCATCAGGGAACAGGCGGGCAAAAATTCCGCCATCGGAAGCAAAAATCGATTGGCCAAACCGGTTCCGAGATAAGTCGGGACGGTTCAAATTAGGCCCGGCGATACTGTAGGTTGATGCAGCGTCACCCGGTTCGAGCATCCGATCAGTTGCGGTGGCATTTGAATCGTACATATACAGAACTGCCCCGGTAGCACGATAAGCTGCTTCAACTAATTCAGGATCTTGAAGCTTCTCACCGGCAATTTGAGCAGATGCGGCAGTTAAGCCACCCCACAAGGCATGAATCATGTACGAGAGAGCTTCCCACCAACGATCAGGGCTTTGAGACCTGAAATCGTTACTGAAGCCGATATTGGCTTTTAAGAGCTCACCATACGTCATCGCCGCATGGGTATTGCCAGTCAGTGCCAACGCTCCGGCTGCTGGACCAAATCCTGCATTGTCAAAGAAATGTTCAGTCATCGCTGCTTCCAGTGAATCACTATTGGCAGCCAGTCGATCAGTCACATTTTTCCATGACTTGGAGATTTCGGAATATTCTTTGTCCAGACCACTCTTCTTCAAGTCTGCCAGCAAGTCTTCAATGTACAGGCCGTATGTTCCTAACATCTGCGCCTCTGTCTTACCACGCTCGTTATCATTCAAATCCGGGTTCACCCGAACGTCAAAGACTTGTGCAGCCCAGGAAAGATAGTCATTTGGCTGGTTCAATTTCAACGCGGATGCCGGACATTTTGATAACAAGTAGAACATATGGGCGATGTATTCGAGATCCATTAAACGATAGAAGTCACCGTATAACTTCGCCGGTTTCTTGAAATCACCATTTTCAAACCACTTTGGTCGAACGTACTTCACGGCACTTTCTTCAACCTGGGCAATTTGCTTGTCAGCATTCTCAACCTTATCGTCCAGCAAACACTCTTGAAGGATGAAGGTCATCTTGCCGATAGACTCACCTTGATTTGAAACGGGCCCGAAGCTGTATGGCACCTTACCATCAGCACCGGCATACGAATGTTCAGAAACATAATCAGCGCGATTTTGAAGCAGTTCGTTGATCGAGTTCATAACATTGAACACGCCCATATCAACGGTACCGTCATCAAATTCTAAGACCACTTGATGTTCACCCAGGCCTTGAGGCTCATATACTAAACGGCCATTTTCAAGCTGGTCGGTCATATCCTGATCAATAATGTGGGTCCCAGACTTATGACGAACTGAGATTCGTTTTAAATTTTGACCCTTCGCAAGCTTAATGTTGAAGACTTGATAGGCTCCTTGAGAAATCATCGGTTCAAAAGCAAATCGCGGATGATTGTAATAGTTGGTTGCAATATCGTAAAAATCCTTTTGAGTCGTATATGGCTTCAAATAGAATTCCCAGTCTCGACTCTCACCTGGTTTGATCACCAGTGAGTTTTGAGGGTAAATCCAATCATTATGTGGTCTGCGATCATCGTCGTAGCCGCCTGCCAACACAATCTCGTGGAAAAGCATCCCATCCAATGATGGTGAAACATTCTCAAAGAATCGGTTGGTGTAGTCATTGAAAGTCCCTACCGAAAGAACTTCACCCTTTGTTTGATACAATCCCATGTTGGGACTGGTATTATCCCGCCGAACTGCAGCAAGTTTGGTATAATTCTTTGAAATCTGTGGGAAGACCGCAACGGATTGGTTGGCGTTCCGCTTAACGTTCTTGTCTCTAAACATGACATATGCCAAGCTGACCCACACGCCAAGATTATTAACTGTCACATCTTCTTGGCCGTTATTCTTAACGGTGAAGTCCCATTTAAATGAATTACCAATCAACTTAAATTCTTGAACCAGTGAAAGGTCTCCCACTTTAAATTCAATCGTGCTATGAGTATCGTCTCCACTCACTCGGGGGATTTGATCAATACTGCGGTGTTTTTGGCCGTTAACAGTAATATTGAATTCACCAAAGAGTTTATCCAAATCATCGTATCCAAGTGACTCGAGATATTCCGGATCAATCACCCAGTTCATATTGGATTTGTCCGAATTTAACTGGAGTTTGGTAATTGCACCTCGTTTATTTTGTGTAACTGTCAGAAACTCTGACTTCATGTGTAAAACCCTCCTGGCGTTAATAATTGTTACTTGTTTGAAACCATGGTTTCGATCTTGTTGATGTTAGCAATATCGAAGTTCAGGCTCTCGTAATCAAGTGGCGTAATCTTAATGTTGATCTTGTTCTTACCTTTAGTTGCATCAATTGGTAATGGGTAAATGTAGTAAGAATCTTCTGGCCACTCATCATTCTTCATTGTTTGAGTGAAGAGAACTTTGTTATCATCTTGAATTTGGAAACTGTAAATATCACCATCAAGATAATCATAGGTAATCTTCAAGTAGTTCTTCTTGTCTGGATCAACTGCCAATGTCCATGAATGTTGTTCATTTGCAGGCTTGTCGCTATCATTTTGAGTATCAATAGTTGTCGCAACATCTTCATCCGGAACTTTTACATAAACGTTGTAAGGTGTGTCGGCTGGGATTTCTGGCAATGTTTTAAAGATGATGTCTGTTCCGGCAAGACGGAAGTTATTCTTACCTTCAACTTTGACAAGGTCTTCAAGGTATTCAGCAGCAGGCTTAGTTGATGCAGGCAAATCTTTAGTTTGAGCAGCTAATAAGATTGGGCCGTAGTAGATTGCCACACGGTTGAAACGGTCGGCAAGGGTTTGGTAACGAAGTTGGAAATCAAGGTTAACTCTAATTTCTGATTTCTTGCCCCAAGTCCGGGTAATTGCAACGAAACCATTCTTTGGTTCTGCATTGATTTCTTTGCCGTCAACAGTAATGGTTGTTTCTGCGCTCCACTTAGGAACTCGAACGTAAACAGTGAATTCTTGGTCTTTATCAGATTCAACGGTAACGTGAGCAAAATGTTGATCTGGATAATGTGAATCCTGGGTAATGGTTAAGCCCTTGTCCTTAAGGTTCAGAATTGAATCGAAGTATTGTGCAACATAGACGTCGTTGCCATCTTCATAGTAGATTCCGTCGACTAAGGTTGAGTGACGTTCAGTACCACTACCTACACAGCACCAGAAGCCGCCGCGGTCAAACTCTTTAGTTGAGTTAGGTGCAACACTCAAGTTGTAGAGATATTCTGCGATAGCGCTGTCATTGTTTTGCTGAGCCATGATGGCGTTAATGAACCGCATCTCGTAGTCGTCCATCAAAGTAGCATCCTTAGTGTCAGCGAACAATTCTGAACTCAAGAAGTTCAAATCATGTGAACAACAGCTTTCACCGTTTAACTTGGATAAGTGCTTGAAGAACATTTCTGGGTAATCGTAAAGTTCTGAACCATAATCAGCAGGTGCTGGATATGCTGAACGTCCGGAAATACCTTTAGTTGGTAATTCGTGACCGTTATGCATCCAGTTCATGAAGTTCACAACACCTTGCTTGTACTTTTCATCACCAGTTACGTGATAATATTCAAGCATTCCTTCGGCACAAACTAACTCAGTGTTTGAGTGACATGAGTAGTATCCTAATTCATCGTCATCTTTAATGAGCATGTCGCGGAACCATTTACGATCAAATTTTTCGGCTAGGTCTAACACATCTTGTTCTTTCTTACCGTTTAATTCGTAAAGTCGGAGTAAGGTTCTGTGCATTGCACCAAATTCTTGATGGTATACATAGTGGCCTTTACCTTGGTACCAGCGAGTATCGATCATTGCATCGATTTGGTCTTGGGTTAGACGTGCCATCCGCTTCTCGAAGTAATGAGTCATGTTCTCAGTCAATTCCATCGCGGTCTTGTTACCAGTGAATTCGTAGGCGTCCATCAAACCATCCATTAACTTCTGAACAGCATAATATGGTACATAATGGTTACCGTTGAATCTGAGCTTCTCAACGTCATCGAAACGCTTTGAAGGTTCAGCACATAAATATCCAGGGAATTCTTCAAATGTATCGAACTTTTCTTGAACTTCTTTTAAGCCTTCAACAATTTTATCAATGCGTTGCTTCAATTGATTTGCTTCATCAGTGTCTTCCATGTTGTTAAGTTCCACAAAGCTTCGTGAAGCGCCTGAAAGATAATGACCAGTGAAGTGACCTCTGAAGAACCAATCAGGTGATTCCCAGATAGTTAATGGGGTAGCCCCCTTAGTGTCCATGCCCGCGTTTTTGCGGTAGTTGTAAAGTAACTGATCTGGAGTCAACGAGAGCATCCAGTTGATGTTACGTTCAAACTTTTCTTTCAAAGTCGAATTTGGCAAATATTTAATGTCGTAGTATGATACCGGTTTCATTTTAAATTGTCCTTTCTAATCAAAAGTGAATTTTGAAATGCATAATTCTGTAACCGCTTACGATTAATAGAATACATTCGAAAAGAGGTAATTAACATCTATTATTCTATTGAATGTTTATAAAATAATACAAAAAAATAAAAGCGCTTTAGTTAATAGTTGAACATGCAGTGATCCCCAATATATCAGCGATAAATGAAACTCAATTAATTTCATTGAGAAATGTGAAATTTGACTTTTTATGGTTTTTGACTTATTTTTATAATATCAGCTAATCAGTTTATAAAATCTAATATTATTTCTATAATGTCACGGTTTCAAATTGGAGGTTTAATCATGGTCAAGGAGTATTTATCCATTTCCTGTCTGCCAACGCCAATGTATATTCAGAGTGGTCATGTAGTTTTTCGACCAGGCGAGCGACATCCTAATCGTAAGAATTTTCAATTCTTCGTTATGATGTTTCTACAACGTGGAAAATTATATATTGCTGAAGACGACACAAAATACACTGTGAGTGCTGGAGAAATGTTCATACTACAACCTCAGCATCATCATTATTCTTGGAAACCAATGGATGAAACAACAGAATATTACTGGATCCACTTCACAACCACCGGTAATTACATCCAAGCGCAAGAACCTAAACAGGTGCGACCCGTGATCCCTGTTCCGGCAATCCATTACTACACTTCGACAATTACCCTTTTCTTGCGAAAACAGCAAGCAATTCCAAACGAAAAAACGATTATCTCCATGATGAAGAAAATTTTTGCGAATAGCCGAAAATCAAGTGAGAATCACTCAGATACAACTCAAAACTCCATCGAATTCTGGAAAGCGCAACAGCTATTTCTTGATCTCCTGCAGCAGGTTCAAGTCCAAACGCCGCAGGAGTCCCCAATGGTAATGGTCGCCAATAAAATTCAGCGATATATCGAAGATCATTTCGATGAAAAAATTACTTACGAACAGCTTGGCAAGGAATTCCATATCCATCCCAATTCCGTTTCTCTATATATGAAGAAAACTTTCGGAATCACACCAAACAATTTACTGACAAAGTATCGATTAGAGGAAGCCACCAAGTATTTATTGTTAACCTCTGATCAGATCAGTACGATCGCCACTAAAGTGGGTTATCAAAATGTTTATTACTTCTCCATGGCTTTTAAGAAGGGCTATGGAATGTCACCATCCGAATATCGTAAGAAATATATTAGTCTGAAACCAAACATGCCGGATGACGGCTCTGGTAATCAATTTATGTAATAATAAAGTCTCTTCCTATAAGCAATGGGGTTAGCTTACAGGAAGAGACTTTATTTTTATGAGTTGAACTGAAATTAATCGAATATGATCGGTGTCAGAAACCTGTTATTAACGATTAATATCCTGCCATACACGCATTTGGCCTTCAGAACGGTTAGCCCAAGCATAGTAAGGAATGAAGGTCATCTTTGCTGGCTTCCATGAAATGTCGTCGGTGTAATAGAGCTCGTCACCGTCTTCTTGTGCCATCTTGGCATCTGAAGTTTCGATGACACCAACGCCATCCAATAATGATTTTTCGTACTTGTAAGTCAGACGTGGTTTGTCATCCAAACGATAGTCCCAAAGAGGTGCTTTGTTGTCAGCTTCTTCTGCACAGTAAACAACTGGGCCGCGTTGAATGGCAACTTTGTTCATATCATCTTTTACCTTGGTGTTGGTACGAACCAACTTAGTGTCCATATCAAGGCTTAAGGTAATTGTGACTTCAGAATCTGAAACTGGGATGTAAATGATGCCATCTTTTAATTCAGGATCAACTGATGAACCGTTGACCTTGACATCATACTTGTTACGACTCCAGCTTGGAATTCGGATGCCAAATGTGAATTCTTCTTTATTTTGGTTAGTAATGGTGTATTTAACATCACCACTCCATGGGAAGTTGCTTTCCTGGTTAACTTCGACACCATTCTTAAAGGTGGTATCGTTTGCGATAAATTGATGTGACAAGATAACGTCATCATTAACCTCGTAGATGTACTTGTCGATTGAGGCAAGTAAACGGGTGATGTTTGATGGGCAGCAGGCACATGCAAACCATGATGAACGACGGGTATTGATATGATTCTTACCTGGGTTACCGTGGCTGGCTTTAGGATCTGCTTCCAACGGGTTAACGTAGAAGTAATGCTTACCATCCAAAGCGATACCACTCAATGCACCATTGAATAATTCCTTTTCGATGATATCACCGTATTGGCCGCTCATACGAGTTGCCATCATTTGCTTGGCGAAGAAGACCATTGCAACTGAAGCACAAGTCTCACCGTAATCGGTATCATTAGGCAAATCATAGTCGTAAGTAAATGCTTCACCAGTCGTTGTTTGACCAACATTACCAGTTACATACATTTGCTTCTTAACGATGTCTTTCCAAAGACGGTTAGCAGAATCCATTAAGTCTTTATCATGAGTTAATCGAGCAACATGAGCCAAGCCAGTGCAGAAGTATAATACTCGAACAGCATGTCCATGAGGTTCAGTTTGCTCAGTTACAGGCTTGTCAGCGAAGTAGTAAGCGTTTCCGATGGTATCAAGACCAGGGAAGAAGTTACGGTCAGCTCCGTCTGCTTTATTTTGCTTGTTAAAGAACTCTGGATCCTTACCACGTTGGGTAATGAAGTACTTAGCTAAATCAAGGTACTTCTGTTCATGAGTTGCTTCGTATAAACGAGACAATGCATTTTCAATTTCAGGATGTCCTGGAATTCCAAGAATCTTACCTTCACCAGTTCCAAAATGGCTGTCGATACAATCGGCCATCTTCTTGGCAATGTTTAAAGCTTTTTGATTACCAGTAATAGTGTAATAGGCAACTCCTGCTTCAATGTAATGACCCATTGAATATAGTTCGTGTGATTGTTGAAGACGCTTAAATTTACGTTCAGGCATCTCAATTTGGAACATCGTTGAAAGATAACCATCATCTTCTTGCGCATCAGCAATCAAATCAACAACAGAATCTGCTTCTTTTCGAAGCTTGTCGCTTGGTGCATAGTTTAAAACATACGCAGCACTTTCCAACCATTTATAAACATCGGTATCTTGGAAGTCCATTCCAAAGAAGTCGCCTTTGATTCGGCCAGCAGCAATCTTCAAATTGGCAATTGCGTGACTTTTATCGGCAGCTCCACCGGCAGCAAACGGGTCATTTTCAACTTCAACATCGTTGTTGTCGTTAATCATGTCCCATTGGAATGGGATTGAGTCATCAGCCATTAATTTACGGTACCGCTTCCAAAATGGTGATGTAATTTTAAGCTTATTAATTTGAGTACTTTGTTTTGTTTCCATGAGTAAAAACTCCTTTACTTAACGTGCTTGATCCAGAGAATAAATGCTGTACCAACAAGGGTTGTAATGATTGATCCCCAGAATACTAATCCATAGCTTCCAGTTGCAGTAACAATCATTGAGGTAGCAGCCGGTGCGATCATTTGACCAGCAGTGTTGGTCAAATTACCAAATCCAACATACTTACCAGTTGTCTTGTTATCCTTAGCTTCGTCAGGGATAACATCGATGTTCAAAGCCATATCAACAGCCAGGTAAATACCATAACCAAGTCCAGCTAAAACAACGTATCCGATAACACCGTTAACTGACTTGAACAACAGTAAACTAATAGTACCAAGGATCATGAACATACCACCAAAAGCAACAGGAATCTTACGTGCTTTCAAACGGTCTGAGATAGGACCTGAGAATGCAAGTCCAAGCAATGAAACAACTAAAGTAAAGATTGACAACTTGTTCATGGCACGAGCAGCAGCCAATACTGATAATCCAATATGGTTTTCAAGAATATAAAGCAAGTATTGGAAGATCATAGTGTAACTAGTCATAACTAAGAATCGGCCGGCACAAGCCTTGTAAAAATCATGGGCACCGTGCATCTTAGGTGGTAGCAATGTAGCAAAGACACCTAATACTGATTCTTCCTTTGGAATAACTGCGTCTTTTGATGATTTTTCTCTTGGAGTAATCAACAGAACAATTAAACCTGAAAGGGCAATCAAAACACCACCAACGATGAAACCAGTGTTCTGGAATGATTGACCCAAGAAGTATGAACTAATGAACTGACCAACTGGGGCACCAATAGATGTTGCACCGAAACCTGCTGATAATGTACCACGAACGTTCTTAGGTGCACGATCGGCAAGGAAGGCATACATAGGAGTTTGAATAGCGTTTTGACCTAATGTGTTAAAGATGTAAGCCAAAGTCAAACTGGTAGTTGATTCGAAAATTCCTAATGAATACAAACCAATTCCGGCAACGAAGGAACCAACGAAGATCCATGGTGTCCGTTTACCAAATCTTGATCGAGTTTTGTCAGAAAGTGTACCCCAAATGTAACCAACGAACAATGATACCAAAGACGTAACTGATGTAATAATACCGTATGCTGCTGTTGGATTGACAATTCCAACATCTTTAATATGTTGAGGTAACAGTACAGCCCCGTTTAAAGTGAAGGCCGCGTTGTTCAAAATACCATAAATAACAAACGCAATCAGGAAGCGCCAAACATATGACTTTGGCCATGGCTTCCCGGTTTCTGGAGAAATTGTATCGGGATCAGCGGTTGCAGTTGATCCTTGTGTTCCGAATGAATCAAAGAATCTAAAATGTTTTTTTAACATCTTTTCCACCTACAAATTTTATATAAAGTTAGAAAACGTTTTCTACATTCCTTATGATGACGCTTTCACAAATTGAAAAAAACTGCTAAAATACTAATTGTGGTATACTTTTATGACATTTCACGTTTTTATTACGAAAAAGGTGGACAAAATGACGAATTATTATAGTTTTAGTATTGACGATGTGGTGACATTTATGGTTGGTGGGATTTTTACAGCGCATGAAGGCTGGCGACATAATCCAAGATATCATCATGGTGATTTCGAACTCATCATTTGTACAAAAGGAGAGCTTCATTTGAAAGTGGCAGAGCAAGACTACACTTTGAAACCAAATGATCTTTTGTTGGTTCCCCCCTATACTCTGATGCGTGGCACCAAGCCGTCTCCTGGAAATGTTGAGTTCTATTGGCTGCATTTTATTCTGCCAAGCAATACCCAATTATTTGAGAGTACCGGTTCCCTGACACTATCTGATAAGGACGTAAGTCCAAAACATATTCTGATCCCCCAGCAATTTAAATTGCCGGATCTGGACTTTTTAACAATTTTGATTCATCAGTTGCTTAACACCAATTCAGAAAATGCCTATGATCGAAAAATGGCTAACTATTTCATGACGATGATCATCATCAATATCAGTAAATTAACTTTAAATCAACTTGATTTCAAGACCAGAGATAGTGAGCGGATTAATCGATTAAAGGAATGGATTCGAACCAATCTTTACAAGTCACCAACTGTCCAAGACATGGCCGACGTCATGCAATTAAATCCTCAATATCTTTCTCGGCTTTTCAAAAAAGTCGTGGGCATTCCACCAAAGCAATATGTTCTCCAGCTGAAACTCCATACAGCTCAAGCATTGTTAGTCAAAACCAACCTATCAATAAAGGAAATCTCAGCCAATGCTTATTTCGATGGTGAAAAGCTATTCATGAGACAATTCAAGCAGATGACTGGAATGACCCCTAGTGAATATCGGGCACAGTTCGATGAGATTTATCACAATAACCAAGTAATTAGTCCAACATTACCGATTCCAGAAGAGATCACTAAACATTTGAAGGATGTGCCTGATTTTGGAGAGGCACCACAAGATTCATGATGGTTCGACTTTTATATTCAACTGAAGATTTCTGAATCAACCTGTTAAACACCTCACTCGCGGACTTCTTTTTATTTCATCCCAATAAAAAATATGCAAAAAAGGCATTGTTTTCATTAATTTGGAAACAGTGCCTTATCTTTTTACAACAAACTATCTCAATCCTTGAAAATTTAAAATAGTTCTTTCTCATCAATCCCTTTTTCGAGAACCGCAACGATCTTCCCAATATCGTACCCTGGGTCAATTGCTGGACTATTCAAGAAAGTTCGGGTAAATGTGTTCCGATATTTAGCAGGGGTGAGATTGGTATTCTTCTTAAATATTCGAAAGAAATACTTATAATCATTAAAATAACTTTTCTCGGAAATTTCTTGGACCGAATCATTGGTGGTTAACAATAAATATTTTGCTTGATCAATTTTTAGACTGTTCAAATATTCTTTCACCGTAGATCCAGTAATATTCTTAAACATGACCGCCAAATAATTCTGATTGATTTCAAAATGTTCAGCAATATCATGCACCGTCAATTCCTTGTTAATGTTCAGCCTAACCCACTCTTTTATTTGCGTAACTTTGCTTTCATCATTGTCACTTGATGAAAGTTGATTAATGTAATCATTTGAAAGTTCAGTGAGCAGCAATGTTACGGCATAATCTGCGGATGAGATGTGGCCTTGGTGATGTGCAATATCTAATAACTGGATTGCCAGAACCAAGGTACGAGTGGGTTCAGCCATCCTGAAACATCTCGGCAAAATAGCAGTTTCTTTGAGGTCAATATCCCTGTTTAGTTCATTCATGACCTCAAGCGGTGCACGATTTATGATATGGATCCATATAAATTCAGAAGGAATCTGTGCTGGATTGGCACCTGTAATTGTTTCTCCAGGGAAATTAACTAGAACGTTCCCCGGTGTTAAATTAAACTTTTCACTGCCAATAAACAGTGGCACACTACCCGTCAGCCCAATCATGATTTCTGTATCAGACTTTCGAGTAGAGGCCGTGTGCGTCCAACTTTCTTCGGCAATGAAATGACCACACTCCACTAGTTTCAAAGGTTTCCCTAAATCAAAATAACCAAGTTTCATACAGTATTACCTTCTTTTAAATGAGTCAGGATGATTTAAAAAGTGAAAAAAGATACTTTTTATATGAAAATGTGAGTTTTTGCGAATTAACTAAGCGCTTACAATTTAGTCTGTAAGATATAGCTTACAAGATTGTGTTGACGAGCACAATTCTTTTGAATAAATTCCTGGGAAAATAAACTCGTAAGGAAGATTAATATGACTAAATTACACATCCAAAATCTTAATTCCAACGTCGCTTTGCTTAAAAGCTTATCAGCAGAGGATGAAAATTCTGAACTGTTCGATTTTGCCACCAGCAAAGTGAAGGTTGATCGTGCAGGTTCTGATTTTTATCAGTTGGGTGACGTCGAACTGGCATTTAGAAATACCAACGAGCAGCAATGGTCATTCTTTAATACCAAGGATGACCAAACACTGTCAGCATCAGCGATCAAAGTCGACCGTATATGGGACCTTCAAGATGACGACGTTTTATTTTCCGCAACACTCACTAATTCAAGTACCAAGGATATCGAAGTCGGCGGTTTAGGCTTTGCCATGATTTTCAATCAGATATTTACTAATAACTCACTTGATGAAAGTCACAACAACAGCTCGTTCATTGATCCATATATTGGTCAAGATGCCGGTTACCTTCAGGTTGCCCGTCTCAATGGCCAAAAGCCAACTTTACTGGTCGTAAATGCCGGCAATACGCCATTTGAGGCGTATCGGCCACTATCCGATGATAAGACCCAAAAGGACGTTCATTTTGAAGGCTTCTATGAATGGACAGCATTTTCAAAGGCTTACTTTGACACTAACTGGAATGGTAAACGCCAATGGAATACGCCTAGTTCTTTCGTCCTCAAAGCTGGAGATTCAAAAACCTTTGCATTAAAGTTTATTGCCACTACCACGCCAGATAAAATCTCAGAAGTATTGGCACAAAATAAAATTCCAAGTGCTTCCAGTTTCCCCGGCTATGTTCTTCACGGTGAAGAGCAAGCTGAACTAACTATTAATACTGATAAAACAATTTCTAGAATCTATTCAGATCCAGAAAATGCAATTAAAATTTCTAACAGCCGCAAGCAAAATAGCTATCTACTGACGAGACTTCACCATTACTTTGGCCAAGCAAGGATTGAGGTTGTCTACTCGGATAATTCCAAACAAACAATCAATTATTACGTGACTGAATCGGCCGAACATCTGGTAAAGCAGCTAGCTGACTTTCATGAAAAGAATCAATGGCTCGATAAACAAGATAAATACGGGCGTCAACATTCCTTTGTTACCTACGACAATGAAGCTAATCGCCAAGTACTGGATGAATTCCGCTCATACATTTCTGGTGACTCAGATGAAGCCGGAGCTGGCCCAAACCTCCTCATGGCAATCAAGAATTTATATCTGCCGGATGAAAAACAAGTTCACATGCTCGAGCAGTACATCGATGATGTTCTCTGGGGACATTTACAGAATAAGGATTACAGCATCAGGGCCAGCCTGTATTACATGAATAACGATATTATGTATAGCTGGAGTAAATCTCGTTCTGAAGAAACTTGGCGAGCATATAATTACCCCCATCAAGCTGCCATTTACTGGGCAATGTATCGACTCGCTCGAAACTTTGATGGTCTGGTAACCAATCATACCTGGAAATGGTACTTAAACCAAGCTTACCGCACAGTTATGGCAATGCATAAATTCTGTGGTAAAGACGCATTTCTCGAGCTGGAACAATACGGGTTAATGGTTGGAAGTGTTCATAAATCTATTCTAGAAGACCTTCAAAACGAAAATTGGACAGAAGAAGTGAATAAATTTGAAAGTTATATGAAGTACCGTTACGAAACTTGGGCAAAATTACAATATCCATATGGCAGTGAAATGCCTTGGGATTCAACCGGTCAAGAAGAAGTGTACACCTGGTGTAACTACTTCAATGACCAAAACAAGGCAAACAAAACCGTCAATGCCATTCTTGCATATACGCCACTCATCCCTCATTGGGGATACAACGGTGATTCAAGAAGATACTTCGATTCTTTCGTCTATGGCAAACGTGAAAAGATTACCCGAGAATTCGGACATTATGGTTCAAGTCTGAACGCAATTCCAATCCTCGATAACTATAAATACCACGACTCGTGTGACCTATTCAAACTGGAAGTTGGTTATGCTGCTTCAACCAGTATTCTCAGTTCCATTGACCAGAAAGGTTTTGGCTCAATGGCCTTCCTAACTGACCCAGAATTCATGGAATTTGAACCTTACACTTCAGATTTTGGACAAGCCTTCTATGGATATGCGCATGATGCCGGTCAATACATTTATCAAAATTCTAATGGCGAATGGCTCTCATTTGGTGGCCAGCTTGCAAGTCATAACGAATTTCTACGACTTCAACCAACTGACGCATTTAAACATCGTCTGTTCATTCACACCAACGAAACAGACTTTGAAATTAATTCCGAAGTAGCACAAATTGCATCAGCAGACTTTAATGCAGATCTCAATGAAATCGAAATTCACTTTGGAACCTTCTCAGTAACACCAGAAACAATTCGAATTCGAGTATCGGACAACCTAATTCCCGACACCAACTCAAAAATTGTTCGTGGTGCATATACGCTTGATCCAAAAACATCTGTAGTGACATTCAAAATTAGAAGTTAACGATCATTTGGATATTAATGAAAGCGATTTCTACAAATTAAAATATAGGAAGTGGAACCATGCAAAAAACAAATGAAGAACATGATGGTTGGAACGAGTATGCGCACAAAAAAATATATACCCCTCGTGGAAAAATTGGCATCCTCCGGTCCACTGGATTTGGAATGTATGGATTTATTGGGTCAGCTGTTGGTTTAATCTGTTATAACTATATCTCATATTTTTACACCTACTTCTGTGGTTTAAACCCACTCCAGGTAGCATTCATGCTCATTTTTGGCCGAGTATTGGCATCTGGTGTTGCGCTCTGGATTGGGCATTTCTCAGACTCACTTTACAAATTCAAATTTGGTCGGAAATATGGTAGACGACATTTCTTCATCTTGATGACAATTCCATTCTTAGTCTATGCAACCTTAATCCCGATTACCGGGCTGAATTTCTGGTATTATTTTATTACTTACTCAGTTCTGTTGGCATTCTTCAACACTATCCATTTACCTTGGACAACATTGCCAGCCGAAATGACTGATTCCTTCAAAGTCAGAACCATCATGGGCACAGTTCGTGCCGTTGTCGGGGCATTGTTAAACACAATTGCTGCTTTCGTGGTTGCCCAAGTCTTGAACAATTGGCCAAAAAACGACCCTAAGATTTACTTGTATCTGCAAATTGGGCTTTCTGCCGTTGGAATTGTCTTCGCGCTGATTACTTATTACACAACCTGGGAACATTTCGTGACTAAAAATGAAGCAGCTCTCATGGAAGCCGAACATAAGCAAGGCGAAAACATTTCCGCTACCCGCTGGATTCGATTTAAAGAAACAGCTCGTGATTACCTTTCAATCTTCAAAATTAAAAGTTTCAGAAAACATCTGTTTATCGATGGTGCCGACCAAATGGCAGGTAATCTGAACGGATTAATTCTAACCTACTTCATTGTGAATGTGCTCGGGTTAAATGCCTCAGTTACAGCATACTTATCATCCCTAAGCACATTTATCGGAATATTTGTCATGATCGTTGCCGGATATGTGATTAACAAATATGCACCAAGATATATGTACGGAATTGCTTACGGAATGGCCCTTATCTCATGTATTGGCTTTGGTCTGCTCGGATTCATTAAGCCGGATCATCTTGTAATGTGGTTATTAATCGTTCAGATGTTCTCAATCTTCGGAGGACAGCTGTATGGCTTTATCCCTGGAACGGTCTTCCCATCGCTTCCAGTATTGGACACTTTGTTGACCGGTCAAAATCGCGCTGGAACTTTCTCATCACTTGCAGGATTATTCGAGCAAGGTGGGTTCGTAATTACCAACATTCTTGGCGAAGGTGTTCTTCAATTATCAGGATTTAAGAGCAGTACAACCGGTGCCGTCAATCAATCAGCAACTGTGCAACTCACACTTACGCTGCTCATCAGTGTCGGGGTTGGTTTCTTCTTCCTGGTTGCCTTGTATAATGGTCTTTCATTTAAAGCTGATAAGCCCAAACTGGATCTCATCAACAATGAAGTATCTCGTTTGAAGGCCGGTGGAAAAATGTCCGAGGCTTCAAATAAAGTAAAATCTGTTACTAAAGAATTAACTGGTGAAGATTATGATTCCATCGCCGTCTGGAAAAAATAATATCATTTCACTCACTACCTACTGATAAGCAAACAAGCGCCTCAAAACATTTGGCTCAACACCAATGCTTTGAGGCGATTTATTATCAAAAACTGACGTATTTAATTTGACCTTTGGACAAGTCGCTTGTCCCAATAATAAAACACAATTGCAATAACTGGTCCTAATAAATCATAGGCAAGCAATAACCCCACCGCTAGGAAAAAGTTCATCTCACCCACTGTTTTTCCCTTTGCGTCAGCAACTGCTTGAGATATTGGATAAAGGCCTCGAAATTTCATCAAATAAAATTGACTTGCAAAAGATAAAATAAGCCATGCCAAAACTAACCCGATTCGAAGTGTAAAACTTCCATCAGGGTTTGAACAATATAGAAAATAAATTCCTGCAATAATGATTGCTTGAAGAGCAATTCTTAGAACATATACTGGTTTATTCATTTCATTCTCCTTATCTAACATGAGTTAGATTTACGTAATATTGATATCGCTTACAAAATCATTTTACAGTGCGTCATCAAATTAAGTAATCAATAATCTAATCAGGAATTTATAATAACTCACTATTTAGCTTTTTGCATTTAATCAAAAAAACAGCCGGCGTTACGTAAAATAAACGCATTACCGACTGTTATTTTGTTAATTTTTGAAAGCTAATTAGTTTACTTCGTTCTCTATCTTATTCAAACATCTTTCGAGTAGCCTTTGCCAAGGTCTTAACATCCTTATCATAACGTGGATTTTTAACCAATTTAGCCATTGGCACGCCAGCAAAGTGGTAGGCAGCAATTTCACCTGAACGAACAGCACTTTGCTCAGTGAAGACCATCTGATATGGCTGTTCAACAAATTCACCTGTAAATGCCAGGTTGGTTGAGTGCTCTGGAATCACTTTTGGCCGATCCGTCTTGGCACGGTTGTTGAACAAGGCCGAAGCGTATGGCATGTATGCTGGAATATTGTTAATCACGCTATCCATGATTGCCTGCTTCTTATCCATAATATTGCCTGGACCTGGGTCGACTTTAGAAAGTTGGCCGATGAGTTCCTCAACCATTTCTTTACCGGTCATCTTGATGTACTGTTTATCAACAAATTCGCCTGTTCGACGTGGATACAGGAAGTAGCCCCAAATAACCGATTCATTTGGTTTTTGAGTTGTGAAATGAGGTTGATGGTGAACCACGATCGACATGTTGACATCTTTGTTACCCATTGGTGTAATTGGTGAAGTCGAAATAAACGAATTCAGCGCATTGCCTGGAACCTGAGTGGTAATCCGGGTAATTTCATTCAACAAGGTATGATCCTTAGTGGTCAACGTAAAGCTGACCCATTCACTGGCATTTCTATCATTAAAGAATTTATCTGGATTCCCCAAATTGTAGAACCGGTTAGTAGCTTTCTTCCATAGACTGGCTGCTGCACCATAGTCCATATTTTCCGGAGCCGGGGTATTGAAATCACCCAAGGTAGCCGAATCAGTAATTGAACCATTGGTGAAGATTACAGCGGTGTCGTCATCAACCGGCACATCCTCTTCCTCACCGGTTTCGGTATTTGTCATCCGCAATGCTGTAACAGTAATTTCATCCTGCATTGGGGTATTTTTAAATTCAAAGTTTGTTACCCGACGGTTCAAAACGATCTTAACGCCCTGATCCTTCAAATAGTTAATCAAAGGCAGCATGATGCTTTCAAACTGGTTGTATCGGGTTCGGTTAACACCAACCAGATGCTCAATTTGTGTAAATTCATAAATCATTTGGTGCATGTAACGGCGGAGTTCCTGAGCCGAGCTTTGAACTCTAAAGGCAAAGGTGGTTTCCCACATGTACCAGAAATTGGTGGTAAACATGTGAGGATCGTCCTTGAAGTAATCGGCAATTGTCACATTGTCGAGCTTTTCTTCTTTAGAGTCGGGCATCAAAATCAACTCAGTGAGTTTCATTCTGTCCTTATTATTAAGGCCTAACTTGCCACCATTAATGATGCCTTTGCCGCCCTCCATTAACCGAGCTTTATCAAAGGTCCGGTGTTTGGCATCAAAGTCACGGGTATCTTCAGCTGCCGTCATCCCTTGCTCAGTTGCGGAAGGGATTCGGCTCAGCAGATCCATCAGGTCAACGTAAGTCCGGTAGTTTAACATCCTGCCACCACGAGCGATGAACCCTTCACTGTTTTCCAATGGATGGGTCTTATTCCAATATTCATCGGCCGCTTCGCTTGCGGTCGATCCATCGTTTGAACCGTGATCATCTAATGAATAAAACGTAATCTGGCTGCCCTTCCATTTACCTTCTTGAATCAAATAAACAGCCGCAGCCATGTTAGCCAAGCCGGCACCAATCATAATTGCTTTATTTTTTGTCATTGATAGCTCCTCCAGATCTGTTAAAGATTACTTTGCTTCGTATTCATCGTATAAATGTGAATCGTCTTCAAACCAACCGATTGACTTTAAGAAACAAGCGCCTGCAACAACGACGCCAATCCCCGCTACTAATAAAAACTTGTGTTTCATATTTAATCGCTCCCCACATTGTTTTTTGAGAGAAATGCGATAATTATATTCTTCGCATCTGCCTTTATTGTAGTAGATTATTGACATAAATGTGTGGACAATGTGCACGCATCTGTCCATATTTTGATAGCGCTGTCATTAATCATTGATATACCGCGTTTTCATAGATAATGAAACTTTTTGAAAATAATGCTTACGAGAATTTTTTATTTATGGTAATGTAATCAATTGTCGTGATAGAAAAGTTTTTTAGAATTAGGAGAGTCATCTTTATGGAAAAATCATTAAATACAGAAACAACTTCTGTAGAAACAAAACAAAAGCAAGCAGCCAAACCGGTTGCCCGTCCATTCTTAGCTATGTTGGGAATGTTGATCGGTGGATTTGTAGGAATGCTCAGTGAAACTTCACTGAATATCGCCTTACCAAGTTTAATTGCTGAACTTCATACGAGTATTGGGACCATGCAGTGGTTAGTAACCGGCTACATGTTGGTCATCGGAATTGTCTTACCAATGTCTTCATTATTGCAGCGAATTTTCACTACTCGTTCATTGGTCTTATTCGCACTGTGCGATTTCATGGTTGGTGCTGTGATTTCCGCTGTGGCACCAAACTTTGCTATTTTATTAGTTGGTCGAATGATCCAGGGTATTGCTACTGGATTAATTCTGCCACTGATGTTTACTGTAGCCACACTTATCTTCCCACCATATAAGTTAGGTTCAGCAATGGGTATGATCGGATTAGTCATCATGTTTGCGCCAGCTGTCGGCCCAACTTTGGCCGGTATGATTCTCGGTATCCTTTCGTGGCACTGGATTTTCTGGTTGTTCATTCCGTTCTTGTTAATTGCGTTCTTCTTGGCACTTAAATTTCTGCCAAACGTTGGCGATATTACAAAGCCCAAGATTGATTGGTTCTCACTTATCCTTTCAGCTGTCGGTTTTGGTGGCTTGGTTGCCAGTGTTAGTATGGCCAGTGACGCCGGCTGGGGTTCTCCACAAGTATTGGGAACTTTAGTTGTTGCCATTATCGTATTAGCCTTGTATATTCGACGTCAGTTGCGTTCGGAATCCCCTATTTTAAACTTCAGAGTATTTAAAAAGAGCCAATTTACCATTGGTTCCGTCTTGGTTATGTTGGATTTCGCCATTATCTTGTCATCAATGTACTTACTGCCAATGTTCTGGCAAAATGGGTTGGCCATTCCAGTTGCCCTGACCGGTATTGTCATGCTGCCTGGTGGATTTGTAAATGCGCTTGTTTCTGCAATTTCTGGTCGTTTCTCTGATATTGTCAGCACAAAGCTTCTTACCGTTCTTGGATTCGGAGTTACTATCATCGGATTAATCATGTTGCTTTTGGCAAGTTCTACCTCACCAATGTGGTACGTTATCTTAGGCCACATCGTTATTATGATGGGACTTCCATTAGCAATGTCACCTGCCCAAACTTTTGGTTTGAGTGCTTTGGATGAAAAAACTTCTGGAGATGGAAGCACCATTATGAACACTTTCCAACAAATTATCGGTGCTATGGCAACTGCCATCGCAACCAGCTTGTTGGCATTTGGAAATAATGCAGCCGGAAACGTCAGCCATCAAGTTGCCTTTACCAACGGTGTTCATGTTGGCTTATGGTTTGCTTTGATTGTCGCAGCTGTCGCATTCTTATTATCATTTACCGTTAAAGACCAGAAACGTGCTTAATTTAACATGTAAAGTTACAAAAGCCGCCAGCACAACGCTGACGGCTTTTTATATACATAAATTTATTTAGTTGGTTCGACGGAATGATCTGCAACTAACTGCTTCACAGCCTTCATAGCAGCAGCCAATGCTTCGTCACTGGCCGCATAACTAATTCGGACATATTCATTATCGCCAAATGGATCACCAGGCATCAAGCCGATGTGGTATTCCTTGGCCAACGTTTTGACAAATGCCCAACTGTCCATGTGTAACCCTACCGGAATTTTGGCAAAGACGTAAAATGCCCCGCCCGGATGGACAACATCGAAACCAGCTTCAGTCATTTCTTTTGCGACAAAGTCACGGCGTTTTTCATATTCCTGAAGCATTGGTTTGGAATCATCCTGACCATGCTCCAAGGCTTCAATTGCGGCATACTGAACGATTGAGGCAGCCGCAGTTACTGTAAATTGGTGAACTTTGGCAATCTCATCCACAAACCCTGAAGGGCCAAATATAAAGCCCAGACGGTAACCAGTCATGGCATGAGACTTCGATAATCCATTAATGATAATTGTTTGGTCCGGCAGATATTCTGAAATTGAATAATGCTTCTGACCATAAGTTAATTCACCATAGATTTCATCACTGATAACCCAAATACCATTTTTCTTCAAGACGGGGGCCAATGCAGCAATTTGTTCCTTAGAATAAGCCACCCCGGTTGGATTGTTGGGATCGGTCAAAATCAACCCTTTAACATTCAAATCAGGATGATCATCAATCGCCTTTTGGACTTTGGCTGGAGTGAGAATAAAGTCATCATCACTGGTATCCACCAAAAGCGTATTCAGCTCATTTAAAGTAGTTGAGGCATCATATAACGGATAAGCCGGAGTTGGAATAATCACGGCATCACCAGGCTTAAATAACGTTTTAACGGTAACTGCCACTGCTTCGGTTGCTCCAACAGTCACAACAATTTGATCAGCTGGATAATCATAGCCAAATTTATCACGATAATACTTTGAGGCCGCGTCCCGGAGTTCTTGATAACCCCAATAATATGGATAGTGGGACTTGTTATCATTGATGGCATCAATTGCGGCCTGCTTAATATGGTCGGGAACGTTAAAGTTAGGCTCCCCTAAGGTTAGTTTGATAATCTTGGGGTCAACACTGATATCATGATCAAACTTACGCATTGCGGATGGCATGACCTTTAACACGTATGGGTTAATTTCGTTTAATTCCATTTTTGAGACCTCCGGGAAATCTGTATTTAAAAACTGATTCGTTAAAAGTTATTGTTAATAATATAACAATTACCGGAGATGTCAATAAAATCAGCGCAGAAAATGAATAATTATTCTACATGATCACCTTAAATGTGTAATGATACATGGTGAAGTCAGGTGAATTATAATTATTTTTCAGGAAACTGAGCCACTTTCAAAGTGTTTTCTCGATAGGTTGCCCAAAAGACCGACTTCACACTGTCGATCCCCTGTTTCTTTAATTCAGTATCCAGCCAAGCTTCGTCTTTGCCCATCACGTCCAGGACATCTGGGTCAATTTGGCCGTCAACGATCACTGGGTAGCGAATACTGCCTTCGCCTTGATTCAAGACTGTTAGCTGACCATTTTGCTCCAAAATCGCCCGTTTGACGTCTTTCATATCGTACACACCGGCGGTTCGCAGCTTGAAATCAACATCTGAGGCTGACAAATTAGCCTTGATGCAGCTCTCCACCAATAATTGGCCATTTCTCACCAAAGTAATCGGTTCACCCTCAATGAATTTGCCGAACCAGTGAATATGCGTTTTCAAATATCGGGTGACCATGATCAACAGTGCCCACAGCAACAGAATGACCAAAAACTGCGCCATTGTGATCGCGGGATTATAAATCACCCCACCGATAATGCCACCAAGGACATAGTTTTGCAGCTGATCCATTGCCGAAGTTGGAGCCAAGTTACCCTTCCCGGTCAAGTTGATGAGGACCGTGATGAACAAGAAACCCACGATTAATTTGAGTGCCACGTCTGAATATGTAAACATTATTCTGCCTCCTCGACTTTAATGTTGCTTTGACTATCTAATTCCACCCGTTCCAAGACAAATCCCGTGCCCGCAGGATTGTAATCCACCCGGTAAAAGCCATCTGGAGTCTTGACCATCAGATTAGCATTAACGTTGGTGGAATTGACGCTAATGGTCTTCGGACGCACATGGAGTCGCTCTGCCACCTGTTTGACAGTGGAAGTAATTTGTCCGGTCTGCTTGGAGGAAGATTGAATCGCGCTAAAGTCGTTATACTGCATGGCCAGCACCAGCAATAGCAGCGTGGCCACAATGATGCTTAAATCCTTGTATTTGATGTCCATTCGGTTCCGTAGGTAATGGATTAAAAACAAAATAAAAACGACTGCCAGCAAGCTGATAATGATAATTCGGCCGTACTGCCAGTTGCTTTGAGAATTTTTCAGGTAGTCATACGTATAAAATGTCATGTGCATCCCCCTAGAATGTTTCGCTCAATACAGCTTCTCATTCTAAACCAAAAGTGGCCATGACAAAAAATTAATTGTAATTAATCCAACGCTTAACACTGTCCCAACTATTCGAGTTGATGATAACTCTTGGTGTCTGCTTGAGATCACTGTGATCAGTCACAATCCCATCGTTCAAAGTTAAAATAACTTGAAGACGGTGTTGTTGATCCAGAAATTTCTGGATTTGCGGTGTTCCACTCCCGTATGGATAGGTAAAAATTGGTGATTTGTAACCAACTTTTTGCTTCAAAACATCCTGGCTAACCGCATAGTCTCGTTTGAATCGGGTGAAATTCTTCGGCAGATTAAACACTGGTGTGCCATCATGAACCAGATAATGCATGTTGTTGGTGTGAACGCCAAAGGTAACTAACCTGCCAGCACGCTTTTTCATCTTCATAATTGCCGGCCAAGTTGCCAATTTTGTGCCTTGTTTGTACCAACCGGTGTTGCCGGTAATGATTGAATCAGTGAATGGATAGTGGTGCTTTAATAGAACAGGCATCGCGTTATCGATCATCGTCCGGTCAATATCATCAAAGGTAATGACCACGTACTTGCCGTGAAAAGGTGTCCGCTTTTCAACCATTTTCATCATCGTTGGCAGCGAAATGACCTTCACATGGTGCTGTTGAAGATAATTCATTTGACGTTTAAATGACGGGAGGTTGACGTTAAAATCATGAAACTGGGTGTTTGGTGAAACATTTTCATCAAACTTCACCAAGCCATCGGTACTCAAAACCCGGTGGTAGCAAAAGACCATCACGCCATTTTTCACCCGTTCATCATGTTTAGTAATTTGAAAATCCGGCTTGTTCCCCAGTTCATAGGCAATGTTGTGATGAACACTGAATCCCAATAAGATTAAAAACACGACGATCAATCCGCTGAGAATCCATTTACGACTTGTCTTGCTCATGATTTTTCGCCCTCCGCTCCAAAGATCTAATCCGCAGCCAACCAAAAATCGTCATCAGAATTGTGACCACCATTACTAATAGTGCAAACCGCGCATAAGAATAGTATGACAAATTCAACAAGAGATAGTCCGAAACCAATGTATCCGAGTATGCATTTAACAAAAAGCAGACGTTGATGTAAATGATGTAGCCAGTGATTCCCCATAAGATGACTAGGAAAAAGCCACGCCGCAGCATCGTTAAAATTGATGATTTTTTACGAATAATCAGATCTGATTCGGTTTTCTTTTTCATCATCAAAGCCCCCGATCCGGACTGCTCCAGCTGCCAACGTGCCTTGGATCAAGGAAGAACGATCCTAAAGCCGTCAGGCAACTGACCAAGTTGATAAACCAGTAAAAGATTACATATAGCGGCAATAGTAATAGATCATGCCAAGTGATAAAGTCAGACTTCTTGGAATCGGCATAGCCAATTAGGAATTGAATCAAGCTGATTAATAGCAGGAGAAACAAAATCACACCATCCATAATCAAATCACCAGTGAACGCGACTGTTATCAAATAAAATAACGTCACAAAAGCACAGCTCAGCGCCCACAAATCGCTCAAAATCATGTCCATCAGGAGCCACTGCTCACTGAGGCGTCCGGTCACCAGCATTCCCCGGTTTCGATATAAAACTTCAAATCCACCACGAGCCCAGCGGCGGCGTTGATGAACCAAATCGACAATTCGTTCGGGAACCAAAATCCAGGCAACCGATAACGGACAATACGCCACTTGCCAGCCGTGGTGATACAACCGCCAAGTAATATCAATATCTTCTGTGATGGCGTCAGTATTCCACCAACCGGCATCAGCTAAGGCAGATTTTCTATAGGCGACCACCACGCCGGATACGGTCGTGATATGACCGGTGACAAAGGCCTGACCTCGCTTAATGATATCAATGACGCCAACATATTCCAGCAGTTGAAGCCGCCCTAGCAAGCTGGTCCGGTTACGGACAATGGGTTTACCACCGACTGCACCCACTTTGGGATTATCATAAAATCTGGCCATCATTGGCTCCAACGCATTCTTATCAACATAACAGTCTGCATCCAGGCAAAGTAAAAATTCACCCCGAGCTTCTTTAGCCCCTTCATTCAGCGCATTCGCTTTTCCTTGATTTTTCTTAATATCAACGATCCTAATCGGTACCTTGGCCCCATATTTCTCTGCCAATTGGCGCATCACCCGTACCGTTTGGTCGGTGGAGCCATCGTTAATCAAGATCAGCTCAAGCTTGGCGTAAGTCAGTCTGGCAACCGACTCGACCACTTTGTCCAAAGTTTCCTCCTCATTATGAGCAGGAATCAGAACTGAGACCAACGCATCAGGTTTGCCGGCGTGGGCATTATTCAGTGGAACTCGATGTTGTTGAATCGCAAAGAAAATTGAGCCGACAATCCAAACGGTCGAGACAATGACTGGATATAAAATGACGAATGAACTGATCGTATCCATGATGTTCCCCCCCTTAAAGTGGCTTTTGGGCCAGAGCTAAAAATGATGTAATGAATTTTTCACCGGCATGATAAATGCGGCTGTCACTAATCGAACCGGCATCATCTGCCCAAATCGAAGCGCTACTGCCAACAATCCCCTTTAAAGATTTAACCTTGGTCGCATGATCTTCATGCCATAATGCTGGTGTCCAGTATTGCTTCATATCTTTGGTCATGTACGCAACGCTCTGCTTAGTCATGTTGGCTTTTGAGATATTGAAATAAAGATAATAGTCGTTGTAATTGAAAACTTTGAATCCATGCTCAATCAAATTTGGCATTGACGCCCAGCTTTTTTCACGCTGTTTGCCAAGTTCACCATGTTGATCAGCTGTCCAATTCCAGTAAGTCACTTGAATATGGCGGTTGAGATCATTCAAACTGTTGCTTAAAAAGCCGTCATTCCAAGCTTCTGGGATGAACCCTTGTTGTTGAATATTCTGACTGATGGCATTGAGATACTTGATATAAGCAGTATTTTTAGTGGTTTTATCAGTGAACTCATCCCCACCTAAATGAAATCTCAGATTTTGCTGGCCAGCAAAGTCGGCTGCAACTTCGTCATCCAGCTTTTCCACGAAATGAATACTGGTGTTATTAAGATGAAGCTCGTCACCATAACTATTGGAATGCCAACTGATTTGATCTGCTAATTGCTTATGACCGTTGGCTTTCAATGTGTTCACCAGGCCGGTCACGTGCGCGGGCGTATCGATTTCAGGAATCAATGTCACGTTGTACTTCTTTGCATCCTGAATTAGATACTTGATTTCAGCCTTACTATAGAAGAATTGGTTCGTGTGCTTGTTATGCCAAACACCGTCTTTTTTGACAGCATTTTGCCTTGTCTGGCCAACAAAGTTATTTTCAATCGCAAAATTTTTATCATCCGTCAAATGCAGCTGAATAAAGCTGCCATGATGGGTGCCAACCAATTGAATGTATTTAGTCAACGTGGCTACCTTATAATGCCGCCTGGCCACGTCCAGGGTCAGCCCGTTGAATTGCCCATTCTGACTTGAGCTGGTCTTGGCGATCGGCTTGGTTGTTGATTTTTGTGCGCTGCAACCCATCAACAATAAGGTCAGCGGCAGCAATATTAACCATTTATTATGTAGCATGTTGCATTCCCCCAAGATCAAATTTGAAATATGTCTGTAACATTCTTAAATCACGTCAATAGTAACAAAGATCACAAAAAATCCCAGCAAACAGCTCATCATTTTTGAAACGTTAGATACTCTTAACAATCAATGCGGTTTATTAAGATTTACGGGCACGAAAAAGCTGCCCCCATTGCTGGAAGCAGCTTTAATCTATGTTTATTTATTTTGCTTAGACGCTTCTGCGTTTAAACACGACGTAGCTAATTGCCATGAAAATTGCGGTGTAAACTAAACTACCGCAGACCATCTCAGGTGTCGAAAGCAGGGTCATCTTATGAACCGAATCGCTTAAGAGTTGTTGCGGTAAATTCATCATGTTTAACGGATTCCACTTGAGCCATTCCCATTTCTGCATTAAGAGAAACATCACATTGGAAATGATCGACAAAGCAAAGTACCCGATGATTCCGATTGAAATCGCCGCTGCGGTACTCTTGAAAATATTTGCTAACAAGAGAACCAGACTCAATACCAGCCAGACAGTTAGAAATGTCCCGATGATGCCGAGCCATTGTGCTTCAATCACTGAATGACCCGATTGGTAAGTATCAGACAGCTGGAACTTATCGTTGAAAAGAACCACTTTCAGTAGCAGTGACCAAACAAACGCAAGCACGTAGAAGTAAATCGAATAGAGCAACATTGTGATCCACTTGCTCACGAGGATTTGCCCCCGATAATATTTCCGGTATAACAATTCTTTAATCGTGCCATACTGGAACTCCATCGCGATGATTGAACTGCAGGCGGCAATCATAAAGAAGACAATCCAGGTAGCGCCTGTAAACATCCCCACAAATTGGCCTTGAGGGGCGCCCCAATATTTGGGATAGTTCTTGGTGAGTACGGCATAGATCGTCATGATAATCAATAGAGTCGCAGAAA
Source organism: Lentilactobacillus otakiensis DSM 19908 = JCM 15040 (assembly GCF_001434145.1). GTDB lineage: Bacteria > Bacillota > Bacilli > Lactobacillales > Lactobacillaceae > Lentilactobacillus > Lentilactobacillus otakiensis. The sequence goes on along the minus strand of NZ_AZED01000003.1, from coordinate 153,238 downwards.
CAGCGTAGGTACTTTTCTTATGAAGCAGTTTGAAAGTTTCTTGTTTAACTAAGGTTATCATTCTATGACTCCTTTACTTTGTCGTTTTTGAGCAGGTTCAATAATGAAGTTTCCAAATCACTGTGGACGTGTTGAACATCTTCAATTTCAATGTCGTTGTCAGACAGCAGTTTGATGACGTCGGCCATCTTGGTTTGATCATTTTCGATGACGGCAAGCTTATCGCCATCATCAAGTTGATAATTATTTTGAGCCAGGAGATCTTTTGCCTTGGCATCGTCAGAAGTCTTGAGGACAAGCAACTTCTTGCCGCCGCTTTCAAGATTGGCCATACTTTCGGTGTAAACAATTTGGCCTTTATCGATGACAACCAGATCGTCAATCAATTTTTCCAACTCACTTAAAATATGGCTGGAAATCAAGAAGGTCGTGCCCTGCTTGGCGAGATCAAGAATAATGGTCCGCAAGTCTTTATTGGCTTGTGGATCCAGACCATTCATTGGCTCATCCAAGATGACAAATTTTGGTCGGTCAACTAAGGCCAACGCAATCCCCAACTTTTGTTTCATCCCTAACGAATAGGTTTTTGCCTTTCGGTTGATGTATGAATCCATCTTCATTTTGTCGACGATGTCCATAATTTGATCCTTTGAAGTCGAATCTTTGGAGAAAAGCTGCAGGTGCTGGTACCCTGTTAAAAATGGGTAGATGCCGGGATATTCAATCAAAGCCCCGACTTTGTCCATTGCTTTATGGCTGGTTGGTGACACGGGATCGCCATCAATTGTAATTTTGCCGCTTGCGTAGTTAAATAGACCCAGGACGGCTTTCATGATTGTTGATTTACCGGCACCGTTAGGCCCGACCAAACCAACAATATGGCCAGTTTGGACTGAAAACGAAACATCTTTCAGAACTTGTTTCTTACCAAAGTTCTTATTGAGATGTTCGACATTTAATATTGTGTCTGCCATTTGTTCCTCCTAGTATTTTTGTGTAGCTCTACAAGTAACCACATTTTACTGCGTGGCTGGCTATAAGGATAACATATGTGTTAAAACTTATACAACACCCCATTTCACATCAATCTTAATCATAATCTGCTATGATGGGGGTTGGGTATAATAACGAAAAGTTTATTAAGAATCAAAAATCGAGGTAATTCATTTCATGACAAAAGCATTAATGGTGGTTACAAATAACCCCAAGTTTAAGAAAATTCAGCGGGCCACTGGGATCTGGCTGAAAGAAGCCAGCCATTTCAATAAGGTCATGGCCGATAACGGGATTGATGTTGATTACGTGAGCCCACAAGGAGGTTACGTGCCAATCGATCCTCTGAGCTTGGGCACTGATGATATGGATGCAACCGACTGGGAATACTATCTGGATGATACCTTTCGAAACGAGCATTTAGCCAAATCGTTAAAACCGGCAGATGTCGACCCTCAAGACTATCAAGTGATTTATTTTGTTGGTGGACACGGTTCGATGACCGATTTTACTGAAAATACCGAACTGGCTGCGATTGCTGAAAAAATCTATGCCAATGACGGGGTCGTTGCCGCTAATTGCGTCGGCGTCTGCGGCTTACTGCCAATGCGGACGGCTGACGGAAACAGGTTTGTCCACGGTCGCAAGTTGACTGGCTTTACAAACGATGAAGAAGCTTTGAATGGACTGACCAATGACGTCGAATTTCTTCTGGAAGATGAGTTGAGTAAGGCCGGTGCCAGCTTTGTAAAGGGAACCGCCTTTGAGCCCAATATCGTGGTCGACGATCGATTGATTACCGGACAGAATCCTAATTCTGCAACCGGAGTTGGCGAAGCAATTATTAAAGAATTACTGCAATAGTTCCAAACGATCTGTTTGAGGGGTATTTTGTTAATATCTGCTTGAACAGTTTTTATTTTGGCCATTTTTGGCTTTCTGAGCTTTGCAGTCAATCCGTATGTTATTTAAAAGTGTGCATTCAAGTGCAAAAGAGCTGCTCACGCTAGCAGTCGTGGGCAGTCAGGCAATTCTTTACATTTCAAATTAATTGTAGCATAGTAACTGAAAGGAGAATTTCATTATGAAAAAGGCATCTTTCTGAATCATCTTTTGTTTATCATTAGGATGCATGTTAGCTGCATCTTTCATCCAACCGCTCCTAAAGTCATATTTCGGAAACAACGTGATACTCCCTGATGCCATGTTAATTATCCTCCTTAGTTTATGTTCTGGCCTAATCGCAAGCAAGATTGACCATAAGTTCAATAAAAAATAGCTCGTTGATTGAACAAAACAGCAATAATAGCACAAAAGGAGAAATGCCTATCGAATGGCATTTCTCCTTTTGTGTAAATAGTGATCTTGAAATAGTTATTTATTAATGTTTTCTTCTTCAATATCTTCCAAACTGTGGCCTTTAGTTTCTGGTACACGTGAATGGATGAACCAGACACCTAACAAGCAGATAACACCAAAAATGGCAAATACGGCATCTTGTGGCATGCTGGCAGTCATGATTGGGAAGAGGAGCCCAACTGCGAACGAACCGACCCAGTTAGCTGATGAAGCGGCACCTGAGGCCCGGCCACGAATGGCAAGTGGGAAGACTTCACCGATGAGTACCCAAGTTAATGGTGCCCATGTAAATGAGTAGGCAGCCACGTAGATGCTTAAGAAGACAACAATCATCAGCGGGCTGGCGTTTGGCACCAAGAATTTGATGACTGTTGGCAAAAGAAATGACAATCCCATCACAGTCCCGCCAAGAATCAACAGTGTGCGACGCTTAAATTTATCGGCAATGCCCAAGAATACCAATGACCCAATTACCAAGATAATTCCCTGAATAATTGGCCACATGAGAGCCGAGTTGGCTGCCTCTCCAGTGGCTTTTTCAACGATTAATGGAATATAGTAGAAGATCGCATTGGCACCCTGAAACTGTTGAAAAGCCGCGACTCCGATACCAGCAATGGCCAGATAACGATATTTTGAACTAAAGACAGTTCCCCATGTAGTTGCTTTAGAGATTTTCTTTTCTTGTGACGCGGTATCTTGAATTTGATCAAGTTCTTTATTAATTTCTTCATCATTATTTCGAATGTAGCTCAAAACTCGGCGAGCTTCGTCAGGACGACCATTTTTTACTAAAAATCTTGGTGATTCAGGTAACTTCATAACCCCAAAGAACAGAATTAAAGCCGGTAGTGCGGCCAACCCAAGCATTGATCGCCATGCGAAGTTCTCTGGTAAGTCTTTCAAGACAAAATCCATGACATAAGATAGAAGCATCCCCGAAACGATCATCGTCTGGTTAATTCCCGTTAAGCGACCCCGCATCTTTGCAGGTGCCATTTCTGACATATAGGCAGGAACTAAGGCAGATGAAGCCCCAACAGCTAATCCAAGGAAAACCCGGACACCAATCAAATAGAATTGGCCATCATGAGGTGAAATGGCAGAAAGTAGTGAACCAGCCATGAAAATCAGAGCAGAAAGTAGGATCATTTTACGACGGCCTAATTTATCAGAGAGCTGGCCAGCAATTGCGCCGCCAAAGATCGCCCCAAGCATTACTGCAGAGGTGATCCACCCAACTATTGTGGCGTTATTCTGCAGTCCCCAATCTGTTTGTAAAAATGGCAATGCCCCCGTCATTACACCAATATCATATCCAAATAAAATCCCACCGAATGAACCGAAAAAATAAATAAATCCACTGGAGATTTTCTTTTCTGTTACAGCAACCTTTTCCATGACAATTCTCCTTTGTAATTCTTATCTGTAGCGTTCATTAATGTCGTATCCCATTTCGAAAGGGTTGAAAGGGGTTACATAACAAATCGCACAAATCTTAACCAAAAAATATTAAATACAACTATAAGCAAACATTGCTATAGTAACGCTTACATTCATTTTCGCAGCGATTTATACTTGCCAGCGAAAAATAACCTGCGTCCATAATGTGTTATGTTAACGGATTCATCCGTATAAATCAACCCTAAAATCTAATTGGCATACAAATTCACAAAAATCGCATAATAAAATGCACTCGCCGCAAGGATCACGGCAAGCGCACATTTTTTACTAATGTTATTATTACATTTACTAAAAGGTTATACCTGTTATTCTTTATGATTACTATGATTGATATAATTCATTAACAAGTGCGACTATTCCGACTGATGAATGCCACCTGCAATGTCGTCATTCGAAAAATCATGTTCCATATATTGCTTATTTCCAACAGGTAGATGTTGTTCAAATGTGTCAAACAACTGATAACTAACATCCCCCTTATCAAGATGAAAGCTAAGCACATGGCCGCCAAATTGATGATCGTCAGAGATGAAATGATGATGGAAGCCGCCAACCGTTGCCCCTTCAAATAATTCAGGTGAATAATAGCCCACTAAAGTTCCTTTGACCTGATCCCGATTGAAGACACTTTGATTTTCAGCTGTTTCGGCCAATGTGTTATATGGTGGATTTGATTTGACGGCAGCCCTTGTCTGAACATTTGAGAATACCCCGTGAACTTCAACCGAGAAAAAGGTATTTCTGGCCCGACTCAATGAAATCATTTGTTGATTCAAATCAGCCTCGTCAACGTTCTCCAGCTCTGCCAGTGGTGAATAGCGGGCAAAATGGGCGTTGGCAAATGGCATTGTAAATGAATCCGGGGCAATCGTGATGTCACCCGTTCCGTGAACATGATATGGTTTGCCGTCAAGAATGATCAGCTCACCATCAAGGCCTTCACCGGTTCCGATGCCCGTATCACCATGCTTTAACAGTTCAGCCATTGTAATCGTGCCTGTTAGCAACCCAGGCACCAATAATGCGAGCGTGCCGTGTTGATACAATGTGATTTGATTTGACATGTTCAGATTCCCCTTCCATATCTATGTATTAATTTAATCGTATCACTCTAACGACGGGGAGGTGCACAATTTTAAATGATTTAGTCAGAAATTTTTGTGATAGAATTAAACAAAATAAACGCGAGGTAATGCCCAATGAAGTATTCCACTCTATTATTCGATGTCGATGACACCCTGCTTAATTTTCAAGCTTCAGAACAGCACGCAATGCAGAAACTTTTTGAAAACATCGGCGAAGAACTGACACCGACAATCTATGAAGACTACCATGAACTGAACGAGCATCTTTGGCAGCAATATGAGCGTAAAGAAATCACCCGCGAACAATTGCTGGACACCAGATTTAATCTCTTCTTCGGAAAATATGGTAAGCAGGTTGATGGCCAAGCTTATGAAGCCAAATATCGCAGTTACTTGGCAGAAGGGCATACTCAGATGCCCCACGCGGAGGAATTACTGGCAGACTTGAGTGCCAATCATGACATTTATGTGGTTACCAACGGCATTGCCAAGACTCAGCGTCGACGGTTAAGTGAATCTGGACTGGCACCCTATTTTACGAGTGTCTTTGCATCTGAAGTGATTGGCTATCAAAAACCGGATCCGGCATTCTTTGACTATGTGGCGAGGAAAATTAACGGTTTCTCTAAATCGGCATCCCTTGTCATTGGCGATTCACTGACATCAGATATTAAGGGAGCATCCGCCTATGGCCTAGACTCCGTGTGGTTCAACCCGCATCATCAACAAAACACAACCAAGACCAGCCCAACATATGAAATTGACCATTTGCTAAGATTGGAATCAATTGTTGCATAGTAAATCCCCCAAATCAGCTAGACGAGAATCTGGCTGATTTTTATTTTGCCTTATGTTATGTTTCCTAACATATTCTCTTGCGTGCCATGAATAATTAACCTATACTATGGAACTAATTAGAGAATATCTAATCGGTTTCTGCCACCAACTTTATTCAAGGAGGTTATCAGCATGCAAGTATATAGTCAAAAGCGGATTACCAGCAACATTATCAAAGGCTCATTGGGCAATATGATTGAATGGTTTGACTGGTACATTTATGCATCTTTTGCAATTTATTTTGCCGGCGACTTTTTCCCGGACGGGGATCAAACTGTTGAACTGCTGAGTACCGCCGCTATCTTTGCGGTCGGTTTCCTGATGCGGCCATTTGGTAGCTTTATTATGGGTAAATACGCAGATCGAAAGGGTCGGCGATCTGCATTGACGCTGTCTGTCAGTATCATGGCAACCGGATCCTTGCTAATCGCTATTATCCCCACTTACAGCACAATTGGTGTGTTTGCACCACTTCTGTTGGTTTGTATCCGACTGGTTCAAGGCCTGTCACTTGGTGGCGAATATGGGATTTCTGCAACGTATTTATCAGAAATGGCCACAGCCGGACGCCGGGGCTACTACGCATCATTTCAATACGTCACCCTTATTAGTGGCCAACTAATTGCGCTGGTCGTTCAAATCGTTCTCCAAGCAGTCTTCTCCGATGCACAATTAAGAGCATTTGGCTGGCGGATTCCCTTCGCCATCGGTGCGGTCGGGGCTGTGATTGTGCTGTATCTCCGACTTTCAATGGATGAAACCAATCAATTTAAAAAATCAGAAAAGTCAAAAGCTGCCAAAGGAACCTTGCATGAACTTGCCAAATATCCCAACCAGGTGCTCACCGTTATGGGATTAACCTTTGGTGGGACAATCGCCTTTTACACTTACACCACTTACATGCAAAAATACATGATTAACTCATTGGGATTGGCACCTAAACTGGTCACGATGATTAATTTCGTTGCATTATTAATCTTCATGGGCTTACAGCCACTCTTTGGCCACATCTCGGACAAAATCGGTCGTAAGCCGCTGCTTTACTGGTTTGGAATTGGCGGCACGCTATTGACAGTCCCCATTTTTATGGGACTTAAATCCTTCGATAGTCCAGTTGCCTCATTCCTGCTGATGCTGGGTGGCCTGTTAGTTGTCAGCGGGTACACTTCAATTAACGCAATCGTCAAGGCTGAACTATTTCCCACCGAGATTCGGGCACTTGGTGTCGGCTTCCCATATGGTCTGACAGTTGCGATCTTCGGGGGCAGTGTTGAATACATCGCACTCTGGCTCAAACATATCGGCCACGAAGATTGGTTCTTCTATTATGTATCAGCAGCTGCGTTCGTCAGCTTCCTGGTCTATGTTCATATGTTAGAAACCTCGAAGGATTCAAAGCTGGAAGAAGCATCGCCGATCCCAAATCCACAAGCTCAACAAGATCCTACGGTTACCGGCCCCCGCGACCACTAAACATTTTAAAGAGCAACTTTCTTGATACCCACTCTCCCAATCAGTTACACTATGGATGTAAGCGACTACAATCTTATTGGGAGGTAATATGATGGCAGACAAATATGATTTTCCAAAGACCCGTGAACAGTTGAACCAATTGGTGGCTGATTTAAGTCAGTTGCAAACCAACATCCAGCAAACCCATTGGTATATGCGTGGAGAGAACTTCTTTAGACTCCACCCACTAATGGATGACTATAATGACGAGTTGGCAGATCAATTGGACAATGTGGCAGAACGACTGATCGCTATAAACGGATCACCATTCGCAACCACACATGAATTTATCGAAAATACTGGCCTTCCCGATGAAAAAGTAACCTGGGATCAGTTAACCATGCGCGATTTCATGCAGCGTCTGGTTGATCAATTCAGATACTTACGTGACCAGTACCAAAAGGGCATCGAAGTTACTGATGAAGAAAAAGATTTCCCAACTCAAGATATGCTGAACGGTTTTAAAGAAGCAATTGACAAGAATATTTGGATGATTAATGCATACTTGGGTAAGGGACCTTATGACGACTAATCTATAAATACGCAAAATGGGTTGGAAATTATTTATTTCAACCCATTTTGATTTGAAGGAGGAATTTCAATTGGATCATTTAGTTAAAATCGGCAAAAGTGACGTCACTACCGGCCCACTGGGATTAGGCACAAATAAAGTTGGCGGCCACAATTTATTTGATGGCCTCAAAGATGAAAATGGGGTTGCTGTGGTCAAAGCAGCACTTAATGATGGCATTTCTTTATTAGATACGGCCTTTATGTATGGTTTGGGTAAATCCGAGGAACTCATTGGTGATGTGATTCAAGATTATGACCGCTCCAAGATCGTCATTGCGTCTAAAGCGGCTCAAGATCCCAATAACGACTTGAAGCCAAATAACGACCCCAAGTTCCTAAAGAAGTCCGTTGATGAGGCATTGGAGCGTCTGAACACCGATTACATCGATATCTTCTATATTCATTTTCCAGACGATCGCACGCCAAAAGCCGAAGCCGTGAATGCTTTGGCTGAGGAGAAAAAGGCCGGTAAGATCCGGGCAATTGGGGTTTCTAATTTCTCCCTGGACCAGATCAAGGAAGCCAATGCAGACGGCCAAGTCGACGTGGTTGAAAACCATTATAGCTTGGTTCACCGGCAAGCTGAGAAAGAAGTCTTTTCTTATCTCAAGGACAACAACATTTCGTTCATCCCTTATTTACCATTGGCAATGGGTTTACTGACAGGTAAATATGGCAAGAATGATGCTAGCAAGTTCAGTAAGTTCTCGGCAGAAGAATTCAGTGGCATTATCGATAGCTTAGGTAGAGTGAAAACAATCGCCGACAAACATCAAGCGACCGTTGCTCAAATCATCTTGGCTTGGTACATTGCCAATCCAGACATCAGTGTCGTTATCCCCGGCGCAAGGATTCCCGAACAGGTAGACAGCAATGCTAAGGCGCTTGATGTAAAGTTAAGTGAAGCAGAATTTGATGAAATTGATCAGCTATTTTAAACGATTGGGACTTGGTGATAACTGAGTCCTCTTTATTTTTGTCACAATGCCGGATCCGGTAACGCATCAACACTATTTCGCAATTGCCATAGTATAACCAGATATACAACGATTTTTATTACACAAAAAAGCAAGCAGCCCGATAGCTATTCAGCTGGGAGCTACTTGCTTCATATTAATCGTTAAATGTTGATCATTAAAAGACCACATCAAGTCAGTTATGTTTAGATAAGTGTAAAAATGACTCAGCAAAAAAGGTTATCAACCAAATAATGATAAAGAAAGTTACAATTACATCAGCAATGTACGCATACCCATTTCCAGAGATGATAATCACAATTGTTGAGATAATTCCAGCACTTATCATTAGATTTGATAAACGATCTAAAATCTGGAACCATTTTGAATAATTCTGTAGCTTCTTTTTTTGAATCATCTAATCACTCACACCTCATAATTATTGATTATGAACTGAAATATCAGTCCAGTGTCTGGCAGAGAAAACCTTTCCGTTATGTGTATTACCTGCTGCAATTGTCTCTGCTATAACTTTTCCAAATTGTTTAGCAGCGGAAGCATATTGTCCAAAATAGGCTTCCACAATTATCGCAACCAACCCGGCTGCGCCAGATAATGCATGGTACATAACCATTGTGTTTCTTGAGAGATATAAGTCCACATTGCCATGTCGAGCTTTACCATGCCAAATTATTTTTGTAACACCATTAGATCTCGTAAAGCCATAATGTCCGAGTTCAGCAGGACTAACGCCTTCCTTAATTAACAATTGACGCATATGATAATCAGTAATGGCCACCGTCGTCTCGTCGGTACTCTCATTATAATCAATTGTTGCATATTGAGCGAGGTTAGTTGGTAAAAAATCATTCGATGGATCGGTAATAACCGGACTATTATCAACCGGAACGTTTGATTGCCCTTGAACGTGGTTTGTGCGGAATGAACCCTTATTTGCTGATACAGTGAGACTCGGAACAATAATTCCTGCAAATGACATTCCAGCCATCAGTAAAACACTATACTATTTAAGCTTCATAAATTCCCTCCATTTAAAAATCAATACGTATTGAAAAATTGTTAACAGAGGTAATTATTTCTTGAATGAGGAATAAAATAAAGAAGCTATTTGTTTACCTCATCAAACGTAAACCACCAGTTTACAAAACAGTTTGTGGAGGTAAACATGCGAGATAAAGCTTAGTGTCAGTATTTATAATTTAGAGTATAGATTTTTTTAAAGAAATGTTTATAATGTATATTTAAGGACGTTTATAGGGGTGATTATTATTCTAAGGGTTTTAAATAGCTTAAAAGAAGCACGTAAACAAGCTGGTCTATCTCAGAATGATGTAGCTACCGTTCTACAAGTTTCAAGACAATCAGTATCCAAATGGGAAAATGGGCGAGGGTATCCTGATTTGGATAATCTGATCATTTTAAGTAATTTATATGGCAAATCCATAGATAATCTTTTAAAATGCTGTGACCCCTCATCTCCGAGACCATATAATAACTCACCACATAATCCAAAAGTAAGTTTTGATAAAAGAAGGAAAAACGAGAGCAGAGAAGAGGCTTTTTTGCTACTATTGTCACTAGCATCCTCCCTAATTCCATCAATTGCCGCATTCATGCCAATCTATATCATCCGAAAAAGTAGTAAGCGCAATAGATTTTATAGATTAACGCTTTTTGTTTCAGTTCTTGTGGTGCTTTTTAATGGTTATAGGTTGTATACAAGCATTAGTAATTATTTACTAAACATCACAAGTCTCAACAGATAATTACAACTAATTATCCATTAGCGCATTCCTGAAAGATATAAATGAACCACACATTTAACAGGAAACTTTTTCTGGAAGCCAGTAATCAACATGTTGATAATAAACTGAGACAGCCTAATAATAGGTTCTTCAACAAAATAATTTCCTTCGACCACGGTAACAATTGGTGTGAACAATGATCACATATCAAAAAAATAATCCCGAACCTGCTGGGCGGCACGCAAACCAAAAATGACGGTTTCTGCAATCGAGTTTCCACCAATTCGGTTAGACCCATGGAGACCACCGACAACTTCGCCGGCTGCGTATAGCCCTTGGATTGGCTCACCACCTGATTTAAGCACTTGAGTCTGGTCATTGGTCTTTACGCCACCCATCGTGTAATGAACTGCCGGTGAGATGTGAATCGAATAATATGGTGGCTTGTCGAGGACATGCAAGCCGGTTTTACGGCCAAATGCCATATCCAACCGATCGGAAACTGACCGGTTCCACTTGTCCACTGCCTGATTAAGCATTTCCCCATCAATTCCGGATTTTTCTGCAAGTTCTCCCAAATCAGAACCGCTCTTCACCAAACCAACACTATTGTAAAAATCAATTGCCTTGGCACGATCACGGACTGATTGGTCAAATATTAAGTAGGCACCCGTGCCACCAAGCTTATTAATCGCATTGGTAACTTTGTCACGGGTTTCCATTTCGTTCACAAACCGCTTGCCATCTTGATCGACTAAAATGGCACCTTCACCTCGAACGGTTTCTCCAATTAAGTATACGTGGTCAGTATCTTGTTGGACAGTTGGATGGACTTGAATCTGATCCATGTCGACAACTTGAGCGCCAATATCTTCTGCCATTAAAATACCATCCCCGGTATTTCCGGGCTGATTAGTGGTTTTGTATTTGGATAAGTCTGGTCGATATTGCGCCAGTAGCGCTTTGTTGGCACCAAAACCACCAGTCGCGATAATGACAGCTTTTGACTGAATGGCTTGGTTACCGTTTGCGGTTTGCACTTGAACGCCAGACACTTTATCCTGACCATTAATTGCGGTTACTTTAGCCCCACAGAATAGTGGGATTTGCTTGGCCCGAACCTGTTCTAACAATCCATTCACCAAATACGCACCAATTGGTTCAGTTGTGTGAGGGCGATGAGTTCGGGGAACGCTCATGCCACCGGTAATTGTGAGGTCGTCTAACTGAACGCCTTCTTTATATAACCACTCAATTGCCCGCGAACTATGCTCAGTGAAGTATTTAAGCAATTCCGGGTCGTTTTGGCCGTGTCCGCCACGCAAAGTTTCGTAGTAGAATTTGCCAACACTATCCTCAATTCCGTGTTCGGTTTGCACAAAGGTTTCCGCTGCATTCATGCCAGAAGAAGCCCGTTTGGTATCTCCACCAACGGTTGACATTTTTTCCAGAATCACCGGTTTGAGTCCCAGCTCTGAAGCCTGGATGGCACTCGTTAAGCCGGCACCTCCTGATCCAATCACGATCACGTCATACATATCCTTTAATTCAGCTAAATCATTTGGTTCAAATCTTTGTGACATGCCTTTCTTCCAATCCTTTATTATTTTCTTTATTGTGCCCGGCGTGGGATTAAGCCTTCCGGACCGTGCATTGCAACACTGGCTGCCAGTGCTCGCCAACCACTTGAATAGAGCTGTGGTTGCTTACCTGATGCGATCCGACGAGCCTGCTGTTCACAGTACGCAATCACGAATGCAGCAGTGTATTTTTCATCCAACCGTCGACTTCCCATCGTCAGGGGTAGCCGAACAGCTTGATAAGCACCATTCAAAATCCGGTTCGGCAAATCAGGCATGACTACCATCGGCGTGCAGATTCCAATCATATCCGCATCATCTCGGCCAATCGCCTCTTCCATGGTCGAAATAGTCCGAAATCCACCGCTGAGCACAATTGGAACATTCACTAACTGCCTCAACATGTGCGCATACCCGGAAAAGCCAACCGTTGAATCTTCATAATCATCCCCGGCAATTTCAATCAAGTCAATCCCAAGCTCAGCCATTTTTTCAACAACTTCAATTGAGTCGTGCTCCGTGAACCCATCCGGTCTCAAGTCGAGAACACTTAACTTTAAACTAATCGCAAACTGAGCACCACAAGCTTCCCGGATTCCTTGATAAATCTTAATCAGAAACCGCATTCGATTTTCAATTGAGCCACCAAATTCATCTGTCCGCTGATTATCTTTTTGTGATAGAAACTGATTCACCAGATATCCAAATGCCCCATGAATCTGAACACCGGTAAACCCAGCTTTTTGGGCAATTTCCGCACTATGGACAAAGCGGTCAATAATCGCATAAATTTCTGAGTTTGTGAGCGCACGTGGCACGTTAAAATATTTAGCATTGGGTCCATCAATCCGAATTGCGCTCGGTCCAGCTGGTTGTGCTGACAAATACTTTGGTGACTGCTTGCCGGGATGGTTCAGCTGCATCCACAATTGGGTGTGGTTTCTAGTTCCCGCTTCAGCCCATTTTTGAAGCATTGGCAAGCTGCCTTCATCTTCTACAACCACATTGCCCGGTTCAGCTAGGGCACGGTGGTCAACCATTACATTACCAGTGACGATGACCCCAGATCCGCCAGCTGCCCAAGTACCGTACAACTTTGCAAATCGATGATCCGGTTGATGATTTTCCGCCATCGTTTCACTCATTGCAGACTTGAAAAAGCGATTCTTAATTCGTTGTCCATTGGTTAGTGTTAAAGGCTTCGCAACTTGTAAATAATTCATGTGAACCGCTCCTTTTCCTTAAATGATAGTCAGCAGAATCCATCTAAATTTAATGGTAACCCGATTTATTTCCATAGGCAATTATCAAAGTACACATATTTCTCGATTTTCAGTTACAATGAACCCAGAGGTGATTATTCAATGGATGATCAATGGCTATCACAGCTGCCAATCAAGGAGATTACCAAAGCAGTCCCCGTTGGCGGTGGTGATGTTAATCAAGCATATCGATTAGAAACTAAGGATGACACATACTTCCTGTTGGTTCAACCACACACCACAGCAGATTTTTATGCAGGTGAAATTGCTGGGCTAAAAGCATTCGAGGAGGCCAATGTCTTGGCACCGCGTGTGCTTGGCAACGGGCAAATTGATGGTAATGCCTATTTGTTGCTGAACTTTTTGGAATCAGGTTCGGGCAGTCAAAGTGATTTAGGTGAATTGGTTGCCAATTTGCATGAACATTATAGTAAGAACGGAAAGTTTGGCTTCGACCTGCCCTATGTCAGCAATGACGAAAGTTTCGACAACAGTTGGACTGACACTTGGAGTGAATTATTTGTGGACCATCGTTTAGATCGACTCCGTGACGCCTTGCTGAAGAAACATCTCTGGAATGCCAGCGACGACAGCAAATACAAACAGGTTCGCGAAGTGATTCTCGATAAGCTGTCGAAACACGACAGTGAACCATCGTTGTTACACGGTGACTTGTGGGGTGGCAACTATATGTTCCTGGCGGACGGCCGACCAGCCTTAATTGATCCAGCATCATTCTATGGTGACCGGGAATTTGATTTAGGTATCACCACAGTATTCGGTGGCTTTGATGCTGATTTCTATGCAGCCTACAATGCGGTTTATCCACTGGATCCAGGAGCAAATGAACGACTGAACTTCTACCGGCTCTATTACTTAATGGTTCACACTAATAAGTTTGGGACCATGTACAAGAGTTCAGCTGATAGCGCGATGAACCAGATTTTGGAAAATAAATAATACACAAAAAGTGCCTGATCGCGGACTAACGATCAGGCACTTTGTTATTCAACACTTTGTTTCACATCATAAACCTCAACGCAGTATCCGCGATAACCACAGTGAGGACAAGTTAACTTCCGTGTCTTAGGCGTATGCTTTGAAAACATGAAGTCTCGCCAACTTGGCTTGAAATACTGATGGCAGTTCGGACAAATGTACTCCACCTTGATGTAGTACTCGCGCACAATGACAACTGCTGCCACGATGACCAGTGGGAAAATGATTGCCGCAGGAACCCAGTTGCCTGAAACAATCCACACAGCTACCGCGAAAACTTCCAGTACATCCATCAAGATGCCCCAAAAGAACATCCACCAATAAAATCTTCTTAACTTTGGTTTGCTTTGCATGATATTTTCGATGCCGTCAAGGTCGTTTTGGGAGATCAGTTCGTAATCAGAAAGACTGTCTTGCACTTTACGAAGTGTTTCCAGTTGACCGGCAGTCATTGTCATTTCATGTTTAAGCTTCTTCTCTTGTTCGGTCAGCATCAATGACAAGACTTGTGTTGAATTATCTTCGGACAAAACATCTTTGATCGTCGCTAACGGTAATCCCATTGATTTTAACAACAGAATGAGCCGGAGTGCCTGCAACTCCTTGTCAGTATATAAACGCCGGCCACCATCAGAAATCTTGGTAGGATTCAAGATCCCCTTCTGATCATAATATTGAATGGTTCTGATCGAAACACCACCCAGTTTTGCGAACTCTCCAGTAGTATATGTCGACATCGCTATCACCTCCTGATTCTTTTATATCCCATGACGTCAGGTAATGAGCAAGAATAAGTTTCAACTTTTTTAAATTAAATCAGTTCGCAAACCAAACGCGAACCTTGAATTTGTTAATAGACCGTGGGAGCAAATCCATTTCTGGAAACAATTTTATTTAAATGCGGTAAAGGTTCCCATGACAACTAACAAGACACCTAAAACGGGTTTAATATACTTCGTAAATTTTTGCGGGTCCAATTTGCCCAGAAGAACCGGGGCCAAAAACGATCCCAAAATTGCGCCTGCCATTAAGCCAAGACCCACCGACCAGTCAACATTACCAGCTGATAAATGAAACACCAAGCCAGTTGCGGTCATCACCACGAGCACCAATGAAGAGGTTGCCGCAGCCGTGACCATGTCGGTTCCCATAACCAACAAACCGGCAACCACTGGACCGCCGCCGCTCAAACCACCAATCCCGACCATCAATCCACTGATCACACCATAGACGGGCGCCAGCCACTTATTTGGCTTTTTGCCGCTATTCTGCTTACTAAACAGGGTTTGAATACCCAAAATAGCCAAAATGCCTCCGATAATGTACTGATAAATTTTCTCCGGAATATATGGGGATAACAGTGAACCAACTATGACGGATGGCACCGCAAAGATGATCATTCGCCAAGCAATTCTTAATTTGATTTTATGTAATCTGAAATAGGAATACGATCCAATTAACAGTGATGGAAATGAGGTTACCAGTGAGGTTGCTGCTGCACTTGCCGGTCCCAGTCCAAACACCGTCGTCAAGATACCCAGATAAAACGCAGCCCCACCACCTCCAAGGGTAATGACGACCGTTCCAATAATAAAGCCAACAATAATTAGCAACAGAATATCCATGACGATGTCCTCCCATACATATGATGAGAATATTGTACACCTTATGTTTGAACCGCTGATTCATCATAAAATATACCAAATTATAATAATTATGATTCATGCGTTCACTTTTATCATATACTGGTTATATTGACATAATATGTACATATAAGGAGACGAGCGTTCATGACCATTCATTTTAAACCACTGGTAACATTCGCATCAATCGCAGTTATTTCATGCGGGCTAGGGCTTTCTGTCCCTGGTAATAATCCTCAAACAATTGCATCGGGGACTCACCATAAAATGACGACATCTCAAAAGATCGATAACCGGATTAAGCATATGACCTTGAACGAGAAAATCGGTCAATTGTTCGTCACCGCAGTTTCTAATAATAAATCTGCCACCAAATACAACATTAAGAAATACCATTTAGGCGGGATTATCTTGATGGGCAATAATTATGTCGGCACCCGATCATCATTTAAGTCTCGACTAAAAAGCTATCAGCATAGTGCGAAAATCCCGCTGACCATTTCAACCGATCAAGAAGGCGGAACTGTGTCGCGACTCAGTTCCAATAAACGGATTTCCGGTCACAGATACTACTTGTCCCCTCAACAGGCGCTTCATCGAGGCGGCATGAAGAAAGTTCTTTCAATGTACCGCTACCAAGCTAAACAGTTACATTCACTCGGGATTAACTGGGATTTCGCACCGGTTGCCGACGTTTCCAAGCACCGCAGCAGTTTTATCTATGATCGGACAATCGGTAAAGGGTACAAGAATACCTCGATGTATATTTCTAAGAGTGTGCCCGCAATTCAAGGCCAGCATGTCGCAGCTACCCTCAAACATTTCCCTGGTTACGGTTCTGCCGCAGACACTCACACCGGATCAGCGGGCGTGAACCGGTCACTAAAATCCTTCAAGACAATGGACTTTCTACCATTCAAGGCTGGAATCAACAGTGGTGTTGATTCCGTCATGGTCACGCACATTATTTTGAAAAAAATCGATCCACACAAGCCTGCTTCACTATCCAAGAAAGATATCAGTTTGCTGAGAAACGATCTGCATTTCAAGGGCGTCATCGTCTCTGATAGCCTGCAGATGCAGGCAGTTGGTAACTATGCCGTCTCGCACCATGTCTACCGTGACGTTGCTGCATTCAAAGCCGGCAACGATGTTCTTTTGACCAGCGATTATAAGCGCGGCATCCCTGAGTTGCGTCGTGCAGTTGCCAAAAAAGAAATCTCAGTCAAACACATCAACGCGGCCGTCAAACGAATTTTGACAATGAAAGCCAAAGTCGGCCTGGATATTCACTAACGACAAACTAATAATTTTCTCAAACCTCGCTATGTGTGATACATTTAACATGTAAGTGTTTCCGATTTAACGGATTCCAGATGAGGTGATATAGAATGAATGAAAAAGAAAAGGCCCAAAACGCCAAGCGGGCCAATATCATGTGGGTCATGCTTTCGTTGATGGTGTTAATTGTGATCGCCGGAATTGTCGGGATCATCATGAAGAGCCATCAGACCAATCAATATAAAGATATGATCCGCCAGAGTATCGTCGCTTATAACAAGACGGATCCTGCAACAACCCTTTCACCCGATAGTAAGACTAAAGTCTATCGGGTTCGTAAATCAGGTGATGGTAAGTTCTTCGTTCAATTGAATGGAACTTCACCAAAGTTTGTTTACCAGAAGACTCAAGGTAAATGGTCTTCAGTTGGAACGCAGAAGAAAGCCAATATTGTGCTGAAGTATCGAGCAGTTTATACTTCCAGTCAACCATCAATGGGTAGTTGAAATATATAACAAAGGCAGTCGAAAATTTTCGACTGCCTTTCTGTCTGCTATTTAATTGGTTTTTGAGTTGCCAGAATATTGTCAATCTTCTTAAGCTCTTCGCTAGAAAATTCAAGGTTGTCCAAAGCTTTGACATTGTCGAGTAATTGTTCTGGGCGACTAGCCCCAACCAGGACACTGGCAATTTCTGGTTCGCGTAAGTTCCAAGCCAATGCCATTTCAGCTAATGTTTGGCCACGATCGGCGGCAACTTGATTCAGTTTCTTAACCGTCTTGATGGTTTCTTCAACCTGCTCTTCGTGAAGGAATGGGCTGGTCGACTTATGAGCCCGTGAATCGGCTGGAATCCCATTAAGATACTTGTCTGTTAACAAGCCCTGTGCCAGTGAACTGAAGCTGACAGCTGCTTTGTGTTCCTTCTTCAAAACTGGGAACAAGTCGTTTTCGATATGACGGTCGAACATGTTATACCGGGGCTGGTGAATCACAAATGGCGTCTTCAAATCGTTGAAAATCTTGGTAATTTCTTCAGTTTGCTTGCCATCATAATTCGAAATGCCAATATACAATGCTTTGCCTTCGTGAACCAACTCATCCAATGCAAGCGCAGTTTCTTCGAGTGGTGTGTCAGGATCCAAACGATGAGAATAGAAGATATCAACATAGTCCAAGCCCATCCGCTTCAAACTCTGGTTGGCGCTGGCAATGATGTTCTTGCGAGAACCCCACTCACCGTATGGGCCTGGCCACATGTAGTAACCAGCTTTGCTGGCAATGATCATTTCATCCCGATATGGCTTCATGTCGCCTGCCATAATCCGGCCAAAGTTTTCCTCGGCACTTCCTGGTTCCGGTCCATAGTTATTGGCTAAATCGAAGTAGGTGATTCCCAAATCAAAGGCTTGATGAATAATCGCCTTTTGGTTTTCAAATGAATCGACACTTCCAAAGTTATGCCACAAGCCAAGGCTTAAAGCAGGAATTTTCAAGCCGCTTTTGCCCACGCGGTTATAAACCATTTTATCGTACCGATCTTTGGATGCTTTATACATTTCCCCATCTCCTGATTTGTTTAGCTTAAATGTAACACTTCAAGTATACTTGAAGTAAAATTATTTTACTTCTGGAGGCTACTAATTGAAAACGACGACTGTGAAAACCTATTCAATCACCGAAGTGTCAAAAATGTATCACCTGCCGACTACAACACTGCGCTATTACGAGGATTTGGGGTTGTTATATGACATTCCGCGGTTAAAGGGACGCCGGGCTTACACCCAGCAGCACCTCAACCGGCTGGGGGCAATCTGCTGCTTCAAAGATACCGGCATGACGTTAAAGGAACTGCAGGAATTGTTCGAAGCACAGGACGATGATGCTAATTTGGATAAAACCTGTGAGATCTTGGACAATCATTATCAGCGGGTGCTGGAACAACTGGCCCTCTTGGAAAAAAACGAGCGTCATATCAAACGTAAGGTCAGATTTTACCATGACATCAAAACCGCCAAGGAGAATCACTCGAAGATGCCCAATTGGGAAGATTATCGGGATCGGGAATTTTAATGTGTGAGGTTGGGAAGTTTGATCAAGACTTGTTCAGAGCTTTTACCAACCGGTCCTTTAAATGTGAATGAAAGATAATAATCCCACAGATAACATATAAGCAAGCCACGATAATCGAACCCAGTACAGAGGGTTGTGTCTCAATGCCGGCAGATCGAGAGGCAGCGACACTAATCTGGCTCAAATATATCATCGGGAAGTCGATGATAAAGTGTGTAAATATCACTAAGGAAAGTGAGCTTGTCCTGAGATACACTGCGGCAAAGAGGACACCCATTCCAAAAGTTTGAATTAATTGACATCCCGTAGCCAACCAAGACTGACTGGCTAGGTTACTAAGATGCTGGAGACTGAACAAGAGGCTGGACACAATCACCGCAGTGATGATATTTAGACCGCTCGCATGTCGAGCGGTCAATATCTTTAGTAAGTCTACAAAAATGACACCTCTATAAAGAAGTTCTTCAGAAATAGCTGTCAGCAAAGCTAATCCCAAAGTTGGGAAAAGAAACTTAACCGATCCCGAGTGGATAAACAAGCTAATATAGCCAATTCCACCAACCATAAAGATAATTGTCTTGAAATTAAGGGCGAATGAAAAATATAGTTTCTGCTTGACCAACCAATAGTTCAGGCCCAAGACCAGCAACACTTCTATCCCTTTATACAAGAGATTACTGGTCAAGTCTCCAAATGGCATCTTCAAGATAGCCGGCACCAGCACGCCGTTTTCCAGAACTTTTTCAATCACCATAAATAGAATTAACATCCAGATAATCTTGTTTCGATTTGTAGCCGAACCATGTGTCGATAGACTTGTCATGGGGCACCTCACTTTGAAGTTATTTTAGTTCTACATCCAATATACAAAGTTTCAGAATCTTTACCAGCAAGTATTTGTTGCCTTTGCCATTTCGGCGGAAAGTTTGCGGTTGATGGTTCGCGGTTTCTAAGCGTCAATGTCATCCGATTTTTTTGATGATATCTCTACTAATAATGAATCAAACCTTTATCAAGTTCACTTCAGATAGGAAATGATTTACTATAAACACAAAAACGAGTGACATGAGAGAAAAAGTCTTCTCATATCACTCGTTTAATTTACTTTCATTTAGGCTGGTTCGACGTCAATTCCAAATTATCCCAGAAAGTCGGGAACAGATAATTATTGTAAGCTGCCTGCTTAAAGTTCTTCAGCCGATGGTTAACCGGTGTGAAGCTCAGCAAAGTGCTTTGAGGCGCATAAGCAGCCTGCTCGTTCATGTATTCCTGCCATTTCTTGAATTGCTTGGTCCGATAGCTCTGATTCCAGGCTTTACTATTGTTCAGACTGTTAAGCAGTTCGGTATTCTTCTTGGTAACAAAATGCCCCATGTTATAGGTGGCATCTTCGCCATAGAATTGAGTTGGAGTGGGCTCGTAAGTTAACTGCCAGCCACCAACAAAAACATCGATCTTATTTTGCTTAGGTTCGCCCAAAATTGAGTAGAAGCTATTGATTTCAAGTGGTCGGCCATTCGTCATTTGAACGTTCAAGCCCAATTTACGCCATTGTTGAACCTCATAACGGGAAATTTCGTTGCTGGCAGCTGAACCTTGCATGGCACCGAAGTGGATGGTCAGCTTCTTGCCATTTGGTTGAACATACCATTTACCCTTCTTCTTGTAACCAGCGTCCTTCAGTAATTGCTTGGACTTGGCCATATCATATGGGAACCCAGCCGCTTTATCATCATGATACTTTTTGAAAATTGGTGGAATCAAGGTATTTGGACGCCATTGAACACCACTTAAGAGTTTTTTGTTCACTTTGTCCAGGTCGACCGCGTACAGCATGGCCTTTCGCAAGTTCTTATTGCTCATCTTGCTGTGTTTGTACATCACGTTCTTGTTCTTCTTGGTATCAAAGTAACCGACGTTAAAGCCAAAGTAGCCGTAACTAAGTCCTGGCGCCCCTGCCAATGTATAACCTTTGATGTTCTTAACAGACTTGTATTGACTGGCAGGTAAACCACCGAGTGCAAAGTCAAACTTCTTGGCTTTAAAGGCTGCCGCAGCGTTACTTGATGACACCACTTGGATGTTGATATGTTTAATCTTTGGTTGTGGTCCCCAGTAGTACTTGTTAGGCACCCAAGCGGTTGATTCCCCTTGGACCTGATTCTGAAGTTTGTAGGGTCCTACAAACACTGGGTATTTTCGGACTGCTGGTGCAGATGACAGTTTGGAAATCTTGACATTTTTGATGTGGTTATATGGCACGACAGTTCCCCAAAGAAAGGAATTCCCGGCATACTGCATCGCTGGTGAAAGCCGGGTGTAGTGAATCACGACTTGTTTCCCGTTTTGACCGTCAGGATAAGTAATCCCAGAAATGGTTTTGGCTTTGCCGGTATGGTAGGCCGCCATTCCTTTGATGGTTGCCATATCTGAGGAATACTGTTCAGCGGCCGTGTTCTTGTTACCAATAATCTCGTAGGCATACTCAACATCCTTGGCAATCACTGGGCTGCCGTTCGACCATTTAGCATCTTTTCGAATCGTAATCGTGGCAGTATTGTCAGATCGATCCAGTTTCAGATTGGCCAAACCACCCTTTACAATTTTGAAATCCTTGTTACTCTTGAAAAGTTGATCACCACCGCCTGGCGAATAGACATCAGAATCCTCAACATTATCTTGCAAAACAGCCAGGGTAATCCCGGTAAAGGGTGCATCAACAACTTCAGCAGCATTCAATGTACTGTCGTTACCTGCTTGGGTCGCCTTCCCGGCTGCACTATACGTTGTCGGCATCGAAATTGGTTTGGATTGCGTCTCAGAATTTTTGTTATTCGAACAGGCTGCGAATGCCAGTGTCGAAAGACTGATCGCCCCTAACGCCAACCACTTCTTCATAGTTTTCATGGCAATATCTCCCTCGTAATATATGATATTCAAATGAGACTTTTCTAATATTATTTTAATTATATATCTCATGTGTAAGATATTGCAACACGCAAACCGGAAACCAAACAAAAAAGGCCAGAGATTTCTCCCCGACCAGATCCTAGTGATTGCAAAATGTTTTTCATTAATTTGGGATTTAGCTCCCATATAGATAATACCACACAATGGTATGTTTTAAACACCCCGTGAGCTAAGTAATGGCATTGAAGCTGTTAAGAAGCGGTTCGCAAACTCATAATTATTTAACCAGGGCTTAATTTGGTCTTTCTTCAAAATCAGTGGCATCCGGTCGTGAATACTTGCAACCGATTGATTTGGCGCGGTTGTCAACAAAATACTCTGTGGAGTCCCATCAAAAATATTGTAGAAGCCACCAATATAAAGTGGTTCCGGATCGTCACCATAATTAAACCAATATTTATCTTTATCCTTCGACCACTCAAAGAATCCGGAGGTCGGATACACGCACCTGCGCGTTAGAAAAGACTTGGCAAACATCTTTTTGTCATTGACGGTTTCCGATCGGGCATTAATGATCAATTGACCTTGCTTGAAGCCAGGAAATCCCCACTTCATTGCAACAACCTGAACCTGATCTTGTCCAGGTATGACCAATGCAGTCTGGTCTGATGGGAACACCTCACCAATTTTTGGTTGGTAGCCATTACTCGTTGCCAGCTCATAGATTCGATTAATTTCTGGATTCTTTTTTGGTTCAAACATAAAACGTCCACACATCAAAATCACCTCGAAGAAATTGTAACATGCCATTTAAGGCATAGTAACTGAAAGCGGTAGCAACCATGCATAATCTATGGTAATATCGATTTAAATTATTCCGATACTGTTAAGGGGGAGTGCGAGACGATTATGAATTCCGAAGAAAAACAATCACTCATTAAAGCGGTCAACGAGGCCTCTCCAGAAGGACTTAGACAATTCATAATTAATCAGGCACAATTCGATCCAACATTTTTCAGAGACGTAACAGCTCAATTTGGTGACTTGGATACTGATGCAGAATTAGTGCAAACTAAAAAGTTAATCCAAAGCACCGTTCGAAAGAATAAGTCTTATGGATTTATTGATTACCAAGGCTGTATTGTGGTCTGCAACGTGTTGGACGATGTCATCAACAAATACATGCTGCGATTCAGACAGGGGCACTATCACCACGCCATGAACGGTCTACTGTTAGTCGTCGAAGCCGCAGGCAAGATGCTCAGTGATGCCGATAGCAGCTCCGGGGCGCTTACCGATACGCTTGACCGAGTCTTCGGTTCAATGAAAAACTTAAGCACCAACATTGCTCCCGAGATTCTGGAATCACAAAAAGAAATTGTGATTAAAGATGTGGTTCGCGTTTTCAAACGAAAACTCTTTTCGGGATGGCCTGAAGAACGCTATAAGGTCCTGTACAACGTGTTGCCCCTCGTCACCGTCAAGTCTGCCAAGTCCATGCAAACTGCTTCCAGAGCTGTCATTAAAGCCGCTAACGAAGGCTATGATACCGTTCAGTCCGAAATTTATGATAAGATCCTGCATGCTCGCATACTGATTCAACTTGGGCAAAAATCAGAAGCTGAAAAATTTATGGAGGAAAATAAGAACATTCCACAAATTCGCGAAGTTGAGATTCAAAATTCCCTTATTAACAAAAACTATTCCAGAGCTGAGGAACTGTGTCTGGAAGCTTCAAAGCAAGACCAAGGTTGGCGACGAATTTGGGAGCAATACCTGATCAAGATTTATGATGCCACCGACCAGCAGCAGAAGCAAGAAGGCGTCCTCGAAACGCGATTATTTGCTAACTATCCCGATGCATATGAACCACTGAAAAAGCTTCGGGAACAAGATGGATCTTGGGAGGGTCAGTATTCCAAGTTCCTTGAGCAAGCAGCTAAAAAGCTGACTCCTGAAAATTATGCCTTTATATTGGCAAAAGAACGCGAATTTGCCAAACTCATTAAAGTCGTCATGCAGCATCCTGAACTCACAGAAACCTACAGTAAGGATCTCTACGCGAGTTATCCAGACATTGTCAATAAACTGTATTACCAAAATGTGGTCGTCAACGAAAAACATCCCGGTCGCCAAGCTTACCGGCGAATGGGGCGACGAATTAAGAACTATGCCTCTTTTGGCAGTCGTGAAACTGCAGCGAAATGGATTGACCGTTTAATTGCGGAATACCCATCTCGGCCTGCATTAGCCGAAGAACTTAATAAAGTTAGGCAGAAACTCTGATCAAAAAAGGGCTGTACAAAACTAGCGTTTTGTTAACAACCCTTTTGTGCTTTTATATAACTAGAACGTGTTTTGAAAGGCTGCTTCCTATGCATAGCTACGAATAACTTTCCGAGCTTTCAGCTCAAAAAATTATCCTAGGTTATGCTACGACGGCCATGAAATGCCTAACCTACTCGGCGGAAGCAAAACCGCCTTTCGTCACACTCCATATTGTTTGAATTAACGCCGTCGATGCTTCACAACCGTAAAGAAATGAAGAATGCATCCCAACAACACATAGAAGATCAGAACAAACGAAGCATATCGCCACCAAAAATCAGCGGTGGAAACTAATCGCAAACCGACTTGAATTCCCATTGTCAGCAGGGCCATCACTGCAACCATGAAGAACAATTCAATATATCGTTTCAATGTACTATCATCTCTCTTTTGTTCAGTATTCAGGCGGGCACCCCATTTGAGGCAGGCCTGTTTTTTATTCTCAGGTAATTCTTTCATTCCCCATGTATTAGTCAATACCAGTTCATGAATCTTGATCACACCGGCGGCAGACATCACTTTGTCGATGGTTCGGAAACTTTGATCGGTAACCCCGGTCACCCAGTTTTCAAATGTCCCAGTGAAGCAATCCGTAATGCTTAAGTAGTGCTTATTTTTAAACCGGTCTGGATGAGTGCCACCATCATGGTCAAACCGCACCAATCGTTGGCGCATACAGTCAAAAAAGTCTTTCATCTTACCAGCTAAGCCACCCCAATAAGTCGGTGCAGCAATCACCCAAACATCGCTATCGAGCATTTTCTGTTCAAGTTCATCCAAGACTGGATCTTTATGATTGCCTTGATCCGGCTTAAATGGATAATCCTCCAAGTACACCATATCGGTGGTATTCGGTGCCTTGACAGCGGACAGAACCGTTTCCAACATCATGTCGGTTGCACCGTCACTTCTGTGTGAGCCTAAAATTCCAAGTATCTTCAAGTCCAATCCCCCCACTTTATTAATTTTAAAATGCTGTATCTAGAATTCTGTATTTAGAACGCTGCGATCACAAACTGCAAATTCAAAATGGTAATAATTGATGTCAGCAGATAACCAACAATTGTCACATACCGCTGGTTGGTGTGAACCCCCATCAAATCATGGTTGCTGGTCAGGGCCACCATTGGGAATAACGTAAACGGCAGTGCAATCGATAACGCAATCTGAGCATACACAATAATTTGTTCAAAGTCGTGATCATTGAACCCAACCAGAAACCCAATTGCCAAAATTGGAATCAAAGTCACAAACCGGGTGAGCAATCGCCGTTCCCACAGTGGTAATCGGATGTGCAGATAGCCTTCCATGACAATTTGGCCGGACACCGTACTGGTAATTGAGGAAATCATCCCTGTAATCAGCAACGCGAACGCAAACAAGGTACTCATTAACGGACTGGCAAGGTTGCCGACAATCGCCGAGTTCTTCAAACCATCATAAACATCCTGGAACGCCGACAAATGACCGCCAGCATGGAAGAACAAAGTTCCACCCAACACCAGCAGCAAAGCATTGATCAGAAATGCCGCCACCAAATGGACATTGGAATCCCATTTGGCAAACCGAAGCGCTTCGTTAACCTGAGCCGGATTATGATAATCATACCGGCGACTCTGCGCTAACGAAGAGTGGAGATAAACATTGTGCGGCATGATGGTTGCCCCAACAATCCCCAAACTCATAATCAGCATTTCATGATTGGTTAAAATCTTGGGTGTCGGAATCAATCCACCAGCAATCTGAACCAGGTTTGGGGTTGCCCGGGATACCTCAACTCCAAAAATAACGCCGACAATCAGGATTGCCGTCAAAACGATAAATTCGATTCTTCTAATTCCAAATCTTAAAAATAATAGCACTAACAAAACATCGAATATCGTCAGGAGAATTCCATAGACTAATGGCAATCCAAACAGCAGTTTCAACGCTATCGCAGTTCCAACAACACCGGTCATATCAGTTGCCATCATGGCCAGTTCGTTGATAAACCAGAGGGTGTAGCGCCCAGACTTGGAAACTTTCTGTGCAATAGCCTGGGCAAGATCTAAGCGCGCTACCACGCCTAATTTAATTGACAGTGTCTGCATGAACATAGCCACCAAAATCGACATCAGCAGCACTGAAAGCAATGTGTAACGGTACTGACTACCGCCAGAAAGTGAAGTCAGCCAATTTCCGGGATCCATATAGCCAACTGCAACTAATGCGCCAGGACCACTGTATGCCAGGAATTTCTGGACAAACGAAGTTTCATAAACGCTCGGGGCTTCAACACTCTGGTTAATTTCATCAAGGCTCTTATGCGTTTTTTCCTGGCTCATTGGCGTCGCCTCCCTGAAGCTGCTTGACACTTAAGTCAGCTAGGAAATGGCAAAATTCATCACTGCCATTCATCGGCTTAACTGCGTCAAAGACGTTGCCTCCGCTTGCCTTGAAGGTCTGATAATTCTGAACATTATTCTCCTCAATTGTCTCCAAACAGTCTTCAACAAATGACGGAGTCACCAGTAACACATTTCGTTTGCCCATAGCCGCGAGTTCCATCAGATAGTTCTTCAAGTATGGTTTCAGCCAGGGCATCGGGCCAAATTTAGACTGAAATACCGTCTTAACTTTATCCTTCGGTACCTTGGTGAGGTACTTCATCACGCCTCGGGTCGTTGCTAGACACTCACCTTCATACGGATCCCCCTTCTTAATCATCGACATCGGAATCCCATGATAACTGAAGATGACTGCATCATAGTTCTTCTTGGGATAAGCTTCATCCACCTGTTTGGCTAAAATTTGCTGGTAGACAGGTTCATCATAAAAGTTCTTGATGATATGTGTCGGTACTCCAGATGATTCAACTTTTTCGATAATCGTATCGTGGGTACTCTGCGTATAATTGGGAAATAGCGGCAGGACGACAATCTCAACGTCACCACGATCCTTCATCTCGTGCAAAACATCCACAATTTTAGGTGACCCATAATTCATCGCATACTGAACATCCCAATCGGCTAAATCCTGTTGGACTTTTTGCTTCATGATTTCCGTGTACGCAGTCAAAGGAGAGCCTGCTTTGGTCCACATGTGCTGATAAAAAGTTGCTGATCGCCACGTCCGCGTTGGTAAAATCATCCCACGCAAAATAGGCTGCCAGAACCATTTCGGCAGCGTGACAACATTTTGATCACTCAAGAATTCTTTCAAATACGCTTTAACATCTTTATTACTGGGTGATACCGGTGATCCCAAATTCACAAGTAACAAGCCATTTTTCGCCAAGACGATCCCCTCCTCGTCATATAATATATATTTTAGAGGTTTACCATGTGAAACACAATTCAATGATACATAAATTCGGACATACTATGGAAATGTTCGTCGTTTTGAACTTAATTAGCCATGGACAATGAAATTGGGTGCCAGGTTGGGTACAATGGAGGAAGGAAGGACGTGATACCTTGAACGACTCCAAAGAATATCTGGATTTTTTTAACCAGACTTATAACGACCCCAATAAACATAGCGGATACAGCACAAACAGTAATCTCCGGTTTGAAAGCCGGGCTGATGCCCTGGAAGTAAAAAATATGCTGATCGAAAAAAGCCCAAGCGCAAAAAATTATAATTTTAGTGTGGAATACATCAACCCAAATAAATCGATGCAAGTCGGCTGGTACATCACTGTTAAAAAGATCGATAAGACACCAGTTCAACCAAAGCCAAACAATAATTCTGATAACAAAAATCAAGCAACAAAAAAATAAACTGACTTTTATGCGTAACTAATTAACAGAAAGGTCAGGCAAATCAGTATGGAGGTATGATAATGGCAAATGAAACGATTCCTGAAATAACTTTGAATGATGGTTACAAAATGGCTGCGATTCAATTTGGTACCTTTCAAATTCGCGGCGGTCAAGGACTCCAGCAAACAATGGCAGCGATTAAAGATGGTTACCGAGGCTTGGATACTGCCACCAACTACGATAACGAAGGAATGGTCGGCGAAGCAATTCGTCGATCAGGCATCCCTCGTTCAGAGTTTTTTGTGACCTCAAAGCTGCCCGGAAAATACCATCGATATGATGAAGCAACCAAGGCCATCCAAGAATCCTTGTACCGTTTAGGCCTTGATTATTTTGACCTCTACCTTATCCATTGGCCACTGCCAAAACGTGATCACTACGTTGAAGCATTTCAAGCAATGATTGATGCTCAAAAGCGTGGTCTGATTCGTTCAATTGGTGTTTCCAATTTCGAGCCTGAACATCTAGACCGTTTGATTAAAGAAACCGGCGTCACACCTGCAGTCAATCAAATTGAGGTGCATCCTTATTGGAATAATGAGCGCATGCTCAAAGAAGACCAGCAACGTGGGATTGTGACCGAGGCTTGGAGCCCACTGGGTCGCGGCAGTGCTGCATTGAAGGAACCACTGATTCAGGAATTGGCGAAGAAATACAACAAAAACGTCGGCCAGATCATATTGAGATGGCACACGCAACGAGGTATCATCCCAGTTCCGCGCTCGAGCAATTTAGTTCACCAACGCGCCAACAAAGATATCTTTGATTTTAAGCTAACCGGTGACGAAATTAGTGCAATCAATGGTTTAAGCAAACCTGATGGCCGTGTGGATGGACAGGATCCGAATTCGTATGAGGAATTTGAGTAGATCGTATCTAATTAAGGGACCCCCCTACAATCCACTGATTTGCCACCCCACCGCATTTTATGGTAATATTATTGACCTTGACACTAACAAATTCCAAGTAACTCATCAAATTAATCAACGACTGACCAGCAATCACCAACGTGCTGGCAGTTTTTATGTCAAAAAAGAGGGGTAAATCGTGAAATTCAATAAACACTTATTAACAATTACCGGAGCACTCGCACTCATACTGGTGCTGGCTGGATGTGGAAATAACACTTCCAAACAATCCAGCACTCAGATGGCTAAAAATCAGACGGTCAACATCAGCACCGATTCCGAAATTTCAACTTTGGATACTGCAAAAGCATCCGACAGCGGTAGCCTCACACCCCTTTATCAAATTAGTGAAGGGATTTATCGACTCGGTCCAAATTCAAAGATTGAAAATGCTTTGGCCACCAAAACTCAGGTTTCAAAAGATGGCTTGACTTACAAATTCACTCTACGAACAGACGACAAGTGGAACAACGGTCAACCGGTCACTGCCAACGATTTTGTTTACGGATGGCGACGGGTTGTGAATCCCAAGACGGCAGCCGGTTATTCATACTTGTTTGAGGGTGTAAAGAACTATAACGCCATCCAGAAGAATCGCATGTCACCCAACAAACTTGGTGTGTCAGCGCCTAACAAGCACACTCTGGTTGTCCATTTAAGTCATCCGGTACCATACTTCAAATTGCTGCTGGCATTCCCAACTTTCTTCCCACAACAGGAATCCGCAGTTAAGAAGTATGGAAGCAGTTATGGAACAAACAGTGCCAAAACCTCCTATAACGGCCCATTTAAACTGGCCGACTGGAACGGAACCAGCGATACTTGGACGATGAAGAAGAACCCCAACTATTGGGACAAAAAAGACGTTAAGCTCGATACTCTCAAGTTCCAAGTTGTTAAAACACCAAGTACCGGACTTTCCCTTTATCAACAAAACAAACTGGATGTTGTCACCCTATCTGGTGAAGAGGTCCCTTCATACAAGAACCGGCCAGAATTCAAGAAATTCGTCGGTGGCTCCACCATTTATCTTGAAATGAATCAAAAGCGGGTTAAGGCTTTAAAAAACGTCAAAGTTCGCCAAGCCTTATCACAGATTATCAATAAGAAATCATTAGCGACTCAAGTGCTGCGTGATGGTTCAACGGCTCCAAAAGGGTTTGTTTCCACCAATTTCTTCAAGAATCCGAAAACCGGTGCCGACTTTGCCAGTGACGCCTATGAAAAATCAGGCGTTGCCTACAATGAAGCCAAAGCAAAGAAGCTCTGGGCTCAAGGTCTGAAGCAGGTTGGCAAAAAGAAGGTTCACCTGTCACTGTTAAGTGATGATACCGATCAATCAAAGAAGACCACTCAGTATCTTCAGAGTCAATTTAACAAGCTACCGGGTTTAAGCATTACGATCCACAATGTTCCAACCAAGAGTAAGTTGTCCCGTTCAACAAGCGGTGACTTTGACCTGGTTATCTCATCTTGGGGTGCCGACTTTGCCGACCCAATCAACTTCTTGGATCTGTTAACCAAGAGCAACCCAACTAATAACGGTCACTGGGTCAACGCCAAGTATGATAAATATATTGCCGCATCGAAAACTACTGATGCCAACAATCGCGTTAAACGCTATGATGATTTGGTAAACGCCGAGAAGGTCTTAATGAAGGACCAAGGTGTTATCCCACTTTATCAACCAGCCAACGCCCAACTCTGGCGAACAAATATCCGCGGTTTTGTGTGGAATCCTGCTGGAATGAGCAACGGCTATAAAGGCCTATACGTAACCAAATAGACAATTAAACAGTTACAATCATAATGCAACTTCATTAACGGAGGCTGGAATAAAAATTAAAATTTTATTCCAGCCTCCGTTTGCATTCAAATATAAACTGCATAAAGGCCCCTTTTCATCCATCCAAAAACTCCTTCCTAGGCGATCAAGCTTTATTGCTTGACTGCCCAAGAAGGAGTAAGTCTAAAATGTTTTACCGTTAATTGCTTTCAAGTTGTTACTTTTGCAGGTTTCTCACAGACAGTTCCAATAATTCTCTGAATTTTTGAACATCGGATTGACTCATCCCCTGTGTCATCCGTTCTTCAATCTGGGCAAAAAGGGTTTCAAAGTCCTTTTGGTGCGCCTGCATCTGTTCTCGAGTTTTTTGGGTTAACTGAACTTGTTTAAATCGTTTATCTTCCGGCGATGGAAGAACAGTGATGAAATGATTTTCCCTAAGTCGTTTTACCAATCCGTTAATTGTCGGTCTACTCAAATAAAATATATTTTCCAGATCTCTCTGGTAGACGACTGTATCCTCATGAGTTAATAAATAACCCAATAATCTGGCCTGGGTCCCAGTCAGATATGGAACATCGTTTGCTGCAGAAAGCTGATTATCTAATTCCCGTTCAAATAACGTATTAACAGCTTTAATTAATGGTCCTAATTGATCGTTTTTCATTTAACATACCTCTTTATGAAGTTAGGCTTTCAAATTGACTATTATAAAGGTTAGCATAAAAACCGTTTTCATTCATTAGTTGCTGATGATTTCCCGTCTCTAAAATTTTACCGTCTTTTAGCACGATAATCTTATCAGCATTCTTGATTGTCGATAATCGATGGGCAATCACAAGCGATGTCCGTCCGGTTGTCAAAACATCCATCGCTTTTTGGAGTTGCTCCTCAGTTCGAGTATCGACAGAGCTGGTGGCTTCATCAAGAATTAGCATTGGCCGGTTTCGAACTAGCGCTCTGGCAATGGTCATTAATTGCTTCTGACCAACCGACAAGGTCACAGAATCATCAAGAACAGTATCGTATCCATTTGGTAATGTTCGGATAAAGTGATCAATACCAACCGCTTTAGCTGCTTCAATCACCTTATCATTATCAATTTCTGGATGGTTATATTTCAGATTGTTCATGACAGTGTCTTCAAATAGCCAAGCATCTTGGAGAACCATATCAAACTGATCACGAATGCTTTGCTTTGTGACAGTGTTAATATCCTGGCCGTCGATCTTGATTGAACCTTCGTCAATTTGATAGAAACCCATTAACAAACTAATTAACGTTGTTTTTCCTGAGCCGGTTGGGCCAACGATGGCCACCTTTTCGCCAGGTTTGATATTGGCGTTAAAATCTTTGATAATTGTTTGATCATGGTTGTATCCAAACGAAACATGTTCAAAATCAATCTGACCCTTAGCATCTTTCAGTTCACTGTCGGCTTTCTGGTCAGCTGAATCCTCTGGTTCTTCAATAAACTCGAAGACCCGAAGTAACGCTGCTCGAGCAGATTGGAGGCTGGAAAAAGCTTGGGTAATCTGAGAAAGTGGCTGTGTAAAGATCCTAACGTATACCATAAAGGCAACTACAACACCAATTGTAATTGTGTTGTTGAGTACCAGTAACGCCCCAATAACGCTCACTGCAACATAGCTAAAATTACCAATGAATGTCATCAGTGGCTGCATAATACCAGAGATGAACTGAGACTTCCAGACGCTGGTGGCCAGCTTCTGATTCCGTTCAGAAAATTCTTTCTTGGCATTTGCAGTACCGTTATATGTCTTGACGACCTGATGGCCTGAATAAACTTCCTCAACATAACCTGATACCGACGCAAGGTTATTTTGCTGCTGATTAAAATATTTTTGAGAATGTGTGAGAAGAACCACTGTTAATAAGATGCCAATAAACGCAGATACAACAGCAGTAATGCTCAAGATCCAGTTGGTAAATGACATCATAATAATTGTTCCAGCAATTAAAACAATCGAAGAGATTAGGGTTCCCAAGCTCTGATTTAGCGCTTGGCCAAATGTATCCAAATCATTGGTTACCCGACTCAAAGTGTCGCCTTCATCATGCTTATCATAGTATGAAATTGGCAAACGATTGATCTTTTCACTAACCTTGGTTCGTAAATCACGGGTAAAGTATTGTGAAACATTGGCCATCAAGAACCCCTGACCATACGACATCAATGCGCCAACACCATAGATGATCGCTAAAATGATCACAATTCTCATCACATGACCAACATCAATACTACCCCGCAAACCATTGGAAACCAAATTGGTAATTTTACTTAGTTGGCCAGGCCCTACAATTGTCGTTATACTGCCAAATACAGCAAGGAAAACAGCAATAATCAACTGAGGAATATAGGGTCTTCCATACTTTTTAATTCCCGAAACTAAATGAGTTTGTGTTTTCATTATGCTAATTCCTCCTTTGATAACTGTGAGTATGCAATCTCTTGATAGACTCGATTATCTTTTAGTAACTGTTGATGGGTTCCTTGACCGACAACTTTACCACTGTCAAGAACCACAATTTCATCGGCATCCATAATCGTACTAATTCGCTGCGCCACAATGAGTTTGGTTGTACGACGATGATTCTGTTTTAGCGCATCTCTCAATTTACGATCGGTTGCGTAGTCCAAGGCTGAAAATGAGTCGTCAAACATCAAGACCTCTGGATCCCGCGCAATTGCTCGGGCGATTGCTAAGCGTTGTTTTTGTCCACCAGAGAAGTTATCACCGTGTTGGGCAACGGGTGCGTCCAATTGCTGTTCATTTGAACCAACAAACTCCCATGCTTGAGCTGTCTTCAACGCATTGATAATCTTTTGGTCATTCATCTGACTAGTCTGGCCAGTCTCACCAAAGTCGATATTTGATCGGATCGTCCCACTAAACAGAACAGCTTTTTGAGGAATATATCCCAACCGATTATTCAAGTCTGATTGAGAGTAATTACGGATATCAACGCCATCGACCAAGATTTGACCACTGGTAATGTCATATTGACGCGATAACAAATTGAGTACCGTACTCTTCCCGCTACCGGTTGAGCCGATAAAAGCGACTGTTTGTCCGGGTTCTGCTTTGAATGACAAATGGTCAATGGCACTTGCTTCAGCGTCTTTAAATTTAAAGGAAACATCTTTGAACTCAATCGTTCCCGTCAAAGTTGGTGTTTGCTGAGTCTGCTTTGCATAGTGGATACCGGGTTCAACACTCAAAACTTGGTTGATCCGACTAGCTGAGACGGTGACACGAGGTAAAATGACAAAAATGATTGATAACAGCAGGAAAGCTGTGATGATCTGCATAGCGTATGATGAGAACACAATCATATTGCTGAACAGCGTTAACCGTGCGGCCCCCATTGTGGCATTTTCAATCAATACCGCTCCAATGGCGTAGACGGCTAAGGTAAGACCGTTGGAAATTAACGTCATCAGTGGATTCATCATTGCAAGAACTCGATTGGCAAATAAGTTAGTGGTCGTTAAGTTTTTATTAGCCTTATCAAACTTTTGATTTTGAAATTTTTCAGCGTTGAAAGCATGAACAACGCGCAAACCACTCAAATTTTCACGAACGGTTTGATTTAATTTATCAGTTAACTTCTGAACTTTCTTAAAACGTGGCTGAACCAACGTCAGAATAATCGTCAAGACAACAATCAGGATTGCCACCGCAATGCCCGTTGCAGTTGTCCACTGCCAACCTTTGTTAGCAATCTTTGTGATTGCCCAAACCGCCGTAATGGGCGCTTTGATGGTCACTTGCATTCCCATTGCAATAAACGTTTGAATCTGAGTAATATCATTCGTTGTTCGTGTTAACAAGCTGGGAATGGAAAACTGACTGATATCTTCAGTCGAGTAGTCGCTTACCCGATTAAATACCTTGCTTCGAATCCTGGCACTAAACCCGGAAGCGACTTGGGCAGCGAAGTAACCAACAACAATTGCCGACAGCATACTCAGGATAGAAAGGGCCAGCATCTTTGAGCCTGGACTTAAGATATCCATTGTCGTGCTTCCTTGCGTTCCCAGTGCGTTTGTAATTTGAGTCATATAATCAGGAATTTTCAATTCAAGCCATACCTGAATGGCGATGAACACCGTGCTAATTGCGATCATGGTATAGTCTCGCTTATTAAGTTGTTTTAGTAGTTTGAACATTTTTTCATCTCCGTTAAGATTCTATTAGCATGCTAATTACATGGGAGGGATTTTTGATAGAAATATTTTTGACTCCTCACTTGATTAGCATGCTAACTATTATATCGCCTTGGTTTAAAATGTCAACTCTTATATCGCAAAAACCCGACAAAAAAAGGAACTGAAAAATTCAGTTCCTTAGTTCGATACGAGTTTAGTTACATTGCAACCGCGTTATTCTTCAATCTAACGGCCTGCTCGAAGTTATCGGTGATAATGCCAGCGACATGATCGGCCAACAATTTCTTCTGGTCTTTAGGATCATCCACCGTCCAAATACGTTCAGCAACATTTGGCAATGGTTGATAATGACTTAAATGAAGTCCAGATAAATGATCCTTAACAATCAATGCCTTAGCATCCTGAATCACGTGATCGGATAATAAACAGTATTGCTGTGATGGATCAATCTTGTAAGCAATCTTGAGTGAATCCAGATTAAATGAAGAGAAGATAACTGGATAAATCAAATCGTATTGCTTTACTAAATCAAGCACAATCTGTTCAATATTTGGATAATGAATCTTGTTGGTCTTGAATTCCAAGTTCAAATGCACTGGGCGATGAACAGCTAATGCCAACAATTCTTTCAATGTCGGAATGGTCTCGCCATCCCGCATATGAAACTGTTGAAGCTCGTGCAAAGTATACGAGTTAA
Organism: Lentilactobacillus otakiensis DSM 19908 = JCM 15040; assembly: GCF_001434145.1. Classification (GTDB taxonomy): domain Bacteria; phylum Bacillota; class Bacilli; order Lactobacillales; family Lactobacillaceae; genus Lentilactobacillus; species Lentilactobacillus otakiensis. Next base: position 117,229 of record NZ_AZED01000003.1, on the reverse strand, counting down.
TCAATCCTTTGCCATCAGTGGTGCGGTTAATCTTTTCATCGTGCATGATCACAGGAACGTTGTCCTTGGTCAAATGGACATCAAATTCCAAACCATCGATGCCATGATCAATTGCATACTTGAATCCTTTCAGTGAATTTTCTGGAAACTTGAATGGGTAACCACGATGCCCAAAAATCAATGTTTTGGTAGTCAAAATGGATAACTTCCTTTCAATTCGTAACTCTCTTTTAATTCAATCAACTTCCCTTTAAGATTCAGGCTGAGTCTTAATGGAAGATTGCGATAAACTACCTGCCGTCAGCTTTATTAGTCGTCTTCAAGTTGGCGTTCATTGCTGTGTCGGCAGTGTTTAAGGCAGAATTGATATTACCACCGTTGTAAACAGTTTCCATCGCAGTCTGTTCCAACTCACGAGTCAGCTGCATCCCTTCCATCAAAATACCTGAATTGGTATTGTTTGGCTTGGCATTTGCCAACTGCTCACCGGGAACTTTTGCCGAAGGAATCTTCTTGTATAAGTCTTTTAAGATCTTGGTCTTTTGAGAATTCTTGTTCAAAGCCAGGTATCCGGTTGCTTTTTGCCATGCAGCCTGGTTCTTAGCGGTTTGGGTAAACTTGATAAACTCCCAGGCACCACGTTGGGTCTTAGCAGGTTTATCGTTGGAAATCCAAAGAGCAGCACCACCAATTCCAACACCGTTGGCCTTCACACCATCTGGATGTGGGAAGTATGAAATTCCCAGTTTGTTCTTGGTTCCAGTGGTCAACTGACCAATGTATGCGGAAGATTGAACAAAGATTCCCAACTTGTTAGCCAGGAAGGCTGCAATTTCGTTGGTTTCAGCGCTGGCACCAGAACCATAGTTGACAAAATCGCCCGATTTAATATTGGTTCTGATCCATTTCAAGAACTTCTGAGTGGTTGGGTTGTTTAAGTTAATCTTGGTTGGATTGCCGGTATGGCCATCACCATTGTTAATCAAAGAAGTATGAGCGTTAGCCAAAGCTTCTTCCATCAGCCAGCCATAGATCTCTATAGTCATTCCCTTAACCTTGTGGTGGGACTTTTCATAGAGTTCCTTTGCAGCACGGGTGACTTCACTATAACTTGGTGATTTGGATGGCGAGGTCACACCATACTTTTTGAACAACGATGCATTGTAGTAAAGCACGGGTTGCGACGTGTTGAATGGCATTGCTAACTGAGTCCCTTTGTTTGAATAGAACGAACGGGCAACAGGTGAAATGTCACTAGTATCGTAGTTGTCTTCATCGATAAATTTCTGAACCGGCGTGGTGTACTTACTGTGCATCATCTGGGCAGTGGAAATATCAAAGGACTGGAATAGTGCCGGTGAAGCACTGGTCCCATGGCTTTGAATAATCTTTTGGACAGCCTCATCATAAGCACCTTGATATTGGGGAATGACTTCGTATTTGTCTTGAGACTTGTTGAAATCATCAACTATTTTATCAAGCGCAACTTCGGCAGGGCCACCCATTTCATTCCAGAAAACAACGGGGATTCGGCCGGCCTTAGCAGTGCTGGCATTCTTGGAACCATTGACAAAGGCAATTCCGAGCACAATCGCAAACACGGCAAAGATTGGTAGCGCATAGGTTTTCACAAAGGCAGCAAATTTCTTCATCATTTGACCGCACCTTCATTCACACCAGATTTGAAGTAATGTTGGCCGATGAACAGCACAATCAACGTTGGAATAACCACGATTGCGGCGGTAGCTTGGATCATGCCCCAATCGTTAAAAGTTTCTTCTGATTGTAGTTGACGAAGACCATTTTGAACAGGTCGAAAGTCATTACTGAAGGTGGTCAGCATTGGCCACAGATATTGGTTCCAGGCACCTAAGAAGCTGTATGCCCCAAGCGTCATCAGTGGGATTCGGTTGTATGGCAAAACCATTTTCCAGTAGAACTGGAAGTGGCCCAAGCCTTCAATATCAGCGGCTTCTTTCAATTCGATCGGCATCTGCATGAATGACTGACGAAGCATGAAGACTCCGAAAGCGGATGTCAGGAATGGAATGACCATGACTGAGTAAGTATTCAAGAGACCAAGTGCTTTCACAGTCTGGAAATTGGGAATAATTTCAGCTTCAAATGGCAGCATCATCGTTGCCAGGAATAAGCCGAACAGGAACTTTCGACCTTTGAACTTGAGGAACACAAACGCGTAGGCACTCATTGAGCAGAAGATCAATTGGGCAATCATGGTTGCCGTTGAGATGACCAAACTGTTTCCCAGATATCTGAGAATTGGCGTTTGGGTAAAGGCATCAATGTAATTTTGGAAGGAAACCTGAGTACTTAAGAAGTTTCCCTTTGCGATTTGCATAGTTGGTAGAAAGCTGGTCCACAAACCGATCAGGAACGGTGCTAGAACGACGACGGCTAGGATGGTCAGTAAAGCATAGTCCCAAATTCGACGTGACAGCTTTGGTTTAGTAATAATATCCATTAGTAGTTCACCCGCTTTTCCAAAACTTTAAATTGCAGAAGCGTAAACAGTGCGATGATAATGGTCAAAATAATTGATTCAGCACTCGCCTGTGCGTAGTTTCCACTGTAAAATGCGTCTTTATAAATCCGGTAAACCAACATGTTAGTTGCGTTGGTTGGTCCACCTTTGGTCATCAAGTCAATCAAGCCAAAGCTCTTGAACGATTCGATCAAAGTAATGATTGAAACGAAGAACAAAGTTGGGGAGATTGATGGAATGGTGATGTGGAAGAATTGGAATCTGGATGAAGCTCCTTCGATATTGGCAGCTTCATATAACGTGGTGGGAACAGAGGTCATTGCCCCAAGCAGAATCAGGAAAGTAAAACCTAAGTTCATCCACACGGTGGTGACAATCACTGCCCACATTGCGGCAGTTGGATCAGTCAACCAAGGGATCTGTGGTAAATGCAGCCATGTACTTGCCAATGATAAGAACCCAGTTGACGGGTTAAAAATGAATAGCCAGAAGATTGCGGCAACGGAAACTGAAACACCCATAGTTGCCGAAAATAGTGTGCGAAAAATGCCAATTCCAGGCAGTCGCTTGCTGGCAAGGTTTGCGAGAACCAGGCCAAGTGCAATTGTAATAATCGTGACTGCGAATACATAGAACAATGTGACACCCAGGCTGGAAAGATAGTCAGCGGAGGTTAATAGATTAATGTAGTTGGAAAGCCCCACGAACACGGTTGTCTTACCAACGGTATTTGTCAGAAATAAGCTGAGATATAATGTCTTAACCATGGGATAGAAAATGAAAACCCCTAAGATTAACAGAGACGGTCCCAGAAAGGCCCAGGCGAAGTACTTATCCTTGGCGTTTAAAGTAAATTTGGCTTCCTGATCGGCAATTTCGCTCTTAGTCTTCTCAACCGAAAGTGGCGTTGTTGGGGTACTTTGTGCTGGAGATTTAAGCATGAACGTAAGCCTCCTTTGAAATATTCATCCGATTGCCTTCTGTATCAAAGAACATCAAATTAGAATCTGCGGAAACTTTGATTGGCTGGAAAATGCGATAGTTGACTTGACCCGGCACAACAACGTGAATATCTTCTCCACTGTTTAAAGTTGCGTAGATGATTGTTTCATCACCTAAAAATTCGGTATTCTTGACGGTGGCATTTGCTTCAACACTCTCAGTTGCTTCCACTTTCATGTCGTCGGGACGAATCCCAATTTTGACATTCTCTGCCGGTACTTCTTCATCCAGTGCAATTTCCAAATCAGATGACACATTCAAAACATGGTTATCGGTTTGCGAACGGTGTGCGTTTAGAATGTTAATTTGTGGTGTTCCGAAGAACTTGGCCACAAAGTCATTGGCTGGATTTTGGTAAATGTCACTTGGGGTACCGATTTGCTGAACATGTTTGTCATTAAGAACCATGATGTGGTCAGCCATGGTCATTGCTTCAACTTGATCATGAGTAACATAAACCAAGGTCAAACCAAGTTTGCGTTGGAGCGCGTAGATTTCTTGGCGCATCTTAATTCTTAATTGCGCATCCAAGTTGGACAAAGGCTCATCCATCAAACAAATCTTTGCATCACTGGCAACCGCGCGTGCTAAAGCTACTCGTTGGCGTTGACCACCTGATAATTCACGAGGTTTGCGTTTTGCGAGCTCAGTTAGGTTAACCATTTTGAGTGCCTCATCGACACGTTGTTTCACATCTGCTTGATCCATTTTACGGGCCTTCAAACCAAAGGCGACGTTATCCCAGACGTTCATGAATGGGAACAAGGCATAGTTTTGAAAGACCATCGTTAATTTCCGTGCCTTGGGGGGTAAATCATTCACAACTGTTTCATCAATACTAACTTCACCGGCCGTGATTGGCGTCAAACCGGCAATCATTCTAAGTAACGTACTCTTACCACATCCGGAAGGTCCAACGATGACGAAGAACTCGCCAGTCTCAACCTTCACCGAAATATCTTTCAGGACCTCTGTCTGCGCGTCATAATCTTTGCGGACGTTTCTTAAAGTAATTGACAAATATCTCACCTCAAAATCATTTATTTGGTTACAAGGATTATTGTGACGGTTCGATGTAAAATCAGAGTTTCGTTAATGTAAATTGCAGGTAAAGATATTTGGAGCTATGTAAAAATTGAATATAAGTCAGAAGATTAAACAAGAAAACGAATTAACTGTGTAAAATCGGGGGAATCTATCTTGATAAAAATTACGTTAAATGTGGTCATGGCGGAGCGAAATATTTCTACTGGCGACCTCGCAAAAAAGTTGGGATTACCCCAACCAATGTCTCGATTCTCAAAACTGGCAAGGCAAAGGCAATTCGTTTCAGCACTTTGGAGAAAATCTGTAAAGCATTAAACTGTCAGCCAGGAGATATTTTAAAATATGTGGACGATGAAGAATGAGTAATAAAGCCACGAAGAGCTGTTTCTAATTTCAGGTAGAATAGAAGCAACTTTTTTCGTATCTATAAGATAACTGCATCACGCACTCATCGCAAACCATATCAACTAAGGTTTGCGATGGCTACAATTCTCAGCTTGTGGCATCCGTCCGTTGATAATATATTGGAAACCAGAGGTGATGATAAATGGACTTTGGTACTAAGATCAAAGAAGCTAGACAAGATCAATTATTAACACAAAATGAAGTCGCAGGAATGCTTCATGTTTCACGTAAGACAATCTCAAGCTGGGAAACTGGACGCAGTTACCATACATTGAGGCCTTGGTACACCTAAGTGACATTTATCAAATAACCCTCGATACATTATTAAGGGAGGATTTATCAATGATTAATCATTACAAAAAAAAGAGTACAGCCGTACACTATAATTTTATTCGTGGGAGTGTGAGTTACTATTTGAACGTCTTTTTGCTATTTCTGACTCTTCTGAATTTCACAAACCTCTTTAATGCTAACTTGAAATATGCCCCACTTCTTCTAATATTCAATTTGGCATTTTTGCTTAGTTATTTCGATTCACATCGTTTTGCTCTCAAAAAAATATATTTATCCACGTTTATAGTAATTGTGGGGTTTGTAATAGCACTAACAGCCATACTTATCCATCAGCCTAAAGCCAATTTCGCTGAGGGACTTGGCGAAGCGATCGGAGTTGCTATCCTCACGACAAGCTTTCTATTAGCTGTATTTGGGAAACCATATATAAAAATGTAATATCACAAACCAAGTTGCGTTACATTGCAAACTTTCATAATCAAATTTCATATAACACAAAAGGCCTCATCGTAAATCCAACGGTGAGGCCTTTCCGTATTTACTTATAAACATCCAACAACTTCCCAAAATCAACCGTTCCAAGCCCGCTCGCTTGATTATAAACGGTGTTCGGTTGCCCGGTATAATACAGATTTGAATTATTCTCAGTGTCATTCAGCGGATGCAGTGGTGAATTATCCTTGGTTGCTAATTGATACAGTTGTGGATTCCAGAAACCCATTCTTGAGTTGCCAGACTTACTGTTAATCAAAGCTGCGACACCGGCAAACTGCGGTGTAACGATACTAGTTCCGCCACTGACGTTCCAGCCGCTGCTCTTTTGGTATGTCAGATATCCCGTTGTCACGTCGGCATTTGCTGAAATGTCCGGGTAGTTTCTCCCAGTATCAGTTCCATGAATCAGTGTACTGTCATAAACAGGCTGACTTAATTGTGACAAATACTCTCGGGCATTGAAGGTGTTCACACCAGGAACACCCTCTTGGTATGAAGGTGTTTGATAAGCGTGACCAAATCCACCGCCACCGCCGCCGAGAATGTCATTCCAATTTTCAGGCATATTGAGCAGATAGTTTGGATAAGAACGTAGAAACGACCAGTAATAATCGGTTCCCCAGCTTCGTTCCTTGGTGGCTTCAATGGTGCCGACAACCTTGTCATTAACCAACACGTGCTTTCGGAACGCTGCAGTTGTGCCACCGGCAGAGGTTACCCAGGGACTGGAAACGTATGGATCGACGTCAGAGATGGATCGATCCATCATGACGTTCTTGCCGGAAACCCCAACAATGGTGTAGTTGAGGGCGCCGTTATCCCCGGCGGCCACAAAGTTAGAAATTCCCTGAAGAGCTGCTTGAGCCAATACCAAGTTCAATACTTGAATATATTGCGAAGGAATCAAGTTCATCTTTTCCAAAATTTGAAAATAGTTGTTCGGCCCGATTCCCCAACTGCTAGACAGCGAGGTCACGTTGTTATCATCATATGCGGTTAAGTAGTCGTTAAGCAGATTAATCAAGGTCGGAATCGGTGAGCCAGCGTAATACATATTGATATTTGCCTGTGGTGCCACGGATCCAGCGTACTCGGCATCCATTGTGGCTTCGGAATCACTACCAGTATCAAGTCCGCCTTTGTAGACGTTGCCCTTTACCTTGACCATGTTGAACCGGGATTTAGAATCATTGGCATTCTCATGTTTCCAAAAATGAGTTAGATCGCTGGTGGTGACATTACCAAATGAAATAATTCCCACGGTTTGACCCTTACCGGTTAACCCTTGATTATATAAAGAATCCACATCGTAATTCTTTGCAAATGTACTGGTATTGCCATAAGCACTGGCGGTTGGCTTATCGGGAATCAGCGGTACGTTATCATCAAAGGAAACATCAGTATCCGGGAAAAAGAATTTTTTGTTATGATCAGCCATCCCAACAATTGCGAGAACAGCATCTTTCAGATTACTTGAAATGTTAGGCTTGGATTCGCCAAATTGCACAGGATCGTTATGATAAGTAGCAGTATTCAGGTTGGTCTTGAACAGCTTGTCCACATACTTCGCCTTGCCGCTCACATAGATCACAAGCCCATTGTTATAAACATGGGTCGTTAAATGATTCTCCTTGAGTAACGATGTCCAGCCGTTAATCACATCAGCGGTCTGACCATAGTTCTGCTTAATTTGATCAGGCGTTAAATAATTTTTGAAATCCGTTTTGGTTGGATCATTCACATCCATGGCCTTTTGGAAATACCCGTCAGAATTTTGCGGTTTCAAGATGATATCGAAACTGGCTTGTGAATTAGGTTTGATCTTAGTCGGCGACATCCGATCAGCCAGCATCATGCCCTCATAAACATTTCCAAAAGCACTGGGTGATGTACTGGTACCCAGGCCACTGGCAGCAAAGGCCGATGTTGACCCCCCAATGCTAAAAATGAATATCACACCAAACGCCAATAATAATTGCTGAATAATATGTTTCATTTGATCCATCCCCCTCAACAAAATCCGTTGTGCTTATGACTCGATTTTAGCATTGAATGGGGAATCTTTGGTTGACTTAGCTTACAAAATTGATGTAGAAAAAAGCATCCTTATCACGCCAATCAGCGAATAAGGATGCTTCTTTTAAACAAGTTATTATACTAAACTATTTGCCTTAATTTTCTCAGCACCTTCAAAGTTGTTGGTAAAAATTCCAGCAACGTTCAAGCCAAACAGGTGCTTTTGAACCTTTGGATCATCAACGGTCCAAATCCGTTCCTTAACATGGCGCATGGGAACATAGTGGCTTAGGTGCAAGCCCACCAAATGTTCCTTTGCCATTAACTCGCGGGGGTTCTTGATATCGTGTTATGACAAAAAGCAGTATTGTTGGTTTGGATCGATCTGATAAGCAATCTTTAGTGAGTCCAAGTTGAATGATGAATAGATCACAGGATAAACCCAAGTGTATTGTTTCATCATATCTAGGACGATCTGCTCGATATTGTCATAGTGAATTTCATTGGTTTTAAATTCCAAGTTCATATGAACTGGCTTATTATCCGCCAACTCCAATAATTCTTTGAGCATTGGAATTGTCTCACCGTCGCTCAAATGGAATTCGCGTAACTCTGACAATGTATATGAACGAATTTCGCCGGTGCCATCAGTAGTCCGGTCGATTTTTTCGTCGTGCATAATGACCGGCACGTTGTCCTTCGTCAAATGAACGTCAAATTCCAGGCCGTCAATCCCATGCTCAATCGCATAGGCAAAGCCCTTTAACGAATTTTCAGGAAACATATGCGGATAGCCACGGTGGCCAAAAATCAGTGTTTTACTTACCATTACTCTTAAAATTTCTTCCTTCCAAAAATCACGTCGTGCGATCAACAATTCTCCATTCGCACCAATGTCTTATTATGATAACACGGCTGAAAATACTTGCAAGCCGTGTTCATTTACGACCAATTGACGATGGTAGTCCGTCACTGACAAACTTCTGATTCAAGTTAAAGGGCACCGGTTGATCCAATTCCAATGAACCTGGCTCAACCTTGCAGTCATAGGCGATAACGTGGACACCCTTCTTTTGGGCTTTATCGATTTCAACCGCCAGCTCCTCAAAGATATCGCGGTCAATGGTCACTGTTTGAATATTTTTCATTTGGATTACAAATAGTAAATAGGCCAAATAGCCATCATCGACAGCTTTTTCCAGTGTCTGAACATGTTTGAGGCCACGAGTTGTGGGTGCGTCTGGAAAGGCAGCAATCCCCTCATTGGCCAAAGTAACCCCTTTGACCTCCAAGAAGAATGGGTGGCCACCGTTATCGGTCCCGGCAAAATCCAACCGGGAATCTAAATAGGTTGTTTCCGGCATCACATTCGCGATTGATTCAATACCGGGGAGTTTGATATAGTTAGTTTCCAACCCGGTTTTAACAATCTTATTGGGTGCTTGAGAATCCACATTAATCCATTGTCGATCGTACTTTTTGGCGGCCACCAAATCATAAGCAGTCTTCCGACTCGGATTGTCGTTGTGGACAAGGGCTGTCGTCACGCCAGGTTGAAGAATGGTTGTCCGGCCGGTGTTTTTGACGTGCGTCGTGACGACCTCATCAGTTTCAATTAGGCGGCAATGAGCAATGAACCGGTTGGGCCGATCGATAAATTTAGCTAAATGAACGTTTGGATATTGCATAACGCACCTCTATACTGTCGTTTTATTCCTATGACTAGTATTATATAGGTAATATAAATATTTAGGGGGATTCATATGTATTCATTTCTTAATCAGATCAGAAATTATATTTGGCTCAAAAGTATCGCGTACATAGTCTTTGGCTTATTCTTCTTATTCGACCCGCACGGCACTTTGAACATTGCCATCAATTTGATTGCCGCATTCTTTATCGTTTTCGGGGTAATCAATCTGATTTCGGCATGGCGACAACGTTCCAATAATGAAGTAACTGATTACAGTTTAGCAATCGGGATTACCCAACTGATCATCGCCGTCATTGTCTTCTTGCTGGCCGAACCATTATTGTCATTCTTACCGTTTATCTTAGGGATCGTTTTGGTCATTACTGGTGTTTCAAACGTCTTCACAGCACTGAATCATCGCCAGTATGTCAACGTTTCCCCAATGCCCTTTGTGTTATATGGCATTCTGCTGATACTGGTCGGCATTTTGCTGGCATTCAACCCGTTTGGCACTGTTCTGGTCTTGCTTCAGATCTTCGGTGCAACGATGGTTGTGATGGCAATTATGGAGATCGTTACTTCTTGGAAATTGGGAATTTAATGTTGAATAAGTAAATAAAAACGTTCGCTCTAATGATGGGCGGACGTTTTTGAGTAGTTACGCATTTACCTTTAATTTAACAAGCTCCTTAATTCGTTGGGGATCATTTTGAATTAAAGTGATAAGCCTGAAAATACTCTGGTTCGGGTGCCGTTTCCCCTGTTCCCAAGCCCTAACAGTACTTGGGGAAACGCCGATCACATCTGCGAACATTTCTTGGGACATATTCAGCGATAATCTAAACTTTGTAATATCAACGGAATTCAAATTAATATTAATGGGTTTGATTGGTGTTGATTTTCCACGTGGCTTAATCATTACTTCATCTGTGCCAGGAACGTCTTTACCATGCACAATATCAGCAATTTCTTTAAATCCCTGCTTAAGTTGTTCAAAATCTTTGTCTTTCATATTAGACACCCCCTTAAAGCTTCAGTTGCTTGATTAACGATCTAATCTCTTTTACTTGAAGTTGCGTCAAATTCGCCTGATCTTGTTTTGCAAAAATGAGAATAAAAAATATGGTATTTATCTTGGAAGATACATAATAAATTGCCCGATATTCCTGTCTTTTACCTACCCGCAATTTCCAAACATTTCCAATTCCTGTGCCTGAGTCGGGAAACTGGAATGTATCATGATTTTGATCTACAAAATATTGGATATCGGCTTCAATCATTCTCTTCACAGCATCTGGATCTTTGACCAACTTCTTTAGCATTCGATTAAAGGACTTAAGATACATAATTCGAACTGACAAGTGCTTACTCCTAAAAATGTATTTACATTATATAATACTTTGTGTTACTTGGCGAACATAATGTATTGTATTCTTTAATGTATATACGAAAAAACAATCAAAATTATTCTACCAGAAGAAAGCAAGAATAATTTTCAACGGAGAAACAAAATAGTCTTGTATACCATTTCACATTATCGTATAATAACTGCGTGAACGCGACCAGCATGACCGCAATCATCACTATTTATAATTCGTTGATCGGTTCACATGTTACGATCAATTATCGTGACGCGGGGAGTATAAGCTCAATACCATTGGGGATCACAATAGATGTGTGTGACTAACGGATGACTCAAGTTTGAACTGAGAATTGATTTGAAAAGTGTGGGGGCACTTGGCACAATGCTTGCGGCGTTGTGTCTTTTATTTTGCTTTCAAACATGGTCTTATTGTTATGAAAACGTAACCATTGCATTTTCACAACATTTATTACAGAAATATGAGCAAATCATTGCAAATGTAATCTTTGAGGGCCTATACTAAAGATAGAGTTGTAAGAGAGAAACGTTAGTGCATTGATTTAACGACGTTGCAACTCAAATATTGATTAGGAGGTCACGCGTATGAAGAAGACATTGGAAAAGATGTTCAACAAGGTTTTTGCAAAGAAGTTTGAAGATGCTGGCAATTTGCAAACCAGTGAAAGCAACCGTCTATTCTGGAACTCCGTTACTAAGGGACAATGAAAATGAATGGCATATTAAATAAGTAGGCAGCTATTTCTAGTTACGAAATAGCTGCCATTTTTGGTTTATTTTATAAAGTTATTCATCACAATTCGAATAGGCCTATTCATCTTTACCCGTCAGAAGTTCGTCAAATTTATCATAGAATGCTTGGCCATGCACGCTTGTAACCAAGTTAATCAGCCGGCCATTGTCGGTTTCAAAGGTTCTTCCGGCACCATCACCACTGGTCAGCACATCACCTTTAATATCTTTGGATTCGATCAAGTCCGGATACTGACTGGCAACCGTCGTCAATACATCCCACAGGTAGTAAGTTGAGTTAGCTTCATATGAAGAAACCAGCGCATATCCTTGGCCAATCAAATCCATCATTGGATAACGGCGCAGACTTGCCCAGTGTTGCTGGACATCAGCATTCAACGGCACTTGGTTGGTGCTTTCCAGCCCAACCATCTGAATCTCAATATCAGCATCCCAAACGGTTTTAACCGCCTCAGGGTCCCAATAGGCATTCCATTCGGCTGTGCCATCATGTTTAGGTTCGAGCACGTTACCTTCAGTCCGCATGGTGCCACCCATCCAGTAGAGCCGCTCGATTTTATCCACAATCGTTGGATCAACTTCAAGTGCTCGCGCGAGATCCGTCAAAGGTCCAGTCATGACCAAATCGGTTTTACCTTCAGTGTTCTGGAGCTTGTCGATCATGTCCAAATGAGCCGGTTTATCAGCTAAAGGGGTTGTTGGTGCGCCATGCTCATTCAATAATGGGAAGGCATCAAATGAAAATGAGCTCAACCGCCATTCCTTGGGAAATTGGTGAACTGCGCGCGAATTTGACGCCGCCACAGACACTTGGGCTCCATGGCCGAATCGGGTAATAATTTTTCTTGAAGCTGGAACCGAACCTTCGATATAACCGTCGGCATCGATCACCCCAACCCCTGTCAGATTAACTTCGGGCATCTGCAGCAACAGCAGTAATGACACCAAATCATCGACGTTTCCATCATGGTCAAAGTAGACATTTTTCAAGATTGCATCCTCCTTGTTTGTTACATTTATTCTACAGGATGCAGGCCTTTTGGTCTAATGAACTTCATTTATTAATATGTCATTTATTTATATAAACCTGACGATAATTCAATTATTTTGTTTTGAATGCCATCCCGAACCGACCGAAAAGCAGCCAACCTTTCCGCCTCATTTCCATTGGCTTTCGCAGGATCAGGAAATCCCCAATGCGCCCGTCTCACTTGCGGTGACATCACCGGGCAACGTTCTTCTGCATCGTCGCATAAGGTAACCACTAAAAAAGCATGATTAAGAATCTTGGGATCGATTAATTTAGAGGTTTGATTCGAGATATCAATTCCGGATTCCGCCATTACTTGAATGGCCAGAGGATTTACCCCATGCCGTTCAATGCCGGCCGACAACGCCAAATAACCATCTGGAAGATACTTTCGACCGAATCCTTCTGCCATCTGACTGCGGCATGAATTGCCAGTACAGAGGAAATACACGATTTTTGGATCCATGATACGCCCACCTTTCATGTCAATCCTAATCACTGATATTTTACTTCAATTTGGAAGCTGGCAGTTGGAAAAACATTGCGTTCGGAAAAATTTAGAGGACAATTGAGAAGTAGATAGGTATTTGAGGGAGAACTTTATGAAAAGCGCAAAGACAATCTTTAAGGCAATTCAAGCGGACCCACAAAACAAACAATTCACAAGTCAGGGTATCTTGCCTCTGTACCATGTCGATCCCAAAGCTGAAATCCTCATCATTAGTCAGGCACCCAGCCGGAAAGCCCAAGAATCGATGGTGTTTTGGGACGACCCAAGTGGGGATCGGTTGCGGGATTGGATGGGTCTAAGCAAAGATGAATTCTACCGTTCAGGCAAAATAGCCGTTCTCCCGCTGGATTTCTACTATCCAGGCAAAGGTGCACATGGCGATTTGCCGCCACGCAAAGGATTTGCAGAAAAATGGCACGCGCCTTTGCTGGCGTTGATGCCAAATATCAAGGTAAAATTATTGATTGGCCAATACGCACAAAAATATTATCTGGGTAAGTCACGTGAGCGAAATTTAACCGAAACGGTGCGCCATTTCGATCAATATTTACCCGAGTATTTTCCTCTTGTCCACCCATCACCGCTCAATTATGGCTGGATGAAGCAACATCCATGGTTCAAGGATGAAGTGGTGCCGGCATTGAGAAAAAACGCGCGTGGAATCATAGATGAACACTAATTTCTATCTCCTTATATTAATATCAGTTTAACGATATTAATCAGCAATAAAATATGCTAAAATATACTTTGTGCTATATTTCACACATACATTATTTGTCGGGGAGAAATTTATGTTAAAGCTAAAAAAGGCAACTTTAACGGTTGCTGTCGCATTCACCGTGGGTGGCGGATTAGTTTCGTTGCCACCAAAGGACGTTTCAGCCAGAACGACATATGTCTGGATCGCACCGCATCATGGAAAGAAATATCACTATTCACGCGGTTGTCGTGGATTGAGTAACGCTGGAGCAAAACGCCATGTTTCATTACGCTGGGCTAAACACCATGGTTATCGGTTGTGTGGTTGGGAACATTAGCCAAGTAATCTTAATTTAAAAAACACGCTGACAAAGATGGATGTCAGCGTGTTTTTGTACATTCAAACGATTTAATTAATCAAGACTTCAGTCACTAACAGTGCCCCACCAAACACGAGCACGAATACAACAACTGGCCAAACAAACCGGAGCCAGTGTGAATATTTCATGTTCAGCATTTGCAATGTGGCCATTACCAACCCAGTTGGTGCCAGGAACAGCATTGCGTACTGGCCGAATTGATAAGCAGTTACAACCACATATCGTGGAATATTAACTGTGTCGGCCAGTGGTGCCAAGATTGGCATTGAAAGTACAGCCAAGCCTGATGATGATGGAACGATGAATCCCAATAGAAAGAAGATCAGGAGCATTACAATGATAAACATTGGCCCACTCATGTGCGCAACCAGTGTCGATGAATATTCGAGCATAGTATCCGAAATCTTACCATTGTTCAACACGAGGTTAATTCCGCGTGCCAAACCAATGATTAACGAAACCCCAACCAGACTGGAAGCCCCTTTAACAAAGGCATCGACAACACCAGTTTCACCGAGCCCATTTTTTCCAGTTGCGGTCAGGAACATAATGATAATCGCAAATGACAGGAACGATGCCGCCATGGTTGGAAACCACCAGCCTTGTGACATCACGCCCCAGACCATCAGCGGGAAAGTAATAACGAATAGTATCAGAATCAATTTCTTCCGAGTAGTGAATTTAGACTTGCCGTCTTCACCTGTCGGGGCAATTTCCCACATACTGTTAAATTCTTCGCGATCATCATATGAATATGAAAATTTTGGATCGGCCTTAACTTTTTTACTATACCAATGCAGATAAGTGATAACGAATCCGGCAGCCACAATACAGCCGATGATCCGTTCTGTCAGCCCTTGAGTAAAGTCGATTCCTGCTGCGTTAGACGCAATCACCACTGAGAACGGGTTGATGGTCGAGAAACACGTCCCGATCGAACTCGCCAGGAAGATTGCGCCCACAGACACGATCGAATCGTACCCCATAGCAATGAAGATTGGCACTAGAATTGGGTAAAAGGCCACCGCCTCTTCCTCAATTCCACATAAGGTTCCACCAAGGACCATCAAAACGGCAACGAAGAAAATGAGTAAAAATTCATGCCCTTTCGTCTTCTTGGTAAGTGCCAGCAGGCCAGATTCAAACGCCCCACTGGCTTTAACGACACCAATCAGACCACCAAGCACCAGAATGAATACCATGATGTCCACGGCTTCGATCGTTCCTTCAACCATGCTGGTTGGTACAGCGCCGATACTTGCCGGCCGCTGTTTCAGTCTTTGATAAGTATTTGGGATCGAGACTGGGGCAGTAATTCCACCTGAAGTAAATTGCTTGATGTTAATTTTGACACCCAGCTTATCCAGTTCCTTTTGAGTGCTTGGGACAGTGGTCACTTTCCCGTGCGGATTGGTTACTTGTAAAGATGAGTGCGAATACGATAACTTAGAATAACTACCAGCAGGAACCATCCATGTAGCTGCGACGGCGACGATCGTTAAAATGAATAAGATAACGAAGGCGCCTGGCATTCTCAGCTTAAAATGCTTCTTGGGTTTTTCAACTTGCGCGTCCATATTTTTCCCCTTTCATAAGTACAACACAAAATAGATCAGCTTTTTCACTGGTCCTGCCTAGTATATGATTACTAATCCATAATCCCCCACCACGAAAATTATGCGATTAATCGTGTATAGCTCAACAAATAATAGTGTACCGTATGTGAAAGCGGTTGACAACACAGCACGTATGGACAAATTATTCAAATTAAATTTTACTGAGTATCAAAAAAGCTCCCGATTTTCAGTTGAAATCAGGAACGACCATTACAATATTTTCTCCAACGCCTCACCCTTGACACTGTGCACATTATCCACCACCACAAAAGCGTCCGGATCCACACTGGAAACCAGCGGCACAATTTGAGCAACTTGTTTGTCCGTACAAATCAAATAAATAATCGGCCGCTTTTCCTGATGATAATAGCCTTTCGCACTAATCAGCGTAATTCCCTGGTGAAGCATCTCTGACAACTCGGACGTAATCTCATCTGTTTGGTTTGAAATGATCGTAACTGCTTTTCGCGCACCAAATCTCGACAGCAAACTATTCAAAACCACTGCAGAAACGTAGAGTTCAATGACTGTCAAGATCATATTTTGGAAACCAATAATGAACACCGACGGGATGGCAACACACAAGTCAAACATCAACATTGCCGAGCCATTCTTCATGCCAAAGTATCGATTCATAATCTTCGCCAAAATCGTACTGCCGGCAATGGTACCTTCACCGCGGAAAATAATCCACATTGAGATGCCCATCAAGACGCCACCCGCAATTGCTGGAATGATGGTTTGCGTTGTCTGGTAATTCAGGAAACGTGGTAATTTTAGAAAAATCGAGATCCACACGATTGCCCACAACGAATACCAAACCGTTTTCTTACTCAAAAATCGGAAACCAACCAGCATCAAGATTCCGTTTAACACGAAGTTCGTCACTGCAGGTGGAATACTCAGTGCGTAGTAACCAATGGTAGTGAGTCCAGTGACCCCACCCTCACCGATTTGATGAGGGATCAAGAAATCATTGATCGCAATCGCGTATATGAACGCGCCAAGGATAATTTGGAGTCCATTTCTAATAATCGTCTTATTAATGAGAAACACCTCTTTTTATGTATAGCTTAATTATAGGACTAATCGCTCAGGTCAACATTCCCAAACGCAAACCGAGAACCACCAATGCGAACCGATCTATTTGATACTGAACATCATAATTCATCATTTGCTCTCCGTCTAAGGCCTCATTTCAGTATAATAGAATTCAGAATAGTTTTCAGAACTAATTGCACACTTTCACCCAAAAACTAACAGGTTCAAATCCTTGTAAGCCTCTTCAATCGCTGGTAACATCAACTTAACGAGAAATTTTAACTGACTCATTAGTCTTGAAGGGGGCTCATTATAATGAAATACGCAGTTACTGGCGCCACCGGAAAATTCGGCCAAACAGTCATCAAGGTTCTGGCTGAAAATGTTGATAATCGAGATATCATCGCACTTGCTCGAAACACCGAGAAGGCCGAAAAATTGTTTCCAGGAATTGAGGCCCGGCCAGGTTCTTATGATTCTGAAGAAGTATTAGAGAAGTCTCTGAAGGGCGTCGATAAATTACTATTGATTTCGTCAATTCCAGGACAAGCAGTCAGCCGAATTCAACAGCACAAAAACGTGATTAACGCTGCCAAGAAGGCTGGTGTCCGCTTCATTGCCTACACCAGTTTTCCACACGCTGATACTGCCAAATCACCATTGGCAATTGACCACAAGAATACCGAGCAAGCTATTCGTGAATCAGGAATCGGCTATTCATTCTTACGAAACAACTGGTATCTGGAAAATGAGCGGATGCAAATTCCTGCCGCAATCAACAACAAGCCTTTCGTTTATTCCGCCGGTGAAGGTCGAGTCGGTTGGGCTTTGGAACGTGAGTACGCGGAAGCCGCCGCTCGAGTATTACTGAGCGATGAACCGAAAACGGTTTACGAATTCTCGGGACCTCAACACAGTTATGATGATCTCGCACGGACCCTCAAAGTACTCACTGACAACGATTTTGAAGTCATGTCATTATCCGATGACGAATACCGGAAACGTTTGGTTGCGACCGGCTACAGCCCACAAGCAGCTGCTGGAATCGTTGGCATGCAAAGGTTGATCCGTGAAGGCGATCTGTCTGAAACTTCAAGCGACTTACCAACAGCTTTGGGTCACCCACTGCCAACGTTTGAAGAATCACTCAAAGAAGTCATTCATAAATTAAAAAAGTAAGTTAAAAAACTTCCTAGCTGGAAGTTTTTTCTTTGCTTAAACTAGGCAATCCTGGTTTGCTTTCCCCTCAAACCACAAGTATCATAATCGGTAAGGAAAACAATTCGGGAGGCACATCATGGCATACATCGACATCAAACACGTTTCCAAAATTTACGGCAGCGGCGAACAGGAAGTCCGCGCTAACGACGACATTAATTTTGAAATCAAAAAAGGAGAACTCACCATCATCGTGGGAGCCTCCGGAGCTGGTAAATCAACGTTATTAAACATCTTAGGTGGCATGGATACGCCAACCAAGGGTGACGTGGTCATCAATGGTCAGGATATTTCTAACTACTCCCCCAAACAACTCACGACTTATCGCCGGCTATCAGTAGGATTCGTCTTCCAATTTTATAACCTAATCCCAAATTTAACCGCCTTGGAAAATGTCGAACTGGCATCACAAATTTCACCTGATTCACTTGATGTGCCTGAAGTCATGAAGGATGTTGGCTTGGCAAAACGAACCAACAACTTCCCGGCTCAACTATCCGGTGGTGAGCAGCAGCGAGTCGCCATTGCCCGAGCCATCGCCAAGAATCCAGACTTATTACTATGTGATGAGCCAACCGGTGCCTTGGATTACAAAACCGGTAAAAGTATCCTAAAACTCCTCCAAGATTTCAGTCACAAGACCGACAAAAATGTCATCATCGTCACCCATAACGGGATGATCAAGCCGATGGCCGACCACATCATCGAGATTGGTGATGGGCAAGTTAAGAATGATGAGATGAATGCTTCACCTGAAGCAGTTGAACAAATTGAGTGGTAACAGTTTCGTTGGAGATTTGACTTACTGATCACCCTTAAAATTGGACAGAAGATAGAGACCAGGATAAAAGCGTAACTTTGTCCTGGCTTTTTTGTTGTCCACAAATTCTGCATTTTCATTTTTAAAATGGGCTTGACAAAGTCCCCGGTAGAAGTTCATACTTTTAAATCGTAATGATTACCATTTATAGTGAGGAGAGAAAAAGATGGAAAAACAAGACTTAGCTTCAGCACGTCGGAGAATGCATAGCCCAAATATCAAAACCCGTAAACGAGCACTCAAAATTATTCATGAAATTAAGCATAAAAAGCAGCAGACCCTTTTGAACAAACAATAAAATAAACCGTCCAGCAAGATCTAACCTGCTGAACGGTTTATTATTTGAAACAACTAGTCCTTAAGCAATCTCTATTCCCGCCGATAAAAAATATCGTGAAGTGAAGTCGGGTAGACACCGTCCTTAGACTTACGGTAACATTCAACGTATAACAAGGCGTTGATCGTAATCGCAACTAAAATGCTAAACACGTAAATTGCGACAAGTTTCAATAAAAACATAAAGCTGACAGTCCTTCCTTTGGATACCGGTTACTAACCTGATTGGAAACTGTCTGCATTGGTGACCTTATATATGATTACATTTTCCCAAATGTCATAATATATAAATCCATCAGCCGACTAAAATTTGATACTTTTCTGGGCCGTCAATCGTATGAACCATGATCTCAAACCCATTCTTCAAACTCGGACCTTCATACCAAAAACCATGGTGGTAATGGGCCGAAAATTCGAAGTCATACCGATAACCGTGGGGCTCGCGTTCGACACGCAGATAACCTTCGTGGCCATCAGACAGTTTGACATCTTGATCCTTGTTGGTTGGCTGGACGTAAATCTTGGTCATGTCATCTCACCTCCTTTTACTTCCACCTGAATAATACGGGTATCTAGACGAAATGGCAATAGGAAATAAAATATTTTGTTGCTCATTCGGTCTTTATTGTTCAATTCCAGCCATGACAAAAGCCCTAGAACTGGTAAATTCACCGATTCCAGGGCTGAGTTGATGATTATAATCAATAATAAGTCGCCACATTATACATCTTAGCCACAAAATTCTTCCCAGAAATTCCGCTGCCAAGTGGTGTCTGGTTCGTGAATACCACGGCAATATGCTCATTATTATCGGTGGCAAAGAATCCGGTGTGATAGCCAGTACCGCCAAATGAACCATTGTTGAAGTATATGCCTGGGCGAGTCACATACACGCCGCCAGAATAGGTCGTCCCATATCCCAGCAGATCATTATGTTGGTCCTCATCCAGCAAAGTGCCATTTCTGATTGCTATGATGAATTTGTAATAATCACTCGGCGTACTCAGTAGATTGCCGGCACCAGGAATCGCCGACATCCGCGGATATGACATCTTCGACGGACTGGTATAATCCTGCCGGCCATTGTTCTTATAGCTCACAGCCAGGGTATCCTTAAACGTCGGCTTGGCGCTGGTAACCATGAACGTATTGCTCATGCCAACCGGATTCAAAATCCGATCTTCCAAATTCTCGGCATAGCTTTGGCCAGTCACTTTGGCAATTATCCCAGCCATCAAAACATAATTTGCGTCACTATAAGAAAATGCGTGATCATTCGTTGAGTCCAAGCTCTTCACCATATTGGCAAATGCCTGGGCCTCGGTCATCTGTTTGGCAGGGGTGGCGTCAGTATTCTCCAACCCAGAGGTCATCGCCAACATCTGGGCAATCGTGATACTACTGCTGTACGGCACTTGTGGGTAATACTTACTCAGCAAAGTTGACGCCGTCAGTTTGCCTTCATCAATTAATTGCTGGATCATCACTGCTGTCATCGCTTTTTGCAGAGACGCCAGTGGATACACGACCGACCCGGTACCACTATTCAAAACACCATGGGCCTTGTCCGCATAACCAGTGCTGACAATGACCGGTGGCTGATTGGTGTAGGGTTCGAGTGCCGCTGTCCCGATCACATCATATTGTTGCATGGTGCCCCGAGCGACTTGGGTAAAGCTCACCCGTTTGATGCCATGAACGTTCATCCAACCCAAGTACTGATTGAAATACCGCAATCGCGCATATGAACCGGTCTTGGTGGTCTTTGTTTGCATGACTCTGACATAGTCGTTATTGTATTTCGAGCCATTCGCAACGGCCCGGACATTTCCTGCGCTGGTATTATACGGTCCACTCGCATACAAATTGTAGCCGCTCTTTAAACTGGTTTGATTCACAATCTGGGCGTCGTAACGTTGATTGCTGGTAGCTGTAACCGGATTGTACGCGGCAAACGATCGCTGCCGTAACGCGTATCCACCAACTATCAGCACTCCCGCCAAAAAAAGCACCACAGTCCGAACTTTTGATTTAGTAGTCAAGATTGCTTTCACTTCCATTTTCATTCTGCCATTCTTTGGAATAGTAATAATCGTCGATCCGGTAGTGAGGGGCCGGAACCGACTTGGTCAAAAACGGCCGAATTGCTTGATCCATCTTGAGCCAGCCACGCCAGCCCGGATGAATCGTGTCGTTCATAAAGTACGGCTGGTTACCGTCGTGACTCAGGTCATCAATGTGATTAAAGCCCTGTGATTTGAGCTGTTCAGTAATCTTCTGGTCAAATTGGTTCAGCATTTTCGCCGACAATCCGGTGTATTTTTGCCACTTGGCATTAATCGGTGGGATGATGAATAACACCTTGGTGTGATCGTCAGCGAATTGGTTCAACACCAACTCAAAGTCGCTATACTCCGGTGACTTGAGAAAACTCATCTTCGTTTGAAATCCCTTGAGCTGTTTAAAATGCGGCTTCAATCGATGCTTCCAGAAAACATTAGAAATGCCGAACTGGTTGGAGGATGTCTTCTTGGCCCCAATTTGGCCAGCCAGTCGATCCAACTTGGCAAAATTATACTGAGCTGGCAACAACCGCCCGTTTTTGGCAATCGTTTCCTCATTATTAAATGGAATTCGATACCTTGAAAAAATTTGATCTTCGTTCAGTAAAATCCGGTTTCGCACATCAACATAAAACATTTGTGAGGAAGTTGGCTTCAGGCCGGCCGCAATTCGTGCTAAGGCGCCGGCAATCACTTTATCCGAGCTCCCAGAGGGCATCTCCAACAAGCGATAAGCCGCATAACGGTCCATCTTCGAGCCACTCTCATGTTCGATCCAGCTAGTCGTCTGCAAAGTTGAATAGTAATACGAAAAGGCATTTGGATCCTCACCAGCCGGCGTAAACCACTGGGGAGAGATGAAGAAGACAGCCTTTTTATTTTTCAGTTGCGGGTTAATCGACTGCATCACAAAGAAATGAGTCAGTGACTGGCTGCCGCGCGCTCCCAAGAGGAATGGTCGGTAGTCACGATGATACTTGGCGGCTAACACCGCCGGATGAAACGGGTCAAACCGCGACCATTCGGAGGAACCAAAGAATGGGACGTAACCATTTTCAAGTGCGTTTCTTTTAATCAATTGGCCTTTTAGAACCTGTGGCGACAGTGATGCGGCCGCATTTTCTTCCACTTTGGGTTTGACGTAATCGAAACCCGACCACAGTGGTGATAAAAACACCGCCAGCATCAGCAGCGCCGCAGCGAAAATCGGCCCAAATATCATGAAGAGCCGCTTTTTCATGCTCATTTGGCTGCTTCAACTTTCGCAATTATTTTAGCGGGAGTGTTCCACTCGTTTCGATCAAATTCTGAAACGGGCGCCTGAACCCCTAATTTATCCTGCAGGTCCAGCAATAGTTGAACCGTCCCCATTGAATCAAGCAACGCACTTGCAAAAAGGTCCTCATCCAAATTGTCTGAAAAGTCCTCACCAGTTAAGTCTTGTAAAATATCTAGTACAGTTTGTTTATCATCCATTATGAACAGCTCCTCTTAATTTAATATGGGTTTGGTGCGAAAAACAGCGTGTTCAGGAATCCTGAGAAGATCAGGAAGCTGAAGCAGACAACGTTAAACGTCAGAAAAATAGAAAATAATTCAGTGAATTTATTATGGGGAATATATTTTTGGTGCTTCTTTTTGAACCGCAGCCAAGTGTCGTTAATAACCATCGCAAAGCCGTGGTAGAGGCCATAGGTGATGTAGAACCAAGTCTCGCCGTGCCAAAATCCCATAATCAACATGTTAATCACGTAGCACACGTTGGCCGTGGTCGTCCGTGATTTGAAAATGTGGTGCTTCATGCAGAAAAAGACCAGCCGCATGAAGATGTAATCCCGGAACCAGAATGATAACGTCATGTGCCAACGGTTCCAGAAGTCCTTGATGTTTTTGGATTTGAACGGCTGATTGAAGTTCATCGGCGTCTTGATCCCCATCAGGTAACTAATGCCAACGGCGAACAAACTGTAACCCGCGAAGTCAAAGAACAGGTCCATGCTGTAAGCGTACATGTAGGCAACAATGTTCCAGGAAAACCCGTGGGCCATCAGCGCCCGCATTTGGATCTGGGGCATTAATACCGTCCCAAAATAGTAGGCCAAGATGAACTTGTACAAAAAGCCTTGGAATACGTAACGGACGCCCGTTTGAATCATGTTAAGGTAGTCGTCTCGAACAGGAACCTTGGCGTAATCGGCTTCAAATCGGCGATATCGGTCAATTGGTCCCGATGAAATCGTCGGGAAGAATAATAGAAACTGGCCGAACAGAACCGGATGAAACTCTTTGATCATGCCATCGCGGGTTTCCATAATCGTTTGGACAACCTTGAAGGTGATGTAGGAAATCCCCATAAAGCCAATGATTGATTGGCGCCCAGGTGTGAACAATGGCGTTAGTTTGACGATCACCAATGGGATAATTGCCAGGACCACAGCGGTGATAAAGATCCATCCCTTATTTGGGGACCCTTTCGGCTGCCGATAGTGGGAATAGAGACCCACTAGAATCATTTGGTAGACCAGGTAGCCAATCAGTGAGATGCCGGTTTTCCAATTCGGCCCACCAAACGTCAAAATCAGGAAGAACAGTGAAATGACGGTCTGGTAGCCTCGAAACCGGCGGCCGTACAGCAAGCCGATCATTAACGGGATAATCGCCAGCGTCAGCCAGATGAAGTAGGTCGGGTTGCCGTACGGAATGTACCATCTCATTGACTATTAACCGCCGTGATCACTGCTTTGATGTCGACCTTCCCGTTAGAGCTCAACGGCAGTGATTTTTGATAAACGATCTTTTGGGGAATCATGTAATTCATCATGTCCCCGGCCAAATTCTTCTTGATGGCGGCTGTTAGTTCCAGGTTGGTTTTAAAATGATGAACTGCCGGCACGACGTACGCGATCAACATGGAAACTGTGTGCTGGGAATTGTACTTGGGCACGACGACCGCCTGCTTGACGTGTTCTTCCTTGCTGACAAGCGCAGAAACATCTTCAAGTTCAATCCGGAAACCATTGAGTTTGATTTGAAAATCCTTGCGGCCAAAGTAACGCAGGAGGCCATCCGGTGCCATGGTGACAATATCACCGGTTCGGTAAGCCTGCTGGTCACCGATTTTGAAGAAGGCCTTCGCATTTTTCTCAGGATTATTAATGTAGCCCTTGGAAACGTTGGCGCCATAAATTACTAACTCACCCTTTTTGCCGTCAGTGATATAACTGCCATTTTCATCGACCACCCGCGCATTCATGGCCGGCTTCACGTAGCCGATTGGCAGCCGTTCATATTCATCGAGGACTTCGTTGGTAATTTCAATTTCAGTAATCGCAACGGTCGATTCGGTTGGCCCATACGTATTGAATATGTGGGCGTCTGGAAACCGTTTCTTGAGTGCTGCCGCGGTCTTGTGGGTTAATTCTTCCCCGCAAAAGAGGAAATTCTGTAATTTCGGATAGTGAGCTTCATCAAAAGTCGGCTCCAGTAAGCAGATGTCAACGAATGACGGTGTGGAAACCCACACGTTGATTGGCATCGTCCGCAGGGCCGTGAAGAGCACGATGAAGTTATCGGTTGTCTTCTTAGATAAGACATGCAGCGTGCCGCCTTGATACAGCGTCGGGTACAGGCTCATGACGGACAGGTCAAACGAGTATGCGGGCTGCTGGAGCATTTGCAAGTCAGCCGGCAGCTTGAACTCATCGCCGACAATCCAGTCCACGAAGCTGATCAAATTGTTGTAGCTGATTTCAACGCCCTTGGGAATCCCCGTTGTCCCTGAGGTAAAGATGATGTAGTAAGTCTGATCACCAGTGATCGGGTGCGTCAGGTGATAGTCGACTTTTTCAAGGCAAATCTGCTCGAGTTGTTTGGCGTTGATTTCTGGAATGTCGGCCAACTGAGTTGGTAATTCTTCGGTTGCGATCACCGCCACTGGTTTGGCAATCTGGTTGATCATTTCCAGCCGTTCCTTGGGTGAATTGATGTCCACCGGGATGTAGGCATGACCGGATTTGACAGCCGCCAAGAAAGCCACAATCATTGAGAAGGACTTACCGCCAAAGATAATGATTGGCTGTCCGAGGGGCAAGTTCATGGCGTCAATGTGCTCGGCCAAGGCATCGGAATAAGCCTTCAGCTCGGTATAAGTGTACTGCTCACCATCGTAGGCGTATGCGACTTGGTCACCTTTGGTTTCCGCGTAGTCGTCGATCACCTGAATTAAATGTTTGGACATGAATCTCCCCCCTTAAAAATCGTTGTAGATGAATTTCGCTTGATTAATGCCACTGTAGTCATACAGATAAAATAGGATCAACATGATCGAAAAGTAGACCAGGGTGTGGAGCAGGAACTGAACAATGGGTTTACTTAACCATTCCTTTAATGGCATGGAAACCATCTCCTTTGTGAAATATATCACTATATTTTTCAACAATATCATATACTCATTTGTGCCAGTTGCAATCAAATGCACTTTAAATTTTAATTAAATGGCAAGGTCGTCAAATAGCTTTGATGCCAGATCTTGAATCGCGTTGGCAGGTCGGTAATCGTTGCTCAAAAGAACAACACCGGAACGGCCATTTCTGGTAATAAAAATTGAGGATTCATAGCCGTAGCCGATGCCGTGGGAACGAATGCCATTGTTCTGGTTATAAATGCCACCACCATAAGGGGCATTGCCACCAGGTTGATGCAGCAGCGTGACGCTCACTTGGGGAATAATGTTGCCCCGCAGGATGTGCTGCTCAGTCTTGTAGAGATCCCAGGTCGTCATGAACACTTGACCAGTTCCCAGTTCGTTTTGCATCGAAGCGGCCGCCTCGTGGTATTGTTTGTCGTAGTTCTGCTTGATTTGAGTCGATTTCAGCCAGTGATAGCCCAATGTGCGGTTCGGTCGATTGCCCCAATGTTGGACGAAACCGGTCCCTTTGAGCTGCAGTGGCTTCGTGAAGGTCTTGTCAAAATATTTGCCATAAGAAGTGTGGGTAATCTTGGCAATAATCCCCGCCAAAAGGACAAAGTTAACCGGCTGGTACCAATCACGATTCTGTGGCGATTTGGCAATCACGTGATCCGTGGCGTATTTGACAACGTCCTTTTCAGTTAAAAGTTTATCGGAGCCAACTTGGTTCATCACCAGGCCGGAATCCATGTCAACGAGGTTGCGGACGGTAATGTTCTGTGAGTTCTTGACCTTGGGATAGTACTTGGATAACTTCGTATTCAACGACAACTTGCCCTGCGTGATCAACTTCATCGCCATCACCGCCGTGAGCGACTTTTGAATTGAGAGAATCTGGTATTCTGACTTGGCCGTGTTGCGTTTGCGGGCCGCGTAGTTGGCATAGCCAAAGCCCTTCCGGTAAATGATCCGATTATTCTTGACGATCAATGCCGAGCCGACAAAATGATTTCGTTTCAGGTAATTGGTAACCTTGGTAGTCTGCTTCGACGACTTGGTGCTGAGCTGCTTGGGCGCCGTCCGATTGACCTTTGCCTGGCGCCGACTTTCTTCCGAGCTGAGTGCCTGCGCCTGTTTGCGCGCCTCTGCCTGCTTGTGAATCTGCTGCGTCCGCAAAACTTCTTGATGCCAGTACATGGCCCCGCCAACAGTGCCAATCACGGCCAGCAACACCGCTATTATGTAAAAGTAAGTGCGCCCCCGTCTCATACACGCCGCCCCCTCTTTGTAAATTCGAAATGCCGCTGTAAACGTCCTGTAACATTTCAGTAATATTGATTACGTCTATTATGAACAGAAACTCATAATTGGCAATTATTTTGTCTCCACTTTGAAAGCCCTTTATTTAAGTTTTAGTTTCTTGGCATTTTCTTTAATTTTCAGTGAATGATTCGGAATAGGTGTGAAGGTTAAACGTTAATTTTCGGGTTATCGTTAGAGTGCGTCTGTGAGTAAAAATCAGAACATAAAAAGCCCTTGATATCAAGCAATCACAAATGTTGAAATCGCTGATATCAAGGGCTTTGGCAATACTATTTAGTTATTAAAATTAGTAATAAGTCGCAATCGTATTCATCTTCTGGGCAAATTGCGCACCGGTCATATTATTCTTGAGTGGTGACTGATTCAAGAAGGTCACAGCGACATGCTGGTTACCGTCTGAGGCATAGTAGCTGGTGTTGAACCCAGTATCGGTATAGGTGCCGTTGTTGAATTTAACACCCTTCTGGTTCACATACATCCCACCAGAGTATTTGGTGCTGTAACTGGTGAGGCTTTGATAACTCTTTGCCGACAAAAGCTTGCTGTTCTGCATCCCAAGGATAAATTTGTAATAGTCGGTTGGCGTGGTCAACACGTTGCCGGCACCCGGAAGTGCGGACAAGGCCGGGTATGAAACCGACTGTGAGTTCTGATAATCCGTTCCATTAGTTGAATTATAGCTGACCGCCTTGATCGCAGTCAGGTCCGGCTGGGTGTCGTTGACGATAAAGGTATTCTTCATGCCCAACTTGTTGAGAATCTTAGACTGGAGTGTTTGGGTGTACGTCTTGCCGGTGACTTTGGCGATGATGCCGGCCAAAAGGACATAGTTGATGTCGCTGTATTTGAAATTGGTCTTGCCGGTGGAATTCAGCGTCTTGATGGCATTGGTGTACGCCTGTGGTTCAGTCAGCTGATCGTCAGGCGCTTTGATCGTGCCAGTAATCCCCGAAGTCATGGTCAGCAGCTGCTGGATCGTGATGGTCTTGCTGTGGGCGATTTGTGGGTAAAATTTGCTGAGTTTAGTTGTCGGTGTGAGTTGTTTGGCGTTGAACAACTTTTGAATCAGCGCGCCAGTCATCGTGTTCTGCAAGGAAGCCAATGGATACAACACCGTGCCATCGCTGGTATTGTTGCTACTGTGAAGCATGTTGGCGTAGCCGTTGTTGACGACGGTCGGCGTGAGACTCTTGTTGTGTGACACCAGGACGCTGCCAATGGCGTTATACTTCTGCATGGTGGCTTGGGCGACGGCCTTGAAGGAAACCTGTGTCAGGCCGTTAACGTTCATCCAGCCCAGCGTCTTGCCGTTATAGCGGACCAGCGCATATGTAGTCGATCCAGACTTCTGAGTTGCCATCACGCGGACATATTGGTTGTTGTATTTGCTGCTGTCGGTCGTGGTGGTTGCTGTGCCAGTGGTGTTCTTGGCGCCAGGAACGTTGGAGTAAATTTGGTAGCCGCTGGCCAGGGACTTTGGTGTCGTGATTTGGGCATCGTAGTGTTTGGTGGTGGCGGTTTTTGTACTGGTTGTGGTTGGTGTTGTCGCTGCGTTGGTGGTTGTTGGTTGAGTCGCTGTGACGCCGAGGAGAAGCGCTCCAGCGGCAATTAATAATGTTGTCTTTAATTTATTCTTTGTATTCATGATTGATGTCATCCCCATTAATTTAGTAATTCTATTCATTGATTGAACTAATTATTCCTAATGCTTCACCAGAATTGTAACATTAGTCGCAAAGAGAATGGCACCATGTCGCTCAGAATTATTATTATCGTTATATTTATCCGATGATTTTTTGAAATGGACATCTATGTCAAAGACGTAAATAATCCTCATGAATTAACCTAGGAACAGGTAATTCATGAGGATTATTGTTTATCAATTATTCTAGTTATTTTCCATTTCTTTATACTGGCCAACATATTGGTGTGATTGGCCAAATTCATCTTTGGTTATCAAGACCATTGTGTCACCATCATGATAAAAGTCCCCGCCAAAAGGTGGTGTGAAAATACCACCATTTTCTGAAGAGATTTCATCTCGGTGGTTTGGATTTGTCGACTCATCATCAATTCCGTCAGTGTAGCCAAACTTCACGCCGTCAGTTACCCAGACACCATAT
Organism: Lentilactobacillus otakiensis DSM 19908 = JCM 15040; assembly: GCF_001434145.1. GTDB lineage: Bacteria > Bacillota > Bacilli > Lactobacillales > Lactobacillaceae > Lentilactobacillus > Lentilactobacillus otakiensis. Next base: position 88,072 of record NZ_AZED01000003.1, on the reverse strand, counting down.
GGGTATTGTTTCAAATCGTTTTTAGTCTTGTATGCCAGATAGGAATTGTCATATGCAATCGTCAGAAGGTCATCTGAATTTGTTAGTTTCAATTGAGGACTTTCTGTAACCAATACCGGCGTATTAATCGTCTTATCGTGTAAGGTTGCGGAAACCACAGCGATTCCATCTGATTTAGCAGTCACAACCCCATCCGATGAAACGTCTGCTACAGATGGATTTGAGCTTTCCCAAGTAGTTTCTGATGCCGTTGTGTTCACATTATATCGAGGTCTTAAGTTGATCTTATCCCCAATGTTTGAAACATCGTAGGTATCATCTGAATTATGATTTGGATTATATATGTCCGTCAAGTTGACTGGACGAACGGTTATCACATGCTTAACTTTGAAATTGTAGCCAGCTTTGTCTTTAATATGGTAAACCACAAAATACTTACCGGGTTTGCTGGTATCAACATAATTTTTCACAGTACCATAAACCTTATCACGTCTAGATGAGGTGTAGGTAACTCCCTTATAAGGATCAAAATTTGCATCCTGATTAACCGTAGAATACTTAAAATAAAGTTTGGGCTTCATAATCTTATATCCATGAATCCTCTTAACAGCAGCATAACTCGTATGTACAACCCCAGGTGCATTCGTAACTGCCACACCCGTTACAAGTGAAACAGCGGCAATAGCCAATAACTTCGCAATCTTCATGAATAATACTCCCCTTACTAATAATTTGTTAGTTAATGTAGGTATAACAAAACACTCACCTTATAACTATATCCCTATTGTTATGTAATGTTAAGCAGGTTTTATAACTCTTGCTAGATTGTATTTTCGCAAAATGGGATGGAAGATGTTAGTCCATAAGCTAGGAAAAAACGATTATCAGTAATACATAAAATCTACAACCAACAATATCGTTGCAGCATAAAAGCCGCATTGATTAAATTTGCTAATCAATGCAGCTTTCCTCAATAAGCTTTGTCGTAATCACTAATCTTCTGATACTGGTTGGAAATCGATTGAATTTCAACAGGATTATCATTATCGTCATTCTTAACGACATTAGCTGTATATCGAAATACCTGAATGTGGTAGTGACCGCCGGTGTCAAATTCATACTTCATGTCGTATGTTACGTCACTACTATTTTCCGAATCAAGCTTGATTGAATCAACAGTTGCGGACACTTTAATCCCATCCAAGTCATCATTTTCATAGTAGCTCTTGCCCATGTGCCTAAATTGACCAAAATACGGACTGGAATCTCCATCGACGAAGAAAGAAGACATGTTATCCCCATCATCATCGGTTGCATCATCAAGGTCCCCGCTGTCGCTGTAACTGGTCATAGCTTCGGACAAATTATCAAATAACGTGTCGGCGTCATCATCACTGACCAAACCCTTAAACACTAAAGAGATGTCATGATTACCATTTGAGCTGCTGATAACCCGTGGTTCTGAAGAAATCGATTTCTTGCCATTCTGGTAGATCCCTTGAACTTTCATCTCCTGAGTCCAGGGGAAATCCTTGAAGGCCATCACACCACTATCTCCAATTTTACCTTGATCCTTTGAGTTAATTTCAACGTGGGTACCTGCTGGGCCACTGACATCAAACGAAACTGTCTTGAGAGTTAATGGGATGATTTGATTGCTGTTTAAATGATAGGTATTGCTATTGGTCAGCTTATGACCATCAAGATTGGCTGAACTGGCAAGCTGGTAGCTGCCTGGTACCAACGGCCCAATTTTCTTTGAATAATGAGGCGTGTTGGAAACCGCAATTTTTGTGGTATTCTCTTTAATCTGGGCATTTTTCTTGTTGACGGTTAAAGTAACGTACACAGGCTTCACTTTAATCTTCCAATTAGGAAAAATAAGGAACTTCTGGCCATTCTTTTGATAACTAAGATGCCGATTGTCAAAGGTTCCCAATCCAGTTAGTTGGGTCTTAAACGATAGGAGTTTGTCAGGATTCTGATTGAAATATTTTGTGAGTGGCTGGAGATTGCCATTTGTCAGCTTAAGGTTCGGATCGCTGGTGTAAAAATAATCATGTAAGTCACTTTGATTGTTTTTCACCGCTGCAACCGCTCGCTTTAACGTGCTAGCTTTGGAATAATAGTACTCACCATATGTAATGCCGCCAATAGCCAAGATAACCACAAAAACGGCCAAAAGTGTTCTGCGTCTGTGGCGTTTTTGCTGTTTGGTTCTAACTTTCTTTTTCGTCTGGCTTGCTGGCTTTTGTGGATTTGTGGCATGTACCGGTTGATTTGGCACTGGCGTTTCATTCTCTTGACGATACTTCTGTAAATTGTATCCACAGTTAGGACAGAAGTCATCATTGTCAGTAACCCGTTGACCACAGTTGGGGCAAAACTGCAACCCATCCTCACCATTTGAAGTGTTTGGTCCCACGAACAACATCTCCTCAGAAGATAATCATTATTAGTATAACTTAATAATTATAATCCTTTGATGGAGGCATGTCATGTGTGTTTGGATGCTGATGTTCACGAGATCAGTAGTTATTTTTCATCGAAATCGTCACTATCTTCAAATATTCCAAAAAAGCTGACACTTCCAAGTCGATCCAGGAAAATTATCTAACCTTTTTACTTTTGAGTTCTTCAGCTCTCTCAATCCGTTTCCTAAAATCTCGAATTGCCACACCTGGGTTATGAATACTGATTTGAGCATCGATACCTTTTTTCATAATATCGATTTCATCTTGGTACCTTTTTTGCTCTCTATACATCATTGCTAAAATATTGTAGATTATGGGATACTTATTTCCTTGAGAAATTTGTTCCATCGCCTCTTTTTTGCACAATTCATACTGCTTGGCATTCCAAAGGTACTGAATCCGTTGATTAGATTTATAGAAGTAGTTATCTAGATAATCTTTGCGTGAACTTTTTGGATATTTCGCTTTGGGAACAACTAGGAGCTTACCGCTAACCCCATGACTTGATGAGTACTTCACTGTACCATCCGCCTCGATTGCCTTTTCAGCTTTGTGTTGCCAAATAATCTTTGCGGATTTATCTATTAAACCTTTGCCTAGTTCTGTGAGTTTATTATCCGAAGTTATCAAGTTTAATGAGTGTAACTTGGAAATGGATTCATAATAATTTACACCATATTGATATAGGAAATATTGAGGAGGATTTGAAATATTCTTCCTACTGGTTGTCCACCACAGCACCAATATCTCACCCCGAAGCAAAGATTGACCATTAAAATTTATTGGATCCATATACTCTTTTGGCACTATGGAAGCAGGAAAATTTCGATATGTAGTTAAAATTCTTTCAGCTTCTTTTTCGCTGGGAACTTTGGGAATTGCTTTATAACCTTTGTTTTTGTATAACCTTTCCAATCGTTTTTGCATTGAGACAGCTGAAACCGGTGATATGTTATGGTCTTGCCTCTCTGGAAATTTGTTTTTAGTAGCACTGTCCCCATGCTTGAATTTATTGAGCAAATCAAAAAAGTTCATATTTTCCTCCTAAGTTTCATGTTTATGGAATTTAGCAGCAGATACATACTCTGTTCGTTCATTATATCTAACAATCAAACTTTAGACGACAACAAACTGTAATCCTTAGAAATTTGATCCAACCAAGCAGGAGATTTGAGCAAAAAAAGCAGACACCATCCCCAATTACACCCGGAGATAATGCCTTACACTTTAAATTTGATTCTAACGATCTATCCTACAGCAGGAAATTATTTTATTTCTGACGTTAATTTAGCTTGGCCACAATGAGAATATTAGCCTATATTCTTCTGATTGGTTTCATCGCCAAATACCCAAACAACAATCCCAGCAAACAATGCAATTCCAGAAATTGTGATGAATATGACACTAGGAGATGAGACTTTTAACATCCAAGCCACGACAATTGGCATCGCAACCGTAAATAGTTTTGCAACTCCGTTAGCAATCCCAGCGCCTCGAACCCTAACCTTTGTTTCAAAAAGTTCTGAAGTATACACTGCGACCACAGCCGCCATCAAAATATAGAAACAAACTTCAAGCATAAATCCAACCGTGATAACACCAGTCATAGTACTTTGTTGAGCATATAGGAAACCAAATACAGCGGTCATAAAAAATGCTGGAATAATTGTTTTTTTGCGTCCAATTCGATCGACAAGTATGGCACCAACACCACATCCCACCGGAGCACCAATTTCAATAAATGCCGTTGTCCAAAGGGAGTTTGAAATATTCAAACCACGTTGACTCAATAGTGTAGGAACCCATGAAGTAAAAGTAAACTGACAAACAATCACTGCTGAAACAGCTACTACTGCGACAAACAGGCTGACTCCAAATGAATGACGATGGATCACTTGTTTCGGCGCAAAAGAATCTGTATCTTCTCGAACACCATTAACTTCAAGCTTTTCAATGGTTTTGTTCGCTTCCTGCATTCGTCCATGTGCAATTAACCAACGGGGAGATTCTGGAATATCTCTTCTGAGATACCATAGAACACCGGCGACAATTCCAACACCAATGAATAGAACACGCCAGCCAAAACGAGGAATGATAATTGACGCCGTGACTAAGGTTACTGGTGCACCTGCATTTGCAACCAATGCGGTAATTGCACACCATCTGCCACGAGTTTGAACTGGTGCAAATTCGTTGATCATTGCATAGCCAGTGACAATTTCAGATCCCAATCCGATTGCAGCAACCAACCTACAAATGATCAAAAAAGCCATATTAGGAGCAAATGCTGCTAAAAATGTAAATACACTGAATAATAGCAAGTTAAATTGGTAGGCTACCTTTCGTCCCTTAAAGTCCCCAATAAACCCAGCAAGAATTGATCCAATAAATAACCCTAAAAAGCCGCTAGAAAGAAAATATGATTCTTGTGACAAAGTAGCCCATTGACTCTTTAAAATTGTTGTTGCTACTGCACTGGCAAGGAAAACATCACAGGCATCTAGAAACATGCCTCCGGCTACAAGCGCAAATATTTTGTAAAACAGTGGTGATTCCTTTGTTTTATCAATTCGTTCTTGAACTTCCATTTGTTGTTCCATAAGCAATACCATCCTTATTTATTTTTGATATATCTAGAATATTTCGTATTTTTCTGAAGCCGGTCAATAATCTTATTTGTTACTTGTTGCGTACTAGAATCACCTCCTCGATCTGGTGTATTGATCCCTTGACTTGCAACAGCATCAACAGAATCTAGTATTTGTTGTGATAAGTCGGATCGGTTAAAGGAGTACTTTAACATCATTGCAACACACCTAATCATAGATAATGGGTCAGCAATCCCCTTCCCTGCAATGTCAGGTGCGGAGCCATGAATTGGCTCGTATAGAACCGGTCCTCCAGCACCTTTGCTCATGGAGGGGATTGTTCCAAGAGACCCCGTTATCTCAGCTGCCTCATCACTTAAAATATCGCCGAACAAATTTTCTGTAAGAATCACGTCAAATTGATTGGGAACACTAATCAGTTTCATTGCAGCTGCATCGACATATAAACGGTCAACCTCAACATTAGGATATCCTCTGGCAACTTCATGAAAGACCTTTTCCCAAAGCTTACTTGTTGCTAATACATTTGACTTATCCACTAATGTGACATGCTGTCGTCTTTGTACTGCCATGTCAAACGCAATCTTTGCGACCCTTTCAATTTCTGAACGGGTGTATCGCATCGTATCAAAAGCACCATCATTAGCCAGTTCTCGGGGCTTTCCAAAATAAATTCCACTGGTTAATTCCCGGACAATAACAAAATCAACAGGCTGATAAATTTTTAAGGGGGAATATTTCATCGCATCAGCCGTTATTTCCGTTGGTCTAATGTTTGCAAACAGATTTAATTTCTTCCGTAATTGTAATAAGCCATTCTCGGGACGTTCAGGGTTATCATCCCACTTGGGCCCACCAACTGCAGCAAGTAAAATTGCATCCGCTGAGCTAGCGGCATCTAAAGTTGAATCAGGTAGCGGTGCGCCAAACTGATCAATTGCTTCACCACCAAATGGGGCAAAATTCAATTGATAATTGAATCCTTCACTACTAACTGCTTTAAGAACCGCTAGACCCGCTTTCATAATTTCAGGACCAATATAATCACCTTGTAAAACTGTTATGTTTGCTTGCTTGTTAGCCAATTTTGTACCTCCTCACAATATAAAAAAGGCGTCCTTTCATAAATACTGAAAGGACGCCTACGCGTGTTACCACCTTGATTTTTGACGCATTCACATGAGCCAACTTATTGAGTACAAAAATACTATACTCAGACATTACTAACGGATGTCAAACCTAAGCTTCTCGAAAAAAGCTTATCCAAATTAATCTTTTTCTGATCAGGAAAATGCATCGTCCCATCATGGATGCTCTCTTAAAATTTCGCTGACAAATACTCCATCAATTCATTGATTGTTATGTAAAAATGATTGAAGCTAGTATACAAGCTTAATTATGAGAATGTCAATACTTGAATGAGAATTATTTTAATGTTCGGCCATTTATCGTTCAGATGCCACCACCACTGTAAATAAATGGTCTATAATGAGTTTATAATATGTGAAGGAGTGATCAATGTGAAGGGTGTCATTTACAAAGGTATTCATGATATTGAAGTTGAAGAACTACCTATGCCAGAGCCAACAGATAATGATATTGTTGTGAAAGTTATGCGTAACGGCATTTGTGGCTCAGATTTGCATGCTTATAATTTGGGTGGCGATGAAATTGGTGTATATCCAGGTGCAGCAATTGGTCATGAATTTGTAGGAATCGTAACAACAGTCGGAAAAAACGTTATAAATATTAAACCTGACGATCATGTCTTCATAAATCCAAGTATTGCCAAAAAGAATCCCGGAATGTTGGCAATGGCAGGTGGTCTTTCCCAATATAATTTAATTGAAAATGCTACAATAAATAAAAATGTGTTTGAACTTCCAAAAGATCTACCTTTTGATCGAGCGGTTGTCATTGAACCCTATTCTGTCGGAATCCACGGCAAAAACTTGGCACATCCGGATAAAACCATGAGTTACTGCATTTTTGGTGCTGGGCCTGTGGGTCTTGCTGCTGCATCTGGATTATTAATGCAAGGCATCACAGATGTAGTTGTAGTTGATATCGATGATAAAAGGCTTCAATTTGCAGCTAACCTAGGAGCTAAAACTATTAATTCCTCCGATACAAATCTTCATGACAATTTAATCTCATTGTTTGGTTCTGGAAAAGGTCTCATGGGCGATCAGCGTGTTGGTGTTGATGTCTATATTGATTGTGTCGGCATTCCCACATTTATCAACGACGTTATTACTTTTGGCAAATTTGGCGCAAAATTTATCGTTGTTGCTCTCGGGGATCAACCCGTAACCTTCAAACCGCAATTCTTAGCAATGAACGAAATTAGTTTAATCGGGTCGGCTATTTACACCCCTATCGATATCAAAGAAGCAATCAGTAACATCAAACATACGGACAATCCATTTCCTGAAATTGTTTCGGTTCATTATCCACTCGAACAAAGTCGAGAAGCATTTGATCGAGCTAATACAGACAAAACTATGGTTAAGGTAGTTATTGATGTGAATGAGTAAAAAATAATCGTAGAATTAACATAATCTCCGTGAATTCATGCCATCGGCATTAACTCACGGAGATTATGTTTTTCTACAACAATTTGTGTACCTTTTGAATCAAACATCCTACATAACAGCAACAATTGCCAAGAAACCACAGGTAACTGCAAACAATGAAATAATCAGTTTCGATGTCCATTTCCACCAAACCGCCAAGCTAACATGCGAAAGCGCAAGTGCGCCCATTAGAATTGCAGAGGTTGGAGTAATCGCTGTGATTAGACCTGAGGCAGCTTGGAAAGCCGATACCATCACACTTCCATCAACGTGAGAAAAGGCTGCTAAGGATCCCATAATCCCCATTGTGGCAGCTGCTAATCCAGAACTAGATGGAATAAGTAAGGAGAGAACACAGAAAAAGGCAAATGCTAAGATTGCAAAAACTGGTTTTGGTAATCCGCTCAGTCCACTTTCACCCCAATGAAGAATCGTTCCTGTAATCATTCCGCTGTTCATAATAGCCTGAATTCCACGGGCAACAGCAACAATAATTGCAACATTAAGCAACTCAGCCATCCCATTCATAAACGCACTAATGAAATCAGCCTCTTTCATGTGGCTTACAAACATGATTACAATTGACATCAGCAAAAATAGCAAGGTAATTTCGTTGAAATACCAATTTCCTAATGGAACAATATCTTTACCAAGCACAGTTCCTAAAAATGCATTGCTGGTTATCCAGCCATTGAAAGTATTAAAAAATGTCCAACTCTTGTTAATGCTTGTCCAAGGAATTAGCCCAACGATCATGATCACGAAAGTTAGACAAAATAACCATAAGACATGTTTTTGAGATTTGCTCAATGGCTGTGCAGCACTAGTCCGATCCTCAACAGAGAATCGTTTCATATCCTCCTGTCGCTGGTTGTAAACAAGTGACTTGGTTGGATCCTTCTTAACTTTTTCTGCATAATGGATGACAAACCAGATAGCCATGGCAGTTACGATAACTAACAAAATAACTCGTGAAAAAAGGCCGACACCTGGTGAAATTTTGATAATTCCTGACGCAACACCAGTTGCAAACGGGTTAACGGTTGATGCTAGATCACCCACACGAGTGCTCAACAAAATAATTCCTACAGCAACTAATGAGTCATACCCAACACCCATCATAATCGGAATGAGCAAAGGAAAAAATGCCATTGTTTCTTCGCCCATACCATATGTGGATCCACCAGCAGAAAATAAAATCATCAAGATAATAATTAACCGTTTTTCATGACCGGTATAACGATGAACAATGGCACGAATACCATCATCCAATGCTCCTGTTTTATTGACAACACCTAGGAACCCACCGATTACCAGAATAAAAATCGATATTTCAATTGCGCCAGTGGTGGCTTTGTTTCCAATCATCCCAATAATTGGAGCCATCAGGACGTCCCAAAGGCCTTGAGTGTGGCTAGCAACCGTATGATAAGTCCCACTAATCAACGTGCCATCCGCCGTTGTATTATATGTTCCTGCAGGAATGACCCATGTCATAACGGCAATAAAAATAATAATTCCAAAAAGAATTGTAAACGCCGAAGGCATCTTAAAACGATGCTTCTTAATTGGTTCCGGATTATTCATTGATTTCCCCTCCAAACTAATTAAAGAATTCTTGGGCTAACTGCTTATAAAATTCTACAGATTTATGATACACATCCACATCGACATATTCATTGCTTTGATGTGAAGTATCATTACCAGGGCCTAGCAATGCAATACTAAAGTCACCTTTTGCATGCAAAAATTCAGAACCATCACTCGCTCCTGTCTGTCCATTGGCAACCAGCGGCTTGTCAAACATTTCATCATGAACCTTTTTAATTAACTTAATAAATGGTGAATTAGCATCCCCAGGCATTGCTTCTTCTGGGAAACTATATTCGAGAGATAAATCATAACCAGGTTTCTCATTTAGTCTTTTTACTAAACTATTAAGGGCATCAAAAACAACTTGATTAGGATATTCAGGAATTGTCCTAATATTTCCCTTCATAACCGCCTTTGCTGGAACGCTATTGATTTGCTCTCCACCGTTAAACAAGCTTTGGACATGCGTTAGCTTTCCCAATACTGGATCAACTTTGTCGAACTTTGCCATCAATGGTTTCACTTCGTTAGCAAAATCGATTAAATGGTCAATCGCGTTGATTCCTTTTTCTGGTTGAGAACTATGAGCCCCTTTTCCAATTGAAGTTACAATATAGTCAATAACACCTTTAGAGGTAAAACCAACCTCACTCATCGTATTACCTGGTTCGGCAATCATTAATCCATTAAGACCGTCAACATAGCCTTCTTTAGTCAGCTGAGCTGCACCGTATTCACCCGTTTCTTCACCGACTGTCGCCAGTAGCTTAATCTTGCCAGGCACGGAATCAGTGTCCAGCATGTCCAACATGGCAATAATAACAGCTGCCAAACCGCTCTTCATATCAGTTGCACCACGTCCATACAATTTTCCATCGCGGATAGTTGCTGTAAATGGATCACTGTTCCAAGCTTCCAAGTCGCCCGCATCAACAACATCTTCATGTCCCGAGAAGCCAAGCGTTCTTTTGCCCTCTCCAATGGTTACAACCAAACTATCCCGTTTTGGTGCATAGGTAACGTGCTCAATCTTGACACCTTCATTTTTGTAAGGCTCAAACAACGAAGAAATGTAATCAGCCACCATCGATTCATTATCATTCACTGACTGAATTGAAATCAGATTCGAAAGAATATCAATTTGTCTTTGCTTATCCATACTAACAACATCTCCTAAACATATTTTTGTGAACTAAATCACATTCCTGGTTATGAAGCAGCGTAATTCACCGTACAACAATACTTTATCATCTGATGTAAGCGATTACAACGTTGATTTATCAGTGTATATATGGTCTTGAACATTTATATAAATATTCAAATATTGTGTGCAATTTGATCATAAAATTCATGAAATTCATTGCATATTTTACGCTTATCATTAATTTTGTTAATAGGTGTCATTAATTATTTCTATGATCAAACCAAATAGTAGTCCACTAGAAGAATGAATTCCAGTGCACTACTATGATTAAAAAATTATTTATGGCTTAACCCGTTGATTCACCACTTATAGAAAGTTATTTGTCATATCTGCATCAGAGCAACGCTGTAAAATCAATTAACCGATCTTAACAATACATTCCTCAACTCATCATCCACAGCATAAATATAAAGCCCATTAACTCCACGAGTAAGCAAAACATTCAACTCATTAGGAAGCAGCTGACTGGCGACTTTCCGCTTCTGTCCATCTTGTAGTGTTCGATTTCGAATAGCATTAGTATTTTCACTTGCATCCGGATCAAAAATAACGTGGCCATTTCGATACTTAACAGATGGGCCAATAATGACGCCACAATAATTCAAATCAAAACCCTGAATAGTATATGTCGAGCCAACTTCATCAATAGTTTGTTCTTGCTCAGCCCAAGCCAGCTTTTTTAATGTACGGTCACCTTTGGGCTTAAGCTGCAGATTCCACGGTAATGTCAAATCTCCAGCGGTCACCATCCAATAATCGCCATGATCAGGTTTTCTCTTGCTGTTATATTTCCAATCAAAAGTAGCAAGTATTCTAGAAAGTCCCGCTTTTTGATCACCTAAAGCCTTCTCTCGTATTGCTTCATACAATTTTTAGCATCGTCAAATATCCTCAAGTCATATTTACTGTCTTTGGGGATTTTTTTGATTATTTTTTTATCGGTAATGTCTCTAATCCATTGAATTGTTTCCTTGTTGGCATCAATACGCAGCTGATTACTCAACATAATCAGATTATTCTGCTCCATGGCTTTTTCTTCCATATTTTGAATTTGCTGAGGCTCCAAATATTCCTCAGTCTTCAAAATCTGGTTACGGTCAAAAATTGCGACAGTAATCCTAGCACGCTTCAAAATGTCATCAAGCTGATTCTCGCCTCGATATGCTTGCTTACCTTGAGTCCACAGCAAGTGAGCTTCATCAACTAATACAACATCAGCAGGATCACTTTCATCATGCGAGTTAATAAAATGAGTCGGCTTACTAACAACATCATCATTTTTATAGTTCAAATTCAGTTTATCAATGATGTCCTCGTATACCTTCAGCTGCTCATCATGGTTAACCAAAACATAATTTTTCAAGTTGTCAAAGCCTTGGCGAAGTGGACTCCCATCATCCTTCAATGTACTGATTAGATAAAAGATCGTACTCAAAAGAACCGTTTTCCCAGAACCGGCTTCCCCTTCAACCAAAATCAGTTGACCCTTTTTCTTTGAAAGCAATGCATCAATTACCCGATCAATAATAATATCCTTGGCATTCTTCTGTTCGGTTGTTAAGTTATGGAATGGTGACGCTTTAAAAATCGCAGAGTCGCGAATTATACTTTCAACGGGGAATAAGTCCTTATCAAATCCACGAAGTTTACGCCAAATTCTGGAAAAAATTTTATCTTTTTCGTTTGAAGTATAGTATTCATTTTGCTCATTTTCACGGCGATTGTTCAGCCTTTTCACACTGGGAACACCAAGCATAAAAAGCATCATTTGGTTTTCGATATCAAGCGTCAACGATTTATTGAAATGGTCATGGCCAATCACAAACATCTGGGCATCCTTTGATTTCGAAAGCTCACGCCAATCATCCCTAACTTTGGGATCCTCGTTCAAATGCTGCTCTGTTCGGCGTTCAATGTCATTCGTTTCTCCCACATAAACTTTATAGCCGCCGGACTTGATTGGTGAATAGATGACGTACACCGTTGGGTAGTCCATTAGCAACTTATGTTTAAGCTTATCGCCATTTATAGCATCTTCAAGCTCACCAGTAGCCTGCGGATCATATTTAATTTGTTCAATTACTGGATACCCAATATCACTCATGGCAGACGCCTTTCAAACTTATTCATCAAATTTCCAATGTCGGTTTTTGTTTATGTCTAATTTTTCTTGAACAATGTCATTAGGCTGAACACCCAATTTGTCACACATATAATAGCAGTACGTCAATATATCAGCAAGTTCAAGCTCCATGTCATGTTTTTGTTTTTCGGAAAACTTCTGGTCGTTTTCCATGTCCCATAGAAACAATTCATTTAACTCTCCCGATTCAATACCCACAGCTCGCGCTAAGGCTGGTAGTGTGTGATATTGGTTCCAGCCACGACTATTACGGAAGTCAGTTAGTTCTTTGATCAGCTGATTGTATTCCATATTGTAAACCTCCATTTCAAAGTAGCTTTAATATGGGATCATCATAACTCCCACATCAAACACTTTGCCTTTAAATACGCTTACATTATACCAGATCAGAATCATCGAGAATCTCGAAAAATAAATAGCTCAAATTTGAATTCTCAAAAAGATGCAAAGTTTCGAAAATCTGATGATTCTTCATACTTCCAGTTATATTTAGTACAAAATAAGCAATGGATAAATTTCATTTGGACATACCATAAATCCAATGAAAACTATTACTCCAAGAATCTAACGAATAAATACGAGTTCAAAACAAGTGATAAACAGCTTAGCTATATTTTTATAGATGGCGAACTGCATATCGGGCTTGGGATCGAGTAAACATGTCTCCATATGATGATATGAGTTGATCATAAATTGCCCTATTGGACATATGTTCGCTATGACGGTAAAAATGGGCAGATTTTAAAGCGTTACGATTCCAACTAATTCCATGAAGGTGACGAACAGCATAGCTCGCTGCGTGTTTTGAAAATCCATCACCATATTTTGAAATTAATTGGTGATAAATTGCCCGCTTGGACATATGTTCAGATCGAGCATAAAAATACGCACTAGACAATGCAGCCCTTTTTGAAGATGAAGCACTTGCGACAATGGTATTAGGTGTATTAGTAACTATACTAGGAACTGTTATCCCCCCAATTCCCAACGATAATCCAACAATTAATGCAATTCCGGTTTTCTTAATACTACTAGTTTTCATGATATACCCTCCAATAAAATATGAATAATTCCCCGGCAGGAGTTGAACCTGTCTTTGGCACCGGCGGGGAAAAGGAAAATAATTATAGTTGAATCGTGAAACTATGAACCATATGATGATGTAAAACCATATCCGAACCCCGTTAAACCAAGGTATAAGAAAATAATGGCAAATACTAGTAGTACAATTCCAGCAGTCTTTGATTTACTTTTAACAATATCTAAGATACCAAAAATAATTGCTAAGATGCCGATAAATGGAACAAATAAACTAATAACTGCTGATACCCATCCAATAGATAAAAATGCGGCATGACCACTTGAATGACTTTGACTGTTACTCTCCAAACAAATCACCTCCCCTCAGAGTGTTTTCATTCGGTACATATACACATTAAATTCACCCTCGCGAGATAGTGTGCGTAAAACCATTCAGTTATAGCATAAATTGAAACATCGGGTTCTTGTAGAATTGGTCTCCCACAAAAAGTAAGCAAGGTGCCTAAAATGACTGACATCTTATAATGATACAGCAAATCACGTGGAATAACTATATAGTTATCCAATTTCAGTGTAAAAAAATGACACCCACCAACTGAATGCCATTTTGCTTCTTAAAAATATCCATCAGACTGATAACGATCACATTTCAAAATTTACCAATACTATCAAATATCTAAGCTCCAATTTTTGCTACAAGATCTTCCACAAATTCCCGGATCCTCCCAGCATACTCACCAGCACGTTCCCACTGCAACGGAAGTCCAACGACCCCAACGTAAATATCACTATATTGAACTAATTCAAACTGAATGTCCGGTTCCATAACAGGTGCAACTAAAATTGCAATTTTTGATTTGACCAAGCTTGTGTACGCAATAATCTGATGAATATCTGCACGCATCCGATCTCTTTGTGATTCTCTTGTTTCTGGTCGACGTTTAAAGAAGTACGACTTGTACTTCGCATCAACAATGATGTGGTGCCCACCAAATTCTGCGATGATATCTGGTTCCAAATATTGTGGAAACAACTTTGTAACTGTCTTTCCATACCCTGGAACATTAAGTTGAGGAATTCGATCATTATTTTTAACGGATTCTAATGCCAATTGAATAATTCTCTGAACATAGCTTTCATACAGCTTCGAAAAATCAATTCGCCAGGCAAAGTTTTGTTCAGACTCATTCCTTATATAATTATTGATAGCTTGTTTTAGCTCACGTAATGATTTTGGCTCTTGATGCAATACTTTGAAGGGCTTATTACATAGTGATTGAAATCCCTTGATTCCACTAAAAAGCACCCGATTTTGAATCTGGTCAATAGTTGACTGCAATGGGATCCTGACAGACAGGGGTGTTTTGAAGGAGTGCACCTCGCTGATTGCTGCATCAAGATAAGCTAAAGCATCCCTGAATTCGGGATTGTTCTCAGAAATAGAGTTAATACTAGTATCAAAAAATAAACGTTTCTGAGGATCTACTGTATTAACGGCATATTTGTTCCAATTAACGTTTCCAATTGGTCGATCGACAATTTTTTGCAAACTATCAAATTTTCGCCAAACTCGTTCTTTCAGAACTGGTAAGAATTTTAAAATAATTTCTTTTGCCAATAAATATTTTGGCGCCGGGCTACCTTCAATTCTAGTAAGTGGCAATAATTCATCACGTTCTGACATCAAAGTATACTTTGAAAATTCGGCTAGACCCAGCATCCATTCATACCAATTACTCGAGAAAGTTGATTCATAACGTGGTTTCACGATTAAATCAGTTTTTGGTGTACCTGCACCCCCATTTGGCATCCTTATAGGAATAGCACCAACCAGCTCATTTGCCTTAAAATGAATTTTCCCGGATTCACCATAGACATCGATGTTCAAGAATTCAAAAGCCTGTTTATTTAGTTGAATAAACTTGTCATTATCCTCATTAGGATACCGACGATCCCCACGCATACTTTTTGGCAAGACGTATTCCTTGTCTGAAAAGGTTGTTAGTTCAATGGCTGAAATATGAGTATTCTTACCCATAAATTACCTCCTTATAAGTAAATGGGTTCACCAATCGTATCGATGAAGAACTGGTTGAATTCATCTGCAGCACGGGCTAAGTAACCGTTATCCAAGTATTCTCGAATTAACGGTAATAGTTCATATCTAATTCGCTCTTTCAACGATTGGTTATTCTCGGTAATAAAGTACGCCTGCCCTGGTTCCATCATCAATTCTTGAGAAGTCGCAAATTCCACAAAAATAGAGTGAATAGCGTCAAACTCATCTGAATGAAATATTTCGTTGTCAGTTAGTTCAGCCTTACTTAATTTTCGTGACATCATTGTGTACCATGCAAAGCGTCGTCTTAATGCGAAATCAATAACAGCAAGTGAGCGATCAGCCGTATTCATTGTGGCAATCACATACAGGTTATTTGGTAAATGCTTCAATGAAAGATATTTTCTTCGATCATCTCCCATACCAACAGGTTCACCTAATTCAATGTCGGCCCGATTTTTTGTTCCTGAAGTTTCAAAAAGGTAGAATGATTCACCTAAAACATTGCTTAGATTAGCCCGATTAATTTCATCAATGACCAATAAAACTTTGTCGGTTGGATTGTTTTGAGCCCGTCTAATGGCCTGAATCAACGGACCTTCTTGATATTCGTAAGATAAACCAGTGGTTAACTCTACAGGTTTATATCCGCCAACAAATTCGGAATATGATGTTTCGGCGTGGAATTGCGTAAAAATGACATTATCCGGCTCATAGTCTTCTGCAATTCTTGAAGTCAGATACGTCTTTCCAGCACCCGGGGCACCTTGGAGAACTACGTAGTGTCTTGATGCCATTAAAGCTTTCACCTGGTCAAAATTGCTCGCGGATGCAGGTGTCTTTAATTCAAAAGCATTCTTGAATTTGCGAATTGTTGTTCGTTCACCTTTGTTGGGCCAGTTGCGAATCTCTGAATAAGTGGCAATCATGGCTTTATATATCTTCCAAAAGTCCTCATCATCATTTATGCCATCATCAATTGTTGGCTTATCAACATATACAGCAAACAAATCTTGGGTGTGGGAGTTAATATCATCGTCGACAAACTGATCTTCTAGCCTTTTGAGTTGAGGTTTCTTTTGATCATCAGCAAAATTAAATGCACAGAAACATGAAATCTTCTTGCCATTTTCCTTTGCATACTCATTGATTGTGCTCTGCAGTTCAAGGAACCTTCTTCTTGTACCTGGTGTTGCTGCCAGCTGGTAATCATCTCCAAATCCCTCACTTCCAATATCTAGCGAAATTCGATAGTGATTGATACCCGGGTTTACTTTCATGGATAGACCAGAATATGGACCACTAACTGGCTGATCGTTTCTGATTAACGAGATGAAGGCATAATTTTTACCATCAGGCGTTAGTTCATCAGTTACAGCCGCCCGAGTAACAAAAAATTCATTACCTCTGGAATCTTTCCCGCCAACTTCTTTTGCGAATGTTTGTAAGCTCTCAACTAAGATTTGTTTTGATGTTGCCATGTTTATTCTCCTATCAGTTATTATTAAGTTAAGTATGATGAATCGATTTGTGTTGTGCAAACAATTTTTACAATAGCAAAAGGTTACATCCTGTTCATATTAAATAAGTCACGAAAGAGTTTTTAGACCCCCACATGCGTGGGGAATACAAAGAAGTCACTGGAGAAGTAGTCCTAAAGGACGGATTACCCCTACATACGTGGGGAATACACCACAATCCAAGCATGGGAATTGTTGTAGTTAGGATCACCCCCACATACGTGGGGAATACAATTGAGAAGAATCAATTACACGCTAACTATGGGGATCACCCCCACATACGTGGGGAATACACTGACGCGCAGAAACAGGAACTCAAAGACTTGGGATCACCCCCACATACGTGGGGAATACAAGCCGAGCTTGGTAAATCAGCTTTGAAATGGAGGATCACCCCCACATACGTGGGGAATACTCACCATTCAATCTGATGTCTATGGTAATGGTAGGATCACCCCCACATACGTGGGGAATACGGAAACGAACAGCAGATACCTCATAAAGAATGAGGATCACCCCCACATACGTGGGGAATACCGTTTGATACATTTTGCTAGTCCGTTCGAGAAAGGATCACCCCCACATACGTGGGGAATACTCTCCATTTAGCTTCACAGTGATTGCTTTAGTGGGATCACCCCCACATACGTGGGGAATACTACACCATTGTCTAAGTATCAACTATCCTTGTAGGATCACCCCCACATACGTGGGGAATACCTTGAAATTCTTTAACTGCATTTCCACCATAAGGGATCACCCCCACATACGTGGGGAATACACTAAACAAACAGCGTCCTAAAGCCATTTTCAAATCGACAAATGCCCGTTTTTTATCAACTTCAACGCCAATTCCAAGGTCGCTTTCGCATCTGACAACGCATGATGTGGAGATGAATTGTTAACATGATATTCTCTGAGCACCGTTTCCAAACGATAATTATCCAGAAATTGATCAGCCTTCTTCACAACTGGCATCAAATCAATCATCTGATTATTTAAATCATTTTGCCCTAACTTGCTAAAAGCCATAGAAAGAAATGATTGATCAAAATGTAAATTATAGCCAACAACTGGAAGTCCTTCTATAAAATCTCGTAAAGCTAATAAAGACGCTTCTAAGCTCACGCCTTGATCGGAGAGGATTGCTGATGAAATTCCTGTCAACTCCGTTATTTTATCGGGTACAGCCTCATCAATTTTAACAAGCTGTTGAAATTCAACGACATTATCGTTCGCGAGATATTTAGCAGCACCAATTGAAATAATACTGTTCTTGGTAACATCTAATCCAGTTGTTTCGATATCAATGGCTACAAATTGAGGAACAGTAGAATGACGTGAATTATTTGACACCTTATGTGTCATCACTTTGGCCTTATGAAATTTAGCCGCATTACTAAATCCATGCTTCACAGGAGTTTTTAACGAATTCAGACGCATCATCAAAGGAATCCCATCAAAGTCCACAACTTCATATTGCGTCCTAGTTGTTTCAATTTGATAACCCAGCTCATTGTTGGCGTTATAGACCATAGTTGCTTCGCCATTACCGATCCCTTTGAGAACCCGCGCCCACAACAAGTCTCGTATTCGAGCGCTCACGTTCCCAACGTACACACCGGTCTGAACTTCTTGATACCATTTGGTCAAGTCACCCCGAAGTGATTGAGGGACTTTGGTCAAAGTAATGACGATCATGAGTCGCCATCTCCTTTAAATTCGTGATACTGAACGCCAAACTTTTGTAAGCCCATCCTGTCATCCCAGAGGTTGATAACTCCAGCACCAATACTGGTTTCAGTGACACCTAATAAGTTTCTCAAATCGGTTACCATGCGGACAAGTAGCTTCCCATCCGTGAAAGCATCCCGCATTGCCAGTCTAGTTCTAGCACCAATGTCTTTATCATCACCAAATTCTGCAGCAACTCGAAAAGCCACTGGAATCGACATTTCTGCTTTATACAAATCGGCAAAATCATACACAAATGATAAATCATGGCCAGTATGGACAAATCCCAAACCAGCTGAGGTGCCCATTGCCACAATAACACTGTAACTTAACCCATATAATGCCTGGTGAGCTGCGGTTAACGCTTTATTAATTGGGGAGCTGGCCTCAAAATTATCCGGATTATATTCCCGACGAGACCATGGCACGTTATTTTTCTGTGATTGGCTTCGGTACACCTGCCGCACACGACTGCCTTCTTTTCCTCTTAATACTTGCATCGATAATCCTGACACATCTTCATCGGGGAACCGCATTTGATACATCTTGCGTGCTACTGCCACTCTGGTCCGTTGATTCGAAACCAATCTGGCCTGCGCTTCAAGCAACTTTGATGAATGGTTGAGCGGGCGCCCGTGGGCATATTCACGAACCCCTTGTTCACCAACCCAGGCAACGCCCAAACCGGAATCGCCAATCAATTCCATAGCCCGATGAGTAACATCAACGCCAGGCCCTAGCATCAACACGCTAACAATGGCTGCGGGAACAAAGACCGTTCCTCGATTGTCGGTCACAACGATTGCACTATCTTGACGATTGAGCTTGGCATGCTCCAAATATAAGAATGTTATTCGATCCCGTATCCTGCTTAACTCAGAAATTTCAGGCTTTTTTGCTCCAAATTTTCTATCCATGATTAACCTCTTGGGATCACCGTCATCAATCCCATACCGAATGCCTTCTCACGGCCAATGCCGTTCATCAAGGTCTGCTTGAACGTATCTAAATCATCGACACGAAGTAATCCCTCGTAGGTTACCCGACTTAGACGAATGGTTCGATGACCCCTTTTCAAGATTGGCCAATCACGGCTCACAATATCAAAATTTTCGATCTCCTCAGAATCCATCAAGCCTGCTGTAGCCGTCTTAACAACTTGAAAGCCAAGCTTCGCAGCTCGTTCAGCCAGCCATTGTCGCTGCTGATTCACGGTGACATGAGGTACTATCCTTGGCTGATTTTTTCCGGGTTGACTAATTGCATGGGTGGGATTTGCGGTCAATCTGAACTGCATGATTTGCCCTTCTTTAACTTGATCTAAGAACGGATCATAAGATTTTGTCATTGCCGTCTTCTCGACTCCGTATGCACCAAGTTGATCCAAATTGGGTGCTTCTTGGCTCAATACTAACAAGTATGTTTTCCCTGCCAAACGATCAATCCGCCACAGATGTCGCAGTCGCTTGTGATCCGCGATTTCATTAGGAAAACCTTGTTCAACCCAATTGTGGTAGGCACCAAGATGGGTCAGTTCTTTTGTCTTCTGACGGTTATTAATGTCAATTTCAACTCTTGATAAATACATATTGGCTCCTTTCTAAACCGCACCGAAGATGTCATGGCCGGTTTCTGGATTCGCCTTTTGTGCGTGAGGATTAGTCAAGACAATCGTTTTATCCCCTGTTTTTCGAAATCCATACTGTCGGTTTCTTTGATCAAAAGACTTCACGCGATCTTTAACGAGTAGAGTTCTGACGTTATGTAACAAATCAGCATCCGCTACAATATCTACGGGAACCTCGGATTTTCTGCGAAGCCTTTTTTGATACCAAGTTGATGCCTGCCACTGTAAATGTTTTAAAACGTCAATTGGGCCTTCATCCGGGAAACTCTTGAGATTTAAAACACCAGCTGGAACATTTGCGCGGCGACCAAGAAATAACGGGAAATAAGGCCTTTTCAAGGCAAATTCAATATTATCAATCAACTGATCATCCTCACTGCCAAGTGCCACTATAAACACAGCGTCCTGTAAATACTCCCGATAACTTAGTTGTCGTTTTCCAGCTTTTTGATCCCATTCAACAATTTGAAAATCTGTCATAATTTGACCGGGTTGATCAACTCTAACTGCAAAGTTCAATTTATTAAGCTGAACAATCCGTTTATCATTACGCTGATAGCCCATTGCTGCGGCAATCATGCCGATAACCGCACTTTTCGATGGGTAATCCCAGCTGGTTCGTCGGTTAAAGCTGGCCTCATTTCCGTAAGACTGCATGGGAGACGTCAATCTAATCGTTAGTGTTTTCATCCTGCACCGCCTTTTCCAATACCTCGGTGACTTGATCAATTAAATCAGGCAAATTAGTTGCTTGGTTTTCAATTTCTGATTCTGTTTTGCTTTCGCTTAAAGCAATAGTTTCGATGGGTTGATCCAATACAAACCTCAAGGTTGACTGGTACTCATCTTCCAACTTTTTAACTGAGTTTTTAAGGTAGCCGTCCTTTGACTGAACCGGTTCTTCAAATGCTGATACTAAATTGACGGGGGTGTCGGTTCGCACCGTAATCAAAACATAGTTTGGCAAGGTTTTGTTAGCATAAGAATTTTCCTTACCAGTTGGCATTGACAGGATAAAGCTCTTAATAAAATCAGCCGCTCCCGTAATGGCGTTATCGTCTCCCAAGTTCCCAGCCAGTTCTCTAACGTTTATATTAGCGTAGCGATATAAGGTCGAGGAATTAAACTCGCTAGTACCAATGAACCCAGCCCCGTTGGTATCATCACCTTTTAAGTCATCCAAAGCAGTGTAGTAATCAAACTCAGGAACGATTTCATGTGTTGAAATTGCGTGGGCTACCTGAGCAGTTCCTTCAACGTTTAACTCAGGATTATCGGCCACCATCCGGCCAAATAAGGCTAGATCCAAGGTGTTTTCATTGTTAATGGCTTTTTTAACATCGCGCTTCAATTCTTTTTTAACCTTTTCTGGCATTGCCTTATTTTTTTTTGATACATCTAAATCGTCATGACTAACCGCAAATTGAGCCAGCTTTTCAATCTGACCGGGAGAAACAAACAAAAGTGCTCTAGTTTTGTTTTTTTCTTTCTTATCGAAGGTAATTCCGGCTGCGATAAAAATTTGATGCGACTTTTCATTGGCAGCGTCTTGGTCAAGAGATGCGTCAAGCTCCATAATCTTCTCGGTTAGTAATTTAGCAGCTTCTCTAGTTCGGCTGCCTCGCTTAACTCCTGATTCTTTAAATGAGTGGCGTATGGCTTGCTTCCAAGCTTGTGAGGAAACTCTGGCACGGGTTACCCCACCATAAATGGCCGTTTTGGGAGCACCTGTGTCGTCTCGGTTAATGTTAGATGATGGCACGGTTTGAATTACGTTTAGGTCAAGATATAAATTTTTGTTAGCCATGGTCATTTTCTCCTTTGGGTGTAGTAACTGGTTTAATGAAACGGTAATATTGTTGCCCCCAAGCAAGTTGAACTTCTCTAGCCTGTTTAAAACCAATTTGGAAAACATAAAGTTCACTTGCTAAACGGGCGTAATCAATTTTTTGGTGTGTTGAACCGGCTTTTAAGATGGCTACCAAATGGGTTATCCCGTTGATCACACTGGTAATGTTGGTTGATTTTAACACTGCCTGTACTCGCCGGTCTAAAGCTTTTTGGGCGTTTTCATCCCTTCTAAAGTTACTTAATGCCGCCCAGAAAGTTACTCCATCAGCGGTATCATCATTACCTGCCCTGCCAAAGACAAACTGGTCTTGGCTCTGCTGATGGATGGCGTATAGATACACTGTTGTATAAATAGCCGTTTCAAAGATGGTTGGCTTCCCAGTTCTGCTAAGCATCCCTTTATCCAGCTTACCAAACATCATCGGCCACACGTCCTGCGCCCCGGGATCAGTAACAACCGGTGCCCGGCGGATACCTGACAACACTCGTTTGTTGGGATTGCCGTTGGCATACAGCTCGTGGATAATGCTCCTGGTTATTTGAGCAACTTTATCCTTTTTTGATTTAATGGTTTCCATAAATTAATCACCCTTTCTGTTACTGCATGCGTTGAAAAACGTTTCGGCGTAATTGATTGCTAATGGTGAAGATATTCATCACGGTACCTGTTTTAGTTGTCACTCCGCTAATATCCCGTGGTGAACTGGAATCAACTACTTGATTGGCAGTTCTAAACGCATAGGCTTGCAGCTCAGCTTTCCACTGATTGCTTTTAGCATCCCGGTCTTGATCGTTGGTTAAGCTTTGCAGCCAGCGGTTAAACGGTTGATTTAGCCCAGCATAGAATTGACTGGTTAGCTGTCCGGCAAACGCTTTTTCAGGAACATTGCGGATGGTTGCCAAATTATTGGCAAAATGCCAGTAATCATCCCCTATGGTTTGTGTCAAATCAATCATGTCTTCGATCCGAATGGGCCACCGCTGCGCTTTAATCGGGTCTTCATCGAATAAAACATCAGCATTTACTTTCATCTCATCTGCTATTTCAGCCGATGGCATTTGTGAGGCTGAGTTATCGTCTTTAACTAGGGTCACCCCTGCCAAAGTAACTTTAGTAGTTGGGGAGATGGCCTGCATATCCTTTAAATACCGTAACCACTTAACAATACCGGGTTCAGACTGACTGTTGGGTTGTTCAACATC
This sequence comes from Lentilactobacillus otakiensis DSM 19908 = JCM 15040, assembly GCF_001434145.1. GTDB lineage: Bacteria > Bacillota > Bacilli > Lactobacillales > Lactobacillaceae > Lentilactobacillus > Lentilactobacillus otakiensis. Next base: position 64,438 of record NZ_AZED01000003.1, on the reverse strand, counting down.
CACATAGTCGCCAAAGTTCCGCCACATAGATCTATTCATTGTGTCCAGCCATTTTTGTGCTGGCATGTGGACTTTATCTTTTTTCTTGTAGTGCCACGTAGTCATGGGCTCAATAAAGGCTCCGGCACTGCTAAAAATTGGCAGCCCGGCACTATAAATGGTCGGCTGGTCATTGTCTGACCACTCAATATGTAATAGCCGTGACCAAGTAGTGTAGAGTTCTGCTAGATTATTGGGTTGCAGTTGTTTCTTCCGTTCTTCAACATATGCTGGTACTACAAACTCCCAGACTGGTCTTTGTTTAGTGTAGGGATATTCTGGTTGACTTTGATTAATTAGGATCAGGTTCAAAATCAAAGTTTGAAAAAGATCAGCCCCTTGGACAAACACCGGGTTTAGTTGATACAGCCAGCCTGCTGAAAGCGAATATTTGTCCGGCATGGCGACTTTTGACTTATCAGTTACTCCAGTGTAGTTCTGATAGGTGATCAGCCAGCGGGTTAGCTCATCAAGCTTGATTTGGTCTTTGGTTTCAGTAACCCGCGGAATAAATAACGCTTTTTTATTATTACTTTCAGACACTTTCCGGTTAATCTGTCTGACTGCTACCGTACCGGGATGCTTTTTGTCAGTTATCTGCTTGTCTTTTGTCACGAAGTGGTTGTAATCAGTTAAACTGACTTGATAAAACGGAGTATCGCCAAACAAATCCAACTGTTTGGCATTCTGTTTCAAGTAAGTTGTTACCGCTGCGGTAAAACGTCCTTGCCGATACAGTTCTTTCCACGTTCCTAATAGATCAGTCATTATCCGATGGCTGTCAAATTGGTTATCTTGGTCAACATTCCCGTTAAGTTGGTAGTTGTCTCCTAGCCAATCATACGGTTGATCATTGCCATCAGTACGGGAATAAACCGTGGTCAAAATTGCCAGTAGGAATCGGAAAACAGCTAGGTCCTGCGCCCGCATCTCACCGGCTAATCGCTGGTACTTTCCGGCATTCTCAAACAGCTCAATTAAAGAAACCGTTTCTTCCTGCATGGTATCTTTGATGATTACTTTTAGCCACGGGTCAATCGTTAAATTAAAGCTTTTAATTGTCATTGTGACTCTCCTTCACATAGCTCATCCCTAACCCAGTTGAGTAGCTTAACTGCCAACTGCCTAACGTGGCAGTTAAATGGTTATCCAATGGTAAGGCCAGACTCCCTTTTAACCAGACATCATTTTGCCAGTTTGGATAAAGCTGGCTGGTGATCTCGGTTAGCTCGTCAAGTGCTTTATTTAAGTCCTCCCCAGCCGTTACTACTGCCGGGATCCGAATCACTTGTTGGGCAATTTGATTATTACTTGCCTTGGCGATTGGTGTGGGCTTTTGACCGGTTTGTTTAGGGATCAAAAAATCGCCTTTGTCCGTATGCTGCAATAACACGACTTCCAAAGTTTCTTGAATGTCCCGGACTGCGGCACTGGCTTTTTGCTCGTCTTGATCGATATCCTTTTGTGGCCGGGTCAGCCAGCCGTGTAAATCAGCAAAATAGTTGGGTGAATTGACTTGATAGGTTTGCGCTTTAGCCGACTCTTTTTTCACATAGTCGTTAAAAACTTTTCTAACATCGGCTAAGCTCGGCATTTGTTCTACTGGTATCTGGTTATCATTAGCCTGCTCATAGACCGCCTGCACTAATTTTGATACGTCTTGCGGGATGCTAATACGATCGCCCAGAGAATAATCGGTTTTCATTAACAGATACTTTTGGTAAATAAACTCATTCGCCTTGCCGTAATCACCGGGGCCGTTAATCCCCATTACAAACAGCTCTGGTGTTTGTAAATTTTTAGGTCGCTTAATCTGGTGTCGATGCATCCGCCCAGCCCGCTGTAAGATTAAATCCATCGGGGCAATGTCGGTATACAGCACGTCAAAGTCAATATCCAATGACTGCTCAAGGACTTGCGTGCCGATCACAATCATTTTTTTAGGCCGCTGCCCGCGTTTACCGATGGCTTTTTGCAGCTTTTCTTCCTGTACTTCTCTGGCTGGCGCTAAAAATGCTGAGTGTAACATCATCAGTTCTACACCTTTTGGGACTAACTTTGCCAAAGCTTGCGCCCGCTTGACGGTATTGACAATGATTCCGGCAACCCCACCTTCAGAAATTTTCGCTAACACCGCCTGAATTAATTGGTTATTATCAGGATTGATTCGTTTCACCTGTATGTGAAACGGCTTTTGGTCACTGTTACCTTCAAACTTAGTAACCTGCTTTAATTCCGTCCCATCCACGATGCTAACGAGTGGATAAGCTTCACTTTCCTGCCAGTTTTTAGGTGCTTTGAAGTTTTTAGGATGCTTGGTACCATATTTACCGACTAAGTATGCTTCGATTAAGGCATTCCGTTTAGCTTTTGGCAGTGTGGCGGACAAGATTACCAATGGTACATGATAAGCCCCTAACCAGTTGATCGCTTTATATAAGTATTGGTTCATAAAACTATCATAGGCATGGACTTCATCAATAATCACCACTTTACCGCTTAATCCCAGATGCCTTAGGAATAAATGCTTTTGCTTGAGTCCCATCAGTAGCAAGTGATCAATTGTCCCCACAGTAAATTCGGTTAAAATTGACTTCTTACCGGAGAACCAGCCGTTGACTGTGACACTAGCTGCTCGGGTACTTGGGTCTTCCACGTTAGATGCATTGGGAATCCTTTCGTAATGTTTATTAAAGCGGGCTTTTCCGTGCATAAGTTTAATAGAAAAACTTTCGTCTTGTGATTGGGCTACTTTTTCCAACCAGTCGTCTACCCGATCAAACATGGCATTAGTCGTTGCTTGGGTTGGTAAGCCCATAAAAACGCCATTTTCTCCGTCAATGTAGGCTAACTGTTCCGCAGCAACCAAGGCAATTTCAGTTTTTCCTAGACCAGTTGGTGCTTCAACGATCAACATTCCCGGTTCTTTGGTTTTGGCAACCGCTTTAGTGATGGCTGCCTGTACTGGTCGGGCATCAAAGCCCCAGCGTTTCTGATAAGGGTCACTACTGGTGGAAACTACTTGTGGCAGCCAGTGGCCGCTTAAATTCCAGTTTGCCATCGCATGCTTAAAACGTTGTTCAGTGTCAATGTCTTTCCATGAGGTATTGAGCGGTACCAGTGGGAATAATTCAACCCGATCTTCATTACTCAAATACTCACTTGATGCCAGCCAGTCAGCCATAATTAGCAATCCTTCTAAAATAACGGCTTGCGGTTGGTCAACACTCGGAATTTCATTCACAGCCCGATACCCAGCCAGATTTAGCCCATATTCAAATAGTTCTGTTTGAGTTCGTAGCCAAATATTATGCTTATCAGGTTCTTCATCCGTTAGAAAATAGTTGTTTGTATAAGCATCAATCTGTCTATCGGGCTTTTCCTCTAGGGGCAATCCATGATGGCCACCAATGATTGCACCAATGCTAACCGGCACCTGCCAGCGTTCAAGCAGTGCTTCACCAGCCGTTGCGTGTGGTGACTTTTTAGTATTGGATAGTTCGTTAACATTCAGCCCAGCAAATCCGCTTTTTAGTAATTGCTCCATTACGCGAGTGTCTAGTTCAGCGTCATGGGCGTGAGATGGTTTTCTTTGAAAAACTGGAGTAGCTTTACCGATGTCGTGACAAAAGCCAATGAATTTAACTAACTTTTCAACATCTGTCTTTTCAAGATTGGCACCAAGTGGTGATTGTTTGAACAGTTGTCTTTGACTATCACTTAGCCAGTTCTGATATAACCAATTCATCACATTTTTAGTATCAATCAGATGAGTAACCAATGGTAACCAAAGATCTTTCCCATTTTCAACTTTCTTTTTAGCCCAAAGACTGCTGGTGCTCTGCGATATACTCATTTACTCACTTCCTTAAACTTTTGTATTCACATTGCTATTAATAACCCCCATATACGTGGGGAATACCCCTTTTGCATGTCATCGAAATCACCGACGGTAGGATCACCCCTACACACGTGGGGAATACTTAGTGTAATCTTGTTGACCGTCAGCACCGTAGGGATCACCCCTACACACGTGGGGAATACACTAAACAAACGCCGTCATTAAGCCATTTGAAAACACAAGGTCATTCGTTTTCAATGACTTTTTGATCTGCTTGCAAACTTCTACGATATGCTTAAGTATATCATCAAGGATTAGTGATAAAAAAGAGCAAATTAAAGCCCCTTGAATTTTGATTTTAATGTATTGACACCCCTATCCTCGCTATTTCTCATGAACGAGTGTAGCCATTTAATCAACCATTACAAAGCAGAATGCCAAACTGGATGAAATATTGGTGGCCATAAAACTATCAGCACATCTGCAAGTAAAAAGTGTTTTGCCAACTTCAGTGGACAAAAAAAACGCCGATCAATACGATCCGCGCATCTTAATCATAGTAGGCACCTCAATCAACTGAGGCACAAAATGTTTAGTCTTTTCATCCTCTAGCTTACGAACAAGTGTATTCACAGCCGTGACGCCTAAATTAAACGAATCCTGATGGATACAACTAATTCCAGGCTGAATGATCTCCATCCAATCTAAATCCTCATAAGAACCAATTCCAACGTCATCTGGATAGCGATAATTGAGAGCCTGCATTGCCTTAAGCAAATGAAGCAAGACTCGTCCGTTCATTGTAAAGAATCCAACTTTACCTGAACGCTTTCGATCAACAATTTGTTTAATCTGACTAATAAAGTATTGATCATCACCACTATCATCAACCAAAATCAGATGACTATCATCCTTGATTCCCGTCGCCGTCTTGAACCCACGATAACGTTCTAACCGCGTGCTGACATTTCTAAGTGGCCAGCTGATGAAGTACAGATCTTCATCGATATAACCGCTTTTCTTCATATTTCCAACAAACTTATTCACTGCATTATAGTTATCAGTCACCACAGAATCAATTTTGACAGCTGCCGCCTGCCGGTCAATCATGACTGTTGAATCATTGCTTAGAGTCTTAAAAATCGCATTCTCGGCATCGACTGGGTCAATGATCAACCCTGACACTTCTTGGTGTTTCAGCTTGTTAACGTTATCAATTTCCCTTGTAGAATCACTGCTGGCATTTGTAAACACAACAGTGTATCCCAACTTTCCGCAAGCATCATAGATTCCTGAAAGAACCGTAGATGTGAAAGGATTGGTAATATCAGCAACAGAAACACCAATGGTTTTATTATGATTTGTTGCTAATCCTCTAGCAACGCTACTCGGCACGTAGTTTGTTTCCCGGATCATATCTTCAAGTCTCTTACGAGTTTTTTCAGACATTCTGGAATAATTACCATTTAAGTAATTAGAGACAGTAGCCGTGGAGACGTCCGCTAGTCGAGCAATATCTTTAATTGTGAGCTTTTCCACAACTTTTCCTCCAACATTTCATTCTTTTTAATTCGTAATACATACTTACTCAAATGATTATAAAACAATTTCGAATAAAAAACACTGAAGCCCCTTAATTACCGTGCAAGGCAAAACGAGCAACCATTCATGATCATCAGATCAATCCGATTGCTCGTTGTGTGAATATTTACAGTTTAAGAGTCAATTAGTGAAAGTGATCTAATTTACTTTGGTTGAAATTTTGACACAGAGCTTGCGGTTGTGAGCAACTTTGCCGTCAACCATCCCATGAGCTGCATGTAGATCAGCTGGGTAGAAGATTGCATAATGGCGGTCAGTCAACAATGCTTTGCCATGCGGTGTCTTTGGGTGACCAAAGAATTGAATTTCTACCTCTGGATCATATTCGCTGACAGGGTCAGCTGTACCGGCATCTGCCCAGCGTACCCATTCAGCACCTTTGATCATGTAATGAATATCAATATGCTCACGATGAGTTTCGTAGTTCATCGTTGCGTATTCGCGGGTGTCATATGATTGGAAACGAAGTTCAACACCTTCAGCAATTTCCTTGTTGCCAATTGGTTCAGCTAATAATTCATCAGTTGAGCGAGCGTCAAGCCAGTCAAGTGCAGTTTGAATCCGTTCTTGAATGACAGCGTTATATTTATGATCTTTACTATTTCCAAATTCCATGATTAATTATCTCCCTTTTCTACTTTTCTTCTGCTTGTGTTACTGGTTCAACATCTTGAGTAGCATCTGATTCACGCACGAACATCAATGCAACAACGGCGATTAGTGGGAATGCTGCAATGATCAGGTATGATTCAACATAACTGCTTGTGGCAGCTAAGATTTGTCCTAAAATAACTGGGGCAATGAAAGAGCCGACCTGGTTAAACGCATTGATAAATCCTGAAACGGTACCACGTTGATCTGGAGGCGCAACTTCAACAGATAAGTTGTTGGTAATGGTACTAAACATGAAGGCCCCGACACCCATAGCTCCAGTCCAGAAGTAAAGCCAACCAAAGCTACCGTGTGGAATAAAGGCAAATCCGACAATCGTTGGTGTGAAGATTGCCATAAAGATTGCAGCCCATGTATGACGGCTCCACTTCGAGTGATCGGATATATATCCAGCAACAATCATTGAAATAACTGAGGTAATCCCAAAGAGCGACATTGCTTTTCCGGCAGTAACAAGATCAAACTTCAAGCTCTTAACAATGAATAGGTTGGCCCAGTTAGTAACACCCCATTTTGCACCAGTGGCAAATAATCCAGTGATAGCTAACATCCAAACGCTTCGGTTATTAATTGCTTTCTTCAAGCGCATCATTGCGGTTTCAGTTTCAACTTTACCGTTCTTCTCACGGATAACAAATTGTTGTGGGAAAGGCGGTTTACCCTTTAGAGCAAAGTAAGAAAATATAAACGCAGCTAGTGGGAAGAATGCAGTAACCGCAAGAGCAGCTCTCCATCCATAATGAACCAAAACAATTGGTGCATAAAGATTAATAACTGTTAATCCAAATGAAGTACAAGTATTAAAAATACCAGTTGCAGTGGCTCGCTTCTTAACATCGAACCATTCCGTGATGATTCCCAAACATGCTGACAAATCAGGCCCACTGACAAGCCCTAAGGCCAATCGAAGAATTAATCCATCCCAGTAGCCATGCATGAATACCATTGCAGTCATAACAACCAAGTTCCCTAAAACAGCTGCTAACAGCATTTTCCGATAACCAAACTTATCAGCCAACATACCACCAGGCAGTACAGTGATCGCATATCCAATGTAAAAAGCCGTAACGTATGTGTTACCTTGTTGAACAGTAAAGTGCAGTGAATCGATTGCTGATGGCATAATTGTCGACCAAGACAATCGAGTAATAAAACTAATTAAAAATGCTAGCCAGATTCCGGCTAAGATCATCATTTGTTTTCCAGTCCATTTACTGGATATCGCTTTCATATGATCTTCCATGATTAAGCCTCCCTATAGTTGCTTCCTATTCTTTCCCTAACTTCAAAACAATTTTTCTAACATCTGCTGACTTTCCATCAACCATCCCATTTGTCCGATGCGGTTCATGCATCCCGATCAGTACAAAATCTCCAGCATGTAAAATGACTTTATTATAATGGCTTGGTTCCTTAACATACTGAATATCACGATCCGAATTGTACTCAGTGACAGGGACAAATGCTGTATCAGGAGATACGTCAATCTGTTCTTCCCCACTAACGATGTAGTGTAAATCCAAGCGCTTTTCATGAATTTCAAACTGGAAATTATTGATATCTTCTGTTCGATATTCCAATGTTTGGCAGTAGAATGATTCGCCGGATTGATGACTTCGTCCTAACGGAGTTGTTGTTAGGTCAGTCGTGTTGAGGAAATTAACCGCCTCCAATATTCTCGAATAATCAGAAGCATCAAAGCCCTTGAGGTTTACAAATAGCATTTTTTCAAATCCTCCTAGAAACAAATCAGAGCTTCATCAGCTAACGTAGTTTCCGTTAAACGGTTAACATTATGGCTAATGTTACTCAGTGAACAATAAGTGTAAAATGAGGTCGAACACTTGATATATAGGCCTATATCAGCAGAAATGATTATTAGCTAATTTTATTTTTTCTTACTTAACCGCTTAACCATTTTCTACAATTATGATTGTATGCGTTTTCTTTCGTGAGGTCAAGGCTTTGTTCAATAATTTTCAAGAGATTTTTCTAATTTTATAAATAAAAAGGCCTATATTTACCATTAAATCAGTAAATATAGACCTCAATATACTCATAAAACTTTTTGCTTTAATACCAAAACAATTGCCAGCAATTTCAGTTGCCAAGCATAAAAATAATTACATTCACGCTAATGACACAATCCGTACCGGCTGATCAACTAAATACGTAGGTACTTGGTTCGTTAAGCTATCCACATCAAACGCTCCCCAGAGAGCTCCACATGTCCTCACGCCGGCAGATTGACCCATCTGAATATCGTACTTAGCATCCCCAATCATCATGCTCTCATCTTTCTTTAGATCATACTTTTTAAGAAGCAATACGATGCCATCAGGAGCAGGCTTATAGTTGGTCACCAAATCATAGCCGACAATGTCATCGAAATATTGTCGAATATTCAAATGCTTTAAGTTTCTGTCTAACTCATCGGTTTTCTTGCTTGATACCACGTATAACTTTTTGTCAGCGGATTTTAGTTGTGACAGCATATCTAATATTCCGGGAAATAGTTTTGTATTTGCATCCTCTACCTCGGAATAGATTGATAAGAACTTATTCGTCAATTTCATAATTTTATCATCGGATAATGGCTCTTTAGCCATCTTTTTAAAAGATATTTTGGCTGGAATACCAATATACCCCGAAATTGTATCAGAGTCCGGAACGGTCAAATTCATGGATTTAAACGCCTCTTTAGTAGCAATCACTGAGGAATCGCCACTGTCGGCCAACGTCTTATCAAAGTCGAAAAAGTAATTGTTAATCATTTTCTTCACCTCTATCTGTACAAGAATCATCTTCAACTATTAGTTTATTCTAAAAAAGAGAACCTGCCAAGGCAGGTCCTCTTTGACTATCTGATTAACGATTATTCGTGTTCCGCATGTGACTTTGACTTTGCATTGTTTTGACCATAGTATGCGTTCTTACCATGCTTACGGTAGTAATGCTTGTCAAGCAAGTATTGTGGGACATGGGTTTCATCACGAGTTAATTGCAATGCGTGATAACTGATTTCAGCTGAAACTTCCAATACCTTGGCGTTGTAAACAGCCTTGTCAGCTGTTGGACCCCAAGCAAATGGGCCATGTTGGCTAACCAAGACAGCTGGAACAGCATCTGGGTCAACACCGCGACGTTCGAATTCGTCAACGATGACTTTACCAGTGTTTAATTCGTATGCTTCTTCAATCTGCTTCTTAGTCAAAGCAGGGGCACACGGAATGTCACCGTAGAAGGTGTCGGCATGAGTCGTACTTACAGCTGGAATATCCATCTTGGCTGCAGCAAATGAAACGGCCCAAGGTGAATGAGTATGCACAATTCCACCGATATTAGGAAAATGATTGTACAGGTAAGTATGAGTTGGGGTATCGCTTGATGGGTTCATATCCCCTTCAACAACTTTACCGTCTAAATCAACAACCACCATGTCTGATGGCTTCATCTTGTCGTATTCAACACCGGAAGGCTTGATAACGAATAAGCCCTTGTCACGGTCGATTGCGGAAACATTACCCCAAGTGAATGTAACTAAACCAAGTTGAGGTAAACGCATATTGGCGTCATAAACTTCTTGCTTAAGATCTTCTAACAATGCACTATCCTCCAATTATTTAGCAATAGGTTCCTGTTCAATACCAACTTCAGCAAAAATATCATCAAAGAATTTCTTTGCTTCTTTGACCTTAGCCAAAGGATCATCAGACTTCTCTGACCACATTTCAATGGTATATGCTCCATTATATCCCAGGCGTTTAAGAGTCTGCAAGCAGCCTTTAAAATCAACTGTTCCTTCTCCAAATGGAACATCTCGGAATTGGCCCTTAGAGGTTTCAGTCACAGGCGTTGTATCTTTCAAGTGAACAGCAGCAATGTTGTCGATGTTTGTTTCAAGTTCACGGCCAACATTATTTTCTGGCCATGCGGTCAGATTACCTAAATCAGGGTACGCCTGAAGCCATGGGCTGTGAATTTGAGTTTTGATCTCGGCAATTTTAGTTAATGAATTAATGAACGGATCGTCCATTGTCTCAATATCCAACATAACTTCTTTTTTCGCAGCAATTTCAACAGCTTTTTTGAGGTTTTCCATGAACCATTCACGTGATTGAATAGTCTTTGGCTCATAATAAACATCATATCCAGCAAGCTGAATATTTCTAATACCAAGGTCGCTAGCAAGATCAACTGCCTTTGTCAGCATCTCTAATGAATTTTCACGGACAGCGGGATCTGCAGACCCAAGTGGAAATCGACGGTGCCCACTGAGCATTAAGGTGTGAATTCTAACCCCTGTTTGCCAGCTAGCATCTCTTAGTTCCTCACGCTGTTCTTTTGTCCAATCAAGTCGAGCCAATCTTTCATCACTTTCATCGACCGAAAATTCAATAAAGTTAAATCCTAAATCCTTGGCAGTCTGCAAAGTTTCCTTCCAAGATTTATTCTTGGGGAGTGCTTTTTCATAAATTCCTAATGAGTTCATAACTGACCTATCCTTTCCTGCATATTTCTAAGTTTTGCCCATCCATGATCAAGAGTATGAAGCAAATCAAGATAAACGTCATACTTTTGAGTATAAATTTTGTACTGTTGTTCATCAGGTTCAACCCGGTCTTTCAGTTGTGACATATGCTTTACTGCTTCATCGATATTTGCATATAATCCGGTGCCGACTGCTGATGCCATAGCTCCACCGAGGCCACCAAGTTCAGACCCCTTAACTGTCTCAATCGGTAGGCCCAAAGCGTCAGCAAACATCTGAACCCAGGCTTTAGAATTGGTACCGCCACCAGAAATTCGAATTGCCTTTGGCTTGTGACCGGCTACTTTGAGCAGTTTCTCAATGTGGTAACGATGAGCAAAGATAATTCCCTCATACACGGAACGAATCATTGCTGACTTGGTAGTGCTGCTTTGAATGCCAATGAAGCTACCTTCGGCATCCGGCGCCACATTAGACCCATAAAGAAAGGGGAAGAAAATAGTTTTTGTAAACGTTGCATCTGTATGATCCAAAAACTCTTCTAAGACATCATAAATTGAACGAGAGTGTGCAGTTGCATTCTTAATCTCTTCACTCATCAATGTTTTGATCATAATGTCCAAGTTTCCAGCAGAAGTGGCACTTGAAGCTTCCACTAAATTGGAACCGGTTGGATAGATAGAATTCATCAAGCCACTATCCTGATCTGCTCTAGTTTTAGAAGGGAACACATTGATGTTCCAAGTTCCAACAATCGAACTGAAATAATCATCATTTAAGACACCTGTTGCTAGTGAACAAGCATCAATATCAAACATCCCCGCATAAACTGGGGTACCCTCTTTTAAACCAGTTTCTTTAGCTGCCTGAGGAGTAACTCCACCACAAAAATCACTAAATTTTTTCAAAGATGGCATTTTGTCAAACATTTCAGGAATACCAAAGAAATCAAATAATTCTTTTGAGTATGCCTGCTTATCCAAGTCGACAAAGTTATTTCCAGATGCATCCCCATATTCTTGATTGACATTATCCGTTAACCGGAATCGAATATAGTCCTTAGCAGCAAGAATTGTGCCAATTTGATCATAATCTTGACGTTTGTGATCCTTCAACCAGCGCAAAAGTACTGGAGACTGAGTTTCCATCACATGCTGATGGCTGATAGGATAAATATCTGAAACTTTGTTCTCAAACCTCTCAGCAAGTGATAAAGCTCTTGAGTCAGTTGAAAGGATTCCATGCATGAAAATTTTATGGTCTTTATCTAGTGCGTACAAACCTTTGCCGTGTCCAACACAAGAAATCCCAGCAATCTCGTCATTGGTGATACCAGACTTTGCAATTACCTTGTTGATTGCATTGCTAATTGAACCCCATGATTCATTGAGGTCAATCTCATGAAATCCAGCCTGTTCTTCAATCCGAGGAGTTGGAAAAGCAACTGATCCCATTTGATCTCCGTGATCATTAAAGATTATTGCCTTGGTGTTTGTACCACCATTATCAATTGTTAAAAAATATTTTGTCATTTTAAAATTCCCCGCCTTTTTGCTTAGAAGTCGGTAATGTGATAAATGGCTACCTCATTATGCTCCCGGTTTGCGGACAACAGATATAGTTCATTGTCTTTTGAAAATACCGTGACGTTACTTGGTCCGACTTGCTTATCAATCGTTTGAGTCGTAATTTCACCATCTTTGCTGCTAATCAGTTCCAACTCTTGTGATCCTTGACGCCAACCAAAGATGAAGTACTGTTTATCACCAATACTACCGCCCCAAATTGCGTGGCCAAATGGAGAATTAGGATCGCTGTAATAGATAGATTCAAATCGGTCGTCATAAATTCGAATGTGTGGACCATGGAATCCTTCAATGGCTAAATACTCTGGATGTCCATCACCATTAATATCTGCGGATGCAATATCGCTAGTCTCCTCATTGGAGAATTTAGTCATCATCCAGTCACTATCACGAGTCGGATAGTCTAGACGGAAAACGCCGTCAGCAGAGGTAATCAATGAATACCCATCCATATTCTTGTAGCCATGATTCTTAGTCAAGCGAATATCCAGGGCACGAAGATTTTCAACTTCTTCCTTTTGATCGTTGTAGTCTCCAACCCAAACCTTACCCGGATCAGTCCAATCATCAGTATTTTTCTTTGAGTTAGCAATTGAGCAACCAACAAACCAAAGGCCTTCACCGTGAGGAATAATATCAAACCGATGGACATATGGAAAATCACCAACTACAGATTGATCCCATCCTTCACCGTTAAAGGTTTCTTTAACAATTCGACACTTGGCAGAATTAAACCCAGGATAAAATCTTTGAGTAGCTAAAAAATTCATCGTACCTGGAATTCGAACCAAAGTCATTGTTCCACCTACGTCAGGCCAAACTGTGATTCGTTTAAAGTTGTCATTAAGATCATATGCATAGCAAGGTTGGTTTTCCTCGGATGCAACAATGATATAGTCATGATCATCGTCAGTTAGGCGCATAATTGCGTAGCAATGATCCAGTGTGTCAGAAAAAGTTTTCGTGAATTTCATTTCAGAAGTCCTTCCTTTATTTCAGTTTTCAAATATTTATGTTAACCGATTAACTTAAGATTATCAAAACTTATTTTTGCCATTATGGACAACAGCAATTGTCGTCAGCATATTTTCAAAAAGACGGCAATGAAAAATGATAAATATGGTTAACCGGTTAACTTGATTCTTTTCTTATTGTATTCGCTTTCACAATAGATGTCAATTTCCATTATAAGACCGCATACTAGTATGAGGCACGTATCTTTTCAGTTGTCGGAACTTCAATTAATCTAGGCTCGGCTTCAGTCTTGGAATTAAGTTTATCCAAGAGTATTTCAACTGCCTTTGTACCAATGGCATATGAATCTTGGTGAATACAACTGATGCCGGGCTTCATAATACTCATCCAATCCAAGTCCTCATAACTTCCAACTCCATAATCGATAGGGTACTCCAGTCCAAGAAATTCCATCGCAGCTAACAACCGAATTAGGACACGACCATTCATTGTAAAGAATCCAACCTTTTTTCCAACATTGTCTTCCATAATTTCTGTCAGCTGGTCAACAAACTCACTTGTATCACCAGTATTATGGACTGAGAGATAATGCGTCCCAGATGTATAGCCGGTTGCTTCAAGAAATCCATTATATCTGTTCCAACGGGTACTCACATTTTTTAACGGCCAACTTACGTAATACAATGTGTCATATTCTTCATCCAGCATCTTCGAAACAAACCTTTTGACAGACTCAAAGTTGTCAGTAACAACTGTATCAACTTTAATTTGACTTGCTTGCCGATCAATCATCACAGCATCACGATTCGTAATTGTCTTAAAAATAGGGCTATCACCTTCAACCGGGTCAATGATCAATCCAGAAACCTGCTGATTCTGCAGCTTCGAAATATTGTCAGTCTCACGTGAGGCATCACTGCTGGCATTTGTAAAGAGAACTCTGTACCCATGCTTTCCGCATTCCTCATAAATTCCGGATAAGACAGTTGATGTAAATGGGTTGGTAATATCTGCAACTGAAACACCAATGGTTTTGTTGTCATTTGTCGCTAACCCCCGAGCGACACTACTTGGCACATAATTGGTATTACGAATCATTTCTGCAATTTTGCGTTGGGTTACTGGAGACATCTTGGTAAGATTACCATTCAGGTAATTAGAGACTGTTGCTGTGGAAACACCAACCAGCTTTGCAATGTCTTTAATTGTCATTTTTTCCATTGATATTCCCCCATCATCCGTATCAAATGATACATACCTATTATATATCAAAAGGCATTGAAGCCACGTCTCGTTTGAGCGTACTTCAATGCCTTCAGAACTGTAGCATTAAACTAATCCATATATTTAGCTACTTTGTTAACCATGTTCTTTGCTTTGCCGTCCTTCAGCAATGAAATCAGGTTGCCAGATGCTTCTTCAGCAATGGCGATACGAGCTTCCAATGTCCCAGTACCAGCATGTGGTGACATAATGACGTTGTCTAATTCACGTAATGATTCAGGAACATCTGGTTCAGTTTCATATACGTCTAATCCAGCACCAGCAATTGTGTGGTTCTTCAAGGCATCAATCAAATCGTCCTGCTTAATTAACGAACCACGGGCAGCGTTGATGATGTATGCAGTATCTTTCATTTGCTTGAAAACATCACTATTGAACTTGCCTTCAGTTGATGGCAATGATGGTGCATGAAGTGTAATGACATCTGATTCTTTAACCAGAGTATCAAAGTCAACATATTTAACATTGAGCTTCTTTTCAAGGTCTGCATCCAAATGATGAGCATCGTTATAGATAACTTTCATGCCAAGTACTTGAGCAAATTCACCAACAGTGCTTCCGATACGACCCATTCCAAAGACACCCAAGGTCTTGCCACCTAAACTCATACCCATATATTTAGGTTCACTAACATCAACCCAGTTACCTGAACGGACAATCTTGTCGTATTCGTGTAAGTGACGAACAGTTGCTAACATTAAAGCAATTGTCATTTCAGCAGTTGGAATACGTACACCCTGAGGGGCGTTTGCAACCACAATGCCTTTTTCTTGAGCATAATCGATATCAATATGATCAAAACCAACACCGTTGGCAGTAATAATCTTCAAGTTGGTTCCGGCATCGATCAATTCCTTATCGGCCTTTAAGCCCATCAAAAGCAAGCCATCATATTCATGCAGATGTTCCAACACCCACTCACGTGAAAATGGTTTATCAGGAGAATATGTTACATCAAATGTGTTTTGTAATTCAGTGAGCCCTTGTTCTGGGATGATACCAGTTACTAATACTTTTGCTTTAGCCATGAAATATCTATTCCTTTCTTAGTTAAAATCCAGTAAAATCAAACAATTAATCTTTCATTGCGGGATCGTCAGCTTCTTTAACTGCCTTAATAGCAGAATCTTTGAAGTAAACTTTCATCGCGTTGTTATACATGACATCTTCCAACTCAGAGTCAGAGAAGATCTGTGATTCTTCAAGCCAAGTTGAGAGATTCTTGTATGAGTTGAATGTTGATGACCATGGAGAATCAGTACCCCAAATAATACGACCGGCACCCAAAATGTCTTTAGCCAACGATACATCCTTTTGGCAACGTGGGAACGGGAATTCAGTCTCACCTTCAATATCTTGAATAGCTGAAATGTCAGTGTAGATATTCTTGTAAGGTGCCCATTGCTCTAATGCATTTTGCAAACGATCCAAATGATCAGCGTTAGGGAATGACAGGTGACAAACCACGAAGTCTAAGCGAGGATACATCTTTGCTAAGTTAGCAATTGCTTCTGGCTGGTAACTAAATTGTGAAAAATCACCATAATCAACAGTTACAGTAAAGCCAGGATAATCACTTAGGAAGTGGAAAATTCTACCAATTCGAGGATCAGTGTCAAGACGGAATGGTGTTGTGAAGTGATAACCATGCATCCCTCCACCTTGGCTAATTTCAAACTTCATTGCACGGAATCCAAGGTCTTCAACATGACGCTTTACGATCTTCATATAAAATTCACTAAATGGATCTACTGAAAATGCTCCAATAAATTTGTCAGGGTATTTCTTAATAGATTGATATGAATAATAGTTTTGATAACCGTTCAAACTGCCTTGGAGTAATACGGCTTTATCAATTCCGTTTTCATCCATGACCTTTAAAGCTGATTCAGCAGTGAAATCATCATCGCCCCAGCCATCGGGAATCAGTTTGATAACAGTACCATCGTCCCAAATTGTACGACCTTTGCCAAGTGGTGTCATACGGCCTTTTCCGTTAAAACCAGCAACCGAACGAACTAAATGCAAGTGTCCATCAATTTTTTTCATAATAATAAGCCTCCAAAACTTATATTTACTAACTCAATCAAATAATCCACTAGTCACCGTAGGTAATCTTATCTTTACTACCTTCAAACCCGGCATTCTTTTCAGACATCTTCTTGAGGTAAACCCAAATTTGTGAACGACGAGTTCTGAGAAGCACAGCAAAGGCAATATAGGCAACAATAGTGATCCCAATCCAAATTGGACTTTGACTAATCCATGCAGCAAAGATCAAAGCATTCAAAGGACGAGCCATTAAGTTGAAACTAGTAATTAAAACAATACCTGCTGGAATTGCAACTCCATAGTGTGAAATTGCGCCAGTGTAAATGGTACCAAGCCAGCTGCTTGCGTACAGACCCATACTGAACCAAACAATACCATTGCAGATTACTTTCAGAATATTTCCTCGAGTAACAGCAACAATTGATTCAACCATGAATGGGATGGAGATTAAGTCGACAACTGGCAAGGTCTTGTTTCCTGGGAGCAGGAAAGCAATAACTACCATAATAGGAATCAGTAAAACTCCGGAAATGATTGTGGCTGGTTCACCGTAACCAACACCATCATCAACAGCAAGGAACCAACGCTTCTTGTCATGAATGGCTTCCTCTTCCTCTTCTTCTTCAGACTTTGTGCTGATCTTACGACGCTTATCGATCTCTTCAGCAAGTGGTGAGAATGCTTTTGCAAAGACACCAGTTACCAATGGGAAGATGGTCATAACAGCAGCAAGCTGAATAGCGAAAGTTAAGATTTGACCCCAAGCAGCTAATGTTCCCAGCTTGCCTAAATTACCAAGTACACCGATGATGACACCGAGGATTGCACCTAAAGTGGTCGGCTCACCAAATGCCCCAAGCTTGTTCTTGAAGTATTCAGGTGTCATCTTAACTTTATTTAAACCGAGTAAATTCCAAAGTGGATCCAATAAAATAGCTGGAACGGCTTGTTCCATGTTGTGAATGGAACAAACAGTCGCATTTTTAACGCCATAATAACTAGACCAACGATCAGCCTGCATTTCTGCAATAACCAAAGTGTAGAGGAGCATAAATGACGACAGCGCAAGTGAAAGCCAGAAGTTATGAGTTACATAGAAACAAAGAGTTCCCCAAATCATAAATCCAAAGTTATTCCAAAGGTTTGATGGCATAAAAATCTTTGTAATTCCGGTGAAAAATAATACCAATTCCAAAATAAGCCCGAATACAAAGAAACTCAAACCAACACTTGATCCAAAGGAAGCTAACGAGCCTGCCTGCCAACCAATATCAACAATCGGCAGGTGAATGCCAGTTCCGTTAACCATTTGCTTAATAATCTTAGTAACAACTGGTGTAAACGATGAAATAATCCAAGTAAAACCTGTTAGTCCAACACCTGCGTAGAAGGCACTCATCATTGCAGTCCGAACTCGAACTCTTAAGAACAAAGCAACAATGAAAATCATGATTGGAACAACTACGCTGGCACCGAATGTTTGGAAAATATCATTAAATGTCTGTAACATATTTTTATCTTCCTTTCCAAACTTATCAGCAAACGCTTACAAACGATACGGAAAACGGAGCCTTTAATGTTTAATTTAATGCCATAATTTCATTCAAGTCGTGCTCAATCTCAGCAGATGGAGCAGCATACTCAAAGCCATACTCGTTCACATTAAATTTACTGATTAAAGACTTAATATCAATTTCACCTTTATCTAAAGAAGTTGCAGACTTACTGTTACCAGTTCCAGACTTGTTCTTTAGATGAAGATACTTCGTCACAGAAGCAAGTTGTTCCGCAGCCGTATTAGGCTCCGATTCAGTCCAATACCAGTTAGCAGTGTCAAAACAGAATCCGATCGGTAACTTCGACTTATCAACCAGCTTGAAGAACGCCACAATGTTTTCTAATTCACTTTCTTCAAGTGTTTGATTGTTCTCGACATTGAATTCAAACTCACCATTAGCAGAAATCTTTGCCTTTAGGTCATCTGCAAAGGTTGATGAAATATTATCCACATTTCCAACATTCATCTTCAAATGTGAGGACCCAAGCGCCTTCATTTCACTAATATATCGATCAATATCCGGATTCACTTGCCCCTTTTTGATGAGTGGATCATTAACACTGTAGTACACGCCAATAGCGACCGAATCAGCAGCCTGTTTGATCTTTTCCAATTCAGCAGTACTACCATCCAAAAACTCGTTCCGAATCTCTACAAAGTTAAACCCTGAATTCTTTGCTTTTGAAACCAAATCGGCTTGAGATACCCCCTCATCCAACTGGTCTTTAAAAGCAATTGTATTCAATATATAATGGTTCAAATTCACACCTCCCCTTAATTGATAAATTAGGTTTACCGTTTAACTAATTGAGACAACAGGAATTTCAAAAAGTCCCTAAAAGTCAAGATTAGTCAGACAAAATAAATGGAAAAATAGTTAATCGGTTAACTTAATTTTCAACACAATTGTATGCGATTTCATTCCCAAAGTCAACGAATTAGTCCATTTGTTTTATTCTTATTTTTTGGGTTGAATGTAATTTTTATACACCACTCATCATAGCGATTTGAACAACGCTTAGATTTACACTCATCATATTTTAATGTAAACTATTGAGTAATTTGAAAGAGGAGGAATCCAAAATGAAAAACGGAACTCATATCATTAAGTTAGATAACGGCTACAGCTTATGGACACACACCTGGAACTCTGGTGGCAAAGATCAAATGCTTTGCCTTCACGGTGGCCCTGGGGATACCCATGAAGTGTATGAACAGTTTGGTTCCGAGCTGAAGGATATGGGCATTGAAGTAAACACCTACGATCAGCTTGGATCCTGGTATTCAGATACTCCGGATTGGGATGATCCTGATGTCCGGAAAAAATATCTAAATGAAGACTATTATGTGAACGAAATTGATGAAGTCCGTCAAAAGTTAGGACTTGATAAAATATATCTAGCTGGTCACTCTTGGGGCGGCATGATCGCCATGATGTATGCCCGAAAACATCCTGAGCATCTAAAGGGTCTAATTATCATTAGTATGATTGATAACATTGCTGACTACGGTAAAAGAATGAAGGATATTCGTGAAAAAGAATTCAGTCCTGCCCAGATTGCTTACATGAATGACATTGAGCAACGCGAAGACTTTTCCGATCCAACTTATCGAAAATATATTAAGTATCTGTACAACCAGTATATTCATCGACGTCAGCCAGCTGCCCAAGCACATGTCACGGACATTCAATCTAAGCCGGTGTATAACCATTTTCAAGGCGACAACGAATTTGTGATCACCGGTGATTTGGGAACTTGGGATTATTCTGAAGAAATCAAAAAAATCAATGTCCCAACCCAGCTATTATTCGCGGATCATGAAACCATGCCATTAGAGACCGCCAAACAAATGGCCAAAGACTTTCCTCATGCCCGTCTAGCTGTCACTCCAGACGGCGGTCATAACCACATGGTTGATAACCCAGCCGTTTTCTTCACCAATTTGAGAAATTATTTTAAAGATGTGCGAGCTGGGAAATTTTAAATTCAAAAGGAGACCAAATGTATGGAAAAAGATAATCCAAATTCCACTGCAAAACTATCTGACTTTGGCTATAAGCAACAACTGGAACGTTCCTTAACGTTAAAAGATTTAATTATTTACGGCTTAATTTTTATGGTGCCGATTGCGCCATTTGGAATTTACGGTTCAGTGGTTTCATCATCTCAAGGGATGATTGCCTTAACTTACCTAATTGGGATGGTTGCCATGTTCTTCACGGCAATTAGTTACGGCCAGATGTCTCAAGCCTTCCCAATCGCTGGATCTGTTTACGCCTATGCTCAACGTGGAATTAATAAAAGTGTCGGTTTTCTCGCCGGTTGGATGATTATTCTTGATTATATTTTTGTGCCATCATTGCTATATGTAATTTCTGCCAATTCAATTAAATCGTTACTTCCGGGAATTCCTGTGTGGATTTGGCTAGTATTGTTCATCGCCTTAAACACAATTATTAATGTCCTAGGGATTGAGTTTACTGCGCGGACAAATATTGTATTCTTAGTGGGTGAGATATTAGTTTTACTGATCTTCATGGCCTTCGGGCTTTGGGGGATTACTCATGGTGTTGGTGATGGGTTTACGATCAAACCATTTTTTGATGCTTCGCACTTCAACATGAATTTCGTCCTGACAGCAGTGTCAGTGGCGGTCTTGAGTTTCTTAGGCTTTGACGGTATCAGTACCCTGGCAGAAGAAACCAAGGGTGGCAACAAAACCGTTGGTCGGGCAATTTTATGGGCATTAATGATTGTTGGTGTCTTATTCATCGCTCAAACCTACATCGCCAGTTTGATCATGCCTGACTACAATTCATTTAAGGACTTAGATACTGCCTTCTACGAAATTGCATTTAAAGTCGGTGGACCATTCTTGCAATACCTCACGACAATTGCGACCATCCTTGCTTGGGGGATCGCAAACGCACTTGCTGCTCAAGCTGCCATTTCCAGAATTCTCTTTGGGATGGCACGAGATAAAACTTTGCCGCAGATTTTAGCGAAGGTTCACCCCAAGTTCAAAACACCCTATGTCAGCACTTACCTTGTTGGTGGCATTTCATTAGTCGTTGGTCTAATCTTTATGGATAATGTTGGTGTTTTATCCTCAATTGTTAACTGTGGTGCTTTGACCGCCTTCTTAGTGATCCATGTATCGGTGGTTTATTATTATGTAATTAAGAACGGATCACATCATTATTGGAAACATTTGGTTTCGCCGATTGTTGGATTCATCATCATTGGCTTTGTTATGATCAATCTTGATCCATTGGCTAAAGAGATCGGAATCACTTGGTTGATAATTGGGATTGTTTACTACACCATTTTGAGAATGACGCAGAGAAATACCAATTTGGATTTGTAATTTTACCTTTTTACATCCCCAAATAGCAACATAGCGGTTTATGGGAAAGTCCCATAAACCGCTATTTATTATGAAAAATATACACACGCTACTCCAAACTCTCACTAACAATCGAATCAACAACTTCCTCAATCGCCCCAACCAAAGGACTATCAGGAGAAATCCCAGTCTCAGAAAACCGCGTTTCCCACCAGTTTCGTCTAATGTTTTGAATAACCGGAATCACTTTCTTGCCGGCATCCGTCAAGTTCAACATCATGGATTTCCCACTCCCGGCAGTTTTAGTCAGATAACCCAACTCCTGCATTTTTTTAATTTCACGGGTGGCCAATCCTTTGTCGATCACCAACGATTTGGCGACTTGGTTTTGATTAATTGGCGAGCTGTCGTTGATCGTTAACAAAATGCACGCCGCGGTTGGATTCAAGTCCTGCTCCTTGAACAGCTCACCGGTATCTTTATAGTATTGCCGATGCAAAATTGAAATGTCTTGTGCGAGGTAACCGATATCTTTCAAAATAATTTTCCTTTCGCATTCTTAAATCTTAACGTCAGATTAGCATTTTTTAGTTGACAATTCAACACGATGCCATTATCTTTATACGTAAGTTGAATTGTCAACACACAAAAATGAAGAGGTGTCACTTATATGACAGATAAAAAACGTGGTTCACAGGCTTTAATTCAATCGATGATTAACCAGCAAATTAAATATGTATTTGGCATCCCCGGCGCCAAAGTTGATCAACTATTTGAAGACCTTCAATATAGTGACCAACCCGAAGCACCCAAGCTAATCGTGACCCGCCACGAGCAAAACGCCGCCTTCATTGCGGCCGGCATTGGTCGTTTAACAGGCAAGCCCGGTGTGGTGGCAACCACCTCAGGCCCCGGCGTTTCCAACTTGGTCACGGCCCTCATGACGGCAACCGCTGAAGGCGATCCGGTCATCGGACTTGGCGGCCAGGTTCCCCGTGACGACCTCGCCCGACTCACTCACCAAAGCATCCCCAGCAAAGAACTGATGAGTGTCGCCACCAAAAGCAGCGTGGAAGTTCAGGATCCGGAAAACCTGTCCGAAGTCTTCACAAACGCCTATAACACGGCTATCTCAGGCAAACCGGGCGCTTCATTTATCTCACTGCCGGCTGATGTCTTAAGCGGTGAAGTCACTCGTCCAGAAATGCGACCGCTACAACCAGCGGAGCCTGCTCAAACTGCCACCAAGACCCTCGACAAAGTAATTAAGATGCTCCAGCACGCCAAACTCCCAGTAATTTTAGCCGGCATGCGAGCCTCTTCAGAAGGAGTCACCAATGCGCTGCACCAACTACTGGCAAAGGTTTCACTACCAGTCGTAGAAACCTATCAAGGTGCCGGTGTCATTTCCCATGAATTTGAAAAAAACTACTTTGGCCGCGTTGGCCTGTTCAGAAATCAAATTGGCGATACGTTACTGAAACAAAGCGATTTAGTCATTGCAATCGGCTATGATCCGGTGGAATACGAAGCCCGGAACTGGAATGTTGAACATAATGACCAAATTATCAACATTGATGCCATTGCCCCAGAGCTGACCGTTGATTATCAGCCGAATGTGGTTATCGAATCAGACATCGCTGGCACCTTATCGGCCTTAACCGATGCCTTGCCAGAGGATTATCGGCTTGCTCAATCAGCTGTGGATCAATTAGCCAAGTTACGGGAAGAATTTGATGGTCAAAGCGACGTTGAAATCAACGCTAAACCAGGCACCATGCATCCACTTGATATTGTGAATACGCTTCAGAAAAAGGTCGATGATGACACCACCGTGACAGTCGATATTGGCAGTCATTACATCTGGATGGCCCGCCATTTCCGTATCTACAAGCCTCGTCATCTATTATTTAGTAATGGCATGCAGACCCTGGGCGTTTCACTGCCATGGGCAATCGCGGCCAAGTTGACTCGACCAAACGAGAAAGTCATTTCCGTGTCTGGTGATGGCGGCTTCCTCTTCTCAGGCCAGGAACTTGAGACTGCGGTTCGTCTGAAATTAAACATCGTTCAGTTGATTTGGAACGACGGCTATTACGACATGGTTAAATTCCAAGAAGAAGCCAAGTATGGCAAGAATGCTGGTGTTAAATTCGGTCCGGTGGATTACGTCAAGTACGCAGAAAGCTTTGGTGCTAAAGGGCTCCGCGCCACCAACGCTGATGAGCTGGCAACTGCCCTTGATCAAGCACAAAAAGAAGCCGGCCCGGTCATCATCGACATTCCGGTCGACTACAGTGATAACATTGAGTTGAAGTCAGCATTATTAAAAGATATTTTAAACTAGAAATAAGGAAGTCTTATAATGGGAAAATTTACAACTTTGTATCAGCACGGCACTCTGGCGTTACTGGTCCCCGGCTTGTTGAAAGGCACGCTGACGATGGGTAACCTTCTCAAACACGGTGATACCGGCATCGGAACTGGTGAAGGACTTGATGGTGAGTTAATCATATTAGATGGCAAGCCCTACCAAGTTGATAGTAACGGCAATGTTAATCTGGTTTCAGATTCGTTCATCATGCCATTTGCAAATATTCACTACGCGCAGTATTCACCATTAGTGGAACTGGAGAATGTCGGCCAAGATGAATTGGAAAAACAAATCATTTCCTTAACCCATGCTGCCAACACCTTCTTCTCAATCAAAATTACCGGCAGTTTCTCAAATGTCAAAACGCGAGCAGTGAAGAAATCTGTCCCACCATTTCACACTTTGGCAGAAACCGCCCGCAATCAGAGTATTTTCACGCGAGATCAGGTAGAGGGAACGTTGATTAGTTACTATTCACCTGAACTGTTTGATGGTGCCGCAGTTGCGGGATTCCACAACCACTTTCTGGCAGACGACCACCGGTTTGGCGGCCACTTGTTGGATTTCCATTTAGATAAGGGCGAGGTTTCTTATCAGTTATTTGATACATTTGAACAGCACTTGCCTGTCAGCAATAGTGAATATATGAGCCATGATTTTTCGCGTGATAATATTGCGAATGATATTCATAATGCGGAAGGGTAAACTCGGAATTGATCGGTTACTAGTGATAGATTTTTCTATCACCGGTAACCGTTTTTTCGTATTAAAAAAGAATCAGATTTCTCCAATTCAACGGTTTTAATACATATTCTGCTATTAATCTTACACAAACTGCAATTCAATCGGCACCGCATGCTTCAAGGTCTCATGAACGGTGCAGTCCTTAACCACCGAGCGCATAAACGCCTTGTGCGCCGCCTCATCTAAATTCGTTTCGGCTTCAATCTGAACCACAATTTTGGTCACTGCCGAACGGCCATCTTGATACTGAGTGGTTTCCCCGGTCGTCTTGGTATTGAACTTCTTAATCTGGATTTCAGGGTGCTTCCTTGCGATATCGTTAGCGGTAATGGCCATGCAGCTACCAACCGCTGACAGCAAATACTGCACAGGATTCGGGCCAGCATCCGTTCCATGACCTGCGATTGGCTCATCGACGATAAATTGATGAATGCCTGTTTGGGTGTCGACTTGGGCGCCAACTTTTCTGAGCTTTGATTTCACAATATATTTTCCCATAGTGAACTTCCTTTACTTAAACTTAGAGCCTTGTTTGCACTATTATAGCTGATTTGTAACTGCTTTTGTTGCAAAAGAAGCCCCGATCAGCTATTTCTAGTCAATCGAGGCTTCACAAGTATTTATTTAAATTCGTTTACTTTTCAGCTTCTCCACTCCCTGGTGTCTCCTCACCTTTCTTAACGGTGTAAGATTTGGCACCGGTACCGGCCAAACTACCGCCTTGGGCAATCAGATACTCAGGCCGGATTGGTTTGTCTTCGAGGAAGTCCTCCAAGATTTCACGAGTTCCAGCTGCGTATCGGGCTTGCGCGGACAGCGTGGTTCCGGACATATGTGGGGTCATGGCTTCGTGAGGCATGGTTCGCCATGGATGGTCAGCAGGTGCTGGCTGTGGGTACCAAACATCCCCAGAGTAACCACCGATCTGGCCGGATTCCAATGCACGAACAATCGCGTCTCGATCGACTTCTTCACCACGACTGTTGTTGACGATGTAGGCGCCACGTTTCATCGTAGCAAGCACTTCATCGTTGAACAGATGGTATGTTTGAGCATGAAGAGGTGCTGCCAAGACAACCGCATCAACGACTTTCACCATGTCGTGAACGTCAGGATAGTAGGTTAATCCCAACTCATTTTCAACTTCGTCTGGCAATTGATGACGTTGGTTATAGACTAATTTAACGTCAAACGGTTTCAATCGCTCGAGGACGGCACGGCCAATTCGGCCCGCACCAATGACACCAACCGTCATCCCTTCGATGTCATAGGCTCGGGAAGCGGCGTCAGCGATGTTCCAGCCACCTTCTTTGATGATGTCATGTGCGGGAATAAAGTTCCGGACTAACGCCAGCAGCTGCATGACTTCAGCCTCGGCCACACTAACACTGTTGCTGTATGTGATCTCGGCGACGGTGACGTTGTGCTCGTTGGCTGCGTTCAAATCAACGTGATCGGAACCGATTCCAGCGGTGATGGCTAATTTCAGATTCTTGGCCTTATCCAGTAAATCCTTGGTCAAATAAGCAGGCCAGAATGGTTGGGAAATGACAACATCGGCGGTTGGAAGTTCCTTTTCAAATACAGAGTCGGGGCCTTCCTTGTCCGAGGTCACAACGAACTCCACACCTTTGGATTCAAGAAATTTCTTGAGTCCCAGGCCACCGGAAACACTGCCGAGTAACTCGCCCGGAGTGAAGTCAATCGCTTCAGGAGTTGGAACGGTTGAGCCGTCTGGGTAGTGCGTAATCTTAGGAACGTCATCTCTCACATACTTTGGTGGGAAACCATCTTTAGGATCTGGATAGAGAACTGCTAATACTTTTGTCATGATTATTTGGTCCTTTCATAAACGACCGATCTAAATTTCCATAAACTTCTTGTCTTTATACTCAGGATCTGGATATTTATAGAATCCTTCGCCCGACTCAACACCAAGCTTGCCTTCATCCATCATCTTCTTAAATGCATCGGCAAGTGGCTGTAAAGCTGGATTTTTCTGAGCGCTCGCATTCGTGATGTTGTAGGCGGTCCGAATCCCAACTGCATCCAAAATACCGAATGGTCCCCATGGTGCACCGGTAGCAGCCATCCAGGTACGGTCAATCATCTTGGGATCTGCGATACCTTTCAGCCAGAGCATTCCTGCCGCAGCGTTTAATGGCATCAATAATGAGTTCAGAATGTATCCGGGTTGTTCCTTCTTGAGCTGAATTGGTACCATGCCAATATGGCGGGCATACTCAACGATTTCTTGATAGATAGCCGGATCGGTTTCAGGTGAACCCATGATTTCAGCAGTATTGTTCAGCCAAACCTGGTTCGAGAAATGCATATTCAGAAATTGTTTTGGCCGACCAGTATCCGCCGCAAACATGCTGGGTACCAACGTTGATGAATTACTGGTAAAAATCGCGTTGCTTGGTGCCAGCTTGCTGAGTTTCTTGTAGAAATCATGCTTGATATCTGGATTCTCAGGAATCGCCTCGATGACCAAATCTGCATCTTTAACAGCACCTGCAAGATCATCGGTGAATTGCAATCTTGAAATTCCAGCATTAAATTCCTCGTCCGTAGCGGCGATGTCGTGACGATAAGCATGTCGAAGTCCCTTGATTCGCTCCTCTGCTTTGTCAACGGCTTCTTGGCTAATATCGTAAACAGTCACATCAAAACCTTTAAACGCACTCTGAAATGCAATCTGACTGCCCAAGACCCCACTACCTGCAACAGTCACCTTTCGAATTGCCATAAATTACTCCCCCTCAGGATAAATGTAAACGGTTACAGTTCGAAGCAACTTTATTATCGCAGGTTCCTTGTGAAATGCAACGAAAGGGGCTTGGTATTTTGGTGTTTGTGGATGAGCAAGGAATAGGCCCATAATTGCTGGGATAACAGTAATTATGGGCCCTTAATTTGTGAAGCATATCAATCGTTCTCATGAGCATTCTTCGAGAACTGACTAGAAAGATCGTCCTTCGAATATCCATTTTTCAAAACGGCAAAAAATTCATATCCGCCGTTGCGATAACCATTAATTTCAAATGTATCAATCATGTATAAGAACGGCGGCTTACCCTCACTGATTTGAATTTTGTCGATCGCGCCCAAGACGTCGAACTTCACGCCATCTTTATCGAGCTGCTTCATGGGGATGCTGTCGAAAATGCTGACTACCATGTTATCCAACCTTTCTTGTGAAATACTTGTGTGGTTAATAACCGATTTTACATCAAGATATCTTAAAACTTATGTCATCAACTACAAAATTAAACAAATATATTTCCCAATATTGCAACACATTTGTCATGACATCAATAGCATCATTTCACTGCTATTTCTAACTAAAAGTGATCTGAACAGAATTCTGAAGTTCAGCCAAAGAGTCGATCAAAACTGCTTGATCTTCTAGGTTTCCGATATACAAATTATTGTTATGTTTTTGAAGTCGTCGTTTCATTCCTTCTGATGGGAAAAAAACGTAACGATATTCTTTCTCAATCTCAAATTTCCGATCTTTAACTAAGTTAACTGTTGATATTGCCGATTTCATCCGAGGCTCACCAGGATTTACTTTTTGGGCCAACAACTCTGCATCAATAGCTCGAACATCGCTATAAACCACTGGCCCTTCCAAGTGTTCAGATCCAGACTCAGCAACTATTTTCTCCAGTTTCTTCAAAATTCGACTGTGAATAACATTATAATCTTTGAATAGTACAATTTGTTTGGGGTAATTAGTATCCGACATCAATGACTCATAAAGTCCTTTAATCACTTCGGGTTTAATAAACTCGTTAGTTTCTATACCCGGCCTTAATTGAGTTGTGCAAAATATATTTGCTGGTCGAAAGAAATGAAGCTTTTTTGGAAAATTCACAGTATTTTTGAATATTCCTTTGGTATTGATGAACGGATCGTAGTCCCCTTCTAGTCGATCTCCAATTCCAGAGTTTTTGCCACTATTCTCAATTTCTTGATATTGAACAGTTGTTCCAAAATGTAATTCTCCAACCTTCAGGAATTGATGTAAATGTCGCTTATCAACTAGTTTAATAATCAGTGAATTTGATGACATAATATTATCCTCCAAATAGGCAAGCTGGACTATCAACAAATGATCAATAGACTAAGTCATCAATCCTTCGGTAGTTACTAACCAGATCACGCCTTATTAACATCCTAAAAATAAGTTACTCTCCTGATTCGATCATATTATCAAAATTAAAAATATACACAATAAATTGAGCAATTTCCCCAAAAACATCCATGCGTAGCTCGCCAATTTTTTCGATATTTCGCTTTGGTGAAAGAAAATCAATTGATCTCATCTGAATGGCATTCACTTGGCCATTGATTCCATTCTTCTCATGCACATCAAAAAAACCTGGGCGATTTCGGATTGTACTTGTAATCGGACAAATTTGAATGAAGCCAGTTTTTTTATTGTATTCAGTTGAGCTCACGACTAATGCTGGTCGTCTCTTTTGAATTTCCCTACCTTCTTGTGGATCAAAAGTTGCCCATATTAAATCAGCCTGTTCAGGGGTATAACCATGATATGAGTACTCAAATTCTGTCATATTTCTTCCCGTCCTGTAGTATGGTCGTCAAATTCTTCACTGTTGTGTTCAAAATGAACATTTTCATCTGTAAACGGATTTTTCATCTTGGGAATGTAAGTAAATGAACCATCTTTTCCTTTTACGGCAATCACTTCGGTACCGGACTTAATACCAAACTTTTTAGGGACGGTGACCACAAGCGAATTGCCTTGTTCTCTGACTTTCATAACTTATCCCTCCAATGTATTCACGATGTATTCATTTATATTATATCACGACTTTTGCATTTATGGTTTACAAATGTTTTTTAACAGTATCACAAGAAAAGGTACAGCTCACACTATTCAACTAGTAGAAGCTGCACCTTGATTACGGATGTATAATTAAAAATTCTCAATATTTAAACGTATCGTTATCATCATTATCCCCATAATTCCAGCCATCAATAAAGCCATTGTCGTAGCTGGAGTCACCATCACTGTCCCAGAAACTCGTGTGTTTGGGACCATGATAATTGTGCCGATGACGCAACCACAGGAAGATTCCCAAGAGAATGATCGCCAGAATAACGATGGCCGTCATCTGCGAAAAATCCAACCCAGGTTCGACATCTTTTATGGCAACATATTTATTCGTGAAATGGTACAGGTGGTTAAATGAGCTCATAACGTTATCCGCACTGGTATCCGTGTAATTGAATTGATGCGTCAGAAAAAAGCTGTGGAGCGTTCCATCTGCAATTTCCCCGATCGAGGACAATAATGGCAGCACCGAGTATTTGTAATTGGGATCGACAAAGATAATATTGACCTTGTTTGTCGCGTCATTATTTTTCTGGACACTTTCATAATCATCCGATGAGTATGAAGTATGAGTGTACTTGCTAACCAAAGCATCGTGCAAACCCACGCCTTCCTGCTGCAGATTGGCAAAGTTGAACCCCAGTTCTTTTAAGGAGTCCCAATCCATATAATAATCGCCATTATTGAGATCATCATTTTTCATATCAGTCGAAATAAACCAAATCTGCTGCTTATTAGGCTTGGAAGCCAGTTGCTCGTTAGCATCAGTAATCGCCTGCTTTTGGCTCTCGCTAAGAATTCCCAACTGATCGTCAATTACCGGTGTTATGTCGTAGTCTGCGAATGTGGGCTTGATCAACATCAACATGCCAAATATAACCGAAATGACAAGTAAAATCGGGCGGATCAGCTTACTATTAGTGTGTCGCGCGATCATGGCTAAAGAACTCCCCTCAGTAGTTTATTGGATATGATTTAATAATACCGCTATCGTGGGGAAATAACTATGTGGTTATTGAGAAATGAAAATATTACTTCTTTTGAATAAATCAATAATTTTCTGATTATCCTTGTGCTCACCCTATTCACATAGTTTGCCTTTTCTAGTATAATTATATTTCGTAGAGAAGTTAAGGCGGTGGCTATTTCCTGAAAAAGGGGTGGTGCTTATGGTGTTAAACCGATAAAGCTCACAAATCCTAATGAAAGGAGTAGCCTAAGTGTCCATTTCGGACGCTTTACAACTAGCAATTGGGACTGGTCTGTTGATCATTAACCTGATTGTCTTAGTTGTTGAGTTGATTAAAAATCAGCAAAAAAAATAGCCGCCTTAGCTCTGACCAGCTAGCGGTTATTTTATAACCTGTTCATATGTCACCGTCTTATGCGGCTCTGCAAGGAGAAGCTCTGTTAACCCAGAGCTTCTCTTTTTCTGTCATTATTATAACATGCATGGTAGGGATTGACGAACACATATAATCAAGAAGTCAAAACCAGAATGATATGGTTTCGCCACTTTAATTAATACCTATAAAACATCCCACCATGATACAACCGATTATGAGTCACATACCGCCAAGTATCCGTTGTGTAGTGCTGATACTTCATATCAAACATCTTGAATTTGTATGTATGATGACCGACATACTTGTACTTCAACCGGTTATATCCCTGACCAAATTTACCCCCCGGCGTGTATGAATTATACATATCAATCTCAGATTTCCGAATGTGGAACCAGACCTTGTGAGTACTATCTCGCCAATTACCACGGAGTGCCTTTGGTGTCCCCCGATGCCAAGTAGCAGCGTTGGCAGATGAACTTGTAGAAACTAAGCCGATCCCTAAGCCTATCAAAAGTGTTGCAGTCGTTGCAATGGCCTTTACTTTCATCATAAAATCCTCCCTATCGGTGTTCTTACACATTAATTATACTGCCAGTTCAGAAAATGTACGTAAAATCTTCGCATCCCAGTCGAGATGAAAAGGCTATAATTAAATCGTAAATATTTGAAGGGAGTATGACTCATGAAGAACTTTAAACTAGGATTAGCGTTAATTTCATTGGGATTTGGAATGTTGTTTTTCGCACCACACCAAGCAAATGCCATGATCACGCACACGACGCCACGGGCGATGCGGGGAACTTGGTACGGTTATAGCAAGGATTATGGATTTTGGGAGAAAATTCATGTGACCCGACATTCATATCGATACTCAAGTGAAGGCCAAGGATACAGCTTAAAAGGTCGTAAATTATCAGTTGTTTACGGGCGAAGTCATCGGCATACAATAGTGACGTTTCAGCTGACTGGTCATGTTGCTGCCACCGATTCTTATCACTTCGGCAAGGCTAAGGTAAACGGCCACTATCATACCGCCTTAATTCAAGACGGTACAATTGCCATGTTCCATTCCAAAGTCAAACACTATTACATTCCTCGAGGATACCGATTCATTTAATCTCAAAGTAACAAATCGTAAAAAAGATCAGATAACAATCTGATCTCACAATTCCAAACAAAATTTTCTCAACTCAACCAAGAATCAAACCAAAACTTCTTCTTGGTAATAATGTCCTGCGCCAATTTGGCCAGGGCTTTTTCTTTTGTGTAAAATGCATCCCCATCAACCTTCTGATGGAATTCTGCGGTCAAACTCGCGAGTTCATCTTTGTCGGTGAATACCCATTTCAAGGCGTCCAGCTCTTCTAAAATCATCACTAAACTAATGGCATCTTGGCTGATCTTTGCGGCGCCAATCTGCTTTTGCAAATAATCTCGAACCTGCTTGCGGGCGGCATCCTTTGGCAGATAGATAATATGCGTATCCAAATTTGTTTTAACCGACTTTTTTTCCACCAAACCATCAGCCAGCAACTCCGCGCCAACACCGTCATAAATCTGGTTGGCAATGTCCCAGCTGGTGATAATCTCCAACTGCTTCTGCAGGTCATGCCCCTGTTTGATTTCATCAATCAGCTCTGACTTGAAAACACCAAAGTAGTCCGGTAACTCGGCAAATTTTTGCTCGTCTTTTACTGAAATGGCATCCCCAATTCCCAGAATGCCTTGATCCACCAAATCAAACAAAGCTGCCAAGACAAAATAAGCCTGAGCAGTAAATCGCGTCCGCAGCATGGGCTTCTTGCCGATTCTCTCGGTTAACAATAAATAATTTTTCGCAGTGGTTAGTTGCACGGTGTTACCTCCTCTAACCTAATAAGTTCTACCAACAATCTTACCTTTCCAAAGCTTGATTTTAAAGCACTTCGCCCCTCCAAACACAATTAACCGCTTTCATTCAACACCTTGCAAAATAATGATGATATACTCACCGTATCAAATGCACGAGGGGGAATTTCAATGGGCTCGCATCATCATCACGCCATATATACGCTACTGTTCACGCTATTATTTGTCTTTGTTGGTATCCAACCAGTCCACGCTGCGCCAAAAGTTCGACCGGTAATTTCTGATGAATTGCATCTACTCAACCATGACCAGATTAATGAAATTAAACAAATTAACCGTACTTTGATGAAAGCCAAAAATCCGCAGCAATTATGGGTGGTCACGTCGAATGTGCCTGCTAAAAAAATTGAGGGTGATTATCCAGATTATGAGTCCATTGAAGACTCTGGATTTTCATTAAACAGTTTAAATGATGATGCTAGCGGGGATGGAAGCTACTTCACTCACAAATTCATCAAATATGATGAGGATGAAAATTGGCCAACCAGACAAACTATCCAATACCAAGTAAATATGATTATTGTTGATCCAAATCTTAAGTATCATGTTATGCCATTATTATCATACTCAGTAACTCAATCAATTGGCGACATTCGAAACTACATCCTAACCAAACAGATAAATTTTAATGAAGTCTCAGGTTCAAATACAATGCAAACTGTTAACGTTATTGCTGGACACATTGAAAAACATTTTTCAAATTCTGAGCAAATCAATCCTGGAATGTCGTGGGACGATTTGACTTTTCGAATCATTTTCGCCCTTATTGTCATTTGGATTATCCTCCACATCCGGTACCGCAGAAAGCATCCCAAACGAATTTGGATTGAGGATCCGGATGAACCCCGGCGTGATGACAATTACGACAGTGGCTACCTTGATGGCCACTACATCGGCCTCCACGAAGATGATGATCGTGACGACCACTAACAAAATAGGATTCGCCACAACTTGGTCAATCCAAATTGTAACGGATCCTTTTTAATTTGCTTTAATTTGAGGAAAGGTCTGCTTCAGCGTTAGCCGTCGCAAATTTTTCCACCCTTGCCATAAAATCCGCAAATAATGCATCTTGCTTCTCGTCGGTCCGGAACATGGCTTCAGGATGCCATTGAACACCGATAATCAAGTCATCCTCCTTGCTTTCAACGCCTTCAATCACACCGTCTTTGGCAAGCGCAGAAATGTTGAGCTGAGAAGAAACTGCCTTGACCGCCTCATGATGATGGCTGTTAACCAAAGTCGTGTCATCACGCCCGATGATTTTGGCCAGGTAAGAATCCGGCGTCACAGAAATCGTGTGGGTACCTTGTGGCATCGGCGCTTTCTGGTAGTGCTGGAGAGTTGGCCGATTGCGCTGACTGTATAGGTCTTGGTAAAGCGTGCCGCCAAGGGCAACGTTTAACACCTGAACCCCACGACAAATACCAAAAATCGGTTTGTGCTTGGCGACTGCCAGTTTGACCAGTTCAATTTCACTGGCGTCCAAAAACGCATCGGTGTCGCCTAAATTAGGTACCGGTTCCTCCCCATAAAACTTCGGGGCAACGTCCGGTCCACCTGGCAGTAATAAACCGTCGATCACATCCACATATTGTGCCATTAATTCTGGATTTCGTGTTGGGATGAGGACGGGGATGCCGCCGTGTTTGATGACGCCGGCAACTTCGTCGTTGTTGACAGTGTTGCGATCCAAGTTTTTAATAACTCTGATTTCAGCGGGAATTCCAATTGTATAATGTTTGCCCATGGCGATCACTCCTCGTAAATTTGTTGTTGCAAAAATACTAGCACTGAATCATGGAAATGACCACTACTTAACCTGAACCAACTGATTAACCAACGGTGGGTCTACGTTTCTTAATTGAATTTTCTTGACAAAAAACCGCGGAACAAGTCCACGGTTTCAAACAAAATCAATTTTAATAAGCTGTCCAACCGCCATCTACCGGCAATACAGCACCATTTACATAACGGGCTTCATCGGAAACCAAGAACAGGGCAGTGTTTGCGATTTCTTCTGCGGTTCCGGGTTCAGGTGAGGCACCCATCCCTTGGGATTGACGCTCAAAGCCAAATTTATCAACGTTTTTACCCATTGATTCAGCAATGTTGGTCTTGATCCCACCAGGAGCGATCGCATTAACTCGGATCCCATCATTTTGGTACATATAGGCGGTGTTCTTGGTCAAACCAACAACCGCATGCTTGGAAGCTGTGTAGGCGACTCCGGCACGGCCACCATTTGTTCCACCAACGGAAGCAATGTTCAAAATGACTCCTTGCTTCTTCGGCAAGAATTCTTTGATTGCGGCACGAGTTGAATACATCACGCTGTCTGTGTTGACCGCAAAGACTTTCTTCCACATCTCATCGGTCAAATTGCCAACTGGCGCCATGTTGTCCATGATTCCGGCATTATTAACGACAATATCAAGTTTGCCAAACTCATCATTGGCGAGCTTGAACATTGCCTGAATATCGTCTTCCTCGGAAACATCCGTCTTAATGGCAACAGCCTTGCCACCATCTTTGGCAATATCAGCAACGACTTCATCAACCCGATCCTTGTTCAAATCTGCAGCAACAACGCTTGCACCTTCAGCGGTAAACAACTTGGCCATTGCGGCGCCCATTCCTGAACCGGCACCAGTAATAATGGCTACTTTATCCTTTAAACGATCTGTCATGAAAAAGCCTCCCTTTCTTGCATAAAACGCTTACGACCTCATTATATCTGGTCGGAGATGGGGGTGTAAAAGAAAGGCGTTTGAAATTTACTTTCATAATACGGACCACGCAATGTACAAAATCATCAAAGTTTAGTTAGACAGCCTCATTTATGATACGGACTCCCCTCATTAATCATAAATGCCCGGTAGATCTGCTCGCTCAACACCAATCTCATCAACTGGTGGGGTAAGGTGAATCTGCCAAATGAAATCTGGGTATCGGCACGATCGAGAACGTGCTTCGACAGCCCCAGCGAACCACCAATCACGAAGGTAATATCGGAATGACCATAAGTGGTCAAGTCCGCAATCTCCTTCGCGAACTCTTCTGAAGATCGCTCCTTACCTAGGATTGCGAGTGCATACACGTACTCGCGATCCTTTATTTTGTCCAGGATTCGCGCACCCTCTTTATCCATCACCTCATCCATTTCAGCTTGGCTGAGAGATTCGGGTGCCTTCTCATCGGGAACTTCCACAATCTGAAACTTGCAAAAACGCGACAATCGCTTTGCGTATTCCGCAATCCCCTGCTTAAAATACTTTTCCTTGAGTTTACCAACAACGACCAATTTGATATTCACTATGTAATTTCCTCCAAAAGTTTGATGATCCTGTGTAAAAAACGGTGCTTATGAACAAGTTGTCCACAGAGTTATCCACAGGTTTATGCACCTAATCAATTTTTTGATGACCCGCATTATTTTAAAAATTGTCAAGCCTCAAAAATGTTATCCACAGAACTGTGGACAACATGTGTTCGCAATCTTTCACCGCAAACCCTATTATATCAGTCTTTGTTACGACGAACAAACCCCTTTTTAATGACAAAAAAAGTTATCCACAATTTCTGTGGATAACTTCGCGATTTCGGGGGATAACTATTCAACGTTATTCTACCAATGGATAACAGAACCTTGTGGATTGTCCACAGAGTTATCCACAGCCAAAATGTGGATAGTTTATCAAATCTTTACATCCGCTGAATCTTTTAAATAAAACCGGGGTTGTCGTTCGTATTTATATTATGTGTACGGTACAAGTTCCATGTATTTGGTAAGGTCGTTCGTAAACAGTGATGCGGTCCAATGTTTGCGGACAAATCGTACCAATTTTCATGATCTTACATGATATAACCCGAACAAATCTAGTTTAAAGATTGGAGAATGAGTGATGACAGTTAAATTGATCAATAATGATGGGGAGCTGATATTGCCGATCCCTGGGGATATTTGCCCGAAGCATGAGGCTTATACCGTGTTTCAGACTCAGGATGGTGTTATCTTGTACATTCCTTTGAATACAATCTAACCACAAATCGAAAAAAGTACCCAACAACAAACAATGTGTCGGGTACTTACCTAATCAATTCGTATTAAACCTACTTTGCAGTAGCATTATTATACAATTCCTGTAGTGAACTAACAGCATAGTTTTTGGCATCTAGGTTAATTTTATGCCCATCACTACTGCTGCTTCTTAACGTAATGTCTTTACCAGTAGTGCCAATCGTGACATTACCATCCTTATCAAATAGTGGAGTCGTACCAATTGCAACGCCTTTGTCATTTTCTTTGGCTGTAATTGTCATCTTATAAACCCAAACGTTCTTGCCTTGCCACTTAGAATTAAATATCGAACCAGACGTACCATTTAAATCATCAGCCCCAAAATGAGTTCCACCAAACAGGTAAGGAGGCTTATCATCTTGTGCCGCATAATAAATCGTAGCCAATCCTTGATCTTTTAATGCCTGATTAAATTTAGCAACAGAAACAACGTCACCTGCATACCCATTAAGATTTGAATCTGCAACTAATGCTTTACTAAAGTTTGTATCACTGTCGCGTTTGCCGTTTGAATTTTCAAAATAGTTAACGGGTTCATCCTTGGTAGTAATAATTTCCCAAGCTTGGTCAAAGAAACTAAATTTTGAAGCCAAGGCCTTCACTGGAATCTTAGCAACAATCAACTTAACACTTTGACCATAAGCAGCCTTATTCAACGCAGCCAAATTGGCCTTAAGTTGATCAGCGGTGAGGTCAGTAGTGTAGTATCCCTTAATACCAGCAGCTGCCAATAATGTATCATAGGCTGCCTTTAAAGTATCAGAGTTGGTCGAAGTTGGATCACCTTTGCTGGCAGCTTTAATCGTATCTAAAGCAGTCTTATCAGCAGTAGCTTTCGTCAATGTGGTTGAACCAACAGGGTTTCCAGATTGATCAACAAACGACAACTGAACCTGATTATCCTTAATTGGATTTACAGCAACCGTCTTAATGGAAACTTGGTTACCGAATGTAGTTTGCGCAATTAATGCTTGTTGGTCCGTCGTCAATGTGTTGTTGGCACTTAATGCAAAACCAGTACCTTTCAAAGCATCAACTAATTTTGCCTGAATGGCAGATGAATCAGCTGCGGCCAATGTCCAAGTTGAACCATTCTGGGTTCCAAGAGGTTGACCATTCACAGCGTTAGCATTTGTGTAATCAACGTAATTGATCACATTACCGCTTGGGTCAGTTAAGACAATCCGAACGGCCTTATTAATAGTTGGTTTAACAACTGAGATGGTGACACTTGATCCAAAAGTCCCTTGAGCAATCGCTGCCATTTGGCCTTGAGTCAAGGTAAAGCCGGTGTATCCGCGTGATGAAAGTGCTGAAGCAATCTGTGATTGGATAGCACTAGAATCATTTGAATCCAACTTCCAAGTACCGTTGACGTTGGAACCTAATGTGGCACCTTTGGTAGCGCCATTCTTGGCGTAATCAACGGAGGTAATTGAAGCACCAGTAGCTGAATCAACTAAATTAATGCGAACAGCGTTGTCAGCAATTGGTGAGTTAACATTCGTTGCGGCCTTCAAGCCGGAATATAAAATCCAGCCATCAGCACCGGAGTTACCATTATTAATCGCATAGATGTGAACCCATTGATCGCCTTCACGCGTTCTGGTTCCGGTTTGGTCAATCTTGTAGGTCACATTTGCGTATGGCGTCGAGTCAGTTACCTGACGACCAATCTTATATTGTGTCCAAGCTGGCTGCTTGTATGTAACCGTTTGGTTGTCATTAGCAGTTCCTGGATTAGCAAACTGGAAAGTTCCAGTCGTCATATCATTTGAAAGTGACCCTTGCTGAAAGGTTTGATAAGATTTCAAACCACCGGCAAAGTTAGATCTACTCTTGCCACCGTAAATCCAACCGCGGTCCTTACCATCGAAGGTAACAACCTTGTAATAAACCTTACCGCGGTTAGTTCGGGCAACTCGATATGCACGGACATTTTTGGCGGATCTGGTAGATTTGGCAAGATCCTTCAACGTGAGCGTTGTGGCAACTTTCTTAGCACTCTTCAGTGAAGAAGCCTTGGTCCACAGCGCAGCCTTCCCAGTGAAGGCAACGTTTCTTGATGAAGCGTCCGTCCGTAACTTGACGTTCGAAGTAACTCTTACCCGTGACTTTGCCGAGGCAGTTGCGGATTGCGATATCCCAACTGCAGCAAAGAATCCGAGTGCAGCCATCGAAACAACGACTGATTCCTTAATATGAATTCTCATGTGCATTTCCCCTTTGGTGAATTTGTACTACATCCCCAATTGTATCTCATTCGTGAATTAATTAACATTACACGAATATTAAGTATTACACTTATGTTAAGTAAGCGAACCCACCCAAATCATCTCCAGATATAAAAATAACCCCCGTTCATCACTGAACGAAGGTTATCTGTTTAATCATCACTATTTAGTTGCTTCACTCAAAACTTTGCTGGTTGCTTTTTCGTTCAATGTAATTGAACCAGTCTTCTTGTCACCCTTGTGGTAGTAAGTTACAGAAATCTTGTCACCAATCTTGTGTTTGTATAAGATATCACGCAATTGACTTTGTTGGGTGATCTTAGTGCCATCCAACTCGGTAATGACATCGTATTTGGCCAATCCAGCCCGCTTAGCAGGTGAATTCGAGTTAACATTGAGAACGACTGCACCTTGGGTCACACTCTTAGGCAGCTTCAAAATAGAGCGTTGCTGCTGCTCGGAAATGTTCGACAAGTCTGTGTAGCCAATTCCCAATGCTGGACGGATTACTTGACCGTTCTTGATCAATTGATTGATGATCATAACCACTTCGTTACTTGGAATTGCAAAGCCCATTCCTTCAACACTGGTACCTTGTTGATCAGAAGCCAACTTCATCGAGTTGATTCCAACAACTTGGCCCGCGAAGTTGATTAATGGACCACCTGAGTTACCAGGGTTAATGGCGGCATCAGTTTGAATAACCGTTGCGTTACCAATTTGGGCACCGCTTTCTGAGGTTTGTGGCACTTCCCGTTTCTTAGCGGAAATGATTCCTTGGGTCACTGAAGTTGCGTACTGAGAACCAAGTGGAGAACCAATTGCGAGAACCGGTTCGGCAACCTTGATATTATCAGAATCACCAAACGTAGCGACTTTTGTCACTTTATCAGACTTGATCTTGATAACTGCCAAATCAGAAACGGCATCTTTTCCGACAACTGAAGCGGAAACCTTGGAGCCGTCACTCAAAATAATTTCAAGGGCGTTGGCACCGGCAACCACGTGGTTATTGGTAACGATATAAGCGGTATTGCCGCTCTTCTTATAAATCACACCGGATCCTTCACTTGAGGCTTCAAGTTCGCCGCTGCTCTTCTTGCTACTTGAAGAACCGCCTTGAATTTGACCTAAGATACCAGACAATGTGTCATCATTTGAACTTTGTTTTTGTAAATTAATAACAGAAACGACGGTGCTCTTAGTTGCGTTAAACGCCTTTTCTGCTTGTGTATTGAGGTTCACCTTCACATTGCTGACCTTGGTGTTGCCATTCTTGTTCGTGCCAGAGACCAGCTCTGTTCCAGTTCCGTTATTGTTGTTATTGAAATAAGAAACTCCGCCGTAAGTAATTCCGCCGCCAAGTGCGCCGGCGATTACAGCGGTCGCAATGAATTTTCCAAAACCATTATTTTGTGCCAATTAGTGTGCCCCCTTATTATTTTATATTACCTATAATATACTTTTTTCATGACGAAAGTGTGTTTAAAAGTTTAGAAATATCTAAAGAGTCTTTAAATAATCATTAAAGGTGACGCGTGGTCCTGGGAGGTATCGTACAGTTTGAAATCTTCTCCAACACCCATATCGTGGTCTTCCAAGATAGAAGCAACCGTCAAATGTGCCAAGGTCTTCATATTATTATGAACACTTCGGTGACCCAGGAAGACTTTCTTCGTCCGATGGCCAATAACGTCCAACATGGCATTGGCGCCATCTTCATTGGACAAATGGCCTTGATCGCCCAAAATTCGTTTCTTAGTCAGCCAAGGATAATCCCCGTTTTCCAACATTTCAATATCGTGATTACATTCCAACAGATAACCGTCGGCGTCTTTAATGACGCCTTCCATTCGATCCGAAACATAACCGGTATCGGTCAGGATAACAAAGGACTTGTTGTTATGATGAAAGACATAGAACTGTGGCTCGGCAGCATCATGGGATACTGAAAAGCTTTCAACGTCAATATCACCCATGTCCATGACACTATCTGGTGCAATAATGTTCTTTTGATCATCAGCCACTTTGCCGATTCTAGGCGCCATCGCATTCCAAGTGCCTTCATTGGCATAAACTTGGATACCGTATTTGCGTGCCAAAACCCCAGCACTCAATCGGTGATCAGAATGCTCGTGGGTCACAAAAAGTGAATCAACGTCGCTGAGATCACGACCGATCGATTGCATCAGCGCTTCAATTTTCTTACCACTTAAACCGGCATCGCACAAAATCTTGTGATCCGGTGTTTCAATGTAAGTCACGTTGCCGCCACTTCCACTGGCAAGGATACTGATTTTCATGTCATCATTATTCATAACGGTTCTTCTTCCTAACTTTAATTCATTGATGAGGGATTATTCTTCAAATTCTCGTCGGTTTCCTTGATGATGCCACCGGTAAACGCGTTAATCCGCTTCAACTGAATCTGAGTCGAGTTTTGCGGTCTGATCGCGATAATCCAGG
The DNA here is from genome assembly GCF_001434145.1 of Lentilactobacillus otakiensis DSM 19908 = JCM 15040. Lineage (GTDB taxonomy): Bacteria > Bacillota > Bacilli > Lactobacillales > Lactobacillaceae > Lentilactobacillus > Lentilactobacillus otakiensis. The sequence continues at coordinate 22,966 of NZ_AZED01000003.1, read as the reverse complement.
TTGGGATAAAGACGCGATCACCATCAATTGATAATAACTTCGTATATCCCAGGTTTGTCCAGGCAACCGTCGTGTTATTGGGAATTTCATTATATTGATACAGCCAAATCAATGCCCGAGTTTCCGAAATAGTTTCCGAGCTTTCGCGCAGGCTCTTAATCCCCTGTAAATATGACTGGGTATAACTGACAATTTGATGATTCGAATTTAAAGTAAATCTGATTTGGGCCTCAGAGGAATAGATCGAACTCCCCATCGCCTTTTGATTGTATACGATATTGCGGCTGGTTGAAAGGTTTTTGCTGTAAACGTATTGATCGCCGAACAAGACAAACGTTGAATCCGTTAACAGCTTATCAATCGACTTCCGTGGATTGTTCTTATCAACCGTAATCGGAGTTTTGAGTTCACTTTCCAGCTCATGGCCCACAAATTGGGGAGTCTGGTTGGCAAGTTGACCCATCTGGTTACGTAAAACATCGCTTTGTTCACCGGAGATATAGTAGGCATTTTCATTCTTCTTAGATAAATTGCCGACTTTGATCTGGTCATTGCGCATTTCTTTGACGATCACGGAATCCGAATCTCCTTGAGAGACGTTGTCGGCCTGCATATCCATGTTCTTCTTGAACATCCCAAACAGGAAAATGTCGATCGCGATAAAGGTCACCAAAAAGATGATCTCAATTCTTCGAAAGTTCACCAGGCTCCCTCCTTTCCTAATATTGGTTCATAAGTGACGTGTAACTGCGCCATTTATTGTTGTAATAAACGTACCAGTCCGGATTCAAATCAATCAACAATGGTGAGGTTGAATCCTTCTTCCAAGTGTAACCCAAACGGACCTTTTGCAAGTCTTTCAGCTTATAACCATGATTCTCCAGCCGTTTCAACATTGTTTCAGTTGATGGCAGAGAAACATAACCTTTATTACTTGGAAGTGGCACTTCCGGATTATCCAATGAAAATAGTATCCGTTGCGCACTGGAATTCATTGTTCGAGTAGAAACAGTACCAAATCCGTTAGTTCTAAAGATTGGGAACCCTTCTACATAAGTTCGATACGTAACAGTTCGATTGTTGTCATCATAACTGAAGAAACGAACGTTATCCATTGGCAATCCCAGTTTAGTGAGATTCTTATACGAATCGTTGATCGTGGCCGTCAAATTACGCCGGTTATGATTGGGCCGGAAGTCGGAAAATTCAGCCATTCGGTTCTTGGAATTAAACGTTAACTGCAGAGAGCTTTGATCACCATAAATCGTCATGTTCTTTCGGCGCTTGACGTTGATGCTGGTTGAATCTTGTGTGTTTAACAACCGGCTGACGTAATAGTCGTCTGATTGACGATCGATCAAATATTTGTATGGCTGCATCTGCACTGCAGTCGTAACATATACAATTGGTTTATTATTTAACAGTTTAAAACTGGCAGGCTGCGTCCGCATGTCCATCTTCAAGACCTTATTCAAGGACTTGAGACTGTGCTTTTTAACATCTACTTCGTATACCGTGAAATTCTTATCATATAAAAGGTATAGCTTAGTGGAATTATTAGTCGGCAGCACAATCCGATTAATTTTGTAATTCGGTAATTTACGGAAACGATTTTTGACAATTGCGTTCAGAGCTCGCATTGAAACGGTATCTGAATAGTTCAGCATAATCGAATCGGTCTGGTTGGCAATCCGGAAATAGTCGGTTCGCGAATTTTTGCTCAAGGTCTTAATCTTTGGATCCTTGTAGTTATGCATGGTCTTCTTAACTTCAGTTACCGTGTTGACTAACTTGTTCACCAAGATCTGCTGACTGCCGTCCGCATTGGTATGAATAGCCTGAACGGGTGAATAAACGTACCGTTTAGGCTTAATCATCTGCTGCGTCTGGGGCGTTTGAGACGTTTGTTTATTGGTCCGATAGTTGGCTGGATTGGTCCAGAGAACAACCGAGAGCGTTAGACTGACAACCACCGCAATGGTGAGTGCAAGTGGTATTAAGTATTTACTAAACCTCATCCCACAAGTCCTCCTCTTCTACCGGTTCATATGGCAGGGCAATATAGAACGTTGATCCTTTGCCTTCCACACTCTCGGCCCAAATTTGGCCATGCAAAGCTTCGACGGTTTCCTTTGAAATCGCCAATCCTAATCCACTACCACCTTGTTGCCGAGAACGTGCCTTGTCAACTCGGTAGAACCGATCAAAGATATGAGGAATATCCTTTCGTGGAATTCCCAAACCTTGGTCACTGACACTCAAAATGACCTTATTTCTGGTCTCGTAGAGCCGGCAGGTAATCACGCCGCCATCCGGTGAATATTTGATCGCGTTATTCATCAAGTTATCCAAAACTTGAGTGAAACGGTCGGTATCCAAATCGACCCACAGATCACGTTTGGTAAAGTAGCGCTTGATCGTATAAGTCTTTTCTGGATGGTCCTCTTTTTTGAGAATCATATCGAAGCGGTTCAAGACATAGTTGAACAATTCATTGATATTGACCAATTCGACTTCCATCTTCTGAGTCCCGGAATCCATCCGTGACAATGTCAGCAGATCATTGATCATTCGAATCATTCGGTCAGTTTCATCCTGAGTCACTTTTAAGAACTTCGGTGCCAACTTGGGATCCTTCCAAGCACCGTCAGATAAAGCTTCGATGTATGAACGGACACTGGTTAACGGCGTTCTTAATTCATGAGAAACGTTGGAAACGAATTGCTTCCGGTCTTGGTCAATTCGCTGCTGTTCGGTGATATCACGGAGCACACAAACCAACCCACTAATAAAGCCGGATTCCCGCTGAATTAGTGAAAAATGGGCGTGCAAAACAAGACTGTGATCTTCGCTTGAAAAATCAAGAATCAATTCATCCGGTTTTTCCAGCAAATCACGCAGACTGTAATCTTTACGAATATCTAAAACATCCAGAATTGACTTACCCATGGCCTGATTTTCATCGAGGTCCAGGAAGCTGGCCGCTGTTTCATTAATAATAATGACGTTTCCACGACGATCGGTAGCCAACACACCATCGGTCATGTTTGCGAGAACTGAATCCAGCCGGCGTCGTTCAGACTCGGTTGACTCATGGGACTCTTCAACCCTGACAGACAGGTTATTAACCGCACTGGCAAGTTGACCCAGCTCATCGTTTCCATACACATGAACTTGGCCGGAATAGTCCCCACGGGCAATTCTGATGGTCTGTTTCTTCATTTCTTCAATTGGTCGCGTAATCGCTCGAGAAATCACGATCGAGATTAATAACCCCAATATAATAGCAATCGACGCGGCAAACAGATAGATCAGCGTAATGCTGTTAATGCTGTCATAGACGCTATCGAGGTTCGCCCGAGTGTAGACCACCCCGACGACCGTACTATTATTATTGGAGCTCTTAATCAACGGCGAGATCATCGTGTAATAACGCGCACCCGTTGATGAATCATAGGTTGTTTTTTCAAACTTCTTGCCATTGTAGATTGCGTTTTTCACGTTATCATCAGTGGTTTTTTGGCCAACAATCGCCTGGTTATTAATCTGATTGGTTCCACGAATGGTTCCCTTATTATCGATAACCTGAATTTGAGCGGTATTGCCACTGTCGGAATCGTTTAGAATCGTCTTGATCCGACCATTGGCTTTGGTTTCATTGGATTGTGACAGCTGCGTAGTCAATGAATTAGTGACATATGTCTGCAGCTGAATTTGGTTTTTAAAAGTCGCCAAATTTTGGTGCTCCAACTGCCGCACGAAGACCGCACCAACAATTTCCAGCGTTACCAAGAGAATCAGGGCGAAAACCAGCGCTATCTTAAATTTGATTGATTGGTAAAACTTAATTCGATTATTCACAACCGGTTAATACCCCTTATGCATTGATTTCATTGAGATTAAGCTTGATCACTATCTGGGTTGCGTAGGTAATAACCTACTCCACGGCGAGTAACCAGCCAGGTTGGGTGACTTGGGCTGTCTTCGACTTTTTCGCGCAATCGACGGACAGTCACATCAACGGTTCTGACGTCACCAAAATAATCATAGCCCCAAACTGTTTGGAGCAAATGTTCACGGGTCATCACTTGACCAATATGTTGTGCCAAATAATGAAGCAATTCAAATTCACGGTGAGTTAATTCAATGTTTTCACCACGTTTGGAAACCGAGTAAGCTTCTGGATGAATAACCAAATCACCGATTTTAATGTCTTTATTTTCGTCTTCTTCGTTATTGTTGTTACTGTTGGATCCCTGACGGCGTAAGTTTGCTTTCACCCGGGCAACCAGTTCACGGTTTGAAAACGGCTTGGTCACATAATCATCCGCACCGAGTTCCAGTCCAAGAACTTTATCCAATTCAGAATCCTTGGCAGTTACCATAATGATTGGAGTATCCTTGGTTTTGCGCACTTCACGAGCGACTTCCAAGCCATCGACTTTGGGTAACATCAGATCTAGGATAATCAGATCCGGATCAACGTCCTTGACTTGTTGTAATGCTTCTTCGCCATCATAAGCTACAGAAACTTCGTAGCCTTCTTTAGTTAAATTAAATTTTTCAATGTCGACGATCGGTTTTTCGTCGTCTACAACTAATATCTTTTTTGCCATTAACAATTTCTCCTAACATGGATTTTAATATTGTTATTTTCTAAAAATTTGCACACGCCAACATGTTGCTATTATAACACAGACCCATATTGGTCAAATAAAGGCGAATGAAGACCCGCATAGCTTACAAATTGTTTCAAACGACGTGAATGAATTTTTCAGAAAATGGCTTCGTGTTCACTATACCAATTCCAATTAATTTTTATCTCAAAATATCCACTTTTCCGTGTTGCAAATATTTTGCGCATATGCTATTATATTTAAGTCGGTTAGTAATGGGCAGTTAGCTCAGTTGGTAGAGCAACGGACTCTTAATCCGTGGGTCCAGGGTTCGAGCCCCTGACTGCCCATCAATTACATACCATTAAATAACGATCACGCAGCTACTTGTAGCCGTGGTTGTTATTTTTTTATCCAAAAACAGAAAAGCTGTCCGCGGCATCCCTCGATTAGGATGTGGCAGACAGCTTTTTTATGATTTTATATTGCTTAAGATAAACATTACTGTTGCTGTGCATACGAAATCGACGAGAACTTATTATACGACTTCACGAACAGCAATTTAACCGTTCCCCGAGGACCCGATCGGTTCTTTTCAATAATGACTTCAACTTCACCGACGTTATTTTCGTCGTCTTCACCCTCGGAGCCGGAATCATCGCTGTCGTCATCATCTTCATCCCGATAATAATCATCACGGTAAAGAAAGGCAACGATATCGGCATCCTGTTCGATTGAACCGGACTCACGGATATCTGACAAGACTGGTCGTTTATCCTGACGCTGCTCAACTCCACGAGAAAGCTGGGATAGCGCAATGACAGGCACATGGAGTTCTTTGGCCAATTTCTTTAACTGACGTGAAATTCCGGAAACTTCCTGTTGCCGGTTTTCGGCATTGCTGCCTTCAATCAGCTGCAGGTAATCGACAACCACTAAACCCAAGTTGCCGGTTTCTTTAGCTAAACGACGACATTTAGCACGGATTTCAGACATCTTGATACCAGCCGTATCGTCCATGTAGATGTTGGCCCGGGATAAACTACCCATGGCGACAACCAAATTCTGCCATTCGTCTTCGGTTAACTGACCGGTCCGCAAATGGTTGGCATCAATGCTACCTTCCGCACACAGCATCCGGTTAACCAGAGATTCGGCACTCATTTCCAAACTGAAAATGGCCACTGTTTTGTCGGTCTTGGTACCCACATTTTGCGCCAAGTTCAACGCAAAGGCCGTTTTACCAACGGCTGGTCGGGCAGCCAAGATAATTAATTCATCGCTGTGCAGACCAGTGGTGATCTTATCCAGTTCAGGATACCCTGTCGAAAGACCGGTTACGGCATCCCCTTCTTGAGACAAACGATCGATCTCGTTGAAGGCATTGTTCAAGACTTCTTTGATTGGCTTAAATCCAGACATCGTTCGGTTCTCAGCCACGTTCATGATGTCTCGTTCAGCGTCGTCCAAGACCGTTGTCACGTCATCATCAGTATTGTAACTACTGGTAACGATGTTGGTCGCAGTTTGGATCAGGCGCCTTAAAATGGCCTTGTCCTTGACGATTTTGGCATAGTAGGTAACATTGGCAGCGGTCGGCACAGAACCGGCCAGATCGGCAATATATTCCATTCCACCGACGTCTTCCAAGTTCTTTTGTTCAGTTAAAATATTGGTTATCGTCACAACATCAATCGCTTCATCGCGGTCGTTTAACTCAACCATATCTTTATAGATGATCTGGTGAGAATGCTTGTAGAAGTCGTCCGGCTCCAAGAACTCCATGGACTCCACCAAAGCGTCAGTGCTCAGGAAAATTGATCCCAAGACCGCCTTTTCCGCGTCGATATTTTGTGGTGGTAACTCGTTTACAAACTCATTGCTCATGTTTATTCCTCAAATTCGTTCACATTAAAATACAATACATAAATTGTAGCACACAACTATATATAAATCTGATTAGGTTTGATGAGAAAAAGACTCCCCACAAGCACCGTGCTTTGTGGTGAGTCTAGTGTTAGATAATTACTGTTATCTACTCAAACGTGTTCCGACGCAATTGAGGCTAACTTCTAAGGGAGCTTTGATTAAAGTCCCAAAACAAGGGACTTCAACCAAAGCTCCCTTAGAAACCGCCTCACCCATTGCTCGTCACACTCTATTATTTTTCCGAAACATGTACCCGAATTGTTGCAGTAACCTCAGTGTGCAGCTTAACCGGCACGTTGGTATATCCAGCAACTTTAATTGGCTCAGGTAATTCAATCTTGCGCTTATCAATCTTAACACCATACTGTTTTTCCAGTGCGGTGGCAATTTGCTTGCTTGGGATTGAACCAAAGAGACGGCCGTCAGTTCCAGACTTCGCCTTAAGCTCAACGACAGTCTTGTCATCTTCGAGCTTTGCTTTCAACTGTTTGGATTCTTCAAGCTCTTCTTCTTCGCGTTTCTCTTCGGCTTTTTGTTGACCCTTGAGTTGGCTCATGGCGGCTTTGGATGCGGCCTTTGCCTTTCCATTTTTAATCAGAAAGTTTTGAGCATAGCCGTCAGGAACTTCTTTAACTTCCCCGCGTTTACCTTTACCACGGACATTTTCTAGAAAAATTACTTTCATAACAGATCACTCCTACTATCCTCAAAAATTTAAATACCTTTATTCATTATCATCGATATTCTTGATCGTTTCAAGCAGCATTTTTTTCACATCGGCAATCGTCTTGTCGGAAACCTGAGTAGCACCACTGGATAAGTGACCACCACCGCCCATTTGTTCCATAATGACTTGGACGTTGACAGTACCAGTACTTCGAGCGGAGACGCCAATTTGACCGTCGGATCGTTTGGTAATGATGAATGATGCATCGACCCCAGACATTGTCAGCAGTGAATCACAGGCTTGAGCCGCAGTGACTGGATCGTATACCTGATCTTCTTCGCCGACAATCAAAGCCATATTCTTGTGGAAAAATTCGACTTTGGAGATTAAGTGGTTGCGTTGCAGGTAACTATCGATATTTTCTTTCATAAACTGCTGCATCTCATCGGAATCGGCACCCGCTGATCTCAAGTAACTGGCAGCGTCAAAGGTTCTGGTACCGGTTCGCATTGAGAAGCGCTGGGTATCAATAAAGATCCCAGTTAACATCGCAGTTGCTTCAATTCGGTTGATTGGTTCTTCTTCATGAGGCTGATATTCAAACATTTCGGTAATCAGCTCACAAGTTGATGATGCATAGGGTTCGATGTAGACCAACATTGGGTTTTCGGGGAACTCTTCACCACGCCTGTGATGATCAATGATGACCACTTTGGCCGACATCCGTTTATACAAATCTTCAGAAATACTAATCGATGGCTTGGAATGATCCACCATGATTAACATACTACTATCAGTTGCTTTGGAAATGGCTTCAGACGGGGTGATGATTGAATCGGCAATTTCTGGATATTTCTTGGTTGCTTCCAGTAAACGCTGGATATCCGAGTGAACCTTTTCCTTATCAAGGACGATCCAGCACTTTTTATTGTTCATTTGGGCAATTCGCCGGATACCCAAGCAGGCACCCAATGAATCCATGTCGGGTCGCGTATGACCTTGAACAAAGACTTGATCTGAAGCACTCATCAATTCATTCAAGGCTTGAGAAATCATCCGAGCCCGAACCCGGGTCCGCTTCTCCATTGGGTTGGTCTTACCACCATAGAATCGGGCAGTGCCATCCAATGATTTAACAACAACTTGGTCACCACCACGACCCAAGGCTAAATCAAGGTTACTTTGGGCTTGATCTGCCAAATTATTCAAGTCATCTTCGCCATAAGCGATTCCGATACTCAAGGTCAGTGGGAAGTTTTGCTTGGAAGTTGTCTCACGGACAGTGTCCAAAATGTTGAATTTGTCATTTTCGATCGCTGTCAGCGACTTGGAGTAAGCCAGCAGGAAGAAATGATCGTCATCAATCTGCTTAAGATACATCCCGTATTTCTGTGACCAAGTGGCCAACTCGTTGGTGACATAATTACTCAGATTGGAAATTTCCTGGTCGGTCATCGACTGGGTGATTTCGTCATAGTTATCCAAGAAAATCTGGCCAACGGAAATCTGTTCTTCGTTGTACCGTTCCTCGAGATTTGCGTAGCGAGTGATGTCCATCAGGTAAACGGAGTTGTATTCCTTTTGGATCAGCATGGTAAATTTGTGATCGCGCCACGTGATCGTATGGAACTCATCTGATTCGGCGTACTTAGTGATCAACTGCTGGAGATCATGATCAATATCGTCGATCTTTCGGCCCAGTAAATTTTCATCCTTAAAGTACTTCACCATATAGGGGTTTGCCCACTCTACCAAATCATCGTCATTTAAAATCATGACCCCAATCGGCATTTCCAGGAGCGATTCCTGTTCGCCACGGTGGATTCGATACGATAAGTCGGTAATATAACGGTTAGTATCCGAGCTGATTTCGTTCATCATCACGATGGTGAAAATCAGACCAATGACACTGATCACGATTAGAATGAGGGAAGCCACGATGTTATATAAAAATGAAATAACGATGCCATAAATCACGATTAACGAGATAAAAATCATGATTCTCCTGAGGCGTCGGTTATGAACAAATGGTGGCAATTCACCACTGTTGTTTGTAAACCAATTTTTCATGTTAATTCCTCTTCATCAATAGCTTAATGGTCTTATTTTACCATAAATCCGGGCTCCTTTTATTCATGCGACTGTTTGTGGTTATTAACATCTCAATTTATATCGTTTAAAAATCAAATATTGCGCTTTGGCTGTCAGTTTTTCGCTTGGCTCCGCCTGCCATAGTGGCCCGGATTTCGAGCCTGTAGTCTCGAAATACCGGGGTGCTGTAATCGCTGCTTTCAGCCGCTCAACAGCACTTTCACTATGACTGGCAATGCCAAGCGAAAAACTTTATTGGGTGGGAATGATAACTTTGGAATACTAAATGGTATTAAATGGCCTGGGGAATTCTTGAACAGATGGCACTAAAATGGACTAGAAAAATTCCCGCCAATCGTTTGACGGGAATTCTTGAATTTATTTTATTGGAGGAAACAGATCTTTAGTTTTATTCTACTTGGGTTTTCATAATTCTATTGATCTGTGTCGGGAACCAATTTTCGTTGATGAAGATACGTTACACCACCGAAGACTGCGGTCCAGATGATGGCACCAACTGCGCCAATGATATCTTCTGGAACGAAGAACAATGATCCAAAGATGACCACGAAGAACGCGATCGTCAGTGGGCTCATAATTTTGTATGCGGGCATTAGAAACCCATTTGGCAGGAAGTCAGCAGATTGACGATACTTTCTGTGGGCCAGCATTGCCAATGTATAAACGATAATATACATATCGCTGGAAATCCCAGTTACAATGGTAAATACTGACGCTAAGCCATTCGTTAAACTAATCAGTGGCGTTATGAGGACCAGGGCAGCCGAGAAGATAATAGCTGGGGCTGGAACACCATTTTTGGAAATTTTGGCAAACGTTTTTCGCATCCAGCTGTCTTCCGGAACTTCTGTAGCCAACTGATAGAAATGTCGGCCGGCAGAGAAAATACAACTGTTTAACGATGAGGCTGCAGAGGTCAAAACAACGAAGTTAATAACCGCCGCTGCAGCTGGGAGTCCTGCTAATTTCAATACCTGAACGAAAGGACTGCTATTAGGCGTAATTGATGACCAAGGGATGATTCCCATGATAACCGTCAACGCACCTATATAGAAGATTAAAATTCGAATCAGTGTTTCATTAACAGCCTTTTTGATAACTGTTTGTGGGTTTTTAGCCTCACCAATTGTGATACTAACAAATTCAATTCCCATAAAAGCGAAGAAAACCATTGGGAATGCGGCAATAAAGTTCACACCACCATGAGGGAATAATTGAAAATTGCTAAAAAGATTACTAATTGTGGCATGGCCAACCGGAGTGACGGTATGGCGGAACATCATGAAAATTCCTGTGAAAATCAAGGCTAAAATCGCAATTATTTTGATCATGGCAAACCAGAATTCTGCTTCACCGAACAATCGTGCAGCAATTAAGTTAACGCTGGCTAGAATTGCCAGGAACACGACTTCAATAATCCAAGCCGGAATCGAGGGGAACCAGAATTTGACATATGTGGCAGTCGCACTGAGCTCAGCCATACAAACGAATACCAAACCGATCCAGTACGTCCAGCCGGTAAAGTGGCCAACCGTCGGACCTAAGTAACGGGAAATAAATGACACAAATGTATGCTGGGACGGATCGGAGTAAAACATTTCACCGATTCCACGCATCATGAAGAAGAAAAAGAGTCCGAGGACTAAATAGATCAGCATTACTGATGGACCAGTCTTACTGATGGTACTCCCAGATCCCAGGAACAACCCAGTACCAATCGTTCCACCAATCGCGATCATCTGAACGTGACGGTTACTTAAAGCTCGCATGGTTCCATCTTGGTTCTCTTGAATTTTTGACTTCATAGGCATCCTCCTAAATAAGAGCAACATAAGAATTAGATTAAAAGGTTCTAATGAGAATGCATTTATATTATCACAAAACAGACTTTGATGTTAGGTTTGGTTACATTTCGTTGTTTAAAAAGGTGAAAATAAGATTTTTTTGGATATTATTAGGCGAAAACGGAATATTTGTTTAGATTATTTAGAATAATGACTATTTTTTGGATCATTACACTAATGTCCGACAGGATCGGAACAAAGAAAACATTTCTTGCAATTAATCTCATCAAGTTTTATACTCATTCTAATAATTAAAGTCGAATTACATGAAGTAGTTCCTTATCTGGGCGTCAGGAAGTTGGTGGTTGCTGCGAACCAATCAGGGTAAGGTCACGAAATACCGTAATATTACGACAATGGTCAATAACTAGAATCCATTATCTTCTAGTGAGCGGTGTATTTTTGATACACAAGTTGGGTGGTACCACGGTAAAAATCGTCCCTATTGCATTTAGATGCAGTAGGGACGATTTTTTTATTGACTTAAGGGGGATTTAACATGAAAAGAACAACGAATGGCGGCCTGCCACGATATTATGGTCAACTGAATTTAATATAGAAACTAAAAATTTGAAAATAAAAAGAGGTTGGCATCATGAGAAATAGTAAAGTTAGTTTGAGAGAATCAATTTTGGTCTTAGTTATTGCTTTAGCAATTATGGGAACCGGCGTTATCGGCCTGGGATTATCGCCACAAGTTCCAGTATTATTAGCCATTACCGTCACCATTTTCTGGGCAAAAATCACTGGATTTAGTTGGGATGAAATTAATGCCGGCATCAAAGATGGTATTGATAAAGGTATTATTCCCATTGTGATCTTCATTTTAATTGGGGCGATGATCAGTACCTGGATCGCCGCTGGAACGATTCCAACTCTGATGGTTATCGGTTTTAAAGCCATCAGTGCCCAATGGTTCCTACCCACTGTCTTTCTGGTATGTTCATTAGTTGGTGCCGCAGTTGGTAGTTGTTTCACAGTTGTCTCCACCGTCGGGATTGCCTTCTTTGGCATCGGAGTAACGATGAGCTTCAACCCAGCACTAGTTGCCGGCGCAATTATTTCAGGCGGGGTCTTCGGCGACAAGTGTTCACCACTTTCTGAAACCAATAACTTAGCAGCAGCGGTCGTTGATACCGATTTGTTTGATCATATGAAAACAATTCTTTGGTCAACCATTCCCGCCGCAACGATTTCGACCGTCGCTTTCGCTGTTCTGGGTATGGGACATAACCACGCCGATATGAACAAAATCAATACCACGGTTGCGGCATTGAACAGCGACTTTCATATTTCAATTGTGGCGTTAATTCCGATTATTTTAGTGTTTGTCTGTGCCGGTTTCAAAATGGCAGCTATTCCTACAATGCTCCTAAACATCTTTGTTTCAGCTGGGATGATGTTTGTGAACAATCCTGGTTTGAATGTCACCAAAGCCAGCACAATTATCACCAATGGCTTTATTGCCAAGACTTCCAACAGCGAAGTTAACCTATTACTTTCTAGAGGTGGGATCGTCAGCATGATGCCCACGGTTGCCTTGATTGTTTTGACGTTATCTCTTGGTGGTTTATTAGTCCATTTTGGCCTTATCAGCGCGATCATGTCACCATTGGCTACCAGGTTGAATAACCCGGCTAAATTGGTTACAGCTGCTTTAGGAGCCTGCATTGGGGTCAATATCTTCGTTGGTGAACAATTCCTGTCAATCATCTTACCAGGACGGGCATTCAAAAAGACCTTCAATAATGGTAGCCTTGCCAGTCGTGCCCTTGGTCGGGTTCTCGAAGATGGCGGAACTGTTTTGAACTACCTGGTTCCTTGGGGCGTTGGTGGTGTCTTCATCGCCAACACACTGGGAGTTCCTACTATTCAATACCTGCCATTTGTCTTTTTCAGTCTCCTTTGCCCAGTCTTCTCATTGTTGAGTGGATTCACCGGAATTGGTTTGAAGAAATTAGGTCCAGATCAACCAGTTCAAAATGCCAAAGCTGTTACTGGTGAAAATTAAATTATGTAGAATAAGTCGTCTTCCTTATATTAATTTAGGAAGGCGACTTTTTTAGACAGCAAAAAAGCCATCCCTAAAAGGATGACTTCGATAAATCATTATTAGTCGGCAGAAACGAAAGGCATCAAGCCCATGATCCGTGCACGTTTAATAGCAATTGTTAAGCTACGTTGGTTCTTTGCGCTAGTTCCAGTAACACGACGTGGAAGAATCTTTCCACGTTCTGAAACAAATCGCTTCAATAAATCGATATCTTTGTAGTCGATGTATTCGATGTGATTTGCAGCAATAAAATCAACTTTACGACGACGACGACCGCCGCCACGTCTTTGAAATGCCATAGTTTTTCCTCCTCGAAAATTTACTTTACCAATTCATTAGAATGGTAAATCATCATCGGAAATGTCAATCGAATCCCCGGAATTAGCGAACGGATCATTGGGATTACTGTTCCCACTGTTGCCATTATTTCCACCATTGTTGTTGGTAGGTTTACTACCGGCATTATTGTTGGAATTACCGCCATTACCAGGATTTGAATTATTATCAAATGGATTGGCATTGCCGTTATTTTGTTGAGGAGCGCCATTTTGCTGACCGTTTGAGTTGTTCCTTGCAGAACGGGGCTCAAGCAGGGCAAAATTCTCTACTACAACTTCGGTCACATAAACACGTTGTCCCTGTGCGTTTTCATAATTTCTGGTCTGAATACGACCATCAATTCCAACAAGAGAACCTTTATGAACGAAGTTGGCAAAGTTTTCAGCGGATTTACGCCAGATTACGCAGTTAATGAAATCAGCCTCTCGTTCCCCCTGTTGATTGGTAAATTGCCGATCAACGGCAAGTGAGAACGAACCGACAGCGGTTCCGCTTTGAGTGTATCGTAAATCAACATCGCGGGTTAGGCGACCCGTAAGAACTGCACGATTAAGCATGCTGAATTTGCTCCTCTCATATTAGAATCAATTATTAGTCGTCACGAACAACGATCATATGACGTAAGATATCGCCATTGATTTTTGAAAGACGATCAAATTCGTTGAGTGATGTGTCTGAATCAGTAGTTAAAGTAACAATATGATATGTTCCTTCGTTGAAGCCACCGATTTCGTAAGCAAAACGACGCTTTGACCAGTCTTTTGAACTTAAAACCTTAGCACCATTGTCAGTCAAGATCTTGTCGAATCGTTCGATCAATGCAGATTTTGCAGATTCTTCAATATCAGGACGGATGATGTAAGTAATTTCGTATTTCTTTTCTTCCATGATTTGCACCTCCTTGTGGACTTATGGCCCTCTTCCCGAGAGCAAGGAGAGTTTCTGTTTTTACCCAGATACTCACAATATAAAATAATACCACGTGTGGACCTAAATATCAATTGCCTAATGATGATTCACGATACACTTATTATATACGATGGAAATCGTCAGGATTATTTTTTCTGGTAAAAGTTTTTTGCCAATGAATTAAATAATTCCTTAATAATTTGGTAGCCCTTGCTGCATCAGCGTTTGAACAACTTTTGCAATAAAGAGGTCCCTTAGTCGCTTGACTCTTCCCAATTAGGCAGTACACTAGTATCAATTCCAAATATATTAGGCAGATTGGAAACGCTTTTCTGCACGTGTCCCATGACTTAAACAAAAATAAAGAAACGAGGAATTCAATGACACTTTTAATTTTAACCATCGTTGGGCTTTCAGCATTCTACTACTTCAGAAGTTCCCAATCAAATAACCATTCAAATCGTTATCAAAACAGCCAGGATCCTCACGCTTACGCATATGCGCGCAATGAACATCCAGAAATTTTGGATAAGGGTCAAACAACTGGTCGACCACGAAAAAATATTAACTAATTAAAATCAGCTTCAAAAAAACGGTGTCCCTCAACAAATGAGGAACACCGTTTTTTAACATATTTTTGGGGAAAAGAACACGGGGAATGTTCTAATACTGTGCAGCACTCATGGGTATCCTCTAAGGCTAATTCCCATCACGAGAGCAGAAACAATTCTGTAGAGGATATCCAAGATAGGAAGTTGCACCCAGATTAATATTTAATGTTTAAGAGATCAGTCTTCTTAACATCATCAATGGTCTTTGTTCCAGCCAATTGCATGATGGTCTTTAATTCATCACCGAGATGTTCAAAAACTGCTTGAACACCTTCAGCACCACCAAGAGCCAAACCATAAATAACTGGACGGCCCATAGCAACCAAATCGGCACCTGAAGCGAGTGCTTTAAAGGCATCTGATCCACGACGAACCCCGGAATCAAAGATAATTGGTACACGGCCGTTAACGGCTTTAGCAACATCTTCCAAAACATCAAATGATGCTGGACCACCGTTTAATTGACGGCCACCATGGTTAGATACATAGACACCAGCAGCACCGGCACCAATTGCGTAAAGGGCGTCTTCTGGTGATTCGATTCCTTTAACAATAACTGGTAAATCAGTGTAGTCAGCAATCTTCTTGACGTCGTCTGGTCCAATCTTTTGGGCAGCGGCAGCGTAAATTTCACCGATTCCCTTACCTTTTCCATCGCCTTCACTGAACTTAGTCAGGTTAGCCATTGGAATTGGGAATTGGAAGTTATTCTTGATGTCGTCTTCACGATAACCATCAACTGTGGCATCAACTGTCAAAATAATGCCCTTAACGCCAGCCTTTTTAGCTTCGTCAAGTAATGAATAGTTAAAGTCCCAGTCTTTACTCATATAAAGTTGGAAAAACTGAGGTGCTCCGTTACCAGCTGCAGCAGTATCAGCAATTGAGACTGATGAGTAGGTACTTTGTGCCATCAAACCACCGACAGCAGCAACACCCTTAGCAGTATCTTTTTCACCTTGTGAGTGAGCCAAACCTTGAGCAGCCGTTGGGGCCATCATAATCGGAGTCTTCAATGGAATGCCAAACACGTTAGTATCCAGTTGAGGGTCTTCAATATTGCTCAAAGCACGAGGAACAATCTGCTTGTGAGTGAATGCTTGACGGTTTGCTTTTAAAGTCCAGTTGTTTTCTGAACCGCCAGCAATATAACCAAAACCGCCAGTTGGAATAATTTGCTTAGCTCTTTCTTCGAGCTCTTCCAAGTTTAAAATATTAATTTTTTCTTCGTTATCGTTTTGTTTGTAACCATTAACAACAGTCATGAATTAACAACCTCCAGGTAATTGTTTTGTTTTTTTATTCTTAACAAAAGTGTATCACTTACGAAAAGTAAGTCAAAGAATTCGCTCACTTTTTTCATGACAATTTTCATAATTCATTCACGCGAAAATCAATCTGGATTGTTTCACGTGAAACGAAATCAAAAAACCGGCATGAGCTAAGAGCTCACACCGGTTCATTAATTCAATGTTAAGTTTTTATTCATTATCTGAATTAGAATCTTGATCGGTACCTTGGTCAGAATTATCAGAAGCTTGACCTGCATCAGATTGGTCATCCTTTGCCTGATCATCATCTGAATCATCCTGCTTTTCAACCTTAGCCATGGTTGCCACTTTGGCGTCATCTGTCATTCTGATCAGATGAACACCCAGTGTTGCCCGGCCAGTCTGAGAAACATCCTCAACACTGAATCGAATCATCACACCTTGATCGGTAATCAGCATGATATCCTCTTCACCGGTGACTGTCGTTAATCCGGCAAGCGGCCCATTCTTTTCAGTAATATTGGCAGTCTTGATACCTTTACCACCACGACCCTTGATTGGATATTCAGCAGCTGGGGTACGTTTACCATAACCATTTTCAGAAATGATAAAGACTTCGCTGTCAGATTTCAAGATGTCAGAGCCAACGACATAATCGTTTTCACGAAGGCGAATTCCGCGAACACCTGTAGCTGAACGTCCCATTGAGCGAACATCGGCAGCGTTAAAGCTGACCGCGTAGCCACGATGAGTGCCGATAATGATGTTTTGATCTTTGTCAGCGATTAACACGTTGCTGACCTGATCGTCATCCTTGAGGTTAATGGCTTTGAGACCATTGCTACGAATATTAGCGAAATCCGAAACCGGCGTCCGCTTAACCGTTCCCATCAAAGTGACGAAGAAAAGATCTTTTTCAATATCTTTGTTCTTATCTGAAACATTAATGACAGCTTGAATCTTCTCGTCATTATTAATGTTTAACAGGTTGATCACAGGAATTCCCTTGGCGGAACGGCCGTATTCAGGAATTTCGTAACCCTTCATCCGGTAGACTTTACCGGCATCAGTGAAGAACAACAGCACGTCATGAGTTGAAGTTGAAACTAGATGTTCCACAAAATCATCGTTATGAACACCCATTCCTTGGACACCACGACCGCCACGGTTTTGCGCCTTAAACTCTGAAGTAGGCAGACGTTTGATATAACCATTATGGGTTAATGAAATAATGACGTCTTCTTCTTCGATCAGGTCTTCATCCTCAAGACTGAGAACTTCACCAACTAACAATTCAGTTCGACGTGGGTCACCAAATTTGTTTTGGATTTCCAGTAATTCTTGATAAATGATTTCATTAACCCGTTCACGGCTGGCAAGAATCGCTTTGTATTCTTCAATGTCCTTCATCAATTGATTGTATTCTTTATCAATCTTTTCGCGTTCCAAACCGGTCAAACGAACCAGACGCATATCCAAGATCGCTTGGGCTTGTTTGTCATCAAGACCGAAGCCTTCAATCAATTGGTTTTTGGCAACGTCACCAGTCTGTGACCCACGGATGATCTTGATGATTTCATCAATATGATCCAGGGCAATCCGCAATCCTTCGAGAATATGGGCTCTTGCTTGAGCCTTGTTTAACTCGTATTTGGTCCGTCGTTGAATAACTTCAACTTGGTGCTCCAAGTAGTAGTTCAAAATTTCTTTCAAACTCAAAATCTTAGGAGTCCCTTTGACGATGGCCAACATGTTGAAACTAAACGAGGTCTGCATCAAGGTTAATTTGTACAAGTTATTCAAGATAACTTCTGCACTTGCATCCCTGCGAACATCAATCACAACCCGCATTCCTTCACGGTCGGATTCATCGTTGATATCGGTAATTCCTTCGATTCGCTTATCACGAGCGAGTTCGGCAATTCGTTCAATCAACTTGGCTTTGTTAACCATGTATGGTAATTCAGTGGCAATAATCCGTTGCTTGCCGCCGGCTTCACCTTCAATTTCAACTTTAGCACGGACAATAATCGTTCCTTTACCAGTCTCATAGGCTTTCCGAATACCGGATTTACCCATGACAACCCCACCAGTTGGAAAATCAGGTCCTGGCAAAACTTCCATCAAATCTGCAGTTGTTGCATCAGGATTCTTCATCAAAACATGAATCGCACTGATTACTTCAGCCAAATTGTGAGGCGGAATGTTAGTTGCCATACCAACAGCGATTCCTGACGCTCCGTTAACAAGTAAATTGGGGAATCGTGATGGCAGAACGGTTGGTTCCCGCTCCGTACCATCATAGTTGGGTTGGAAATCGATGGTATCTTTGTTGATATCACGCAGCATTTCCATGGCAATCTTGCTTAAACGAGCTTCGGTATAACGCATCGCAGCAGCGCCATCACCGTCAACTGATCCAAAGTTTCCGTGACCGTCAACTAACATGTAACGGTAACTGAAGTCTTGGGCCATTCGAACCATTGACTCGTACACAGCCGTATCGCCATGGGGATGGTACTTACCTAAAACATCTCCAACAATTCTGGCTGACTTTTTATAAGGTTTGTCAGGTGTAACACCCAGTTCATGCATATCATACAAAATACGACGGTGAACTGGTTTTAAACCATCACGGACATCAGGCAGCGCACGGGCAACGATAACACTCATGGCGTAGTCAAGAAATGAAGTTCGCATTTTTTTAGATAGATCAACGTTGGTGACTCGACCAGCAATTGGTTCATCATGGTTATCTTTATTCGCCAAATTATTTACCTCCATTCATGGGTTTGGGTGGTATGTTTCATGTGAAACATTTTATGATTTTTGTTATTTTTAGATTGGTTTTTTGTACCGTCATTCTACCTAGTGGAAACGTGTTTCGACGACCCTGACCCCTACTGTGTAAGCCAAAAATTTAAACGATGAACAAAAACCATTCATCATTTAAATTTCCGGCTTACACTCCGGGGCCAACCCGGGTCTCGTCACACTCTGGGTTTTACACATCCAAATTCTCCACAAACGTTGCGTTATCCTCAATAAATTCACGACGCGGTTCCACCTTATCGCCCATTAACATTGAGAAGACCTTATCTGCTTCGGCTGCATCTGATGACTCAACTCTCAGCAAATGGCGGTTTTCTGGATTCATTGTGGTATCCCACAATTGTTCAGCATCCATTTCACCTAAACCTTTGTATCGCTGAATCACAGGTTTTGGTGATGGCTGCAACGTTCCCAGGAAGGAACTCAAGTCATCATCGGAATCGATGTATCGAGACATTTTTCCTTGGCGGACCTGATACAACGGTGGTTGGGCAACGTAAACAAAGCCGGCGTCAATCAATGGACGCATGTAACGATAAATCAATGTCAGCAGCAATGTCTGAATATGCGCACCATCAACATCGGCATCTGTCATGATAATCAGTTTGTGGTAATTGATCTTGGATAAATCAAAGTCTTCACCAAATCCGGTTCCCATGGCAGTGAATAGTGAACGAATTTCTTCGTTGGCTAAAATCCGATCCATGCTGGCTTTTTCAACGTTCAAAATTTTCCCACGAATTGGCAGGATGGCTTGCGTTAAACGTGATCGGCCTTGCTTTGCTGAACCACCGGCAGAATCACCCTCGACAATGAATAATTCAGAAATCTTAGGATCTTTACTGGTATTATCAGCCAATTTGCCAGGCAGATTACTGATCTCCAAGCCACTCTTTTTCCGAGTAACTTCACGGGCACGTTTAGCTGCAGAACGCGCCTTGGAGGCTAACATCCCTCGGTCAACAATTTTCCGGGCCATCTTAGGATTTTCCATCAGGAATTTCGTAAAATGATCACTAAAAATTCGATCAGTAACAGTCCGAGCATCGGAGTTACCTAATTTGGTCTTAGTCTGACCTTCAAATTGAGGATCCGGATGCTTGATGCTGACAACCGCAGTGGTTCCTTCACGGACATCCTCACCGGAAAGGTTCGGCTCATTGTCCTTCAAGAGTTTGTTCTTGCGGGCATAATCGTTAATTACCCGGGTTAAGGCTCGCTTGAAGCCTTCCTCATGGGTACCACCTTCATAAGTATGGATATTATTAGTGAAGGTCATTAATGTATTGTGATAATCGTTTGTATATTGAATAGCGACTTCAACAGTAATGCCATTCATGACGCCTTCAACATAAATTGGCTCATCTAACAAAGTGTCTTTGCCGTTATCGAGGTATTCAACGTAATGTTTAATACCACCTTCATACATGAAATCTTGTTCAGTTGGCTTTTCCGGACGGAGATCGCGGATGACAATTCGTAACCCTTTGTTCAAGAATGCCAATTCACGCAAACGGGCAGTCAATATTTTGATGTCATAGGTTGTCGTTTCACGGAAAATATCTGGATCTGGCAGGAAATGAACCTTGGTTCCATGAAGATCGTCAGATACTTCGCGGACAACTTTCATCTTGGTCTTTACATGACCGCGGCTGAAGTCCATATAGTAAACTTTACCATCACGGGTAACTTCAACATCCAGTTCGGACGACAGGGCGTTAACAACTGACGCACCAACACCATGCAGACCACCGGAAACTTTGTATCCGCCGCCACCAAATTTACCACCGGCATGAAGAATCGTGAAAACTGTTTCCAAAGCGGGCTTCCCGGTCTTCTTCTGAATATCGACAGGGATTCCTCGACCATCATCGGTGACAGTAACACTATTGTCTTTTTCAACAGTAACGGTGATTTTGCTGGCAAATCCAGCTAATGCTTCATCAATTCCGTTATCGACAATTTCCCATACCAAATGGTGGAGTCCTTGTGAACTAGTGGTTCCGATGTACATACCGGGACGTTTACGAACAGCTTCCAGTCCTTCAAGAACTTGAATTTGGCTCGCATCATATTCGTGAGCTAATTCTTTTTTAGTTTCTTTTTCGTCAGCCATTTTGATTCTCCTTCGCTATTTTTCCATTGTCACATTACCTTCACTAATCCGAAAAATCCGGGGATTGGTTAGTAACTCCTGCTGAACACCACTCAAACTGGTAGTGGTCAGAAATGTTTGAACTTTATCCTGAATTGCAGTTAATAAATGAGTTTGCCTAAAATCATCAAGTTCAGAGAGCACGTCATCCAATAAAAGAATCGGGTACTCATCTGTCTGTTCCTTCATCAGGTCAATTTCAGCGAGCTTAACTGAAAGTGCGGTGGTTCGTTGTTGGCCTTGGGATCCAAACGATTGAACTTCTTTGCCATTGATCACAAAATGCAAATCATCACGTTGTGGGCCAATTAGTGTAGTTGACCGCAAAATCTCTTTGTCTTTGATCTTGGCAAAATGCTTCAATAAACTTTGATAAATTAATTCCACTGAACCAAGTTGGTCAGCCTCAACCGTGGTGCGATAGTCGAATGCCAACTTTTCTTTTCCTTGTGAAATCTCAGAATGAACATTCTGGGCAAACTTCTCCAGCTTTTTAAGTAACTGGAGTCTTTGATAAATAATTTCTGCACCGTACGCCGACAACTGATCGGATAAGACATCCAAGTACACCCGATCTTTCTGCCGTTTATAATGCAAATCTTTCAAATATCGATTACGCTGTTTTAATATTTTTTTGTATTGGGTGGAATTGTACAAATACCGGTTACTCATCTGGGCAAATTCCATATCCATGAATCGGCGGCGAACTTGTGGGGCTCCTTTGACGATTGATAAATCTTCGGGCGCGAACAAAATCACATTCAACTGCCCAATGTACGTGGACAACTTCGCCTGCTCCAAATGATTAACCTTCGCTCGTTTTCCTTTGGGACCCAGATCCAACTCAATGGGAACAGTTCCCAGACGTTTTTGAAGGCGACCCTTAATTTGAGCAGTCTGGCTTTGCCAATTGATCAATTCTTTTTCATTATTGGTCCGATGACTGCGCGTGAGTGCTAAAACATAGATTGCTTCAAGTAAATTTGTCTTACCCTGGGCATTTTCACCAAGAAAAACATTGATGCCATCGGAAAATTTGAGCGTTTGATCAACATAATTACGAAAATTATGAAGTTCAATTTCCGTTAACTTCATTCATTTCCCTGCTTTGAGTGAATAAAAAATAAGCCAACATCTAGAACTTCAACGTGATCACCGTCATACAGCTTCCGACCACGGCGATTGTCAGGTTCGTCATTGACATTAACTGTCGTTTCTCTTAAAAACCATTTGGCTTGGCCACCGCTGGCAATGATTGATTCTTCTTTGAGCATCTGTCCAAGAGTGATATATGGCGTATCAATAAAAACATCTTTTTTCACAATTTCACCCACCTTTTTACTTACTTCATTATACCTCTTTGTTTACTAAAAGTACACGTCAATGACGATTCTCGGGCATTTTGAGCCGTTTTACAGATTTTTGATATTTTTGCATTAAATTAGCGAAACTTGCTAAAAAGTCCGTATATGAGCTTCTAACGAATTATCAACGTATTTTTTGATAGCCAAACAGTTTGTAAATGGGTGACTGATTTTGGTGAACAAATGAATTATAATTTGTGTTTTTTTGCACTTGAATTTACACTTTAAGTGCAACACTAATTAAATAAAGAATGGCCCATGGCC
>NZ_AZED01000021.1 GCF_001434145.1 Lentilactobacillus otakiensis DSM 19908 = JCM 15040 | reverse complement strand
GTAGACCTTTGAAAACTGAACAAAATTTTCGACAAACGAATGTGTAGGGCGCTTCGATTTTTAATCGAAGCCAAACATTTGCGAAGTCAATTCGTAATAACAAATAATAAATTTAAATCATGAGCTATAACAGGCTTATCATTTTAAAACATTTTAAGATGAGAGTTTGATCCTGGCTCAGGACGAACGCTGGCGGCGTGCCTAATACATGCAAGTCGAACGCGTCTTGGCTATTGATTTTAGGTGCTTGCACTTGAATGATTTAGCATTGAGACGAGTGGCGAACTGGTGAGTAACACGTGGGTAACCTGCCCTTG
>NZ_AZED01000020.1:1544-116154 GCF_001434145.1 Lentilactobacillus otakiensis DSM 19908 = JCM 15040 | reverse complement strand
TACTGAGTTGTCGTAAGCGCTTGTTTATCGCTTTTGACAACTATTTAATATTATCAGGTATTCGATTTGAAATCAAGTGGTTTTTTTACTCATTTTTGAAAAGTGAACATCACATAACGAACAAAATGAATAATTGACAACGAAAAATATTCTACCAATTTGTGATAGCCAGGTCAAGGACTTTCTGTAAATTACTCAAAAAAACGCTGCGCATCTCTCATCCATGGGCTTCTAGCTTTGGCTAAAGATCTAAATCCAATGTTCAATCGATAATTGGTCCAATAATGAATTTGCTTGGGGCGAAAGCCTTTGGGATGTTTAATAACGCCCATATGGACCTCATTTGTGCGGGTCGAAAGACTAATCTTGCCGGAATACTCATCAATATCAATGATAAGAGCCGAAACATCCTGACCAATACTAAAAAGTTTGTAAATATCATCGACAAATCCAGTTTGACACTCAGAAATATGAATGAGACCCTGCATATGATCTCCGATATCAACAAAGACTCCGTATGGTTGAATTCCAGTGACAGTTCCTTCAACCTTCATGCCTACTTTAAATTTCATAATAATCATCCTATCCACAATCTGACAATAATTGTATCGTGGATAACTAAATTAGACAACAAAACTTATTTTTTGTTAAAGGCCAGCTAATAAGTGCCTATCCCCTGTCACAATTTGGTAAAATCAATTATAAATTTTGGAAAGGAATGATTATTTGAGCACGCTCATCGATTTTATACTCCACATTGACGATCATTTAATAAATATTGTAAATACATTTGGCGACTCGACATACTTAATCTTGTTTGCAGTTATCTTTATTGAAACGGGAGCAGTCATTTTCCCTTTTCTACCTGGTGACTCACTACTATTCGCAGCAGCTGCGCTATCAGCCAACGTGAGTTATGGATTAAACATCGTTTTATTTATCGCCATCTTTCTAGTGGCATCCATCGGTGGAGATTCACTGAACTTCTTCTTTGGAAATAAGTTCGGTGAAATCATTCCACGCCATCATATTTTAGGAAAATTCATTAAGGAAAAAGATCTGGCAAAAGCCCGAGAATTCTTTGACAAATATGGCGCAATGGCAATCTTCTTTGGACGGTTTATTCCAATTATCCGAACACTGATCCCATTTGTGGCTGCTACCAGTGATTTTCCATACAAGCGATTCATCAAATATAACTTGATAGCTTGTATCTCATGGGTCGCAATCTGTTGCGGTGCTGGATACTACTTTGGCAACATTCCAATCGTCAAAGAGAACTTTTCGATGGTCATTATCGGGATCGTTGGAATTTCACTCATCCCTGCCGTCATTGGTTATGTTAAAACAAAATTTGCATCTTCAAAGTAGACAGTAATTTACTTTCATAATAACAATTGATATAATTAAATCTGTTGTGGTGAGTTGGCAGAGTGGTAATGCACCGGACTCGAAATCCGGCGAACCGGCTAATACCGGCGCGCAGGTTCAAATCCTGTACTCACCTTATATGACAGTAAGCACTTCGGCGATCTAAATCGTTGAAGTGCTTTTTTATTCTCCAATCAACCACAAAAAAAGTTCGTTATCCTGGAAACCAGCGATAACGAACTTTTACTTTAATATTTTAATAATGTAAAGAAGTCATAATCTTTAACTTTGTCATGACCCTTAAGATCAGATAATTCGATTAAGAATGCCGTTCCAACAACGATTCCGCCGAGCCGCTCGACCAAACGAATAGTGGCATCAATCGTCCCTCCAGTGGCCAAAAGATCATCGGTCACTAAGACTCTTTGCCCTGGCTTAACTGCATTGGTACGGAGGTATAACGAAGATTTACCGTATTCCAAGCCATAGCTCTCCTCAATTGTTTCACCAGGCAGCTTGTTCTTCTTACGAGCAGGTGAAAAGCCAACCCCAAGCTTATAAGCAACGGGACAGCCGACAATGAATCCACGAGCTTCCGGCCCGACAATCATTTGGACATTACGTTCTCTGGCAAAATCCACAATCTTATCGGTTGCGGCACGATAGACCTCACCATTTTCAAGTAATGGTGAAATATCTCTAAAGAGGATTCCGGGTTCCGGAAAGTCCGGATATGATGCAATATATTTTGAAAAATCGATTGGCATATTCTTTCTCCCTTTCATCAAACGCCCAAACAGTCCTTGACGAAGCTGACTAATTCATGAGTATTTGAAACCAACAATTTCTTTTCAGCAGCCAGCTGTTCGATTCTCAGGTGATAGCTCGGTGCTGTTTTCAGGTCACGGTCGGCATAATCAGGATTCAAATTAATCATCCTGTCTTTGATGGTAATGAAGTCTAATTCAAGAAAAACCTGAACCATAAAGATAATCGTCCGTGCGGAAATGTGTAAGTGCTCTGAAATTTGTTTTAACTGCGTAGCAATATTTATGTTTGAGTGTTCTTTAATGAACCTAAATAGTTTAGCATAAGAATTCCGATCTGGCATCCCTATTTTCGAGATAAGTTGCTTTTTGTACAAATAAAGAACGGTGGTTTGTGGCCGGATATTCGCCAGAAGCGTTACCAGATCATCGACAACATCCGGACAGTCAACGATATATAATCGATGACCATCCGTGAAATCTTTTTGTACTTGGTTATACATCACTGCCTGGGATTGATCGCCCACGTATCGTTGTAACTGTTTCAAAATCTTTTCATGGAAGAATACATAGACGCCCGACTGGGCAAACATCTGTTGATGCAGCTCACGGGTCCGTTGATCAACAACTGGTGGTAAAGTCTGCTTCAAGTCATCAATCATCAATTGTAAAGTCGTCCGGTTATTCCAAGTATTTTCACCAATTTCACCAGCAACCTCAAGCGTTGTCTGCCCATTTTGGAGCTCTGGGGCGACACTTCCTTTACCAAACGCAATGGCGGTCAACTGATTATTGCCCTGGACCAGCGAAAATTTCAAATGATCATTCGTCTTACCCATTGTTTTCACATTTGCGAGTGAATCAAATTGCATTTTAAAAATGGGTTTGGGATTATCTTGACCAAATGGTGCCAAGGCTTTGATTTTGTCACACAAATCCGGTGTGACTTTTGAAATTGGCAGCACGGCAGAAATAGCTAATTTGGGTTTAACTGACAAGTCCAAGTGCTGATCTGCGGCAGCTTTTTCCAGCTGATCCTTCAGCACGGGGACTTTGTCTTTTTTAATTGTCAATCCCACTGCAGAATGGTGCCCACCGAAACCAACCGTTTGATCACGGATCGGATCGATTGCTTTGAATAAGTCAAATTGATCGACACTGCGCCCAGAGCCCTTGACCTCATCACTATCATCAGCGGCAGTCATGACAATTGTCGGCCTCTGATACTTATCCACTAGCCGACTGGCAACAATTCCCAGCACACCTTGGTGCCAATTATTGCCAACAACAACGAGGGTGCGACGGCCATGTAGGTCTCCGCCATCCTCAACTGATTGAACTGCGTCGGTGAAAAATTGATCGACCAGCGACTTCCGTAGATCATTTTGCGAGTTGGCAAATTTGGCCAATTCAGAGGCTCGGTCTTCATCAAATGTGGATAGAAGCTCAACGCCGACAGTCGCGTCCTTGATTCGACCAAGCGAATTCAGGCGAGGCGCAATGCCAAACCCGATATCATCTTCGCTAAACTTACTCAAGTCAATTCCCGCCTCTTTAATCAGGGCGAGCAACCCTGGACGCTGACTATTTTGAATCGCTTGAACACCAAACTTTACAATTGCCCGATTTTCATCTCTTAACGATACAATATCGGCAACTGTTCCAATTGAGGCAATATCAAGTAAATCAGACGGGACCTCATCCATCAGTGCCTGGGCAATTTTAAACGCCACCCCAGCGCCACAAAGGTCGCCAAATGGATAACCATCCCCGTTTTCATTTTTAACTCGCGGATGAATGATAGCATATGCATCGGGGAGCTTTTCAGGCAATGAATGGTGATCGGTAACCACCACATCACAGTGCAGTTGGTTGGCCGCATCAATTGCATCGTTACCAGCAACCCCATTATCAACAGTAACGATCAAAGTTGTGCCTTTTTTGATAATATTTTCAAACGCTTGGACATTTGGCCCATAGCCTTCAGAAAATCGGTTTGGAATATAATAATCAACATCGGCTCCTAAATCACTGAGCGTTTCATACATAATCGTTGTACTTGTGATTCCATCAGCATCATAATCACCATAAACAGTTATATGTTCACCGTTTTCAACCGCTTTTTGGATCCTGTCAATCCCCTTCTGCATATCGTGCATCAAAAATGGGTCATGAAAAGCGCTAACAGAAGGATTCATAAATTCTTCTGCAGCTTCAGGGGTTGTAACGCCCCGTTGAGCCAACATTTTGGCAATAAACGGGTCAATATTTGCATCCTTGGCGAGCTTGTCAGCTGCTTGTGGATCGGTTGGCTGATCAAGCTGCCACTTAAACTTGGAATTGATCATTCAAACACTCTACCTTACTTTTGTGACGATAATTTATCGGTCAGTTTCGCAATTTCGTCTTCCAAATCACTGATTTGTTGATCACGACTGCCGAGTTCTTGTTTACCTGAAGAATTTTTCAATCTGGTTTCAACTGCTTTCAGATTGTCATTCAACTTGCTGATTTGCTGATTGAGTTCGTCTTGCTTTTGTTGGCTATCAGATTCCAGTTGCTTGTACTGGCGGTTCTTCTTGACATTTTGTGTTGATGAAAACAAAAAAATGATGAGAGCACCAATCAACAAGCAAATCAAGATCAATAGAACCAATGGCACCTGAAATGAAGCAAAGCCAAAATTAACTTCAACCGATTCAAAGTTCATCAATGCAAAAATTGCGATGATGATAATCAAAACAATACTAACAATCGTGCTAATTTGCTTTTTCAAAACAATCCCCCCCAGGAATAATTAATTCTTCTCGAATGGTATCTCAACTACATCAAAGTCCTTAACAACTTTCGTATTGGGGAAAATAGTTTGGGCTTGCTTTTCCAGCTCGTGGGCCATTTTGCCGGTATATCGAGCTGAAATATGATTGAGTAAAAGCATCTTGACTCCTGCCTGCTTGGCAATTTGAGCTGCTTGCATATTGGTTGAATGATAATAATTCTTGGCAAGCTTGTTTTCGCCTTTGCCAAAGGTACTCTCATGAACCAGGGCATCTGCCTGTTGAGCTAATTTAACTGCATTATCAGTCTTGCGGGTATCCCCAATAATCGTCACGATTCGGCCTGGTTGGGCATGGCCAATCATCTGCTTGCCGTCAATTACTCGACCATCTGCCAGTGTGACGGTCTGTCCCATTTTTAATTTCCCATACACTGGACCGGAAGGAATATGTAACTCGGTCAATTTATCAACCATCAGCTCCCCCGGATGATCATGTTCGACGACCCGATAGCCAAAACTGGTAATTCGGTGATCCAGTGGCGCCGCATAAACGGTAAATTTTTTGCCTTCGAAGATTTTACCATCCGTATCTTTTGGTAGTTCATGATAGTTAATCTTATATGAAAGTCGGCTCTCAGAAATCTTCAAACTGACACTCACGTATTCTTTAATCCCCTTTGGTCCATAAATGTCTAATGGTGTATTGCCACCTTGAAATGACCGACTGCTTAACAGCCCTGGCAAGCCAAAAATATGGTCACCATGTAAATGACTAATAAAGATCTTTTCGATTTTTCGTGGACGAATGGTTGACCGAAGGATCTGATGCTGAGTCCCTTCACCAACATCGAACAACCACACAGAATTTATCTCATCAAGTAAACGTAGCGCCAAACTCGAAACGTTACGAAATTTGCCTGGAGATCCTGCTCCAGTGCCTAAAAATTCAATTTGCATTATTTATCGTTTCCTTATTTTTAAAATCGAGTCAGAGAAGTGGAGATCCCCCACCTTCTCAAAATCACTTTTCAATTGTATCATAATTCAGTTAAAATATTCATGAGAAGGAAGTGAGCGCCATGAATTTGGATGAGTTTTATCGCGCCAGCAGCACGTTGAACCCCAAGCTGACAATTTTAATTTCGGAAGGAAAACATTTCCTCCCAATCAATCAATTGTTAATTGATAAAAATTCCTTATTGTTGGGCAAAACAACGCCATCTCATGGTGGATTTGCTACAATAACCTTAGATCAATTCATGACGAGAACTAAACAACTCCCCCTCAAGACCGATTTAAGAACGTTAAAGGACCACCAATTGGTTTTCGGGTTTAGAATTGTTAATAAATCAATCGTATTTTACTAGGGGATAAAAATATGAAAACAAAAGGATATTTAATTATCTTAACGATGATTCTCGCTGTTGGCTTGGCGGGATGTGGTAGTAATGAGAATAATCAATCAAATGAGAAAAAGTCACTCAGTGCCAATATGTCGAACGATCCGTCAAGTTCGTCCAGCAGTTCAAATTCTTCAAAATCTTGGAGTGACTATCAATATAAAGTACCAAAGTCGGTTCAGAATAATACACATTATGTTAAAAACGGTGATCTGAGTAAAAAACATCAATTTACTTTTGACCGATTTGGCACTCGACAACAGCTGGCTGATGTGACGACTCAACCAACAAACATTGAAGTTGGCAAATTGACCTACAAAGTTAATCAAGTCCGAGTGATCAAGAACACGGCCAAAACGCCTCAAGCTAAGGAGGCAGCTGAACAAGTTCTTAATCTTCAACATATTCCGGACACCTATTACACGTTTGTCCTCAATTACACCATTACCAATCGGCATCACTTCACAATTGCCTTAAATGGCGTCGACTACGTCAAAACAAATCAGGGGCAGACATTAACGACTGCCAATCAACTAACCGATTCATCCGCGGGCAACAAGGTTGGTGCTAATCGGGCAGTGAGCTTTGCTATGACAGGTTATCTACATGATTATGCGACAAAGCCTGCAACAAAACTCGCAATTAAATTTGGTCCAGTTTACACAACGAGCCAAAAACAGGTTGCCAATGCCCCTGGTTCCACATTGAACTTAAATCTTAAATAATCCAATTAAAAAAGTTTGAAATCACTTAATCCTGATTCATTAAGTGATTCCAAACTTTTTATTTTTTGCTGTAATAATCGCTAATCGATGTTGCAATCAAATGGGTGTAATAGATATTCCCTTTTGGATTTGGATGGACGTTATCATTCCAGAACCAATCACGGCGATTCAAACTGTAACCGTGCCAGTCGATAATGTGCACATTCTTATGGTGTTTGGCAGCCGCACGGATTGTACGGTTAACTTCTGTTTCCCAGTTCCGTGTTGGTACATGCGTTGTCACCCAGAAGATTTGGTGCTTTGGTCCAATTGACTTAATGACAGAGTTAATCTGAGCAGAAGTCATCGGCGAATTGGTTCCCAAGTTAATCAAGATGTTAGGGGCCAAATCATTTTTCTTCTTCATTTGTGTCAAGACTTGTCCTGCCTGCCAAATTTGCCTGCCGACAGCAGCAGAAACATAGGCATTTTGAAAGACATTCTGAAGATCCCGACTGTTATCAGCCAAAATCGAATCTCCAATTGCAGTTAACGGTTGCTGGTAAACAGTTAAGTACTGACGCTTGCTCAATCCATAATGCTTAGCAACCTTGTATTGCTTAACCGTCAATTTCTTCTTAAGAAGCTTCTGCATCCGCTTCTGATTGGCAGTCAGTTTGGAAGCCTTCTTTTGTTTTGCCAAGGCAGCCTTGTTATTGGCATTGGCTGTTTTTTCATTTTTGGAAATATTTTCCTGTAAAACGTTTTTGGCGTCCTTAGTCGGTGAAATGGCACTCCCATAAACGGAAATTCCAATCAGCAAAACAGCTGGGATCAACCATAGGCGTTTCCAGCCGTATTCAGAGTTTGGCTGAACAAATTCGTATATTGATCGACCAAGGTTTGAGTACTTGTAATGTCGTAATGGCGCTTCAATATAGCGGTATGACAATTCACTGATGACCATAATAAGCGCAATTTCAATAGAGGCGTTCATTAATGGATGTGCCGCGATGTCTTGCACTTTCATTTCGTAAAAGATCATGACCGGGAATTGATATAGATAGATTCCGTAACTCCGCGTACCCATCCATCTAAATACCGGGTTGGTAAGCCACCGGTTCACGTCAGCGCCAGGGTGTGCACAGGCCGCAATCAATGTTGTTGAGGCAATCGCCATGATAAACATCCCGCCACGATATGTGAAGGTGTTCTGGCCAGAGAGCTGGAAATACAGATAAGCAATAACCGCAATCGAGGCCAACCCAATAATATTCAGAGTCCATCTTGATCGACTGGTAACATTTTTCTTAAGATGGGTAGAAGGCCAGATAACAGCAAGTAGTGCACCAAAGACAATTGAAAACATCCGGGTGTCCGTACCATAATAAACCCGGTTTAAGGTATCAGGACCAGTGTATAAAAGTCCCATTAAAACACCCGAACCAATTGCTAAGACAAGTAAGATATTGGCAATTGTTCGTCGTTTACGAATAATTAAAACCATTGCAGTCAAAATCAGAGGCCAAATCAGATAATACTGACCTTCAATTGATAATGACCATAGGTGGGTAAATGGTGATTCACCATTAAATCGGTCAAAGTAGCTTTGTCCATGCCCAACTTCCCACCAGTTGTATACGTACAATAAATTTGTGCTAATAATCGATCTTAAATTTGTTAACAGCGAACGTTGAAACAATGTTATGTATGTGCCGGTTCCCACCAGCATAAATACAAGCGCGGGGTAAAGCCTTTTTATTCTTCGAGCATAAAATCCCCAAAAATCAATTCTGCCATTTTGCTCCCACTCTTGTAACAAAAGATCGGTAATTAAATACCCAGATACCACAAAGAAGGTTGGCACACCCAAGTACCCACCTTGCAATTTGTACGGCAGCAAATGGTAAATGATCACACCAACCACAGCCAGTGCTCTTATACCATCAAAACCGGATATATAACGACTATGCTTGAGTCGTTTGCCTTGTTTTTTTGTTTGAACCTGTTGCATTGAAATATTCCCTGCCCTATATGAATTTGTGAATCCCCAATAAAACTATTCAACGTATGTGAATGAGAAGTCCAGGATCGTAACGGTATCCCCATCTTTGGCGCCCGCTTTGCGTAAAGCGTCGTCAATTCCCATTCCATGCATTTGTCGTGCAAATCTTAGCATGCTCTGATCATGTTCCGTATCAGTCATCTTAAACAATTTTTCAATCTTCTCACCGGAAATGACCCATGATTCATATTCTTTATCGTATTCAATATGGAAGTCGCTTGACTCTGCAGGCTTGTATTCATATTCCTTGGTAGAATTATCCTCCGGTTTTTCCATATCAGAAAGCTTAGTTGTATCAAGCAAGTCCGCGGTTTTTCGAATTAGTTCTGTTAAACCTGTATGGGTAACTGAAGAGATTGGGAAGATTTCTGGCTTATGCTCACCAGCAGCTACATGTTCGTCCAATTGACTTCTGAATTCCTGCAGATTATCTTCTGAATCGGGTAAGTCCATCTTAGTCGCCACAACGATCTGTGGTCGTTTCAAAATCCGCTCATCGTATTGTTTTAACTCTTTGTTGATTGCCAAATAATCCTCAAATGGATTACGTCCTTCAAGACCGGACATATCCACCAAATGAAGAATCACACGAGTTCTCTCAACATGGCGAAGAAACTGGAATCCCAGTCCAACGCCATTTGAAGCCCCCTCAACTAATCCGGGTAAATCAGCGACCGCAAAATCTCGGCCGTCATCCAACCGAACCATGCCCAAATTAGGCACCAAAGTTGTGAAATGATACCCGGCAATTTTAGGCTTGGCACTGGTGATGACGGACAACAAAGTCGACTTTCCCGCTGAAGGAAATCCAACCAATCCAACGTCAGCCAATACCTTTAATTCAAGACTAAGTGAAATTTCCTGTCCAGGCTCGCCATTTTCAGCAATCTCAGGAGCAGGATTAGTGGGGCTGGCAAAGTGAATATTACCACGGCCCCCACGACCAGCTTTGGCAACGACCAACTCTTGGTCAGGCTTGACCAAGTCACCAACAATTTCGCCAGTGTCAGTGTTCGTAACTGTTGTCCCTTCTGGAACGGGAATCACCAAGTCCTCAGCACTACGGCCAGTCATTGATTTGTTGGCACCATTACCACCGTTCTTGGCTTTGAATTTTCGATGATATCGAAAGTCCATCAGTGTGTTCATCCCTGAGTCGACCTTAAAAATGACGTTTCCGCCACGGCCACCATCACCACCGGCCGGTCCACCATTTGGGACATACTTTTCACGTCGGAATGCAACCATTCCGTTTCCGCCGTTTCCGGCTTTTACATTAATTTTTACTTGATCAACAAACATCTTATCACCATTTTAATTAATTCTAATTAATCCTCAGTCGTTAGTTACGTGTTTAATACTCTAGCAGTATACCGAGTTTCGCACACCAGGTCAAAATAATCTTGAAAATGAAAACAATAATTAACCATTTAATGAGTCAGTTTCTTATCTTGATAGTTGGTAACTTTTCGCTCTTCGTCAATCTTGCTTAACGAGAACTTAATGGTTTGCGCTACAGTTTCCGAAATTCCCAGTTTGCGAAGATCCTCAATTGGTGCATTCGAAATTTTCTTCAATGACCCAAACTTGCGAAGTAATTTATTTCTCGTCTTCGGTCCTACCCCAGAAATAGAATCCAATCTTGAACTCAATGAATTCTTGGTATGAACTTTATGATGATAGGTAATCGCAAATCGATGGACTTCATCTTGAATTCGCTGCAATAAGTAAAACCCCTGACTCTTTGGATCCAGTTGAAGCGGCGTATCATTATCGCCAAATAACAGATCGGCAGTTTGGTGATGCGTGTTCTTAACCATTCCACCAACCGGAATATTGAGTCCAAGTTCATTGACCAAAACATCCTTAACGGCATTCATCTGAATGACACCACCATCCATCAAGATGAGGTCAGGCATTTCAGCGTGTTCCTTGAGTAAACGGGTGTACCGTCGGCGAATCACTTCCTTGGTGCTGGCTGCTTCATCAGCATGATCGACTGTTCGTAATTTATATTTTCGATATAAATTTTTGTTGGGTTGACCATC
The DNA here is from genome assembly GCF_001434145.1 of Lentilactobacillus otakiensis DSM 19908 = JCM 15040. Taxonomy (GTDB): domain Bacteria; phylum Bacillota; class Bacilli; order Lactobacillales; family Lactobacillaceae; genus Lentilactobacillus; species Lentilactobacillus otakiensis. The sequence goes on along the minus strand of NZ_AZED01000020.1, from coordinate 105,020 downwards.
AACAAATACGACCATCGCAGAAACTAGATCGGCTCCTTGAATGTGAGAGTGGTCGAAAGCCTCAATTTTGTGACCTGGTGCAATTCCCATGGCATCGGTTAGTTCTTTCATAGCCCCAGTTGTCTTGCTCTCATCAAGCTCTAACAGGCGGAATTTCTCCTCCAAGACCATTTGGGCGTTCTTACCCGCCATCTCCAGCAAATCGCGTTTCTGGCCTCTCTGTGGCGTTCTAACGGGGACATCCTCAACGACGTGACTAATCACATCGGTTGGCAATGTGTTTGGCACTAATATTTCTTTTGGTAGGATTTGGTTTTTCTGTTTATAAAATTGGGAAATAAAACTGACCATTTCCTCTTCTGGATCATCGATAATTGGAAAAAGACGTTTTTCACGTTTCATCAATCGAGATTGTCGAATGAAGAAGACCTGAATTGACAGCCAACCCTTATCCATATAATAGTTAAAAATATCCCGTGGGGTGTTGTCGTTTGAAATAATCTTTTGCTTTTCAACCGTAATTTCGATGTACTTAATTAAGTCACGAATTTCTGCGGCCCGCTCATATTCCATCTTGGATGCGGCCTTCTCCATCCTACTTGTCAGCATTTGCTTTGCGTGGGAAACATTCCCATTCAGAAATGATTTAATCCGCTTAATTTGCTTGGCATAGGTTTCCTCTGGGACCACTTTAAAGCAGGCACCCAAACATTGGCCCATATGATAGTACAAACACGGTCGGTTTTGAAAGCCGTTGCAACGTCTTAAAGGATAAACCTTTTGCAAGAAGTTGACGGTCTCTTCGGCAGCATAGACATTTGGATAAGGACCAAAATAAAAACCGCCATCTTTAAGTAACGTATTGACGATTTTAATTTGGGGATCCCGTTCATTGGTAATCTTAATGTACGGATAGCCACCGTTTCCCTGTTTTAATTTGATATTGAAATATGGTCGATGCTTTTGAATTAATGTGATTTCAAGTAAAAACGATTCCTTATCACTGGAAACAACAATGTATTCAAAATCAGCAATTTCGGAGACCAACCGAGCCGTTTTGCCTTCATGACTACTTTTGAAGTAAGAACGAACTCGGTTCTTTAAGTTCTTGGCTTTACCAACATAAATAATCTTGCCGTTGATGTCCTTCATCAGGTAACAACCAGGCATATCCGGTAATAAGGCCAACTTATGTTCGATGTATTCACTCGCCAAAAAACTCACTCCTTTCGCGATATTCATCTTAAAAGTATACATCGAATATATGTTTGGTTCAACTGAAGCGTCCTGGAGGTCAGACAGGAAAAATTTCCTGGAAATCAGCTGATGTTGCTTTGCTTATAGCGGTTTAGTAACGTACACCATATACGACAAAATCCCTTAACGAAGAACAAGAACGTTCTTCATTAAGAGATTTAGTTTGCTGCCAGATGCCAGGCAGATTTCATCAAACAATTACACGTTTTGAATAATCTTACCAATAAAATCTTTTGCCCGTTCGTTTTGTGGATGATCAAATAACTCTACTGGTTTGTTTCGTTCCAAAATATAGCCATCGGCCATGAACCAGACCTCATCAGCGACTTCCTTGGCAAAGCCCATTTCGTGAGTAACGACCACCATGGTCATTCCCTCTTTGGCCAGTTCGTTCATAACTTCCAGAACTTCACCAACCATTTCAGGATCCAGCGCACTGGTTGGCTCATCGAATAACATCACTTCCGGATTCATCGCCAACGCTCTGGCAATGGCCACCCGTTGCTGTTGACCACCGGATAGGCTGCTGGGATATGCATTTGCCTTTTCTGCCAATCCCACCCGGTCCAACAGATGCATGGCAACCTTTTGAGCTTCGTCGTCTTTCATGTGCTTCACTCGGATTGGAGCCAACTTAAGGTTGTCAATCACAGTCATATTTGGAAAAAGGTTGAAACTTTGAAAAACCATTCCCATTCGTTCACGCAAATTGATTAATTGTTTTTCATCAACGTGTGTCAGATCTGTGCCGTCAAATTTGACTTCGCCGGAAGTTGGCTTTTCAAGCAAGTTCAAACAGCGCAAGAAAGTACTTTTCCCAGCTCCGGATGGGCCAATTACACAAATCACTTCTCCGGATTTGACGGTACCGTTAATATCTTTGAGGATTTCATTGTTTCCAAATTTTTTACTTAAATGATTCACTTCAAGAACTTTTTTATCCTGCATGTTTCATCTTCCCTTCAAAGTGATTCAAGACCCTGGTCAATGCAAAGGTCATGATAAAGTACAACAGCATGGCAACGAAAATCGGCATGACTCCACGGTAGGTATCTGCACGGACGATGTTCAACTGGTAAATCAAGTCGGTGACTCCGATGATTGAGACAATTGAACTTTCCTTAATCAAAGAAATAAATTCATTACCCAAAGCTGGCCAGATGTTCTTGAATGCTTGCGGTAAAATAACAAACCGCATCAAGTCACCTTTTGACAAGCCCAGACTGGCAGCTGCTTCAGTTTGCCCTTTCGCAACGGAATTAATCCCACCACGAATAATTTCGGCAACATAAGCACCACTATTCAGCGACACGGCAATCATCCCTGAAATCAACGCTGGAATGTTAACGACCACGCCAATCCCAAAGTAAACAAATAGTACTTGAACCATCAATGGTGTTCCTCGAATAAATTCGGTATAACTGATTGCCAAACCTCTGAGCCATTTTTGCTTGGAGAAACGCATCAATGCCAAGATGACACCAATTAGAACTCCAAAGAATGTTGAAACAATCGAAATCAAGATCGTGTATTCAACACCTTTGGCAAAGTACTTCCAATAATGGAACATCGACGTATTGACGGTATTAACCTTCATGTACTTACCGGCGCTCGCCAAATACTGGTCAGTCAAGTTTTTCTTTTGAATTTGGTCAATTGACTTATTAACGGCATTGACCAGACTATTTGAGCCCTTCTTGAAGGCAATGGCGGCACCGGTCTCGTTTTTGTTCAGGCTATATCCTGATGAAATCATCTTTAAGCTTGGATCGTTTTTTACATAAGCTTCCGCACTTGGCTTTTCAATCCCGAGTGCATCAATCTTATGAGTCTTCAATGCAAGCACCAGATCGGTGGATTTGTCCATTCCTTTCACAGTGGCATCAGGAATTTTCTTCTTGGCCAACCCATACTGCAAGGTACCGGTTTGTGCACCAATTTTGGCGCCTTTCAGATTTTTTGCGCTTTTATATTTATTAACATCGCTGGAGTTAATCAAGAAGCTTTGACCACCAGTATAATAAATCTTTGAAAAATCAACACTTTGTCGACGAGCTGCGGTTGGGTTAATCCCGCCAATCGCCATGTCGGCTTTACCAGTTTGAATCGCAACGAGTAATGAATCGAAATTCATACTCTTAATCACCAATTTAACGTGGAGATCTTTGGCAACCTTCTTGGCAACGTCAATATCCATTCCGACAATATGATCTTTGCCATTTTTATTCACTTGGAATTCGTATGGCGGATAGTCGGGACTGGTAACCATAATCAGTTCACCCCGTTGCTTAACCCGCTGTAGTGAAGTGTCCGCCGCAGAAACGTGGGTGGCGGAGACTGCTGTTAAAGCAAACATGGCAACGGTCATAATAATGATTTGAATAATTGCTTTTAAATTCTTCTTCATGACTTTCCCTCTTCCAAAATTATAATAACCAATACACTACACCAAAAATATAATTTATGCAATAAAAATATCAAATAAGCTAATATTATACAGTATTCATGCAAATATACATCAAAATTTAGCTTCTAACCAATAAGTGTGACTTTCCGGGCAATATTTGATATAGTTATCTCGTAAAAGGGTAAGGAGATGAATCTCAATGGCATTAAAGGTCAATCGCCAAAACGACATGGACGCCATCTTCGGCAAGTTCGCCGAAATGGATCCGGAAGATAAAAAACGTGACAAGTTTTTAAAACACGATAAAAAAGATAAAGATAAAAAACGCAAGAATGAAGAGAAACCGGAAAAGAAGAAGAGATGGTTCTAGTCAGAGTGTGACAAGGGCTGGGTGTCCCCGGAGTGTAAGCTAAAGGGTTCAATGGTGAACGATTTTTGTTCATCGTTGAGCCCTTTAGCTTACACAGTAGGGGCCAGGCCCGTCGGAACACGTTTAGAGTGTGACGAGACCCGGTTAGGGCCCGGAGCATAAGCAAGAAAGTCCAATGATGAACGGCTTGTGTTCATTAGTGGACTTTCTTGCTTATGCAGTAGGGCGCTGGGTCGTCGCCAAGTAGGCTAGGCAGGCTTTCAGCCGGCCGTCGAAACACGTTTCCACTAAATAACATTCAAACAACCACCAACCAAAAAACGAGGTCCTGCCAAACGGCAAGACCTCGTTTTAAATTATCAGAAAATACATATATCAAAGTTAAGTGAACCAACTACTCGCCAAGTTCCTGCTTAGCATTCTTAATCTGCAGCCGGACTTGATCGAAGCCAGTTCCACCTAAAGAATGACGACGTTCAACTGCAACCTCTGATTTAAGGTCGTGATAGACGTCCTCTTCAATTTTAGGCGAAGCTGCCTGTAGTTCCTCTAAAGACATGTCTTGGAGGTTCTGGTGGGTTTCTATGCCCTTTAAGACCAATTTACCGACGATACCATGAGCTTCACGGAATGGAATGCCCTTGGTTGCCAAATAATCAGCTAATTCTGTGGCATTTGAAAAATCATTTTCAGTCGCCTGCTTCATTCGCTCAACATTCGGCTTGGCAGTCTTTAACATCCCATTAAACACCTTCAAAGATGGTAACAAGGTTTTGACGGTGTCAAATGTACCCTCTTTATCCTCTTGAAGATCCTTATTATACGCCAATGGCAGAGATTTCATCGTTGAAAGCAAGCCGATTAGGTGGCCGTATACTCGACCGGATTTACCACGGATCAATTCAGCCATGTCCGGATTCTTCTTCTGCGGCATGATTGAACTACCAGTTGTGTATGCGTCACTCAATTCAAGATATTTGAACTCGTGGCTGACCCACATACTGATTTCTTCACAGAAACGGGAAAGGTGCATCATCAAGATTGAACTATTGCTCAAAAATTCCAAGGCGAAGTCCCGATCGGAAACGGCATCCAGTGAGTTTGGATAAACTTGGCCAAATCCCAATTCCTTCGCTGTATATTCACGGTCAATCGGGAAAGTTGTTCCAGCCAGTGCAGCCGCACCCAATGGCAGAATATCAGTATGCTTCATATTGAATTCGAACCGTTCCTTATCACGCTTGAGCATCTGATAGTACGCCATCAGATAATGCCCATAGGAAATCGGTTGCGCATGCTGCAAATGGGTGTAGCCCGGCATGATTGTTTCAATGTTCTTTTCAGCCATGGCTACCAGCGTTTTTTGCAAAGTGGTGATTTCATCAATGACTTGTGGCAGTCGATTCTTCAAGTACAAATGAAAGTCTGTGGCCACCTGATCATTCCGAGAACGTGCCGTGTGCAATTTCCCGGCAACCGGTCCAATTCGATCGGTCAACAAAGCTTCAATATTCATATGAATATCTTCGTTTTCAACGGTAAAATGCAACTTACCAGCATGCAGATCATCACGCAAACCATTTAAACCGGCAACAATCTGATCGACATCCGCCATCGGCAAAATTTTGGTATGTCCCAACATCTTAACATGGGCAAGTGAGCCCTCGATATCCTCATCGGCCATTAACTGGTCAAATGAAATCGAAGCCCCAAACTGGTCCACCCATTCAGCTGCTTGTTCCTGAAACCGACCACCCCATAGTTTCTTAGTACTCATTTATTTCTTAGCTCCCGTATGTGCAGAATGTTGTTCATGAACCGTTACTTTATCCTTTAATTGAGATTTAGTGACAGCTTTAACAAATTGTGAGTTCTTATTCTTGAGGGCAACTTGTTGGTAAACCTGAGTTGGTAAGCCCCAAAGTTTGATGAACCCTTTAGCTGCTTCTTGATCAAAGGAATCAGATGAAGTATAAGTTGCCAAGTCTTTGTCGTAAAGTGAAGAATCTGATTTACGTCCAAGGACCATGACGTTGCCTTTGAATAATTGCAACTTAATAACACCATTGACGACTTCTTGTGATTTGTCGATGAACGCCTGAATTGCGTCCATTAATGGTGAGAACCAGAGTGCATTATAAACCAACTCACTCAATTGTTTTTCAACGGTTGGCTTAAAGTGAGCCAAGTCACGTTCAAAGGTCAAATCTTCAAGCTCTTTGTGGGCTTTCAGCAAAACAGTTGCGGCAGGTGCTTCATATACTTCACGAGATTTGATACCAACCAAACGGTTTTCAATATGGTCGATACGACCGACACCATTTTCACCGGCGGTTTCATTTAATTCCTGAATAATATCAGAAAACTTCATTTTTTTACCGTTCAATTCAGTTGGAATTCCCTTTTCAAAAGTAATTTCAACTTCAGTTGGGGTATCAGGTGTGTTTTCAATTGGGTTAGTGATTGCAAAAGCATCTTCCGGTGCACTCTGCCAAGGATCTTCCAGGATTCCTGCTTCGTTGGCACGGCCCCAAATGTTAGCGTCAATTGAGTATGGAGAGTCCAAGTCAATTGGAATTGGAATATTGTGATCCTTCGCATATTCGATTTCTTGTTCACGGGACCAGTGCCAGTCACGAACTGGGCTTAAAACTTCGAGTTGAGGATCAAGACCATGGATGGCAACTTCAAAACGAACTTGATCATTTCCTTTACCGGTACAACCGTGGGCAACGGCACCCGCATGCTCTTGATGGGCAATTTGGACTAAAGTCTTGGAAATCAAGGGACGTGACAGAGCTGAGATCAATGGGTATGAGCCTTCATACATTGCATTGGCCTTCAAAGCCACGGCAGCATAGTTGTCGGCAAATTCATCAAGTGCATCAATGACATATGCTTTAACAGCGCCAACGTTGAGTGCCTTTTGCTTAATGAAATCAAGATCTTTTCCTTCACCAACATTAATACAGCAGGCAACAACGTCATAACCCTTGTCGTTCAACCAGGCAATGGCAACTGAAGTATCAAGACCACCGGAATACGCTAAAATTACTTTATTATTTTCTGACATATATATTCCCTCTTATCTTCTGAAAAATTCAATGTATTGAGATTAACACCAATATTCATTTATTGCAACTGTTTTTATGTTTTATTCATTATTCGTGAAAATATTATGTCGAATATGCAGTTATGAGCTGATTTTGTCAAAATATGTATGAAAAAAGCAGCCATCATCAAAATCTGGCTGCTCATTGGTCATCCTTAAATATTAACTTGATTGACACCACCATGTTGCTCTGGATAGCGTTTTTCAAGCCGTTTAATGTTATCAGTAGCGACTTCATCAAATGGGATGTCCGCCCATTCCGAGATCTGGGAAAGATACCAGAGAACATCGCCCATTTCCTGAACTAATTGATCGTGGTCAAGATTCTCGCTTTGAAATGTATATTTACGAATCAAATCAGCAAGTTCGCCCGATTCACCGGTAAGACCCAAGGCACAATTAGTAAGAACCTGTTCGTTACCCATTAATGTTCGATTGGCAGCTTTTTGGTATTCATCAAAATTCATCGTTTCATTCTCCCCTCAATCCAACGCCAAATTTCATTTTTACCCGTTTTAGTCAAAGCGGAAAACATAACCAGGGGTTCATCGGCATCCAACTGTAACGTCTTTCGAATCAACGATTCCTGTTTATTCCATTTACCACCAGAGATTTTGTCCATCTTAGTGGCAACGATTAAAATTGGAATATTGTAATATTTCAACCAGGTATGCATTGAGATATCGTCATCAGTTGGCGCATGGCGACCATCAACCAAGGTAATGACACCCTTGAGCTGTTCCCGCTTGGTCAAATAAGTTTCGATCATCCGACCCCATTTTTCGCGGCTGGCTTTGGATGCTTTGGCGTAACCATATCCGGGAACATCGACAAAATAAAGCTTGTCTTCAATATTGTAGAAATTTAATGTCTGGGTTTTTCCAGGTTGACTGGATGTCCGGGCAAATTTGTTACGATTAATTAACACGTTGGTCAACGAAGATTTTCCAACATTTGACCGACCAACCAACGCTATTTCTGGAAATTGCGTGTTTGGGTATTGTTTTTCTGCGACAGCACTAATTGTAAGGTCGACGTTGTGAACCTCCATGAAACCACTCCTTCGATGTACAAAATTTATGAATAAAAAAGAAATCTGATGGTAAACTATCTAAAGTTTACATCAGATTTCTGAGAATTACGATGCTTGTTTTAAGATTAGTTCTGGTTCTTTATGATCGGTAACTGTCTCAGGCGTAATGATCACTTTTGAAACGTCATTTCGACTTGGAAGATCAAACATGATATCACGCATAACCCCTTCAATAATTGAACGGAGTCCACGAGCACCGGTATCACGAGCAATTGCCAATTGTGCCATCTTTTCAAGGGCGCCAGGTGCAAACTCCAACTCAGCACCGTCAAGCTCAATTAACTTCTGGTACTGCTTGACCAAAGCATTCTTCGGTTCAGTTAAGATACGAACCAAATCTTGCTCATCAAGCTTATCGAGTGCGGTCAGAATTGGCAGACGACCGATGAATTCTGGAATTAAGCCAAACTTCAGTAGGTCTTCTGGAATAACTGACTGCATGATGTTCTTGGCGTCAACATCGGCAGCTTCATCAGAGTTGGTTCCAAAACCAATCGTCTTGTCGCCAAGACGACTCTTAACAATGCCTTCAATACCGTCAAATGCACCACCAACGATGAACAAGATGTTAGTCGTATCAATTTGAATAAATTCTTGTTGGGGATGCTTACGACCACCCTGAGGTGGAACGTTGGCAATGGTACCTTCAAGAATCTTCAGTAAGGCTTGCTGAACCCCTTCACCAGAAACATCACGGGTAATCGAGACATTTTCTGATTTCTTGGCGATCTTATCAATTTCATCAATGTAAATAATTCCGTGTTCAGCACGCTCAACGTCATAATCGGCATTTTGCAGCAGCTTCAGCAGAATATTTTCAACATCTTCACCGACATAACCGGCTTCAGTCAAAGTCGTCGCATCAGCAATTGCAAATGGGACGTTCAAGATTTTGGCCAATGTCTGAGCAAGATAAGTTTTACCCGAACCAGTAGGTCCGATAATACAGATATTACTCTTTTGAAGTTCCAAATCGTCATCAGGTTCACTGATCATTTCATTAACCCGCTTGTAATGGTTATAAACGGCAACGGAAAGCGTCCGCTTGGCATTTTCCTGACCAATGACAAATTCATTTAATTTATCCAGAATTTGAGCAGGAGTCAAAACCTTCAGTAAATCTTCTGATGATTTTTCTGGTGCCAATTCTTCGTCAATGATTTCTTTACATAAGTCAATACATTCATTACAAATATAAACGCCAGGTCCAGCAACAATTTTCTTCACTTGGTCCTGTGTTTTTCCACAAAACGAGCAAGTAATAGGCCCGCTTGATTCATTATCTTCAAACAAATTATTCACTCCTCCATCCAGGATGGACTTTAAATACAATTAGTAATAATCAACTAAGAGTAACTTTAACATATCATATGCAAATTGCAATTAATAGGCATTGTCCTTAAAAAAAGACCCGTCAAAATAACGGGTCTTTTAATTGAGCAGAAAACTATTTTTCTGAACTGGTTTCTTTTGAATCTTTTTCAGTTGATTTGGCTTTAGCGTCTTGCTTTGAAGAATCAACAATCATATCAATTGCTTGTTTGATTGCGATATCATGTTTCAACATGTCGTCAGTCAAGGCACTGCGAACAGCGTCTTCCTTCATACCATATTGTTTGGCAAGGTTCTTAACTTCTGCCTTAACATCGTCTTCTGATGGTTCGATCTTTTCAGCGGCAACGATTGCTTCAAGAACTAAGTTAGTCTTAACCCGTTTCTCAGCGCCGTCAGCAAATTGCTTCTTAAGGTCTTCTGGTTTAGTACCAGTCAACTGGAAGTACATATCTTGGTTGATACCTTGTTGTTGCATACCTGCAAGATATTGATCCATTTGACGTTGAATATCTTCGTCAATCATTGGTTGAGGAATGTCTTTAACTTCGGCGTTGTCGGTAGCTTCACTGATTGCAGCATCTTCGATTGCGTCACGAGCTTCACTCTTCTTTTGATTCTTGAGATCTTCTTTGATCTTTTCCTTCAATTCATCAAGGCTGTCAACATCTTCGTCAACATCCTTGGCAAAGTCATCATCTAACTTAGGTAATTCCTTTGTCTTAACTTCATGAATCTTAGTCTTGAAGATTGCATCCTTATTAGCTAAATCTTTAGCTTGATAATCTTTAGGGAATGTAACCTTAACTTCAACTTCATCGCCAGCTTTATGACCAATTAATTGATCTTCAAAGCCTGGAATGAATGAGTTTGAGCCCAATTCGAGTGAATGGTTTTCGGCACTACCACCATCAAATGGCTTACCGTCAACAGTTCCTTTAAAGTCGATAACAACAGTATCGCCCTTTTCAGCAGCTTTGCCTTCTTTGAGAACCAATTCAGCTTGGCTTTCACGTTTCTTTTCAAGTTCAGCATCAACGTCTTTTTGATAAACGCGGGTGTTTTGCTTAGGAACACTTAAGCCCTTGTAGTCGCCAAGCTTAACTTCTGGCTTAACGGTAACGTTAGCTTTGATAACCCAAGGCTTGCCTTTTTCCATTGACTCAACGTTGATTTTAGGTTGGTCAACTGGCTCAATCTTAGTATCTTCAACAGCTTTTTGGTATTCGTCAGGTAACAGAATGTTGAGGGCATCTTCATACAATGCTTCCTCACCATACATCTTAGTAAAAATCTGACGTGGAACCTTTCCTTTACGGAATCCAGGCACACGAATACTGTTCTTGTTCTTTTTAAATGCGCGATCTAAACCTGATTTAATTGAATCTGTACCGATTTCGAATGTTAATTCGCCATCATTGGTACCTTTCTTTTCCCATTTTGCAGACATCGTTTTTCCTCCGAGACCAAAAGAATTTTTTACAATTTCATAATTGCATAACATTGTTATTTTAACGTATTAATCATAAAATGTAAAATTAATTTCAAATTTATCAAATCATAAAAAAAGCTGTGAGGAAGTATCCTCACAGCTTTAGTGTGTTCTTAACGAATGAAACTAGTCATTAACGTCACTAACAACACCGGCACCAACAGTATGGCCACCTTCACGGATGGTGAACTTAGTACCTTTTTCAATGGCAACTGGCTTAGTTAATTCAACTTGGAATGTAACGTTATCACCAGGCATAACCATTTCTACGCCCTTTTCCAATTCGATAACACCGGTAACATCGGTAGTATGGAAGTAGAATTGTGGACGGTAGTTTGAGAAGAATGGCGTATGACGGCCACCTTCTTCTTTAGTCAAGATATAAACTTGACCTTCGAACTTCTTGTGGGTCTGGATTGAACCAGGAGCAGCAAGAACTTGTCCACGGACAACTTGGTCACGGTCGATACCACGAAGAAGAACACCAACGTTATCTCCGGCTTGACCTTGATCCAATGTCTTACGGAACATTTCCAAACCAGTAACAGTTGACTTCAATGGTTGATCACTCAAACCAACGATTTCAACTTCGTCACCGACTTTAACAGTACCACGATCGATACGGCCAGATGCAACAGTACCACGACCAGTGATAGTGAAGACATCTTCAACTGGCATCAAGAATGGTTTGCTGTCGTCACGTTCTGGAGTTGGAATGTATTCATCAACAACATCCATTAAGTCAAGGATAACTTGTTCTTGTTCCTTGTCGCCCTCAAGTGCTTTAAGAGCTGAACCACGGAGAACAGGAATATCATCACCAGGATAATCGTATTCAGAAAGTAATTCACGAACTTCCATCTCAACCAAGTCAACTAATTCGTCATCATCAACTAAATCAGTCTTGTTTAAGAATACAACGATGTAATCAACACCAACTTGATGAGCAAGTAAGATATGTTCACGAGTTTGTGGCATTGGGCCATCAGTTGCGGCAACAACCAAAATAGCACCATCCATTTGAGCGGCACCAGTGATCATGTTTTTAATGTAATCAGCATGTCCTGGGGCATCGATATGGGCATAGTGACGCTTTTCAGTTTCGTATTCCACGTGAGCAGTGTTGATAGTTATACCACGTTCACGTTCCTCTGGAGCTGCATCGATATCAGCATAGTCTTCAGCCTTAGCGAGACCCTTTGAAGCCAATACTTTAGTGATAGCAGCAGTCAAAGTAGTTTTCCCATGATCAATATGGCCAATAGTACCAATATTTACATGGGGTTTTGTTCTTTCATAATGTTCTTTTGCCATTAATGAAACCTCCTGTTGTTTTCAAGAATTACATCAATTCGCATCAATGCATTTCTAAGTGTTATTATACTACATCTTCTGGAAAAGACAAAGTAGTCAATTTTCGAAGAATCCTTAAGTATTATATCGATACTAGAATTGTTTGTAAACAGATTCCCTCCATTTTCCGAAAATAATTTAGTTATATGAGACCAATTTTAATCTCTTGGTTATGAATTTGGTCAATCCACGATAACATCTGCTTCTCCTCAGGGCCCTTTGCGGATACCGGTTCACCAAAGGATTGGGCGATAATTGCGGTTGCCCAAAAGCTCGGATTGGTAATCACCCTATCAAAATATGGGTAAATATAATTACTTTGTGTGAATAGTTCCTTTTCAAGCAATTCCAGCTTAATTGGATCATCAGCAGCAAATTTTTGTTCAACTTTCTGCAGCACATCAACAAAAGTGACTGATTCCTCCAATGGTTTTAATTCGTCCGTGCTTATGGTATGAGTTTGTCCATCAAGCCATACGAAATCGACGTTTTCAGAAACCTGGACTTTCATCAGTTGTAATAATACTTGCGTTTTTGAAACCTGCCATCCAAATGCATCGCTCAAAATTGTTTTCGCAGCCGAAACATATTCTCTTAGTGGCAACTTAAGTGCAGATTTGACTTCGTGGACCTGCTGTTCGACTGGCAATGCTCCCAGATAGGCAAACTTGCGAGTTTGTGCTGCCAAGTCTGCCGGACCGGTGGCGCGAAATGCGTCTTCTGCTTGGTTAATTTGTCCTTGCCACCTCACAGCAGCCCTCTCAGATGCCTGTGCCAGCACTTCTCTTGCCAACATGAACAAATGATTCGACAAAAAAATTTTCAGTAAGTGTTCTTGATACTTAGGTTGAGCCATTAATTCATCGGCAAATTCCTCGACAATTTTAAAGGCCTCAGGATATCTTTTTAAAGCATACAGTGCAATCGCATATAAATCGTTAAGTTCCAAAGATTGCGGATATTTTTCCAGTAAATGCTCTGTTTTATTGATCACCTGGTTATATCGCCCATCCTGAAAGTCCTCTTTGGCACTCAATAAAATGACCCGATCATTTTTTGTCATCTCAGCCATGCTTTCCTCCTCAACAATCAAGTTACAGAAAACGAGCAATTCAAATCAATGAATTACCCGTCTTGTGAGCTAATTTTTTTCAGTTGCTTTTTGCTTTTTCTTTGAACGCTTGTGGTGTTGATTAACTTCCATTATAACTGGCAGAATCACTGGGCGTCGCTTAGTTTGTTTGTAAAGATAATCACTCAGGTCTTCTCGAACATCCTGCTTGAGGTTGCTCCAATCAAACTCTTTGTGTTCAAGGTTATTGGTAACCGTCTTTTCAATGATTCCCGCGGCATCTTTCATTAAATCTTTGTTTGCTTTAACGTAAACAAATCCTCTTGAAGTCAGCTTGGGACTGGAAACAATCCGTTTCTTCTTACGGTCAATCGTGACAACTGCAACAAAAATTCCGTCTTCAGATAAGACTTTCCGATCACGAAGAACGATATTTCCGATATCACCAATCCCGATACCATCAATCATGGTGTCAGCGAGATCGACGCCCTTGCCCAAATGAATATCATCCTTTGAAATCGAAATGACATCCCCTTTGGCAGGAATCACAATTTGATCATCAGTATAACCAATCTCTTTAGCTAGTTGGGCATTGGCTTCCAACAACCGATATTCGCCTTGAACCGGAATCACGTACTTGGGATGCAACAAATTCATTAACAGCTGCAAATCTGACTGACTGGCATCTCCGGACGAATTCATCTCATCAGAAATCATCTTAACTTCGCCATCCGCACGGTAAACCATATCACGAGTCTTTGCGACCGTCGTTTCCATAGCAGTAGATGGTGTCGTCGTGATGAATACCAAATCGCCGGGTTCAATGTTAATGTCACTCTGCTCTTTATTGGCCATACGTTGGATTGCTTTGATAGGCTCGCCCATTTTACCGGTCTGAATGATCACGACCTTGTCTGGTGCCATCTTTTTCAATTCATCCAACGAATCAATTAAGAGATTATCTTCAGGCAGCTTGAGGGTGTTCAAACCCATGGCAGTTTTCACAATTCGTTCCAAATCATGACCCGTCAAATAGACTCTCCGGCCAGTCTTTGCGGCGGCGTTGAAGACCTGTTGCATTCTTAAAATGTTGGAGGCAACACCGGCAACAATAATTCGGCTGTTTTGATAGTTAAATGTATCATCGATATATTCAGCAATCTTTTTCTCAGATGCACTGGGCTTGGGATTCTCAGCATTGCTTGAATCATCAAGTAACGCCAAAACGCCCTCATCACCAAGTTGAGTTAACGCTGAATAGTTAGTTTGATAAATTGGTGCTGCGGTTTGGTCAAATTTGAAATCGCCGGTGTAGACGATAATTCCATCAGATGTGTGCAGCGCAATTCCCAAAGAACCAGGGATTGAATGGGTCGTCTTGAAGAAAGTGACCTTAATATCGTCAAAGTCAATTTCGCTTCGATCACTGACAACGTGAAAATCATCAAAGCTCTTGATTTCCTGAGAATCGGACACATTGATCTTGGCAAGTTCAATTGTCATCTCAGAACCAAAGA
This sequence comes from Lentilactobacillus otakiensis DSM 19908 = JCM 15040, assembly GCF_001434145.1. Lineage (GTDB taxonomy): Bacteria > Bacillota > Bacilli > Lactobacillales > Lactobacillaceae > Lentilactobacillus > Lentilactobacillus otakiensis. The sequence continues at coordinate 90,015 of NZ_AZED01000020.1, read as the reverse complement.
CCGGAACGTCAAACTTACTTAGAAAGTATGAGATTGCCCCGATTGAATCTGCATGTCCGTGGGTTAAGAAGACACCCACAATTCGATCCTTGTTTTCTTCAAGCCAGCTAAAGTCGGGAATAACAACATCGATTCCTAATAATTCATTTTCAGGATATTTTAGGCCGCAGTCTAAAATATAAATACCGCCATTAATATCGACCGCGTACATGTTCTTGCCATTCTCGCGGGCGCCACCAATCGCCATTACTTTTATTTCGTTTTTCATGATTCACCTCAAAAATTAATTTGTTCTTTTTTACGTTCGTTTTCAGCTTCTTTTAGTTTAACATATTTTTTGTTGAAACCGAATTTTTCAAAAAAGATTGTGCTTTCTTAAATATATGTATAAAAAAAGAACGGATCCAATCCGTTCTCAAAATGTTAATATTAACGACGAAGACCAAGGTCTTTGATCAATTGACGGTAACGAGTAACGTCGTTGTCACGTAAGTATGCCAACAAGTTACGACGATGACCAATCTTCTTCATAAGTCCACGTTGTGAATGGTAATCTTTACGATGAGTACGCATATGTTCGTTAAGTTCGTTGATATCTGCGGTCAAAACAGCGATTTGAACCTCTGCTGAACCGGTATCGCCTTCGTGACGAGCAAATTTGTTGATAATTTCGTTTTTCTTAGTTTGTGTAATTGCCATGATATATAACCACCTTTTTATTTTTTTGACGCCAACAACTGAGTATGCGGAAGTGGTACCCGACAAACTAAGTCGAAGGTCTTGTACAACACACAAAAAATAGTATAACGGTTTTTCGTAATAAATACAAGCCTATTGCTGATATTCATTAGTGGTTTGGGTTGCAATCGTCCGCTGGTTTTTGTATAATGATGCTTGTTGAAATTTAATAATTTTTACTTAGAAAAATACTCGGAGGTGAGTCAAATGCCAATTATCAAATCTGCTATCGAACGTGTTAAAACTAATGAAAAAGCACAACGTCGTAATGCTGCTCAATTGAGTGCATACCGTACCGCAGTTAAGAAGTTCCAGAAGGCACAAGTTGCCGGTTCTGACGACGCAAAAGATTTATACATTAACGCAATCAGCGCAATTGATCGCGCAAAATCAAAGGGCTTAATTAAAGCTAACAAAGCTGCTCGTGACAAGTCACGTTTAACTTCAAAATTAGCTAAATAGTTTCTTTCCTAGTTGTTAGTTAGTCTAACAACTTTTTTTGTACTCAAAAACAGGAGCAAGTCTGCGGCATGGCAGTCTTTGCTCCTGTTTTTCGTTTATCCAACACTTTTCATAAATTTCAATACAAATAACTCGAATAGTAATTCTGGCGGCCGTCGCGTCGATTTCATTTGACGTTCGGTATCCACCAAACCGATGTAAGCATCCCTCAATTGGCCATAGCTAAATTTTCTAACAGTCTGCATTGCCAACTTCACTCGGTATGGATGAACTTTGAGAGTTGATGCCAAATTCCCTTGGGAATAACCATGTTTTTGCAGAATCATCACCTGCAACAGCAACCGGAATTGCTGAATCAAGACGGCATTAATCCGAATTGGCTCATCATTTTCCAAAATTAACTGATGATAAATATCCATCGATTGTTTGGGATTCTTTTGCAGGACACTGTTCACCAAATCAAATACATTTTGTTCCATTGAACGACTAACCAGTCCGTTGACTGATTCAAGATCAATCACTTTAGTATCATTGTTGTACAAAAGCAGCTTTGGGAGGTCACTCATCATGGACGTGAGCTTACCACCAGTCAATTCGACCATCCGATCCAAAGCATCCGGATTGATTTGAAAACCAGCCGAGTTAATTTTGTCAGTGACCAGCTTTTTAATTTCATTTTCGCGCAGTTTGCCAATTTCAATGGTTGTGGCAACTTTTTTTAACGCCTTAGTAACTTTTTTGCGTGAATCCAATTTATCATATGGCGCAAAAATCACCATGATCGTCGATTCTTCTGGATGTTTCAAGTACTCCAAGAAATCATCAATATTTTGTTCAACCTTGGATTTCGTTCGCATCCCTGTCAGAAAGTACGGTCGGTTAACCATTACCAGTCGGCGTTCCCCAAAAAACGGCACCGAAATGGCATCTTCAACTGCCGCAGAAATGGTTGTGTCCTCCATATCATAGTTGCCGATATTCATTGAGCGTTCACTATCAGGAATGATTTGGACAAAAGCATCTTTAATTTGTTGAGAAAGATATTCTTGGTCGCCCAGAATTAGATAGACTGGGTTAGTTGTACCTTTATTCAACTGTTGCATTAACTGAGAATAATTCATCATACGTTCCCTTCATGACCGTCTAAAGCCGTTTCAAAATGTCCCGTATTGTTGCGATAAATATATCTTACCATACCGTGTTTTTGGGTATTAAAAATCTTGACATTGTGTTGCTTCAACGTCACCAGTGTTTCATCGTTTGGATGACCATAACGATTATTTCGGCCAGCAGAAATCAACGCAATTTTTGGCTTCACCGCCGAAACAAACTGGGGATCTGATGAGGTTTTACTGCCGTGATGGCCAACCTTTAATACATCAGCGGACAAGCCCGGGTGTCTGGCAATTGTATCCAGTTCCCCTGGACGGTCCAAATCACCGGTAAACAACCAACTTAAACCGCCTTTATTGGCACCTAACACCATTGAATCGTGATTTTCACCCTTGCCTGCCAAATATGGATGATAAATTTGGGCGGGCAAATTAGCCACCCGCATCTCATCGTTCACGCACAACAACTTCGTATTGTGACTGCGACCTGAAATTCTTTCCATAAAACCAGGATTCTTGTCCATCCCCAGCGGAATAATAATCCTATCGATCTTCATTTCCTCAATAAATGCCGGCAAATCACCACAGTGGTCAGCATCTTGGTGACTGACACACATATTGTCGATTTTTGAAATTCCAATACTCTTTAAATAATTGATCGATAAGCGTTTAGCCTGGTAATCCTGAGTTCCTTTTTGCCAAGGCTCGCTGTTGAATTGAACTTTGCCACCGGTATCAATCATCGTAACTGTCCGATTAAAGGGTTCTCGAATCAAAAAGCTGTCACCCTGCCCAATATCAAACATTGTGACTTCACCGTGCAACGGGAAGTGAATCCAAGCAAACGTTGCCAGATAGACAGTTGATAGTAAGATAACAATTCCTTTCACAGATCGTTTATCGACCAGTGTCAAAAGAATGGTCAATATCAGCATGATGATAACTACCAGCAGCGTTGGCTTACCAAAAACGATCATCCCAGGCAATTTGCTGATTGCATTTAAACCATCGTTGAACACCTGTAAAAATGCATCAATAGGAATCGTCAGCCCCATGGCCAACAACCCACAAATAACACCGATAATCACAGCCGGAAAAATCACCTTGCCAAAAAACGGCAATACAATGAGATTAACCGCCACGCTTAAAAAGTGCCATTCATAAATGTGAAATAACAAAATTGGGACTGTGAGTAAGTTTAACAAAATGGTCTGCTTGAAATAGGATAACTTTTCTGAGGCAATGAGTCCCAAAGACAGCCCATAGCTCAACTGAACCCCCATTAAAAACATCGCTTCAGGTAAAATGAGCAAGTTGATTATCAACGATCCGCTCCAAACGTCGAGCTGGGAAAAGCCGAGTTTGAATAAACGGTTGATAATGCCGATGATTGCCATGATCACCGCTCTTAACAACCCAGGGGAACCACCAGAAAAGATAAAGTAGCCACCCAAAAAGACAATCGAAATCACTGCCTTCTTAAGTTTTGACAACCCCATCCACACCATCAATTGGTCAACAATTGATAGAAAATAGGCGACGTGCATCCCCGAAATACTGAATATATGAAGGAGCCCAAGCTTCTTCACGCCAGTCATCTCATCAAAAAAATTATTCGGCCGATAACCACTAATCAGTCCAGTCGCGTATAAACTCAACGTTTTGGGCAAGTGACCACAGTATTGGTTGAACTTCGAACGAAGCATATGAATTCGATCAATCATTGAGAACCTATTTGGAACGCCGATGAAGCTCAAGCTTTCTGCTACGAAACAATTTTGGATTTTCTGATGATGATAATATTTTTCCATGTCAAATTGATTGATGTTAGTTGCTGGCAGAAAATCCGAGAATTTCCCGGTAACTTTAACCCTGATGGGCTGATCACCGTCGACTACCTGTCGCTGCTGGCCCTTATCCCTCAGCCTGGCGTAGAACACCATCTTCTGCTTCACGCCTTCAGGATGAGCAATGAAGCTCAAACTAGCCCCGTTCACTTTAGCGACATCTGGGTAGATTTTGACTTCATACGTTTTTTGGCCCGTTAAAGGCGTCATACACTGATGAGTGAGCCAACAGCCGCAAGCAAACATCAACACCGCCATAATCGAACCTATCAGGGCTTGAGAATCCCGTAAGAAGAAAATTCGTAGAACCAGTAACCCCATCAGGCAGACACCAATCCAAGCATTTCCGTAAATGATCATGCTCATTAAAAGCATGGCGCTTGCAGGAAAAATCAGCCAATTTTTATTAATAACTAGTCAGATAAATAGGATCCGAATGGCACTCTATCCATATCGGCTTGAGTCAATTTAATTTTGTTCAATTCAATATTTTTCAAACTAATCAATTTTTGTGCGTAATCATTATTATGGTAGTTTCGCAAATAGTTAATCTTGGTAATTCCGGCTTGCAGCAGCATTTTGGTGCACTGAAGACATGGAAAATCGGTCACATAAATTTCGGCATTGTCAGTACTTTCGCCAAATTTGGCACACTGAAGAATGGCGTTCATCTCTGCGTGAATGGTTCTGACGCAATGCCCGTCTTCCAAATAACAGCCAACATCAATACAGTGGTCGTCTCCAGCTACTGATCCGTTATAGCCACCAGCGATGATCCGCTTATCTCTCACAATTACCGCGCCAACGGATAATCGTTCACACGTGCTCCTTGAAGCCAATAAAACAGCCTGCATCATAAAATATTGGTCCCACTTAATTCGCTTATCCATTTGAATTCCACCTTCTCTGGTGTAAATCATATCTCAAATTCACCATTTGGGCTATACACAAATTGAAGATTTCAGGTTGGCAAATGTTTTATCCCCAAATCCGGGGACATCTTTGAGCTCTTCAATATTTTTAAATTGGCCGTGGGCCTGACGGTAAGCGATGATTTGATCAGCTTTTTTATCACCGATCCCAGTCAACTCTTGGAGCTTCGTCTTATCAGCCGTATTTAAATTAATCTGTTGCGGGGTGCCGGTTGCCCCATCAGCTGCCGGTGCAGCACTATCTGCCGAAGCATCTGGTGTGGTTTCCGCAGGTGTTGGGCTCGCAGCGACGGTTGAGGTAACCGGTGTCCCTTTCTCACCTCGAATGGGTACATAAATTACCTGTTGATCTGTCAATTTTTGAGCCAAATTGATTTTCTTTTTGTCCGCGGAACGATTATAACCACCTGCCAAATCAATTGCATCAACAACTCGCATATTGGCACTGACCTGATACACACCAGGATTCTTGACTGCCCCTTTCACATCGACATACATCTGCTGATTTGAACCGGCAGCAACCTGTTTCGGTTGTTCGGATGAGGCGGACTGAGAAACTGAAGCTGCTTCAGATTGGCTGCTGGAATTTTCAATCGCAACTTGATCATCAGCTGACGAAACGTCGTCACCCTTGCCAACCAGCATGCCACCAATCACGAACATAAAAATCACAATAATCGCAACTAAACCAATTAATATTTGATATAGATATTCATCAATAAACTCACGTATCCTATCCATGCTGTACCTCCCTTCTAACATGTATATACGAAAAAAAGGATTAGATTATCTAATCCTTTTTCAAAATCTGATTATTTCGTTTTCTCTAACACCGAAACTGCCTGGGCAAACGTCTTGACAGGAATAACCTTCATCGACGGTGCATACTTCTTCGCTGTGGCTTTGGCCATTTGATAATTAGTCTGATGATTTTCTTCATATTTCAAAATGGTTTTAGTTGGCTTAACATATGGGGCCAGGAAAATCTTGGCACCATGCTTTTTGGCAGTGATCACTTTTTTGTCGATACCACCAATTTCGCCGACGTTACCTAAACCATCAACTGTGCCCGTACCGGCAACTTTTTGTCCGTGACGGAGATTCTTGTTCGTTAACTGGCTATAGATCTGTAGTGAAAACATCAATCCACCAGATGGTCCACCCACTTGTCCCGGATGTACTTTGATCGGAATCTGCGGTTTAACTTGAACGTCATCAGTTAATGTAATCCCGATCCCAGCCCGATTCTTAGCGATCATCCCAAGCGGTGCGGTTGCCTGATGCAACTTACCGTTGCGCTTATATGTGACGGTGAGCTTTTGGCCGTATTTTTGCTGCTTGACGTATTTGATAAACCCAAGTGAGCTCTTAAAATGACGCCCATCCAAGGCAACCACAACGTCACCAACTTTAAGCTTGTTTTTAAAATTAGAGTGCTTCATCAAACTCATGACATAAATCCCACGATATTTGATCTTAACTGCCTTGTGAGCTTGGTGATAGGCAGTATAAATAGCACTATTAATTGATCCATCCATGTAGATCTGCTGGACCTTGCTGTATTCTTTCATGTCCTGTCCGCCGGTGACGTCTTCTTCAGGTTCAATTGAGTAATACGGACTCAACTTAGCATAAAGGTACGTAAATGGCCGGGCCTGAGAAATGCTGACCGACATCAACATGAATTGGCCCTTGTGCTTGTCCGGGTGGCCTTTAATATTGACAATTTTACTCAAATTAGCCGCATCACCGGGTCCTTCGATGTAATTTGGCAGCGGCCACAAAAAACCGATGGCCACAAAAAGTAAAATGGCAAACCAAATTAAATATTTTTTAAACCATTTCTTCATCAGCTCACCACTCTCTTATACTATTTTATTGTTGATACTTTTCGGTTAAGGCTCCTGCAACCGGTGCCGGGACAAATTTGGAAACATCGCCATGAAATTTGGCGATTTCTTTAATCATGCTGGAGGACAGATCGCGATAGTTTGCAGCTGTTGGAATAAAAATCGTTTGAATGTCCGCAGCCAGCTTTTCATTGAGGCCAGCGATCGACATTTCAGAATCCAAATCACTCCCACCACGGACGCCACGTACCAACACAGAAGCACCTAAACTGTGTGCCAGTTCAACGGTGAGCTCTTCTGAGACCACCACTTCAACATTTTTTAATTGACTAAGTGCTTCCCGAGCAAACTCAGATCGCTCATCGTCACTAAACAATGCATGTTTATGCGTATTAATACTGATTGCAACGTATACCTTGTCAAAAATTCGGCTGGCACGTTCGATCACATCAATGTGCCCAAAGGTGATCGGGTCAAAACTACCCGCATATAAAGCTTTTGTCATTGTTCATTCCCCATTTGATAATCATAAATTGTTAAATTGGTCAGTCCGTAATTTTTTTGCCTGGTCGAATGAAAACCGTCCAGATCCGTCGGTAATTCGGTGTGATTATCAGTTTCACAAATCACCACCGCGCCATCATTCAATAGCTCCAAATTCTTCAAGTTGGCTAATGTTGCCACTATTTTCTGCAGTTTGTATGGTGGGTCCAGAAATACCATGTCAAACTTAACACCATTACCGGCAAGTTGCTTTAAAACCATCTCAGCGTTACCTTTGATGACTTCAAATTGTTCTTCAGCATGAATTTTGGCAATATTTTCCTTGATGGCCTTAATCGCTTGGTATTGCCGGTCCACCAGTACAGCATGATCCATACCTCTTGAAACTGCCTCAATACCAACGGCTCCGGACCCAGCAAACAAATCCAGAAATCTCCCGCCCTGATAATATGGGCCGGTCATGCTAAACAAAGATTCTTTAACTTTATCCGTGGTCGGCCGAGTTTTATCACTTTTGACTGGGTTTAAACGAATCCCACCATATTTACCTGATACAATTCTCATGGTTTACCTCAACTTTAATAATCATCGTCAATTGAATCGTCGTCATCCAATTCAGTTTTGCCTTCCACTTCTTGGAATAATTCATTCAAGTGTGACGGAACCACTTGTTTGACATAATTCTGAGAAGATAATTTCTTAGTGATTTCTTCTTCATCGTCTTTATTCACATAAATCAGGCCATAGCGCATGCGCTTAGAAACGTAATAGAGCCGCCCATATGACTTCAGATTTCTGGAATGACGAATTGAATGCAGATAAACAATTAAGCCCGTTGTGGGTTGAATATCTAATGTCATGATGACATCTCCTTAAATATTATTTTCTAGCGACCTTTAGCGCCCGGCGTTGCATTCGCTGGCGACTACTGATATTTAACACTAGCCCCAAACAGAAGGACAAGGTCAGAATACTTGATCCGCCATAACTGATGAATGGAAATGTCACACCAGTAATTGGCAGGACACCCAGTACACCACCCATGTTAAAGAAGGTCTGAATGCTCATGTATGTTGCCACACCGTAACAGACTAAACTTTGATAGGTATTATTGCTACGGACGCCGATTTGAACAGTTCGTAAAATGATAACTGCCAACAGCGCCAATACCAGGAATGCTGCGATGGCACCCAGTTCCTCTGTCAAAATTGACATAATGAAATCAGTATTGGGTTCCGGTAAATAGCCGGTCTTTTGAACACTGTTACCAAGACCAACCCCAAACAACCCACCATTGCTAATGGCATAGTAGGAATTAACAACCTGTTGACCGGTCCCTTGTGCATGACCAAATGGATTGGTGAAGGCCACAATTCGTTGTAACTGGTATGAATTGGAAAATGAATCTGATTTTGCCATTGGCACCAAAATGAATTCAAACGCCAAAAATGCTGCCACAACACAGCCATAGATCACGCCCAGTGCCCGTTTCCAAGAAAAGCCACTGCAATTAAACAAGATAAAAGCAATTGCCAAATTAATGGCAGCACCACCGGAATCAGGTTGCTTGAGAATCAAAGCAATTAAAACTGCCGTAAAGAATAACGGCCATTTCATCTGATCCCACCAACTCCGAAACGACAGGGTGATTTCGGGTTGGCTCTTATCAATTACATCTGCCAGCCAAATGATCAAGAAGAACTTCACGAATTCAGCAGGTTGAATATTAACTGGGCCAAGATGAATCCAGCCGGCGGCACCATTGATAGTTTTGCCGACCACTAACAGGCCAATTAACACCAGGATAAACGCGTAGAGCAGGAATTTTAGGAATCCCGGTTTGCGTAAATATTTGATGTTCATTGCCGTCATCACGGCCACAATCACAATACTGATAATCACAAAAATTAATTGCTTAATCAGATAGCTTAGTGGGCTTCCACCATTTTGTAACGCAATATTTGCGCTGGCAGAATACACCATCACAACCCCAATAATCGACATGATAATATATGGAATAAATATTACATAATCGAGATTTTTTAAACGTGCTTTCCCCATTGGTCCAACTCCACTTTTCAAATTATATGTAGGTACATCGAACTACATTATATCATAATTAAAAATTCGAATTTGCTGATTACTTAACAGGTTTAGTGGAATTTAACAAGTTTTACGAATTGATTATTTTCACCCAACACAAAAAGCCACAATCAATCCAAGGCGGACTGGTTGTGGCTTTATATTTAAAATTAATTTTAGTTATGACGCTTCTTCTTAGCTTCTTTTTCACGAGTGTTTGAGTTAAGAATCTTCTTTCTCAAACGAATGAAGTTAGGCGTTACTTCACACAATTCATCTTCATTCAAGAATTCAAGTGATTCTTCAAGTGAAAGATGAGTAGGTGTCTTAATGCGGGCCATATCATCAGAACCAGCAGCACGGACGTTGGTCAAGTTCTTACCTTTAGTGATGTTAACTGTGATATCGTTCTCACGGTTATTTTCACCAACAATCATCCCTTCGTACACTTCTGTACCTGGATCGATTAATAATGTACCACGGCTTTCAATACCCATCATTGCGTAGGTAGTTGCTTTGCCGGCGTTCATTGAAACAAGGGTACCCTTAGTACGACCAGGGTTCCAGCCCTTGATAACTGGCATGTACTTCTCGAAAGTATGGTTCAAGATACCATAACCACGAGTTAATGAAAGGAATTCAGTTGAATAACCAATCAAACCACGTGATGGTGCCAAGAATGTCAAACGAGTTTGGCCATTATCAGTTGTTTCCATGTTCTGCATTGTACCCTTACGTTGTGAAAGCGTATCGATGATTGAACCAGTATACTCATCAGGAGTATCGATTTGAACGGATTCAAATGGTTCGCACATTGTACCATCGATTTCTCGATAGATAACTTCTGGACGTGATGCTTGAAGTTCAAAGCCTTCACGACGAAGGTTTTCAACCAAGATTGACAAATGCAATTCACCACGGCCTGAAACAACCCAAGCACCTGGTTGGTCGGTGTCTTCAACACGCAATGAAACATCGGTATGAAGTTCACGCTTCAAACGATCACCTAATTGACGGGCAGTTACAAACTTACCGTCTTGACCAGCAAATGGTGAAGTGTTGGTACCAAAGGTCATTTGCAGAGTTGGTGCGTCAATTCTAAGGATTGGAAGTGGTTCTGGATCCTTAGGGTCAACAACAGTTTCACCGACGTTGATATCTTCCATTCCTGAAACAGCGATCAAATCACCCGCCTTGGCTGACTCGATGTCTTCTTTCTTCAAACCGAAGAATCCCATTAATTTAGTAACACGGAAATTCTGTTTTGAACCATCAAGCTTCATAACAGTAACACTGTCACCAACTTTGATTGTTCCACGGAAGATCCGGCCAATTCCGATACGACCAACGAAGTCATTATAATCAAGCATTGCAACTTGGAATTGAAGAGGTTCGTCAGAGTTATCGATTGGAGCTGGAATGTCTTTAACAATGGTGTCAAAGATTGGCTTCATAGTATGTTCCTGCTTACTAATATCAGGATCATAACTTGAAGTTCCGTTCATAGCTGATGCATAAACAACAGGGAAATCAAGTTGCTCTTCATCAGCACCAAGTTCGATGAATAAGTCAAGAACTTCGTCCACAACTTCTTTTGGACGAGCACCTTCACGGTCAACCTTGTTAATCACAACGATTGGGGTTAAGTGTTGTTCAAGAGCTTTCTTCAAAACGAACCGAGTCTGAGGCATCGTACCTTCGAAAGCATCAACGACAAGTAAACAGCCATCAACCATTCGCATGATCCGCTCAACTTCACCACCGAAGTCCGCATGTCCTGGGGTATCCAAGATGTTAATTTGTTTGTCGCCATATCGAACGGCAGTGTTCTTTGAAAGAATGGTAATTCCACGTTCACGTTCAATGGCGTTCGAGTCAAGTGCTCGATCCTCAATTTGTACGTGCTGATCAAGCGTATCTGACTGCTTTAACATTTCGTTAACCAAAGTCGTCTTACCGTGGTCAACATGGGCAATAATGGCGATGTTACGAATGTCGTCGCGTGTTTTTAATTTAGTATCCAAGTCGTTTGCTTCCCTTCATTTAAATCAAACCGAATGTTGTACATCATACTATTTCACAATTATTCGCATAAAAAAACTGTGACAACTGTCACAGTCCGATCATTTACTTACGATTGTAAGAATGTCTTGATGTGCATTTCGTGTTGCTAACAATACTGGTGTTGATGATAACACATCAAGCCGCCGTCCGTCAATAGTTGTCATCTTAAGTCCGGCAGTTTCACACAAAATTCTGCCAGCACCAAAGTCCCAAGGCTTCAGATAAGATATATAACCAACTAATTCACCGCGGAGAACAGAAATAATATCAATCCCAGCACTGCCGTAAATGCGCATTCCCAATGACTGTTGGGCAATGTCTACCATATTATAATCATTATGCAATACCATCGGTCCGCTAAGACCAATGAGTCCCTCTCTAAGAGACGTATCTTTAACAGGTGGTAATGGATGCCCGTTATCAAACACTCCTAAGTCCGGGCCACCAGAAAGCAAATGCTTGCCAATGACGTCCATGACATAGCCAAGGACACCCTTGCCGTCCTCATATAGGGCAATCATAATGGCAAAATGATTTCGCTGCTTAACAAAATTCATGGTGCCGTCAATCGGATCGATAATCCAGATCCGGCCATCGGTTGAATGCACCTGATCGCCAAATCCCTCTTCGCCAAGAATTTTGGCATCCGGATCAAATTCACGAATCTTGCCAACCAAAAACTTCTCGTTTTGCTTGTCAATATTAGTAACCAAGTCGCGTCGACTGGTTTTAGTATCAACTTTTAACCTGGTATCAATTTTTCTTAAAACATTGTCCCGCGATTCATGCAGCCAACCTTTAACTGTTTTGTCTATTTCTTTGAGTTCGTTAATTTCCATTCTATGCCTCGTGTACGCTTAAATTTCCCGCCTGTGCATCCTTAGAAAGCTTAATGACTTGATAGGAATCATATCCCGAGCGGTGTTCAAATTCCCTTTCAAGCTGTTTTTGCTCCATTTTGGCAGGCACAACCTGTTGAAATTTTCGATAAGCATCGATAAAGTCGGCTCGTTTGACACCTGCAGATTGCTCATACGCTTGTTCAATTGTCTGGAAAAAATTCACGACATCAATAATTTCATCAACGCCCAAACCGTCAATCAAAGGGTATTCATACCCATCAGCCATTGCATTCACTCCTATCAGTACTACGTTGACTTTATTATATGATACATGACGACTTTGTGAAACAGAAAAGGCCGAAGTTGTTGGAGTTTTTCAGTTATTAGTTTGATCGTTGTTTATAACAGTATGCAAACAAGGGACTGGAGACAGCAATTATTTTTGATCTATCAAGTTAAAAACACTACATAGAATTCATGTTGTTAGCATGTCTGCCCTGACCCCTGCCATGTAAAACAAAAAAGCCAACGGTGAACAAGTTCATCATCGACTTTCTTGCATTACACTCCGGGGTCAACCCGGGCTTTGTCGCACACTTCCATTTGAGCTATGCTCCGACGACCCAGGGCCCTACTGTACAAGAAAAAGCCGGCAACGATGAACAAGAAACGTTCATCATTGTCGACTCTTCCTTGTACTCCAGGCCCTAAACGGGTCTCGTCGCACACTTTAAATATGCGTTGGGAATCCTAAACCTACATCTGCAGCTTCTTGAACTGGTTCGCTCAGGGTTGGATGTGGATGAATGGTAAGGGCAATGTCCTCAACATTCATGTGACTATTAACTGCCAAACTTAATTCAGCAACTAAATCACTTGCACCAGGTCCAACGATTTCACCACCGACGATCGTCTTATCATCTTTAGTAAAGATCAAACGAACGAATCCGTCAGCTTCGTCAAGTGATACGGCACGAGCATTACCTGCAAATGGGAACTTCGAAGTTGAGACTTCAATGTCCTTATCTTTAGCTTGTGCTTGAGTCATACCAACAACGGCGATTTCTGGATCTGAGAAGCAGACCGCAGGAACGCCAACATAGTCATTAGCAGTGTTCTTGCCGGAAATAGCGCCAGCAGCAACCTTGCCTTGGAAGAATGCTTTATGAGCCAATGCAGGACCTGAAGCAATATCCCCAATTGCGAAGATATGTTCTGAATCAGTTCTGCCTTGGATATCAGTTTGCACGATGCCATGATCGTCAACTTTAACCTTGGTGTATTCCAAGCCAAGATCATCAGTGTTTGGACGACGACCAACAGTTACCATGCAGTAGTCAGCTTTGATGGTTGTTTGTTTGCCATCTTCTTCGTACGTCACGGAAACGCTGTTGTCATCCTGACTTGAAGAAATTGCTTTGGCACTGGTATGAATATCAACGCCCTTCTTCTTCAAGTTCTTGACAACTAATGAAACCATGTCTTTAGTGAATCCATTCAAGATTGAATCCAAGCCTTCGATAATGGTTACGTGAGCACCTAAGTTGGCATATGCGCCAGCTAATTCGGTTCCAACGTATCCTCCACCGATAACCACGAATTCTTTTGGAATTTCTGGAAGGTTCAAGCCACCGGTTGAGTCAACAACTCGGCCATCAAACTTGAATCCAGGAATTTCAATTGGATGTGAACCACTGGCAATGATTAAGTTGTCAAACTGAATGGTCGTTCCAGTATCAGCACTCATGAATTGTTGCGGTCCGGTAGGCATTACTCGTAATTGAGTATCACTGTCCAGAACAGCTTCTCCATGAATAATTTCAACCTTGTGTTTGTTCAGCAGCATCTTAACACCACTGGTCATTCGGTCAACAACCTTCTTTTGCTTCCAGTCTTGCGTTTTAGCAAAATCGATTGTAGCTGGTTGAGTTGTAATTCCATAAGTCGAAGCATCGTTAGCTTCTTGAAGACGATGCCCAGCAGCGATCAAAGCTTTGGAAGGAACACAACCAACGTTTAAACAAACACCGCCAAGTGTATCTGATTTTTCAATCAGTGTTACTTTTTGTCCTAATTCGGATGCACGGATTGCGGCAACGTAGCCACCAGGGCCAGCTCCGATAATTACTGTTTCTTTCTTTTCAACATCAGCCATTATTCGATCATCCTTCCATCAACAGCATTGCTGGATCATGAAGCAATTGATTCATGTAATTCAAAGCATTTTGTGCAAGGGCACCATCAATTAATCTGTGATCGTAGCTCAATGAAAGTTTCAGCATATTGCCAACTTTGATTTCGCCGTCTTCTGGATCAACATATGGTTCCTTGGCAATCTTACCAACACCTAAGATAGCAACTTCAGGTTGGTTGATAACTGGCGTGAACCAGCCACCACCAATTGATCCAACGTTACTGATGGTAATTGAACCACCCTTCATTGTATCTGGGCCAAGCTTGTTGTCATAAGCAGCTTGAGTGTTGTCGGTAATTTCTTTAGCAATTTCAAACATACCCTTGGAATCAGCATTCTTAATGTTTGGTACGTACAGGCCATGATCAGTGTTCGTAGCGATACCAACATTGAAGTAGTGTTTGTAAACAATTTCTTGGGTGGTGTCATCGATTGAAGCGTTGAACTCAGGATATTTCTTCATAACGGCAACCAATGCCTTCACAATGTAAGGTAAGAATGTCAAATGAATATCTTGGTCAGCAGCTGCTTGCTTGTATTTCTTACGGTTAGCCATTAATGCACTAACTTCAACATCATCAAATGAAGTTACGTGAGGCGCAATGTCTTTAGACGTACGCATTGCTTTAGCAATGATCTTACGCATTGGTGACATTGGTTCACGAGTTTCAAGATCAGGTTGGTCTGATTTCCAAGGTGCAACGGCTTGTCCGGCAGCGGCCTTTGCTTCGCCAGCAGGAGCAGTTGCGGGTGCAGCAGCAGGTGCGGCTGGAGCAGCAGCTGGATTGAAGTTGTCAATGTCAGCCTTGGTAATCTGACCATGATTTCCTGTAGCAGGAACAGCAGTGATATCAACACCTTTGTCACGTGCATATTGACGGACAGATGGCATCGCTTTTACAATTGCGTTTGGATTTGAAGCAGCTGGTGCAGCAGTAACTGCGGCTGGAGCAGCGGCAGGTGCTGGTGCGGCAGCTGGAGCAGGTGCGGCTTCAGCGGCAGGTGCAGGAGCAGCTTCTTCCTTAGCTGGTGCAGCTGCAGGAGCGGCATCATCAGGTTCGTCAGGAGATCCATCATCAATGACAACTAAAACGTCGCCCTTTTCAGCAGTTTCTCCTTCCTGCTTTTCAATACTCTTAATGGTTCCGGCAACTGGAGATGGCATTTCTTGGACAGACTTATCGTTTTGAATTTCAACTAACGGATCGTCTTCCTTGACGGTATCGCCAACCTTTACATCCCAGGTAGCAATTTCACCTTCAGTAATTCCTTCTCCCATCTCTGGTAGTTTAAACTTATAAGCCATGGGATCTAACTTCCTTTCTGTAACAAATTAGAATTTTAGTAGTTCAAAATTTCTCGTACTTTAGCTTCGATATCATCAGCATTTGGAAGCCAATCATTTTCAGCCATAGCAAATGGGAAGATACTGTCAGGAGCAGAAACACGGCCAATTGGTGCATCCAATGACATAATGTCGTTTTCAGCGATGTCTGAAGCAACTTTTGCTCCGGCACCAGCCATCTTTTGTGCTTCTTGAGCGATAACTACTTTGTGAGTCTTGTCGATTGAAGCAAAGATTGTTTCATCGTCAATTGGTGATAATGAACGTAAGTCAATAACTTCAACTGAGATGTTCTCTTTTTCTAATTTATCTGCCACTTTGAGTGCTTCGTTAACTTCGGCACTGTAAGCAACAACGGTAATGTCAGATCCTTCACGAACAACATTTGCCTTGTCTAGGGGAACAGTGTAATGGCCATCTGGAACTTCATCCTTCATTGAACGATAGAGTTTCAGGTTTTCCATGAATAATACTGGGTCGTTATTTTCAACGGCTGAGATTACCATTCCTTTAGCATCATAAGGATTTGCAGGTGTTACAACACGTAATCCTGGGATCCCAATGAACAAGTTTTCAAGTGAGTCACCGTGAAGTTCGGCAGTATGGGTACCACCACCGAATGGGGTTCTGATTGTGATAGGCATTGTGACGTCGCCTGAGAAACGGAACCGGTTACGTGACATTTGACCGCCAACAGAATCAACAGCTTCCATTGTGAATCCCATAAATTGAATTTCTGGGATTGGACGCCAGCCGGTTAATGCAAGTCCGATTGACATTCCTAAAATTCCTGATTCAGCAAGTGGGGTATCAAATACTCGGTCTTCACCATACTTATCTTGAAGCCCTTCAGTCGTACGGAACACACCACCGTTTTTACCAACATCTTCACCAAAAATCAGAGTCTTCGGATCGTCTTGTAATACTTGGTCAAGTCCGTTGGTAATTGCTTTAATATATGTCATTTTAGCCATGATTACTTCGACTCCTTTGCTTCGTATTTCTTAATGTCGGCTGCTACATCTGGGGTTGGAACTTCAAATGTGTTCTTCAAGAAGTCACTAACCTTTTGCTTAGGAGCAGCTTCGGCATCCTTCATTGCTTCCTTGAATTCATCTTTGTATTGCGCAACTAATTTGTCTTCTTTGTCTTGATCCCAAAGTTTCTTGTCGGTCAAAACTTTTCTCAAACGAATAAGTGGGTCTCGGTCGAACCATGGTTTTTCTTGTTCCTTAGTACGGTAACGACTAGGATCATCACCGGCAGAACTGTGGGCACCGAAACGATAAGTCAAGGTTTCAACTAAGACAGGGCCATTGCCGGCAACTGCGAAGTCACGAGCTTCTTTTGCAACCAAGTATGTTGCAAGGATATCCATACCATCAACTTGGACGCCAGGAACACCTGAAGCAACACCCTTTTGTGCAAGCGTTTCAGCAGCGGTTTGAGTCTTCCGTGGAACTGAAATTGCCCAGCCGTTGTTTTGAACGAAGAATACTTCTGGTGCTTGGAATGAACTTGCAAAGTTGATACCTTCATAGAAGTCACCCTGTGAAGTACCACCATCACCAGTAAATGTATAAGCAATGGTATCCTTCTCACCATTCTTCTTGATTCCTAATGCAGCACCAGCTGATTGTACATACTGAGCACCGATAATAATTTGTGGGATAAATGCACGTACACCGCGTCGTACATAGTCATAAGCTTGGTAGTGACCTTTTGACCATAAGTAACCCTCTTTAACGGTTGCGCCGTGTTGGATTAATTGTGGCAAATCACGATATGCTGGGAAGAGGTAATCTTGTTTCTTCATTGCGTGAGCAATCCCCATTTCTGAGGCTTCCTCACCGTAAGTAGGAGCATAGAAACCTAAACGACCCTGACGTGAAAAGTTCATTGTTTGTTCATGCAATGCACGTTCCCAAACCATCTTTTCCATCAGCGTAACTAGTTCATCATCGCTGAATTGGTCAAATAATTCTTGATTAACTATTTTCCCGGTTTCATCAATAACTTGAACTGGTTTCTTATATGGATCGCTCATCGTTGATTTGATCTTGGCAAAATCAACAACATGCTTACTCTTTGCTGCCATAGATAACACTTTCCTTTCCTATAAAGCTAGACTTGTGATGTACAAACTGATCACTTCTAAACCACAAGTTAAATTTAGCATTTTTCACGACTGTTTGCAAGCCCTTTCATTGCCGTGAAACCAACTTTTTCTAATAATCTTTTTGCTTGACAAAAATTGGGTTGAAACCGCTTGCGGGAGTATAGTTTGTGAAAAAACATCAACTTTGTGAATATAGTTTTTTTCTTAAAATTAAGTTAGAATAGAAGTTATTAATTCAATGATTAAAATATTTTCGGAGGTCTTTAGCGTGTTTTTAATGAAAGATATTGTACGAGATGGAGATCCGGTTCTCCGCAAACAAGCTCAAAAAGTCAAATTTCCATTGAGTAAAGAAGATAAGCAGTTGGCCCACGACCTCATGGAATATCTTGAAGTCAGCCAGGATCCAGAGCAATGTGAAAAGTTGGGACTCCGGGCTGGTGTTGGTCTGGCAGCTCCACAAGTTGGTGTCTCTGAGATGATGGCATCCGTGTTAGTTCCCAGCGAAGATGAAGATGAAAAAGATAAGCCGGTTTTCAAAGATGTCATTATTAATCCGGTGATTGTGTCAAATTCAGTTCAACGTGGCGCTTTGACTGAGGGCGAAGGCTGCCTGTCAGTTGATAAAGACATTCCTGGCTATGTCCCTCGAGCCGCCAGAATTACGTTGAAGTACCAAGATGTCGATGGCAAAGAACACAAAGTCCGATTGAAAAATTACCCGGCAATTGTCTGCCAGCATGAAATCGACCATCTCCACGGCACCCTGTTCTATGATCATATTAATAAGGATAATCCATTCGCAAAGACGGATGATGAGGTGTTTGTGTACTAGAGTGCGACAAAGCCCGTTTATCCCCGGTATATAAGCAGCAATAGGGCATTGATGAACGGTTCTTGTTCATTGATGCGCTATTGCTGCTTATATACCGGGGATGGGCTGTCAGAGCACGTTTCCACTATGGAATAGCAATACGCACTCCAACTTCCAAAAATCATCCAACCAACAGAACACATCCCCCCACTCCAAATCGTAAAAAAAGAAGCTTGCCTCCGGGCAAGCTTCTTCTGTAATACATTGTGAACAATCGATGAATGAACTTTTTGTAAGTTATAGAACATTTTTTCATTTATTTTGTAACAAACCGTTTTACTTATAAATGAATTAATGGAAAGACTCAGAATCCACACTTATTTATTGCCGGCTCTCTTCTACAACCCCGTCTTGATCTGGCATCTGCATATGAATAAATTTTGGCATCGTCAAAAGTGTAAAGCTAACCATCACCACACCTGACAAGACGAAGACCATGCCATTTGGAAATCGCTGAAAAATAAACGAATAGAAAACTGTGCCAAGAGGAATTGACATCATATTAAGGGACATCTCGGTTGATGACACCCTGCCCATGATCTCCGCTGGGACAGTTTTTTGCATGTAAATTCCAAACGGCGTATTCATAAATGCCAGCGACAAGCCCACGGCAAACAACATCAAAGACCCTGCAGACTGAACCAGTAGTTTGCTGGGGTTAACCAACAACAAGAATCCAACCCCGGAAATTCCTATCGCCATCGTAACCATGGTAACTGCAAGGATACGCGCCAGCCTTCTAAGTTCTGGTGACACACTAATAATCAAATTTCCAATGAGCATTCCCAGTGCATCTGCAGAATTTAATAGGCCAAGGGTCACGTTTCCCAAGTGTAAATGCTGCACCACAATGAATGGCAGGCCAACGTTTGTGACCGCAAAAATGAAATTTAAAAATAATGCAACACTGATTAAATATCTCAAAAAATGGTGTGACATCAAATAATTAATGCCAACCTTGAACTTACCAAACTGTGATTCCTTGATAATTGTTGATTCTGGTTGAATACTTTTTGAATAATGAAAATGCATTGTAGACAATATCAATAATGCAATGACATGGGCGAATAATTGGAAGATAACAAACCATTCAAACCCCACCAACACGTACAAGGCTGCTGCAACAATGGGCGAAAAGGTGGAAGCAAATGATGCGGCTGATTGACTTAATGAGTTGAGCTTTTGAATATGACCTGTGTTCACCAATTCATGAACAGACGCCATATAACCTGAGTTCGACACATTAACAGAAGCATAGTTGATGATCAAAAATATAACCGTTGGGATTAGCTTTCCGGTCCCCACAAATCTTTCAATCGTAACTGCATAGATGAAAAGGGCAATAATCCTAATGGCCAAGCTAATCATCAAGATCTGTTTGTGTTTGTATGTATCCACTAGATTTCCAATTGGGACCAAACCAACGAGTGTCACAATTGGCATGATGATCATTGACAGTCCGAAGCTGATCGACATTCCGGTTGCATGTAATAACATGAGCCCCAAAGCAAATGAGAACATGTCACCACAAAAAGTACTGGTAAAATTGCTGGAAACATCCTTTATTATCTGCATATTCGATTCATGATCACTAATTTTCATAGCAGCACCCTCTTAATTTTTGATTAACTGAAGATTACTACCAAAAATTAAGGAACAGATGTACAATGTGTTGCATATATGCCACATAGGAGGTAACGATGAAAAGTATTGGTCAAACAGTGAAAATGATTCGCCAAATTAAAGGGTTCACTCAAAATGAGGTCTATTCCGGCGTGATGTCACGGTCATTTGCCCACCGATTTGAAAGTGGTGAGAACGATATTAGTGCGACAAAACTCTTTCAGATTCTAGACAATCTTTTAATTTCCGTTGAAGAATTTCGTTTCATTCAAAATGATTATCACAGGTCTTCCGAACAAGAATTACAGCAACAGTTGCAAGACGCCTACGCTGTCCACAACCTTCAAGAGATGGGTAAAATTATTAATGACAATAAGGATAGTCGCAATTTCAGCTTAAAATCAATCGCAGGTATCGGCCAAGTGTTGGTTGAAACATATCAATCAAAAACATTCTCAATCACGCCAGCGATGGAAAGCTTTTGGAAAGAACTTTTTAATTCAAAGACATGGACCCTGCAAGAAATCCGCAATGCCAATCTATTATTACCAATAGCCGTTAACAGTCATCGCGAACACCTGATTCCAACAATCGTGCAAAGATTTGAAAACAATTGCCAAAAATATTTAACCGCGACTGGGGATCCTTTTCATGTCAGCGATGAATTGATGGGGATGTATTTGACCCTTATCCAGACTGAATTAAACACTGAGCAGTATGGTTCAGTTAAGCAGCTTGTCAATAAAGCAACCAATATCGATAAATTTCTGCTGACATGGAATGGCAGATTTGAACAACAGCTCATTGTTGCAATTTGGAACTTATATTTTGGTAATGAAAAAGATGGGGAAACTATCATTGCCAAGATTGCCGGGGTCGAAAACCTGTATGTGCCCCCAATTGATCATAACTTCAGGGCAATTGCTGATATGCGAAGAAAGCTGGCAAAAATATACAAAAAACGACACACCCATTAGTGCGTCGCAATTATCAATGCAGCCGTTTCAAATCATCCACATACTCAATCGTCGTTGTATTGATCAGATAAGCGACATCAAAATGCACCCGATCATCCAGCTGCCAAACATCGGTCACCATAAAAGCTGGTCGATCAGCCTGTTCAGTGTGGGCGTGCATATGGTGGTTGTCGCCGTATTGCTCAAGCGTATTTGACAGTGCTTGTCTGAATTCAAGAATTGAATTGTTAATTTTCGTAACCGGCAGATGATATTCAAACGCCATCACACCTCTACCCCACACTTCGGCAATATCTTCAGACTTAAAGTCACTTTCATCAAATGGTGAGAGTGATTTTTGCTCGACTAACTTATTAATAGAAGATTTAACTGCCTCGTTGGCAATTCGTTGCGCCAGTGCCAACCGTTTTCGTCCCGGTCTCGTTACAAATATATAATGAATCAAATTGTAAACGGCAAACGCCGCCACCAATCCGATGATTATTTGAATGATCAAATCGATGTTCATAACTGAGCCCCATTTCTTTTCGTTGGTTCAATTTTACCATGTATCACCGTTTGCAGATTACTTTCATGTTTATATACTTATTTTTTAGATTATGGTAGAATATCGTTATTAGTTGTGTTTTCACAACCACTTGTCCGTAAGGAAACCTCGAGTTTCTGCAAAAAATTGTATAATTTTAAAGGAGTTTTTTTATGATTTGGAAGGTTTTATATCAACCCAGCAAGAAGGAAAGTCCTCGCCGGGAAACGACTCATTCACTCTATGTTGAGGCCGACACAGAAGTTGAAGCTCACGCACTTGTTGAAGACAATACCGACTATGATATCGAATTCATCGAGCCCCTCCAAGGCAAACACTTGGAGTATGAGCAAAGTAATCCTGATTACAAAGTAACGGAGTTTAATAATAAATGAAAAAACTAAACGTCAAGAATAACGAAGCAGCTATCTATGGCGTTGGTGGTTTGGGAGAAATCGGTAAAAACACTTATGGCATTCAATTCCAGGATGAAATCATTCTAATTGATGCAGGAATTAAGTTTCCTGAAGATGACCTGTTAGGTGTCGATTATGTTATCCCAGACTATCAGTATCTGGTTGAAAATAAGGATAAGATCAAAGCTTTGGTTATCACCCATGGTCATGAAGATCATATTGGTGGTGTGCCATATTTGATGAAGGTTTTAAACGTCCCTATCTATGCCGGACCACTTGCGATGGCGCTAATTAAAAATAAATTGGAAGAACACGGTTTGCTCAATTCCGTTGAGTTACACGAAATTAGCGACAAGTCTGTTCTGAAGTTCCGAAAGATGAAGGTTTCATTTTTCAGAACCACCCACTCGATCCCTGATACCGTCGGAATTGCTGTTCACACTCCGGTCGGCGTCATCGTGGAAACTGGTGATTATAAATTCGACCTCACACCAGTTACCAACCAGCCGCCTGATCTTCAGGAAATGGCCAGATTAGGTGCTGAAGGCGTCCTTTGTTTGATGTCTGATAGTACGAATGCTGAAAAGCCAATCTGGACTCACTCTGAAAAATGGGTTGGCACTTCGATTGCCCATATCTTCGATAATATTAAGGAACGAATTATTTTTGCGACATTTGCTTCGAATATTTCTCGAATTAAAACTGCCTGTGACAACGCAATGGCTCATGGGCGTAAGATCGCCGTCTTCGGCCGTAGTATGGATGCAGCGATTGTCAATGGACGTGAATTGGGCTATCTTGATATCCCTGATGATGCGTTTGTTGATGCTCACGAACTGCAGTCATTACCAGCCAATAAGACATTGATCTTATGTACTGGATCACAAGGTGAACCAATGGCCGCCCTTTCACGGATTGCCAACGGTACCCACCGTCAGATTTCAATTCAACCCGGTGATACGGTTATCTTTTCAAGTAACCCAATTCCAGGTAACACAACCAGTGTTAACAGCGTCATCAATAAGCTTGAAGAAGCCGGCGCCAATGTCATTCATGGCCGCGTTAACAACATTCATACTTCCGGTCATGGTGGCCAGGAAGAACAAAAACTGATGTTGCGCTTGATGAAGCCCAAATTCTTCATGCCAATTCATGGTGAGTACAGAATGCTGAAAATTCATACTGAACTTGCTGAACAATGTGGCGTGCCAATGGATCACAGCTTTATCATGCAAAATGGTGATGTCCTCGCCCTTTCAAAAGATAGCGCTCGAATGGCCGGCCATTTCACTGCAGGAGATGTTTACATTGATGGCAGCGGAATTGGTGATGTTGGAAATGTCGTGTTACGTGACCGTCAACTTCTTTCTGAAGAAGGAATCGTTGTGGTTGTTGCCACGATCAACCTGGATAACCAGGAAATTCAATCTGGCCCAGACATTCTCTCGCGTGGCTTTGTCTACATGCGCGAATCTGGTGAGCTCCTGGATGAGGGTCGTCGCCGAGTATTTAAGACGATTCGAAAGTCAATGCGTGCTAAGAAAGCAACTGAGTCTTCTATTAGAAACGCAGTTATTGATGACCTTCAGGAATTCCTTTACGACAAGACTGAAAGGCATCCAATGATTTTACCAATGCTCATTATGAATGGTAAACAACAATAGAATTAAACGTTACTAATCAGAAAACTTGAGAACCGGATAGATTTTATATTCGATTCTCAAGTTTTTTTACATAAAACCATATTAAGTTGGGGGCATCCTCGCAGATGAAATATTTCATAATCATAAATTTGTATGCTGGTGGTGACAATGCTAGAAGGGCTTGGCCGGATATTCAGAAACAACTGGCCACTTCAAGCATTTCCTACAAAGCGTTGTACACCGAATATCCAAACCACGCTGTGGAATTAGCCAAGCAAATCCTTGGAAAAGTTGATGCTTCCGGCCAAAAGGATGCAGTCATCATTGCTGCCGGCGGCGATGGGACCCTTCATGAAACGTTATTGGGCTGTGAACGCTATTACGAAACCCATCCTAATAACTATCAAGTACCAATTGCATTTCTGCCAGTTGGTTCAGGCAACGATTTTGCCCGTGGCATCAAAACCCCGCTACACTGGGAAAAAGCTTTGACCGATATTTTAAATTGTACGACTCCAACCACGATTAATGTGGGCCATTACGTTGATCTTGATCACCACACAGACGGTTTCTTCACCAACAACTTTGGAATCGGTTTTGATGCCACAGTGGTGCATTTGGCCAATCATTCATCATTAAAAACCAATGCGTTCTTCGGTAAATTTTCATATATGGCGTCTATATTAAACGTCATTATCAATTTCAAAGGCTTCCACGCAGAAATTTTACCTGGAAGCATGCCTAAAGCGACATTTAATCGCACATTTCTATTAACAACAACTGATATTCCTTATTTCGGCGGTGGCATCAACATTGTGCCCACCGCATCAGTGTTAGACGATCATCTTGACTTGGTCATTGTCGAGAAACCGAGTGTTTGGCAATTGATTTTATTTATATCTATGATATTTTTAAAGAGGCACTTACGACTTAAATTTATTCATCATTATCATGAAAAACAACTGTTTATAAAAACAAATGGTAATCGATTAGCTCAAATTGACGGCGAGGAGCTCAACCAGGAAACGTATAATCTGAAACTAGAAACCGTTAAATATCCATTTTGGATCCGCTAAAATTTTTCATCCTGACTAACTAACGACGAGGTAATTCAATGTATTCAACCAGCTACCTTCTATTTCAATCATTAACCGCAGTTGCATTAGGTGACGCGCTTGGGTTCCCAATCCAACACGATACCCGAAGTAACCCCTTTGATGAACCAGTTCACGAAATGGTTGGTCATCAGACGCAGGAAGTCCCAGCAGGAACGTGGTCTGATGACACCTCCTTGTCAATTGCTTCTTTAGTCAGCTTAACTTTTGGCTATAATCTGCATGATTTGATGACCCGCTATTCACAGTGGTACCACTTTGGGGACTATACACCCTTCAACTATTCATACGATATCGATGAAACCACCAAAGCCGCACTTCAACGTTTCGACAGCGGTATTGAACCGAAATTGTGTGGTGGGACGATGGATTCAGATAATAACAATACTGCCCTCAAACGGCTGATGCCATTGGCATTTTACCTTTTGACGAAAAATCAGCACTATGTTTTTAATGAAGCGACCGTCAAATTGATCCATGATTATACAGCAACCACCAACCGAACTCCCAAAACTTTCATCGGTTCTGGCATTTTAACAAATGTCATTATTCGCCTAATTCAAAATCCCAACAAATACGCCATGCTAAGGGCTGTTAAAGAAGCGCTGGACTATTACCGCTCGCAAGATGAATATGCGGCTCAGGTGCCGTTTTTCGAGCAATTAGAGGAGGCTCACTTCCTAAGACAATCCAGCACAAAATTAAGGCCTTCCAGTGATGTCATCGCAACCTTAAATGCGGTTTTCTGGTGCTTAATGAATTCCGAACAGTATAACGTTGCCGTGTCAAAGGCAGTCAACCTTGGCAGTGATGCGGACACCATCGGATCGATCACATCAATGTTGGCATCCCTGCTCTTCGCACCGGTGACGTTCCCAGAAAGCTGGCTGTCAAAGCTTCAGGGTAGGAATCAAATTAAAATTGCCGTCTCGGTGGCTCTGTTGTCGGATAACTTCTAGAGTGGGCGACGAGCAACGGGTGATGCGGTTTCTAAGGGGGCTTTGACTTAACCAAGCTTTTGGGTTGAGTCAAAGCCCCCCTTAGAAGTTAGCATCAGTTGCGTCGGAGCCGTCCTCAAAGGCCTAGGCATACCGAAGAGAAACTGAATGTAGTGCATCATGTATCAAATAACGAAACAGTTACCGGTGAATTCAGATAGTTCACCACTGCCTGCATTTAGAAAATTGAACATAAAGAAAGAACGTAGGCAACGATAAGTGAAAATCGTAACCCGCGTTCTTTCTTTATGTGGACACTAAGGATTAGCCCGGCCAAAACAAAAAGCGGCACTGTCATAAACGTCCCGCTTTAATGCAATCGCTAATCCTCGGAAGCATCCATTGCTTCTAGAATCATATTCAACTGCATGCATTCTTCATTTAAATGTGTCATTTCGTTTCCAAACTGTGGTCTAATTACTTCTGTCGAACTCGTATTCACTGAGGTAGACTTGATCTTGTCTGCTTCTTCAGATTTCAATTGATTAAGCTTCGAGGATGCCTTCTGGTATTCTCTTAGAATTTCTAACTTATTGCTCATAGCTATAAACTCCTTTGAAGGTGAAATTTAAATTTTTAAATCAACGACGCTTTTCCTGACGCAGGAATGTTATCTATTTTTTAACATTTCCTGCTAACGTCTGGATATACTACCAGATAAATTTCCAGAAAGCAACACCTTACCGAAAAGAGTTTTCAGAAAATAATGACTTTATCATTTGGCTAACTATTATTTGTATTCTGCCGCAATTTCTTCAGCGGTTGGAATTGATGGCAATGCCCCTAAACGTCGAACAGTGATGGATGACGCCTTTTGAGCATATACCAGTGCTTCTTCAACGTTGGACAAGTCTTTCTTAACTTGTGAACTGAAAGCGCCAATAAAGGTATCACCGGCTGCGGTCGTGTCTTTGGCTTTAACTTTAAATGCCGGCACGAAACCACTGCCACTTGGCGTATGGTAGTATGCACCACGGTCGCCAACAGTGATGATCAGGTTATCGATCCCCATTTCTGCAAACTTGGCAGCATTCTGATCCATCGAATCAGTGTCCACAGCTTCAATTCCAGTTAAAGTAGCACTTTCGGTTTCATTGGGGACGATCAGATCAGTCACATCCAACAGACCATCAAGAATTTTTGATGCGGGCGCAGGATTTAGAATAGTTGTGACACCGTGTTCCTTGGCTAACTTAAAGGCCTCATATGTCACATCTTGTGGTGTTTCAAACTCAGAAATTAAAATATCTGCATTGTCGATCAAGGACTCGCTGTCCACAATCATTTCCGGTTTCATGGCTTGATTTGCGCCACCATACACCATAATGCTGTTCTGTCCCTGATTATCCAGCAAAATGACAGCTGATCCGGTTCCGTTCACCTTATCAATATCAACGTGGTCGGTATTGATGCCGTCATGCTTCAAAGCGTCAATCATGAATTGACCGTTACTATCCTCGCCAACTCGACCGATAAAGCTGGTATCGGCGCCCGAACGTGCCGCTGCAACTGCCTGATTAGCACCCTTCCCACCGGCTGAATTGGTCTTGCTTTTTGCGCTGATTGTTTCACCAGGCTTTGGCATCTGGTCAATGTGGAGAGTTGTATCAACATTTAAGCTACCAAGAACAACAACTTTGTTTGTCATAATAAGCCCCTCTAAATCCCTTAGTATAGTGTGTTAAAACCTTTAACTAAATTCTATCAAATTCTCCTGGATTTAACAAGGATCACAATTTAGTCGATCGCGCGGACGCTATCTCGTTCCACCAAAGAAACGGGCAGCGATACTTGTTGAATGGGTTCATTCTGGTCTTCAATCCGGTTAATAATCATTTGAGCCGCCTTGGTGCCCATCTCAAATGCAGGCTGATGAACGGTGGTCAATTTTGGATAAATATATTCGCCCAAGTCAATATCATCGTAGCCAACAATGGAAATATCTTCTGGAATCTTCAAGCCGGCTTCTTCAAGACCGCGATACAACCCGATAGCCACTTCATCATTAATCGCAAAAATGGCGTTGGGCTTGGTTGCCAGTGCAGCCGCTGTTGCGTCGTAGCCACCCTTTTTGGTCATATCGGTTGTAATGATGTTGGCATCAGGAATCGGCGTCCCGTTCTTCTTGTAAGTTTCCACGAATCCCTGGAGTCGTTCCTGCAAGTTCAGAGTTGGTTTAGTGGCGCAGACCACTGTGACGTTGGTATGGCCGTTTTTGATCAAATAGTCCGCTAAAAGCGCCCCACCCTTTTCGTTATTTGCATCAACCCGGTCGCCCTTAACCACCGGCGCCTGGTCAATCAAAATGTACGGAATGCCGTTCTGGTTTAAAATATTATCAATGTAATTAATATCAGACACCGCTGAAGCGATTATCATGCCGTCTGCGGCCCGTCTGACTGATTCAAAGAGATAGTGAGTCTCCTGCTCTTGACTGTTGTTAGAGCCGAAAATAAGCGGTACATAATCCTGCTTAATGGCTTCATCCTCAATCCCGCGTAAAAAGCGGCTGAAAAATGGGTTGTTGAGATTTGGAACCAATACCCCAATCGTCCTGCCACTTTTCCGAATCAAACTTTGGGCGTTGAAATCAGGGACGTAGCCCATTTCCTTTTGTAATTGCTTCACTTTTTCAACAGTTTTGCTGCTAAATCGGGCAGCCTTGCCATTCAAGATCTGTGAAACTGTTGTCACTGAAACCTTGGCCCGGGCTGCTAAATCTGTAATTGTCACTTTCTTTGTCATAGTTATTCTCCATTCACGGACAGATGTCTTTGACTAGATTATACCAAACAAAAAGCATTAAACCGGTTTAATCCCAATTTAATGCTAATTCTATACAAGTTATTAACTGTTGCTAATTATTCTTTCACTATTTTATCAATCTGAGCTAATTCATCAGAGGTGAAATCAAGGTTTTTAAGCGCTTTGAGATTATCTTCCAAATGATTAATCTTAGAAGCACCAGTTACAACACTGGCAACGGTCTTATCATGTAATAACCAAGCCAATGACATTTGAGCCAGATTTTGATTCCGGTTCTTGGCGATGTCGTTTAACTCATTGAGTTTCTTAACCAATTCGTCTTTACCATGCTTGATAACGAATTCATTGCTCCAGTGAATCTTCACATCGTCATCCATGCCATTAAGATATTTGTCGGTTAACAAGCCTTCTGCAAGTGGTCCGTAAGCAACCAATGCTTTATTATTTTTACTCAATGTATCCAACAAACCATCTTTTTCAATGCCACGATTCAGCATATTATAAGATGCCTGATTAACGACAAATGGCGTGTGGAATTCTTTGAAGTACTTAATGATTTCAGCCGTCTGAGCTGAATTGTAATTGGAAATCCCGATGTACAAAGCTTTTCCGGAACGAACGATTTCATCCAAAGCTTCCGCAGTTTCTTCCAAGCTGGTGTTGGGATCAAATCGGTGACTGTAATAAATATCGACATAGTCCAATCCCATGCGCTTCAAGCTGCCGTCCAACGCATTAACTAAAGTCTTCTTAGATGAAAAGTTTCCATAAGGTCCTGGCCACATATTGAAGCCAGCCTTGGTGGTAATGACTAATTCGTCCCGATATGGCTTCAGATTGGCGCGGTATACTTCACCGAACATCCGCTCTGCAGCACCGGCGCTTGGACCATAGTTATAGGCATTATCGAAACTGAATATTCCTAAGTCAAAGGCCTTCAAAATGACTTTTTCACTGTCGCCATAGTTGGCATCATCGCCAAAACTATGCCACAATCCGAATGATAGTGCCGGTAATTGGAGCCCGGAATTTCCAGCTCTGCGTACCACTGCGTTTTCATAACGATCGTCATTTGCCTTATACATAAATTAAACCACCTCGTAAAATATTTTATCTACCAAACAGTTTACCAACCGATTGGTGATTATGGATCAAGGAAATTGCTTCACCAAATAATTTACCAACGGAAACAACTTCCAATTTTTCAAATTGGTCAGCCTTGGAAATGCTGATTGAATCTGTCACAATGACTTTTTTAATTGGTGAATTCTGGAGTCGCTGTTGCGCATCCCCTGAGAACACAGCGTGGGTTGCAATGGCAAAAACATCGGTTGCCCCAGCCTTTTTCAAGGTTTCAGCAGCAATCGTTAATTTGAAGGCAGTATCGATCATATCATCCACGATAATTGCCCGCTTGCCCTTCACATTCCCAATAACTGATTCTGGAACCGTAGTCGCGTCTTCCGGTGAACGGTTATCAATAATCGCAATTGGTGCACTCAGCAATTCAGCAAACTTTCTTGCGCGGGAAACACCAGTGTGATCAGGTGAAACCACCACCACATCAGAACTCTTATAAGTTTGAACAAAGTAGTGGGCCAACAATGTGTCGGCTTTCAAATGGTCAACAGGAATGTTGAAGAAGCCTTGAATCTGGTCAGCATGAAGATCGAGCGCAACCACTCGGTCAACACCATCCATTTCTAAGAAAGAAGCTACTAATTTGGCGGTGATGGGTTCTCTTGAGCGAGCCTTACGATCAGCACGTGAATAACCATAGTATGGGATAACCACGTTAATCGATTTGGCACTTGCCCGTCGAACGGCATCAACCATGATCAACAGTTCCATCAAATTTGAGTTAACGGGATCGGAAACGGATTGAATAATATAAACTTCATCGCCTCGAATACTTTCGTCAACACTAATTTTGATTTCATCATCGCTAAACTTTTCGACAGTTGATTTGCTCAGCGGCACACCGACTGCCTTACTAATTTCCTCAGCCAAATGGCGGTTGGAGTTCAAAGAAAATAATTTAAGATTGGGATGCGTTTTTGATTCGGCCATGATTTCCTCCAAGTATTCTTCTTTACCAATTTATCTAAATTCTACCATAATTTAGCACTTACTTTGTAAATTTTCGCCGATAAAAGGATGACTTCAGAAAGTCTTTAGGTGTGATGTCTGCCATTCCGATCATTGGATCGATTAGTTTTTGATCGATCACGTCGGTGGTCAGATGGTCGGGCAAGTCTGGCTCGGATATACGCTCCTTGATTTGCGGGTCGCTTTGTTCGCTTGCGACAGGCTTTTCAACTGCATCTTGGTTATCAACATCAACGACATTGGCTTCCTTATGAACACCGATTGTGTCGACTAATCGTTTGACCAAACTGGTGTGTCGGTTAACCGAAACATTGCGGACACACTGTTCAAAGGCTTCCTTTTCGCCCAACATGATCAAAAAGTCGCTGGCCCGCGTAACAGCGGTGTACAGCAGGTTTCGCTGCAGCATTCGTGAGAATTGGCGGACAATTGGTAAAATGACCATCTTAAATTCACTACCTTGGGCCTTATGAATTGACGTACAGTAAGCCAAAGTAAACTGTGTCCACTCATTTTTTTCATAGGTGACTTCTGTTTCATCAAAATCAATTGTGATTTTATTTGGTGCTGTCTGGCCTTTGGGTGCTTCCATTCCGACAATAATGCCAATATCACCATTGAAAACGTTACTTTCGGGATTATTCACCAGCTGCAAAACTTTATCGCCGATTCGATAAGTATGCTCACGAATGGTCACCGCTTTTTTACCGGCGACATCCCCCTGCCAGACTTCTTGAACGACGTCGTTTAATCGATCAATCCCAGCCCGGCCGCGATACATCGGTGCCAGAACCTGCACATCCATTAAACCAAAATCTTTTTGCTTGGCCCGTTTGGTTACTTGTTCAATGACCGAGGAAATTTGATATTCATTGCATGGAATAAACGAGCGGTCTGACTGGTTCTTGGTAAAATCAGCGGATAAGGCCCCACGATGGATGTCGTGAGCCAGTTGAATAATGGAAGAACCTTTTTCCTGACGATAAATCGTGTTTAATTGCATTGCAGGAATTTGTTTAGAGACCAGTAAATCGTGGAACACCTGACCGGGTCCGACTGATGGCAGCTGATCCTGATCACCTACCAGAACAACCTGCATATGGTTGGGAATCGCCCGAACCAGTGACCTGAACAGGTAAGTGTCGACCATCGACATTTCATCAATAATCAACAACGCACCTTCAATGTCCTTGGTTCCTGTGGTGTCATTGGATTCACGACCATTTAGCCCCAGCAGGCGGTGAATCGTGCTGGCCGGCAGCCCGGTAGATTCGGTCATATGTTTGGCCGCCCGACCGGTAGGTGCTGCCAGAACGATTGGAAATGGTTTGTCTTTATATGAATTAATGTCTAAAGAATACTCGTGCAACCTTGCATACGTGTTGACAATTCCGTTGATAATTGTGGTTTTCCCGGTACCCGGTCCACCAGTCAAAATAAATGCCGGAGACTGGATAGCTTGAACGATTGCGGCAACTTGAGAATCGTCATAATTGATATCAAATTGTTTTTCGACAACCCGCAGCTGCTTTTTAATCGCGTCTTCTTTGAGTCGGTCTTCATCGTCTTTGTTCTTAATAACCCGATTCAAATGATCGGCAATCTGGACTTCCGCATTGTATAACCGCGTTAAATAAATCCGGTTTTCCTCACCGACCACCTTGCCTTCTTTAGCCAAATCAACCAAACTCTCAGCTAACTTTTTGCCCGGAATTTGTTGATCAGAGTTACCTTCCAAAACACTGGTGGCGGTCTCAATTAACGGCGCGGTTGTCGTATATGTATCCCCATTTTGAGCACACAATTCATCAATTGCGTACATCAAACCAGCCCGGATCCGTTCGTTAGAATCCGGGATAATTCCCAACCGCAGGGCAATGGCATCTGCCTTTTTAAAGCTGATGCCATCGATATCCTCAACCAGTTGATAGGGATTATTTGAAATAATTTTTAAGGCATCTTCATGATATTTTTGATAGATGGCTGAAGCAATCGCGCTGGAGAACCCATAACTGTTCAGACCAACAATCACTTTTTCCAAGTTGTCGTCAGTGTTGAGATTTTCAACGATCGCCGTCCTTAACTTCGGGCTAATCGGGACATCGTCCAACACTCGACTATCGGCGGTAATTTTCTCAATTGCATCATCGCCCAGAACATCGACAACCCGTTCAGCGGTCTTTTTGCCGATCCCGGGAAATTGTTCGCCGGACAAATATTTAACGACCCCTTCTCGAGTTGTGGCAATCACACTGGTATAGTTGCTGGCCTGAAATTGTTTGCCATAACGGGGATGATCCACCAATTTGCCAGTGAAATGATAGCTGTTCTCTTCAACCAAATCGCCAAAGTTACCCGTGACAACAATTTCATCTTCGGGCCAATTAACGTTGGTGTCAGTAATCTCCACCAGGACCACTTTGTAAAAACTATCGTTACTCGAAAAGAAGATCGCCTTGAGTCGGCCATCAACATATTGTGGTTCATTATTATTCTGTTCTGAGCCAAATAAATCCATTGAATGGTCCAAGACGGTCCTCCTTACACATTCTGTTAGTTACTTTTTCGGTTTATCTTTATTGATTTGAATGACTTTTTCAATATCTTTCAATTTTTGCTGGCCCTTTTCAAAATAAGCGGGGTCATCGTGCTTGGCTTTTGCAAAGTAGTTTGCAAAATTTTCACCATTGACCATAGCAACCAAGCCGCGGTTAAAGTTGGCTTTGCCATTTTCTGGCTGGTTTTTTAACACAATATCGTAAAACTCACCTGCTTGCTCAAAATTACCCAATGCCAACAGATTGTCACCAATCATTTGGTTTACATCGGGATCATCATGCCGCGAACTTTGAGCAGACAACGCAAAGACCATCGCGCGTTTGTTATCACCTTTTGCCATATAACTTTGGGCCAGCATCAGATACGATTCGGCTTGGAGCTTTTTGTCATCGATCTCTTGGAAAATCTTGATGGCTTTGTCATATTCGGCAGCGGCATAATAAACGTTGCCGAGTCCGAACTTCAAGGTGTCTTTAACGTCTTGGGAAGACTTGTCGAATAAGCCCAGGGCCTTCATCAAAAGCTCCTCAGCTTGTTCATAATCTTTGGCTTCCACCAAAAAGGTCGCCAGGTCATAGTAATTGTGATAGTTGTTGGGTTCACGATCGACTTTTTCAACCAATTTGTGAATCGCAACTTTTGCCTTGGCTTCCTCAGCTTCGCGCTTCTTAGTATATTTACGTTGATTCTCTTGATTTTTTGCTTGTAGTTTTTTGATTTTATCAGAATTATTTGCCATATTGTCACCTATACCAAATCTGTCGGGTCTATTTTTCTGTTCAAATAACTGGTATCGTTCCAGTCAATTAATTGATAGGATTGGCCCCCGTCGTTACTTTCCAAAATTGTCGTACTGGTATTCGCCAAGCCGCCCCGTTTCCGTAAATCAGCTAACGGTACACCAAGCAACGCGTTCATTTCGGCGTTCAATGCGGCCCCATGACTGACAATCATAATATTATCGTCTGGATACGCCTTAACAATTGCCGTAATTGCCGGCGTCATCCGGTCAATGACCTCTTGGTAACTTTCGCCGCCGATAGCTTTGGGATCATACAAATCCGGGTGGTTGCGAAAGTCTTCAAACTCCTCTGGATATTGCTGCTCAACATCGGCAAACTTCTGCCCTTCCATTTTTCCCAGGTGGAACTCTTCAAGCCGGGAAAGTAAGGATACTTTAGGGTGCTTCTTGAGTTTGCGGTTGATTCGGGCAGCCGTTACCCGTGCGCGTTTGATGGGACTGGCATAAATGTGGGCAAACGGGACCTTCTGGAAATGTTTACCCAACAAATCCATTTCATCATAGCTTTGGGGAAGTAACGGTGAATCACCGCCAGCACCTTGATAGCGGCTTTCGAGATTCCATTCAGTTTTACCGTGCCGAACAAAGTACAACTTAGTCAAATTGCATTCCTCCAAAAGGATTTTTAGCTTCTTACATTATGACAGGAAAACGGATTGATTTCAAAAAGAGTGTAAAAAAAGGCGTTTTGATCCCAGAATTTAAAGGAATAAGCCAATTATTCCCGGTTCTGGAATGGTTGGTTTATTCCTTTAAATGGCCGGAATCAGCCGGTTTGAGCACATTTTTCCTCAGTAACTTTGAAATCACAAAAAAACTGAAACAAAAGTTAACACTTTTGTCCCAGCCTCTTTGACATTTCTATACATATTGAAGTTCTTTTGCCTGCTTATAAGCAGCGTCAATAATCGCAGAACCCAAGCACTCGTCGCCATCATAGAAGACAACGGCCTGACCTGGTGTAATTGCGCGAACCGGCGCATCAAAATCAACGCGGACGGACTTGCCATCATCGCTGATATGAACGGTCACACCAGTATCTTTTTGACGATAACGGAACTTGGCAGTGCAGTGGAAATCTTTGCCGCGGTCAAGGTTGTTAACCCAATGAATGTCGGATGCCTCAAGGTAATCAGCATACAGCAATGGATTGTGATAACCCTTGCCCACGTATAAAATATTCTTCTTCAAATCTTTGCCGACAACGAACCATGGTTGGTTATCAACACCATCGCCACCGATTCCAAGTCCACGACGCTGGCCGATTGTGTAGTACATCAAACCATCGTGTTGGCCTTTGACTTCACCGTCAACGGTCATCATCTTGCCGGGAGTTGCTGGCAGATAGTGACCCAAGAAGTTCTTAAAGTTCTTCTCACCAATGAAGCAAATGCCAACTGAATCTTTCTTGTCAGCAGTTGCCAAACCAGCCTCACGAGCAATCTTTCGAACGTCTGGCTTAACCATATCGCCAATTGGGAACATGACGCGGTCAAGCTGATCGGCTGAAAGTTGGCTTAAGAAGTAAGTCTGGTCCTTGTTGCCGTCGGATGCCCGCAGCAAATGGTTATGGCCATCTGCATCACGGGTTAATTGGGCATAGTGCCCAGTTGCAATGTAATCGGCACCCAATTCCAAAGCGTAATCCAAAAATGCTTTGAACTTGATTTCCTTATTACAAATTACGTCAGGATCGGGAGTTCTGCCTTTTTTATACTCATCCAAGAAGTACGTGAACACGCGGTCCCAATACTCCTTTTCAAAGTTAACAGAATAATACGGGATGCCGATCCGATTAGCGACTTTAGCAACGTCTTTATAGTCTTCAGTTGCAGTACATACGCCGTTTTCATCAGTATCATCCCAGTTCTTCATGAAAACGCCAATCACGTCGTATCCTTGTTGTTTGAGCAGGTAAGCGACGACTGAAGAGTCGACTCCCCCACTCATTCCAACAACAACCCGAGTTTGACTGTTGTCTTGCATAAAACCACCATCATTTCAATTAGATTCTGGAGAATCCACGAGTTGAAGGTCGTAATTTCCAGTAAAACCAATAGTAACTCATTCTCGAAACGAATGCTACTTTTTGTAAGTAAATTATTTGGCCAGAAAGGCTGTGATTAATTTTTGGACCGCTTGATTGTCTTCCGGCTTGCCGATGGTAACTCGCAGCCAGTCCTTGCGTAAACCGTTCCGAAGTAGATAACCGTTTTCCAACAAATATTCATGAAGCGCATCTGCATCGCCACCCTTTACCTGAAAGAAAATAAAATTCGTTGCAGAATCATAAAATGGTAAGCCGGATTTGATCAGGAAATGCTCCCATTTTTTCCGTTCGTCAATAATCTTGGTCACTGTCTGGTTGACAAATGATTGGTCTTTGAAGGCCGCTGTTGCCGCAACTTCAGCAAATGTACTCAGGTTGTAGGGCAATCGAACCGCCTGTAAGTAACCGATTAACGGTTCTGAGCAGACCGCAAAACCCACCCGGAAATTAGCCAGACCATAGGCTTTGGAAAATGTTCGTAAGACCACCAGGTTCTTAAATTCTTTGGTCAGTCCAATGACAGAATCATGAATGCCGCCTGTGAAGTCAATGTAGGCTTCGTCGACAATCACCGTGATTGATTCGGGAACGTCAGCCACGAAGGAGCGAATGGCGCTGGCTTCCAAGAACGTGCCGGTTGGATTGTTGGGATTGCAGATCCAAATCATTTTAGTTTTTGAACTAATTGCGCGGGTCATCGCTTTTAAATCAATGCGGCCGGACTCATCCAAGCCGACTGATCGAATTTTGGCCCCTTCAATTTCAGCATGCAACGCATATTCGGAAAAGGTTGGGGCAGGATCCAAGACTTCATCCCCAGGCTCGAGAATCACCCGTGACAGCAGTTCAATAATTTCATCCAGCCCATTTCCAAAGATCAATTTGTCAGCTTTGATATCGAACTGAGTGGCAATGATTTCCCGCAACTCGTCTGCATTGCTGTCCGGATATAAATTTGAATCAGCATAATGCCACTTGTCCAGAGCTTTGGCAACGTCCGGAGAAGTCCCATAGGCGTTTTCATTTGCGGACATCCGAACCAATTTATCGAGGCCCTTTTGCTTTTTCATCTGCTCCAAAGTTAACTCAGGCACGTACGGATCCAAGTGTTTGACGGCTTCTTTGACCATTCCTACCACTCCTTAATTTGTTTGCGATCCTTTGTGATACTTTGCTTGCCTTCACGGCTGGCAAGTTCTTTTTTGATTTGATCCGGGGTAATCCCACGTTCAGCCATCAGAACTTCAACGTGGTAGGCAAGATCGGCAACCTCCAAAATAAAGTCCGGGTCAGAAGGGTTCTTAGCGGCCACGACAACTTCAGTCGCTTCCTCGCCGACTTTCTTCAAAATTTTGTCGAGCCCTTTGGTAAATAAGTAATCGGTGTAGGAGCCTTTTTCCGGGTTGTTTTTCCGTTCCAAAATTAATTTGTAAAGTTCATCTAAATCTTGCATAAACTATTCCTCCTTGGCTTGTTCAGGTAAAATTGTCCGGTAAAAGCAGCTGGTATGACCGGTGTGACAAGCTGGCCCTGCTGGAATTACCTTCATTAATAAAGTATCTTCATCGCAATCGATATCAATTGAAACGATTGCCTGCGTGTTGCCGCTGGTTGCGCCCTTGTGCCACAATTCTTGGCGGCTCCGGGACCAAAACCAGGTTTGCCGGGTCTTCATGCTCAAATTAAAACTCTCTTCATTCACATAGGCCATCATCAAAACCTGTCTGGTATTGTCGTCGATAACAATCGTTGGCACCAGGCCATCTGAATATTTTTCAAAATCAGGTTTCATCGGACAATCACCCCATCTTTACGTAAGTCATTTTTAACATCTGAGATTGTCAGCTCACCAAAGTGAAAGACTGATGCTGCCAAGGCACCATCGACGTCGGCTTGATCGAAAACTTCCACAAAATCAGCAAGTTTGCCGCAGCCGCCAGAAGCGATCACCGGTACATTCACTGCCTTGGTTAACTGCTTGTACAGTTCAATGTCATACCCGCTCTTGGTCCCATCTTTATCCATACTGGTCACTAAAAGCTCGCCGGCACCAAGTGCAACGCCTCTTTGCGCCCATTTAATGGCATCCAAATTCGTCCGTTTCCGGCCGCCATTCACATAAACATCATATTGTTGGCTGTCAGGATTCCATTTTGCATCGATTGCCAACACAACACATTGAGCGCCAAACTTTTCAGCTCCTTCGGTAATTAGCCGGGGATTGCTGACAGCGGCTGAATTGACGGCCGTTTTATCTGCACCAGCTTTAAGCAGCTGTTGCATATCGTCCACACTGTGGATCCCACCACCAACGGTCAGCGGCATGAAGACTTGACTGGCAACCTGTTCAATCGTTTCAACAATTGCTTTTCGCTTTTCATTGGTGGCTGTAATATCTAGAAAAACCAATTCATCTGCGCCCTGCTTTTGATAAGCTGCCGCAATTTCCGTTGGATCACCGACGTCTTGCAAATTCACGAAATTAACGCCCTTTTTGACTCGGCCGTGATCAACATCCAAACACGGAATAATTCGCTTAGCTAACACTGGCATTCACCTCCGCCAATACTTGAAGCGGCAAGTCACCAGTCGCCATGGCTTTACCAACGATTGCGGCCTTGATGCCCGCCTGCTCGAGCTGCTTGAGATCGGAGAGGTTACGAATCCCACCGGACGCGACCACCGTCGCACTGGGAAATTGTGATTGCAGTTCACTGAGCTGAGTGGTGTTGGGCCCAGTCATTGTCCCGTCCCGAGAAATGTCGGTCACAATAAAGGTCTTTACACTAAACGCAACCATCGAAGCCATTAACTCGCTCATTTCAACAGAACTTTGTTCGAGCCAGCCGGAAACTGCCACTTGGCCATTTTTGCCATCAATTCCAACCACAATCTGATCGGCACCGAATTGTTCAATGGCCTGCTGAACTAATTTAGGATCATTTAAGGCTGCCGATCCTAAGATGACGCGGTTAACCCCTGAAGTTAAGTAAGTGTTGATTTGCGAGAGTGAGCGAATCCCGCCGCCAACTTCAACTTTGAGATCGGTCTGCGCACAAATCTGTTCAATGATTGCCCGATTAACTGGCCGGCCAGACTTCGCACCGTCCAAGTCAACCAGATGAAGGTTTGCCAACCCGGCTTGATTGATTGCCAAGGCTTGCTTTAACGGGGAATCACTAATCACAGTGGTTTGTTTAAAATCGCCTTGGTACAAGCGGACACTTTGCTGATTTTTCAAATCAATTGCGGGAATAATCTGCATTTTCAACCATCTCCTTAAACTTTGATAAACCGTTCAGCCCAACCTCACCACTTTTTTCGGGATGAAATTGAAAGCCGATGACGTTGTCTTTTCTCACGATGCTGGGAATTTGAATGCCATAATTGACTGCTGATAAAATATTTTCCGGTGCTGTCTTTACATAGTAAGAATGAACAAAGTAGCTGAATTGATTATTGAACTCGTCTGCCAATGGATCAGCCTGTTGTGACCGGTTCTGATTCCAACCCATATGAGGCACTTTGACGCCCAAATTATCAGGGATTGGGACCACTTCGCCAGCAATCAGTCCCAGCCCAGTGGATTCGCCAAACTCATAGCTTTTGTCGAAGAGAATTTGCATCCCCAAACAAATCCCTAACATCGGAATGCCGGCATTGGCAGCCTGCTTAATGACTGGAACCAGTCCCCGCTCGTTCAACGAGTCCATTGCTTTTTTAAACGCCCCGACGCCAGGTAAAATCAAGCCATCGGCGTTTAAGATTTCTGCAGGATCCGCAGATAACCGATTTTCAACGCCCAAGAAATCCAGTGCATTCTTCACGTTTCGGGTGTTGCCGGTATCGTAATCAATAATGATCATCATTAGATAACCCCCTTGGTTGACGGGATCCCCTTAATTTCAGGATTAATCGTCACTGCTGCTCTCAACGATCTGCCTAACGCTTTGAATAAAGTTTCAATCTTGTGATGGGTATTTCTGCCATACAACACTTCTGCATGCAGGTTCATCTCTGCATTAAATGCAAAGGCCTGAAAGAAATCTTCAGTGACTTCGGTGTCATAGCCACCCAAATGATCGTTGGCAAACTCTGCCTTGAATACGAGATACGAGCGGCCGGATAAATCAATCACCACTCTGCTGAGGGTTTCATCAAGCGGAATCAATGCAGAGCCAAACCGTTCGATGCCGGCTTTGTCTCCCAAA
This sequence comes from Lentilactobacillus otakiensis DSM 19908 = JCM 15040, assembly GCF_001434145.1. Taxonomy (GTDB): domain Bacteria; phylum Bacillota; class Bacilli; order Lactobacillales; family Lactobacillaceae; genus Lentilactobacillus; species Lentilactobacillus otakiensis. The sequence continues at coordinate 49,255 of NZ_AZED01000020.1, read as the reverse complement.
GCTTCTTTGAGTGCCAAACCCAAGGCAATACCGACGTCCTCAGTCGTATGATGGGGATCAACATCTAAATCTCCCTTTGCCTTAACCACCAAGCCGAAACGGCCGTGTCTGGCAAATGCATCTAACATATGATTGAAAAAGCCGATTCCGGTATCAATTTGAATCTTTGAATAATCATCCAAATTAAGGCTTAATTCAATTTGCGTTTCATTGGTGTTACGAGAAATAGTTGCTGTTCTCACATTGATCACTCCTTAATTAATTTTGCTTGAACCATCTGCTGATCAGCTCTTTGGAGGCTGGCAATCAGTGCTTTAATCTGAGGCTGATACTGCCTAAGTGCCAGGCGGTTAACAACCACTTTGGTGTTGACGGGCTGCAATTTGGCGAATATTTGCAAGTTGTTTTCTCGCAGGGTATTGCCAGTTTCGACAATATCAACAATTGCGTCTGCCAACCCAATCAAGGGCGCCAATTCAACGGAACCTTCTATTCTAATAATCTCAACATCTTCACCGATTCCTTTGAAATACCGTTTAGTGATATTGGGATATTTGGTGGCGATGATTTTCCGTCGATGGGCTTGGGGGTTGAAGTCTTTGGTGGATGCCAAGACAAACCTGCATCTGCCAACATCCAAGTCCAACATTGCATATTGGAAATTTTCCTGTTCAGTTAAGATATCACTGCCAACAATACCAATTTGGACTGAACCATTGTTGAGATAAGTCAAGACGTCAGGGCCTTTCACCAAAATGATTTCATATCGAGGATCCTCATCGAAAATAAGTCGGCGCTGCTTGTTCCGAAGACCTTCACAATTAATCCCAGCCGCTTCCAGCAGCGGGACAACTTGGTCTTCCGTTCGTCCCTTAGTCAGAGCAATTTTAATTCGTTCCATTCTTTTCACCTGCTTTTGTTAAATCAATCAGCCGACTGTTCGTACTGGCTGCAAGTTGCTGAGCGGCTTCAAAATTATCTGTTAAACACAAGGTTGAATTTGGCACTTCTGCCAAAGTTGCTTCTGCTTGCGCCCACTGATCAGCATTGAAAAAGATCAGTGCCGTGGGGGTGTCATCTGGAAAATTGGTTCGTTCAACCAGCGCGTCGACGTCGAACGCAACCCCGACAGCAGATGTTTTGACGTTTTGAAAATTTGTCAACAGATCGTCATACCGCCCACCGCTGAATAAGTATCCGGCTGATTTGTCGGTGAAGCCGCGAAATGCCATGCCCGTGTAATAGCTCTGTGGAGATGGAATACTTAAATCGAGAGTGACGTTTGCTTTCGGGAATAGTTGGTGAATAAAAGCTGCGGTCGCTTTTAAATTCGCAATAATTGGTTGGAGAGGCTTAATTTCAGGTAAAGTGGCAGCGACTGCCATCACTTTGTCAAAATCGCCGAACAGCCAAGGCCACTCGCTAATGAACCGGGAATATGGTGTCCGTTCAAACGGCTCTGACAATTGATTGTATTTACTGAGATCTTTATCAAACAAGGCTTGCTTCAGACTTTCTTTGGTGGGCTCAGGCAAGGCCAATTGTTCAATCAAAGTATCTACAAACTTTGCATGGCTCAATTCAATCGTCACATTTTTAATGGCCATGTCCTGACACCCTGCCAAGGCAACCTCCAAACATTCCCAATCGGCTTTGAGGCCTTTATAGCCGACAATTTCAATGCCGGCTTGGGTCAATTGGTTATAGCTCCCAGACAGTTGCTTCTTGACCCGGAAAACATCACCGCCGTAATACCATTTGACTGGCAGCTCAATTCCGGTGGTGCTCATGACCCGGGCAACCGGCAAGGTCAGATCCGGCCGTAACACCAACGGTTCCCCCTGCTCATCCAATAGCTGATAAGGCCGATAATTTTCGGCGCTCAACGGCTGGAAGACATCTGAATATTCTAAAACGGGAGTAGTTAACTTTCTGAATCCGCGTTGACGAAATGTTTTAAATAATTTGTTTTGGATGGTTTCTTTAACCTCGGCTTCGGTTCCAAACTCATCCCGAGTACCACTTGGTAAATTTTTGTTTTTCATAACTGTCACTTCCTATTTCGATAAAAAAAGTCCCCGAAAACTGTATTCAGTCTTCGAGGACGCCTTAAAGTCGTGGTTCCACCTCAATTTGCCGCCACCTCACAGTAGCCGGCCTTACGTTGCCAATATCTAGTCATCCTCTGATAACAGATACGGTAACCCTGATAACGCTAAACATGCGCACCGGCCTACTTGGTTCAACCGGTAAGTTCATAGATGTGTGTTCACCGATGTAAATTACTCCTTCTCAGCAATAGAGCTCTCTTTAAAATTACCACCGACTACTCTTTCTAATCAAAACTTTATTATATTAACTTTTCCTGTATTTAATTTAATATACTATCATCAATTCATCGATTGTCAAGGGGTTTATTCAACCAAAGAAATCAGTCCGTTATACCCCCTACCGATATCCGCGATGCTATGGGCATCACTGCCATAAACGAATGGAATATTTAATTCCTTTGCCATTTTGATGATCGAATAAGTTGGGTATTGTTCATTGCAGTACTGTTTGTATAGTCCAGCAGCGTTTAAATCCAATTCGCGGTGCTGCTGGGAAATTGCACTCAAAATGGTACCGACTCTGTGTAAATTGTCAGCAGAGAAATGACGATCCAACCCGAAATAATCCTGAAACTTCTTGATCAGAGTCATGTGGCCAATTCGATTCGGCGTGTATTCCCCAAGGTCAGCGTTGACCGATGCCAAAACTGCCTCGAAATAATTCTCATAAAGGATTTGCGAATTGTTTGCGTGACTCAATAATCCCTTTTGGAAATCTTCGAGGGTATCATCAACACACCAAAATTTATCGTTTCTACCCTTCATAAAGTGGACCGACAGGATGTTGTCCGTTGTTTGTGGGCCATACTCATTGAGAAAATCACGGGTCCAATCCACGAAATCAGGCAAGAAATCGACCTCAAAACCAATGTTAATTTTAATTTGATCAGCATATTTGGCTTTCATCTGATTGGCTTTCGTAAAATAGGCATCCAAATCCGAAGCAGCCATTGAAGCTTCGGTGAGGCCGGTTTGTTTGCCGGCATACAGATCTGTGAAGCCCTCAGGTAATGGCGCATGCTCAGTAATGCTGTATTCTTGGAAACCCAATTTAATGGCCTTTTGAATCATCAACTCAACATCCTCGCCACTTCCATGGGGACAAAATTCCGTGTGGGAATGCCCTTCTCGTTTGATCAAATTTACCATCCTCCAATCCTGAATGCAGAAAGAGGCCGGACAAAAGTAATTCTTTGCCTCGGCCCCCCCAGTGCATTCTCTATACTTCAACCTTCTGAATCCAACCCTCGGGGGCTTCAACATCCCCAAACTGGATCCCAGTTAATTCGTTATAAAGTTTCTTGGTAATTGGTGCCACTTCGGTTTCACTATAAAAGACGTGCAGTTTATCTTTGTATTCAATCCCACCAATCGGTGCGATGACTGCAGCCGTTCCCATCGCACCGGCTTCTTCAAATCGATCTAAATCGTCAATGAAAACATCACCTTGAACTGGTTTTAATCCCAGCCGATTTTCAGCCAGATACAGCAGTGAGTATTTGGTGATACTTGGCAGAATGGAATCGGATTTGGGCGTTACAAATTCATTGTCAGCGGTAATCCCGAAGAAGTTGGCCGAACCGGCCTCTTCAATTTTTGTGTGGGTTGCTGGATCCAGATAGATCACGTCCGAGTAACCGGCTTTATGAGCCTCGTCACCTGGTAACAGGCTACCACCATAGTTGCCACCAACCTTACTCTGACCTGTCCCATGAGGTGCAGCGCGATCATAGTAAGAAGTGGTGAAATTGGTTGGCTTGAGGCCGCCTTTATAGTAAGCGCCTACTGGCATCGCAAAAATTGTAAAGATGTATTCTTGGGCCGGGTGAACGCCTATATTGCCACCAACACCAATCATCAATGGACGCAGATATAAGGTACCGCCAGTTCCATATGGTGGCACATAATCAGCGTTGGCAGCAACCACTTTTTTGACCGCTGCCACAAATTTGTCTTCCGGAAATGCCGGCATCAATAAGCGGGCGCAGGATTTTGTCATCCGTTTGGCGTTTTGATCCGGTCTGAAGAGGTTGATGTTGCCATCCTTAGTGCGATAAGCTTTCAATCCCTCAAAATCCGCTTGTCCATAATGAAGACTCGTTGAGCCTTCACTGATGTGCAAGGTCCCATCTTCGGTTAATTGACCTTCGTCCCATTTGCCGTCTTGGTAATGTGCTAAGAAACGATACGGTAAATCCATATAGTTAAAGCCCAAGTTTTCCCAATCAATTTCTGTTGCCGGTTTTGCTTTTGCCATAGTGTCCCTCCTGAGGATATGTAGTAAGTAGTTGTAATCGGTCTAACCAATTTCTAATATTCTAATGTTTGGCAGGAAAAATGTCAATTGCAATTAAATAGATTTGAAAGCAAAAAAGTTGGCATCGCACTTGCGACTACCAACTTTTTAAGTTTACTTAACTGGAACGACCCAGCCGTATTTATCTTCAACATCTCCGGATTGGATTCCAAATAATGTATCATACAATTTTTGAGTAACAGGACCTGGTTCAGTTTCACTATAAAAGACGTGCTTCTTACCGTTGTTAGTGAGTGAACCAACTGGTGAAATAACAGCAGCAGTTCCCATCGCACCGGCCTCAGTGTATTCATCGAGGTCATTGACGTCAATGTTGGTTTCAGATGGATCTAATCCTAAGTCTTTGGCGATTTGCAAGATTGACTTCTTCGTAATTGAAGGCAGGATTGAATGCGACTTTGGTGTATAGAATTTACCGTCCTTACCAATAGCGTAGAAGTTGGCACCACCAAACTCATCGATGTATTTATGTTGGCGAGGATCCAAGTAAAGTTCACCGGCAAAACCGTTATCTTTAGCTTCCTTGGCTGCTAACAGACTGCCGGCATAATTACCAGCTGTCTTGGCCTGTCCAGTTCCAGCGTAAGCAGCACGGTCATACTTACTGACCATGTATGGCATTGGATGCAGGCCTTTAATGTAAGCACCAACCGGAGTCGCATAAATGTGGAACGTATAGGTTGATGAAGGTGAAACGCCTACCAGTGGTTCAGTCCCGACCATGAAAGGACGAATGTAAAGTGAACCGCCTGATCCATAAGGTGGAACAAAATCAGCGTTAGCCTTGACAACTTCTTTAACGGCTTCTACAAATTTGTCTTCGGGATACTGTTCCATAACTAACCGCTTGGCCGAATTAGTGAAACGTTTGGCATTCATATCCGGACGGAACAGTTGAATTTCGCCGTCCTTAGTGCGATATGCCTTCATGCCTTCAAAAACTTCTTGGCCATAATGTAATTCTTCAGCCGCCTCGTTGAAGGTCAAGGTTGAATCAGTGGTTAAGCCACCATTTTGCCATTTGCCATCCTTAAATTCCTCGTTGTAACTGTATGGTAAATCACGATACGCGAAACCAAGGTTGGTCCAATCTAAATCTTCTAACTTTTGTTTTGCCATGTATATGTGTCCTCCTTAAAATATTGATTAAGCAGGTGATAAGCGTTGTAACTAAGTATGGTTTCTACAATTCAGATATGTAAGAAATCACCCGACGAACGTGAAACTCTGAGTTGTTCATAAGATCATTACTTATCCGTTTATCATCATATCTTAATTAATGTCTAATTTATCGCTTTTACATGGTTGTGTCAATGTTAAATCAAAAAACAGCTCGGAACTTGGGAGAAGTTCGGGGCTGTTGGGTGGGGGTTGTTTGTTGGTCTGTGTTGACGGAGAGCTTTTTCAGTGCTGAATTTGTGGGATTGTTTTGTATTGAATGTTTGATTCAAGATACATTTTCTCTAGCGGAAACGTGTTCCGACGGCCGGCTGAAAGCCTGCCTAGCCTACTTGGCGGCAGACCTGCCCCTACTGCGTAAGACAGAATGCCTAAGGATGAGCCAGAACCGCTCACCCTTAGGCTTTCTGTCTTACACTCCGGGGACACCCGGTCTTTGTCACACTCTGCGCTTTATCACATCTCTATCAATCAAATCATTAATAATAAACTGATATTGATCAACACTTGGTTGAGTATCCGGATTATTGAAGATGTTGACTTTTTCCAGGCCGTTACCTGTGGTAATTGCCATTCTGAAGCCACTTAAATCCTTATCAACCTTCATTTTAAATTTATAATTTGCATTATATGGTGAGGTTGGATCCAATGATTTTTCCAACGAAAAGACGCCTGTCTTTCCTTCAGTAAATCCTAAATCCCGCAGTGTGAAGCGTTTAACGTTATCATGCAGTTCATAAACCGTATCATCACCGTTGACCTTACCTGTCTTTGCAAATGCCATTACATCTTTACCCCCTTGTTTTTGACCCGGTTAACAATCTTGGTAATTGCATCTACCAATTTATCCAAGTCCTCAATTGTATTATACCGCCCAAAACTGATTCTGATCGACTCGCTTATTCTTGGGCTGTCCTTGCCATACATGGCAACTAATACGTGAGAAGGCTCAATGCTGCCGGCCGTACATGCCGAACCACCGGAAACCGCAATGCCTGCCAAATCCAAATTAGTCTGCATGACATAGGTTGAGATACCTTTAAGCCAAATATTAAACACATGGTTGAGGTTATCCTCAGTAATTCGGCCATTGATTTCGAATTCAACCCCATTAGCCTTCAGTTTGTCTGCGATATGGTGTTTGAATTTTAAATACTTTTCTTGACGGTGTGCCTTTTCTTCGGTAGTAATCGTCTCAACTGCTTTGGCAAACCCGGCAATTGCTGGGACATTTTCAGTACCGGCCCGCCGTTTTTCTTCCTGATCGCCGCCCTTAATCAGGCTCGGGAAATTAACCCCTTTACGGCGATACAGGAACCCAATCATCTTGGGACCGTTAATCTTGTGCGCTGACGTTGACAACATATCAATATGGTCGCGTTCAACATCGATGTCCAACAAACCATAAGCTTGAACAGCATCAGTATGGAACCAGGCTTGATGATCCTTCAAGATTTCGCCAATTTCGTGAATCGGCATGATAGAACCAACCTCATTGTTCCCAGTCATAATCGAAACCAGGATCGTGTCATCGTCCAAGGCAGCCTTAAAATCGTCTAGAGAGATGTTTCCGTACTCATCTACTGGCAAGTAAGTAACTCTGAAGCCCATCTTCTCAAGTGCCTCACAGGGCCTTAAAACGGCTTCATGTTCAATTGCCGTTGTAATGATATGGTTACCAAGTGATTTGCGGGCAATGGCGGTTTGGGTAATTGCCGTATTGTCACTTTCAGACCCGCCACTGGTAAAGACAATGTCATCAGGATCGGCATTAATACTTTTGGCAATGATATCACGGGAATTTTCCATGATCGCTTTGGACTCACGACCCAATCCATATAGCGTGGAGGCATTTCCATAAATATTTTTGTACTTGTCCATCAATTCCGTGTAAACCTCGTCAGAAACTGGCGTGGTTGCAGCATTATCAAGATATATCTCTTTCACTATTTTCACTCCCTAAATTCACTCGTTCTTAAAGAGGTCAATCAACATTTGACCGGACTTTTTGCCGGCAGTAATAATAAATTTGTCAAAACTGATTTCAGCTTCTTCATCACCAACGTCGGACATAGCCCGAATCACCGCATATGGCACCTTGTTTTGGTAAGCGACCTGTCCAACCGCTGCCCCTTCCATTTCAGAACATAATGCATCGGGGAAGTGATGCTTAATTTCAGCAATTTTATTAGAATCAGCGATAAATTGGTCACCAGAAACAATTAGCCCTTTGTGGGCAGTCACGCCGCTTTGTTTGGCAGCGTTGATAATCTTATCGGCAAGTTCAGGTGAGGCTGGAAAACGCGCCGGAAAGCCTGGCAGTTGCCCCATCTTGTACCCTGAGGTGGTCACATCGACATCATGATAAGCCGTCTCGGTTGAAACGACAATGTCACCGACGGATAATCCTTCACCAATTCCACCGGCAGAACCAGAATTAATCACAGCATCAACGTGAAATTCATTAATCAGTGTTGACGTTGTAATGCCGGCCTGCACTTTGCCAATGCCAGACTTGACGATGACCAAAGTTTGGCCATGAATTGTCCCAAGATAGTATTCGGCATTGCCATAATGTTTAGTTTTTTCATCAGAAAGGGCATCCTTGAGGATCGCCAATTCTTCGTCCATTGCACAAATAATTCCGTAAGTCATTCAATTTCTCCTTAATTTACAAAAAACAACACTAAAAAGACGATCACCATCAGTAATATCAGGATTGTGATTGTCCAATTCAGTTTGCGGTTAATCCGGTGCCAGCGTGGTGTTTTGAAATCGTCAGCGGGATTAATGTTCTCGTGTGTCCGCGTGGTTGCCTGAGGTTCAGGTTCTGCTTCAGGCCCTTCCTGTTGGTGTTTTCTTGCATATTCGCGTTCGACTTGAACCCGACGTTTATCGCGGGCCTCAAAGTCTTCTTCTTGTTGAAGCTTTAATTTTCGATATTGCTCTCGGGTTAACGGCTTGCCGTCATCCTTTTTATTATCATCGATCGCCAAATTAAATGGTCACCTACTTTTGCATTAATTGCCAATATTGAATGGCAGTAATGGTCTTTGCGTCCTGAATGTCGCCGTCCGCAATCATTTGTAATGCTTCGGGCATGGTCTTTTCGAAGACTTCGAGAAACTCCCCTTTATCCCGTGGCAATTGGTGTTTGACGGGTTCCAAGTCTTCAGCAAGGTACAGCTTCATGAATTCATCGGAAAACCCGACAGAGGAGTAGAAACCATAGAGCTCTTTAATTGTTTTGGGAACATAACGGATTTCTTCGTTGAGTTCTCGAATGACCGTGTCGTGAAAATTGGCATCCCGGCCGTCTACCTTCCCCGCCGGAATCTCAACGGTGACCTTCTTCGCAGGTGCCCGCCATTGCTTTTCAAGAATAATTTTATTGTCTCTGGTAAGTGCCAGAATACCGACCGCACCAGAATGATGAACAATTTCTCGAAATGAGGTTTGCCCATCCGGCAATTTAACGGTTTGTTTTTCAACGTTAATAATTGCCCCATCGTAAATTTTCTCGCTGCCAATTACTTTTTCTTCAAAATCCAACTCGATCACCTTTTTTAGTTAATAGTATCATTTTACAAATAAAGCCGAACCATTGCAATCAAGACGGCTAGTCTTCTGTGACATGGGCTTTGGCAGCCTGTGGCCCCTTTTGTCCTTGAACCACGACATATTCAACGGGTTTGCCAATTTGAATGGTGCCGTATTGATCTTCAGGAAAGGCATTCTTGAAGAAGAATAGATCATCCTCACCGCTGTCCTGCGTGATGAATCCAAATGCGTTTTGTGGGTTATAAGATTTAATTTTTCCTTTAAGCAAATTAGGTTACCTCCTATGAGAATGTACCAAAGCGAGCTGGGCTCCCCGTACATCTCGATTAAGTGCACAAAAAATAAGACTACAACTTTTAAGTCATAGTCTCATTTTAATGTTTAATTATGAATATTGAAACATAATTTGATGAATCTTAAATTATCATCATAGAAAACGGGTGATTACTTCTCTTCAAAGCCTTCAGCAGCGGTTTCAGGGAATTGATCACGGACAATTTGAGCACATGACTTGCAGAATGTTGGATAATCACTGTCAGCACCAACATCTTGACGAACCAAACGGCAGCGTTCACAGGTCTTGCCTTCAGCAGGCTCAACTAACAATGCTAATCCATCGCTGTCAAATTTGGTACTGTTATCAGGTGCGTCGGTAAAGTCTTTAACAGTCAGTTGTGAAACCATCAAAACAGTTGCCAAATCAGTCTTCAAACTATTCATCAAATCAGCAACTTCGCTGGTTGCGTAAATTGTCAGAGCAGCTTCAGATGACTTACCAATCTTCTTGGCATCACGGGCCTCTTCAAGTACCTTAAGAACGTCATCCCGGTAACTTCGGAATTTAGTCCAGTTGGCAAGAATTTCGGAATCATGATCATACTTCTTTGGTTCTGGAATATCGGTCAATTGAACAAATTCCTCAGGTTCGTGGAGGAAACCCCAAATTTCTTCAGTGGTATGAGGCAAAACAGGGGTCATCAGCTTGGTCAAGCCAACTGTAATTTCGTACATCACAGTCTGCATTGAACGACGTTTGTGACCGTCTTGCTTGTCGATGTAGACAATATCTTTGGCAATATCCAAGTAGAATGCGGATAAGTCGTTGGTGATAAATTCAACAACCTTCTTGTTCCAATCCAAGAAGTCATATTTTTCCATATAACTTCTAGTTTCGGAAAGGAATTTGTTGAAGAGAACCAACATATATTGGTCTTGTGATTCCAAATCATCAAAGGCAACTGTGTTTTTCTTGGGATCAAAATCAGCTGTGTTGGCTAACAAGAACCGCATCGTGTTTCGGATCTTCTTGTATGAATCCGAAATCTTGACGAAGTTTTCGGTACTTACACGAACATCAGCTGATGAATCAACAGAGGTAACCCACAAGCGAACAATTTCGGCACCCATCTTCTTGATCACGTCGATTGGTGCAATTGTGTTTCCAAGCGATTTGCTCATCTTATGACCATTGCCATCGAGCGTAAATCCTTGAGAAACAACTTGTTTGTATGGTGCTTTACCTGAAACGGCAACACTGGTAATCAAGCTTGAGTTGAACCAGCCACGGTACTGATCTGAACCTTCAAGGTACATATCAGCTGGGTAGGTTAAATCTTTTCGTTCAGCAAGAACGCCTTGATGTGATGAACCTGAATCGAACCAAACATCCATGATGTCATTTTCTTTGGTGAACTTGCCATTTGGTGAATGTTCGCTGGTAAATCCATCTGGCAACAGGTCCTTGGCATCTTTTTCAAACCAGATGTCAGAACCGTACTTTTCAAATAAATCAGCAACGTGGTTCACGGTTTCTTCAGTGATGATCGCTTCACCATCTTCACCATAGAAGATTGGTAGTGGCACACCCCAAACCCGTTGACGTGAGATAACCCAATCGCCACGGTTCTTGATCATGTTGGCGAGTCGAACTTTTCCCCAATCAGGGAAGAATTTAACATCATCCAATGATTTCAAAATTTCATCTTTAATCTTATCAACTGAAGCGAACCACTGTGGGGTTGCCCGGAAGATGATTGGCTTTTTGGTCCGCCAGTCAAATGGGTAACTATGCTTCAATGGCATGTAGTGAAGCAACAAATTGGCATCCTTTAATTTATCAAGGGCAATCTTGTTGGCATCGTCGTAGAAGACGCCAGCAAAGTCTTCACCAGATTCTTTGGTTAAATAACCTTTATCATCAACTGGTGCAAAGATATCCAAACCATATTTGCGGCCAATGTTAAAGTCATCTTCACCATATCCAGGAGCGGTATGGACTAATCCGGTACCTTCTTCAAGGTCCACAAAATCGCCCAACATCGTTAATAATTTGCGGCTATGATCAAATGGATGTTCAGCCAAAACGCCCTCAAGATCTTGGCCTTTAACTGTTTTGAGAGTTTTGACATTTGTCCAGCCAATCAGTTCTGCTACTTTGTCGACCAATTCGGTTGCGATGACAAACTTTCTAGTCTCGCCTTCCGGTTGAACAACTGAATAATCAAATCCAGCGTCTACGGTAATACCTTCAGAAGCGGGAATAGTCCAAGGTGTCGTCGTCCAAACAACCATATAGGTATCATTGTCCAAAACGCCTTTGCCATCCACAACGTGCTCACCATAAAATGCAGTTGGTGAGGTAATGTCATGATACTCAACTTCAGCTTCAGCAAGTGCAGATTCTGATGACCATGACCAGTAAACTGGTTTCTTACCTTTGTAAATCAGGCCTCGTTTGGCAAATGCACCAAATACGCGAACTTCTTGAGCTTCAAATTCTGGTTTCAATGTTAAGTACGGATCGTCCCAATCTCCTGAAACACCCAAACGTTTGAACTCTTCTTTTTGACGCTCAACTTGCTTCAAAGCGTAGTCGTGACATAATTTACGGAAATCATTGGTTGACATCTTTTTACGATCATAACCAGCTTGAGTCAGTTTTTGTTCGATTGGTAATCCATGAGTATCCCATCCTGGAACGTATGGTGCGCGGTAGCCAGTCATTGACTTGTATCGAACAATAATATCTTTAGAAATTTTGTTCAATGCATGCCCCATGTGAATGTCACCATTGGCATATGGAGGGCCATCATGAAGGACAAATGTTGGTTTGCCCTCGTTTAATTTTTGTCTTTGTTGATAAACATCGTTATCTTCCCAAGCCTTTTGACGCTCGACTTCTTTAACGGGAAGATTACCGCGCATCTTGAACTTGGTCTTGCCTAAGTTTAATGTATCTTTTACTCGCATTGATGGGCTTCCTTTCATGGTTATATTTATTGGGAGTAATGGTGATTTGGTATGGTGGTGTTGGCTGTGGGTGACAGTTTAATTTGTGGTTGTTTGACTGTTATTTAGTGGAAACGTGCTCCGGGGCCACCCAGCCCTCATCGCACTCTACAAAAAAAGGCCCCGTCACAAGGGACGAAGTCTTCGCGGTACCACCCAATTTTAGAATTTAAAAAATTCTATCTCTTACGATAATCGATTTATGTACTAGAGGTGATCGATTTACTGGTTGGTGACTGCTGAACTCCCACTATCTTCAGCTCGCTGTTGTGTCAGCCAGTAACTTTCTTTTCTCTAATCGATTAGCTATTCATTTTTTGTGCTGCCATCTGGATAAATCACAACGGTTTCCTTTGAATCATCCACTGTAGCCGGTGTGCCTTCAACTGCCTCAGCACCATTACTCTGTTTAGTTTCAGATTGTACCCCTGGCTTTGCAATGTTGTCAAGGCTTCCAACAACTTTTTCAATATCTTCGTAAGTTGTCGTGGGTTTTTCTTCAACTAATCGATCCCAATCGGAACCTTTGATCACTTCAAGTTGGCTTTCCAACATTACTTGAAGTCGTTGACGGAAGACCCGAGTGTTCTTCTTCAAATCGTCGGTTTCGATAGCTAACTTCTTAGCGCGCTTGGAAGCTTCTTCCAAAACAGCATCGGCTTTTTCGTTGGCAGCATTCAAAATGTCGTCAGCTTTCTTTTGTGCTTCTCGACTGGTGATTTCAGCTTCTTTTTTCGAATTCGTCTTAACTTTGTCGGCAGCTTCCTGGGCAACTAAGATGGATTGGTTCAAAGAATCTTTCAAATCATTGAAGTAAGAAAGTTTGTCTTTGGACTCATTTAGTTGAGAATTCAAATCCTTATTTTCCTGTAAAACGATCTGATAGTCCTTAATCACTTGATCAAGAAAATCATTAACCTCGTCAACATTGTAACCTCGTAATTTTGTCGAAAATTCTTTGTTATGAATATCTTGTGGACTTAATACCATAATGATTCAATCCTCCTATTTATTTCGATTATATACTTTTAATACAATTCGAATCTTACCCTTTTTGGTAGTGCCGGCAATATCTTTGACAACCAACCTGCCAAAGCCGCGGACTGAAATAATATCCTGAATAGAAATTTCCAAATCAGGTCGGCCCGCGTCTTCCCAGTTAATCCGAATCATCCCGCCTTCAATCAATTCCTTAGCATGATGGCGAGAAATGTGGAATCCTTCACTAACGAGTGCATCCACCCGCAAAGAGGCAACCGTTGTGGTTACCTCCTCGCTTTCATCAACCGGAACAATAATATCTTCAGGTTGAATTTGCTTCAGTTTGATTTTAATCTTACCAATCCGATCAACTTGGGTCTGGACATAGTCCGCCATTTCGGTTTCGCACATGAATTGCCAGTTCAGACCATCGGTCACGATATCACCAATGACATCCCTGTCAATGCCGCTTCCCATGATTGATCCCAAGATTTGGCCGTGTGACAACGTGGCAAATTTACTGGGATAATCGATCTGAAAAGCCGTGATGTTGTAATCATCCGCTTTAGGAACAAAGTAATCAGGGAATGCGACTGCCCGCTTTAATTCTGCCGAAGGAAAACCACCAAACGTTTGAAACGAGACACCTTCGTATCTATTAACGATTGTTTCAAGTATATAAAGCTGTCTAGGATTTAAAAAATCAGTAAGGATCGGTCGATATTCATTTGCAACTCTGCCGCTCAAACTGTCGATTGACTCTAAAAAAGGCAACTCCGCCTGTCGATAGTGTTGCGAAATATTCGAGTCTACCAAGATATTTCCCCCTCTGGCTGAAACGTATACACCATTAATATCCTATCAACAATTGTCCTAAATAATTAACGCCCATTTGAACAAACGTGAGTACAGCTAAAGCAACGATTGGCGCTAAGCTGATCATTCCAACTGTTGCAAAGTTAAATAAACTCTCAAATGGCTCAACAATTCGGGCTAAGAAACGGCCAATTGCTGTCCCATAGGCATTCGGGAACCAACTCATCAGGGCATAAACGACAATACACAACATGTAAATGTTGATAGCCTTGTCGATGAACCAAACTGCATACATAACAAATGTGACCAATAGGTTGCTCCTTATTTATCGAGATTACTCAGTTACTTGAAATTTCTTCGGTGAACAAATGAAGATGTTTCTGCCAAGTCGGTTGATTGATCCATGAATGGCAAACAAAACACCATTCAGGAAATCAACCATTCTGGCAGCTGAATTGTTGTCCAATTTATCCAACTTGATGATGACAGCACTGTCCTCTAATAATTTTTGGGCAATGGTATCAACATCTGTATAGTTGACTGGTTCAAACACAACTATGCTACTTGATTCTGGTTCTTGTCGATTCATCAATACAACGTTGTCCGCCGGCTTATCAATTTGATTTTCTGGTTGGTCTGTATCCATCCCAAAAAAATTAGCTAAATTAAATTTTGGCATTTCGTGTCCTTTCACATTTCACCAAACATTCACACCGGTCAAATGATATTACTTGTCGCGACGACGGTGTTTAAAGAATGGTGGAATGTCGTCTTGTGAGTCATCGCTGGTATCTGGTTTGGAATCATCAGAATTAACATCAGGTTGGAATGGATCGAAGTCCTTCTTCTCAACGTCACTGAACTCATCTTGAGCTGCGGGACGAGTAGCAGCTGGTTGTTTTCTGATATCCCAGTTACCAAGTGGATCACTCTTGGAATTTGAATTATCTTTTGACTGATCATTTGCAGGCGCTTGGCGATCAGAATGTGGACGGGCAGTTGGCTGTGGACGCGCAGATCTTGTTCGTCTTGAAGCCATCCGACCTTGTTCTGCTTTCTTTTTGTCAATCCCTGTGGCAATAACTGTAACTCGAACTTCATCGCCCAATGTCTCGTCTATTGAAGTACCAAAAATGATATTGACATCGCTGGTAGCCGCTTGTGACACAATGTCGGAAGCATCTTGAGCTTCGAACAATGACAAGTCAGGACCACCGGTAATGTTCAACAATACTTGTTCTGCACCATCAATTGAAACTTCGAGCAATGGTGAAGAAATAGCTTTTTTAGTTGCTTCAGCAGTTCTGTTCTCACCATTGGCAGTTCCAACACCCATCAAAGCTGAGCCTTGATCCTGCATCGTAGTCTTAACGTCGGCAAAATCCAAGTTAACGTATCCAGGGCTAGTGATTAAATCAGAAATTCCTTGAACACCTTGACGTAAAACGTTATCGGCTTCCTTGAAGGCATCCATCATCGGTGTCTTCTTGTCGACCATTTCAAGTAAACGGTTATTTGAAATAACGATTAATGTATCAACGTTTTCCTTGAGTTGAGCAACCCCTTCATCGGCATATTTTGCTCGACGTGGGCCCTCAAAGCTAAATGGCCGGGTGACAACACCCACAGTGAGTGCGCCCTGGTCCTTAGCGATTTTAGCTACGATTGGAGCGGCACCGTTACCAGTACCACCACCCATTCCGGCAGTGACGAAGATCATGTCGGCACCCTCGAGTGCTTCGGTGATGGCTTCTTCACTTTCTTCAGCAGCTTTGGCACCAACATCAGGATTTGAACCGGCACCCAACCCACGAGTGAGTTTAGGGCCAAGTTGAATTCTGGTTTCGGCTTTTGAGGTTGCTAAAGCTTGAACATCGGTGTTGGCAACGATAAATTCAACACCTTTTACATCTGAGTTAATCATTGTGTTAACGGCATTGCTTCCCCCGCCACCAACTCCAATAACTTTTATGTTTGCACCGTGGTTATCGGTGGAATCTAATGAATACTCCATAATTGTCTTTTCCCTCCGTTTAAGTGCTTAATCAAAGAAATCACTAAAGAAATTCTTGATTCCTTCACCGCGTTTTTTCTTCTGTGTCGGTTTCTTGGTCTTCTTAGCCTTGCCAGAAACTGGCTTTTGAGCCTGTTCCGGCTGACTAAGCTTAGGCGCCTTGGTTAATGTCGCACCAACGGCCGATCTAACAATCATATCAACGTCTGCCAAGTCGGCAAAGTATGACACCAGTGAAAGTGCAGCTGTAAATGATGGGTGTCGCAATCCCATCTGATCAGGAATATAGACCCTGACATTAGTGTTGAATTGGTCAGCGGCTAATTCGGCAATTCCTGGGAGTGCAGCCACACCACCAGTTAGAACAATTCCACCTGGTAAATCGAGTGCTTGAATCTGGTTTAAGCGATCCTTAATTCGATCAAAAATCTGGCTCAAACGTGCTTCGATCACTTCTGCAAGATAACGTTCGTCGATGTAGGTTGGTTCAGATTGACCAACCACTTCAACTGGAAATTCATTGTCCGCGGACGCCTGCAGAGAATCTGCATAACCGTAATCACGTTTGATCTTTTCAGCATTTTCCATTGATGTATTCAAAACGATTGAAATATCTTTGGTGATAAATGTGCCGCCCTCAGGATCGGTTGTGGCATATTTTAACTGATGATCGTGAATGACTGAAGCGGTTGTTTGACCGCCGCCTAAGTCCACAATAATCGTCCCAAAGTCTTGCTCACCGTCATTTAACACAACATGGCTCTCAGCCAAAGGTGTCAAAACAGTGGACATGATGTTCAAACCGGCTTTGTTAACAGCCTTTTGTAGGTTGTGCATAATACCTTTAGAACCGGTAATTAGTTTACCGCGCATCTCAAGGCGAACGCCGACCATCCCCCGAGGGTCTTTGATGCCGTCAAATCCATCAACGATGAATTCTTCCGGTTGAATATCAATTATCTCTCGTTCCTGAGGCAAACTGGTCCCCAAAGCCGATGCCGCAACATTTCTGACATCCTCTTCAGTGATCTCACGTGATTGATCATCCAGGGTAATTAGCCCATTACATGGTTCAATCCGTAACATGTTCGCTGGAACACTTACAATAACGTCTTTAATCTCAATACTTGCTTTTTCTTGAGCTTGATTTACAGCACTCCGAATTGCTTCAGCAGCTTGATCGATGTCCACGATCACACCACGGCTCAATCCATTAGAAGGCTGATTTCCCACACCAATAACGTTCAATTGCCCTTTTACTTTTTCTGCAACAATTACTTTTATTGAGGTAGTTCCTATATCAAGTCCCACATATAAACCCGAATTATCCATATATGTAAGGAACCTCCACATCTAGTAGAATATTTTCTGAACATAACATAAGTTTAACACAATCATAATCATCGAAAAAGATTAATTGACACTAATAACCATGCATTGTGGTCGTATTTGAAGAAGTTTGCTTTTTGGAAATTGGATACGAATATGCGCCGACTTCCAAATTGATCACACTTTTAACTTTTAGCTTGGAATTAATGCTTGGATAATAATCCATTTTGTCGCCAAACGTACTGATTGAAGCGTACACTTTGTTGCCATCACTCATCTGAATGAAGATCCGATCAGGATTGCTCTTGGTTGGAGAAAAACTAATCGTACTCATGACGGCTCGAACCGGTGGACTGATCCTTCGATATTGCTTAATCGTCCGCCGTAACTTTTCTGGATTCTTAAATTTCTTTAGAACTGGAAAGCCAGCTTTGGGATTCAAAACTTTACCCTTGATGATCACGCCGCTTTTTAAAATCGGTTGATAGCCGCCATGGACATACAGATACCCAATAGTTGGATATTCCTCAACCTTAATTTTGATCTGGTTGAAGTTCACTAATTTCATTTTAACAGATTGCATCCGCATACTGCGTTGTTTGAGTGACTGGGCCAATTTGTCAGTCTTTCCCCAAACGGCAAAAAGCGATGTGCCCGGTTTGACTGGTGAAAAGCCCTTGATTTGCTTGTCACTGACAATTTCATTGCCACTAACCGTCACGCTTTTAACCCGGCTATATGATGAAATCATGAAAATCATCACCAATAAAATGACGGTAATCAGGATCACCAATGGCCACATTTTTTTGACATTCCTATTTTGAAAATCACGAAACAATCCTCCGTGATCCTTCTCGTTTTGGTCCTGTGTTCCCACGAGCTCTACCCCCGATAACCGAACTACTTAATTAATGTCCGGGCTAAATTCAAAATTTCGTCGGCTGAATCAACCACACCGAGTTTTTTCGAATTATCTGCCATTTTCTCACGTGCAGCTGAATCGTGCATTAACTGATCAACCGCCTTTAACAAACTTTTAGGATTTAGGTCATCCTGTTTGACCATCAAAGCGGCCCCACGACTGACCAGACTCATTGTGTTTTTGGTTTGATGGTCGGCAGTGACATACGGGCTTGGAATCAAAACAGCCGGAATCCCAAGCGCAGTGATTTCAGCAATGCTGGTGGCACCTGAACGGCCAACAATCAATGAAACTTTTGGTAAGACTTGCGGCATGTTATTTATGTAGGGCAAAATCTTGATGTTGCTACTGATCCGTGTCTTATTCAGCAAATCCATCACGTTTTGGTAACGCTTCTGGCCAGTCACAAAGACAACCTGATACTTTCGCTGATTAAATTCACTGATTGCGCCAATCACGGCTTTGTTGATTGCTGGTGCACCTTGGCTCCCACCAAAAATAAGAACAGTCGGTTCATTATCCTGTAGATCAATGTCTGACCATTTGAACGTACTCTTCATATTGGCAACCTGTTGGGCACGAGGATTGCCGGCAAAAACAACTTTTTCTTTCGGAAATTGATCTGCAGCTTCGTGAAAACCAATCGCAATTTTATCAACGTAATGGCTTAAAAACTTGTTGGTGAGACCGACGGCGCTGTTTTGTTCATGAATCATAGTTGGAATGTGAGCTTTGGCGGCCGCATAAACGACGGCCCCGGATACATAGCCACCCGTTCCAATCACGATATCTGGTTTAAAATCTTTAATAATTTTCTTGGATTCATGCACACTCTTAAGGAATAAAGCGACCGTCTTAAAGTTTTCCAGTGAAAGTGACCGTTTAAAGCCTTGGATTTCCAAAGCGATAAATTTAATTCCTTGTTCAGGAACAATCGAACTTTCCAAGCCTCGCTTAGAACCAACGTAGAGCACTTCAGAATCCGGTTCTTGTTTTAATAAATCTTCAATAATGGCGAGCGCCGGGTAAATATGCCCACCGGTACCGCCACCAGAAATGATTAAACGCATTAGTGACCCTCCTGCTTATTCGTCAGCTTTTCAACATCTGCAATGTATCGATCTCCACGTTCTTCAAAAGTCTTGAACTGATCCCAACTTGCATTAGCGGGTGACAACAAGACGATATCCCCCTCATCACTATATGAGTATGCCGCTGGAACAGCCTGGTCCAAGTTATCAACTTTCTGAATGTCTGTGATCCCAGCTTTCTTTAAGGAATCTTCCAAAAGGTCAGCCGTTTCTCCGAACAACACAGCAGCTTTAACATGGTCTTTAAATTGTGGAATCAATTTATCAAAAGTGTATCCGCGATCCAATCCACCTGCTAATAACACAACTGGTTTGTCAAATCCTTCAAGTGCAATCTGAGTGGCCTCAATGTCAGTCGCCTTGGAATCATTGTAGAATTTACGGCCGTTGGCTTCGAGAACGAATTGGAGACGATGACGGACACCAGTGAAGGTTTCCAAAACGTTGGTAATTGCTAAATTAGATTTACCCAAGACTTTGGCACAGGCAATGGCAGCCAAGGCATTCTCAACATTTTGTTTGCCGGGAACCTTGATATCCTCGGCGTTCATAATGAATTCATCGTTGTAATATAATTTGCCGTTTTTTTCGTAAGCACCTTTATCAATTTCTGTCGTCCGCGCAAATGGGACCACTTTGGCAGCACTTCGTTTACTCAAGCCACGCCATTCATCCGAATCAAAGTTAACGACAAAGAAATCGTCAGGTGTCTGGTTCATCGTGATTCGCATTTTAGCATTCACATAATTTTCACGAGTCTTGTGATAATCCAAATGGTTGGAGAAGATGTTGGTCAAAACCGCAACGTGTGGATGCAGAGTTTTGATCCCCAACAGCATGAAACTTGAAAGTTCCATGACAATCGTATCGTCAGCAGTGGCCTTCTTGGCCGTTTCAGTGGCTGAGATTCCAATATTCCCAGCTGCATAGGCATGGCCTTTTTCACGTTCCTGATTCAAAATCTTAGTGATCATGGTTACTGTCGTGGTTTTACCATTGCTCCCAGTTACCCCGATGATTTCTGCATCGGTAATTTGAGAAGCCAACTCAACTTCCGTGATAATTGGCAGATGGTGATCGACAGCCGCAGCAACAACAGCGTTATCATAGGGGATTCCTGGATTTTTGATCATCATGTCAAATCCATCATCCAAAATAGCTGGATCCTGTTTACCGGTAATCGTTTTGACTCCGGCAGCTTCAAGCTCAGCCACTTCAGGTAATTCTGAGCTTGGTTTTGAATCATTTAAAACAACGGTCGCACCTAATTCTTTCAGGAGTTCAGCAGCGTGGGTGCCGCTCTTGCCAGCTCCAAGTACCAATACTTTTTTATTTTGATAGTCATCAATTTTTTTCATTTTATTCCCTCGTTTTTCGTCATTTGAATAGTCAAATAGGCTGGAAACAAAACCAGCCGTTTTGTCCCAACCTCTATACAATCGTGATGATGCTTACTGCAGATGCCACAATGGCAATCAGCCAGAAGACAATGTCTATCTTCCATTCAGACCAGCCACTCATTTCAAAGTGATGGTGAATTGGTGTCATCTTAAAGACCCGCTTACCAGTCAGTTTAAATGAGCCGACCTGAATAATCACACTTGCGGTCTCACAGACATATATAATCCCAATGATTAACAGTGAGAATTCGTGATGAACCAACACGGAGACACAGGCAAGTGCCCCACCAAGTGCCAAAGACCCCATGTCTCCCATGAAGATTTTGGCCGGCTTGTGATTGAAAATGAAAAAGCCCAATAAGCCACCTACAACCGAGAAGCAAAAAACCGCAACTTCGGTTTGCTTTTGAACGATGGCAATAATGCCATATGCTGCAAATGAGATTGTCCCTAATCCGGCAACTAAGCCATCTAAGCCATCAGTTAGGTTGACCGCATTTGAAAAGCCAACCAGCCAAAAGACAATGAACAAAATGTACCAATATCCCAATTGAAGGTCTCCGGCAAACGGAATCTTAATTGCCATCGGGAAGCCTTCATGTATGTATACCGCCGAAAAAATCACGGCAGCCACAATTTGACCCAGCATTTTCTGCCAAGCTTTTAATCCTTCGTTTTGGCGTCTAAACAGCTTAATACTGTCATCCCACATCCCAATCAAACCATATGTGATTAACACAAACAGTAAGATTAGTAATGTTGGATTCAACATTTTTTCAAACCAGCCAAAGACCAGATCAGTCAACACGATAGCAACAATAAATAAAATGCCGCCCATCGTCGGGGTTCCTGACTTTTTTTCGTGCCAGGAAGGGCCCTCTTCTCTAATCATTTGGCCTTCGTGCCGGCTTCGAAAATACTTAATTAAACTTGGCATAAAAATTGCCGTTATCAAAAAAGTGCTTAATAAAGGTATTACCCAATTCCCCATAATAGACATGTACCATCCTTAGTTATTCAAAATTTACTTTCAAGACATCTCCAGTATCAATTGACTTTTCAAAATTGATACTTTGACTGTCAGCATAACCGCTGCCAGTTGATTCGAGTTTTAAGCCTGTCAAAGAACAAAATTGCTTGACGTCATTCTTGCTCCAGCCAATAATTCGTGGCATCTTCCAGCCTTTATTGGTCAATAGGAAAACCCGTTTTTGTTCGTTCAGTGTTGTACCAGAACTTGGAGACTGCTTCAAAATCGAATCGCCACTCCCAATCGTCACAACATCGAATCCTTTTTCATTCATGATCCGTTTGCCGTAAGTTGTTGTCTGGTAGGTTACATTTGGCACCTGACGTTTGACGGTTGCTTGTTTAGCATTCGAGTTTTGTAATGCCCTCGTGATGACTGGCTTGAAGATTTCGGCCAATAGCTGAGTAGCAGTCTTGGTTCCAGTCAATTTAGGTTGTTTCATCGTGATAAACATCACGTAACGGGGGTTGTTTGCGGGGACCATGCCGGCAACCGAGTATAGATAGCTGTCGTCGCCTGAAGCATAGCCGCCCATGCCATTGCTGACTTGAGCTGTACCGGTCTTGGCAGCAACCCGGTAACCCTTAATTTTGTAGTCGGCACCAATTCCGTAAGATTTGTAAACAACATCCTGCATATGCTTACGGACCGCCTTTGCAGTCGTAGCACTAATCGGGTGGCCAACAACTTTTTTACCATACTTCTTAATCGTCTTTGTATTTGACGGATTTGTGATTTTAGAAATAAAGTACGGCTTCATCATTGTACCATTATTTGAAACTGCAGATAAAGCCTGCATCATTTGCATCGTTGTAACTTCAATTCCTTGACCAAATGAAGTATCAGCCTGTTCGATTGGGTAATTGAACTGAATTCGTCCGGTTAATTCACCGGGAAGACCACTGTTAGTACTCTTAAGGAACCCAAATCTGTGAATATATTTCTTCCAGGTTTTTGGCCCCATTTGCTGCTCCAAATGGGCCATGGCAACGTTACTAGAAAGAGCAAACCCTTTGTTATAGGTAATGTAGCCCCAACCAGCAGGATTCCAATCAGGCACAATTTTACCGTCAATCGAATAACGTCCTGATTCGTAAGTGTCAGTCCCGTTGTAATGCCCAGAGTCGATCGCTGATGAAAGTGTAAAGACCTTCATTGTTGAACCAGGTTCATACATATCAGAGGATAAAGTGTTTGTCCAGGCCGATCCGATTCCTTTCAAAGTGGCCGCGTTAAAAGTTGGCCGTTGAGAAGCTGCCACAATTTTTCCGGTCTTGGCATCCATCAATACGGCATTCATTCCTGCCGCGTGAACTTGTGATTGAACAGAATTCATTTCACTTTCAAGCAAAGTTTGAATCCGTGAATCGATTGTCGTATAAACGTTGTTACCGTTTTTGACGGCCTTTTCTTTTTGCTGTTTACCAGGAAGCTTGTAGCCGTATACATCATATTGAGCGTCTTTGTATCCATTTTGGCCAGCCAACGTCTTATTGAAGGCTTGTTCGATTCCCATTTGACCAACTAGGTTAGCAGTTCCGGTCTTCTTGTTGGTCTCTGAAACCGCAACACCAATCAGGTTAGACGAAAAAACACCGTTGGGGTAAAGTCTGGCTTGTTTTTGAACAAAATCAATCCCTGGTAATTTTTCAGCTTGAATCTTCTTCTTGGTCAATAAGGAAATATTCGTCCCTGCACTACCGAATTCAACTTGGAATGGCTGCTTGTTCTTAGGAGACAATATTTTCATGGCTTTTTTCTGAGTAATTGGCAGATATTTAGAAAGCACTTTTGCGGTCTTGGATTTGTTGACAACGTAAAGTGGCTTGCCGTTTAGTCCCTTTTGTGTTTTATCTAAAACTGCATATAACGAATATGTACTGGTATCTTCCGCAATTGGGTTTCCGTCTGCATCGTAAATAGATCCTCGTTTGGCTTTGAGGGTCTGAGTTTGAGTATACAGTTTTTCAGCGCGGTCATTTAAATTGACATTTTTAACGTTTTTTCCTACCGCAATCACTAATAAACGGGTGCCTAAAAACGCAAAAAGCAGGAAAAATGTGAGGAACAAACTTATTCCAACAATTTTCCGGCTTTTACGGGCATTCAGTTTGTCTGCGGAACGATCAGATGAATCTTTCATTTAGTAACATTCCTTATGTTTGCATTTGAGAGGGACATCCCGCTCTTATGTGCAATTTTATCGAGACGGGTGCTGCTTTGAAGCTCACCAATCTGTTGTTTTAAATTTGTATTGTTGTTGCGAACATTCACAATTCGGTTATCCAAATGCTGCAGTTCATGTTGCGAGTTTGATAAAGCAATTTTTGACGATACAACTACTAACATTAACACAGTTAAGACGGCACTGCCACACACAATTAACAGCTTTTCAAATGATGAAAGTTTGAGTGCTTTGGAAATGCTCACCTTTTTGATCTTAACCTGGTCAGGGGCAGAAACGTACGGCTGCGGCTGTTCTGTTAGGTTATGAGCTAAATTATTTTGGGCCATAATATGTACTCTTCCTTTATTTTAATTTTTAATTCGTTCAATTATTCGCAACTTTGCACTATGTGAACGATGATTCTCTTCTAGCTCAGATTCGGTTGGAACAATTGGTTTTCTAGTGATACTTTTAAATTTCGGCTTAATACCTTCAGGAATAATCGGTAAGTTCGGTGGTAATTCCGGTAAGGATGTTTTTTCTTTGAACATCGTCTTAACCAACCGGTCTTCCAACGATTGAAACGTTATAACGCTAATTCTCCCATTAACTTTTAATAAATCAAGTGCCTGTTCCAATGAGTCCTCTAAAGCTGACAGCTCATCATTTACGGCAATTCGAATTGCCTGAAAGACTTTTTTCGCAGGATGGCCGCCATGACGTCTTGCTGCTGCAGGAATTCCCTCTTTGATTACTTCCACCAAATCGTTGGTGGTATCAATTGGGTGTTCTGCTCGAACCGCTTCAATTCGTCTGGCAATCGACTTAGAAAATTTTTCTTCGCCATACCGATAGAATATCCGGACTAATTTTTCATAGGGCCATTCGTTAACAATTTTCCACGCGTCGACCGGGTTATCTTGGTCCATCCGCATATCAAGTCGGGCATCAAACCGGTAGCTAAATCCCCTGCCCGCTTCGTCAAACTGCGGTGAGGAGACGCCCAAATCATAAACGATCCCATCAATTCCTGTGACATCAACATTTTGCAACGCAGATTTCAGATGACGGAAATTATCGTGAATCAGGGTCAACTTGCCAGCCTGAATGTACTTGGCCAAATGCTGTTGATTATAATCAATCGCTTCTTCATCCTGGTCGAACGAGTAGAGATGACCGGTTGTCAATTGTTCAAGTATCTTTGTGGTATGTCCCCCACCACCTAACGTTGCATCAACGTATGTGCCATCAGGATCAATGTTCAACCCCTTGACTGCCTGGTTCAAGAGGACAGTCACGTGCTTAAATTCAGACATTCGATCACCCCCATTTCCTGCATGTCGTGTCTGTTAAAAATCAATCATATTTTCAGCGATATCATTAAAGTTTTGTTCTGCATCTTTGCTAAAGTCATTCCAGCGATCATCGCTCCAAATTTCAAAACGGTTGGATACGCCGACGACAACACATTTTTTCTCAATACTTGCATAATCCCTTAATGTACTAGGGATATTAATTCTCCCCTGCTTGTCGAACTCGCATTCAACAGCGGCTGAGAAGAAGAACCTCGTGAAATACCGAGCGTCCTTTTTATTAACGGGTAAAGTGTCGATCTTTTGTTCAACCTTTTCCCATTCGTCCATTGGATATCCGAACAGACATCCATCCATTCCTCGAGTCACAACAAGCTTGTCACCCAAGTCCTGGCGAAACTTCGCGGGGATGATGATACGTCCTTTGGCGTCAATATTGTGTTGATATTCACCCATGAACATGTCGTCATCACCCCCAATTTCAGTTTACAATCACATTCTACCACAATCCACCACTATCAACCACGTATCCTCAAAATTTGTAATTTTTTTGTTATGAAACGGTTTCATAATTAGCAAAAGCTTACGTGTACCTTGATATATAAGCGATTTGGAATTGGTGGGGAAATGCACCCAATTTTCTACAAAAAAAGAATCAAAGCAGAAAATCTGCTTTGATTCAATCAACTAATTTCAATTTAAATAGCTTCAAAGATGACATAAATTCCCACAACAATCCAGCAGCCAAATAAAAACAAGTCACTAAATCGCCAGAAGGTAACAAAAAATTTTTTGTATGTTAATTTGGGATTGGTAAAAATCTGCCACAACAGCACAATTAAGGTGAGTCCCAACCAGACGATCACGACTTCCGGAATAAATGATCCCGACAAGCCCTTTTTACTAATTTCATGAATGAAGTACAACAAAATCGGCGGCCAAAAATCGAGTGGTTTAATTCGAACCTTCGACCGAAAAAAATGATTTTTTCTTAAAATAACTAGGAACCCGGCAACTGCAAAAAGAATCAGCAATTGAATTAGAAACGTTGCCGTGTCAGTCATCCAAGGAGAAATATGCATAAGTTACCCTCCTGATTTTGACAAAACATATTGCATTGAACGATAATGATAGTTAAACTGTGTATGGAATACAAGAGAAAGTGGTGCAAACATTGGCGCGTAAAAAAAGAACAAGATTTCAAAAAATCACATTGGTATTCGTTTGGATTATGATCATTGCAACGATCAGTTCACTGGTCATTTCAGCGATCATGACATTTCTTTAATCAAACGAACCAGATGAGGTTGAGACAAAAGTGAAAGCTTTTGTCCCAGCCTCTTTTTTATTTATCCTTGCTTTTCCTTATAAACCTGCCGCGGCCTGCTGCCATCTTGAGGTCCGATGTAGCCACGCTTTTCCAAATCATCAATTAACCGGGCAGCCCGGTTATAACCGATTCGGAAATGCCGCTGGAGTAATGAAGTGCTGGCTTTTTGTTGATCAACCACAAATTCAAGCGCATCGTTGAATAAATCATCTTCAGAATCTTCTTGATCCTCTTCTTTGATTTCCTCATCGCTGACCATCATGGATTCGTCATAATCGGCGGACTGCTGATCAGTGATGAATTTAACAACTCTGGAAACATCCTTATCCGGAATAAAGGCGCCCTGCACTCGAATCGGTGTGTTGGAATCAATCGGCAGGAACAGCATGTCCCCACGGCCTAGCAACTTCTCGGCACCGTTGGTATCAATAATTGTCCGTGAATCGATTCCGCTTGAAACAGCAAAGGCAATTCTTGAAGGGACGTTGGCTTTGATCAAACCAGTAATAACGTCAACTGAAGGCCGTTGAGTTGCCAAAATCATGTGGATTCCAGCTGCCCGGCCCATTTGAGCCAACCGAATAATGGCAGCCTCGACATCGTTGGAAACAGTCATCATCAAATCTGCCAATTCGTCAACAATCACGACGATGTAAGGCATTGGTTGGATTTTGGTGTCATTCTCACGATTGTTTTTAGCAACAAAATCATTATAGGTACTAATCTTTCGTTGACCAAATTTAGCGAACAACTCATAACGATTTTCCATCTCAGAAACGACTTTTTGCAGTGCTCTGGCGGCTTTCTTTGGTTCGGAAACCACTGGGCTCAGCAAATGAGGAATCCCATTATAAACACCTAATTCAACCTTCTTGGGATCGATCAGCATCAGTTTTACCTGGCTTGGCTTCGCATGCAGCAAAATGCTTGTAATAATGCCATTGATGGCAACTGATTTACCACTACCGGTTGACCCGGCAATTAATAGATGCGGCATCTTGGTCAGGTCGGCGGTAATTACGTTACCGTTGACATCCTTGCCTAATGGCACTTGAAGAACGTGCCCATGGTTGTCAGGTTGATGCTCGACAACATCTCTGAAGGAAACTGTGGCAATCTTTCGATTAGGGACCTCAATTCCGATAAGCGATTTACCAGGAATCGGTGCTTCAATTCGAATGTCCTTGGCAGCTAATGCCAAAGCAATATCGTCAGCCAGATTCACAATCCGACTGACTTTCACCCCAATGTCAGGATGGAGTTCATATTTAGTGACTGATGGGCCTAAACTGACGTGTTTAATTTCGGCTTTAACGCCAAAACTATCCAAAGTCTTTTGTAAAACTTGCGCGTTATGGTCAATTGACTGTAACTCACCGGACTGGTCATCTTGTGGGATCTGAGTGAGCAAATCAGTGGTTGGCAGTTTGTAAGAATCGTCTTCTTTAACATCAACCAAATCCACGTCGGAAGATTCGTCAGCGCTTTTATCTTCTTTAGGTGCTGGCTTCTTGGGAGCCGATTGAGCCGCCTGCTTAGTTTCCTCGGTTACCGGCATCCCTGAAATTGTGATGGTCGACGGCGACAGCTTATTTGGTTGATTATCGCTGCTGTCAGGAACATCATCAACTTGGGTGTGACTATCTTGCGTGGTGGCCGGAGTTGGCTTAACAGGCTGTTTAGCCCGCTTCTCGCCTGTATGCTGTCTGGCCTTGGCAATCCGTGCTTTCATAAACGTCAAGCATGCCCGTAGGCCCGTGAAAATCTTTGCAAATGAAATATCGAAGAGCACAAACCCGCCACATAAAATAATCAAGCTGGCAACAATTCCGGTCCCAATTTTGCCAAACAATAAATGAGATACATAGAACAACACTGCAGCGAGAATTCCGCCGCCAATATTAGAATCACTATTCGAGGAGGCAATATCATCAGTCAGTTTTTCCCAATTAAAATTAATAAAGTCAACTGGCTGGGCTGCTTGTATGTACTCGATCAAGGTTAGCCAGAGAAGAATTCCAATTAAAACGAGAACAGTTCCCCAGGTATATCTGGCAGGGATCTTGGGCAGCCTGGAAAAACCGGCTAACCAAATACCACCGACGATTGCAAGCAAGAGCAGGAGTGGATAAAGGCTGCCGACAAAAATCCTGGCAACGTTAATCATAAACGTCCCCACAATGCCGGCTTGCAACAAACCCAGCAACGCCAAAATGGCCACAATACCACCGATTACGTTAATTGCGTACTTTTGTAAAAAGCTGGATTGGTGATTTGACTTGGTGGTCGTTTTCCGTGGTCGACCGCGCTTCTTGACGGTTTTCTTTGGTGTTCGCTTAGTTTTCATCGATTGTCTCCTCCTTTCCTAAGAATGATCGTTCTTTACTTCAGCTTATCATGCTCATATTTGTGCGTCCGTTCCAAATTGTTGAAGCTTTGTTGTCTCAATACCTCATAAATCACAATGGCACAGGTATTAGACAAGTTCAACGCGCGAATATGATTGTCGTCTTGAGGAATTCGGATCGCTTTTTCTGGGTTCTTGCGCATAAACGGTTCTGGCAATCCCGTCGTTTCTTTTCCAAACAACAAGTAATAATCCTGATCAGAATCTGAGTAATCGGGATCTGTATAATCTTGGTTAGCAAATTTAGAAACCAAAAATAAGTTTTTAGGGTTTTTAACCGTCTTCAAAAACTCAGGTAAATTCTTATGATAATTAATTTGAACTTTGTCCCAATAATCAAGTCCAGCACGCTTGAGATGTTTGTCATCGATGCTGAAGCCCAGTGGTTCGATAAGATCAAGGACGGTGTCGGTTCCGGCACAAGTTCGGGCAATATTTCCGGTATTAGCGGGCATTAATGGTTCAAATAGTACGATATGATTAGTCATTTTTTCCTCCAGATAATTAAAATTCAGCGACCATCACGGAAACGTCTACGGTGATTGATTTCATCGCATCAACCAATTGAGTTGCATTGGCTTGACGATCTTTTCCCCAGTGCAGCGGCGTCATGATCATCATGTCCTGCTGCATCCCGTCAGGAATTGAGAACTGATATGTAAGCTGATTGATTGTCGCGTTTGGATAATGCTTCATAAACAGATCAAATACTTTATCATTTGAATAGGAACTATTCTTCTGACCGCTGCCAAATAAGGCTTCCCGCAGTTCATGAAGATAATTGCTATTGGGAATGATTTTGATTAGCTTGCCGCCAGATTGGGCAACCCGGTTAAATTCATCATAGGCCGACGGCGAGAATAAATCGATAATGGTGGAAAATGTTTGGTTATTGAACGGTAATCTAGCCAGATCTGCGATACAGAAAAACGCATCGACTGGTTGTTGAGTTGCCAAATTGATACCATCTTTTGAAATATCAAACCCAATCGCGGTGTCGTCGCCACTTCGAAGTTTTAACAAACGTGCCAACGGCGTTCCTTCGCCACAGCCAACGTCGAGAATGGTTTCTGGGCCATCGCTCAAATGACGTGAAATTTCATTGACAATTGGGTCGAATAATCCTGCCTGCAAGATTTTGTGACGGGCTTGAAGCATTGCCTTGTCGTACTCATTATTGGCCTGCTTGGTTAAGAAAAACAACGTCCCCTTCTTGGAAAGGTCAAAAGAATGTTGATTTGGACACACCAAACTGTATCCCGCTATCTCGGCAAATGGCGATTTGCACACCGGGCAGCGGAATAAATTTAAATGTTGATTCACAAAATCTCTGCCAAAATCAATTTTTTTCACTAAAAGCCCTCCACAAACGCAGTTCATTATATCACAGCAGCAAACAAAGAAGCCCCTCATCAAAATTCCGAAAGCAAATTTTGCTGGAAGCTTACTCGATAAATCCAAAGCTATTTTAAAGTTTATGCAGATTGATGTATGATCTCATGTCTTCAGGCAGGCGCGCTTCACAATGGATGTTTCTGTCAGCAAAGGGATCATAAAAAGTCATCTCGGCACAATGGAGCGCCTGTCTGGCCATTGAATGATCGTCCGGATTATACAGCCAGTCACCAATCAACGGGTGGCCAATTGTGTCCATATGAACCCGGATTTGGTGAGTCCGACCAGTATGCAACTGAACCCGCAGCAACGTTTGCTTAGCTAATCGACAAACTGTCCACGCTTCGGTCACCGACATTTTGCCGGTATCGGTCACTTGTCGCTTCACAAATGAATCTTCAGTCCGACCAATTGGCAGATAGATTTCAAAATGGGGACTGGAAATCCGGCCGGCGACAATCGCCAAATATGTCTTTTGAATTGTGCGGTCCTTCAGCTGTTTATCAAGAACGGAATGCGCAAAATGGTGCTTGGCAAAGATCACCAATCCGCTGGTGTCCTTGTCCAACCTGGTCACAATGTGAATTTTTTCATTTGCATAGCCACGTCGCTGATAATAGCCCTTCACCCGATTCACTAAAGAATCCTCGGAATAGTTGTGAGAAGGGACCGACGCAACACCAGCAGGCTTGTTGACTACCAAGAAGTTTGGATCCTCATGGACAATCTCAATTGGAACACTGGAAACACTCACATGATCATTTTCCGGCTCGGGCGGTAGCACAACTTTAACTGTGTCACCCGTCTGCAGCATCCGATTAACCAGTGATTGCTCCCCGTTTACCAAAGTCTCCCCGCCGTGATATTTAATCTTTTTCAAAAGTGTTCGCGTAATACCATAACTCATAATGAATGTCCGAACTTTAATCGGCGCTCTACCTGTATATTTCCACGTAAAATCAGTCATCTAAATTAACCTTGCCAATAAAGGAGTTGCTTACTCGACGCCAGAACTGGGTATGCCGATATTGGGCAAAAGCAATCCGTCGTTTGGAAATTCGGTACTCCACCGACTCAACGGCCTGGTTGGAGATAATCTGATGATCACACGTGAGAATTGTCCGATTGGAACTCTTCGGGACGATCTTGACCCATTCGTCAGGAGAAATAATCAGCGGTGAGCCCAAAGTTCTGAACACCCGGTTGTTAATTGAGGAAATCTCCGCCATTTGAATGGCGTTTAGTGTTGGATTGATGATTGCACCACCGACTGATTTGTTATAAGCAGTTGAGCCACTTGGAGTGGAAACGCAAAGTCCATCACCCCGGAAGCTTTCAAACAAGGTATCTTTGATGTAGACATCTGCAACCATTGAGCCACTGATCTGTTTAAGGGTCGACTCATTCAACGCCAGCCCATAATCTGACGGTCCGCCACTGACATAGTTGACGCGAATATCCAGCAGTGGGTAAGTGACACTCTGTCGATCATCATGTTCCAAACTATCTACCAGCTCGGAAACTTCATAATCCCGCCAATCGGTGTAAAATCCCAAATGACCGGTATGAATACCAACCAGCCGAATTCTGTCGCTAATATCTTGATAGTGATGAAATGCGGACAGAAGGGTCCCGTCGCCTCCGACAGAAATCACAATTTCCGGATTCAGCCCATCGATGCTTAAGTCAGGTGATTCTTTAATTTTTTTCTTGAGAGAAGTTGCGACAATATTCGACGACTCGCCAAGATTACTATAGATGGCTATTTTCATCAGACGACTTCCTTACATCTTTGTCTGGACCGTGTTTTTTGGTTTCTTGAAGTTCGTCGCGAATTTCCGACATTTCTTCGTCCAAATGGAAAGCTGCTTCCGCAGACCGTTCCAATCGACCTTTTAAATCATCAGGGAATTCACCTTGATACTTATAATTCAAAGAGTGTTCAACCGTGGCCCAGAAATTCATTGCCAAGGTTCTCACCTGAATCTCTGCTAAAATGACTTTTTCGCCATCAAGCATCTGAACCGGATATTCAAAGATAATATGATATGATCGATATCCACTCGGCTTCTTGTTATGAACGTAATCCCGTTCTTCAAGGATATTGATGTCAGTTCGTTTGCGTAACAAGTCAACGACCTGATAAATGTCTTCCACAAATTGACACATAATCCTGAGACCGGCAATATCTTCCATGTCTTCTTCAAGACGGTCTTCGGAAATGTGTCTTCTAACCATTTTTTCTTTAATACTGTCAACGGGTTTGACCCGACCGGTCACAAACTCGATTGGACTGCGACCATCAATTTTTAAAAACTGTGATCGAATGCCACGCAGTTTTACTTTTAATTCATCAACAGCTTGTTTGTAAGGAACTAAAAAGTCATCCCAATTCTCAACCAAGCTAACACTTCCAATCTGTTGCGCTCAAACGAACGCGCTATTGCTTCAAGATAAAATTCAATCAGACTTAATTTTACCATATTCATCAATCTTTCCCAATGAATCATGCACACTTCAAGCAAAATTGTTGTTTTTGTGTGAAAATTTGTTATTCTTAATGAAGAAAATAATTAGTATATTAATTTTGTTGTCGGTTACACATGGAGGGGCAATAATGGTACTTGAGATTTATTTATTCGTTGATCCACTTAATCGACATTGTTATGACGCCGAAAAAACGATTGAACGGATTTCACAAAAATTGAACAAACAGATCAGTGTCAGATTTGTTTCGATGCTGAACATCAAAATTTTGCACGACTTTTCAATGAACAAGGAACTCAGTCATCTCGATCACAATCTGCCTTACGATACAATTCTCGATTTCAAGGCAGCTTCATTCCAAGGTAAAAAATTTGGCCGACATTTCTTGATGGATCTACAAAAAGAGCTTTTAATTAATTCCGAACCATACTCAGATGCGTTAGTTTACAAGCTCGCTGAAAGAAACGGGTTGGACGTGGAGATGTTCAAAGAAGATCGTCGTTCCGATCTCGCAGAAAAAATGTTTCGTTGCGATCAGCGAGTGGTCCATGAGATGGATGTGACCAATCCATCAACGACTGTCCTGTTTAACTCAGATGTTGAAGACAGTGGCATTCGCATTAAAGACTTTGATTATAATTCATTGTTTGGCTTTTGTGCCAAGAGTCTCGGTTCTGCCGCTCACTTTGAGCAAGCCAGTAAGAAGCCATCGACCGTTCCGTATCCAAAACCAAACTTACGCTTTAACTAATTTAAGCAATTCAAAAATACAGGTGTTTGGGAAATTCCCAGGCACCTGTATTTTTATCTTATTTGTTATACAAACGCTCAAACTCATCTAGTCGTTCTTCAAAAATCTGGAACGCCTTTTCAAGATACTCTGGTTTAGTCATGTCAACCCCAGCCTTTTTCATAATGTTAGTTGGTGTATCTGAACTACCAGATTTTAAGTAATTCAGATATTTGTCAACATTGGACTGATCACCATTGACAATGCCGTCAGCCAAAGTTGAAGCTGCAGCAAAGCCGGTTGAATATTGGTAAACATAGAAATTGTAATAGAAATGTGGAATTCTGGACCACTCAAGACCAATCTGTGGATCTGAAATAACCGCATCCCCATAATATTTCTTGTTCAAGTCTCGATAATAATTGTCCATGAAGTTAGCAGTCAACGGCTGTCCCTTAGCGTCTTGTTCATGAATATACTGCTCAAACTCAGCAAACTGAGTCTGACGGAAAACAGTTCCTTTGAAGCCATCAAGATAGTAATTCAAAATAAACTTCTTCATCTCATCATCATCTTTGAACTTATTCAAAAGATAATCAGTCAAAATATTTTCATTGGTTGTCGAAGCGATTTCGGCCACAAAAATTGAGTAATCCCCGTATTGATATGGCTGATTGTGATGAGAGTAATAGCTATGCATACTATGCCCGGTTTCATGGATCAATGTGTACAGATTATCCAGGTTATCTTTCCAATTCAGTAAGATGTATGGATTGGTGTCATAAGTGCCTGATGAATAACCGCCGCTGCGCTTGAATTGATTCTCAACAACATCAATCCAGCGACCGTTAAATTCTTCCTTCACATGGCTGACATAGTCAGGACCCATCACTTGTAAAGCCTCCAAAGCAATTTTCTTGGACTGTTCAAAGGTATATTGGGGTGAATTCTTGCCAACCAGTGAAGTATACATATCATACATATGAAGTTCATCGAGGCCTAAAATTTTCTTTCGCAATGCAACGTATCGGTGCAACAAGTCCAGATGTTCATTAACCACTTGGATCAGATTATTGTAAACATCAGTTGGAACTTCGTTGGCGGCCAGAGCAGCCTCTAAGGCGTTATCGTAATGCCGGATGTTTGCCTTAAAATTATGATTCTTAACATTGGTTGTCAAAGTGGATGCGAGTGTGTGTTGGAACTGATTGTAGACTTGATACAATTTTTCAAACGCTTCTTTGCGGACACTTTGATTAGTGGATTCAAGCAAAATACCATAAACACCCTGTGACAGTTTCACTTTGTTGCCATTTTCATCGGTGACCACTGGGAATGACAGGTCAGTATTATCTAAAATGCCAAAGGTCTTCTCACCAGATGAGAAGATGTCTCCCGCACCTGCCAGCACTTCTTCGACATCGTTGCTCAAGATATGATCTCGGCGTTCGAATGTTTGATCAAAAAAACGTTTGTATTCAGCCAACTTGGGTTCATCCTGATAAAACTGGGTCATTTTAGCATCGGAAATCTTTAATAGTTCAGGTTCAAACCAAGCTGTGGCGGCTCCAAACCGAGCGGCTAGTGACTCCGAACGGGAATACATCGCTTGGTATTTGTCTTCGCTGGTATCCTGGTCGTTCTTGAGTTGAGAATAAACATAGGCTTTTTCCAACTTACGGCTCAAATTCATCAAGCTTTCCGTTGCGGTTAAAAGAGATTGAGCATCCTTTTCAATCGTTCCGGCCAACTTGGCAAACTTTTTTGACCCAGCCTGAACTTCAGCAAAATCGGCTTCAAATCCTTCATCTGAAGAATATATTGTCGTGAGGTCCCAAGTTAATTCTTCTGGCACTTCTTTTCTAAGAGGCAATTCTTGTGTTTTCGACATAACGTCCTCCTTCAAATCCTTAGTTAATAATAGGTTAGCACACCACGGGCTTGGCAGTCATGATATATTGTCTTT
Organism: Lentilactobacillus otakiensis DSM 19908 = JCM 15040; assembly: GCF_001434145.1. GTDB lineage: Bacteria > Bacillota > Bacilli > Lactobacillales > Lactobacillaceae > Lentilactobacillus > Lentilactobacillus otakiensis. Next base: position 13,421 of record NZ_AZED01000020.1, on the reverse strand, counting down.
TTTGATCATAACTGGCAAACCAAATTGGCTGTTTGATGATTTGAACGCCGGAAATTGTATGTCGCAAGTAGCCGGTTGCCCGCAGACTAAAGATAAAACTAGTGAATTCCATTTGAAAGAAGCGCACATAATCATCCACTTGCGCAAATTGCTGACCAAAGAGCTGCACCGACTGCTTAAAAAGTTGATTTAGTTGTTGATTGGATACTTCCCCAGACCCGCCTGAGAAGAGCTGCAAGACAATCCACACTCGCCAACATAAAGCCGACCTCCGAAAAATCGGCAGTCCTTCCCCACTCTTGCCATGACAAACGATTGGGCAGCCGACAAAAACTTTTCCTTGTTGGTAGCAGGCGGTTACCATGTCGAGATAAGTCGTATTTTTCATAACGATACTTCGTTGAATCCGCTTGAGTTGATTGAGAAGTAACACCTTTGCCCGTTGGTTGGAACAGTTTGAAGTTTGCCGTGGGGGCTGTCCCACAAACCTTTGCAGCTCACTCAAGGTTTCAAAGAGTCTGACGCTACTGGTTAGCTTCCCGGCGATCTCCCGTATTTGAAAGTCAATCCGAAACTGCTGATTTTTTGCCGAATAATAAATGATGTAAAATCCAAGTTTCGCCTCAAACCGAGCAAATTTGGCAACCCCGTCTAATCGTTTGGCAGCAGTTAAATGACGATCTCCGAGAATCCACAAAACATCAATGCCAAGTTGTTTGTAATTCGTCGTTCTTCGGGACATTTCGGCAAATGAGATTGGACTGCATTGGTACTCAAGAATCAAATTTTGGTTAGGCAAATAAACATCGGCCCGCTGCTGAATTTCAGGCAGATTATATTCTAAAACCGCTACCTGCCCCATTGCTTCAAGTCCGTGTTTAAAAGCCAGCTTACCTTCCAAGTGAGCCTGACTTTCATTCTCACTGAAACTGCTGCAAATTGCATTGGTTTTATGGCTAAAATGGGGAATTCGGTATTGTCCATGCTTAAAAATAACCAGCTCATGGCAGCATGGGCAGGTTAAATCGTACTTAGAAATTTGAACTTTCTTCAATTCAGCTGCATTAATTAATTGGTTATCTTTCATTGCTATCAGCATTTCATCACCTTCTGTCTGTTAATTACGGAAAAAAGGTAAATTATTTCCCAGAAGTTAAAAATATCCTTACGTTTTGACCAGAACGTCGGTATTACTACCATTCTGCTGATATTTGTTTATAATTATGAGTAAATCATTCCGGCTGGGGGTTTAACATGCTGAAAAACTTACTAAAGTACATCCAAGAAGAACACGTGGCAGAGCAGCTGTATCATAGCTTAATTGGTATTGAAATTGAGGAACATCGGATTGATAATCACGGCAAACTAATCCGTCAACCGTACCCAACTAATTTGGGTTCCAGACGTTATCATCCATACTTGCAATCAGATTTTTCAGAATCAATGAATGAAATTATCACGGATCCCAATCCAAATATTGGCGGGGTCCTGGATCAACTGGATACGCTGCAGACTGTCTTGTATCGTTCGATCGACAAGTCAGAATCATTCTGGCCGCTCAGCATGCCGCCCGCACTGGATGATGAAGATGTCAACTTCATAAAGAACCATTTTGGTCGGCCGGCATATGCCAAGTATCGTGATTATTTGACCGAAAAATACGGTGTTGCCAGAAAAATCATCACTGGCGTCCACGTCAACTTCAGCATCCCTGAACCCGTCATTAACCGACTCTATGTTCACTACCAGGATCAATTCAAAACGTTGGTGGCTTTCAAAAATGCATTATACTTTCAATTAGCTCAAAATTTTGTTCTTCATCGTTGGCTGTTAACTTATCTATTTGGTGCCAGCCCAATTGCTGAAAAAGGATTCTTATCAGCTGAAGATGCCAAACAGGTGACCCATCCGGTTAGAAGTCTTCGAAACAGCATTTACGGTTATGTCAATGAGCCCGAAGACCATGTCGACACCACTCTTTATACGAGTCTGGATCACTACATCGATGGCCTCAACTACGCCGTTGATCATCACCAGCTCTACTCAAAAGCTGAGTTTTATGGACCGGTGCGGTTACGTGGCCAAGAAGAAATCAAAGATTATCGGACCAAAGGAATTTCCTACTTGGAATTTCGGGTACTCGACAATACGCCATTCACCCCTAACGGTATCAGCCGCCACGCGATGTACTTCCTGAAGTTCTTCTTGATGTATCTTCTGGTCACACCAATTGATCATGAAAATATTGCAGATGATTTAAAAAAGTCCTTCGCTGAGAATAATCAAGTTGCACTCGAAAATCCAGATCAACCCACATTTAAAATGACTGAAGGCATCAAAATCTTTGATGAACTCATTCAAATGGCCAAATCGCTTCACGCCCATTCTGAGCAGCTCCAAGCACTTGATGACTTTAGCGAAGTGGTTTCACACCCTGAGCTCACGGCATCAGCCATGCTGCTGAAACACATCAAGAATAATAGCCTGATGGATTTTGGAACAACAGTTGCCAAGCGTTGGCGTGCTCAGCGATTAGGTGCCCCCACCCTCTTACCGTCAATGGGTAATATTTCTTTTGATGCGCAACGACTAATTTTTCATGCAATCCAACTGGGAATTCGTTATTACGTCGTCAAGGATGAAGATGGCGAATCATTGATCACACTGACTTATGACAATGTCACCCAAGTTGTTTACACGGATAAGGTCGGCAAAGTGGAACCACTTGAGTACTTATATGATTTGTTCCCAGGGATTAAGAAGGCTGCCGAACAAGATAATCATTAAATTTTGGAAAAATCGAAAAGACAAGCACTGACTTTCACAAATATGTGAAAATTAGTGCTTGTCTTTTTTGATGCTTCTCTGTTATTTGGCAGAAACGTGTTTCGACGGCCGGCTGAATGCCTGCCTAGCCTACCTGGTGATGACCCTGACCCCGGGTCTCGTCACACTCTATAGTTTAAACATCACATCAAACACCGTCCCTTTAGGGTGGTTATCCTTCACGGTGATCGTCCCAGCATGTTGCTGGACAATCCATTTGGCAATCGCTAAGCCAAGTCCGTTACCACCGGTTTTAGAGTTCCGTGATTTATCCGAACGGTAGAATCGTTCAAAGATCCGTTTCTTATCCGCGTCGGAAATTCCGGTTCCAGTGTCTCGAACCTCAATCGTTAACCGGTCACGATTAAGCGATGTGACCACCGTTACAGTTCCGCCAGCCGGCGTGTATTTGATCGCATTATCCAATAAAATAATCAGCAGTTGTCGGATTAAGTCCTTATCCAAATGACCTTTACCAACGGCCTTAAGCACCGTCACCATAGACTTGTGCTGGCTGGCAGCAATATCATCATATGGTTTAAGAATTTGACTAAACCACGGTTTGAGATCAACTTCCTGTTTGTTAATCTCAATCGTTCCGGAATCCGATCGTGCCAGCATTAATAGTCGATTAGTTAATGTCTGTAAATGCCGAACTTCATCTAGGGAAGTCGAAATTGGATCAACCTGATCAATGACCTTGGTTTTGGGTTTGGTAAGCATATATTCCATTTGATTTTGAATCACTGTCAATGGCGTCCGCAATTCGTGAGCAGCGTTGGCACTAAACTGTCGCTGCCGTTTCCAGGCTTGCATAATTGGCCGCATGCTGGATCGTGATAGGAAATAAGCAATCGCAATCGCGACGATCCAGAAGAAGAACAGCGTAATCAGCAGCGAGCGCTTAAAACTGTTAACCGCCATCAAGTCAGTGTCAATATTTTCCAGAATTAAAACGTAATTACCCGCATAAATTGGGTTGGAATTCGACTTAGGCACCTTAATCAACAGGGTCCGGAAATAATGCAGTGTATTGTCAGTTGACATCAGGGTAACTTCACGAACCTTGTTAACTTCAGACTTCTCTAATTCCGTATTGATAAATAAATTATAAATCCGGTTTCCAAGCATCTGGGCATTGATAATTTGACCCTTCTTGTTGAACACCAGGATGTTTGTTCGAAATGGCGTATCACCATTATTTGGCTTCGCTGGGACAGGTGTTTGCCCATTATTGCCACCGGTCCGGAATTGAGGTGCTTTGCGATTACTGAGCACATTTTGCTTCTGAGTGACCAGGCCCTGGTCAATATTTTTATAAATTGATTGATGAAAGAAGAAGAAAACAACTAAGCCAAGTACAGCAAACAGCAGCGCGAACCCCACCAATTCTTTCAGGAAAAGGCTTAACTGCTGTTTTTGCTGCGGATCACTTTTTTTCAATCCGATTCCTCCGTTTCAAACATATAACCAACGTTCCGTAAGGTTCTAATTGGCTGAAGCGATGACGCTTGTTTCAACTTCTTTCGTAAATTGCTCATGTAAACTTCGACCACTGAGATGGCCGTCTCAGATTCAAATCCCCACAGTCGGTCGAAAATTTGATCTTTGGTAATAATCGTATCTGGGTTCTGAATAAAGTACACCAGCAAGTCAAATTCTTTACCGTTCAGCGCCAACTCTTTGCCGTTGACTTCGACAATCCGATTGCTCAAGTTCACTTTAAAAGGCCCAACGGACAGTGTATTGTCATCCCCAAGACGCCCGCTGCGTTTTAATAAAGCTTTGACCCGCATCAACAATTCCTCACGGTGAAAAGGTTTGGTTAGATAATCATCGGCGCCTAATTCAAAGCCGTGAACCTTGTCATCCAAAGTATCCTTGGCTGTCAAAATCAGCACTGGCATGCTCAAATGATCTTCTGCCCGCCAGTGTTTCAAAATATCGTAACCGCTGACTTGTGGCAGCATCAGGTCCAAAACAACCAGATCATAAATTCCTTCCTGACCCAGCATTTGTCCTTCAAAGCCGTCATGAGAAACGGTCGTCTGGGCGATTTCACCGAGGAACAACTGCAGGCTCTTCGCCAAGTCTTCGTCATCTTCAATTATTAGTATATGAAGTTCTTTCATCAAATATTCTCCTTTTATCTGCTGACATTAAATTAAAGGTTTTTGGGCGTTCCGTCAACTAAGTTATTCATAACTTATCATAAATCAAAAGTTTTAAGCTTGTTTTATGGTTAACCAGATAAACTCATTTCATCAATTCAAAAAGGAGTGACGCATCCATCACAAGTACAAAGCAATTATTGAAATTTGGAATCACTGGTTTCATGAACACATTATTAACTTATGTCATTTACTTACTATTGCTGCATCCAACCAACGCGACCATTGCCATGGCGATCGGGTATGGGATTACCTCTCTGCTTGGGTTGTCATTGAATAACCGCTGGGTATTTCAGACAGGCACTTCGGCTAAATCAATCGCCTGGAAATATTATGCGACTTATATTTTCACTTGGTTAATCAGCGTCCTTTTCGCACACTTTGCCAGTGGTTGGCCATTAATTGACAGTCGCTTAATTCCAATCATTAGTCTCATAATCACCGTACCCACCAATTTTTTACTTTCAAAGTTTTGGGTATTCAACAAACATAACTTAAGGGAGGTCCGCCGCTATGGCAGCCAATAATCAATCGATCGAAAATACCCAAAATTATCAACAACGCAGATTCAGGTTTGACTGGATCCTAGGCGTCATTTTAGTCCTCGCTTTATTCCTTTATGGCTGGCAAATTTGGAAGGCCGGTTCCGCAAATGCCTTTTATACAGCCGCCATTAAAAGTATGACTGAAAGTTTCCATAACTTCTGGTACGGCAGTTTTGACCCTGCCGGCTACATCACAGTCGATAAGCCACCGGTTGCACTCTGGTTCATGGCCATCAGTGCAAAAATATTTGGTGTTCATGGCTGGAGTGTCGTCTTACCGTCGGTACTTTTCGGTGTTGGATCAGTCTATCTAATGTACCGATTAGTTCAGCCATATTTTGGAAAAAATGCAGCCCGCTTGAGTGCCTTGGCATTGACTCTGACACCAATTGTGGTCGCGGATTCACGAACTAATAACATGGATGCCACATTGGTTTTCTTCCTAATGTTGGCACTTTACTTCCTCGAGAAGTCAATCGGCAGTAGAAAAATCTGGTCACTACTGATTAGTTTCGGCTTAATCGGAATTGCATTTAATGTCAAAATGCTGCAGGCCTTTATGATCCTGCCAGCTATGTATTTATTTTATTGGTTGGCGGCCAACGAAACATGGAAAAGAAAAATTACCAAGCTGACCTTCGCAACCGTTTCGCTACTGGTCTTCACTTTGGCATACCCAATCTCAGTCGATATGACCCCTGCCAGCAGCCGGCCGTATGTTGGCGGTTCTGAAACCAACTCGTTACTGGAACTGGCATTTGGCTACAACGGTAGTGAACGACTGCTGGGCCAAACCACCGGTACGGGTGGGACGTTCGGCGCCGGAATGAATAGTAAAACCCAAAACAAAAAAGGCGGCGGCATGCCTGGTGGTGGTAAAGCACCAACCGGTATGAAGCAAAACGGCAAAACCGGGACCCCTCCTGGCGGCAAACAAATGAAGGGCCAACCAAACGGAGGCGGTAAAGGCGGTCCCGGAAAGATGGGTAATGGCGGTGGCGGAGGCGGTGCCTTCAATATCGGCACTGCTGGTCCATTCAGGCTATTCCAATCCGCTCTTGGGCCAGAGGTCAGTTGGCTGTTGCCATTTGCTCTATTTGGTTTGATCGGTGGGCTTGTCTTCTTCAGAGATCGTCGAAAACGCTGGTTCAGACTTTCCACTCAACAAAAGCAATTAATCTTGTGGACAAGCTGGCTGATTCCCGTCTATGGTTTCTTCAGTATCGCGAGTTTCTTCCATCCCTATTACATGATCATGCTGGCACCACCGATCGCAGCGCTGTTTGGAACTGGTGTCACCTCACTAGTCGGCCTGTTTAAAAACAATTTACGGACTAGCTGGAAATTCTATCTGCTCCCTGCTGCAATCATTGCAACAGCGGCTCTCCAATCCTGGTACGTTTATAGTTATTATCCATGGCTGACCTGGATCATTTTAATTGCAGCAATTGGTTTTTCGATCGGGTTGGCAATTTTGCCCCGTGGAAAAGCATTCCAAGCATTATTAGTTGGTGGCATTCTGTCAATCATGGCTGCGCCTGCTTGGTGGTCATTAACACCAACAATTGCCGCAGAGTCAGCAATGATTCCAACCGCTGGGCCTTCCCTGCTGACTTCATCAAGCAGTGGTATGCCTGGTGGCGGTGGCGGAATGGGCAACGATTCAGTCAACACCAAGCTGCTCAATTACCTTGAAAAGAACCAAGGCAACGCCAAATATCTGTTTGCGACTAGTGACTCGACAACGGCCGCCCCGTATATCATTAAAACCGGTGAGGCCGTGATGGCCATGGGTGGTTTTAACGGAACTGATCCGGCAATTACCCTTTTACAATTTAAGAAATTAGTGAAGAATGGCGATCTGAAATACTTCTACTACTCAGGAAAATCTGGTAACACCAAGATTATTAATTGGATCAAAAAGCATGCTACTAAAGTTAAGACAAGTCTGTATCAATCTGCTAACAGTACCAGTTCTCAAACTGGTATGGGCGGTCCAGGAATGACTTCATCAACTAAATCGACCAAGAGCAGAGTGCCAACCGGCAAAGCCTCAAACGGTAAAGCACCAGCTGGTAAGGGACGTCCAAATAGCAAGCCTGGATCCAAGCCATCGATGGGTAGCAAATCCAAGATGAAACCTAACAAAACAACAAGCAAGACACCTTCTAAGTCTACTCGTAAGTCGAGTCAAGGAGGAAGCATGCAACTGCCTGGTGGCATGGGTTCATCCGGCGTTCTGTATGACTTATCGTCAATTTATAAATAAAAGGAGGTCACACAATGGATAAACACCGAGAATTAATTTCAATCGTGCTCCCCGTTTACAATGAAGAACCGGGAATTGAAACGACCATCGATACTTTGGAAAAGTTCGCTGCCAACCAGCCACAAAATTTTGAATTCATTTTTGTTGACGACGGCTCGACGGATAAGAGTGCCAAACTGATTCAGGATAATCAAGCCTACCACCAAAATATCCGGTTGGTAGAATTTTCACGAAATTTTGGCCATCAATTAGCAATTACCGCTGGTATCAGGTACACCCAAGGCGATGCAGTCGTCGTAATGGATGCAGATCTGCAGGATCCACCGGCAGTTATCGTTGAGATGATCGCTAAATGGCATCAAGGATATGATGTGGTTTATGGCAAACGACTTTCTCGAGACGGCGAAAGTATTTTCAAGAAAGCCACGGCAGCTCTTTTTTACCGAGGTCTCAAGCACATCACAAATATCAATATTCCGTTGGATACCGGTGATTTTCGATTGATGGACAAACAAGTTGTTTATCAACTTCGGCAAATGAATGAAGCCGATCCGTTTGTCCGCGGCATGGTTAGTTGGGTCGGCTTCAAGCAAACCGATGTGACCTATGAACGCCAAGAGCGGATTGCCGGCACTTCCAAATACCCACTTCGGAAAATGATTCGACTGGCCATGGACGGTGTCACCTCATTTTCCTCATTTCCACTACAACTTGCCAACTGGCTCGGAACTTTCTCAATTATCTTTGGGATTGGTTACTTGATTGCCTCACTGTTCACCACGATGGACACGATCCACTTCGCTGTCTTCGCCCTATTCTTAATGGTCGGCATCACCCTGTTGACCATCGGAATGTTGGGGTCTTATCTTTACAGGGTCTTTGAGGCTTCAAGGAGGCGTCCACTGTACATTGTTGCAAAGACGGTGGGGTTTCGTACCACACGAGATCAGGAAAGTCAGAAGACGTATTATAGAACAACGATCAAGGGACGTGCGTTCCAACAATAAATCCAAATAAACAACACAAAAACGGCAGCCATCATCAGATGGCTGCCGTTTTGCGTTCATTCAAGTCTATTTAAAGTAGTACCTGCTCAACTCTAATGCGCTGTTCTCCATTAGATGTTGCCCATATTCGTTCAACACTTCTTCAGTAACGGCGGTCTTCTTGCCATATTCATTGGCAATTGCCACTTCGTCACTTACAACCATGTCAACGGGGTCGTTGCTGAACAGTTCCAGCTTCAAGTAGTATTTCCCTTCGTACAAGTACAAATCGGATGTTCCATTTTCAAGTCGCAATGCCTTAGCGAGCGACACAAAATCATCTAATTGGTCGAACTCCAGAATCACAGTTCGCTTTTGATGACCAAATTCATCGTTGGTTTTCTTATCACTAACAGGTTGTGTCTTATTATTATCGGCATGTTCAGCGATATATTTAGAAACCCGATCACGTTTTTCAGGCTGCTCTGAATCAGAGTTACCTGAATCGAACATATCGTTATCAGACATATCTACATCCTTACTGATAAATAATTCCAATCCATTTTGGTTTGGAAGAACTTGGAAAGTGACGGCATCGTTATTTTGAAATTGATGGTCTTTGTCGACTTCTTCCAGAATACTGTAGAAGAAGCTCTCAATTTGCTTGTGGTTGCCGAGTAAATCCAAAACGGTAATCCCGCGCTTATCAAGATCATCATTACCAATCAGTACACGAATCGTATTCTCGTTAATTCGTTCCATTTCCATATTTAGCCACCCCTTTCAATATCTGAGGGTAATTAATAATAACATTGTATCATATTATTGTCTAAGTAAATAATACGGCTAAACATAGATATTAACAAGCAATTAAGATTGTGCACTTATAATGCTCTTCTGACCATTTGCTCCAACTCACATTTACGCGTTTTGCGAGGCATGAAGCAACGAATCTCATCTTCGTTAAATCCAAATTCAATTCTTTTGGGATCCAGCAAAATTGGACGTCGAATGAGTTCTGGATGGGCAGCCAATAAAGAAATAACTTGGCTGATGGTCATTGAGCTCATTTTTGATTTGTATTGTTCGTATAGGAATGATCGCGTCGAAATCACATCGTCGGTTCCGCCCTCTGATAACATCAGAATTTGTTTGAGTTCTGTTTCAGAAAGTGGTTTGGCAAAAATGTTGCGTTCCACAAAATCGACCTCGTGATCGATGAGCCACTGCTTTGCTTTTCTGCAAGAAGTGCAGCTGGGTGTTGTTAATAAATTGACTGTCATAATATGATGCCTCCTAATAATCATTTGATGCTTTGATTATATCGGAGATTGTTATATAAATCATAAGATTCACAGAATAGACTAACAAAGACCTAACTTTGGTCAAATTTAGCCTAGATATCCACAGAAATATGCTTCTGAGCGACTAAAATCTGCATATCATCTCCTGCTGTAGTTTGAGCTTCCACCTTCAACCGATCCAAATTTCCTTCTGCCGGCAGATGAGTAAGCAACAGTCGGCGAGCATGACCATCATGGGCCAACTGCCCTGATTCGGTAGATGTCATGTGCCACTTTTGGCCGGTCTTGTCAGCGAAGAAATTCGTATCAGTCATCAACAGGTCGGCATTCTTTACGAAGTCGGTCAGTTCTGGAAAGTATGCAGTATCAGCCGTAAACACCAACACCTTTCCGGTCGACATTTCTTGAATTCGCATTGCAAAAGCAGGAACTGGATGGTGAGTTTTGAAGAAGGTGATTTCAAATGGCCCAAGCTTGAGTGCTTTGTCAGGATCGTATGCAATTCCTTTAGTAGATTTGGGCCAATCCAAGCCTTTGAAACTTTCCATATCTAGGGTATGGCCATAGATGGGCAACACAGGCTCCGCATAGCGTTTCTCATGCAATTGCCAATAGTATTGCAGGACGCCAACATCAGCCGTGTGATCGTGGTGATAATGGCTTAGAATGACAGCGTTAAGTTTGAGTGGATCTGCGATTTCTTCCAAGCTCAAGAGTGCTCCGCTGCCGCAATCGATTAATAATTTAAAACCATCAGATTCTAGTAGGTAACTACTGGTCGCATGACCATGATCGGGATAGCCGCCAAGAAAACCAATAACTGTGAGTTTCAAAAGAATTCCTCCTCTTAGGTTAATACAGTTATATTTTACGCTAAATTGGGGTAAATGTTTGGTTCCGATATTGAAAGAAAGTATAATTAAAGTGTATATAGGAGGTGGGTCAAATGAACGAACAGATTGTGATTACATTTGGAAATGAAAAGATTTTAACAGAATTAAAGGCTGCGCATCCTGATCGTGATTTAATCATGTATCAGGCCCTGAGCCAACCTGGTGAGTTTATGCTACTGGATCACTCAGGAAAAGATTCGGTATTTAAGGCACCGGTGTTCTATGATATTTTAAGTCATAGCGGTGAAGACAAGTGGAACGGTTTTATCAGTTTCTCAACGTTAGATCTTAACTTTGATCAACAGAAGGTCTTTGATGCCCGAATTAACAAACTGCGCAGCGATGGTCTTCCTGACGGTATGCATTCCATTTATTCGCTCAATTATCATAAGGACATTAGTCAGCGAATTATCTTGGGAACTTGGAATGATTATTCCGACTTTGAAATTTGGAAGAACGGGTCCGATGAATTCATTCCAAAGGAGTATCGCGATTCACCAAACTTCTATTCACATGAAGCCTACTATACGCCAGCAACTCAAAAGAAAGCTGAACAATAGAAAGTAAATATCTTTATTAACAAAAAATCCTTTAATCAATGACTGATGTAAATCAAAATCATTGATTGAAGGATTCTTTTTTTTCTTAGGAAAATTCATTGTAAATAAAAACAAGCTACCGAGGTAACTTGTACATTTCGATGTTCCACCGGTTCGTACGAGACTCGAACTCGTGATCTCCTGCGTGACAGGCAGGCGTCCTAACCAGCTAGACCAACGAACCAAAATTGCGGGAGCTGGGTTTGAACCAACGACCTTCGGGTTATGAGCCCGACGAGCTACCAGACTGCTCCATCCCGCGATAATATAATAAATCCTTCTTG
>NZ_AZED01000020.1:1124-1534 GCF_001434145.1 Lentilactobacillus otakiensis DSM 19908 = JCM 15040 | reverse complement strand
AACCCATGTTACCGCCGTGAAAGGGCGGTGTCTTAACCACTTGACCAACGGGTCATTTAAAACGGAGAAGGAGAGATTCGAACTCTCGCGCCGCTTACGCGACCTACACCCTTAGCAGGGGCGCCTCTTCAGCCACTTGAGTACTTCTCCAAAATATGGGCCTAAATGGACTCGAACCATCGACCTCACGCTTATCAGGCGTGCGCTCTAACCAGCTGAGCTATAGGCCCATTATATGAAAAAGCGGGTGACGAGAATCGGACTCGCGACAACAGCTTGGAAGGCTGTGGTTTTACCACTAAACTACACCCGCAAAAAACTATATTTAAAACAAGTGGCGCGGGACAGAATCGAACTGCCGACACATGCAGCTTCAATGCATTGCTCTACCGACTGAGCTACCGAGCCAA
>NZ_AZED01000020.1:645-1114 GCF_001434145.1 Lentilactobacillus otakiensis DSM 19908 = JCM 15040 | reverse complement strand
GTTCGTACGAGACTCGAACTCGTGATCTCCTGCGTGACAGGCAGGCGTCCTAACCAACTAGACCAACGAACCAAAATTGCGGGAGCTGGGTTTGAACCAACGACCTTCGGGTTATGAGCCCGACGAGCTACCAGACTGCTCCATCCCGCGATAATAAGGAGGATGAGAGATTCGAACTCTCGCGTGGTTTGACCCACCTAGCGGTTTTCAAGACCGCCCCCTTCAGCCACTTGGGTAATCCTCCATAAAAAGCTGTATAAAAACTCCAGTATATAATTGAGTCGATGGACCTTGTAGGACTCGAACCTACGACCGAACGGTTATGAGCCGTTTGCTCTAACCAACTGAGCTAAAGGTCCAAGACCTATATCGCGGCAGGGGGGATCGAACCCTCGACCTCCCGGGTATGAACCGGACGCTCTAGCCAGCTGAGCTACACCGCGATGAAAAATGATAGTTATTCTATCAA
>NZ_AZED01000020.1:0-635 GCF_001434145.1 Lentilactobacillus otakiensis DSM 19908 = JCM 15040 | reverse complement strand
AACCTGCGACCCCCTGGTCCCAAACCAGGTGCTCTACCAAGCTGAGCTACTTCCCGTTAAAACAATGCACCCAGTAGGAGTCGAACCTACAACCTTCTGATTCGTAGTCAGACACTCTATCCAATTGCGCTATGGGTGCATAATATGCCGAGGACCGGGATCGAACCGGTACGGTCATCACTGACCGCAGGATTTTAAGTCCTGTGCGTCTGCCAATTCCGCCACCCCGGCATAACAAGCGGAAGACGGGATTCGAACCCGCGACCCCCACCATGGCAAGGTGATGTTCTACCACTGAACTACTTCCGCAAAATGCCGACTAGAAGATTCGAACTTCCGACCCCCTGTTTACAAGACAGGTGCTCTGCCAGCTGAGCTAAGTCGGCATACAAAATATTATGCGCTAATAATATTCAATTGTAATGAGCCGTGGCAGTCTCGAACTGCCGACCCTCTGATTAAAAGTCAGATGCTCTACCAACTGAGCTAACGGCTCAAGGAATGGAGGATACAGGGATCGAACCTGTGACCTCCTGCTTGTAAGGCAGATGCTCTCCCAGCTGAGCTAATCCTCCATAAAATCGCGTGGCAACGTCCTACCCTCGCAGGGGGCGATCCCCCAACTACTCTTGGCG
>NZ_AZED01000002.1 GCF_001434145.1 Lentilactobacillus otakiensis DSM 19908 = JCM 15040 | reverse complement strand
TTATGCCGACTGCAGGCACAAGCTCCCCTTACAAACGTTGATATAAAGGCATTTATAATTTTAATTGACCGTTATTTGACCGTTATTAGCTATTTTGTCCTCAAAAATGATAGTTAAATAACCAAAAACTAATATATGCATAATATTATCAAAAGCACAAAATAATATTAATTAATATATACCAATATATGTATTTTTCCCCCCATAATCATTCAAGGGGGATTCATCTCACATAAATTTCTCAATTAAATAAATAATCAACGGTACAATAATTCCCGCTGCCACTAAAGAAATTAATGCATAGTTAATATGTGTAAGATTATCAATTCGATGTTCATTTTCAATAGACTTAGCCAAAGCTTTATCTGTTTTAGCATTCAAATCAGCCTGATCATTTAGCTGTTGTTTAATGGAAGAAATATCTTCTTTAATGCCAATGAGCATTTTAGTCATATTGATTTCATCAGGAACTTCCACCATTATTTATCACCAGCCTTTACTGCAAAAATAAATTTAACTTTATCTTTGTTTGCTGTATAGTAACCGGTTGGTGTAGAAAGGCGATAAATTTCACCATATTTTATTGGGGTAGCATAGAATCGACTTCCTTTAATCAGACGAGTATGCCGTTTAGACTTGAATTCAGCATCGTTAAATTGGTGAATTACGCTTTGCGTTGCTTCGTATAGGCCTGGAGTTTGATAATATTCCGGTTTAGCAGGCTTAATAACTACCCCACTTCCGGACAGTGAACCATCAAAATCTAAGCTGGCGTCAACCTTTAATCCATCATAGTTATCGGTATATTGCCAGGCATTCGCATTATCAATTCCCGGTTGACTAACACCATACGCCGCTACCCAAATATGCTTATCAATAAGTTTCGCTCGATCAATTCGCTTTTCAGCAAACCATGAACCGGATCCATAAGTAATAACGTTGGTAAATCCGTTGGCTTTTAACTCCTTTAAAAAGGCATTTACTTCAGCTGTGGTCTTCCAAGGAAGGTCTTGTGCTTCCACATCTAGGGCCAAGACTGTGGATTTATCCAACCCAAAGCTTTTTACCCAAGCTAAGAAATACTTAGCTTCTGATGAACCATGACCATGAAAGAAATGATAAACACTAACACTACCAAATACTTTGAATCCGTTAGCCACTTGTTCTCTAGCTTTAGGGTTAATGTATCCAGTGCCTTCCGTCAATTTAACCACCGTGGTATCAATTCCGTGACTTTTTAAAAATTTCATGTAGGTCTCAGAACTGCCTTGGTAAACAGATAAATCAGCAACCTTTTTTGTCATTTTCGTCACTTCCTACTTTTGTTCAGATGATTGGGGTTCGTTAAATACTTCCGGATCGTCATCGACTGGAACGTCGGGTGTAACGTCATTTGTAGGCGCCGGAGTAACAGGTGCTTTGTGATTATCTCCCTTTAGAGTGTGTTTATAATACTGGTAAGCTTGTTCTGCTAATCCTTCAATTGTTTCTGCTTTAAAATTAAAGCCGGACTCTTTTAAGCCAGAATCAACAAATTGATTGACCACCTTTTTGCGATCTGAGTTACTTAAAGCAGGCATACTTGCCACCACAGGAACGAAAGCATTCGCTAATTTCAAGCCTAATTCCATCCCTTGCTTGATATGAGTATTCTTTTCAGTTTTAATTTTAGCTTCAATCAACGGTTTAACCAATTTGTAAGTTGCTGGAATTACAGCAATTAAAAAAGCAACCAGTCCGGTTGCTTTAAGAGAATTAAAAATATCGACAATTTGTGTGTACATAAAATTACCTCCATAAAATTTGTGTAAAAGAAAACGCCCCGCTTTAAAGGGCGTCCTCAATTCTTATCATATTGAAGAACATGAAATTCCTTCTTGGAGGAATGGAATTCCACAAACGCATTGTATCACGATTATTTAGTCGTAACAACTAATTATTGAAAACAAACACGCCCATCTTATGACGGGCGTGTATACATCACATACATTGAGGGGAATGTATGAGCATGGGGCATTCATAAATGCTCAGGTGAATATTCGAATGCGTAGGCACCAAAGGGGTTAATGCCTACGAAAATGATTATACCACTGTTCCAAAAAAGTGACGGACTTTAATTTAATTAAACTTGCATTCCGCCAAGAGATCACATGTGGGTTTACTAAACTGAGTAATCGTTATGATGAGCTTGTTACTTGGGCAACGCTACCAGTGTCATAATTCTTACCAGTAATATCAGTAAACTGATCTTTTGTTAATTCATTCCAACCAACGAACAGTTTCAATTTATCATAAGATAACCAACCGTTATCATATTCAATTTTAAGCATTCCGTGCCAATCAATATTAAACATTGTATTACCTCCTTTTATTAAGCTGGTGAATTAGTTGTATTTGCTGCTGGTACAGTAGTTGCTTTTTCAGAAGCATTTAATTGGGTTTGAATATTTTGTAGTTCTCCGAGGATTTGTCCTTGAACCACTGAAATATTACTTACCAAAGCTCCCAATTGTGAATCAGTTTGCGTACCTGTTGATTGCAAAGATTGTAACTGAGTTTGTAAGGTTGTTACATCTGTACTTACTTGGTTCAATGAAACACTCGGTAAGTTACCTGGATTAAGCAATTTTTGATTTGTTGCATCATATCGGAATTTATCTGGATATTGAGCGAACTGATTAATCCACGAATCTAAAACGAACACCTTTGTATAACCATCGGTCTCGACTTTCTTATAGTCAGTGACAAAACCATTTGAATCAAACGTAATATAAATAAACATTATTTATTATCTCCTTTTTATCGTTGTTCAATAACTATATTTTTTGTATATTACTTGAAAAATTAAAATTCCCAAACTATCAGACGCTAAATCCAATAAATAAAAAGTCTGATTTTAATAATTCGTTTAACATAAGTTTTTATCTTTCTTTATTTTATAAGCGATCCAATGGATAAACAATATTTACAGAAAGTGGTGTCGCGGTATTTTGAATACTTATTAATAGGCTACCCTCATTTCCCACCATCTGATTTCCCCAATCATTAAAAGCCCAAAAACCAGATGACGTTTGATAAATTAATTCCGGACTGCTACCAAGAGTTTTAAAAGTCTTTTTAAAATCTGGATAAGCGGTGTAAAGATTAAAAATAACAGTTTCTGGTACCGTAGCCCCATAAAAAGTACCGTAGTAATACAGTATGTCATTATAAATACGCCATCCGGTTGCTTCGTTACAGCCATGTGGACCCATCGTGTCCGTTGATTGATAATTAGTCACAACCCAAGGTGTTGTTAGTTTGTCGCCACCACCTGTGCCAACATCTTTACCATTAACTTGTAAGCCAGCTGTAAAGTTTGCTAACTTTGTAGTATTTGCCATGTTTGCTGTTGCAGTGTTCACTGCACTGCTTACATCATTAGTGGTTGCCACATCAATTCCAGACTTTTGAAGTTTTCCTGTAAAATTGGCATCCTTAGTCGTATCTGCAAGTGTTGATGAAACTGCCGGAACACTATCTTTAGTGATATACGGATGACCAGTTGTCTTGTCAATGGGTGCTGTATCAAACGTCTTTGTCCCAGCAATTTCTTCATCACCAGATAGGTGGGCAACTTTGCTATCGTCAGCAGGTGTGTAACCAATTTTATCTTGCTTATCTTCTGGAGCTGGTAAGTGTGTGACTGGGATTGAACCAACAACTATCATTAAATCCGTTATTTGATATGTTGCATGTGATTTGTCAATTGATGAACATATAGTTTGACCACTAACAATATCTTTGCCGGGAATGATAGCAGTTCCTTGAAAATGATGAATACCATCTGTTGTAATAGATTGATTTCCTGAAAAGGTATTCCAAGGTGAATTCCAGCTTAACCAATGTGAACCTCCATCAGCATTTGTAACTACTAAATCATATGAATAATAAATTTGTGTACCCGAAGGTAAGGACGAAAATCCACTGTATAGCGAAAAATATTGAATGACTTCTCCCATTCCACCTTTTGCAGTATAAGCTACAACATTATCTGTTTGCAGCGCAATGTTTCTTAAATTTGTTACATCACTTAACTTATTATATGGTTGTACTTGAACTCCATTAAGCTGTTCAGTACCATTTTTGTTATCAGTAACTTTAGTGTTTAAAGCATTGTTCATATCAGCCACTTTTACATAATCAGCTAAATCAGGCGTAATACTCCCCATATTTTGCCATGAACCATCTATCCAAATATATAAGTCCGTTCCAACTAAGTAACCATCACCCTGGTTGTTACCCGTTGTGGGTAAATTTTCCTCTTTATCAGCTTTCCCCCTAACAACCAAACCATTTCCTTGTTTTCCTTGTGGTCCCACTGGTCCCATTGGCCCCTGACTACCGGTGTCACCTCGGCTGGAAACAAAATTAGTTTCTTTAGTTGTTCCGTCATCGTAGGTAAAAATAATTTTAGTCCACAGATAAGGAAGTTGATCAGTTGTTGCCAAAATAGTATCTGACCAGCCCCCTGTGGGAACTGTAACTGGTGAATCACTTAACTGATACTGATTGTTGGCAGACTTAATACCATTGCCAGGGTTACCTTGGTCACCCTTCTGCACATTGTGGACTGCATTCTCCATTTGGCTACTTAGATCATCAAATTGTTGCTGAAAATCATTCAAAGTGATTGTCGGAATTACTTCACCAGTATCACTCATCAGATTCTCTTCAATTGAAAATCCTAACGTTCCATCGCTTGGAAAGATAGCCTGTGTACCATCATTCATAGTAACCCAAACTTCAATATCATAATCATCTGGAACCAATGTGTTCATGATATCCTGATTAATTGGAAAACTTAGTGTTCCACCAAGCGGACTAGTTACAGTGGTTAAATCAATAGCTTCTTGCATGATATATCCATCGTCATTAGCTATTTTTACCAGAATTGACTTAGCATTAGTTAAATCAAAGGCCACCCCGTCGGCCGTGAGTGCCAGATTAAAAGCAGTGGTTGTATCTAAATATTTAACCACATCATTATCATCCGTGAATGCGAGCTCCTTACTCATTAGTTTTCACCTTCTTTCTAAGCTGATTATTTTCAATTTTTAATAACGCAATTTGTTGATTTTTTGCTGCCATATCTTGACTGTACTCATTAACTAATTGGTTAATTAAATCTTGTGCGTTAATATCATTCATCAGATCACCTTACATCTTCAATTTCTTTTTAATCCCATTAATTTCATCAAGTAAATTAGTTCCATGTGAAATGACGTCACCAGCATGAATATCAATTGTCGATCCAGCTTCATTATGAAAATAGATATCAGTTCCTGAAACTGATGAAATATAACCTTGGGGACCACATTTAATTCCTTCTGCTAAATACGTCCAAGCATCTGCACTACCAATATGAGTATTATTACCGCCATATGCTTGAAAAGTCTGTCCTTCAATAACTGAAGCTCCAACATTAATTGAATCAACATCCAAGCCACCACGGATTTGAGTATATCCATTACTATTTCCAGATACAAATTGAAGATATTTACCATTACTAATGGCACAAAAACCGTTTGTGTCTAATGTGATCCTTCCATTATTACCATCTTCCTCAATTGATGCCCCTGTAATTGTTGAAGTTGCATCAATTTTCGCAGCTTTAATGATTGATGAGTCAACTTCCACAGAGTTCAAATATCCGGCTTCAATGGTTCCTAAATCAGCAGATAACGCTGAAAGCTGACCAACTGACAAGGCTGTTTGGGACATCTTAGTCTTAACCCAATCAGATCCATCATAGGTGTACATTTCACTAGTTATATGGTTACTGTCTTGGACGTACCAAATATCACCTTCATCATGACTTTTCCCATCATCAAAAGGCTCTTGCGATGAAACGGTAATTTTTCCATCGAGCGAAGTTTTTACTTTATCTGCTTCATCAGCCGCAGAATTAGCAGCATTTTTTGCATCGTCAGAGGCCTGTTGGGCAAGTTTAGCATTTTCATCAATATTTAACGTCCCCGTTGCAATAATCAATTGTTATCACCATCCTCAATTTTGGTTCCTTCGCCAGTTGACTCATCACCATCTTCATCACTATCCGAACTTGCATCCGAATCATCCGCATTATCATTTCCAGCAATTACTGGTTGTTCAGCTTCATCATTTTCACCCTCGTCTTGTTCAGGATATTCAACAACTAAGTCTTTAGAATCATCACGGATTCCAAGTGGAGCTGTATATAGGGCACTATGAGCAATAGAGACAGTATGTGCAGCATCCCTATATTCAGAAACGTTAAAGCCAACAATTAACCTAGAATTATTAACATCTTCATATATGCCCTCCGGCTCCAAATGACCGCCATTTTCCAACGGCACTGTTAACTTGATATCCTGCATTGGTTCCACCACATAATCAAATACCATTGACTGTGTAATTAAGTTAATACACATAACATGTTTGTCATCAGCATTGTTAGCACCACCCGCCGTAAAAAAAGCAAATGGATAACTAATCCCATTCGCTTGGAGAGTATTATAAGTGCCATTATTAATGGTTCCAGCTGGTAATGGTTTCCAGCCAAAGTCTTGCAGATTAAATTCAATGATAGGAGTAAAGTTTCCAGCTTGTAAATCGCTAATTTGACAAACATATACTTTCCCACTTGTCGTACTTCCTAGCCACAGATTGTTCTTCAAATCAACGTTAACTCGAAAATATTGTTTTACTTGGCACCACTTGGTTATATTACTAGCACTTGTATTGGCTTGATATGCCATTGTTACCAAATAATATTTCCCATCAATTGGATCTTTTATTTCTGTATAAATTGTGTTGGAACCTTCATCATAGCCAAACGATCCGCAATGGCCACCTCCAGTTACAAACATCATGCTTTGTAATGTTCCATCAGCGTTCCATTTAATAAATTCACAATCTGAATGGTTTTTGTCTTTAGAATAGTGATAACTAGACAACACCGAACCATCACTCAATAAATATGAAAATTGTAAGGCCCCAATATGCTGATCGCCATTAAAATCTTTGTTGGTGGCATCTTTCGTTTCCCAAAGCTTATTCCAGGAACCATCAGCTGAATTGCTGGTATCAATCCACATCTCTGCCTCATCTTTCACATAAGTATCATCAATGGTGACTAATAGTGTCCCGACAAATGGTGGTTCGATAGTAACCTGATAACCATCTTTTGCATGGTCAGCTTCCCAGCCAATATCACGGGTGCCATCCATATTAATTTTTTGCCAATTAAACGCTTGTGGTGCCAGATAAGAGGTTACATTCTCACCTTCAATAAATAGTCTTGCAATCACCCGTTTGGAAGTATCCGTGTTATACCAAGTTGAACCTAACGGCGTAATCAAACTGACTGTGGCTGCATTGGCATTCTCTCGGGCTTCTTCAAATAGTTTCTTAACGTGGTCATTCCAACGCTGTTCCATATTGCGAATAAACGCCGGCGTAATTACTTTAACTGTACTGAACTCACCTAATACAACTTTATTTTGACTTGGGTCACTTTCTGAGGTAGTTTGCTGAATGACTCTTGCCTCCGTGGTTAAAATCGGGTTCATAGATAAATCAATCACCTTAATAGTATCGCCCAAGTTAGCTTGAAAATCTTGAGTAACCTCCACAGCATAGTTAATTCGTGGGTGATTATACAATCTTAATTCCCGTAATCCCCAATCAAGCAATGCTTTAGGTTCAGTAATAGTGTCACTAGTAATTGTTCCTTCCAGCCAGGTGTTCTGATCAGTGTTATAAAGAGAATTTGCTGAAACGTCAGTAATATAATTCTTGCCGTTATTAACCGAGGCAATTGAAGCATTATTTGCGCCTACAATGTAAAGCTTAGTTACTAAATTAGTATCAACTGTTTCTCGTTGGACAGATAACATGTTTTGCCCATAGGTAATTGACTTGCCTTCATCTTCTCCCAATTGATCAGCTAATTCTAAAATCAGGTCAGTCACAATACCGTTGGCATCAATATGGCAATAAGCATCAGCTTCCGCATCGTAAGTTGATAGAACCGTCTGCAAGGCAGATTGACTAGAAGCCGTCCCGTCAAAGTTAATATCAGCAAACAATCCCGAAGAACAATTATTTTGTAAATCCCAACCGGTATCAGCCATGATCCACTGCATAGCTTGATCTAATTTACAATTTTTAATGTCTTTTTGTGGTGGAATGGTCTTATTTAATTTATAGATTGCTAGGTTAATAGCATCCACCGTTACTAAGTGAGCCCCACTAGTGGCATCAATAGTTTCATCAACCTGATAAATTCGATAAATACGCCAATGATTATGCACATCATCATACACTGCGACACTATTACCAACCGTTAAGTATTGAGCCGCAGGGGCACTTTGCAACATGGTTAGTCCTGTTAATGTATCATTCCAACTTTTAGAGTTAGCATTCGGATCCGTACTATTAAAAGTGCTAACGCCAGTAATACCATCATCCGAGTTACTGTTATCATCGGCAATTTGGCGTTCAACTACTTCACCCCAAAACGGGTTGGCGTCTGAATTAGTCGATAACGTGGCAACTCGCTTTAAATTTTTATCCAGGATAATATACAAATCTCTAACCTCCTTATTTATGTATAAAAAAGTAGTCGCTTTCGTGACTACTTAATTGCTGGTCGATATTCAATTGTTACATCAGCATTTTTGGGATCCGGGAAAAAGTGTAGAGTTTGTGGAACCCCACCGGTTAATTTAGGGAAGGTCGATAACCATGAAACGTATTTATCGGCCGGTTTTCCATCAATAGTAACTTTATTGTTGGCCGTATCAATAATAATTTCTTGACCAGCCTTGGCAATAATATGTGGCGTATCATCTGGATCAGTAGAGCCATCACTGCGCCATTCTTCATAATTGGTTAAAGCTTCATAATCTGACTTATACGCCACCACTGGATTAACTAAGTCCTCTTTAATATCATGCTTACCAAAGAAAACGCCTAAGTTGGCTAAAGCAAAACCAAACTTACCGGATTTATCCAACTTTTCCTTATGCATGTGAGTTTTACTTGTATTGTTAACACTATATGGCTCACCGGTTTTAGGATCCCACTGGTTAATTTCTGCTACCCAGTTGTCGTAAACATTCCCCGAACTATCCGATTTTTTCTGTCGTTCAAGAATAAATTCACCATAAAAATTCGAGTAGGCATCCTTATTCATATACGAGGTTTCAGTTACATATTCTTTTTCCTTTTTCTTCTTTGTTGTAGCTTTGGGAGCTGATGTTTTTTTGCCCCCTTTACTACTACTCTTCTTGCCACCCTTTTTAGATTTCACAACTCGTTTCTTTTTAGTCTTAGTCTTCTTACGAGTTTTTCGTTTCTTCCGCGCAAAGAATTGTAGATTCATTTATATCACTTCTTCTTTTTAGTCGTCTTCTTAACGGTGACCGTTTTGGTGTAGGCAACTTTAACATGCTTGGTAGCCTCATTTTGTTTCTGCTGACCATTACCTTCATCAAACAGCAATGTTAAATAACTACCAGAGTTACTACTATCAAAATTATTGCCTAATTGAATAAACGCCCGTGGATAACGGCCCATCGAATAATCTTCAATGCCCATTCTTCCACAAACATTACCGTTATTGTCCAACAAATAAGCTTCGATTTTTCCCATCGCCCGCTCATTTTTCATTCGTTTAACATGATGTAAGCGTACCGAAACTTTCCAATAGGGAGTAATTTTCGGTAGACCATTATGCATAACCGCTGGTCCGTAAAAATTCTTGTGTTTCCCACGAGATCCCCATTCGTAATGATCATCTTTATCTTTAGCCACCATAATTGAAGTACCAGTGGCTGCCGATTTTCCATCTAACTCACCCTTATAAATTGGAAAAGCTTGTGTATTTTCACTACATTGAATCCACGTTGCTAATGAGTTGCAGGGATCGTCAACCTGTTGAGTTTGAGATTGTCCCATGACTGTGACGTTGCCATCACTATCCGTAGTCGTATCACCGTCATCAACATTATATCCAACCGCTACATAATCATCATTTGTTTCATAACCCACATAATAAAGATCGGTTTTCGGAATAATATGAATAATTGGATCAACTTCCGTATTTCCTTCGGGAATAATTTGCTGATCATTGTCTGTAATTTTTATTTCCTTCTGTGGTAGAAATCCACGTGGATCTGCCAGCATGAAGACTAACGTAGTTTGAAAGTCCTGAACACCTTCATTAATAAATGTCGGTGTTGGAATACTCGTAAAGTGTCCATAATAAGTTACATCTGGATCGTCATTAAACCTCAACGGATATTCAGTATCAGCATCACTGCTGGTATTAACTAAAACGTTAGTTAATGTTTTAATTCGTTCGTTATATTCATCGCGGGTGGTACAGAAACAGGTAATTGGAATGTCGAATTCTTTTTCACCGTAGTCTGTTCCCAAGTACACACCACCATAACGTTTAGGGACGTCTTGAAATGACTCAGTAATATTGGGGGCTAACGGTTTCGATACATGATTTAGAAATATGCCTAAATCGTCTTCCGAATTAAAACCACCATTTCCATCTTCATCAAACGCAAAATCAAATGTGTTTACATCATAATTATCGTTATTAGCCAAAGGTTACACCTCTTCCCCAATTATTCTTAGCCGTTGTTCGTTTGTTATGCTTATTGACTGCCTGAACAACTTGCTTGTCAGTCACTACTGCCGGAATCGGATTGTTTTGGCCATCGACCAATTGACTCATAAGTTTAATCATTGTATCAAACTTTGCTTCAAGTCTTTTGACAGCCTGACCATCCGAATTGCTTGATTGGTTGGTGTGCTGATCTGTTTGCTTAAAATGAGCCATAGTATCAGCTAGCAATTCATAGGCTCGTCCTCGTTTATTAATATCCCATGGAATGATGGTTTCCGGTTTATTACGTTCGGCTACTTTAATTAACTGTTCTTGATCAACTAAGCCACCATTCGCATATCCTAAATAATTAGCAACTTTCTTCGCACCGTTAACGTGTTGCCCCGTATAGCCACCACGTTCCCAATCTTCAGAAAACTGACTAGCTAACGAAGTGATCGAACCGTGACCCTCGAGGATTCGTTTAAATACAGAAGAATCAGAACTGTCATCGCTTAACGCAAACTTTAATTGGGTAGCTGCATTGCGCCAGTTTTCACCATGACGTTGAGCATATGATTTCAAATGATTCAGTCTACCACCTAACCACTGCCCAAGCCCAGAAGCTCCACCAGATGAATTTCTTGCGTTAGGATTTAATCCTGACTCAAATTCCCAATTACCAAGAATTGCAGCAATTCCTGCTTTAGTTGCGCGTGGATCCAGCTTTTTCAATGCTTTAGCTAAGGTTTTAGCTCTAGCTGCCACATCACCACTTAATCCAAAGCTGCTTAAACTACCAAACAATTTTTGCCATAATGGTTTTAAATTTTTCGATACCCAACTCCAAACCCCGGAATGCTTTAATTGAGATTTTACTAGTGTTTGTAACCCAGAACTTTGTTTATGAGATTTAGTTGACTTTTTAACTTTGTCAATCAACCCAGGCACTCTTCGAATCCCAACAAAATCACCGAAGCCCTTGATGGTAGAATATTTAATCCCGTCCTTTGGATTTTCGGCACTGAACATATGTCCAGAACCACTGTTATCGACCACGATACCAACGTGTTGACTTCCTCCACGACCGAAGAACGCTAAATCACCAGTCTTCGCATTCTTCCAAGATACAGGCTTAGAAAAGTTGTATTCAGGGACAGTAGTCGAGCCACCAGGAACTGTAATTCCCATGTGTTTCAAAGTCTCATAAACTAAGCCAGAACAATCATAATAATTCGGTCCTAAGCGGACATTAGAGCCTTCAGAATATCGGTGATGGGCACTATTTGCCAATTTCTTAGCTTCATTCAAAAATGCTGAATCAGTTTGACCGCCGCCTTCGGAAACCATGCCATGTAGCATATTCCAGGCAGTATCCCACCAAACCGAACCCTGTTGCTTGTCGCGTTTGCCAAACATATTGGCAAAGTTCTTCCCAACTGTTCCCTTTATATCGCCAAAATTAGGTTGAAAAACTTGTTTGAAAGTTGCATCAGAATGATTAGCAATGTGTGATAGTGCCGACAACTTCTGTTTTAAAGAACCCCAAATGCCTTTAAAGAGTTTCCCGATACCACCAAATAAACCAGTACCTGACGCAAAGTGCTGCATGCCATTTAAAGCCATTAACATCTTAGACTCTGTAGCATTTAAAACGCCGGAACCAGCTTCTAGGAACCGGTGAGTATCTTTACCTTCAACTGGTTCTAATTGCCCATCTGCGTGGACAATGATTTCTTTATTATGTGTTTCTGGTGAATCGTGACCATCATTAAGCTTAGCCAAAACCGGTTGGGTTAATAAACCATTTTTCAATAATCCGGTACCTGTTGCCCAGGCTACCGTTGGAATCTGATCCAAAGTTTGTGAACCACCGTATTGTTTAAAGACTTTGTTCTGGGCTGAAATGGCATTCTTATTCATCCCATTTACCAGTTTGCCAATCCAATTACCAACTGACTTCCAGATGCCATGCCAGGAGAGACTGTAATTGTCTTTGGTTTTGGAATTATTTTTCTTAATACTCTCATATTGAGAAACAGCCTGAGCTGTTACCTTCTGATTTTGATTATGCGCATAATCGTAAACCTTATCAGACTGCTGTTTTGCTTTAGTGATTGAATCGTTTTTTTGTTTATTGGCATGATTAATCACACCAATTCTTTGTTTACGAGCCTCCTCAATAATTTTTTGGCGTTGTGCCTTGGCAGCCGAACTATTTCCCTTGTACTCTTCATCTGCTGCTTTAACTGTATTTTTATATTTCTTCCAAGCAGCGTTATAGACACTATGATATTCATCGTTGGCTTTTTTACTGACAGATTTTTGCTCTTCATCGGCATTAGCCACCAATTTAATCATTTTTTCTTTGGAATACTTTTTACTCTTTTCAGTGAGCGTTTTATAATCTTTAGCAATCTTATTAGTAGACAATTTAATCTGGCCAGCTAAGGTAGTATGCAGTTCGGCTTCCTTAGCAGTTACTTTCGTAGCAAATTTAAGATGTTGTTTCTCAAGTGCTTCTTTCTTTTCCTTCTGCAACTTTTCAACTTGAACGGATCCCTTACCATATTTATTCTCAGCTTTTAGAATCTTTTTATTCCATGATTCCGTTAGTCGTTGCCGTGATTGTGCATAATATTTGGCAATTGCTTGCTGATCTTTCTGACTCATCAGAGTTAATCGATTGGCTTTAGAACCTTCACCCTTAATGACTTGCAGACGTTTTTCATACTCTTTTTTAGTAATGTCCCCGTTTTTATAAAGTAATTGTAAGTTCTTCTTGTCCTGAGCTTCACGGTTTTTATAATAGCTTGTCGCTTCATCAGAAAGTTTCTTGAAAGAAGACTTGGTAGATAATTTAGGTGTATGGATTTTTTGTGCTGAAAGTCCTTTTTGAATAGCTTTACCAAACTTACGACCAACACCTTCACCAACCAAGCCACCCAATCCAGCGCCAACAGCTGTGCCAATTCCAGGTAAAATAGCTGTCCCGATTGCTGCACCAGCTGCTGTACCACCTAGTGAACCAGTAGCAGCGCCGATGTGTGAACCGGCACTCTTCTTTTTCATGCCAATTAAATCAGTTGCTGAATTTAAAACGTCTAAGACACCTACAGAGCCTGCAACAACCTTTCCTAATTTGCTAACACCTTTAAACTTTTCAGCTAATTTAGCGAATCGGCCTATCTTTCCGGTATCTTCGGTGACTTTACTTGTATCATCTATGTCGTGAACCGCTATTTTACCGTCTTTTTCAGCATCTTCGGCAACCTTACCTTCACCACCAGCGTTATCAGCAATATCATCAATTGTACTGGTACCATTTCCGGCATCCACATTAGCTTCTTTAGCCTTAGTGTTACGTTCAATAGCTAAAGTTTGATCATCATATGCTGATGTCAATCGGTTCACCTTTAGCTTTTGACCACTAAAAACAGAAGTAAGGTCGCTAAATATTTTAAAGTATTTATAAACTTTGCCAACTGCCCAAATTGCAGTTAATGCTTCACCAAAGCGCTTGACACCTTCATAATGTTTAATAGCAAAAATGCCAATATTGGCGATTCCTCCTGCCACATGTGCAGTTAAAGTAGCCGTTTTACCAATATCTTTCTGAAAGCCTTTTTCACCAAAGAGCTTGGTCATTTGATTAGCTGCTTTTGTCATATATGGCAACAACTTAGACCCAAACATAATTGATAATTGATCCCAGGCTTGCTTAAATCGTTTCTGAGACATTTGGGCAGTTTGAGCATTTTTGTTAGCTAATCTTTGAACGTAAGTCCCAGCTTTGCTTGCTTTAGAAACATTGTTGGTTAAATCAGCCAATTGGCCATTATATTTAGCTAAGATTTGAGCTGCTTGCATGCCAGTTTGACCAAAAACATTTTTAAAGATGCGCGCTGTATCAGCTCCACCAAGTTTTTTAGTATGTTCCTCAATAATTTTAAAAATTGCAGGCAACGTTTTGAAATTACCATTGGCAGTTTGGAATATTTTAGTTGATTTAATTCCAATTTCATTTAAAGCGCCCATAGCTGAATTTGTTGGAGCTGCTAAACTAGTAATAATTTTTCGCAGACCTGTCCCAGCTTTATCAGCTTCCAAGCCATGGTTACTCAATTCACCTAAAGCAGCGGAAGTTTGCTCAATACTAAAGTCCGCATTATGAGCTGAATCGCCTACATATTCCATGCCTTTGCCTAAACTGTGGAAGTCAGTAGCAGTCATGTCAGCAGAATAAGCTAATGCATTAACTACACGTTTAGTGTTGTGCATCATTTTTGCCGTATTATTGGTTTTCATGCCAAATGCTTCAATCGCCTGGCTTGATACTTTAACCACATCTTTAAAGTCATCACTAGAAGCCACACTGGCTTGTAGTTCAGTTTTCATAACCGCTAATGATTCAGCACCTGTATGACCACGCTTGATTAAATCCTGGTATTGATCAGCAATTTCTTTTTGACTAACTCCATATTTAAGAGCGTACTTAGCCCCGTCTTTTTGCATTTCTGTCACGGTTTTAATAGCAGTTTTAGCCTTGTCGCCACCCGTAACCAGTAAGTTTTGGTTTACTTTATAAACATTTTGAAGTTCAGTTGCTTTTTTAGCGCCAGAAAAAGCTGCTGCTCCCAATGTCCCCATCGCTACGCTGGCACCTAGTAAACTACCTTTAATTGATCCAAATGAATTTTTAAATTTATTCTTAGCAATGTTAGCTTTATCGCCCAATCGCACCATTGCATCACTCATGTGACCGACTTGTAAATCGTACTTGACCACATCAGAACGCACATTGGCCAGTGAAGTGGCTGTTTTGTTGACTCGTACTTGTTGGGTGTTAAAAGCTTCGTTAGCAATGTCCAAGCTACCTTTTAATTGATTAAGTTTTTCCTTTTCTTGAACATATTCATCCGCATTCTTGTGGGTATCATTGGCGAGGCGGTTAACAACATTTTGTTGTTTTTCATAGGCCAACTGGGCTTGTTTATAAGCCTGTGAGTTTTTACTGAGTTCACTATTTTGTAATCTGTACTGATCAGATAAGCTATTCAATCCTTCCTTAAGGCCTTTAAGCTTTACTTGACCAGCCTGGTTAATCTTTCCTTGAGCCTTTAGCGCATCCACATAAGAATTAGTTACCTGATTAAGGTTATGATAGTTGCGCTGTAATCCAGATAGTCCTGAATTAAGGTATTCAAATTGCTTTTCCGCCTTAGACTGTTGATCATTTAAACCAGCAATCTTCTCTTGTGCTTTAGCAATCTGATTAGCATATTTGGCATACTTTTCTGAACCTTGGTTGGTTGTTTGATCAAGGCCTGACTGTCGACGTTTTAGCTCATCAATTTTTAAGTTATAACCTTTGATTTCTTCTGATATTCCTTGATACCTAGTTTTTAAAGCATCTAGCTTATCTCCAGAAGATTTTAAGGCCACCTCCTGAGAACGCCATGCATTGGTATTAGCTTTAATGTAATTAGTTAAAGTTTTTAATGACCGTGCGGGTTGCACTGCATCCAAGCGAATTGAAGTACTCATTACATCATTAATTGTGGCCATTAGTCAGTCCCCTTTCGTTTATTTAATAACTCGACAACCGGATCTGTTACTTGTTTCTTCTTATCTTTAGCATTTAAGACTGCCATAAATTCAAAGTAATCTTGTCGGTTTAACTCATCTGGTAAGATTCCTTGCTTCATCATTTGTTGTTTAAAAAAAAGCATATCTTGTTGGGATATGCTTAGGTCATTAATTAATTTGGCTAATCTTAATTGCTTTCTTTTGGGTCTGCTGATTCCTCAGTTTGTTGTTTAGTAACAGTCTCCCAATCTTCATCGCTCATACCTTGAAACCGGAATAATACATAGGCCATGAAATTTTGAAAATCCGTAAAATCCAAAGTGGATTTAATCTTTTCAACTTCTTTGTCGGATAGCTTAAAAATATCAATCATAAATTGCACTAATCCTTGAACCATTTTCTTTTGCGTTTCTAAAACTACTAGTGGATCATCATTAGTAAAGTCAATTGAATCTGATTTCAACAATTGAATTTGTAAATTTTGTGCTTTCTCAACGACTCCTACAGTAGTCTTAACCTCAGCTGACTTTTTACGTAAACCTAATCGAGTAATATTAATTTTCATGATCAAAACTCCTTTATTTTATTTAGTTATGTATACGGGGAACAATCCCCGCCTTAATTTATTTTCCTGGCATTTTAACGCCGGTAGTAGCTGAATAACCACCAAAGACTTCGGCCAACATTTTAGCTTTATCAAATCCAGTATCTTGAGACATCCAAATCTTGTACGGTTCTCCGTTGAAGATTGTATTGTCAGCTGGTGTTAATGCTTGGTAAGTTAACGCCGTATTGGCATCAGTTTCAGCATTATTATCCGTTGCATGAGAACTACCAGTTTCAATTAGTTGACCATTAGCAAAGCCTTCGTACATATCAATATTCGTGTATGAACGAAAATGTAACAACATTGCTACATGGGGCTTTGGCAATCGACGTGTCCAACCACCATTAGCCGCATCATGAATATATCCTTTGAGTTTTTGCAACTCGTCAAAATCAATATCCAAGAATTCCAATGCGACCTCTGGTTGTGCCTGACCATTTGAAACTCGTTTTGCTTCATCATTAGCATAGGCGACAGTACCCGCGGCTTCCAAGCCAGAAACTGTGGCCGTCGTAGCGCCTTTAGCATCGCCATCCACTAAATAGATACCATTAGTTCCTACTCCTGCATCGCTAGTCAGTAATTTACCATTAGCATCAACCAAACCAAAGGTGACATCTTTAATACCATGTGTTGACATTTAAAGTCCTTCTTTCTTTACTATAATTGTTTTAGTAACTGAAAAAGTTGCCGTAACTTGATCGGTGTCTGGATCCACAGTGTTAGGCTCATGTGAGCTAACCAGCCAATCCTGATTATCCAAATTATTCATTAGGGCAACTTCTTCATTAAAAATATTTTCTTGTGTATCTTTTTTCCAAAATATTTGAACTTGAATATTAGCTTGCATATTACTAAATTGATCGTTCCGATATCCGCCCAACGGTTCAGTAATGGAAGTAATCAAGACAATGGTCTGCTTTCCAGAAGTATCAGCTCCGGGAGGAATGTTCATGGAATAAAGCTGGTCAATCCAACCATAGTGTAAAGATTGAATTAACTGATAAACAGTCATAACTGGTAATTCCATTAGTGACCCAGCTCCTTCCACTTAATATATTCAGATTTTAATATATCAGAACGAGTTTCCTCACGGGTCTTTTCCACAAAGTGATCACCGACAATGTAAACAGTGCCATCATTTAGCCAGCGAGCAATCACTGCTTTTTTCTTGACCCAGCCAACTGTCGCTGTCCCATCCACATCACCATCAACGTTTGTCATACTAACTAGCACACTATCAGCTAAATGTGGATCCTTTTCTGAGGCAATTCGATTAGTGTAATGTAGCTGCTTAGTTTTATTAGCCAATTTCTTTTGTAAAACATCGGCACCGGCTTTAGTGATTATAGTTCTTTCCGCCCGGTTGGGTACCAATCGTTTTATTTTCGCTAAATAATCGTCTAATTGTTCGGCCATACTAACCATGTTTTTTACCAACCCTCTCATTAATCTGTAGAGTCAAAATGTCATAAGTCACAATTTTATTGCTATCATCTAAACTCAAATTAACGATTTGATATAGTTGGTCTTGATATTGAACTAGCAGACCTTTGTCAATTAACGGATTGTGTCGAATAACAATTTGAATAGTATCTTCAAAATCTGTTCCCAAAAGCGAAACGTTCTGTGTGTTAGTTCGCGTATAAGGCATGCACCATAACACGAACTGTGGTTTAAATTGCGTTCCTGATGCACCAGTATTAGGATTAATTGTTGGTAAAGCCGTTCCAAACTGGGCTTGCCGATTAAACTGCTCCGGACTAAATTTATTAAGTGCCATCCGGATCACTTCCTGAAACCATTCCTTGGAGTTGATCTAGCATCATCAACAAACCAGCTGACATCCCTTTAGATAATTCCCGATCATAATATAATTGAGTTGCCAGTGTTTTTATTGCTAAGTCGTAAATTGATGAGGCCTGATATTGGGTTTCAGTTGAACTGACTGAATGATTGACAATCTCGGTTGCTTCATTAATCAAATTGGTAACAGTCGTTAATTCAGTCGGACTTTGGTCAATATGCAACTCATCCATTAATTCTTTCGGATTAACCGTCACATGACACCCCTCCTAACAGCCGCCCATCACTGTATTGTTTATTTCATTGGCGACTTATTTCAATTACTTGCCAGTTGAACTAGTCTTTGCAGCAGGAGTTAAATCTGCCAACCCAGTAAATGGTGCATAAATGACCGATTGGGTATCCCACAATTCGACATCGAAGCGGTCAATTGCCCGAATCTTAGTCAAGTCATTTTCGAAAGAACCGGCGCCAATGTTGGTGGCCAACAAAGACATCTGCTGAAGGTCGAATAGACGAACAGCTTCCGTCAAAGCACCAATGTAAAGTGGGAAACTGCTTTCATCATTGGGCAGAAAGGCATCGGCAATAACTGTAATTGTCTTACCAGCCAACATTTTTTGTGATGGATTAAGCGGGTTAGGCTGAATGACGTATTGTCCGTTATTATCCTTGACTTTATCCAGAACAGCAAAGCCTGATTGGTTAGTAACAAATGCAGATTCATTCCAAATCAGTGGATCCAATTCCTTGTTGTAAATATCCTTAATGGCGTCAAAACTATTAACTGTGGTTTTTTGTGCGCTTGGTAACTTAGCCAACGCTTTTAAAATTTCACTGTTTCGAGTAATAACATCTTTCTTAGCAATCCAGTTTTCCAAATATGCTAAGAGGTTGGCATCACTATCATTCATCAAAGTATTTGTAATGCTAGAAATACCAGCATAGCGATGAATTTTATAAGTTAATGGCTTAAAGGCTGCCGGATCATCGTTATTACCAATTTGCGCTGTTTCATCATCCAAATTAGCAAATGGAGTTACCGACTGACGTGGTTCAATAACTCGTGAACCAGATGGTGCGCTAACTCCTTCCACAGTTACTAATGGCTCCAACGACGTAAAAGTTTGCTTTAAAGTATTGATGGTTGTTTGGACATCGTCTGGAATCGTCAAACCAACACCGTTTCCATTGACATCAAGTCCACTAGACATCAAATTCAAAAACTTTGGATCACCCTTTAAGGCTCCCTTGACAATATTAATAAACTTAGGCTTGTCTTTTGGCGTAACATCTTTTTGACCACCTGCAGCTGGTTTATCAGGCTTTACTAATTTAGCAGTTGCCAGGGCATCATCATATGCACCTTTAGCAAAATCTCGGGTCTTCTTTGCTTTATCAATTGAATCAGCAATTTTAGTTAGATTCTCATCTGAATATTTTTCAGGAGAATCGTTCAGTTCAACTGCCATTTGATTACGCTTTTCTTGAAGGTCCGTTACTTTTTGACCAGCTTCAAGCCAAGCATCGTGCAGCTTATTTAAATCCATAATTTAATTTCCTTCTTTCTTAAATAAAATAGCCAACTTATGTGATCGCAATTGGTCACTAGTTTGGCTATTAGTTTCTTTAGGCTTTTCTTTTACTTTGGTTAGCAATGATTTAATTTTACTAATTGCCTGATTACTCAACATAACCGGCGAGAGCATATTAGTAACTTTGGCTGGTTGATCATCAAACATCATTTCGTCTGCAAATCCCTGTTCAACGGCATCTTTGGCGTTGATATATGTTTCTTGTTTCATCATTTGCATAACTGCTTGTGGTTCCAGTCCTGTTCGTTGCACATAAACATTTGCAATTGATTGATCAGTCGAGTTCAAGCCTTGTAAATCGCTGGATAAATCATCTGCATTCCCTTGAGATACAGTGGAAGCCCGATGAATCATTAATTGAGCCGTTGGCGAAATTTTAATCGTATCACCAGCCATTGCAATGACACTGGCCGCACTCGCTGCTAGTCCGACAATATCAACTTCCACATTACCGGTATAATTCTTAAGTGCGGTATATATCTCAGAACCCGCAAACACATCGCCACCAGGTGAATTAATTTCGGCAACAATATTTTGACCATTTGCAGTGCTTAACGCATCTTTAACTGCGGAAGGAGTAACTGTTGAATAGCCAAAGAATTCATATACTTCAGCATCATCATCACTAGATACAACACCTTTAATTGGTACTGTTGTCATTATCATCACCTCCTTCCACTGCTGAAACTTTTAGATTAGGAAAAACGCCCGTTTGTTTCAGAATTGTTTGTGCTTGTTGTGGCGTTAATGCTGGTGACTGACCAGTACTTAATTTAGTAATATTACTAATTAATTGCTGATGATCAACATCAATAGCCGAATTAATATCCATTTTTATATCAATTCCCAATTTCAACGACAACTCCGATTCAATTGGCCGAATATATAGGCTCAAACTATTTTGATACAAAGAACGAATCATCTCAATTGATGATTGTTCGTCACCTTGACCATTTAAATAACTATCTGGAACACAAAAAGCCTTGGCAATCTGGGTCTGACTAAACGTGGCATTATTTAATAATTTAGCTATATCCGGATTAATCTGTAAGGAATCAAGCTGAGCAGATTGATCCAAAACAATTGGTCGACCAGCATTCGAACCAGAATTCTGATTCTCAAACGATTTTCTAATATTTTCTTTAGCTTCCGGTTCCAATTTGGCCGCCGGAACCGTAATCGTATAACTAGGCGCAATTGCATTCTTTAAACTGCTCAGTGACAATTGATTACTATAGTTCTGGATGTTAATTTCTTTAGCTAAACTGTTTAGCGGACTGCTACCCACTAGTTCAGTGGCAACTTGCCCAGAAACAAACAAGCGAAAATGTAAAATATCGGCAGCTAAATATGTCACCTGCCCTCGGTCATCACCGTAATTAACTGTGTAATAAAGAACATTTTGTTGATTATCTAAAGTAATGCTGACCTGGTAAAACGGGATTAAGGTCAACCCTGCTGGACTTCCATTGCCATTTCGCTGAATTAGAACAAAGGCGTTGCCAGTTAACATCATTTGAGCACTAACTGCTTGCCAAAAATTATAAGCACTCAATAATGTGCTGGGCTGATTTAGCATGTTGCTATATTGGTCTGTTTTAAATTCACAGCTGGCCACATCACCTGCAATTCGATTAATCACCGCATAAATATCACTATTTTGCAGTGCTCCGTCTGCATCCACAGTGTTAGTGGATAACAATGTACCATTTAACATAAATGGTGAATACCCGGTGGTACTAATTGTTTGTGTTTGTTTTGACATAAAATTTTTAAAGGGGTTCAGCATTCAACGCCTCCTTTCACGAAATGACATAGGCTAAAACGATTAAAGCAATCCCGGCCACTACCCAACCTACAATAAAATTAATAAGGCTTGCGGCAACCACAAATGCAATTAACCCAAATAAAAATAATATAAAAGACAGGTTAGTGATTAAACCTGTCCATAGTTGTTTCAGATTCAACTAATCTGCCTCCCTAATAATTTATTCACTACATATATCACCCAACAAGTGTTGAAAATATTAAAAGCTAAAATGATCACTGGTAAAGAATTCGTTGACCTCCTCATTACTCATTCCATTAAATGGATTCTTTTTATCTTCTTTAAGGCCATGATTAGGATTTTCAAAATAAAAAAGGGCTTGAGACATGGCATCGATAGTGGCATCGGCACAATCAATTTTCGAAGTCAACGCCGTTCGATCAATTTTAATACCATATGGATTAGCCACTGTTACAGCGTTAGCCAAGCAGGTCTGCAAAATCGGATCAGCCAGCATCTCAATATTTCCCGCAATAAACTGATTTCTCAAAAATACTGTGGGCGAGCTCAAACTAACCGTCCCTTGCTTTAAAGTAATAAAAGGCACTTCTGGCATATTATTATCCAACCAATCAGTAATCGCACTAGCCTGATAAGGATCATAAATGAAGGCCTTGACTTTCAAATGATGATCGTTAACAAAATCCAGGAACCAGCGCCCAACAAAATCTTCATCAATTAAGCCATAAGAATTTTGCGAAATATCACAAAAGCCTAACTTTTCTGCGTTTGAGTAATTAATTCCATCTTGTTTTTCTTTCACAATAATGGAATTATCTGCTCGGGCTAACGGAACAAATGAATGCTGCAAGATGAAATATTTCTTTTGTTCGCCATTCAAATGTGGGAAAACAAAACTATAAGCCGTATCATCTGAAGCATGTGATAAATCAAAACCCACATAGCAATCTTGATTATCAATTTCGAAATCAGAAACAACTGACTTTTGTATATCCTCTAATTTCAAATATTTATCTTTAGCAGTCTGCAACCACATATTGAGGTTACGGTTAATGAAATCATTTAATGTGCCGTCTTCTAGCTTAGAATCACGTTCACTAATTAACCCTTTCAGTAGGGTATCATGCTTAGCCGGTAAATCTAGTAATGGATTACTTTTCACCCATGTTTCGGGGTTCTCAACTTCATCTTGATCATCCTGCTGCCAAATTAATGCCAACGTTGAATCTTCCGTTCGGTTAGAATCTTTTTCCATCACCTTAGTGAGTCGTCTAACATCACTATACATCGGGACTTTAGGGTTACTGTATGCCGTACTGATAAAAAATGTTTGCCGGTTACTAGTTTGAACTTGTCCAGAAGTTACTTTAGAAATCACATCTGAATTAAAGTTTTCATCCCCGTATTCATCCACAGTGGCAAAAAGGAAATGAAAGGCATCTAATTGTGCACTACCAGCTGTCATTCGTAATATCTGGTTTTGAGTTTTCGTGGATTTCAAAACATCATCATTAATCGCAATATTCTGATCCTTGATTAATTTACGAAATCCAGGCATTTCTTGTAAGCTGTTAAAAGTCTGTTTAATGTAACGCCAAGACTTCTTAGACTGCTTATCAACTGGTGCCAAGTAACACAAATCAGCGTTAAACTGGTCACTAGCCTCGACCAAGTAAGCGTAAAGTATCAAGATATTCAATAAATATGACTTACCATTAGTCCGAGCCACTGAAACCATACATCGCTCAAATCGCTTTTGCTTGTCTTCCTTTGTTCGCCATCCCTGAGAAAGGCACAAGATTGCTTGTTGCCAAATCATCAGTGGTATTGGCTTGTTTTGAGAAACATCAGGGCACATGCGTGCGAAGTTACAGATATTTCGGCATTTATCCAAATCATAGTAATACGGAAAATTACCTTCCGTGGATCGCTTTAAATCATTCAAATGTCTAAACGCTGCTAGTTTAATTGTTTTGCAGGCTAACTGTTGACCAGTTAATACCCGGTAGCAATAAACAGTGGCCGGATCACGGTATTTGCTTTTGATTTCATCAAAGTAGCCTTTCCCATCAAGCTGCTGAAATATTTTATCCAAGTTAGTATTTCTTTGAGTAAAATCAAATTCCTGTACCACTAAAACTCACTTCCCCCATTTAACATCTCTTTAATATTGGGTTCCTCATCGTTGTCATCTGAGAGTTGCAGTAATGAGGCTCGTGCAGATGGTGTTAAGCCTAATTCGTGTGCTAAGCTGTTTAATTTTGCCGTAGCAGAATCAATAATTTGTGATGCCGGATTACGTTTCCAGCCTGCGTTGTCTTCATATGTTTCTCCAGTTCGTTGATTGACCACAGTCTTAGAAACCTTGGTGACAACACCATCTGTTTTAATTGAGTCATAGCCTTTCCGCAATAATTGATAGTTAATACAAAACGCTTCAATTGTTCCCTTGTCGGCCTGTTTAACATATCCTGATGCTTGCAAAATTGGTACAAGTTTCGTCCACATTGCTCGCGCATAACTTGACAGATATTTTGGACAACTCTTTTGAATCAAATCCATTCCAGAAGTTTCCGTTATTAGTTTTTGAGTTCTAACTCGCTGATCCTTGCGAGCATGCTTGTCTGTAGTTAGTTTCATTTGTTTTGGCATTTTTTAGTTCACCTCCAAGCAATAAAAAAGAGCCCCCAATAGGGACTCTTTCAATCTGATTCATTTAGACTAATGAATCACAAAAAAATCATTAAACACACTGTTCGAACGTATACACCCTACAATCGTGAAAAAACGTCTAATTATATTAACTTTTAGGAGGAAAATATATATAGTCATTATAGTAGGGTTATTCATATAAGCAATTTGTGAAATTGCGTGCACCCAGTTATAGTAAGCCCATAAAAAAGTTTTGAATTTACAACTTTTAACGTGCGCTACTCCTGGGCGTGCGCTCCCCTAGGCTTTCACCACCCCGGGGGTGTTTAAACATTCACCTAAATTGAATATTTTTTGTAAGGTTCAAACAGTAAGCTTTAAACAATTTTTTCTTTATATCTATATCACCTAAAGGAGGTTGAAAAAATTGTTTTTAATAAGTAAAACTCATCAGAAATATTTATTCCGATTACCTACATGATACCACCTGAAAAACACTTTGTCGTTTCACAAAGACATCTTTTTTTAATTTTGTTGATGAAGATCCCCACCATCCAAGAAACGGTACCCACCCCTGAAATTATTACCATCCAAGCTGGCAGGAGTTTCCTACATCAGGGATGTTTATTTCGTGCGTTCAGATAATACTTTAATCCACCAACGTTTGCTGCAGTGTTTGAGTTGGTTTTGATTGAGTGATTGTTCAATCTTGGTTTTCGTATTATGCGTAGTCGGTGACAAGCACCATAAGTTATCCACGTCTAACCATTTATCAACTGGTAAGACACGTCTAGGCACAATGTGGTCAACAATAATCTTATCGTTTGAGACTGGCAAGCCAGTGACTGCATCTAAATAATAATCTCGTGCAGCAACAAATTGCCGAATCTTTTTCCATTCCTTTGAGTGATAAAACTGATTCGCTGTTTGATCACGATAGTACATATTGTACTCTCGGTTTCGTGCAGAACTGACTGCATGGTTGGGCTTCTGGTGCTGTGTAACGTGCTCACTGCAATACCTTTGCCCCATTGGTATCAATGCTTGACAGCCAACCTCATGACAGATATGTAGCTTCATATAAGCTCACCTGTCCTTCTTTCGGTACGAACTGTTTACTTAATTCCTGCTGTAAATCAATGATTGAATCAATTAATTTGTATTCATCCAGTTTCAATTGATGATCATTAATTAAACCAAACGATTTCCAAACAA
This sequence comes from Lentilactobacillus otakiensis DSM 19908 = JCM 15040, assembly GCF_001434145.1. Lineage (GTDB taxonomy): Bacteria > Bacillota > Bacilli > Lactobacillales > Lactobacillaceae > Lentilactobacillus > Lentilactobacillus otakiensis. The sequence goes on along the minus strand of NZ_AZED01000002.1, from coordinate 18,257 downwards.
TGCCTTGGTATTTCATTCCATATACTTTAGTTGCGTAATCGAATATATCATTGAACAAGTCGCTATTGCTGATAAATAAGGTGTGAACTTCGCTGTTTAATGTCATTGGATCAGCGTATTTATTAAGGCAATATTCAAAATCACCTAATACCTTTAGCTTATCTAACGTATCCTGATGATCGAAACCACTTAACTGCTCCGTAAACATTTGTGCATTTGATTTAACGTAAGCTATACGATCATACAATGCATGTTCAAACTTTTTATCAGTCATTGAAAAAATATCCATTGTAGCTATTTTTCCATATTTAAGCAGGCTTTTTACAAACAGTTTGGTTTTATCCGTCGGGAATAATGAAATAACCTTATTCACCAATGAATTCTCAACCGACACTGAACTTTTACAATTTATAGGCGCCAATTGTCCAAGTTCATCAGATTTATCAAAATTCTCTACCAATAACGTCTTGTGACCATAATAATCTTCAACCACATCTTTAGCAGCGTAGGTAATTGCCCATTGCTTATTCTTAAAATCTGGATTGCTATGATCGCTGAATGCCTTAATCAAGGTATTAGCATTGTTAGAATTCCAAAAATGAATTCGTCTTAATACTTGCTCAATTAATAGACTAAAAGCATCGTCTTTTGAACAATGAATTGAATAATGAATCCGGTTAATGCCATTTTCAAAGTTTCGGCTCTTAGCAATCGCTTTTACTAAGTTTTCATTTCCCATTTTTTCACCGCCTTTAAACTTGGTTTACTTACAGCTAGACATTGACGATAAGGAGAAACTAATTATTAACGGATTTCTTTGCGTTTATTTCAGAAATTGTCCATCCACAGATGGTTTGATGATGCTGAACAGATTTTTCAACCATCCAGGTTTTGATTGGCAAACCGGTTTCTGCTTTCAAAACTGCTTGAATACTGCGAAATTCTTTCAGTTTATGAACTTTCCCTTGCTTTGTTATCACATACGTCATATAAAATTCCTCTAATCAAATAATATTACATATACTTATTGTGCACATTTAACAGCTAATTGGCAAGCTTTCATAAAATTTCATTCCTCCAACAAAAACTAATCGACAATTGGACGGTCACTCATTTGTATGCTTCCAATTTAATTGTGACCAACTCATCTCTGTAAAGTGTTAAATTGGCCGTCACTGGCACCGCGTAAATAATCTTTCCATGCCTTGCAGCACGTAATTGTGATGCTCAATCTGTTCGTGTGTCATGCTGTGCCTCCGCTCAATAGTTCTGGAATTTTTTCAAATGGGACAATAGTTTGGATAACCGTATTCGCAAATTCAAATATCGAACCATCACTAGTACGGTAGATTCTTTCCACTTTTTCTAAATTGATCAAAACTAAGCCACCATCAATATCCGTAACTCTAATCCACTTAATTTCGCTGCTATAATTAAACATTGTCTGCCTCCATTTTGACTTTAACTGCGTCCTTCCAATTTTTAACGGTCTCGTCGAGGCCTTTTTTGGTTAGGTTAAACTCGCCATTTTCAGCAACCAACGTAAAATAATCTTCTTGGATGTAAACTGGGTATTCCTCGCCTACCTTAAAAACACGACGCTCAGCTACAAAAGTATACTTCGGAACGAAATAACAATAGATCTTCATTTGTCTACCTCCACCAATTCCGGATTTTCGTGTATATTTCCGATGACTTCGATGGTCTCAAATTCACCATTAAAGATTGACGATAGTGCATTTGCATCATACTCCCTGGCATGATTTTTAAGGTCAAATGCTGGATAGTCATCCTTATCACCCCAAATGACAGCGTCTACGTAATCTACGTCTTCATAAGCATCAGACACACAAACGATGTCGCCCTCGTAAATATCTACATCATTTTCATCTTTCAGTCCAGTGGACTGCTCAACAATATACTCATCTGGTGACATCTCAGCAAGTGCTAAAATATGGCTTGCTCTTCCATGTACCATTTCTTGCATTGGCCCTTTAGGCCCAAACGGCATATGCCAAGCTCTGAACTTAATTTCTCTGCTCATTACCGTCACTCCTCCACACTTTGAATGCTTGAATTATTTAATAAATCCTTCAGAAATTCAGCTTCATCCCGTGTAAATTGTTGTGTGATTTTGCCTCGACAAACGCGCGGGTTACGAACTCCACAGATGAAATACCCACCACGATCATCTACTCGTCGAGATACGTATTGTTGCCCATCACTACCAACCATGCCATTCATTTTCAAGCGATACATAGGTACAGACAATTTCACCGTTTCATGATTTAAAATCGCATCTATAACACTGGCTAAATCATCACGGTTAGAAATAGTTTCATCATCGGCATATTTATCAATGAATTTGGCGAATTTAGCTATTCGCTTCCAATCAGAAATACTTTCTGCCATTGCATTTTGGTACATTTTAAACAGTTCCTTATCAAGTATCTTTACTGTCATTTTATTTACCTCCAATAATCTTTAATGCGTCATCTACAGAACGGCAAACACCATATAACACTGGATATTGCTTAATAAATTTTGCAAACCGCTTCTGATCGTCACGTAACTTGCCTCGTTCGTTTTTAACTTCAATCAAAATCATTTTTCCACTATGATGTTCAAAACCGGTAATGTCCGGCCAACCTCTCGGAAATAACATAATTCGTCTGCCATCATCAGTTTTAATCTTTCCAGCATTACTGCGACAAACAGTACAATCATGTCGCGATAATGCTAAAAGAATTTCTGTTTGAATTTCATGTTCTGATTTAATCTTTATACGCCTCCAAATAATTATGACGGATGGGAGGATAAATGGGAGGATGATTCAGTCGCTGTATCCATTGCGGCTGTATGAACAAAGCCTGTTTTTGGGTGTATGGGAGGATCTTTTCACCAAACCTTTATATATATCTTTTTTTACTCTTTTATCTTATATACTTTTATTAATTTATCCTCCCATAGTATAAAAAGAGTATATAAATGTAGTTGTATCAAGGGTTTGAGCTTGAAAATGATCCTCCCATTATCCTCCCAAAAGAGCTTTTATCCTCCCATTTTTATTTAATCCAGCCCAGTCTTGGATCGCCTTTAATTTTCAATCCAATATAAAATATGGATCCACTTTTCTTGGTTTCAAATTTCTGTTTCATTTCACGACTAAACTTCTGTTTACTCATAGAATATTCAGAATTGTCTTTTGCCCAGGATTGATATTTTTTAAAAAGTTCTCCTGCAGGTGATCGGTAATTATCACCCACTTCACAGCAATCATCCACGAATAGACTAATAACATCCATTTCATCACGATATTGCCGACTGGCACGAGTAACGCTTATTGGTGGATTCAAGCCTTCACGTTGCCATAATAAAGAACCTTCAACGATCCAATTAAGGATTCCCACGGATTCACGTTTCAATTTATCTTTTAAGTTTTTATCAACCTGTTCATCAGGAATTTTTACTGAAAATGGAATTAACATCAATCGTCGCCAAATTCCGTCATCAGTACCACGAATGATTGGTTTATGGTTAGTGGCTAACCACAGCTTAAACTGTGGTTTAAACTCAAATTCCTTACCATATAAGTACCGTGCGGTTACTTTATCGCCACCGGTTAATTGTTTAACTAATCCCTCGTCCAATCTCACACCCTCATTAGGTTCGCTTGAGGTAACTAATCGGGCACTTTCCAACCGGGCAATATCTGAGTTGGCTCCCGATTTGTTTTGTCGTACCATAATTGAATCGGCCTGCATTGATTTGGCATAAGTTCCCAGAATATCAGAAATCGTATCGATGAAAATTGATTTACCATTACGACCATTGCCATACAGAATGAACATCACTTGTTCCTTAATACTTCCTGTGGCAGAGTATCCAACCGCTTTTTGAATGTAATGGATTAATTCCTGATCACCCGCAAAAATTTGATTTAGAAACTCATCCCATTCTGGACAATCAATTTTGTCGGTGTATTCCACACTTGTCTGATGACTGAACATTTTCTTAATATCGTGGTCTTTTAAGATACCCGAAGTTAAATCAATATAACCATTAACCGTGTTCAATAAAGTTTTGTCTTGATCAAACTGCCCATGCAATACTGGAACCCGATGTTGCACTTCACTTATCATGGCTTGCTTGGCAGCATGACTACGCGACTTCTTCAAAAACTTTTCCCAAGCTACTTTGGCCTTTTCAGGATCTACGCCGGCAGCAACATGCAACTTCTCATTCTTCATATTATCCACAGTCATATCAACAAGTTGAGCTGCTTTTCCCTGATCGTCCATTTCCCAATAACTGTCATTATAGAAATACCAGGACTTATCAACATAGGAATATTTAACTAAATTTCCAAAAACATCAATAAATCGATCAGCATTCCCAGTGTCATCCCAACTTCTAGGTGGTAATTTCTTTTTAGGCTTAGATTGTAGGAATTTAAGATTATATTTGTGCAAGGGATGTTGCTGTGGATTAAAGGTTTCCCGAGTTTCATTAATGGATTTGTTAAGAAGTGAAACTCCATAAGTGGTTTTACCATGTTTTTCATCATATTTCGGTCGCATAAGGCTAGACTTTCGAAATATTTCATCCATTTTATTGAAATCACGGCCCGTCCAAAAAGCTAAATCATTCGAAAAGGCTAGATCAGCTTCTGAATGGGAAGTATAGAAGCCCTCCCAACCACCGTGCATAAACATCTTGAAACGTTTACCAGTCCGCGAAAGTTCCGCGCGTTTAATAATTTCATCAACACTTAAATCATTAGGTCGAATCGGTGCTTGATTGGGAAGCTTTATCACATTGCTTTCACCAAAGTAGTGTTTATAAATAAGTTTCATCACTTCGGAATTAGGTGTATTTATCCGATCACTGTATGGACCGACTGTTCGACCTGTCAAGGCAAAGAAACGACCAGATTCATACATCTCAACGTTGCCTTTGCGCCGACGATCACCAGGAATTTTGCCTTTAAAAATAGCATGAATCCCGGTACCGGATAAACTAATCTCCACATAGGATTTAGTCATCGTCAACACATCTTGAACTTCATTTTGTTGATAATCCTGTGCGGCGTATCTTTCCAGCTCGTCTCCAATATGATCAATATCCAACCCAACATAACCATTAGCAAAGTAAAACGCGAGACCGTCCATTTTATACGTTTGGAGTGCTTCTAATGCTGTTTGATAATCAGTCCAGGTACTTGGGTCATTCGTGCGTCCAGCTCCACCATCGAGCGCATTGTGGGGTATTTTGGTGTACTTATTTCGCTCAGGTTGCCAGATTTTTTGAAACAGGCCCCATTGTTTTAAGGCCCGTAATTCATTTGGAATGTTTTCATATGCCACTGTTTACCCTCCTAGAATGGTAAATCATCGACTGAGATATCAATTGAATCTCCAGAATTGGCAAATGGATCATCGGCCGGTGCTGATGCTGGTTGATTACCAGCAAATGGGTTTTTACCGTCCTTTTGGTCTTTCCATACATGCTGCACTTGTGGATAATCACTCTTGCTAAAATTCCAAGGGGCAATTTGATTGATTTCTTTCTTTTCACCGTTGTAATTATCAACAGTTTTTTTGACGTACACTTTTGCTGGTTTATTAGCGAGTTCTTGAGTTAAGTCCTGAATAGACTTAATATCGTGGCCTTCAGGAATTTGAACAGCCTCAAAAATGTTCTGAAAATTATCCCAATCGTACTGATGAGTATCTCTTCTTTTCCAATTGTCCATAAAAACATGGCGATTATGATACTTGGCATTGGTATTTTTTAGTTCATCAACCCCGTCAAGATCATTTCGAACGACTAAATCCAATTGTAGTGATTCTGCCCCGTTTTCAGTTGCTCTTTCCTGAGCTGACTTAATGATCATTTCGTAATTACCCTTTGGTAATGCTGAGAAGTCTAGATGTTTGTTGTTTGAATAGTCTGTTTTAATAAATGCCATTTTTAAAATTCCTCCATTAGTTAACCATTTTTAGTCGTTTAGCTTGTACATAGGCCCAACCAGCTTTATATCCACGGGCTTTAGCGATTTCTAGTAACTCTTTGTAACTTTGTGCATCTTCCGGCTTTTTTCTTGCCGTCTGGATTTTTGAATAATCAGTAGTCAGTTTAAATTCCCCAACTTTTTCAATACTGGCCGTTTCGTCAATTTCCATTCCGTCAGCGTCATATTTAATCTCATTACCACACTGTGGGCAAACACGGCATTGTGTCGGTACCACGGCAAAACAATTTGGACAAGTTTTGACCGGAATTGATTTTGTGCTATTTTGCCGTTTTTTCTTAGGTCGTCCTTCAAGACTCCATTGTCGTGGAGTGTCAGGCAAACCAAAGCGGGTGTAATTAGCCACATGATCAATAATTGTTGCCACTTTATTGGGCTTATATCGCATACAACGCATGGATTGCTGAATGTCCAATACTAATGATTCGGTTGGCCGTAGCATAATGACTACGGAGCAATCCGGAACATCAAAGCCCTCAGAGATTAAATCTACATTACATAGAACCTTAATGCTGCCACTTTTAAAGTCACGCATAATCTGATCACGTTTGGTTTTCGGTGTCTTAGCATCCGCATGAACGGCTTTAATTCCAGCGGCACAAAACGCAGCTGCAGTTGCTTGACTGTGTTCAATGTCATGGGCGTATACAATTGCCTGTTGACCAGGAACCTTTTCACGATATGTTTTGACCACATCCCCAAAAATTGTTTTCCCAATGGCATCATCGATCGAGTTATTGGTGTAATCACCAGTGCTTGATTTCTTTAGTTTACTGTCATCCACTAACTTAATAGAATAGTATTTGTATGGGGCAAGGTGATGATGTTGTATTAGCCAAGTAACATTTTGTCCTTCAACCATGGCCGAATAAATATCATCAAACCCCTTACCATTCATTCGCCATGGACTACCAGTGAATCCCAGTCTTGGTATATCCTTGTAATAGTCAAATATTTTCAAATAAGACTTTGCCCGACTATGCTGTGATTCATCACAAATGATTAAGTTCGGCTTAGGTAGTTTCCCCAGTCGGTTAACAATCTTGCCCACAGTCATAATTGTGCAGTGCATCAAATCAACGTCTTGTTTCTGAAAAGATTGGGTTATTTGGTTCACGAGTTCCTGTCTGTGGACGAAAAACATTACCTGCCCACCCTTAGCAACCGTTAACCTGGCAATTTCAGCAATAATAACCGACTTACCACTTCCTGGTGGTGAAACGATCAAAACACCTTGATTACCTTCAGCAAGTTTTTGACGAGCTTCATCTACCAATCGTTGTTGATAATCAAATAATTTAAATGGCAATACTATTCACCGCCAAACCTAAATAAGTCCTTAGCAGCACACATGGTTCGATTGTCCAAACGATTTTTGGCATAAATCGAGTCATTTCCTTGCAGCATAACGCCACGACCGTTAGTCTTCGGATTAATAATCAACCGACCAACCACATCACATAATCCCAGCATTCCATCCATCACACTTTGACGAATTTCGGGTGCATATTGATTAAATTGCTGACCATTTTCAGTGGTAATCTGGCGTTGCGTCTCCCAAGCTGTAGTTAATACATTAACTGGCAACGCGTAGATAGCAGTCATTACTCTCGAAAAATAATTAGTCCATTGTGAATAATCCTGCAATTCATTTGAGATGCCGTTATGACTACCCTTCCCCTTTTCCACAAACCAATCTTTTTCAAAGCTTGACACATTATCAATAACTAAATTGTCGTAACCAACAATCAATTCTGATGCCTGTTCAAGATACTGCTTCATGTCTTCTTCGGGGTGAGTTCGATCCATTTCATCGACTGTAACGTTGCTAATGCCAGCTAATACTTTAGCGGAGTTATCCAAATCAAAAATTCTAGTTTTACCAGGTAAATATTTAACACAAGTTGTTTTCCCAGTTCCGGGTTTAGCATATAGAATGACTCGCCAGTTCCGGGTTCGCTGTAAATCTTTAGCTTCAATCGTCTTCATGATTAAGCACCCACTCTTTGATAACGAATTTGGTTACTATCCATGAAAGCCCTCAACAGTTTCATTTGTGGAATTGTTGCCGTTATTTTTAAAGACACTGAATGGGAAACAACTTCGCCAGTATTGGTATCAATCGTTTTACCTTTCTGCTGAACTTGATGTGTTTGTGCTTCTGCTGCTTGTGCTTCCAGAGTCTGCTGTTTTTGTTTATTTAGTTTGACCTGATTATCAATTGCTTGAAGCAAATAATTAACATCTTGGCCTTGCTTCAACTGGTCGATCCAACCAGCTGGATCAATGTGATAAGCTTGAGCATATTTGGTAATAGTACTGATACCGGTTTTTAAATCATCGTGTTGCTTTTTAATGTAACCCATCACATCAGCAATTCCTTCGGTTACTTTCTTCTTGGTGGTGGTTTTATTTAACCAAGTAGGATCAATTTCAACCTCGCCTGGTTCCACATGGTAATTAGGTGCCATTTCAGCAATCAAAGCATTAACATGCTTCAAACGAAGCTGACGCTGCTGCTCTTCCAATTCTTTTAGCCCAGCGTCAATTGGGTTAATCGAACTATCCAGGGTCATTTCCAAGTCTTTAATTTGAGCTGCAAACCGTTGATATGGTTCAGCATATTTTTTTCTAATTTCCTTACGTTTATCATCAAGAGCTTGCTTCAATTTCCGAAGCTCTGCCCGGCTAGACTTTGATTCTTTTTCTGTGGAAGCTGTTACTGCCATTCCTTGATATTTATTGGCATATGCTTCTACAGCTGTTTTTAATTGATCAAAATTATTAATTGTAATCACAGGTAGCTGATAGTCAATCGTGTATTCTGGTAGGGATAATTCATTTGCCATTTATATTTACCTCCATCTTTTAATGTAAATAGTGTCGTTGATCAATTGAATTCTTCATTGACGCTATTTCTTTTCTTTTAGATTTTGTGATTCTACCGCAGATCAATCTAATTGGTTCGGGATAAATTGGGATTCGTTCTTTCCGCTTCTTCATAAAATCCTTGTCGGTCCCAGTTACGACGTAAGTCGGATACTTTATGCTGAGCTTTCGCATAACGTCGGCACGAGAGACACCAGTTTCTAATATTTGGGAATCCATTACACCAACTGCTTTCCAAAATTTAGTCATTATTCCACCTCGTGATGTAAAATATATTCAGATAGTCGTTGCTTTTCTTTATCTAGGACAAAGAAATATGCCAACAAGCTATGATCGTTTTCCACGGGTGTGCGTCCAATAATCATATTCAAACGTTTGATACGGTTCTGTATTGTTAATGTTTTCATTCTGATGATCCTCCAGGTGTTATAATATTAGTAGTTATAGTTGTTAGATGGTCCACCCATTTGCGGTAGTGGGCTATTTAGTGCATATAATTAAGGTGGTGAATTCTTATGGATTTTTACAATTGGTTAATGCGCTTTAAAGACGTTAGCTTACCAGTTGGTGATGTAGCAAGAGAAATAAGATCTGATAGATCGTTTCCTAAGGGAAATTTAGATTGGAAACATTTAAAAGAATATCTTAAGTCAATTGGTTTTTCAGATTCCAAATTAGAAATTGTTAAAAACGTCTTCAACTATTATTTAGCGGAGAAAAGTCGCTAATTAATAAAATCCAGTAATCATTTGGAAGCTTCATATTTTCTTGACCATATTTGCCTCGTATTTCAGTATTGGCATAAAGGCCACCATGGAACAGTTGGGCTTCCTTTCTTTTTCTTAATTCACCTATTAATTCAGATGTCGAATACTTTTGCAATTTATTCATCGATATGATTCCTTTCTATTTTTCAGTGACGCCCAGTTGGTATAAAGTATTCAATGACCAGGGCTGCTAAGAACACTAAAACTAGTACTTCCAATGATTCCATTAATCAAATCACTCCTTTTTAATATTTGTAGAATTTTGAATTCAACCCATTAAGGAGGCTAAGTCGTATGATTCATCAAATTGTTGCTATTCGATTACGAACTTATTCCAAGGGAAAGCAAGCATCACCAGAAAATATTGATTTAATAAAACAGGCCAGTGGGAAAATTGAACTTATTCAAGCCACAGCAGCCAATATTATTCGTGGTGATCACTACTTTTACATTCTCGGTAATGGTACCTATGAAATCACTTATGATTACGATCATGACAATGCTTTATATATTAAAACTAAGAATTCCTTAAGCCGTCACGATCGATTATTAGATTTGCCAAGAATTTAATGTTTTTACCAATTGAATTCACTCCAATGATCCTCCAGGAACTGCTGCATTTTGGTAGCTTTAAACAACCAGGGACTACCTTTACTGCCACGATGGACTAAATATCTATCATCCATTAAGGCTTGCATTTCCCGTGAATATTTTGGATTTTCCAAGAAATTTTCTTTTAACCATTGTGGTGATTTGTTCCCACACCATTTACGAAGATCGTTTAAATTCCAAGTCCGTCCAAATGTTGATTCCCGTTTTAACTTTTGGTAATCTTCCTTATTTATCAATTCAAAATTATCAGGAATTTGAATTGATACTTTAGCACTAATGACTTGAGACATTTTGTCACTTCCTTTAGTTGTATACTTGAGTTATTCCAATTAATCGAGGTGATAACTATTACTCCTGAATTAACAAAAGCCGAACGTAAACTATTAAAGGATCTTTTGAAAGAGTCAAAGAAGTTCCCTGATGGCTGTATTCCTATCAATCGTCAAGAAGAATCGGAACAAAAATATTACTTACACCATTTCTGGAAGGAGAAGCTAATCTGGGATGCTACCATGCCAGACACCCCTGAAAAGCAAAACGGAATGCCTACCTACAATGCCATTAAGCTCTCACCTGATGGCTTGCACTACTTTGAAAAATATCATGAATATAAACGTGAGCAGTTCTTAAGTGGAATCGTTTGGCCTATCATTGTTGCTACAATAACTTCTTTAATAGCAAACATGCCAAACTGGTTACCATGGCTGATAAAACTGCTGAAATGATTCTTGTGAACCGTGGATGCTTTTCAATGAAAAAAGCTAATCCATAGATTCGTATGATTTTTAAATCGCTGAATATTTTTTTCATAATCAACACCTCATTCAAGTAACAATTCGCCGTTTCCTCTTATTTGATTAGTCTCAATTTACTGCGTTACTATCATGAATGGCTGAACGCATAGTACTTATAATATCTTTAGAATTAATTTCAGCTTTACTGTTGACCCCTGTGTTACTTGCGATAACACGGAGGTCTTTTTCGATTGCCCACAAAACGTGGATTAATTGCTTTAATGTTTTAATCATTTTTCTCACTTCCTTTTGATAAGATCTGACGTGGATTAATTAATCGTCGTTTTTGTTGTCTTCAATTTCTACATTCTTCACTCCATAAGCGATAAACTTATTAACTACCGCTGTGATAGTTAATCCAGTTTCGTGCCTAATGTCCATTAGCTGGTTATACAAATCAGTGTTAATGCTAATCAATCGTGATACTCGTGGTTCTGGTGCTTTCTTTTCTAAAACTAAACGTGGCTTTGCCATTTTTTATTACTTCCTTCTATTATTTACTGACGTATAATTTAATTAATTCGAAAATTGTGACAAGCGATGAATTTGATGAAAAATACGCTGAATTTTTAAACAAGTTTGACGACATGTTTGATGATGAAGAGAACATTGAGCGGATACGTGAAGATGCCAAAAATGGCAATCCCAACGATGACTGGACGAACAAAATGTTTAAATTTATTCAGCAGTATGAGAATGAACGAACTAACAATTTGGTTCGTATAGCTCTGAAAGAATTTTTGATAAAAGATTAAATGCTCTTTTACGCGATTCTTTTGTCATTGGCACGATTTTTTCCTTATTGCACTCCTTGCTACCACAAATGGCTCGGGGTGTTTTTTCTGCGTCTTGGTTCACTTTATTCACCTCCTTTCATCATTCCCGCATTAGTTTCAATAGCTGTTAATATTCTAATAAAAAGACGATTGCTGTGATCGTCACAATACCGACCACGATCAATTGCCAAAAATTAATACAACACCATATAGTGAACAAGATTGCCGTTTCTATGGAATCTTCAATTTTTTCAAGACAATCTTTAAAATTTGACATTTTTATTAACTCCTTCTTCGGTGTTCGTGACGATTCCAAAAATCCGAGCTGAACCAGTATTAATTAATTTTTTGAGCTATGAAAAGATATTATAGTTTGTAAGCTAAATACGTTAATATCAGTGATCCGATTAGTGAAATAATTGAAATAACTAAAGCAATTATTTGTAACATTGGTTTCCTCCTTTCAACTATTCATTGACGATCACTTGGCTTCTTTCTAGGACATATGACCAAGTAAGTAACCAATTGTCATAAATAGAACTCCTATCGCCATATTTAAAATAGGCTGAATATTACTATCAAAGTACTGATGCAGTTTGCCTTTTTCCATTTAACTCATCTCTTCTCTACATGAGATTTACCTATTTTCAAATAATTGATATATAATTCAAGTAACATTGTTTTTGCCCATTTTTGCAGTAATGTAAATTTTGTATTGGGTGAATTCAAGGAAAGCCTAAACTGTCCTATCAGCAAGGTAACCCTGAGCCTAGCACAGCGCGCCTTAAAGAACTGTGAAGGTGCAACGCATAGATGGTGACTGACATCAATAATCCATCCACGAGCGCCCAACATCCTACTTAGGATGAAAAGATATGCTGAGCTAGTTAAAAATAACTAGAAATCAAAGATAAAAAACTTTGATGATAACATCTCTGGATTCATTCGGAATTCCTGAATCACTTAAGAAGGCAATGGATGGTACACAAGGACTTCGTAATTTAGCACCTAAGTCTAAGTTGGCTGATCTCTACAAGAACCAAGGTGATGCTATGAAAGATATTCAAAGTTATGAAAAGAATCTTCGTGGCGCATGGAAGAACCGAAAGGGTAAATAAACAATGCTAGTCATTCTTCGGAATGGCTTTTTCATTCCAATCCACATCTGTTATTTCGTCCATTTAACTCACCTCCTTTCTATGCTGGCTGTGTGGACGTATCTGGACTAAATAAAAGGTTGATCGTTACTTGGAAAGTCTCTTTCTAAACTCGTTCTCTTTTGGGAACGGTTATTGTAAAAAAAATTCCTAATTCATCATTAGAGAATCCGAGCACGCTCGCAATCTTTGCAAGTTCATCAGCTCCCAGACTAACTTTACCGGTTTCCCGCTTGGAATATGTTGCTCTGCTTTTCCAACCTAGCATTTTGGCCATGTCCTCTTGCGAATATCCTTTCGCAATTCTTTCAGCTTTGACTCTTCTTAAATCTACTGACATAATTTTTCATCTCCTTACGTTCTCATTTGGGAACACTTAAAGAATATCGTATTCGTTCCCAATTGTCAACATGATAATTAAAAAAATAGTCAAAAAGTTTTTTTAATATCTTGATTGTTTCCGATTGGGAACGGTGCTATAATGTGATGGTAAGCAAGGAGGGGCTCTATTGAAAACAAATGACGAAATAGTCGACACACTTATTGAATTAAAAAATGAGCAGAATTTAACACTTAGTGAACTGGCCAGACGTGTAAACATGGCCAAGTCAGCATTATCAAGGTATTTTAATAAAACTAGAGAATTTCCACTAAATAATGTGGATGCTTTTGCTAAAGCGTTACACACTACCCCAGAATATATTCTTGGATTCAAAGAGAATGAGATTGGTTCATTAACTGATAGTGACAGAAGAATTCTAAGGATTAATAAAAGGTTAAACTCTGATCGCCAAGAGAAAGTTTACAATTATGCCAGTGATCAATTAGACGAACAGAATAATGAAAAAATATCTTCAATGTTTGATCACAAGCCGATGATTGAAATTCCTGCTGGGCGTTCAACTGCTGCCGGGTCTCCTATTAACGGTGAGGATCAAGATACCCAATTAATCCACAAGCTTATTGCTGGTGAGAAGGTCCCCGCTGGTGCTGATGAATTAGTTACTGTGGATGGTGATTCAATGGAACCGCTCTTAAAAAAAGGTAGTCAAGTTTTTATCCACTACCAGCCAGAAGTTGAGGATGGTGAAATTGCGATCGTCCACATTCGTGATGTTGGTGTTACTTGTAAAAAGTTTTATGTAAATGAGGATAATACCGTTACCTTAAAATCAATTAACAAGGCATACGATGACATGGTGTTTGATTGTGATGAAGTTAATGTAATCGGTAAAGTGATTTTATGAGCTCCCAAACGTGGGGGCTTCATTTAAAGTTTTAAAAGAACATATGTTTCGACTAACCAGGTGGTTTGCTTAGGTTCGAGTCCTAAATAGTCAATTAACTAATTTTAAGGAGGATTTTAACATGGATACTGAAGAATTAAGAGATTACTTAAAAGAGAATAGCAATATCGAGAATTTGTTTACTAGCAAATGCCTGCAATATTTGACCGAAAAAAATAACCAACGTTCTCTGGATAAACGTTGGCCACAGGAAAGAATCGATCGTGAAGCAGCTAATATGTATTACAAATTTTTGGTAAATATCCACGATAAGATCAGCAGTAATTTTAAGGGACTTGCCAAACATGATCCGAATAAATGGCGACACTTTATTTCAGTTAATGAGACACTAGATCAGTTGGAAGAATCTGTTGTTGAGCTAGATTTTGAATAGAAAGGCTAATACACAAGCTTTGCAGCAAACAATAATTATACACAGTAAACTTTTTCAGATTCCGGCTAAGAGTGCTGTTCGCTTTTCGGGTTCATACAAAAAGAGCCCTAATCACAAAGTGATTAGAACTCGAATTTAGTTTCACCAACAACAGTTGACGAAGAGCCTAATAAAAAGGACCGTTTGTAAACGGCCCTTTTTATTATATCCTCACAAATCAACAACATCTAACGCATTAAGCAAATGGAGTCGTAGTATTTGATGGATTTGAAGTTGGGAACGTAACATTCGTGTTAGGCTTTGTTGAGTTAAATGTATAGACAGCTCGAGCAGGTGTTTGACCAAATGTTCCGGCAGCACCATTGCTAAAGTTGAATACAAACTGATCAAATGTTACAGCACTACCATCAGCTGAAACTACTGGGAAGACGCCTGACTTCAAAGTTTGTAATGAAGCATGCTTGTTAACGTAGTTTGCAACATCAGTAGATGTAAATCCTGCATCTTGATTACCAGAGAACAAGTCACTAATATTCAAGTTAGCTGGTGTAATAAAGGTAGAATCCGCAGCTTTAGTAACGGCCGCATTATAAGCTTTAGCAAAATCGGCAGCACTTAATTTTGAAGCGGTTTGTTTTGCCTTGTAGTCAGTTAAGAATTGAGTGGTGTTAAATGATGAGTCAGAATTTACATAATCACTCAACTTGAATGGTTGACCACCAACCGTTATGTCACCAGCAAATGCCTGACGGTTATTTGCAGTTGAACTAGGTGTTGAACTAAGTGGGCTTAAAGGTGTAAGTGTTAAAATACCTGAAGCACTAGCATCTTGTGAATATGCTTTGAGTTGTTGATAAACCGTTGCACCTTTTGTCAAGGTTACGTTAGTAGTATCACCAAGTTTAGCCTGTGCTAATACAGAAGCATTAGCAGCAACTGAAGCATCAAATGAATATCCAGTTCCACTTAATGCATTATCAATAGCATTCTTAAGTGGTGTCTTATCAGCAGCGTTTAATTGCCATTGATATGATGTAATATTACCCTTGGTGTCTTTAACAGCTGACAATGATCCAAGAGTGTCACCTTTCTTGGTAGTACCTAGTTTAGTGTAGTCAACTGATTTGATAGTCTTACCAGAAGCATCAACGAAGTTGACACGAACAGCATTGTCAGCAACAGGTGTAGTAGTAGGTGTAGTAGCTTGAGCAGTTAAGGCGCTGTACTTAATCCAGCCATTGATCTTTTGACCGTTGGTAGCATTAGTGTCAGCAATCTTTACCCAAAGGTCGCCTTCACGGGTACGGGTCGTTTGGTCCGTAACTTTGAAGGTATCGTTAGCGTAAGGAGTAGCATCAGTAACGGTACGGCCCTTCTTGTATTCAGTCCATGCAGGATATGAATAAGTAGTCGCAGTACCATCGTTAGCAGTACCAGCCTTAGTAATCTTGTAAGTAGCATTCTTTTGAGCGTCAGTCAATGCAGTGGTTTGGCCCTGAGTATTGATTGAAGCTGAAGATGCTGAAGATGAAGTGTTTGCAGCTGCTGCAGGGGCAGTAGTAGTGCTGAATGAAGCAATACCACCAGCAAATGCAGTAACTGACTTGCCGCCGTAGATCCAGCCACGGTAAGTCTTATCAAATGAAACAACCTTGTAGTAAACTGAGCCACGGTTAGTAGTAGCTACACGATAAGCACGGAAGTTCTTTTGACCTTGCTTAGAGTTCTTAAGACTAGCTAATGTAGTCTTAGTTGCAACGGTCTTAGCACCCTTCAAAGTACCAGCCTTTGTATAAAGAGCGTTAGTACCGTTAACAGCAACGTTACGAGTAGTAGCATCAGTTGTCAAAGCTTTGTTTGATGTAACTTTGGCATATGATTTTGCACTAGCATTTGTGCTAGATACACCGGCAACAGCTACAAATGATAATGCAGCTACACCAGCAAAAAGAGTCTTTTTCAATGACTTTTTCATGTGTAATTTCCTCCCAAAAAAAATTGTTTTTTCAAGCTACCTAGGCATGCAAAAACATGCCTCAACTAACTTGCTGTAAATAGTATAACATAATCACGGTTGAATGCAAAAGAAAACAGGAGTTGTAAAGGCTTTAACATTTTTTTGTAATCTATATGCCATGATAATTAATAAATGATCGCTCTATTAAGTAGATTCCCCACTATGTGTTAGTATATTACCCAAAGGAGAATAATAATGCCATCAATACGTAAGCATGGTCATGGATACCAAGTAAGATACTACTATTATGATGCCAATGGTCAGGAACACGAGAAAACAAAGAGCGGCTTTAGAACTAAATCAGCTGCAAAACTATTTGCGAGTCAATTAGAAATCGATATCCACAATGGTTTGGATCTCGTTCCTAAAGATCCTAAGTTTGCTGACTATTTTGACTATTTTTATCACACGTACAAAGAACCCAAAATTGAGAATCAGACTAAGAATCGCTATAAAATAACTAGTCGAGTATTACATAATTATTTCGGTGATGTTACTTTAAAAAGCATTGACCGTCCACAATATCAAGCATTTATTAATTTCTATGGTCATTCTCATGCAAAAGATACTGTTTATAAAGTTAATTCACTAATTAGAGCAACCGTTCAAAATGCCATTCTTGACGATCTGATTCATAAAGATTTCACCCAGCGAGTCAGTCTTATTTATGATAAGTCACGTGATAAGCATGTGGAATACCTCAACGTGGCTGAGATTAAGCGTCTCATCGCTTATTTGGAGAATCACTTAAACTATCACTTTACCTCCACTTTTATGATCCTGACGGCCGTTTTAACTGGTGCTCGCTTGGGAGAAATTCAAGCATTAACTTGGAATGACGTTAATTTTAATTTTAAAACGATTAGCATTACTAAAGCTTGGAATTCATCCGAAGGCGGTGGATTCAAAGATACCAAGACGGCTGGTTCAAATCGAATCATTGCAGTTAATGACGAATTGCTGAAATCATTAAAGATCTTGAAGGAGCACAATAATGGAGAACTAATTTTTGTTAATCAATATAAATCCATTCCATCATCCTCTGCCGTTAATAAAAAGTTGCGTTCTATACTAAAAGACTTAGGGATTCAAAAACAGGGCTTCCACTTTCATTCTTTACGACACTCACATGTAGCTTACCTACTATCTCGAGGAATTGACATTTACATCATTTCTAAGCGTTTAGGCCATGCTGACGTATCCACAACAACAAAGATTTATTCCTATTTAATGGATGAATATAAAGCAAAAAACGATCAACAGATTCGTGAAGAGTTAGATAACCTTTCCTCTCATGATGAAACTATACCAATCAAGCGGAACCTTTAATAAGGTTCCGCTTTTATTTTGTTATTTTACTCTGTATCAGGTTAAACTTCTTCTGCCCGTTTGACCGTTATTTGACCGTTATTATTTATATTTTAATACTTTCTAGTACGTTTTTATAAATTAAAAAAATTAGGAATGCCTATTTAACAGCATTCCTAATTTTAATATTTCTTCTAATTTGTATAATTATGCCGACTGCAGG
>NZ_AZED01000019.1 GCF_001434145.1 Lentilactobacillus otakiensis DSM 19908 = JCM 15040 | reverse complement strand
AAACGCCTTATGAAATATTCTTTAATGTAGTGTTGCACTTAATTTGACAATTCAAGTTCAATTAATAATGAAAGTAGATGATGAATTATTAACCATATTTCAAAATTATTTGCCTGGGTATTATTAGGAATTTCAGCCTTATCAATTTGTTTTTTATGTTTTAGCCCAACCTTACCTATTAAATTGCCATCGTCAAATCAAGCTATTAGCTTTATGATGATTGGTAAGACACCAGTTGCTTACATTCCCTTTCAAGAATTAGATCAATTAGGATTCTGGCTAAACATCATTATGACTTGTCCCTTAGGAATATTTACCTATATTTTATTCTCTCCCAAATTCAAAATATCTCATGTGATTACAACTGGAATCCTTATTGGATTCACTATCGAATTTATTCAATTTATAACAGACAATTTGGCAATAACACATCGTTGGGTAGATATAAATGACGTGCTTGCTAATACTTTAGGATTTGTAGTTGGTTATTATCTATCAAAGTTAATTGATAAATAACCCGTAGGTAAATTTATTTCCCCTTAGCATTCATAATAAAGTATTTATATTTTTTGCTCTTATTAGTGATATAATTTTTGTTGATTAATATTACTTTAATGGTTCATCATATTATAAATAATAAGAGGCTAAAGCAATGTCAAAAATAACGAAAGCTATTATCCCTGCTGCCGGCTTAGGTACCCGTTTTCTTCCTGAAACAAAAGCCTTACCTAAAGAAATGTTGCCAATTGTTGATACTCCAACTATTCAATACATCGTTAGTGAAGCCAAGCAATCTGGCATTAAAGACGTTTTAATCGTAATTGGTAAGGGAAAATGGTCAATTGAAAATCATTTTGATGCTAATCCCGAACTAGAAGCTAACCTAGCCAAACGTGGTAAAAATGATTTACTTAAGCTGATTTGTAAAACTAATGATATGAATATTTACTTTACCCGTCAGTCTCATCCACATGGATTAGGTGACGCCATTTATACTGCTAGGAGTTTTGTTGGAAATGAACCCTTTGCTGTGTTATTAGGTGATGATGTCACACAAGATAAAATTCCATTAACTAAGCAATTAATTGATAGCTTTAATCAAACGGGGGCCGCAACTTTGGCCGTTAAACGAGTGCCTCATAAAGAGGTGTCTAAATATGGGATTATTGATCCTGCTAAACAAGTTACTCCAGGTTTATATAACGTGAAACGTTTTGTAGAAAAACCAGACCCTCAGACTGCTCCGAGTGATCTAGCAATTATCGGACGATATATACTAACGCCACAAATTTTTACAGTTCTATCGGAGACTCAACCAGATTCAAGTGGGGAAATTCAACTTACCACAGCCATCGACATTCTTAATCATACCCAACGAGTATTTGCTCATGAATTTAAGGGTGAACGATACGATACTGGCAATAAGTTAAGCTGGCTGGAAACTAATATTAAATTTGGACTACGGAATTCTGAAATAGCTGACGATCTAAAGACTTATCTTAAAGAAACTGTTGCTGCTATGAATCCTAAAAAATAATCATTTCTAATCTTCCCCAAAAATTTAGTTGTAGGAAAAATTTCATTAATTAATAATGGACCAAAAGAAGGACCACAATAATAGAATTATTGTGATCCTTCTTTTATCCCATTAGTCGGCCAGTTATCTTGTATTGTTCAATAATTCGTTTTATAACGGCCATCTAAATTATCATGCTTGAATTGTCAAATTAAGTGCAACACTACATTAAAGAATATTTCATAAGGCGT
>NZ_AZED01000018.1 GCF_001434145.1 Lentilactobacillus otakiensis DSM 19908 = JCM 15040 | reverse complement strand
CTTGAATTTACACTTTAAGTGCAACACTAATTAAATAAAGAATGGCCCATGGCCAAATTCCTGTAAAATGATGTTTGCGAAAACAATCATGAAAGGAATTTAGCCATGGATCACTACAAGCATATTACCATAGATGAACGGGAAACTATCTTTTTAATGAGGAATCATGGAAACTCACTTCGTGAGATTGCCAGCCATATCAAGAAAAGTTACTCAACCATTTCTCGAGAATTAAGCCGTAATTCTACTGGTAAATCCTATTCACCTTCGAAGGCTCAGGAGAAGTACAAACAGCGAAAAGGCAACTGTGGCAGAGTCTCTCTTTTGAGTAATCCTCAGGTGTTTGAAGTGGTGAGAGAACACTTCTGCGAAGACCTTTGGTCTCCGGAGGAAATATCGAATCGCTTGGCAGTCGAAAAGTATCCGGTGCAGATCAGTACCATGACTATTTACCGTGGGATTTTCAATGGCTTATTTGATAATTTGTTTAAATCTGGCAGCTCTAGTGCCGTGCGCCATCTAAGGCATCACGGCAAGTCTCGCCACAATAAAGCTTATCAAGAAAAGCGAGGCAAGATTCCAATCCCCAACAAGATTCATGATCGTCCGCGAGAAGCTGACAACCGTGTAGAAATTGGTCACTGGGAAGGTGATACCGTGTTAGGCAAAAGCGGAAAGGCTTGTGTCGTTACATTGGTTGATCGAAAATCTCGTTACCTGCTTATTGGTAAAGCTGCTAAAAGAACTTCAGAAGCAGTCACGGATACTTTGAGCGACTTAATGAAGCTATGGCCTGGTAGATCGTTAACGATTACCCCGGATAGGGGTAAAGAGTTTGCCAAAGTTCAATGTTTAACTGATAAGTTTGGTACGCCCTTCTACTTTCCCGATCCTCACTCTCCTTGGCAACGAGGAACTAACGAAAATACTAACGGCTTGCTTCGCGAATATTTGCCAAAAGGAACTGACCTTGATTCAATTACTGACCGCCGGATACAAGCATATGCAGAACAAATGAATAATCGTCCCCGTAAATGTCTCGGATGGAAAACGCCTTATGAAATATTCTTTAATGTAGTGTTGCACTTAATTTGACAATTCAAG
>NZ_AZED01000017.1 GCF_001434145.1 Lentilactobacillus otakiensis DSM 19908 = JCM 15040 | reverse complement strand
ACAGCATTCCTAATTTTAATATTTCTTCTAATTTGTATAATTATGCCGACTGCAGGAGTTGAACCTGTGACCCTCGGTTTACGATACCGATGCTCTACCAGCTGAGCTAAGTCGGCAAATCTATTGTACAAAAAATGCTAACAATTAAGTTAGCATCTCGACAAAGCTCCGGCAGGCGGGCTCGAACCGTCGACAACCTGATTAACAGTCAGGTGCTCTACC
>NZ_AZED01000016.1 GCF_001434145.1 Lentilactobacillus otakiensis DSM 19908 = JCM 15040 | reverse complement strand
CTGCTCAACTTGCCAGAGAATATGGCATTGGGTATTCCACTGTTCATAAGTGGATCTAGGCCCAAACTCAAAACAAGTCAGGTAAAGATTAAAGCAATGGAGAAACGCTTAGCTGCCTTATTCGACTTAAAAAAAGCCCTCGACTTCCTTGCGCAGAGATAACCGATATCTTTGATTATATCTAACAAGAAAGCCAAAATTACCAGGTACCTAAGATGCGTCGAGTCATCGGGGTTTCAAAAGCGCATTACTATCGCTATAAAGCCCACAAACCCTCAAAAAGAAGTCTGGAAGACAAAGATCTGAAACGGCGGATCTTCCGCATCTTCGTTGAGTTCAAGCAAAGATACGGGGTTATGAAGATCCAATATGAATTAAGTAAGGAACTTCAGCCCCTGCAGCGCCGCTGCAGTCCTCGCCGAGTCTCTCGACTCATGAAGGAAATGGATATTCACTCGATTATCATCAAGAAGTGGAAGGCCACCTCTTCCTCCAAACAAGCGATTAAACAGCGTCCCAATCTCCTTAAGCAGGATTTCTCCACCACCGGTTTAAATCAGAAGTGGACAACTGATATTACTTATATTCAGACTAAGCGTGATGGCTGGTGTTACTTATCAACCATCATGGATCTGCACTCGCGTCGGATTATCGGGTATTCATTTTCTAAAAAAATGGATACCAAGCTGATCATGAAGACACTTGAAAGCGCCGTTCAGAATCGGACAATTACTGAGAACCTCATCATTCACAGTGACTTAGGTACGCAGTACACCAGCGATGAGTATAACAAACGCTTAAATGAACTACATATCCGCCACTCATACAGCCGTAAAGGTTGTCCTTATGACAACGCCCCAATGGAATCCTTCCATGCTTCACTCAAAAAGGAATGTGTTTATCCAATTCCAGTTTTTGAAAATTATGAAGCGGCAGCTTCAGTCCTCTTTGAATATGTTCATTCCTTTTATAATAGGAAAAGAATTCATAGTTCACTCAGCTACCAGACCCCCTTACAGGTTGAAATCACAACGATTGCGAACCAGATGGCCGCATAATTTAATGCTTTCCATGGTTCAAATAAGTTATTAATCGAAATTAATGATTTATTTGAGCTGTGGAAGCTAAACGCGGTTCTTGATCTCTCTTAAAATCTGTCTCACGTATTGACTATAATCCAGAATTTAAAGGACAAGGTACATGCAGTCCAAACATTTTACGTTGGTACAAGTTATATTTATACTTTACAACGTCGGAGAAATGATAGTGACAACGAATTAAAAGATCTAACCTTTAGTCGATTACAAATCGAAAAGGACGCAAACGGGAAGCCCACTGGTAATGCCAATCAGGTTGAAGACCCAATGATTTTAGTGGGGTTCGGTCATTCACAAGTGTTACAGTACTTCACTCACGGCACTAACGCAACCCCATATTTTTGGATTGCTACTAGAGGATCCCAAACCAATAAGAATAATCCAAATTCTAAAAAGCCTGATTTAACTTATTGGCCGACTCAATTAGCAAGAGTTCAATATTCATCAGGAACAACACTGGAATATACTCAAGCAACTCGCTTAATTAGCCTTCGGTACGCAAGCAATCAGGGAACTTCAATTGGTAACGTTTTACGAGTGGAAGCGGCATTATCTAGTGATAAGTCGAAACTGCTTATCATGACAATCAACACCGACAATCCACGCAAAGCAAGTTTAACGGAATATAATAACAAGGAATTGAACAATGCATTGGATCAGGTTGCAGGAACTTCGAGCCCTACTTTAGGGTGTGATTCAAAAGCTGTAAAAGATGCTAGCACTGGTAAAGGATTAAAGCCAGGATTCAGCAGTAAAAGCATCTTTTCATTATCCTATTATGGGTCAATTCAAGGAACTGAATTAGCTGATAATGACGCAATTTATTTATCCGCTAGCAATACGGAAAGAGATGGTATTGCTTTAAGTAAAGTTGCCTGGGGGACAAAAGAACCAGTCCATAAGAAAGTTGATAATTCAAATTGGGTATCTGGTCAAACAGAAGATGAAGCCATTCAATTATCAGGTGATAATGTGCTGATTGGAATTACGATGTATCCAGGTGTATCAGTTGAGAACCGAATTTATCGGTTCCCTAAGTCCGCATTTAACTAAACTAAAAAGGATAACCACTCGCAATTTTGAAAAAAAGCGAGTGGTTATTCTTTTTAGTTTAGTGGCTTAGCAACAGTTACACCGGCATAATAACCATCGTCATATGAAAGAACCCCACCCTTTTGTCGATTGCTTTCATAATATATGCCGATCTGATAACCATTTAACGCTGACCGTTTTTGCGAATCATACCCTGCAGCATTAAAAGCTGATTTAATTGCTGATAGTTTTTCATTGGCAGAAGTTACCTTCCCACGAGGATTATAAAAAGCGTAATTAGCATTTTTATTGATAATCACATCCGTAAATTGTTTCTGAAAATCAGATAATGTCGATCCATAAGCAGTTAGTTGTGATAATTTTAATGAAAGCCGAGTACCAGGAAATAATTTCAAAACTTTTCGACTTAGGCTTTGAGAAGGTGACTGGTTAATGTAACGCTGATAGTCCTTATCATTTAAAAAGTAGTTAATATCAAGGCCGTTCCAAACTTTATAATTGGGATTATATCCCGGTTTTAAGTAACCGCGCCAAACATAGCCATAAAGATTTGAAGTCCCTTTAGGGGTTACACCTGCCACGTAGTAGTAAACAGCAGATTTGTTATGTTTACGTAAAATAACAGTCTTGGCACGTGTCCAAAAAGAGTTGGGATAGTTTTTAAGGTTGTGTAATTTTCTTGTGTGTTTAACATTCCAGAGATAAGCGTTTTGCTTAGGGTTCTTCGCGTGGAATGGCGTGCTGCTAGTATAATATTTTGTCTTCACAACCTGGTAGCCACTGTTAGCTTGTGCGGTAAAATTACCAGTGATTGGAAAAAATAAGGATGTTGCGAATGCTAATAAAACTATTCTTTTCCATTTCATAAAAATACCTCCTTTATCATCCCATCTAAGTATACTAAACTATTTGATTAATAGAAAAATATTGCGTAGTATCTAATTTGCCGGAAGACTTTAATGAGCTAAATATATTAACGAACGGTTTATATTTAATCGAGTGGATTCGATGGATGTAAGCTAGTTCCTGAGACAACTTTTAAGAGAGGGTATAATAAGTCAATC
>NZ_AZED01000015.1 GCF_001434145.1 Lentilactobacillus otakiensis DSM 19908 = JCM 15040 | reverse complement strand
TTTTTTGAAATTGTATGTAATATAATTTCAACCGAGAACACCGCGTTATTTTGAGTTTGTTAACTAGAAAAAAATCGCAAATACTCAATTAACTTTGCATCACGTAGTGATGTACAGGTTAAGTTAAAAAGGGCGCATGGTGAATGCCTTGGCACTAGAAGCCGATGAAGGACGGGACTAACACCGATATGCTTCGGGGAGCTGTACGTAAGCTTTGATCCGGAGATTTCCGAATGGGGAAACCCAGCAGTTTTAATCAGCTGTTACTATATGGTGAATTCATAGCTGTATAGAGGTAGACGTGGGGAACTGAAACATCTCAGTACCCACAGGAGCAGAAAGAAATTTTCGATTCCCTAAGTAGCGGCGAGCGAACGGGGAACAGCCCAAACCAATGAGCTTGCTCATTGGGGTTGTAGGACTGAACATTTGAGTTACCAAAGTTGTTGATAATCGAACAATCTGGGAAGGTTGGCGAAACAGGGTGATAGCCCCGTAGGTGAAATCAATGACCCTCAGTTCAGGATCCTGAGTACGGCGACACACGTGAAACGTCGTCGGAATCCGGGAGGACCATCTCCCAAGGCTAAATACTCTCTAGTGACCGATAGTGAACCAGTACCGTGAGGGAAAGGTGAAAAGCACCCCGGAAGGGGAGTGAAATAGTTCCTGAAACCATGTGCCTACAAGCAGTTAGAGCCCGTTAATGGGTGATAGCGTGCCTCTTGTAGAATGAACCGGCGAGTTACGGTAACATGCAAGGTTAAGGTTTAAAAGCCGGAGCCGCAGCGAAAGCGAGTCTGAAATGGGCGTTTAAGTATGTTGCTGTAGACCCGAAACCAGGTGATCTACCCATGTCCAGGGTGAAGGTGCGGTAAAACGCACTGGAGGCCCGAACCCGTGTACGTTGAAAAGTGCTGGGATGAGGTGTGGGTAGCGGTGAAATTCCAAACGAACTTGGAGATAGCTGGTTCTCTCCGAAATAGCTTTAGGGCTAGCCTCGGACGTAGAATCATGGAGGTAGAGCCACTGTTTGGATGAGGGGCCCGTCATGGGTTACTAAGTTCAGATAAACTCCGAATACCATTGATTTTTATCCGGGAGTCAGACGGTGAGTGATAAGATCCATCGTCAAAAGGGGAACAGCCCAGACCACCAGTTAAGGTCCCTAAATATATGCTAAGTGGAAAAGGATGTGGAGTTGCATAGACAACTAGGATGTTGGCTCAGAAGCAGCCATCATTTAAAGAGTGCGTAATAGCTCACTAGTCGAGTGATTCCGCGCCGAAAATTTACCGGGGCTAAGCATATTACCGAGACTGTGGACTTGACCATTAGGTCAAGTGATAGGAGAGCGTTCTAAGGGCAACGAAGCCAGACCGGAAGGACTGGTGGAGCGCTTAGAAGTGAGAATGCCGGTATGAGTAGCGAAAGATCAGTGAGAATCTGATCCACCGAATGACTAAGGTTTCCTGGGGAAGGCTCGTCCTCCCAGGGTTAGTCGGGACCTAAGCCGAGGCCGAAAGGCGTAGGCGATGGATAACAGGTTGAGATTCCTGTACTAGTTGATTATGTTTGAGCGATGGAGGGACGCAGGAGGCTAAGTTGTGCATCCAGCTGGAAACGGATGTTTAAGCCACGAGTCAGTCAAAGAGTTAAATGCTTTTTGGCGGGTTGACAAGTGGTGATGAGGACCGAAATTTAAGTAGGGAAGCAACCAACGTCACACTGCCGAGAAAAGCTTCTAGTGAGTAATCAACTACCCGTACCGCAAACCGACACAGGTAGTCGAGGAGAGAATCCTCAGGTGAGCGAGTGAACTCTCGTTAAGGAACTCGGCAAAATGACCCCGTAACTTCGGGAGAAGGGGTGCTGTGCGCAAGCACAGCCGCAGTGAAAAGGCCCAGGCGACTGTTTATCAAAAACACAGGTTTCTGCAAAATCGTAAGATGACGTATAGGGGCTGACGCCTGCCCGGTGCTGGAAGGTTAAGTGGATGAGTTAGCTTCGGCGAAGCCCAGAAATGAAGCCCCAGTAAACGGCGGCCGTAACTATAACGGTCCTAAGGTAGCGAAATTCCTTGTCGGGTAAGTTCCGACCCGCACGAAAGGCGTAACGATCTGGGCACTGTCTCAACGAGAGACTCGGTGAAATTAAGATACCTGTGAAGAAGCAGGTTACCCGCGACAGGACGGAAAGACCCCATGGAGCTTTACTGTAGCTTGATATTGGGTGTTGACACAGCTTGTACAGGATAGGTAGGAGCCATTGAGGCCGGAACGCTAGTTTCGGCAGAGGCGTTGGTGGGATACTACCCTCGCTGTGTGAACACTCTAACCCGCGCCACTTAGCGTGGCGGGAGACAGTGTCAGGTAGGCAGTTTGACTGGGGCGGTCGCCTCCCAAACAGTAACGGAGGCGCCCAAAGGTTCCCTCAGAATGGTTGGAAATCATTCAACGAGTGTAAAGGCAGAAGGGAGCTTGACTGCGAGACAGACAGGTCGAGCAGGGACGAAAGTCGGGCTTAGTGATCCGGTGGTACCGTATGGAAGGGCCATCGCTCAACGGATAAAAGCTACCCTGGGGATAACAGGCTTATCTCCCCCAAGAGTCCACATCGACGGGGAGGTTTGGCACCTCGATGTCGGCTCATCGCATCCTGGGGCTGTAGTCGGTCCCAAGGGTTGGGCTGTTCGCCCATTAAAGCGGTACGCGAGCTGGGTTCAGAACGTCGTGAGACAGTTCGGTCCCTATCCGTCGCGGGCGTAGGAAATTTGAGAGGAGCTGTCCTTAGTACGAGAGGACCGGGATGGACATACCGCTGGTGTACCAGTTGCGCCGCCAGGCGCACCGCTGGGTAGCTACGTATGGATGAGATAAACGCTGAAAGCATCTAAGTGTGAAACTCACCTCAAGATGAGATTTCCCATTCCTATATGGAAGTAAGACCCCTGAGAGATGATCAGGTAGATAGGTTGGAAGTGGAAGTGCAGTGATGTACGGAGCGGACCAATACTAATCGGTCGAGGACTTAACCAAGTAGAAATGGTGTTCAAGGTACAGAAGATTAATATTAGCTAGTTTTGAGAGAACGAAGTTCTTTCAAGGAAAAATAGTGTGGTGGCGATAGCCAGAAGGATACACCTGTTCCCATGCCGAACACAGAAGTTAAGCTTCTGCACGCCAAGAGTAGTTGGGGGATCGCCCCCTGCGAGGGTAGGACGTTGCCACGC
>NZ_AZED01000014.1 GCF_001434145.1 Lentilactobacillus otakiensis DSM 19908 = JCM 15040 | reverse complement strand
ATAAATGCCTTTATATCAACGTTTGTAAGGGGAGCTTGTGCCTGCAGTCGGCATAACGTATCACCGAGAGAAATAGAGGATATTATCGAATGAAAATTCGGTAGTATCCTTTTTTAGTGTAATCGCCCACAAACATTTATGAGCAGACGTCAGCAAAATCATAAATTGGTATATATGCTATATTGAGCATTGGTATACAAAGATAAATGATCACAAGCTTAATAATACCAGCTCGTGGGAGATATAATCTAATAATATCCTCTTGTGGTATATATAAAAATATAGTATGCTGTACTGGTAAATATAAATTACTTGGGAGTGGAAAAAATGAAAAAAGTATTGTTGATTTGTGAAAACGGCATTTCTAGTCATTACCTGGTTAAAGCAGCACAACCTTTTATTGAATTGTATGATGCTCACATTCAGTTAAATGCAACTGACATTGATCATGCAGCTTCCTATTCAGATAAAGATGTTGAACTGGTACTCGTGGCACCACAAGCTACGTATCACGATGAGGAGCTTCATTTGTTCGACGAGGACACGCCTGTTGAAACGATTCCTGACGAAATTTATGGTTGGGGAAATGGAGAGAAACTTGTTAAATTAATCATGGAAAAATTGAGTCCTGTTGAGGCAGCTTAATGACAGATGATCAACTTAATCAGATTTCCATGCAAATGCTGACATGCTCAGGGAATGCGAAGAAGATCTTGTCTGAGGTAATGAATGATATGAATTCAGGAGAAGGGGAAAACAATCTTGACTCAAAAATGGTTGTGGCCCATCAGTGGCTGGTTAAAGCACATAAATATCAAAATAAAGTGATCGCTGAAGCTGAAAGTATTCACTATTCCGTACTATTTACACACGCTCAAGATACACTCATGAACACTGAGACAATCGAATTTATTATTAAAAAGTTTATCCCATTATTGAGAAACGCAAAATGAACGGATATCAGCGTCTTTCCCATGCGATTAACAGCATTCGCAATTGTTGATATCTGGCTGAATTCTTACTGTATATAAGTTTTCCGAGTCTCACCTATGTTGAATTAAAATTCAATCTATCATATAATGATTTGTATGATTTATTCTTGTAATAACGATCAGGAGTAATTAAAAATCGATAATCTAATCTGATTAACTTGTTTTGTTAATCAGATTAGATTTATTTTTTGGAGGGTATCACATGCAACAACAAGATCAAACAGACCAGGAACGGCGGGCAGATGCCTCGTTCTTTGGTCAGCCTCGGGGACTTTCCACATTATTCTTCACTGAAATGTGGGAACGATTCAGTTATTACGGAATGCGTGCTATTCTTCTTTACTACATGTATTTCAGCGTTACTAAAGGTGGCCTTGGATTCGACCAATCGTTGGCTGCTTCAATAATGGCAATCTATGGTTCTCTGGTTTACCTGACATCGGTTATCGGCGGATTTGTGAGTGACCGGATTCTTGGTAGTCGGCGGACAGTATTTTACGGTGGTGTCTTGATTATGCTCGGGCACATCGCACTTTCACTACCAATGGGAGCACCGGCATTATTTGCATCAATTTTGCTAATCACTGTTGGTACTGGATTGCTGAAACCAAACATTTCTGAAATGGTTGGTGGCCTGTATACCGAATATGATACCCGACGTGATTCAGGATTTACTATCTTTGTATTTGGTATTAATTTGGGCTCATTCGTCGCACCACTTTTGGTAAGTTGGCTTGGGTTTAATGTGAACTTCCACCTTGGATTCTCACTAGCCGCCATCGGAATGTTCTTTGGACTTCTTCAATACATTCGCGGTGGGAAAAAACATTTGCCAAGTTCAAGTCTTTACCCAAGCGATCCGTTAGAACCTAGTGATGCTAAAAAGTTATCTATTCGGATTGGCTTAGGTGTAGTTGTCTTTGCACTCATTCTGTTATTAATGCAGGCTATGGGCAGCTTGTCACTGAGTTCATTCATTACACTTTTGAGTATCATCGCGATCGCAACACCGATTATTTACTTCATTATCATTATTTCTAGTAAGAAATTATCGGACACTGAACGATCACGAGTGATTGCCTACATTCCACTTTTCATTGCTGCAGCCATCTTTTGGGCAATCGAAGAGCAGGGATCAGTTGTTTTGGCACTGTTTGCTGAAAATCAGACTAACAACAACTTCTTTGGGATTTTCAACATTCCTGCTGGTTGGTATCAGTCATTGAACCCACTATTTATCATGCTTTACACACCATTCTTTGCTTGGATGTGGATTAAGCTTGGTAAAAAGCAACCCAGTTCACCTTCCAAGTTTTCATTAGGATTGTGGATTGCTGGTTTGTCTTACTTATTCATGGTGTTACCTGTCATGCTATTCGGTTCATCCGCTAAAGTTAGTCCACTCTGGTTGCTTGGAAGCTGGGCAATCGTTGAAGTGGCCGAACTGCTGATTTCACCGATTGGACTTTCAGTTACCACTAAATTGGCACCAAAAGCATTTGAATCTCAAATGATGAGTATGTGGTTCTTGGCTGATTCAGCCGGGCAGGCGGTTAACTCACAAATTGTTAAATTCTATACACCTGAAAATGAAATTAATTATTTCTTGATCGTTGGACTAGTTGCCATTGTTGCCGGAATTATTCTGGCATTCCTCGTTAAACCAATTAAGCGATTAATGGAAGGTGTCAATTAGATTCAAGATTGAATGAATGTGTTATCCTAACCTGGATAGCACATTTTTATTTTGGGGAGAAATGATGATGGTAAAGATTGCCGTAACCAGTGATAATCACTTGGACTTAAATAAGGTTGCACTGGCACCAACAATTAAACAGCAGGCAGCTTATCTCAAGTCTCATGACGTTGATTATTACTTAATTGCCGGAGATTTATTCAATGACTTCCAGAAATCGGTTGATTATGTCAATCAACTTGCTGAAGAAGTTTCGCCAATTCATGTTTTCTTCATCGCCGGCAACCATGACATGATTAAAGGCGTCAGCTATGATGAACTTGAAAATGGGCGATGGCCAGGTTACCTCAACAATCAGTTTGTGGATATTGCCGGAACGGATTATCGAATTGTCGGGATAAACGGTTGGTATGACTATACATTTGCCACTAACGAGGATAAGACGGAAGACGAATTTCATCGTTGGAAAATGGCTTACTGGATAGACGGCTTAATTTCGCAGCCTATGAGCGATCCCGACCGTGAGCGGATAGTTATTGAGCAGCTGAGAAAACAACTCGACAGCGCTAAACTAGCAGGCAAAAAGGTCATTATAATGACGCACTTTGTTCCCAATCAGCATTTCATTCATTATACGAATGACTTTCGATTCTGGAATATGGCGAATGCGATGATGGGCAGCTTGAAATTTCAAAAATTAATTGAAGCCTACCAGGTCGATATGGTTATTTTTGGCCACATTCATCAACGGCTTCAGCCAATCACCATTGGGGCAACCACGTACTATAATGCCGCTGTAGGGTACCACAATCACCGTCACAATGAATGGCAGACCGATCATTTTATTTCTGAATGGGAAAATCAGTTGAAAACGTTCGAGATTTTTTGAATATTGCGCTTGACGAAATCGCTAAAATTTTGTATTATTATATTCGTTGGTTTGATAGCAACACCCTTTTGGAGGGGTAGCGAAGTCTGGCTAAACGCGGCGGACTGTAAATCCGCTCCTTCGGGTTCGGTGGTTCGAATCCACTCCCCTCCATTTTTATTATTGGGCTATAGCCAAGAGGTAAGGCAACGGGTTTTGATCCCGTGATGCGCTGGTTCGAACCCAGCTAGCCCAATTACTAAACGTCCGTGACGATAGGAACTCGTCATGGGCGTTTTTTGTATTTTTAAATATCGACCAATTTGATATTGCAAAATCAGTCATTTTCCGCTATTGTCAAAGTTAGAAGAATTGGAATAGTCCGATTGAAAATTAAGGAGGCAAATTATGAAGATTGGTTTTATCGGTGTTGGGGCAATGGCTCAGGCAATTATTCAAGGCTTGCTGAACGCTAAATTTGTGCCCGCTCAAGACATTTTGGTACACAGTGCCCACAAGGCGCATTATGGAAAGTATGCGTCGCAATATGGCTTAACTGCAGAAGCAACCAATGTGGCTGTTGTTAAAGACAGTGACTTGGTTGTTTTGGCTGTCGTCCCTGCGATCGCCGCAGATGTCTTAGCCGAAATTCGGGATGAACTTTCGGCCAACAAGACCTTGATTTCAATTGTTTCCGGCGTTTCCTTAAATCGGCTAGAGGAATTGACAGATTATAACCTGCCAATTCTCCGGAGTCTGCCAAACATTAACTCGGAATTTGGCCAGGGAATGACTGCCGTTGCAGCGAACGAAAATTTGACAGGTGATCGAAAAGCACAGGCGATTGCTATGTATGAGGCAACGGGCAGTGTCAGTGAACTTGATGAAAGCAAGTTTGCCGCCTTTAGTGCCATTTCGGGCAGTGCAGTGGCTTATGTTGACTTCTTCATTGA
Organism: Lentilactobacillus otakiensis DSM 19908 = JCM 15040; assembly: GCF_001434145.1. Classification (GTDB taxonomy): domain Bacteria; phylum Bacillota; class Bacilli; order Lactobacillales; family Lactobacillaceae; genus Lentilactobacillus; species Lentilactobacillus otakiensis. The sequence continues at coordinate 636,397 of NZ_AZED01000014.1, read as the reverse complement.
CAGCTTAAGTCGTGCCGGGGTCAAATACGGTTTGACCAAAGAAATGGCAACTAAGATTGCTGCTCAAACGACCTTGGGATCAGCTCATTCCTTAATGGCCTCTGGGCAGACGCCGGCTGAGATGATCGATAAAGTCTGCTCACCAGGTGGCGATACGATTGCCGGCATTCTGGCAATGGAAGACGCGGGATTCCTGCCATCGGTTGTGAAGGGGATTGATGCAACAATCGCTAAATCGACTGGCAAAAATTAGCGTTAATTTTGGAGAAGTTATGTTAACAGTTTTGACTCATGCAACAATTTATACTGGTAAACGTGTGATTAGGGACGGTTATCTCAGGTTTGACCAAAAAATTCGATCAGTTGGCGAAATGAGTGATTTTCAGCAACAGAAAGATGATCAGATTCTGGATGCTTCTGATCGGACAGTTGTTCCCGGTTTCATCGATGTTCATACTCATGGCGGTTATGGGGCTGATTCAATGAATTCCGATCCCCAGGTGGTGAGCAGGATTGTCGACCAAATGGCTCAGGAAGGCGTGACAAGCGTTTTTCTGACAACAATGACCCAGAGTGCCGAAGCAATTTCAAACAGCATGCAGACGATTAGAACGGCTGCTCAGTCGAACCCAAAAATTTTGGGGATCCACCTTGAAGGGCCGTTTATTTCACCGAAATATAATGGGGCACAACCGATTGGCTTGATTCAGCGGTTAAGTGCCAACAAGATTGCCAAATGGAACAAACTTTCAGGTGGCTTGGTCAGGATCTTGACCTACGCTCCGGAAATGGGCACTGACACATCTGCATTTGACTATTGCCAAAAACATGGGATTGAAATGGCTGTTGGCCACTCCGATGCGACTCATGAGTTGCTTCAACAGGTTCAACCCCAGCACATCACGCATTTGTTTAACGCCCAACGTGGGCTTCATCATCGAGAGGTCGGGGTGGTTGGCTATGCGATGCTCTCCAAGACTGCCAAAGTTGAACTGATCTGTGATGGTTTTCATGTGGTTCCCGAAGCGGTCCAAATTGCCTATCGGATAATTGGACCCAACCGATTGGAATTGATTACCGATTCGATGGAGGCAAAGGGAGAACCAGACGGGTTATATCAACTTGGCGGCCAACCGGTCCGGGTTCACGCTGGTCGCGCAATCCTTCAAAATGGTCATTTGGCGGGATCGGTTCTCAAATTTTCACATGCATTTAAAAATATTATTCAGTTTACCAACTGTTCGATTGCCTCAGCGGTCAAAATGACCTCGACCAATCAGGCCGAAGAATTTCAACTCAAAGGGAAGGGATTCCTTGAGACTGGGTATGATGCCGATTTAAATTTGTTTGACAATCACCTAGACCTTATGGCAACGTATAGTTATGGCAAATTAGTGAATAAAGACTAAGGGAGTTGGTATCAGTGGGTTTACCAATTTATATTCAAATTCATAACGAGATTAAACGAAATATTGAAGCAAATAAGTGGAAAATTGGTGATCGAATTCCCTCTGAGCGTGAATTGTCGACGGACTTTGGTGTCAGCCGGATGACGTTACGTCAAGCCATTCAAACCCTGGTTGATGAAGGAATTTTGGAACGCCGGGTTGGGTCGGGAACTTTTGTGGCCAACCAAAAAGTCCAAGAAAAGATGTCAGGAGTTACCGGTTTCACTGATCTGATGCTGGCGCAGGGTAAGCAACCTTCCAGCAAAACAATTTCGTATCATACGATGGAACCATCATTGAGCGAAATGGAAAAGCTAAATATCACACAGGATCAAGCGGTGCTGAGAATGGAACGAATCCGATATGGGGATGAAATTCCGATTTGTTTTGAAGTGGCGACGGTTCCGGAAAACATTGTCGATGGCTTGGAGAAGTCAGAAGTGACAAGTTCACTGTACCGAACTTTGGAACAAAAAAAGGACCTGCAAATCGGCAAGGCCCAGCAGACCGTTTCAGCAATGCTGGCATCGGAAAGAATTGCAGAGTACCTCAATATCAAGCGGGGTGACGCCATTTTAAGGCTGCGTCAAATCACGTATTTGCAGGATGGCAGACCGTTTGAGTATGTTAGAACCCAATATGTGGGCGATCGGTTTGAGTTTTATTTGGAAAAAGAGTGAGCGACGAGACCCGGGTGATCGCGGTGCATAAGTGGAAAATGGCAATTGATGAACGGTCTTTGTTCATTAATTGTCATTTACCGCTTATGTGTAGCGATCAGGGTTATCGGAGCTGTCCTCAAAGTAGACACGCAAAACCATTGCAAGTATCTCATCAATCACATTCCCAAGGAGTTAAGTATGCAGGCTCAATTGATCTCAAGAGAAAATCGGACACCAAAAATCCTTGCCCAATTAATCCGCGTGTGGGAAAGTTCAGTCAATGAAACGCATCATTTTTTATCAGCTGAAGAAACACAGCAGATTAAACCAGACGCGATGGCTGCCCTTAAATTTGTTTCCACATTGGTTGTGATGTTTGATACAGAACATTCTCCAATTGGGTTCATGGGGATTGATAAGAACCAACTTGAAATGTTATTTGTTGCGTCGGGCCATCGTGGTCAAGGGATTGGTAAGCAACTGATTCAGCTTGGCATCGTCAAGTATGGCGTGACTCAAACAACCGTTAACGAACAAAATACCCAGGCACTTGCCTTTTATAAGCACTTGGGATTTCAGACGGTTAAACGGTTTCCCACCGATGACCAGGGTAGACCATACCCATTGTTGGAAATGAAATTAATATCTTTTATTCAATAAAACGAGAATGGGACAAAAGAGCAAACTTTTGCCTCATGCTCGTTTTTTGTGGTTCTCTGTTATGTAGCTAAAACGTGCAACGATCGGCTGATCCCGGCCATTTAAGCCCATCAATCAATCATTCCAAAACCAGGAATAATCAATTAATGGGCTTAAACTCTGGGATCAAAACGCCTTTCGTCGCACTCTCTTTATTTTTTCTTCTTCACTTTGTCATATCGAGTTGCATAAACGCTTCGAATCAAATCGGTGATCCAGCTCATTAATGCTGCGACAAACGCAAAGACAATCCACGAAGTCCAGTCATAGTACCCACCAACTTGACGTAAAACGACCATCCACAACACAAAATAGATAACGTAAAAGCTGATCCGGGAGAAACGTAGATAACTGGTCACATACCCCAAAGCCCAAATGCCCAATAGGTCATATTGGCTGTCTTGAATCATGGCTTCATGATCAATCAAGTTCCAAATCATTCCCCCAACTAGAAAGACAATGAAAAAAATAGTTACATTCTTGGCCGAAACGCTTTTCACTAGAACACCTCATTTTTTCCGTGAATACTTTTGTTTAATTACCTGCCACAAATACTTCGGCAATACCATCAAGCGTCCAAAGCGGCTGGGCTCCTTTACAACTCGATACAACCATTCCAAATGCATTCGCTGCCAAGATTTCGGCGCGCGTTTAACTGTGCCCGTCAATACATCAAATGAACCGCCGATCCCAATCCAAAGTGCATCAGCAGTTGAGCGATTTTTGTTAATAAATTCTTCTTGTTTAGGGTAACCGGTTGCGACAAAGACCATATCTGGCTTGGTTCGCTTAATGTCTCGAACGATATTGCGATCATCACCAAAATAGCCATCGTGAGTGCCGGCAATTGTTAAAAATGGGTAGTTTTCCTGAACGGCTTTTTTTAGTTTGCGAATGACTGCCGGTTGGGCGCCGATGAAGAATGCTGATTTTTGATGCGCATTTCCCCATTCAAGCAAATGAACAAACAGATCATATCCTGTTACTCGTTCCTGCAACGGTGTTTTAAGCATTTTAGCGCCCATGATAATTCCAATGCCATCTGGAATAATGTAGTCGGCAGACTGAATTAATTCAGCGTAACGCGGGTTGGCTTTGGCGTACATGACAATTTCCGGGTTGGCGGTAACGACAAAGGTATTCGTGTGGTCATTGATTTTGTTATGTAAGATTTCTTGGAAGTCGGTCTCGGTGGTATTAAAGAACGGAATGCCCAAGATATCAACTGTTCTGGTGGTGCTTTGGTTATCCATAATAGCTCCTTAAAATTTCATTTTATGTCGATCACGAGATTATTTTTGTTAATAATCGTAAAAATGATAGAATATATACTAATTATATAACAAATCTCCGGGGAGGATATTGACACAATATGTCAGAACACGATAATTTAACGCTTCATACCGATTTTTATGAGATCAACATGATGGCCACATACTTTGAAAAGCATATGGAGAATCGAAAGGCGGTTTTTGAAGTGTTTTTCCGCAAACTGCCGTTTGGCAATGGCTACGCGGTGTTTGCCGGTCTTGAACACATTATTCAGTATATTGAAAATTTAAAATTCACTGATGATGATATCGATTATTTGCGACAAGTGACAGACTATCCGGATAGTTTTTTAGAATACTTAAGAAACTTCGAATTTAAGGGTAATATCAAATCTGCTTACGAAGGCGACATTGTTTTTGCTAACGAGCCGATTCTGCAAGTTGAGGGGAGTTTGTGTGAGTGTCAGCTGGTTGAGACTGCCATTTTGAATATGGTGAACTACCAGACATTGATTGCAACCAAAGCCTCCCGAATTCGGACGGTGGTTGGCGATGATCCGTTGATGGAATTTGGAACCCGCCGAGCTCAGGAAGTTTCTGCTGCTCTTTGGGGAACTCGGGCAACCATCATTGGTGGATTCAACGCCACCTCAAATGTCTTAGCCGGCAAGAAGTTCGGCATTCCAATCAGTGGGACGCATGCCCACTCATTAGTTGAATCATTTGGTAACGATTATGATGCTTTCAAGGCATACGCTCAGACCCATCATGACTGTGTCTTCCTGGTTGATACTTATGACACGCTTAAAAGCGGCATGCCAAGTGCCATCAAGGTAGCTAATGAAATGGGCGACAAGATTAACTTTGCCGGTGTCCGCTTGGATTCAGGGGATATGGCTTACCTCTCCAAACGTGTCCGTGAAGTCCTTGACAATGCCGGTTATCCAAATACTAAGATTTATGCATCCAACGACTTGGACGAGACCACGATTGCCAGTTTGAAGATGCAACAAGCCAAGATTGACGTTTGGGGTGTGGGAACCAAAGTGATTACTGCCTTTGATCAGCCGGCTCTGGGCGCTGTCTACAAGATGGTTTCCGTTGAGGATAATAATGGTAAAATGACCGACACCATCAAGATTTCCGGTAATGCGGAAAAAGTTTCGACACCTGGTAAAAAGCAGGTTTGGCGGATTACCGACAGCAAAGACGGCAAGTCCGAAGGTGATTACGTGACGTTGGCCGATGAGGATCCACGCAAAGAAAAATCAATCTTCATGTTCCATCCAAACTACACTTATATCAACAAAAATGTCGAGAACTTCGATGCAACACCGTTGCTGAAACCAATTTTTGAAAAAGGCAAATTGATCTATGATCGACCGAACCTGAAGCAAATTGTCCATTACGCTGAAAAAGAGCTGGCATCTTTGTGGCCTGAATACAAGCGGGAATTGAATCCGCAAAAGTATCCAGTTGATTTATCACAGAAATGTTGGAATAACAAACGTGACATTATCGAGAAAATCCGAAGTTATATCCAAGATATTAAATACTAAATTTGTAATCGAGGGATGCACATGAGAGCCAAACAACAAGAAATCATTGACGCATTAAAAGTCAAACCCACCATTGACCCACGACAAGAAGTTCGCCGTTCTGTGGACTTCTTGAAAGATTATTTGAAAAAGTTTTCGTTCCTGAAGACATTGGTTTTGGGAATTTCCGGCGGACAGGATTCAACCTTAGCCGGCAAATTAGCCCAAATGGCGATTACCGAACTGCGGGATGAAACCGGCGATGCCAATTACCAATTCATCGCCGTTCGATTGCCTTACGGGATTCAAGCCGATGAATCAGATGCTTTGGAAGCCATCAGCTGGATGAATGCTGATAAAGTTGCCAGAGTCGACATCAAGGCAGCTGTCGACGCCGCCGTGGCTTCAGTTGAAGAAAACCATATTAAAGTTGATGATTTCAATAAAGGAAATATTAAAGCTCGTCAACGAATGATTGCTCAGTACGCCATCGCCGGCGCTCAATCTGGTGCCGTTGTTGGAACCGATCACGCGGCTGAAGCAGTTACCGGATTTTATACCAAATTCGGTGATGGGGCCGCCGACATTACGCCACTTTGGCGTTTGGACAAGGAACAGGGCAAACAATTATTGAAACTCTTGGGCGCCCCAGAACATCTCTATGAAAAGACACCAACCGCTGATCTCGAAGACAATCGACCGGCATTACCCGATGAAGTTGCCCTCGGCGTTACCTACCAAGATATTGATGCTTACCTCGAAGGCCACGAAGTTTCTGAAAAGGCTGCCGAGACCATCGAAGGCTGGTACAACAAGACTCAACATAAACGCCATACACCAATTAACGTTTATGATACATTTTGGAAGTAGATTTTTAGTGACATTTTATTAGTGGTTAGGTATAATTACGATAAATAAAGGGAGTAACCAGCAATTTCGATTGCGATTATCTCGTCAACGTGAAATACTCGTATTTCCGGGATAAATCTTAAATGGTGAGACTTATGAATTCTTTTAGCGAGGAATTTGTGGGTCTCTTTTCTTTTAGAGGAGGAAGTTTATGACACAGGAGAAAAAAATGTTCTACCAAAGAACGGTCGACGACGTGATGAGCCAAATGAAAGCTCATCCGACTGGTTTATCTGACCAGGAGGTTCGTGACCGTCGGGAGCAGTTTGGTGCCAACAAGTTAACTTCAAAACGGCGGACAACGCTGATCGAGAAGTTTATTTCCCAATTTAAAGATTTAATGATCATCATTTTGATCATCGCGGCAATTATTGCCGGGTTTGCCGGAGAAACGGTTGACGCGGTCATTATCCTTGCGGTGGTTATCCTGAATGCTATTTTTGGGGTATTTCAGGAATCTAAAGCTGAGAATGCGATTGATTCATTAAAGGAAATGTCCGCACCAATGGCGACGGTTCTGCGAAATAATCAGTCAATATCAGTGAAGAGTGAAGACATTGTCCCAGGTGACATTGTGCTCCTGGAGGCAGGAGATGTTGTTCCTGCTGATATTCGTTTGACTGAGGCTAATTCCCTTAAGATTGAGGAAGCTGCCCTGACAGGCGAATCTGTGCCCGTTAACAAGCAGGTGGATCCGATCACTGAGAATGATTTACCGCTAGGGGATCGAAAAAACTTAGGCTTTATGAATAGTAACGTGACTTCAGGCCGGGCAACCGGGGTGGTCATTGGTACGGGGATGAATACCGAAGTTGGTAAAATTGCCCATATGCTTAATACGACTGAAGAAACCACGACGCCATTGCAAGAGAATCTGAAGTCATTAGGTAAGATGTTGACCGTCTTAATTTTGATTATTGCCGTGATTGTCTTTGCTGTTGGAATGTGGCGTGGCCAAGAAAGTCTGATTAACATGTTATTGACGGCGATTTCGTTAGCGGTAGCTGCGATTCCTGAAGGACTGCCAGCAATTGTGACCGTGACTTTGGCGTTGGGAACTCAGCAGATGGCTCGACATCGGGCATTGATCCGGAAACTGCCTGCCGTTGAAACGTTGGGTAGTACCGATGTGATCGCCTCGGATAAAACCGGAACCTTGACTCAAAATAAGATGACCGTCGAAAAGGTTTTCTTAAACGAAAAACTTCAAGATTCGGCTGATACCAAGTTATCCCTAAAAGATCGGCTCACTCAAATAATGGTCCTGAACAACGATACCAAATATCAGGGAAATGAATTAGCGGGTGATCCAACCGAAACGGCACTGGTTTCGTTTTATTTGAACAAAGATCAACCGGTTCAAAAATTTGTCACTGATCATCAACGTTTGGCAGAAATTCCGTTTGATTCTGAGCGAAAACTCATGTCAACCTATAACCAAATGGATGACGACAGCATTCTCATGACCATGAAGGGCGCGCCAGATCAGCTTTTGGAACGGGTGACCAAGATTCAAGACGGTGAGACTGTTCGAGATATTACCGATGACGACAAACAGTTGATCAGCCAGACGAATCATGGTTTGGCCACTCAGGCGCTGCGGGTTTTGGCATTTGCTTACCGACCGGTAAATGAAGTGCCGACTGACCTCACATCTGCTGCTCAAGAGCACGACATGATCTTCGTTGGTTTGATTGGGATGATTGATCCTGAACGACCTGAAGTTGCCCAAGCGGTGGCTGAGGCCAAATCAGCTGGAATTAAGTCGATTATGATTACTGGAGACCATCAAGATACTGCTCAGGCGATTGCCAAACGGCTGGGAATTTTGGGTCGGGGAGATAATCCTGGCGGCAAAGTGATTAACGGTGCCCAATTGGATGAAATGTCCGATGATCAGTTCAATAAAGAAGTTTCAGACATTTCTGTTTATGCCCGGGTGGCACCTGAACACAAAGTTCGGATCGTAAAAGCTTGGCAAAAACAGGGTAAGGTTGTTGCCATGACTGGTGATGGAGTCAACGATGCCCCGGCACTCAAGACGGCTGACATTGGTGTTGGAATGGGGATTACCGGGACCGAAGTTTCCAAAGAAGCATCAGATATGGTGCTTGCTGATGATAACTTTGCCACGATCGTTACGGCGGTTAAAGCGGGCCGGAAGGTGTTTGCCAACATCCAAAAGTCCCTGCAGTATCTACTTTCAGCCAACTTGGGTGAAGTTTTGACACTGTTTGTGATGACGATGATGGGCTGGCAGATTTTAGCACCAGTTCAAATTCTCTGGATTAACCTGGTAACCGATACTTTCCCAGCGATTGCTTTAGGGGTTGAACCTGCTGAACCGGGAATTATGAAGCGCAAACCCAGAGGGCGCTCGTCGAACTTCCTTTCTGGTGGGATTATGAGTAACATTTTGTATCAAGGCTTCTTTGAAGGTTTCATTACCTTGAGCGTCTACGCGTTTGCAATTACCAATCCGGTTCATGCCTCAGACGCGTTGGCGCATGCCGATGCCTTGACCATGGCTTACGCTACGCTGGGATTAATCCAGTTATTCCACGCCTTTAATTCAAAGACGATTCATGAATCCATCTTTAGAATTGGGATGTTTAAGAACAAGTTCTTCAACTGGGCATTACTTGGATCGGCCGTGCTGTTGATCATGACCATTGTCGTTCCAGGTTTTAACGAAATGTTCCACGTAACTGCATTGACTGCTTCCCAGTGGTTGGTGGTAGTCTTCGGTGGCTTTATGATCGTTGTGGTAACAGAAGTAGTAAAATATGTTCAGAGACACATTTCCCATAAATAAAAATGAATGGAGGCTGATATTTTGAAACCACAAGATATGCAGCGATATGCAAAAACAGTTTCGGATGTCATTGATGATACATCAAAAAATGGTGAGGATTTAAATGCGGATTATGAGACGCTGAGAAAAGCGATCGATAATAGTTCGGTTGCGGATTTAACCAGCGACCAATTAAAGGGCATTAAGGATCATTTCCAAGCTGGAACCGACAAATATCAGGATAATGTCAATAAGCTCCAGCAGGTGGCAGTACCAGTGAAGTTGCTGGGAAAGCACAAATTGTTGGTTCGCCATTATGAAGACTATGCCAATGCATGCCAGGCAATGACTGACAGTATTGACCCTGATAAACCGACTGTGGACGCTGACAAGTTCAACCAGTCGGAAAAAGACCAGGAAAACAGCATCGCCAAGGTGTCGAGTACGACGACGAGGATTATGGGAGAAATCTAGAGTGCGACAAGGGCTGGGTGACGCGGTTTCTAAGGTAACTTTGGTTTAAACCCCGGCTTTGGGTTTGAATCAAAGTTGGCTTAGAAGTTAGCATCAGGCCCGTCGGAGCACGTTTCCACTAGATAAAATTGGCACACAACAAACGTATTTCCCCAAAAAGCACGCCACAAACCCATCTCATTAAGATATTTCCCAAAATAAAAAATAAGCAACCCAGAGGCGCTCGACAAGTTTTTTGTCAGTAACCTCTGGGTTGTTTTTATTTTTTGATGAAAAACGGGCGCCGTTGAACCAGATGCTAACTTTTAAGCTGACCTGGGTCCAAATCCAAGTATGGGTCTAAACCCAAGCCGGCTTAGACATCGCATCTCCCGGTTCTCGTTGCACTCTGGTATAATTATTCCTTGAGGTGAAAACATGGACAACACATTAGCACACAAAATTCAACATGACCTACCAAATATCCGAGAAAAACAAATCGTTGAAACCTTGAAGATGTTAGACGAGGGCGACACGGTTCCATTTATTGCTCGGTATCGAAAAGAACGAACTTCCAATCTTGATGAAGTTGAAATTAGAGATATTCAAGATGCTGCTCACCGCATCCAAACTTTGGACAAACGGAAACAAGAAGTTATCAAAATCATTGATGAGCAACAAGCGCTGACACCTGAACTCAAAAAGAAAATTGAGGCCGCACCGGTTCTTCAACAAGTTGAGGACCTCTATTTGCCTTACAAACAAAAGCGACGCACTAAGGCAACAATTGCCAAAGAAAACGGTTTGGGGCCACTTGCCAAGGCAGCGATGGCATTTGCCTCCGATTTAAAGGAACAGGCACCAAAATACATTGATCCCGATAAGGATTTGCCTGATACCGAGGCGGTATTTGCCGGTGTTCATGAAATTATTGCTGAGGACGCGGGCGACCGTGCCGATTTTCGTGAATGGGTCCGGAATAATACGCAACAATATGGCGAATTAGTCGTCAAAGTTAAACGTGGCGGCAAAGACCTGGACGAAGAGGGCACTTACCAACAGTACTATGACTTTAATCAACCAATTAAATCGATTCCGTCATTTAGAACCTTGGCGATCAATCGTGGGGAAAAAGAAAAAGTTTTATCTGTCAAAATTGAGGTCAACGAAGCCCCAATTATGTGGCATTTAAAGGCCAATACCGTTCGCAATCATCAAGGCTTTGCGGCGGATCTGGTCGCCGAGTCAATTGAAGATGCCTATCACCGATTTATCGGTCCAGCAATCGAACGTGAAATTCGGAAGCAACTGACTGAAATTGCGGCAGATCATGCGATCGATATTTTTGGTAAAAATTTGTATAATTTGCTTATGCAGGCACCTTTGAAGGGTAAAATTGTCATGGGCTTTGACCCAGCTTACCGAACCGGCTGTAAGTTGGCAGTCGTTGACCAAAATGGTAAGTATTTGGACAAGACCGTCATTTACCCACACAAGCCTGCCAGTGAAGCTAAACGTCAAGCTGCCAAGGGATTATTCATTGATTTCATCAATAAAAATCATGTTGAAATGATTGCAATCGGTAACGGAACTGCTAGTCGAGAATCCGAACAGTTTGTTGCCGATGCAATTAAAGAAATAAAAACGCCGATTTATTACGTAATTGTAAATGAGGCGGGTGCGTCAGTCTATTCTGCCAGTCAGGTTGCCCGAGACGAGTTTCCTGACTTTAGTGTTGAACAGCGGTCCGCTGTCAGCATTGCCCGCAGAATTCAAGATCCACTTGCTGAATTAGTTAAAATTGATCCCCAGGCAATCGGTGTCGGCCAATACCAACACGACGTGCCTCAAAAGCAGCTGGGTGAACAGCTGGACCAAGTTGTGGAAACGGCGGTTAACCGGGTCGGTGTCAATTTGAACACCGCCAGTCCTGATCTGTTGGTCCACATTTCTGGGTTGACCAAAACGACCAGTTTGAATATTGTCAAATACCGCAATGAAAATGGTGAATTCAGTGCTCGAGCAGATTTGAAGAAGGTACCGCGGCTTGGCCCCAAGGCTTTTGAGCAATCAGTCGGTTTTCTGAGAATCATTGGCGGGAAAAATCCCTTGGATAACACCGATATTCATCCGGAAAGTTATTCGGCTGCCAAAAAATTGATGAAAAATCACGGCCTGACAATTACCCAACTCGGTGAGCCAGCCGTTTCGGATGCCTTAAGCAACCTTAATTTGAACGAGGAAGCCCAAACGGTTGGCGTTGGGGCCGCGACCTTAAAAGACATCATTAAGGGCGTTGAAACCCCAGGCCGAGATCTGCGGGATGAGATGCCGGCACCATTGCTCAGAAAAGATGTTTTGACCATGGAAGATTTGAAGCCGGGGATGAAACTCCAAGGGACCGTTAGAAACGTTGTTGACTTTGGTGTGTTCGTTGATATTGGTGTGAAGCAGGACGGCCTGGTCCACATTTCAAAAATGAGCAATACATTCGTTAAAGATCCTAGTAAAGTGGCGTCAGTCGGCGACATTGTGACGGTTTGGATTGAATCGGTTGACCTTGATCGTCACCGCATCCAATTAACCATGGTGGATCCTGAAGGTTAGGTGAACAAATAATTAATGACTGATCAAGAATTACAGCAACTAGTTGAACATATTTCCATCAAATATTTTGCGAAACCATTTACCCATCGTGCCTATTTCAATAGCCGCTTAAAGACGACTGGCGGCCGTTATCATTTGGATGATCACAACATTGATATCAATCCGCGGATGGATGACGGCACAACACATGAGGTTCTGATTGGTATTATCAAACACGAGTTGTGTCACTATCATCTTCATTTGGCTGGATATAGTGCCAAGCACAATACCAAACAGTTTAAGCAGCTGCTTAAAGCAGTTGGCGGTTCCCGATATGCGCCGCGTACTCAAACCAAGACTTCGCAAATTAAGTATATTTATCGCTGTGAACATTGTGGCTTGGAGTATCATAGAAGACGAAGAATCAATTTGGTTAAGTACGTTTGTGGCCGTTGTCGCGGCAAGCTTCATTTGGTGAACGAAATTCGGCAGCAGGGTGCATAGAAAGGGGATTTCTCATGGCAAAAATTATTATCAGAGTACCGGCAACCACCACCAACCTCGGGTCTGGGGTCGATTCTGTCGGCTTGGCTTTGCAGTTGTACTACACGGTGATTGTTGAGGAAAAAACGGATGAATGGAAGGTTAATCATGCGTTGGGAAATAATATTCCAACTGACGAACATAATCTGATTGTCCAAACAATTTTGAAAGTTAACCCGGATATTCATCCACATCAGCTGACGGTTATTTCGGATGTCCCGATTGCCCATGGATTGGGTTCCAGTACGACTGCCGTTGTAGCGGGAATCAAGATTGCCAATCAATTGGGTGACCTTGGCTTGTCGATTGAAGATCAAGTTAACTTAGGCACACAAATTGAAGGTCATCCTGAAAGTGTTGCAGCTGCGTTATTGGGAAATTTGGTTGTTTCGACTTTTGACGGTGAAAAGGTGACTGCTGCTACGTTACCTGTTCCCGACATCTCAGCTCTGATGTACATTCGTCCAGATGGTGTGAGTGAAGCAGAAAGCCGCAAAAAACTGCCCAAGCAGATCGATTATGATACAGCGGTTCACGCTAGCAGCCAGGAAAATGTTTTTGTCGCTCTGGTTGCCCAAGGAAAGTGGGAGCAGGCGGTATCATTAATTGAAAATGATCGGCTTCACGAACCTTATCGAAAAGATTTGGTTCCCGAAATTGATCAGATTCGGTCAACGGCTCATAAGCTGGGAATCTTTGGCACCTACCTGAGTGGAGCTGGTCCAACTGTCGCAACCCTTGGTGGCAAATCCGCCTTGACCCAGCTGCGAATTGAATTAGAGCAACAAAATTTAAATGGTAGCTTACGACTGCTTCAAATTGATTCAGAAGGCGCTACGGTTCGCGGAGAATAATTTCAAAAATCATTTGTCAATTGGGCAAATTTCTGCTATAATTTTTAATTGTTGATGCGGCCATGGCGGAATTGGCAGACGCGCAAGATTAAGGATCTTGTCGGGAATTATCCCGGTGGAAGTTCGAATCTTCTTGGCCGCATGGTTAAAGTTCGAATCACTATCATTTAAATAGTGATTCGGACTTTTTTATTGTGTACCATGTGATATTTTTTTCAAATAATAAATAGTCGGGGTGCAGGAATGAATTATTTTATTTTTGATGTAGATGGAACACTGATTGACACTGAAAAGATGTATATGCTGCCATTACATAAGACCTTGTTGGAGAATGGCTATAACTTTTCCTATGAAGACGTTGTGAAATTGTTTGGGATTACGTCGATGGATACAGTTCGAACGCTTGGTGTTAAGGACCCTGTGGATATTCGTGACCAATGGTTTGCCAAAATCAAGGATTATACCCAGTATGCCCGTGTTTATGATGGCATTGAGGATGTTGTTAAGAAACTGCATGCAGATCCAAATGTTAAAACTGCCATTGCAACTTCCAAAGTGGAAGCTGAGTTTCATCGAGATGTTACCAAATTTGCCTTGGATCAATACTTTGATCAATTTGTTTTTTCCAACGAAATTAAGAACGGGAAGCCGGCACCCGATATGATTCTGAAGGGGATTGAGAAACTTGATGCCACTCCAGAGACAACAATTTATATTGGTGACACGAAGTTTGATCTTCAAGCAGCGCATGCCGCAAATGTAAAATTTGCATTGGCTGGCTGGCGAACTAAGAAGTCCGCTGACTTTGTCGATACCGATTATTATCTCAAGGCACCGGCCGACTTACTGACAATTGAGTAATTCGACAGAACTTGTGGCTTGTTTTGTGATATATTTGGTGTAAACAGACTTTGTGATATTTTAAGAAAATAGGTGGGCAAATGATTTCAATTTTGGTTGTGAGTCACGGAGACTTTGCGAAGAGCTTAATTCAGACAGCAGAAATGATTGCTGGCAAGCAGAACCAGGTTGGGTGGGTCTCATTGGCTGCTAATGATGGCGTCGCTTCACTTTCAACGAAGGTAAAGGCAACATTGGGTAAATTTCCCAAAGACGCTCAAACACTGATTTTGGCAGATCTGTGGGGTGGTTCGCCATTTAACGCTTCCGCCCAGATTGTGGCCGAGAATCCTGAATCGATGGCACTGATTGCCGGCGTTAATCTGCCAATTTTATTGGAGGCCTACATGGCCCGCAACTCCACTTTGACGGAATTAGTCAATAAAATAAACGAAATTTCCGACGATTCGATTCGCCAGTTTACACTGCCTACGGATGATGACGATTTAGGAGATGATTTGTGATGACAATGGATATTCGACTTGCCAGAGTGGATAGCCGTTTACTGCATGGTCAAGTTGCCACATTTTGGACCAGAGCAGTTAAGCCTAACCGGATCATGGTAGTTTCTGATTCAGTTGCCAAGGATCCTTTACGAAAGACATTGATTACCCAGGTGGCACCACCTGGTGTTAAGGCAAATGTTGTAAGTGTTAATAAGATGATCAGAGCCTACTTTGATTCCAGGTTTGATTCTTTCAACACGCTGCTGTTAACTGAAACGGTGGCTGACATGCTGAAACTGGCCGAGGGTGGCATTGATTTCTCGAAAATCGGCATCAATATAGGCAGCATTGCCTATTCGGACGGGATGAGTATGCTTACAGATGCAATCTCAATGAATGATGAAATTGCCAAGGAGATTCGATCCTTAGCGGACGATTTTCATTTGGATGTCTATGCTCAAAAAATTCCAGCTGA
The DNA here is from genome assembly GCF_001434145.1 of Lentilactobacillus otakiensis DSM 19908 = JCM 15040. Classification (GTDB taxonomy): domain Bacteria; phylum Bacillota; class Bacilli; order Lactobacillales; family Lactobacillaceae; genus Lentilactobacillus; species Lentilactobacillus otakiensis. Next base: position 620,819 of record NZ_AZED01000014.1, on the reverse strand, counting down.
GAAAAAAGAAGATCTACCAAAACTTTTAGACAAAAAGGGCTTTTAATGAACAGAAGGTAAACAAATGAGCGTGGTTTCAATCATTTTAATTTTACTGGTTGCATTTGTCGTCGGCATGGATGGCATTCTTGACGAGTGGCAAATGTATCAACCCATCGTTGCGTGTACCCTGGTAGGACTTGCGGTTGGCAATCCGGCTGCTGGAATTATTTTGGGAGCAACTTTGCAGATGATTACAATTGGGTGGATCAATATCGGGGCGTCCGTCGCTCCCGACATTGCTCTGCCTTCTGTTGTTTCAGCCTTATTAGTCTGTGGACCGGCTGCTTTGAGTATTAAGCATGGAATTGCCTTGGCAATTCCACTGGCTGTGATTGGGCAGTTATTGAGTGTTTCAATTCGAAAATCAATTGTTAAATTAGTTCACGATGCCGACGATGCCGCTGAAAAAGCAGAAATTGCTAGAATGGATAGGATTCATTTGTTGAGTCTGGGTATTCAAGGCCTCAGAGTTTTGATCCCAACTGTTTTAGTGATGTTGATTTCTCCGCAATACATACATCAGTTAATGCAACAGGTACCCGCGGTGATTACCAATGGGATTGCTGTTTCGATTGGGATGGTTGCTGCAGTTGGGTTTGCCAATTTGATCAACATGATGGTCAGCAAGTCGCTATGGATTTGGTTTGTGGTTGGCTTTTTACTTGCGATTTTTACGGACGTCAATATCTTTGTTTTGGCAGGATTTGGATTGATTGTTGCAATCAGTTTTGTTTGGATCGTGAGTCGACGACACGGCGATTCCAATGGGACCAGTGGCGACGATGACGATTTGGATGACTTTGATAAGGAACTGGACGATTTATAGGAGTTGGGGATTGATGGAAAATAATCAAAATAGTCACATAAATGCCCAACAACCGGTTCACTTGCATAAGGTGGACTTTTTCCGGATCTTCTGGCGTTCTGGAATTGAACAGGGCTCGTGGAACTTTGAACGGATGCAGAACTTGGGATTTGCTTACATAATGGCTCCTGCAATCAAGCGTTTATATCCAGCCGGAGATCAACGAAAAGCTGCAATGAAGCGACATTTGGGATTCTTTAACACTGCTCCAATCATGCAGTCGTTGATTACCGGCGTTGTGTTATCGATGGAAGAGCAGCGGGCAAATGGTGCTGATATTTCAGATGATACGATCAACGCTACCAAAACGGCCATGATGGGACCGATGGGTGGCTTTGGAGATCCAATTTGGTTGGGAACAATCCGACCAGTCTTATCAGCATTTGCTGCCAGTTTGGTGTTGAGTGGTTATGGTATCATGGGCCCAATCCTCTTTTTCACTGCATGGAATATACTGCGGCTCGTGTTTCGCTATGTTACCCAAATGGCTGGCTATCATCGTGGGACAGATATTATTAATCTATTCAATACTGGAATTATCAAGTATGTTGCCAACGCTACCTCTATCTTTGGTGTCTTTATGATGGGAGTTATCGTCGCCAGATGGGTGAAAATAGATTTTGCTCCACTAGCTGGCTTCTTTGGCGGCTCGGGCGGTAATCTAATGGGTAAAATTGCTAATTCAAGTATTGATGTGATTGCCCCAATCATTCTAACGTTGGTCTGTGTCTGGCTCATTCGAAAGCGGATATCTCCAATCTGGATCATTTTGGGACTGTTTGTTCTTGGAATCTTTGGCTATTTTGCTGGTATTTTAGTTTAAAAAACACGAAAAAATGAGGTTGAAACAAAAGTTTATGCTTTTGTTCCAACCTCATTTTTAATTTATTTTTAATACCCGTTGTAAGTTGATGATGACTGGGTTGCTGCACCCGTACCATCATCAGTATTGGTTTGACTGGTTTGAAGCTTGGACGACTTCGCTAAACCAAGTGAGGTCCGAATGTCGTTTGAAACCCTGAGTAACTCAGTTTGTGGGACAACTTGGTACGAAAGCCCATCGATCATTGCATTTTCACCCTGAAGGGTTTGTGACTTGATGTGATGAGTAGCGTCACCGTATTTAGCTCGAATGGCAATCATATCATCGAATGTCATATCAGTCTTCATGTTGCCTGATAAGGATGAAAGAATTGATTTATATCGGGGAAGGGATGTGATGTTCAAACCCTTCATGACTAATTTCTTAATGATTTGACGTTGACGTGCTTGACGGCCATAATCGCCGCGAGGATCATCGTCACGCATTCTGGAGTAGTCTAAGGCCTGCTTGCCATTCAAATGGATTTTCTTTCCCTTAACAACGTTAGCAGCACCATATTGGAATGTCAGTGGTGGGGTAACGTCAACCCCTCCAACAGCATTAACCATTTTTTCCAAGCCACCCATGTTGATAATTGCGTAAAAATCAATCGGAATATCTAGAAGATTCTGAACAGTTTTAACTGCCGTTCCCGCACCACCAATTGTATAAGCAGCGTTGATCTTTTCATATGATTGCGTATCGCCGGGAACCACCACTTTGGTGTCTCGTGCGATACTGGTTAAATGAATAGTCTTCTTCTTAGGGTTCACAGAAGCGACGATCATTGTATCAGTCCGGCCGGTATCGTGACGACCCAAAGCACCGGTATCAGTTCCCAACAAGAGAATCGAAAGTGGCTTGCCTTGCTGAATGACTGACGAAACGTTTCTAGCTTTGGCCACGTTGGTTGAATCGTAGGTTTGTTTGAATGTCGACTTGGCACTCTTATAGGCACCGTATCCCCAGACCAAGCCACCACCAAGGGCAACTAGTAGGACAAAAAAGATACTCCAGCCAATGATTCTTCGGCGGCGATGGTTCTTTTGCTTATAGTGGGGTTTCTTGTCAGCCCGGCGTGAATATACTGGTTCAAAATCGTTATTGTTATCTTTATCTGATGGCATATTGACTCCTCATTTACAAAAAATTCTTCCAAAAGTATATGGCAGATTTGGACTTGATTGCAGAAATCTTAGGTTATTTAAACATTATTTAATAATTGTAACATCAGTTGTGGCCAACTTGTTCAATTATACCAAAAATTATAACCGGCTGTGGATTCTAATTGTGCTATAATAATTCATTGTTATTGATTTTTAGAATTGAGGAATGTCTATGGAAGTATTTGTTAATGCTGTTTCCGGGGTTTTGATCATTTTAATTATGATTGCCCTGGGATTTATATTAGCCAGAAACGATTGGTTCGATGGTAAGATGACCAGCATGATTGCCCGTTTGGTTACCCAAGTTGCTTTGCCGGCGTATATGATTTCAACGATTATGGAAAAATTTACTGCCAAGAAGCTGCTCACAACGCTACCGGATTTATTTTTCCCAATTGTTTCGATGTTATTGCTATACATTGTCTCCGTCTTAGTTGTTAGATTCGCAAAGATTCCGAAGATGCATTCAGGATTATTCATGTCCATGTTCTCCAACTCAAATACCGTGTTTGTTGGATTACCTGTCAACATGGCATTGTTCGGAAAATCCAGTTTACCCTTTGTCTTGGTTTATTATATGGCCAACACGACCTTCTTCTGGACGCTGGGTGTTTACCTGATTCAAAAAGATGGTAAGGGTGAAGCTTCCTTTAATTGGAAACAGACGCTGAAGAAGGTTTTCTCGCCGCCACTGCTTGGTTTTATGCTTGGCGTGGTATTGGTATTACTGCACGTCACGCTGCCGGACTTTTTGATGCAGGACTTTAATTACATAGGGAATTTAACGATTCCACTCTCAATGATTTTTATTGGAATTTCAATTAATAGTGTTGATTTGACCAATGTGCATTTTGACCGCAGCAATTTCTTGATCTTGTTTGGCCGTTTCATGCTGGCGCCAATTATTATGTCGCTCTTGGTCATTCCAACACCGCTTCCAGTGATGATGAAGCAAGTATTTATCATGCAGTCGGCGATGCCGATCATGACCAATGCACCAGTTGTGTCAAGACTGTACCATGCCGATTCTGAATATGCATCGATCATGGTTGCAGAAACAACGTTGCTGAGTTTGGTCATGATCCCGCTCCTGATGGTCTTGGTTGAGAAGCTTTAGGAGAAATGCTACACTAAATCTGTTCGCAAGATCAATGAGAAAGTTGAAAAGATTAGAAGGTGACTGAGGTCATCTTTTTTATAATATTATTTGTGAACAAATTAATTTGAGTAAAGAGGATGTAAATGTGCCGACATTAGTAATCATGCGCCATGGGGAAAGTCAAGCGAACCGGGACAATATTTTTACTGGCTGGAGTGACGTTTCTCTAACTGATAAAGGCGTCGAACAAGCCCATACGGCAGGAAAAGTCATTGCAAAATCCGAACTTCAGTTTGATGACGTTCACACCTCATTCTTAAAACGGGCAATTATCACGACCAACATTGTCTTAGATGAAATTGGCCAGAATTTTATTCCGGAACATAAGTCCTGGCGCCTCAACGAGCGGCACTATGGTGGCTTGCGGGGCAAAAACAAATTAAAGGTCAAAGAGCAAGTTGGTGCCAAGCAGCTTAAAATTTGGCGGCGGAGCTTTACCGTTGTGCCGCCGTTGTTAAACAAACGAGATGAAGATTCACGCTATGATCGATATGGCGTCAAGATTCCGCTGGGGGAGAGCCTTGAGATGGCCCAGCGACGGTTGATTCCATATTGGGTCGATGAGATTGCTCCCAGGCTGCTGGATGGCAAGAACCAGCTGATTGTGGCCCATGGAAGCACTTTGCGAGCCTTGATTAAGTTCTTGGAGAACATCTCGGATGCCGATATTCCCAATGTTGAAGTGCCAAATGGTAAGCCGATTCGGTATGATTTTGATCAAAACTTAAATATTATTTCGAAAAGCTTTATGGAATAGAGTAGAGTGTGGAACACGTTTCAGCAAACTAATCTCAACCAATCCACTTCAGTTACCAAAACAAAAAATTCATCCAAACAAAAATACGACAAATCAGATGACCTGATTTGTCGTATTTATCTTTTATAAGCACAATTATCTAGGCTAAGGCACCCATCGGATCCCATGGCTTCAAGACAGTTGGCTCCTGCTTTTGAGCTTCAAGTTGGTCTGGGGTAAGGTACTTCTTGTTAATGACGAACTGATAAACAAATTCGTTCATCCAGTCGTCACTCATGACAAAGTAACCTTTGGTACCAACTTTTTCTCCCCAGCTGTTTTCAACCTTCCATTTAGTTGGTTTACCGTCAACCAAATCAACACCGGTGATCACCATGGCGTGGGTCATCAGGCTTTCGCCGTAATCCAGACGTTCGGCCTTGGACATCGATAAATCTGAATCAAATAATTCATCAGGTGCGTAGAGGCTGGTGTCCATGATTCCTTTTTTAGTGTTTGAACTTTGACCAACATCACTACCAAACCAAACGGATTCACCATTTTGAAGTTGTTTGATAGCCAATTTCTTCAGTTCAGTCATTTCCAGGTTCAAATGTTTAACTGGACGGCCGTTCACCACGTTGCCTAGCATTTCAATGGTGTAGGTTTTGTTAAATGGCTTGTCATCAGTTGGTGAATTGATTAAGGAAACATAGTCTTCAAGATTCAAGTTCACATATTTTTTGAAGAATTCCTGTGGGGTAATGCCAGCGTCAAAATGATAATTTTTATCTTTGTCGCGGTATTCGAAGTCGAATTTGGTAGCTGGTTCACCGAGAGCGTATGTCAACATACGGTAAACTTCATTCATCATGGTGTCCTTGGTTTCTGCAATCTTAGCGTCCGAAGCATGGTCGGCAACCAGTTCACGCAGGGCAACAGCATCGTGACGCAGTTTTAAGTTTAAAAATTTATTGAGTTGAGATGAACGGTTACTGTTAAATGTTTCCGGCATAGCTGACTTGGGCACGATACCGTACTTTTCGATTAATGCACAAAGCATGTCCCATTGACCACCATCTTGTTGAGGAGTTGCCATCAACCAGGCAACTTTTCGTGAATCCAATGGTTGGTCAGCAGTCTTCAAAACATTTTCCAAGAAGTAGTTTGACTTTTCAAATTTGTCCCAGAAATTGGTGTAGTTTTGGGATAACTCAAAGTCGTCAGGGACTTTATAAGTGTTCATGAGGTGAATCCGCATCGTGTTTAATGCGGCAAACATCCAGCAACGACCGCTTTGCTTTTGGTCAGCAACCTTTCCAGTTGAAAGATCAATTGAAAATACGGGGCTCATCTTACCTTCAGCGGTGAAATCCTCACTGCTTTCCAGAATGCCTTGATGAGTGACGGCGCGTTCAATCACTTTAGAATCTTTGCGGTTATCAAGATTCTTTTGGTACTTGTTGATCTGATCTAAATTAATTTCTGCTGTCAAAAATGATCACTCTCCTTAATAGAATCTTATTTTACGCTCATTTTTGTAAAAGGGCTAGTGAGGTGAAAGCAGGCAAAAATAAAGACAGCTGGCCGCCAATCGTAACTGATCGGTGTTTCCAGCTGTCTTCCGAGATATTTGATTATCGTGCATGAATAATTTCAGGGCCATTTTCACGACCAACAATTACGGTATTGACCATGTCCAAGAATAAACCATGTTCAACGATTCCCGTCATTTGATCCAATTCCAAGGCGAGCTTGTGAGGATCGACAATTTGGCCTAAATGCAAATCAATTACGTAATTATTTGAATCGGTGGTGACACGTTGGTTATCTTTCATTCGAAATTCGGGTTGATATCCTTTGGCTTCCAAGCGTTTGAGGAGTTGTTGGCTGCCATAGGGGATGACTTCAAGCGGCAATGGGAAAGCCCCTAACTCATCAACCATTTTGCTGCTGTCAACGATCCACATGTTCTTATCGGAGTTGATCGCAACGATTTTTTCCCAAAGATGAGCGGCACCGCCACCTTTGATCCCTTGAAACGTGTTGTTAATTTCGTCGGCACCGTCGATGGTGAGATCAATGTGGTCCACCTCGTCCACGCCCTTGGTTGGAATCCCCAAGCTATTGGCTTGTTCCCGGGTCCGATCAGATGTTGGAACGCCGACAATTGAGAGGTGCTCCTGATTAACGCGTTGGCCTAATGCATCGACCATGAACTTTACCGTCGTACCGGTCCCCAAACCAACGGTCATCCCGTCTTCAACAAACTGAACCGCTGCTTTACCGACTAACTGTTTCAACTCGTCTTGATGTGTCATTACTAATTTCCTCATTTCAAAGTTGTTTAAAGGTTTTACTACACAACAATACTGCGATACTTTGCCTTTTTTGTCAATCTGTGCAAACTGTCTCACATAGTCTATACTACAATAATAGAATATATCGATAGAAGGAGCCAGACATATGAAACGTGGATTTGAAATTGTTTCAAAATATAGCGAAAAAAATTTAACTTTACCATACCGAACCACCGAGCATGCCGCCGGGTACGATTTTGAAAGTGCCGAAGATTTTGTGGTGCCATCAATCTGGAAATTGAATTTTTTGAAAGTTTTGTGGGCCATTAAACATGAAAAAACTGTTCAAGAAGAGACGATTGACCAGGCGAAAAAAATCCTCAAGCCATTTTTAATTCCAACTGGGATTAAATCATATATGCAGCCTGACGAAGTTTTGATCATTGCCAATCGTTCCAGTAATCCATTGAAACGCGGCCTCGTGATTCCCAATGGGATTGGCGTGATTGATTCAGATTACTATAATAACGACGGCAATGAAGGTGAGATCTTTGTGCAGATTTTGAATTTTGGGATTTCTGACATCAAGATCAAGAAGGGTGAACGGATCGCTCAGGGAATCTTCATGCCTTATCTGTTGGCGGATCAAGACGATCAGCAGAAAAAGCAGACTCGCAACGGTGGTTTTGGATCATCCGGTAAATAATTTATAAGATGATGTAAAGTCCACCGGGATTTCGTCGACCTTTATTCATAAAGTGCTAGAATATTGATAGTGTAAGTAAGAGGAGAATTTAGTTGGCAAAAGTTAAAACCCAATTTGTATGTCAAAACTGCGGCTACATTTCCCCAAGATATTTGGGGCGCTGTCCAAACTGTAATGAATGGAATACATTGGTTGAAGAAACCATTACCCCTAAAAATAGTACGATGGCGACACAAAGCCTGCGTCGTAATGGGATCCATGATAATAAACCCGAAGCAATTAACAAAGTTGAGTTTCACAAGGATGTCCGCTTTAAGACCGACATGGAGGAACTTAACCGAGTTCTTGGTGGGGGCGTTGTTCCAGGATCTCTGATCTTAATTGGTGGAGATCCCGGTATTGGTAAGTCTACATTGATGCTTCAAGTTTCGGGTCAGCTTAGCAAATCGGGGACAATTCTTTACGTTTCAGGTGAAGAAAGTGCCTCGCAGATCAAAATGCGAGCTGATCGGTTAGGTGTCAATAGCGACAATCTTTACGTGTATCCCGAAACTGATATGGACGTCATTAAAGATACGATTAATGACATGAAACCTGATGCGGTTGTGATTGACTCCGTTCAGACTATGCAAATTCCAGAATTGCAGTCAGCCACTGGGTCTGTGGCCCAGATAAGAGAAGTGACGGCTGACCTGATGAACATTGCCAAGGGTCAGGGCATCACTGTCTTTGTTGTCGGTCATGTGACGAAGGGCGGTGCGATTGCTGGACCAAAGATTTTGGAACATATGGTGGATACCGTTTTGTATTTTGAAGGTGATTTGCATCATTCGTACCGAATCTTGAGGACAGTGAAAAACCGATTTGGTTCAACTAACGAACTCGGTGTCTTTGAGATGCGGACGGATGGATTACGGGAGGTCAAGAATCCTTCTGAAATCTTCTTGGAGGAGCGTTTAAAGGACGCCACCGGATCAGCAATTGTGGTTTCGATGGAAGGCACCAGGCCAATTTTGGTTGAAATTCAGGCATTGGTCACTGCATCCGTTTTTGGTAACGCACAACGAACGGCGACTGGTCTTGACCGGAATCGGGTTTCATTGATCATGGCGGTTTTAGAAAAGCGCGCTGGTTTGATGCTTCAAAATCAGGATGCTTATTTAAAGGCGGCTGGTGGGGTGAAGCTTGACGAACCGGCGATTGATTTGGCGATGGCTGTTAGTATTGCATCTTCTTACAAGAACCGCGGCACCAGTCCAACAGAATGTTATGTTGGCGAGCTTGGCTTAACTGGTGAAGTCCGTCGAGTGACCAGGATTGAACAACGGGTTGCCGAAGCACAAAAGTTAGGGTTTAAGCGGGTCTTGGTACCTGCCAACAACTTGCAGGGATGGAATCCTCCAAAGGGGATCGATGTGGTTGGTGTTTCCACGCTGTCCCAGGCATTGAAACTTGCACTAGGTTAGAATGAAAATTGAGAGAAGGCGATATTATTGAAAAGAAAGAGAATTGTTAGAATCGTGTTTACTTTAGCCGGTGCCGCAATTGGTGCCAGTTATTTTCCAATGATCTGGTTATTATTCCAAATCCGCTTTGGTACGCTGTTTAACAACGCTGCTACAAACGCAGTTGTGGGTGCAATTATTTTTTATTTTATTTCGTTGTTAACCGGCAATTACATTCTCAAAGCAGTTGACAGAATGGAAGCCAGACTGACTAAGCAAAGTCCATTATCCTTGTTCTTTGGAACCTTGGGGTTGATTGTCGGCTTAGTTGTAGCCATTTTAATTTCCATCGTGTTCTTTAGGACTCGGACTTTCTTCTTGAATACGATGATTCCGACCATCTTGATGTTGGTTCTGGGATATTTCGGATTTAGAATTGGTAATACTCAAAGTGATCGTTGGCGGCGGATGTTTCAGTCAAGGCGGAAATCCGAAGCTGCTAAAGATGCTGATGAAAAGATTATCGACAAACCCGTTGATAAAAATTATCATCACTACAAGATTTTGGACACCAACATTTTGATTGATGGCCGAATCTACGATGTTGTTAAGACTGGGTTTATCGAAGGGACTTTACTGGTACCAAAATTTGTTTTGTATGAATTACAATACATTGCCGATTCCAGTGACAGTGTCAAACGAGTTCGTGGACGTCGTGGCCTGGATATTTTAAACAAGCTTCAAAATGAGGATTTGATCCCGATCGAAATCTATGAGAAGGATTATGAAGATATCCCAGAGGTTGATAGTAAATTGATTCAGCTTGCCAAAGACGTTAACGGTGTCATCGTTACCAACGATTTCAATTTGAACAAAGTGATTCAATTCCAGAACGTCCAGGTATTTAACATTAATGCCTTGGCCAACTCATTGCGCCAGAAAATTTTGCCTGGCCAGAAGTTGAACGTCATGGTTGTTAAAAACGGAACTGAACGTCAACAGGGGGTGGCTTATCTTGACGACGGTACCATGGTGGTTGTCGAAGATGGCCGTTACTTCTTGAATGATCACATTGATGTTATTGTTACCAGTGCCATTCAGACCGATGCCGGTAAGATGGTCTTTGCCCGCCCTGAGCATTCGACCAAAAATATTACCGACAAACCAGATGCCGGTAAAAATAATGGCAATGGTAAAAATGGTTCAAATAACAAGAAGTAACTGAGTTCCCTTTATTTTTAGCGAAGTTCATTGTACACTTTAAATACTGACAAAATTTTGATTAATTTTAAGAAAGAGGCGTTATACATTGGCAAACAATGCAATTCGAGTTCGTTATGCTCCAAGTCCAACAGGCCACTTGCATATCGGAAATGCACGTACAGCCATCTTTAACTATTTATTTGCCCGACACAACAAGGGTAAGTTCATCATCCGAATTGAGGATACCGACACCAAACGAAACGTTGCTGACGGTGAAAAAAGTCAACTTGATAATTTGAAGTGGCTCGGTCTTGACTGGGATGAAGGTCCTGATGTTGGCGGTGATTATGGTCCTTATCGTCAATCCGAACGAAAAGATATTTACACACCGTTGATCCAACAATTGATCGACGAGGGTAAAGCCTATGAATCATATCGGACTGAGGAGCAATTAACAGCCGACCGTGATGCTCAAAAAGCGCGCGGTGAAATGCCTCATTATGAATACGAATATGCTGGAATGACTGAAGACGAGAAGGCACAAGCAATAGCTGATGCCAAAGCAAAAGGCTTAAAGCCGGTTATTCGTTTCCGTGTTCCTAAGAATCACGAATATACTTGGGATGACATTGTTAAAGGCAAAGTTTCCTTTAATTCAGATACCATTGGTGGCGATTTTGTTATTCGTAAGCGTGATGGCATGCCTACTTATAATTTCGCCGTTGTCTGCGACGATCATTTGATGAAGATCAGCCACGTTTTCCGTGGGGATGATCACGTTGCCAACACACCAAAGCAACTGATGATTTATGAAGCATTTGGCTGGCAAGCACCAAAGTTTGGTCATATGAGTTTGATTATTAGCGCTGACACTGGTAAGAAATTAAGTAAACGTGATGAATCCGTTCTTCAATTTATCGAACAATATCGTAAATTGGGTTATCTTCCTGACGCAATGTTTAATTTCATTTTGCTCTTGGGTTGGTCACCAGTTGGTGAAGACGAAATCTTCAACAAAAAAGAATTCATCAAGATGTATGATGAAACCCGTTTGAGCAAGTCACCAGCTAAATTTGATTCTAAGAAATTGGAATGGATTAACAACCAATACGTGAAGGAAGCTGACAACAGCACCATCATGGACTTAGCTTTACGTCAGTTGATCGCCGGCGGCAATATTCCAGAAAATCCTGACAACAAGACCATTGAGTGGGCGCGTCAATTAATCATGCTGTATAAGCGTGAAATGAGTTACATGGCTCAAATTAACGATATGGCTTCAGTCTTTTTTGAAGAACCTGATCAAATCGACGGAGATGCTTTGGCAGAGATTTCTAACGAGACTGCACCGGTTGTTCTTAAGGAATTCCTTGCACGGATTCAAAAACTCGACATTTTTGATTCCGTTGAAATCTTTAAGACAATCAAAGCAATTCAAAAGGACACTAAGATCAAGGGTCGTCAATTATGGATGCCAATCCGGATTGCCGTTACCCATGAGATGCACGGCCCTGAATTGCCAGAGTCTGTTGAACTGGTTGGTAAACAAAAAGCAATTGAGCATATCAAAGAAACTTTAGCTCAAATTGATAAAGCTTAATTTATAAAAAATATTATTGATTCGATTGGTCTCGTTGCATTTACAGCGAGACCTTTTATTATGGGTTATAGTTAAAGTAATAAAATAATATGAATTATGATATTATTTGACTATAAAAGATAAAGAGAGGAATTCGAAATGTTGCAGATATTTAATACCCTCACACGCAAAAAAGAGAAGTTTGAACCCATTACCCCAGGTGTCGTTAAAATGTATGTCTGTGGCCCAACCGTGTACAACTACATCCACATTGGGAATGCCAGAAGTGCGATTGCTTTTGATACTGTTCGCAGATACTTGGAGTATCGGGGGTATCAGGTGAAGTACGTTTCGAATTTTACTGATGTCGATGATAAGATGATTAACGCTGCCAGAGAAAACCATACGACAGTCGGCGCGATTGCTGATAAGTATATCAATGCGTTTATGCAGGATACTGCTGCATTGAACATTTCCAGCGATGTCATTCATCCACGAGCAACCCAAAACATTCCAGAAATCATTGACTTTGTTAAAACCTTAGTCGATAAGGGGTATGCCTACGATGTTGACGGTGACGTTTATTTCCGTGCGCGAAAGTTTCCAACTTATGGAGCTTTGCCACACATTAACGTTGATCAACTGGAAATTGGTGCCAGTCAACACGTCAATCCTGAAGAAATGGCTAAAAAAGAAGATCCGATTGATTTTGCCCTCTGGAAGAAATCAAAAGGAGACGAAATCTCCTGGGATTCACCTTGGGGTAAAGGACGTCCGGGTTGGCATATTGAGTGCTCTGTGATGTCAACCAAGTACCTTGGCAAAACCATTGATATTCATGGTGGTGGTGAAGATTTGATCTTCCCTCATCATGAAAACGAACGTGCCCAAAGCGAAGCGAATACTGGTCAAACCTTTGTCAAATACTGGATGCATAACGGGTTCGTAACGATTGGCGACGACAACGAGAAAATGAGTAAGTCTTTGGGCAACTTTATTACCGTCCATGACCTGCTCAAGAATCTCGATGGCCAGGTCATTCGTCTGTTGATGTCAACGACTCATTATCGCCGGCCCATTCAATATAGTGATGCCAGTGTGCAAGAAGCCAGCAGCAACCTCAAGAAGCTGCAGACGGCCTTTAATAACCTAACGTATCGCTTGCACAATGCCGATGAAGGTGATGATCCCAAGACTGATCAAGAAGTGCGTCAAATCGTTGCAGATTTCACCGATGCGATGGACGATGATTTCAACGTTCAAAATGGGATTGCTGCCGTTTATGAATTGGCTAAATTTGCCAACACTTATAGTGAACGTCAGACTGTTTTCAAATTAAGTCTCCAATTCATCATTAATACGCTTCGTCAGTTGTCTGGTGTCTTTGGCATTAAGCTTGAACAAAGTGAATTAAAGGATGACGAGATTTGGGACCTGATTCATGAGCGTGAGCAAGCTCGTCGCGACAAGGACTTTATTCGCAGCGATGAGATTAGAGAAGAACTGAAAGCCCGGGGTATCGTATTGGAAGATACGCCACAAGGGACCCGGTTTAGAAAGGAATAACAAGTTTAATGATTGATAATTTTTCCCAATTGAACGGGATCGCACTGGCGTACATGGGGGATGCTGCCTATGAAGTATTTATTCGGCGGCATCTGATCGCCCAAGGCCTGACGAAGCCGAAACGTTTACAGCACGTCGCAACCAACTACGTATCAGCGAAGGCTCAAGCTGCCTTAATTGATTTAATGAAGCAAGATAAACTGCTTAATGACAGGGAGTGGGATTATTTCAAACGCGGCCGAAATGCCAACAGTCATACGCATGCCAAAAACACGGACGTGATTACGTACCGGATTTCAACCGGTTTTGAAGCCGTTTTTGGCTATTTGTCATTGAGTGACCAAACTGATCGGATGAAAGAAATTGCTGATTGGTGTATTGAGCAAGTAGAAAGTGGGAACCTTAAACATGAAGAATGAGAATCATAGTCAGGATCATCGCAATCACGATGATCAGGAGCAGAGTGAAGAATTTGTGATTGGCCGTCATCCGGTTGTTGCCGCTTTAAAGAGCGAGAACCCGGTAAACAAGTTATTTATCCAATCAGGGATCAAAGATGATGACAATATTATCTCGGAAATTATGAAACTGGCTCACAAAAAGCGGTTGGTGATTTCTAAAGTCCCTAAGCAGAAACTTGATAAGCTTTCCAATAACCAGAATCACCAAGGCGTGGTATTATCAATTGCAGCATTCAAATATGCCACGATTGATGAGTTGTTTGCTAATGCCAAGAAGCAAGAAGCAGAGCCGTTCTTTGTGATTCTTGATAATATTGAAGATCCCCATAATCTCGGGTCAATCATCAGAACTGCCGATGCGGCTGGTGTGTCAGGAATCATCATTCCAAAACATCGAGCTGTCGGTTTAACCGCCACAGTTTCAAAAACCTCTGCCGGTGCGATCGAACGGGTGCCGGTTGCTCGGGTAACCAACTTATCAGCAACCATCAAGGAGCTTAAAGAACGTGGCATGTGGGTCTTTGGTACCGACATTTCTGGAACGGATTATCGTCATTGGGATGCCAAAGGTTCCGTGGCCGTTATTATTGGCAACGAAGGTAAGGGAATTTCACCATTGTTAAAGAAGCAGGTTGACGAGATGTTGACCATTCCGATGATCGGCGACATTCAAAGTTTGAACGCCAGTGTCGCTGCCAGCATTCTGATATACCAAGGATTTAATTCCCGTCATCCACTATCAAATTAATCAAAGTCGGTGAGAAATAATGAAAGAAGACCTGTTAATTGTCGATGCCTACAATATGATTGGCAATTGGCCACATTTGAATAAGCTCAAGCAGGCCAACCGGCTAGAAGATGCCAGAGATCAGCTCTTGGCAGAATTGTCTGAGTACAAGAAGTATCGAGACATCAACATGATTGTTGTTTTTGATGCGATGTATGTTCCCGGCAATTCCAAAAGCTTTCGGAAGTTTGACATGGAAATTGTTTGGACGAGCAAGGACCAAACTGCTGATAGTTATATTGAAGCTCTGGCGCATCGCAAGCAGAATCGTTTTACCCAGGTGATTGTGGCGACAAGTGATCAGGCTGAGCAATGGACCATTTTTGCCGCTGGGGCTTTGCGAATCCCTGCTCGGGAATTGCTGAGGGATGTTCAGCGCGCCAAGCAGGAAGTTGACGTTGAGGCACGGAAAATGACCGACAAAGGTCAAGCGTTTAGACACACACCGTTCGATGCCAAACAATTACTCGAACTGGAAAAGCTTCGGGACAAAATGATGCATGACGACCAATAAAAATATCAGTTTACTGATATTTTAAAATTGGTATAGGTGAGACTTTAAGCCCATGAACGCTGGTTCGTCTTGTCGGGATTTGGATTCTCCTTTAATGTTTTTCGTAATTGAGATTGATTACAAAAAATGATGAAGGAGAAAATCAAATGTTATCAAATGAAACTTTTCAGCTTATTAAAGCAGCAGCTAATGAGGACGAGGCGGCATTCGAAAAACTGTTTGCCAAGTATTATCCAATTGTCCGTAAGTTCCATCGTGAATATTATATCAACGGTTGTGACAAGGAGGATTTGGATCAAGAAGCACGAATCGTCTTGTTCCGAACGGCGTGCCGCTTTGAACCTGCTCGGAAATGCAGCTTTGGGACCTTTTATCGCCATAATCTGAGAAATCGGGTCGTTGATATGATTCGGGTGAACAATGCTCAAAAGCGCATCCCAACGGAGCCGTTAACCTCAATCGAAGCAAATGAGTATTTATATTCGACGACTGTTGCGGACAACTCTGCCAGCAACCCGGTTGATTCGGCAATTATGAGCGAGGCCTTTCGGAAGCTTTACAGCAGCTGCTCGCCACTGGAAAAGCGCGCATTTGATATGATGATGAGCGGTAATGGCTATCAGGATCTTGACCCCAAAGCTCAGCGAGGGATCATTAACGCCTTTGAACGCTGTTGGCGCAAATTTGATGGCGAGATAAATTGACTGAATTGTTTTTGAATGCTATTATTACTATGCTTGTAAGGAGGTGCCACAATGGCACAAAGAAAAGTCGCTCTGGCATGTTCAGTTTGCGGATCACGGAATTATACAATTCCTGCCAATCCTAACCGGACGAAGCGCCTTGAGCTCAATAAGTTTTGCAAGTATTGCGGTAAGTATACTTTGCATAAAGAAACTCGTTAATCATAAACGTAAGGGGATAAAATTTTGCGATTAATTAATTTTTTCAAAAAAGTTGCTCAAGAAATGAAGCTGGTTACCTGGCCTGATGCAACTCAGACCCGCACTGATACCAGTACCGTTATTGGCACTTCAATCATCATGGCGATCTTTTTAGGACTTGTTGATTGGATTGTTCAATGGGCATTGCAATTTCTTGCATAGCCATTTTGGCAAAACTTTGATATAGTTAAGTTGTTGAAACCTGCGAAAAGTGTCAGGTTTTTTTATTTGAACTAATTTTGGATGAACTTACGAAGGAGCAGAAAACATGGTCGAGTCAGCAGAAAAACAATGGTACGTATTGCATACTTATTCCGGATACGAAAATAAAGTGAAGATGAACCTGGATAGCCGAAAAGAATCAATGGGTATGCAGGATTACATTTTTAGAACAGTTGTCCCTGAACAAGAGGAACATGAAGTTAAGAACGGTAAAGATAAAATCAAGATGGATAAGACATTTCCTGGCTATGTGCTGGTTGAAATGATCATGACCGATCAAGCTTGGTATATTGTTCGAAACACACCAGGAGTTACCGGATTCGTTGGTTCTCATGGGCAAGGCAGCAAGCCAACACCATTGCTCCCTGATGAAGTTGATTTGGTATTGAAACGAATCGGCATGAGCTCCCGTCACGAAGACTTGGATGTCAGCATCGGTGATACTGTCAAAATCGTTGACGGTGCATTTACTGGACTTGATGGTAAAGTGACTGAAGTCGATAACGAAAAGCAGCGGCTTAAGGTTAATATCGAAATGTTTGGCCGTGAAACCAGCACCGACCTTGACTTTAATCAAATTGATACTGCTCTTTAACCTAAAGTAGGTGGTCATTATGGTATGGATGGCTGTGGTCATCATTCTGTTGGTGGGATATGGCACTGAACGGATCATGGCTCTCGGCAAGCCAAATCCACTTCGAAACGATAGTGATTCGGAAAATGAGTTGGAAGCAATTCCAACACTGTTTATTCCGGGCTACTTTGGTAACCGATTGTCGTTTGGTCGGCTACTAAACCGCCTGACTCGTCAATATCATGCGCATAAATCAATGGTGGTCAAGGTGGGCCGACACGGTGAAATTCGTGTATCAGGTCAATTAAGTCGATCCAAAGCCATGATCCAGGTCCTTTTTGCGGACAAATCGTCTCGACCGCAACAACAAGCAGTGTGGCTTTCAGAGATTTGTGAACTGCTTAAGACCCGTTATGGGGTGGAGCAGGTGAATCTGGTTGGTCATTCGATGGGATGTATTACGATTTTTTGGTTTTTGACCCATCAAAGCAAAATGACACCGGTGGATGTGAAGCATGTTGTCGCGATTGCCGGACCATTTAATGATTCAGAAATTGCCAGGAGTACTGACCAAGTCGACGCCTATCCATTGAACGCCAAAGGTCCAGTGAAGCGGATGCCGATTTATCGAGCGCTTTCGCAACGGATTTTTGCAATTCCCAAAGATATTAAGGTGCTCAACATTGCCGGTCGAATTAGCAACAGCCAGCAGGATGATGGGGAAGTTTCATTAAACAGTGCCTTCTCGTTGAGATATATACTGCGAGAACCGGCTGCTCAGTACCACGAACTTGTGATTCGGGGCAGACGGGCAACCCATCGATTGCTACATGAAAATGCCATTGTTGACAAAAGTATTGCCAAGTTCATTTGGAATGTTTAATTTAGGTTGTTGAATGAATATGTTTATGTTATATTAGTATGGTATGTTTAAGCATACCAACGTGGGAGGAGAAATTTTGATCTCCATTTACCACACACGGACTTAAGGAGGTTATGTCTCGTGGCTAAAAAAGTAGCGAATATTGTTAAGTTGCAAATTCCAGCGGGCAAAGCAACACCTGCCCCTCCAGTTGGTCCTGCATTAGGTCAAGCAGGTATCAACATCATGGGATTCACTAAGGAATTTAATGCACGTACTGCCGATCAGGCAGGGATGATTATTCCTGTAGTTATCACTGTGTATGAAGATCGTTCATTCGACTTCATCACCAAGACTCCACCTGCTGCTGTGTTACTCAAGAAAGCTGCTGGTGTTCAAAAGGGTTCCGGCGAACCAAATACTAACAAGGTCGCAACTGTTACCAAAGACCAAGTTAAAGAAATTGCCGAAACTAAAATGAAAGACCTAAACGCAGCTGATGTTGAAGCAGCAATGCGCATGGTTGAAGGTACTGCACGCAGCATGGGCTTTACTGTCGAAGGATAGTCTAAACCTGTTGCATCAGAACTTTTAACGATGACACACTGTTTCACGTCGCGTGGGAGGTTAATCCGTTATAACCACAAAGCAAGGAGGAAAACACACATGGCTCGTAAAAGAGGTAAAAACTACAAGGCAGCTGTTGAAAAGGTTGATGCTGAAAAGGCATACCCAATCAAAGATGCTGTTCAATTGGTAAAAGATATTGATTTCGCAAAATTCGACTCAACTGTTGAAATTGTGTTTAAATTAAACGTTGATACTAAGCAGGCTGATCAACAATTACGTGGCGCCGTTGTCTTACCTAATGGTACTGGTAAGGAACAAACCGTTGTCGTATTTGCTAAGGGTGACAATGCTAAAGCAGCTGAAGAAGCTGGTGCAGATTTTGTCGGTGAAGCTGACTTAGTTCAAAAGATTCAAGGTGGCTGGCTTGATTTCGATGTTGCAATTGCAACACCTGACATGATGGCTCAAGTAGGACGTTTAGGCCGTGTTCTTGGACCTAAAGGTTTGATGCCAAACCCTAAGACTGGAACTGTTACCATGGATGTTGCCAAAGCGGTTAAAGAATCAAAAGCTGGTAAGGTTACTTACCGGACTGACCGTGACGGTAACGTGGCTGTCCCAGTTGGTAAAGTTTCATTCGATGCCGACAAGCTTGTTGGTAACTTGAAGACAATTGAGGATGTTATTGTTAAAGCACGTCCAGCTTCTGTACGTGGCGTTTACGTTAACAACGTTTCACTTTCAACTACATTTGGCCCCGGCGTCAAAGTTGATCTTGACTCATTCTCAAATGTTGAAGCTTAATTAGTTTCGATTTGAATAAAAAATCCCTAATTGACGATCAATTACTTAATGTGATAGACTGTTAGTTGCTGATATATTCGCCTAAGACTCAGGTGGCTTCCATGCCTTAATATCCTGCCGAGGAAAGTAATTTTACTTTTTTCCTATGTCTGGGTGGGCATAGGGATTTTTTATTAAGTCCCAACAAATACTTTGGGAGGTGAAATTCGTGAGTGAACAAACTGTTGCTGTAAAAGCAAAAAAGGTTGCATCTGTTACTGAAGAATTGAAAAATGCTTCATCTATCGTCATCATTAACTACCGTGGCTTAACTGTTGCTGAAGTTACTGACTTGCGTAAGCAATTGCGTGACGAAGGCGTTAAGATGGAAGTTATCAAGAACAAGGTAATGGATCGTGCTGCTACTGATGCTGGCTTTGAAGATTTGAAACCAACTTTCAATGGCCCAACTGCTGTTGTATTTTCATCAGAAGATCCTGTTGCAGGACCTAAGATCGTCCACAACTTTGCAAAGGCTAACGACAAACTTAAACTTAAGGGTGGCGTTATCGATGGTGAAGTTGCCAGTCTTGATGAAATTACTGCATATGCTGCATTGCCTAGCCGTGAAGAATTGTTATCTACTCTTGCTAACATTCTTCAAGCACCTGTACGCAACTTCGCATATGGTGTTAAAGCTATTGCTGACAAGAAACAATCTGACGATGGCGACGCTGCCTAATCAGAACTAAATAAATTCCAATTAATGGAGGAAAATATAATGGCTTTTGATAAAGATAATATTATTGACCAATTAAAAGATGCTTCAATTTCTGACCTTAACGACTTGGTTAAGTCAATCGAAGACGAATTCGGCGTTTCAGCTTCTGCTCCAGTTGCTGCTGCAGGTGCTGCTGGTGGCGATGCTGCTGCTAAGGATTCATACGATGTTGAATTAACTGAATCAGGTGACCAAAAGGTTAAAGCCATCAAGGCTATCCGTGACATCACCGGTCTTGGTTTGAAAGACGCTAAAGGACTTGTGGATAAGGTTCCATCAATCATCAAGGAAGGCGCTTCAGAAGACGAAGCCAACAAGATCAAGGAACAACTTGAAGCCGTTGGTGGAACTGTTACTCTTAAGTAGTCTTATTAAGATAATTAAGCATTCCAAAAACTGTGTATCGACATTGTCGGTACACAGTTTTTTTGTGCAACTTGGTTGTACAGGATTCAATTAATTGGCATAATAGATGCAAAGTTGTCTATTCAAAACGAAATGATGGTGGAACGATGATTAAGCAGGTTAAAGAATTTATCGATAAACGGATGACAATGATCAAACTCATTTTTGTGTTCTCTGTTTTGATTTTTGTCGTTCGTCAATTAGCAAAGATTATTCGTGAAGTCAACGGCGATCAATTCAAAGCTGTTTTGGCGAGTCAAAGCAAAGGTGCCTTAATCATCATGCTGGTGGTTGGCTTTATCTCCATTCTACCAATGCTGGTGTATGATTATTCGATAGTGCAGTTCTTACCAACAAAATTTTCGCCAAAATACATAGTGCGTAGCGGCTGGGTTGTGAACACTTTTACCAACTTACTCGGGTTCGGCGGCTTGCTTGGCGCAAGTCTGCGGGCTCACTTTTATGGCAAAGGTGCCACCCGGAAACAAATATTATATGCGATCTCCAAAGTTGCTTTATTCCTCATCTCAGGACTTTCTTTGCTGTGTTTGGTTTCACTCATCATGATCTTTGGTTTTGGAATTGGAACAACTTTCGCCCAGTACTGGATTTGGTTGCTGGGTGGCGCTGTCTACTTCCCAGGAGTCATGATTTTTACCAAGGTGACTGACTCTCAATTCTTTAGTGATCTTTCAACCAAACAAGAACTTGTGATGACTGCCGGATCATTTCTTGAATGGGGCAGTGCTCTGGGATTCTTTGTATTAATTGGCTATCTTATGAAGTTGCCAGTCGACTTAAGGCTGGTTGTCCCAATTTTCGTTGTTGCCAACGTTGCTGGGGTTGTTTCGATGATTCCTGGCGGTTTAGGATCATTTGATATTTTTGTCATCATTGGTTTGGGATTTATTGGCGTTGCTCGAAGTGATGCGCTGGTTTGGATTTTGTTGTACCGATTATTTTATTACCTTCTCCCATTCATTGTCGGAACCGGTTTATTTATCCACGACACCGGAACCAAACTGAACAGTTTCTTGGATGACTTGCCACGTCTGTTGATTCAACGCATCGCGCAAGTCTTTCTGACTGGGTTCATGTACTTTTCAGGGATCATGATGTTGCTTTTTGCGACTGTGCCCAATTTGGTGATTGTGAACAAGTTGTACGTTAAACTGTTGCCATATTCAATTTTCTTCGTCAGCCATATTATGAATATCGTGGTTGCATTTCTCTTGATCGGCTTGGCAAGCGGCATTTGGACACGGACAAGACGGGCATTTATGCCAACGGTCTTCGTTTTAATTCTTTCAATTTTCAATACTTGGTTTAATGAAGCGTTCACTTGGCGGATGATTTTGCTGTTTGTCATTATTTTAATTACGTTATGGCTTTCAAGGGCAGTTCTATACCGCGAACGAATGGCAAATTCGTGGGGCGTCCTATTATTTAATAGCTCGATTTTTATCGTGACATTCGTCATTTACACGTTGATTGGAATCGCTGCTAATAAGAAATCACCCTTGCACTTTGACAAAGCGTATCTCTTTCCATCGGCTGGTGCCTGGTTCGTGGGATTTATCGGCCTCATCATCGCTCTGCTGGTTCTTGTTGGCATCAATGCATACTTGACTGCCGGACATCCAGAATGGCTCACACAGCGATTTAACGCTGATCGAGTTAAGGCGGTGATTGACAAATTTGGTGGTAATGAAGACAGCCATCTGGCATTTCTTCGTGACAAGCAAATTTATTTTTATACGGTCGATGGTGAAGATAAAGTATTCTTTATGTACAAAAAAATTGCCGACAAGTTACTGATCATGGGTGAACCAGTCGGAGACCAAGCAAAATTTTCCGTTTCAATTGACGATTTTGTCAAAGAAGCGGATAAATCAGATCTCAAGCTGGTCTTCTATGAAATTAATGAGGAACTTACAATGAGTCTTCACGAAACGGGTTTTGACTTTATTAAAACTGGTGAGGATGGTTTGGTTGATTTGGATGAGTTCACATTAGCTGGCAAAAGGCATCGCGGTGAAAGGGCATTGATGCACAAATTTGACCGCGAAGGCTATCAATTTGAAATTTTACAGCCACCATTTTCAGATGAGTTGATGAAAACTCTCAAACAAATCTCTGACGAATGGCTTGATAATAAAGCCGAAAAGGGATTTTCATTGGGGTTCTTTGATGATTATTATCTCCAGCAAGCTCCAATCACAGTGATGAAAGACAGTCGTGGAAAAATTGTTGCCTTTGCTAATTTAATGCCAGATGGGAATAAGATTACCACTTCCATTGACCTGATGCGTTCATCGGCTGATGCGCCATCAGGAATTATGGATGGCATCTTAATTAACCTGTACGAAACATCTCATGATAAGGGGTACAAGTACTTTGATTTGGGCATGTCCCCATTTTCTAATGTCGGCACTTCACGTTTCAGCTTCACTCAGGAACGGATTGTCCATTTGATTTATCAGTATGGCTACAAGTTATACAGTTTCGAGGGGCTGCGCTCATACAAGGATAAGTACGTCGATAAATGGGAGTCCAAATACATTGCATATTATCGCCGCAGCGGTTTGGTTTACGCTGTGCTACAAATTATCTTAGTGGTCAACCAACCACGCAATAAGAAGCCGGCGGGCCTTGCCAAAGCATTGTGGTACATTATGGATGCCAATCAACCTAAATAAACGGTTACTTATGGATCAGCGACGAAAGCATGTCGGTGATCTTTTTGTATTGAAGTGATGTCGATTCAGTATTCAAAATGTTTACTGAATTTTACCTTGATATAAAGCGGTTTGTTTGGAAACGAATGAAGCGTTTTCATGAAAAATCGGTCACATTCACAAACTAGTTAATTATAAGCTAACTCTTCAAGCATAGCAGGGATTTTAATTGTATTTTACAAGTCATAAAATTGTGATGTTAAGGTTGACAACGCTACCAAAATGAGTTAAATTTTGGTTAGTAAAGTTTACTAAAATATATGTAGAGGGATGAAATTTATGATTTCTGATGACGTACAAAAAGAGTTTAATGACAAGTTTGGTTACGATTCAAGTAGAGTATTCTTTTCACCTGGCCGAATTAATTTAATTGGTGAATATACTGATTTTAATGGTGGCCACGTTTTCCCTTGTGCAATCAGCATGGGGATTTACGCTGCTTATGGTGAAAGAAAAGACAACACCATCAGAATGTTCTCAGGCAATGTACCGGATGCAGGGATTGTTGAAATCTCATTGGATAACCTCGCTTATAACAAGGCTGACAGCTGGACCAACTATCCCAAGGGAATGATGGTTCAAATTATCGAACATGGTTACAAGATTGGCCACGGCTTCGATTTAGCTGTCTATGGTAATCTTCCTGATGCTGCTGGCTTGTCATCATCAGCTGCCATTGAATTACTAACTGGTGAAATTATCAACGATGTCTTCTCACTTGGCATCAGTGAACTTGACCTCGTTAAATACGGCCAATTAGTTGAAAACAAATACATTGGTGTGAACTCAGGAATCATGGATCAATTTGCGATTGGCATGGGCAAGAAGGACCAAGCTGTTTTGCTTGATACCAACACTTTGGATTACGATTACGTACCAGTTGAAATGGGTGACCGTGTGATTGTGATCATGAATACCAAGAAGCACCGTGAGTTGGCAGATTCCAAATACAATGAACGTCGCGCGCAATGTGAAGAAGCCTTGAAACGCTTGCAAGTTGGCTTACCTATCAAATCATTAGGCGATTTAACTGAAAGTGAATTTGATGAAAATAGTTACTTGATTAACGATGATGTTTTAATTCGTCGTGCTCGTCACGCTGTTTTCGAAAATCAGCGAACCCTTCAAGCAAAAGATGCTTTAGTTAACAATGATCTTAAAACCTTTGGTAAGTTAATCAATGCTTCCCACGTTTCGCTCCATTACGATTTTGAAGTAACTGGTAAAGAACTGGATACTTTGGCCGAAACCGCTTGGAAACAACCTGGTGTCGTTGGTGCCCGAATGACTGGTGCCGGATTTGGTGGTTGTGCCATTGCGATTGTCGACCGTGACAAGGTTGACGCCTTCACCAAAAATGTCGGCGATGTCTATGAGAAAGAAATTGGTCATCCTGCAGAGTTCTACATTGCAGAAATTTCAGATGGCCCTAAAGAGATTAAGTAGTTAATTGATTAGAAGGAGGATATTTAAATGGCAATTTTAGTATTAGGTGGAGCAGGTTATATCGGATCACATACGGTTGATCGATTGGTTGAAAACGGCTATGATGTCGCGGTTGTTGATAATTTGGTTACTGGACACAAAGCCGCAATCAATCCCAAGGCCCGTTTTTATGAAGGTGACGTTCGTGACAAGAAATTCATGAACGATGTTTTTGATAAAGAAGATATTGAAGGTGTGATTCACTTTGCTGCCTTCTCCGTTGTCCCTGAATCCATGGAAAAGCCATTAAAGTACTTTGATAACAATACTGGTGGGATGATCAGTTTGCTTGAAGTCATGAATGCCCACAATGTTAAGAAGATTGTCTTCTCATCAACTGCGGCAACTTACGGCGAACCCAAACAAATTCCAATCAAGGAAACTGACCCACAAGTTCCAACCAACCCCTATGGCGAAAGCAAATTGGCAATGGAAAAGATCATGCATTGGAGCGATGTCGCCTATGGCATTAAGTTTGTTGCTCTGCGCTACTTTAACGTTGCCGGTGCTAAGCCGGATGGATCAATTGGTGAAGATCACCATCCAGAAACCCACTTGGTACCAATCATTTTACAAGTTGCTTCAGGTGAACGTGACCAGTTGACGATTTTCGGCGACGATTACGACACCCCAGACGGCACTAACGTACGTGATTATGTACATGTGCTTGATTTAGCCGATGCACACATCTTGGCATTGAAATACCTGCAGGCTGGTAACGACAGTGATGCCTTTAATTTAGGCTCATCAACCGGTTTCTCCAACAAACAAATGTTGGATGCAGCCCGTGATGTCACCGGCAAGCCAATTCCTGCCAAGATGGGTCCACGTCGTGCCGGTGACCCAAGTACTTTGATTGCCGCTAGCGATAAAGCACGGAAGGTCCTTGGCTGGAAGCCACAATTTGATGATGTTCACGAAATCATTAAGACCGCCTGGAACTGGAAAGAAACTCATCCAAAGGGTTATGACGATCAGAAAGGAAATCAGTAAACATGAGCCAATCAGCAGTTGAAAAATTTGTCGATTTAATTATCAAATCAGATTCACCATATTCAGATGTTGACCGGATTTATGTTACCAATCTGATTTTTAGACTGATCGGGGATGGCTTTGGCGATTCAACCGAAGACAGTTCTGCAGTCGATTTGGCCAATGACTTGGTGGATTTAGCAATTCAACATGGCAAAATTGAAGATTCGATTACCAACCGGGAAATTCTTGAGGATCAATTGATGGACTTGATCACACCAATTCCATCGACGCTAAACCATATTTTCTGGAACAAGTATGAACAATCTCCTGATGCAGCCACTGACTATTTCTATCACATGAGTCAGGATAATGATTATATCAAGACTCGGGCAATTGCCAAAAATATTTCTTATGAAACCAAGACAGATTATGGCAATCTTGAAATCACCATTAACCTATCCAAGCCTGAGAAGGATCCTAAGGCGATTGCTGCAGCGGGCAGAGCAAAGTCTACCAGTTATCCCGTAGGACCGTTAGCGATTGAAAACGAAGGCTATTTGGGCCGTCTTGGCTATCCAGCCCGTAGCAATCACCGAGTGATTAGAATGATGATCAACGGTGAACCATGGGGCTTCCAATATTCACCCTATGCTTACTTTGGTGAACATGCGATCTTTCTGAATCAAAAGCACGTGCCGATGTCAATTGACCAACGAACATTCGTTAATTTGACCGATATTATCAAGCAGTTCCCACATTACTTTGTTGGAAGCAATGCTGATTTGCCAATTGTTGGTGGATCATTGTTGGCACAAGACCATTATCAAGGTGGTCGCCACACATTCCCAATGATGAAGGCTAAAATCGATCGTCCTGTTGACTTTGGCATTGATGGCTTGGAGGCCGGTATCGTGAAGTGGCCAATGGCAACCATCCGTCTTCTTAGCAAAGATGCCAATCAAGTTGTTAACGCAGCAAACAAGATTGCCGAAACTTGGAAGAATTATTCGGATGAATCAGTTGATATCCGGGCATACACAGATGGCACCCGCCATCATACCGTGACGCCAATCGCCAGAATGAATGGTGACAAATTCGAAATGGATATTGTTTTACGCGATAACCAAACTTCGGACAAGTACCCAGACGGAATTTTCCATCCACATAAGGATGTCCAACACATTAAGAAAGAAAATATCGGTTTGATCGAAGTGATGGGCCGGGCAATTCTACCAGCTCGTCTGAAGACCGAAATGAAAGAAGTCGAAAAGTATGTCTTAGGTGAAGATAATCAAATTGCTGATTATCACAAGCCTTGGGCAGATGAGTTGATGAAACGCGACAACTTCACTAAAAACAATGTTGAAGAATTAGTCGATGAAGAAGTCGGCAAAGTCTTTGGCAGAGTTCTGGAAGATGCTGGTGTTTATAAGTGGAATGACGAAGGTCAAGCGGCCTTTGATCGCTTCATTGATCAACTTAAATAGCATCATGATGGGGTTGGGACAAACGTGTTTTGTCACCAACCTCATTTTTTTGGTAAAATGGAAGCGGAAACAAATTTGCAACTAAATTAGGAGGCAATTATGAAATTTATTGTGTATAACGTCCGGGATGACGAAATCCCATTCATCGAGAAGTGGGGGAAGGATCATGGTATCGAAGTCAAGTACACGACAACCACTTTGAATCAAGAAACGGTCGAAGAAGCCGCTGGGTTTGATGGTGTTTCATGCCTCCAAACAATTCCATATTCTGCTGAATTATTTGAATCATTTAAAAAAATGGGAATTAAATATTTGTCATTGCGCAACGTTGGGGTTGATAATATTGATCTTCCAGCTGCCAAGGAAAATGGCGTCCGGATTACCAATGTCCCTGCATACAGCCCTGAAAGTATTGCTGAATTTGCTGTGATGATGTCCCTTTATTTATCAAGAAAAGTTGGCTACATGCGTCAGCAATTAGATCAAAAACATCAGTTTCACTTCTCACCAAATTTTATGGGACGATTGATGAGTGAGCAGACTGTCGGTGTCCTTGGAACCGGGCGAATTGGACGTGCAGCCATTAAGTTGTTTAAAGGTCTGGGGGCAAGCGTTATTGCCTATGACAAGTATCCACAAAAAACGACTGATGAATCGTTTGTATATGTCAAGAGTCTTGACGATCTATATAATCAAAGCGATATTATCAGCATTCATATGCCCGCAACTGAAGCCAATTACCACCAATTTAATCATGAAGTGTTTGAGCAGATGAAGGATACTGCACTGCTGATTAATACGGCTCGGGGATCAATTGTTGACACTGATGATTTGATGTATGCGCTGCAAAGTGGTGAGATTGCCGGTGCTGGAATTGATACTATTGAAAATGAGTCTGCTGATCTGCAGGATTCCAGGTCCACCAAACAGGTGACGAATCCGGATGTATTGAAACTCTCAATGATGCCAAATGTTTTGATTACACCGCATTCTGCGTTCCATACCAGTGAAGCTGTTAAGAATATGATTGATATTTCGTTGGGAAATCTGGAAATGATGATGAGCGGAAAGATACCAGCAGATCTGGTGGATTAGATATTGTTAGATACAAATAAGGCTGATACAATTCCTGGTTGGGAGTTGTATCAGCCTTTCTTTGGTGGTTATTTGGATGTTATTTTGTGGAAACGTGTTCCGATGACCCAGGGCCCGGCCACATAAGTAATTAAAGCCAACGACGAACAAGAACCGTTCATCATTGGCTTTAATTACTTATGCTCTGGGCCCTAACCGGGTCTCGTCACACTCTAAATATCGTAATCCGAATCCTTCATTGACTCCACGTTTCCTAACAGATAACCGTTCCCTACCTGTGAGAAGAAATCATGGTTTGCCGTTGAAGTTGAAATTCCGTTCATGACCACCGGGTTGACGTCCTCTGCCGTATCAGGGAAGAGGGGATCTTGACCCAAGTTCATTAGCGCCTTGTTGGCATTGTAACGGATAAAGGTCAATACATCTTCAGTCCAGCCAGTTTGGTCGTACAAGATATGGGTATACTTTTCTTCATTTCCGTACAGTTTATACAAGAAATCATAAATCCAGTTCTTCATATCTTCTTGTTTTTCCTTTGGTAACTGGTTGTAGCCAATTTGGAATTTGTAGCCAATGTAAGTCCCGTGGACTGATTCGTCACGGAGAATCAATTTGATGATTTCGGCGACGTTAGGGATCTTATTATGACCCAAGTACCATAGTGGGGTATAGAACCCAGAATAGAACAGGAAGGTTTCCAAGAAGACACTGGCGACTTTCTTCTTTAATGGATCTGGTTCGTTGGCATAGATATCACGAATCTTGATTGCTTTGTTTTGTAAGAATTCTTCACTGTCACTCCAGTCGAAGATTTCATCAATTTGGTCTGGGGTGTTTAACGTCGAGAAGATTGATGAATAACTTTTGGCGTGGACGGATTCCATGAATTGAATGTTATTCAAAACAGCTGTTTCATGCTGGGTTTGAACATCTTTACGCAATGAAGCCATTCCTTCTTGCGATTGAAGGGTATCCAACAAGGTTAAGCCGCCAAATACGTGGCCAACCACCCACTGATGGTCTTGGTCTAAAGTCCGCCAATCTGATAAATCGTTTGACAATGGGATCCGGGTATCCAGCCAGAACTGTTCAGTTAACTTTTCCCAAGTTGCCTTGTCGATTTGGTCATCGATGGCGTTCCAATTAATTGCTTTATAATTCTCAGTCATGAATTTCTCCTTTAAATGACGCAGCTTTCACACTCATTAGAGCCAACTTCTTGTTGATCATCAGTGAAAGTTCGAATGTAATAAATTGATTTAACACCTTTTTTGTAGGCGTAGTTTCTCAAAATGTTCAAGTCTCGAGTGGTCATCTTGTCTGTCCGACCATTTTTCCATTCATACAATCCTTCTGGGATCGTTGAACGCATAAAGAGGGTCAATGCCATGCCTTGATCAATATGCTCCTGAGCGGCGGCGTAGATATCAATGACTTTGCGCATATCCATATCATAGGCTGATGTGTAGTAAGGCATGGTATCGTTTGAAAGGTATGGCGCTGGGTAATAGATCTTACCGATCTTTGACTCTTGTCGTTCTTCAATCCGGTTGATGATTGGATGAAGGCTGGCAGTGGTGTCATTGATGTATGAAATTGAACCATTAGGAGCGACTGCCAGACGGTTTTGGTGGTAGAGACCGTATTTCATGACTGATTCTTTGAGAGCTTCCCAATCTTCTTTTGAAGGAATCCAGTCGTCTTTAAACAATGCTTTAACTTCAGCGGACTTTGGTGCAAATGATTCATCAAGATACTTATCGAAGTAACTTCCATCAGCATACTTGCTGTTTTCGAAGTTGCCAAATGTTTCTTTGCGTTCTTTGGCGATCTTGTTAGATGCAACTAGGCTCCAATAGTTTAAAAGCATGAAGTAAACGCTGGTGAACTCAACTGATTCTGGTGAACCATAATACATATGATGTTTAGCCAAAAAGCTGTGGAGACCCATACCACCTAAGCCGATTGAATGGGACTCTTTATTACCCTTTTGGATTGATGGTACAACGTCGATATTGGAATGGTCAGTGACAAATGTTAGTGCTCGAACCATGCTTTCAACGGAGTGGCCGAAATCATCGCCAGCCATCATATTATTGATATTGGTTGATCCCAAGTTACATGAGATATCTTTGCCCATTTTAATGTAATGCTGTTGGTTATCAACAGTCGACGGGGTCTGAACTTGGAGAATTTCTGAACACAGGTTACTCATTACAATGCGACCGGCAATTGGATTGTCGCGATTGGCAGTGTCAATATTAATGATGTAGGGGTAACCGGATTCTTGTTGAAGCTTACTAATTTCAGTTTCCAAGTCTCGTGCTTTAATCTTCTTTTTAGAGATCTTGTCATTAGCAACTAAATTGTCATATTCCTTTGTAATGTCGACATATGAGAATGGCACACCGTACTCGCGTTCTACATCGTAAGGGCTGAACAAATACATATCGGCATTTGCTTTGATTAGTTGATAAAACTTGTCAGGAACGGTGACGCCAAGCGAAAGAGTCTTCAAACGGATCTTTTCGTCTGCGTTTTCCTTTTTTGCACCCAAAAATTCAATAATGTCTGGATGAAAGACGGATAGATAGACCACACCGGCACCTTGACGTTGGCCCAACTGGTTCGAGTATGAAAAACTGTCTTCCAACAGCTTCATAACTGGAACAACACCGGAAGCTGCCCCTTCAATATGTTTGATGGGTGCGCCGGCCTCACGAAGATTGGAAAGATTAATCCCAACTCCACCACCAATTCTTGAGAGTTGGAGAGCTGAGTTGATTGTTCGACCAATCGTATTCATGTCGTCGGTCGTTTGGATCAAGAAACATGAAACAAACTCACCACGATTTTCACGTCCGGCATTCAGGAAGCTTGGGGTGGCAGGTTGGTAACGTTGATGAACAATTTCGTCAGCCAAGTCCATGGCAAGCTTTTCATCACCATCGGCGAAGAAGAGCGCATTAGCAGCAACTCTATCCAAAAAGCTTTCCAAATATGAATCGTTGTCGTTTGTTTTCAACGCATATTGGGCATAGAATTTATAGGCTGCCATGAATGATTTGAAATGGAAGTTTTGATCGTTCAAATATTGATATAATTTTTCAATGAATGACATCTGATACTTGTTAACGAAATCTGCTTCATAGTAATTGTTTTCGATTAAGTAATCAAAACGATCCTTAATACTGTCAAACTTCATCAGGTTTGGCTGAACGTTTTCTTTCAGGAAAGCTTGGAGGGCTTCCTGATCTTTTTGCAATGGGATTTGACCATTGACTGGGATGTTAATTTCATTGTTCAAGTCGAAGTATGTAACATCCTTTAGGTTGTGAAGTGACATATTTAGTACCACGCTTTCTTAGGAATTAGGAATAAAAGGGGGCGAGACCGTTTGTGGTTTCGCCCGCTAATCTAAAATCAATATGTTAGAATGGATAAAGGCAATTAGCCGGCAATCGACTGGAGTTGATCTGGTCTAAAGCCGCTGAATGCTTGCTTACCATCAACATCAACAACGGGTACAGCCATGAAGCCTCGTTGCTTGAGGTAATCAATATATTGTGGTTGCTCGTTGATGTTGTGTTCCTCAAATTGAACATTGTGTTCTGAAAGGTAACGTTTCGTCATTTTGCATTGCATGCAGTTGTTCTTTGAATATAGTGTAATTTTAGCCATTATAAACACTTCCCCTGTTTCGTTAAAATTTAATTTATGATTCAAGTTTACACTAAATAGTGTGAAATGCAACGATTAAAACACAATATATTGTGATAAAACTAATTGTAAGCACCAAATATGGGTAACGATTGTGAAAGACAAAATAGGAGATTTTTATGACAGACAATTCATTTTACTATTCCAAGCATCCAGATGTTGAATCCCAACCGATCACATGGAACTTTGTGTTGCTTGGAAACAACTTAGTGTTCACTTCTGACAACGGTGTGTTTTCTAAGCATACGGTTGATTACGGCAGTCGTGTCTTGGTGAACAACATTAACTATGACATCATTCCTGACGGTAAGCTTTTAGACATGGGTACCGGATATGGTCCGATCGGAATTTCAATCGCCAAAGCATTTCCCGCACGCCAAATCGATATGGTTGACGTCAACGAATTGGCGTTGGAATTGGCCAAACAGAATGCCGCGGAAAATCGCGTTGAGAATGTGCACATCTTTGAGAGCGACATATATGAAGCAATCAAGGATGATTATGCCGCAATTATCACCAATCCACCCGTTAGAGCGGGTAAAAAAGTCGTTGATGCGATGATCTCCGGAGCTGTTGATCATTTGGTCGACGGTGGAACACTAACTGTTGTTTTGCAGAAGAAGCAAGGGGCGCCGTCAGCAAAAAAATTAATGACAAAGTTATTTGGAAACTGCACAATTTTAAAAAGAGATAAGGGATACTACATTTTACAAAGCATTAAGAAATAGTGAGGGCTCAAAATGTTTCAAGCTGATAGTCGTTTTATGAAGGCTGCTTTAGTCGAGGCTCAAAAAGCATACATGATTGGTGAAGTTCCAATCGGCGCAGTCGTTGTTCATAACGGTCTGATCGTTGGCCGTGGGCACAACCTCCGTGAACATCTGAATGATGGCATTGCCCATGCTGAAGTTTTAGCAATTGAGGAGGCCTGCCGTGCCTTACAAAGTTGGCGACTGGTTGATTGTGATCTTTACGTGACGATCGAACCCTGTCTGATGTGTTCGGGTGCAATCATTAATTCACGAATTAAAAATGTTTGCTTCGGTGCCCGCGATCCAAAAGCGGGTGCGACAAGAAGTCTCTACACCGTTTTAGAAGATTCTCGGCTTAACCACCAAGTTCACGTTGTTGAAGGTGTTTTAGCAGATCAATCTTCCCAAATCATGAAAGATTTTTTTAAAGCAGCCCGCAAGAAAAGAAAGATTAAGACTGGCAATTCTTAAACATTTAAGTTATGATAGATATTGCCGCAAGGCCCTGAGGCAAGGGTCGGGTTACGAATTGTGTCAGGTCCGGAAGGAAGCAGCACTAAGTATCATCAACCTTGTGCCTCTTGTACATAGAACTTTCGCTCTCAGCAAATTTTGCTGAGAGCATTTTTTTCGAGAAATTTAGTGGGGATGTCACGGTCGTTGATTGCACTCTTGCCCAATTCATCATATAATTATTTAGACGTTTCAAATGAACGAATTTAAGAATTTGGCAATCAATTTTGGAGGATTTAGTAATGAGCTATCAGGCATTATATCGGGTTTGGCGACCACAACGATTTGACGAAATCGTCGGCCAATCGATCATCACGCGAACATTAAAAAATGCTTTAATTACTAAACAGACGAGTCATGCCTATTTATTTACCGGTCCACGGGGGACGGGGAAAACTTCTGCTGCCAAAATATTTGCCAAAGCGGTTAACTGCCACTATTTGAAAGATGGTGAGCCTTGTAACCAATGTGAGACTTGTAAGGCGATTAATGAGGGTAGTTTAAACGACGTGATTGAAATTGATGCCGCTTCAAATAACGGCGTTGAGGAAATCCGGGACATTCGGGATAAGGCAAAGTATGCGCCAACCCAAGCGGATTATAAGGTCTACATTATTGATGAAGTTCATATGCTCTCTACAGGCGCATTTAATGCCTTATTGAAGACACTGGAAGAGCCACCGGCAAATGTCATCTTTATTCTGGCCACTACCGAGCCCCATAAAATCCCGGCAACCATCATCTCCAGGACCCAGAAGTTTGATTTTAAGCGGATTAAACCACAGGATATTTTAGAACGGATGGAATATATCCTTGATCAAAAAAAGGTTGAATATGATGATAAAGCACTCAAATTAATCGCTAAAGCCGCTGAAGGTGGGATGCGGGATGCATTGAGTATCCTGGATCAAGCGATGTCATACGGGGATAACAAAATCACCTATGAGAACGCTTTACTTGTCACTGGTAGTGTGACCAACGAGTTATTGACAACCTATATCGAACAAGTTGTTAATAAAGATACCAAGAGTGCGCTGATTACCATTCAGAAGATATTGGACGAAGGCAAGGATGCCAGTCGATTTATCGAGGACTTGACCAGTTACTGCCAAGATATTCTTCTATATCAACAGGATCCTGGAATCGTTGAAGAGATGGAACTGGGAATCATTGACGACAAGTTCAAGAAACTGAGTGGTCAGATCAGTGATCAGGAAATCTATCAAATCATTAATGAATTAAATGACATTTCTAATTCCTTAAGATATACGGCCCATCCTGATGTCTATTTGGAAGTCTTAACAGTTAAAATTACGCATTTGGATGATGCACCAAAGCCTAAAGCGGCTGGCACAGCTGCACCTCAACCAGCTCCTCAAACCACCGTTACCCCTCAAGTGACTACAGAGATCCAGCAGCTAACCCAAGAGGTCGCTAAATTAAAATCAGAGCTCGATACTCTTAAACAAGCGCCAACAACTGAAACAACGACCATCAGCACACCAGAGCCGGCAAAGCCCAGTGTGGATGCGCATACAATGGACAATCACATTGAATTGGCAAAGATTTATCCAATATTAGGCAAGGCAACTCGGAAGCAGTTGAATCAGTTTAAGGAAGTTTGGCCTGATTTGATGAAGGCTTTATCCGTGACTCAACGGGCTGTTATGCACGTCTCTTCACCGGTAGCTGCCAGTGCTGGTGGTGTGATTGTTGCCTTTGAGTATCCGTTCTTGTACCAAAAGGCACAGGGAGATACCGATTTGAAGGATGCCCTTGAGAACAATCTTGATCGCATTGTGGGTAAGGCACCTCAGATTGTCTTTGTCCCAGAAAATCAGTGGCCGGACATTCGTAAGGAGTATTTGACCAATCACAAGGATAAGCTAAAAAAAGCGGTTTCAAAGAATACTGAGAATGCCGACCCAAAAGTTGATTCGGCTGATGATGAGCCTGATAACCCTACAGAGGGGGATCCAGAAAGTCAGCCAGTCGTGAAGAAAGCTGCCGAGATCTTCGGCACAGATATTTTAGATATTAAAGATGATTAATTAGGAGGAAACCAATTATGATGAACGGCATGAACATGAACAAAATGATGAAACAAATGAAGAAGATGCAAAAGCAGCTTGGCGAAGAGCAGGAAAACCTGAAGCAACAAGAATTCAAAGGAACTGCTCCCGATGATATGGTTGAAGTAACCTTCACAGGTGACAAAAAGATGACTGATATTCAAATTAAGCCGGAAGCTATTGATCCGGACGATCCTGAAATGTTGGGCGACTTGATTTTAACTGCCGTGAATGACGGGATTACCAAGGTTGATAAAGCCACTGAAAGCACCATGGGTAAATACACTAAGGGTATCCCAGGAATGTAATCAGCGTTAAAAAGGGGAAAATATGCAATATCCTGAAGCAATTGCAAAATTAATTGATAGTTATATGAAATTACCAGGAATCGGCAGTAAGACTGCAACCCGGCTGGCTTTTTATACCATCGATATGAATGAAGACGATGTGAAAGAATTCTCGAAGGCACTGGTTGCAACTAAAAATGATCTTCATTATTGTTCAATTTGTGGTAATTTAACCGATGAAGATCCTTGTGAGATTTGTCGTGATAAGACTCGCGATCAATCCACCATTTTAGTGGTTGAAGAGCCAAAAGACGTGATGGTGATGGAAAAAGTCCAGGAGTATCATGGTTTGTACCATGTTCTCCACGGTGTTTTATCACCGATTGAGGGTAAAGGGCCTGAAGATCTCAATATCAGTTCGTTGATTAAACGCCTTCAGAAGATTAAAGCCGTTAAAGAAGTGATCGTGGCTACCAATGCGACGCCAGAGGGAGAGGCAACGGCTATGTATTTGAGTAAGCTGATTAAACCCGCTGGAATCAAAGTGACCCGTTTAGCTCACGGCTTATCCGTGGGTTCTGATATTGAATATGCTGACGAAGTGACTTTGTTTAAAGCTGTTCAAGGACGAACTGAAATTTAACTCGATAAGGTGGAGATGCATTCAATGTTTTTTAATCGATTGAGACGTCAAAATGTCAAAAGAGAATATGATGATCGTTTGCTGGATTTAATTAACAACTTGAAAGAAGAGTGGGACCATGCAGCTCAAACTCAAGAAGCTGTTGCTGATAGTGATATGGAGATGGAACAGGAAACTGCTCTGGCACGACAAAAATATTTCTTCATATATAAAGAGGCTCGGATTCGGAAAATTAAGAATTACCAAATTCAGCCCTCAGTTATCAGCTATGACCATGATGATTTTGAATAACCTTGTTTACCGGGATTATTTGTCAATTAGACACGTCAATTGACTTAAAGTACAATTAATTTAAACTCAAAGTGAGGGAATTGTTTTGAATGGTATGTTTATAACCTTTGAAGGACCAGATGGGGCGGGAAAAACCTCCGTGATGAATCGGGTAATTGCCGTTTTTAATCAAGAAATTGGTGATCAGTTGCTCGTTACCAGAGAACCCGGTGGCAACAAAATCTCAGAAGAAATTCGTCGGGTGATTCTTGACCGAGAAAATACTGAGATGGATTATCGGACTGAAGCGCTCCTCTATGCGGCGGCTCGTCGTCAACATCTGGTTGAAATAATTTTACCTGCACTTAAACAAAACAAACTGGTTCTTTGTGATCGGTACGTTGACAGTTCGGTGGCGTACCAGGGCTCCGGCAGACAGATCGGAATGGCACAAGTTGCCAAGATGAACGAATTTGCCACTGAAAAATTATTACCATTCAAAACCATTTACTTCGATATTCCAGTTGAAGTTGGCTTAAATCGGATTGCCGAACATCGTGACAGCAGCAAAATTGACCGTTTAGATGTTGAAACAACCGAGTTTCACAAACGGGTTCATCAAGGTTATATGAAGATCCGTGATGCCAACCCAAACAGATTTATCAGTATCGATGCAACTCAGCCAATTGATGCCGTGGTCAATGATACAATTAAGATTATCCACCAAATTGCCAAGCCCTATTTTAAGGAGAGTTGATTATGAAATTAGTCATTGCGATCGTTCAAGATAAAGATGCGAATAAATTACGATCAGTTTTCGTTGCTCACGATATTATCGCCACTCGATTTTCAACCACAGGCAGTTTCTTGCGGGCAGGAAACACCACTTATTTAGTTGCTGTTGATGACTCAAAAGTTGATTTAACTTTAAAATTAATCAAAGAAACCTGTTCGGCCCGTCAACAGTTCATGACGCCACCAGTTAGTCTGAATGGTGACACAGCGGAACATACTTTTCCAATTGAGGTTCAAGTTGGCGGAGCCACTGTTATGATTCTGCCAATCGAAGATTTTAAACAGTTCTAGAAGGGAACGTTATGGAACACGATATTGTTAACGTTGCTCAAACTAAACAACCGACGATTTTTGCCCAGTTCATGAATTTGGTGAAGAATAATGAATTATCCCATGCCTATTTGTTTACCGGGGAAGATGGTGCCGGCCAATTTTCAGTCGCAATGGGAGTTGCCATGCGGCTTTTTTGTACGAACGTTCAAAATGGCGTGCCATGTGGGAAATGTTCTGAGTGTGTACGGATCATGAATTATGATCATCCGGATGTTGTGATTACAAAACCGGATGGTCAGAGCATTAAAGTTGATCAAATTCGCCATGTCAAAAGTGAGTTCACCAAGAGTGCGATGGAAGGATCAAAAAAGGTCTTCATTATCTCTGAAGCCGAGAAAATGACCACTGGGGCTGCCAATAGTTTGTTGAAGTTTATTGAGGAGCCCACAGGAAATGTTGTGAGTTTTCTAATCAGTAAGAACCGTAACTTGGTGCTACCAACGATTATTTCTAGAACGCAGGTAGTGGAGTTTCCCAGTCTCAGCAAGAAATTAATGGTCGCTGAATTACAGTCCAGCGGCGTAAAGCCGAGCGAAGTCAATTTGATGATTTCAATTACCAACAGTCTGGACCAGATCAAAGCATGGTCGAAAGATGATTGGTTTGCGTCCACTCAGAAACTATTAGAAAAATGGTTTACTTATTTGGTTAAGGGCAACGCAATGGCAATGCCCTTTATCCAGATGTCTTTGATGCCGCTCATTACCAACAAGGATCGACAACGGATTGTCATTTCCATGATGCTGAGCTTGTTTGACGACGTACTGGAAACCAAGTATGGTACTTTGTCATCCGACAGGGTAAAATATCCGGGCATTCTAGCGGAAACCAAACAGGCAGCTGTTGAATGGAACAACGATCAAATTTTGGCAATGTTAGATGAATTGTTGGATATGAACGGCAGCATGGCAGTCAACGTCAACTTTCAGAACATAATTGAAGCTTTGACACTAAAGATACTTGCAATCGGTCAATCATAGTTTATTAAAGGGTGATAAAATCGTGGATAGTCAAAACTTGTACGATGAGTTAAAAGAAATGGATACACAACTGAGTGCGAGTGCGGCAAATTTTTCTCACCTTCATGAATCATTAATTGGTTTGATGGAGAAAAACGCTGAACTTGAGATTGAAAATCAGCATTTGCGTGACAGAATTAATGAGATTACTGAAAAAATGGATAATAATTCCCCTCGATTATCCAAATCAAGAAAGAATCTTGAAAAGCTCTACAACGAGGGGTTCCACGTTTGCAGTTCGTACTATGGCAAGCGACGGGAGAATGGTGAGGATTGTATTTTCTGCACCGATATTATTTACGGCAAACGAGACTGAGGGGTAAACATTGGAAACGCAAAAGAGTTTTGATACGTTAAGTGAATATGGCATTTTATATTTAGTGCCGACCCCAATCGGAAACCTTGATGATATGACCTTTCGAGCAGTCAAGATCCTTCAGTCAGCTGATTTGATAGCGGCTGAAGACACTCGAAATACGCAAAAATTATTGAATCATTTTGACGTTCAAACGAAGCAAATTAGCTTTCATGAGCATAACACGGCCGAACGAATTCCTGAATTAATCAGCAAACTCAAACAAGGTCTCACGATTGCTCAAGTCAGTGATGCAGGGATGCCGTCAATTAGTGACCCAGGACATGAGCTGGTTGTCGCCTGCATTGAACAGCACATTAATGTTGTTCCGCTGCCGGGAGCCAATGCAGGAATTACGGCATTGATTGCTTCAGGACTTTCGCCGCAGCCATTTTATTTTTACGGCTTTCTGTCCAGAAAGCCCAAGGAACAGCGAGAGGAAATTGATGATCTCCGAAATAAACCAGAGACGATGATTTTTTATGAAGCACCACATCGACTTAAAAAGACGCTTAAAAATTTACTCACTCAGCTGGGTGGTGATCGACAGGGGGCACTTTGTCGTGAATTGACCAAAAAACATGAGGAATTTATTCGTGGTACGCTCGACCAACTGAACGAATGGGCCAATTCAACTGAAATTCGGGGAGAATTTGTTATTATAATCTCAGGAAATGATCAACCGGATGTAGATGCCGAAGATCCACTCCAGGGGTTAACGATCGACCAGCAAGTTGATTTTTATATTGAGAATGGGTTACCTGTTAATGAAGCTATCAAAAAAGTGGCCAAGGATCATAATTTAAAAAAGCAAGTTATTTATAACCAATATCATGATATCAAATAGAAAGAAGTAATGCCCATGCCTGCTCATAGTTTTAGTGAACTGCATACAATTCCATTTTACGAGTGTAACGTGAATAATCGGATTTCAATTCCGATGCTGATCAATATTTTGATTCTGGCATCGGAACACCAAAACGAGAACCTCGGAATGGATCAAACATTCTTGATCGATCATTATGGGATTGGCTGGGTTGTCACTTCTTATTCGATTCACATTACTGAATTGCCACAAAAAGATTCAGTGGTCAAAATGACAACTCGAGGAACCTCGTATAATCGTTATTTTGCATTTCGTGAATTTTGGTTGCATGACCAAGATGATAATGAATTGGTGAAAGTTGAAAGCATCTGGGTTTTGATGAATGAAGAAACCCGTAAGATTACCCCAATTAATAAAGATGTGATCGCCCCATACCAATCAGAAAATGTTCGCCGAATTCCAAGATTGCCAAGGCCTGAGCGGATTGAGCCACATGATGATGTGACATCAAAAGAGTATCAGGTTCGCTGGAGTGACATTGATTTTAACGGTCATGTCAACAACTCTAGATATCCTGAGTGGATGCTCGATTCGTTGCCAATGGAATTTCTCAACAATCACGAGCCCGCTAACATTGATATTCGCTTCGAGAATGAAGTTAAGTACGGTAACCGGGTCACAAGTTCAGTGGTTGTTGATTCCTCAGATAATGCTAAAATTAAAACTGTGCACGAAATTAAATCAAACGATGTTCTTTCAGCAAGTGCCACGATTGTTTGGAAAGAAATTCAAGTAAAGGGCAACGATTAATCATGAAAATACTAGCAATTGACACTTCAAACAAGCCACTTTCCGTTGCAGTAATGGATAATGACCAATTATTAGCACAAACAACATTGACCACTCACCGAAAGCATGCTGAGTTCTTAATGCCAGTTATTGAGGATCTGGTCAAGAAGGCCGATCTGACACCTACCGATTTGGATCGAGTAGTGGTTGCCGATGGTCCAGGATCGTATACCGGCATCCGAATGGCAGTCACCGCTGCCAAGACAATTGCCAACACACTTGGCATTGAATTAGTCACGGTTTCTAGTTTGTTAAATTTGGCATTGAACGTTCAAAGGGCGGATGTTTTGATTAACCCAATTTTCGATGGCCGTAATCAGAATATGTTTACTGGCCTGTATCGTTGGAATCATGGAACAATTGAAACCGTGATTGAGGATCAGCATATCAGTTTGGGAAAATGGCTGCCTGCAATCAGTGATTACGAACAACCAATCCTCATTATCGGCGATACGGCTTCCTTTGAAGATGATATGCGAAACGTTCTACATAGTAGATTGTTAACCGCTAATCCACTCATGGGAATTCCCAGTGCCGCTTTGCTCGGGCAGTATGGGTTGGCAAAGTCGCCGGTTGAGGATGTGGATGCTGTGGTTCCAAGGTATCTGCGCTTAACCAAAGCCGAAGCTGATTGGAAAAAATTACATCCTAACGAGGATACGCATAATTATGTTGAAAAAGTTTAAAAATTGGTTCAACCAACAATTTTATAATAAAGAACTTCAACTTCGTGAAAGATATCTGGACATCAAGAACCACGATGTTGAAATTAACGGGACCGAGTATTTTTTAGCTAAAGCGATGATTCCAGATATTCCAGAAATTTTGGGGATCGAAAGGTCAGTTTATGGTGGTCAGACACCGTGGGACGACCGAGCTTTTCGGACTGAATTGATGCGAAAGACCGACCGGCTCTATTTAGTTTTGCGCAGAAATGACTACTTAGTTGCTTTCATTGGCTGTTCGTTAAACGATCATACCAAGGATTGCCATATCACCAACGTTGCAGTGGCACCTAATTTTCAGAATCATGGATTGGGATATTTCTTGGTAACAACCATTATCAAGAAGGCCCGTCAATTGGAATATGATAAGGTAACGCTGGAAGTTCGGGTAAGTAATACTCGAGCTCAGAAGTTGTATCGTGACATTGGCTTTGTTGACAACGGAACAAAAAAAGATTATTACTTTAACGATCGAGAAGACGCCTTGAATATGGTGTTGGATATTACCAAAATTGGTTAGACTGAAAATAGGGATGGGATGAATTTAGTGGCCAGAGATTTAGTGCTTTCATTTGAAACCAGCTGTGACGAAACTTCAGTTGCAGTAATTGAAAATGGAAATAAAATACTTTCAAATATAGTTGCAACTCAGATTAAGAGTCACCAACGTTTTGGTGGCGTCGTTCCTGAAGTTGCCAGTCGGCACCATATCGAACAAATTACGGGATGCATTGAAGATGCATTGCGTGATGCAGATGTGACTTATGACGATTTGACTTCGGTTGCAGTTACGTACGGCCCAGGATTGGTTGGCGCACTGTTGATTGGTGTTACCGCTGCTAAGGCGGTGGCTTGGGCACACAACCTGCCATTGGTACCAGTCAACCATTTAG
The DNA here is from genome assembly GCF_001434145.1 of Lentilactobacillus otakiensis DSM 19908 = JCM 15040. Lineage (GTDB taxonomy): Bacteria > Bacillota > Bacilli > Lactobacillales > Lactobacillaceae > Lentilactobacillus > Lentilactobacillus otakiensis. The sequence goes on along the minus strand of NZ_AZED01000014.1, from coordinate 578,455 downwards.
CTGGCCATATTTATGCTGCTCGGTTAGTTGAGCCGATTGAATTTCCAGCTATGGCCTTGGTCGTTTCTGGCGGGCATACTGAATTAGTTTACATGCCTGAAGAAGATAAGTTTGAAATTATTGGTGAAACACGCGATGATGCTGCTGGCGAAGCTTACGATAAAATTGGTCGGGTTCTGGGCATCAATTATCCTGCTGGGAAACCAGTTGATGAATTGGCTCACCAGGGGAAGGATACCTTTAAATTTCCTCGGGCCATGGATTCTGATGATAATTTTGACTTTAGCTTTAGTGGCCTCAAAAGTGCGTTCATCAATACCGTTCACCATGCCGATCAAATTCATGAGGAACTCAGCAGAGAAGACTTAGCTGCCAGTTTCCAACAAGCGGTGGTTGACGTTTTGGCTGACAAAACTCAGCGGGCACTTAAAGAGTTTCCGGTTAAGCAACTAATCTTGGCCGGTGGTGTGGCTGCCAATAAAGGGCTTCGTGAACGGTTGACAAAAGAAATTGCGTCGTTTAAAGACACTAAGCTTGAATTAGTACCATTATCATTATGTGGTGATAATGCTGCGATGATTGGTGCTGCCGGCGAGATGCTATATCGTCATGGTGCACGAGCAGACGCAACGCTGAATGCTGATCCTGGTTTAGAATTTGAGTGGTTGGCAGACGAAGCAAAATAATTTAATTCAAAAAAAGCTGAGACTGGGACAAAAGTGTTCACTTTTGCCTCAGTCTCAGCTTTTAGTAGTTGCATGATTACCTAGCGAAAACGCGTTCAAACCGGCTGATCCCAGAATTTAAGGGCAGCAATCAACTATTCCAGAACCAGGAATAATTGATTGCTGCCCTTAAATTCTGGGATCAAAACGCCTATTTTCACGCTCTATTAATTTACTCATTATCTTCAAGCTTCAAACTTTGTTCTTCCCAACTTGATTCAGTCTCTTTGATTTGGGCATTGATGCTATCAAGTTGTTTCTGTAGGTCTTGCAGTTTACCCAGATCATTGAATACATCAGGTTTGGTCATTTCAGTTTCAATACTATCTTTGGATTTTGTCAGTTGATCTAATTTGGTTTCCAACGCATCTACTTCTCTGGCTAATTTGCGATGCTCTTTTTGAACTTGTTTGTTAATTTCATAATTTTTCTTATCTGTTGTGACAACAGTTTTCGGTTCAGGATTGTTCGCAGCATTTTTTTCTGCAGCATGTTGTTTGATGGCTTCCTGCTCATCTTTTTTATCTACATAATAATCGTAGTTGCCAAGGTAAAGGGTTGTGCCTTTGCGTGATAATTCAACAACTGCAGTAGCAATCTTGTTAATGAAGTACCGGTCGTGGGACACGAAGAGGATTGTGCCGTCAAATTGGTTCAACGCCTTTTCCAGGACTTCTCGACTATCGATATCCAAATGGTTGGTTGGCTCATCCAACATTAAAAAGTTGTTATGCTGCATGGCCAACTTGGTCAAAAGCAACCGTGCTTTTTCACCACCGGATAAATCATGGACCATCTTGGCGACGTCATCTCCTGAAAATAAGAAGCTGCCCAGAATGCTTCTAATGTCGCCTTCGGGGGTCGTTGGATGATCATCCCACAACTCCTCGAGAACGGTTTTGGAAGCGTGCAGTGAGGCTTGTTCCTGGTCGTAGTAGCCGGTATCGACTCCAGTACCAAATTGAGCCTTACCTTTTAAGAAGGGGATAATCCCTAAGATACTTTTTAATAAGGTTGATTTACCAACACCATTAGGTCCCACAATGGCAATTGCTTGGTGACGTTTAACATCGAGATTCACGGGTTCGGCAAGAACTGAAGTATAGCCAACAGCGGCATTTGCCACGTTTAACACGTTGTTGCCGCTTTTTGATTTTGGTGAAAATGAAAAGCGGGCAGTCTTCGAATCGCCAGTCGGCTTTTGCAGTTTATCCATTTTTTCAAGTTGTTTGCGACGAGCTTGAGCCTGTTTGGTTGTCGATGCCCGGACGATATTTTTATCGACAAAGGTTTGCAGCTTTTGGATTTTAGCCTGTTGCTTCTCGTACTCTTTCCACTCCTGCTCAACCAACTGATCTTTCTTTTTGGTGTAATCAGTGTAGTTACCAGTGAAATGGTGGAGGGTGCCTTGTGACATTTCATAGACTTCATTGACAATTCTGTCTAAAAAGTACCGGTCATGTGAAATGATCAAAAGGGCGCCACTGTAATTTTGAATATAACCTTCAAGCCAGGTAATGGTCTCGACGTCCAAGTGGTTGGTTGGCTCATCCAAAATTAACAGCTCTGGTTTCTCCAACAGTAACTTTGCCATTGCTAGTTGGGTCTTTTGGCCGCCGGATAGTTCATTGATTGGATGGTCATAATCAGACTCACCAAATCCAAATCCGTGAAGAACACCACGAATTTCAGCGTCATATCCGTAGCCATTGTGTTGCTCGAAATCAGCTCGGATGTTGTCATATTGTGATGAGATAGTTTCATATTCTTCGGATTGGGGATCGATATCCGGTGCTCCCATCTGTTTTTCCAGAGAGTGCAACTTGGCTTCCTGTTCTTTTAAGCCGGCAAAGACGGATTCCATTTCTGCATAAATCGTCTTATCGGAGTCCAAACCGGTATCCTGTGCCAAGTAACCAATTGTGAGATTTTTTTTAGTGACAATCTGACCACCATCAATGGATTGTTCACCGATTATCATTTTAACGAGGGTCGATTTGCCGGCACCATTGCGCCCAACAAGCGCAACCCGACTTTTTTCTTGAATGGCCAAATTAACTTTTGAGAAGATATTTTCGCCATTAAATCGTTTTGTTAGATCTTGTGCTTGTAAGATTATCAAGTGTTTGGCCACCTTTCTTTTTGTAACTATCAACAATCAATTTTATCATAATTTTCAAGCTTTCAGTAATTTATTGTAAGTATTATTTGAAATATATTTCACAAGATGTCATCTTATGGTAGAATGAGGTGTAAATAGGAATTCACAAAGTTTCTTTTAAACAAAATAAAAAATAGGAGGAAATTTTCTTGACAGCTGAAAATATTCCACGCGCAACCGCTAAACGATTGCCCATATATTATCGATACTTAAATATCTTGCATGACACAGGAAAACAACGGATTTCATCAACAGAATTGGCTGAGGCGGTTCAAGTAGATTCAGCAACCATTCGTCGTGACTTTTCCTATTTTGGCGCATTAGGTAAACGGGGGTACGGCTACGATGTCGATAACCTGCTTTCATTCTTCAAGACAATTTTGAACCAGGAGCATCTCACCAATGTCGCACTCATTGGAGTTGGTAATCTGGGTCACGCATTATTGAACTTTAATTTTCACAAGGACGGAAACGTTAGAATTTCTGCCGCATTCGATACGGATGACAAGATTGTGAATACGATTGAAGATGGGGTACCCGTCTATCCGATCGAAGAACTTTCACATCAGCTTCACGATCAGCAAATTAAAGTCATTATTTTAACTGTGCCGTCAAAAGTCGCTCAATCCATTGCGGATGACGCGGTTGCCGGTGGTGTCAAAGGAATTTTAAACTTCACACCAATTCGTCTCCAGGTTCCTGAAGATGTCTTGGTTCAAAATGTTGACCTGACCAATGAACTGCAAACCCTGATTTACTTCATTGAAAACTTTGGTAAGTAAAATAACGAACAAGATTATTGTAGAATGACCGTTCATTTTGAAAATGGCGGTCTTTTCTTTTGCTTTTATTTACTGATTTTGAGGGAAACAGCTGTCATTTCTGGAAGTAAATGTGTAGAAATCCTTGCAATTGGTCTGAAAAAATAATATATTATAAACAGTGATTAGCACTTTTATCATGTGAGTGCTAATGTTGCTAAAAATTGTTGTAAATGGAGGGACTAACGTGTTAAAACCATTAGGAGATCGCGTAATTATCGAAACTGAAAAAGAAGAAGAAAAATCGGTGGGCGGTATTGTTCTTGCTGACAACGCAAAGAAGAAGCCACAAGCCGGAACTGTTGTTGCCGTTGGTGACGGCCGTGTGTTGGATAATGGCACAAAGGTATCACCAGTTGTTAAAAAGGGCGACAAGGTTATGTTTGATAAGTACGCCGGAACTGAGATCGAGGATAACGATAAATCCTATCTGGTTCTTCATGAAAAAGATATCGTTGCAATTGTCGAATAAGATTATTTTAACAAGATAATTGTTAATAAGTGAATCATTTGAATCATTCAATTATAAATTAATCAAAAATATTTTTTTGAGGTGAAATTTAAAAATGGCTAAACAAGTAAAGTTTTCTGAAGATGCCCGCGGCGCAATGCTCAAGGGTGTTGATAAATTAGCAAATACAGTTAAAGCAACAATTGGACCAAAGGGTCGTAACGTTGTTTTGGAACAAAGCGCAGGTACACCAACAATTACTAATGATGGTGTCACAATCGCTAAGTCAATTGAATTACCTGATCATTTCGAAAATATGGGTGCCAAGTTGGTATCTGAAGTTGCTTCAAAGACCAACGATGTTGCCGGTGATGGTACCACTACTGCAACTGTTTTGACTCAAGCAATTGTTAACGAAGGTATGAAGAACGTCACTGCCGGTGCCAACCCAGTTGGAATTCGTCGTGGTATCGAAACTGCTACTAAGGCTGCAGTTGATGCACTTCACAAGATGTCACACGATGTTAAGACAAAGGATGATATTGCTCAAATCGCTTCAATTTCATCAGCTAACACAGAAGTTGGTAAGTTGATTGCCGATGCGATGGAAAAAGTTGGTCATGATGGTGTCATCACAATTGAAGAGTCACGTGGTGTTGATACCAGCTTGGACGTTGTTGAAGGAATGCAATTTGATCGTGGCTACATGTCACAATACATGGTGACTGACAACGACAAGATGGAAGCCAACTTGGACAATCCATACATCTTAGTTACTGACAAGAAGATTACTAACATTCAAGATATTTTGCCATTACTGCAAAAGATTGTTGAACAAGGTCGTTCACTTTTGATCATTGCCGATGATATCGGTGGTGAAGCTCTTCCAACTCTTGTATTGAACAAGATGAGAGGAACATTCAATGTTGTCGCCGTTAAGGCCCCTGGATTTGGCGATCGTCGTAAAGACCAGTTGCAAGATATTTCCATCTTAACTGGTGCAACCATGATTACTGATGATCTTGGTTTGAACTTGAAAGATGCTACTCTTGAACAATTAGGTCAAGCTAACAAAGTTAACGTTACTAAAGATTCAACGACTATCGTTGACGGTTCAGGCTCAAGTGATGAAATTGCAAAGCGAGTTGCCGAAATTAAGACTCAAATTGAAAAGACCACTTCAGACTTTGACCGTGACAAGTTAAAGGAACGTCTTGCTAAGTTATCAGGTGGGGTTGCCGTTGTTCGTGTTGGTGCCGCTACTGAAACTGAATTAAAAGAAAAGAAGTACCGTATTGAAGATGCTTTGAACGCAACCCGTGCTGCCGTTGAAGAAGGCTTTGTACCCGGTGGTGGAACTGCTTTGATTAACGTCATCCCAGAAATTGCCAAATTGGATGCCAAAGCTGATGGCGATGAAGAAACTGGAATCCGCATCGTACTTCGTGCCCTTGAAGAACCAGTTCGTCAAATCGCTGAAAATGCCGGGGTTGAAGGCTCAGTTATCGTTGAAAAGCTGAAGGATGAAAAGCCAGGAATTGGTTACAATGCCGCTAATGGTAAGTTTGAAGATATGATCAAAGATGGTATCGTTGATCCTACCAAGGTTACCCGTTCAGCACTTCAAAATGCTGCTTCTGTATCAGCATTATTGTTGACCACTGAAGCTGTTGTCGCTGAAGAGCCAAAGGATGATACCCCTGCAGCTCCAATGCCACAACCAGGAATGGGCATGTAATTTAAGCGTTAAATAATCAGTTTGAACTAAAATATTGTAAAATGAGCATCAATTCCAAATCAGGAATTGGTGCTCATTTTGCCACTTGCTTATTTCACGGTTCGATATTACAGTAAGTAGAGTGTGTTAAGACATAGTGCCTCTGTTTCTGAGCGTCCATCAGGCCTCAGCGAAGCAATTACGTAGGCAGTCGATATACGCCTTCACAAGAAACATGTGTGATCGAAATACGAATATAAAGGCATTTGCCATCTAACTTGGATAGGGATCTTTTGTGAACCTATCTGAGCGTACATATCAAGACTTGTTTTTAACCTTCAGAAGGACTATTATTTTATGGTTCACAAGAATGGTAGATTATTAAAAAAGGAGTAACTATTTATGTGGCGATATCTCAAACGGCTCCTGATTGGAAAGCCATTAAAAACCACTGATGAAGGTGGTCAATCCTTAACCAAATTCAAAGCACTGGCTTTACTATCATCCGATGCGCTCTCGTCAGTCGCATATGGTACTGAGCAGATTACTACCATTTTGATTACATTGTCAGCTGCAGCGTTGATGTATCAAATTTGGGTCGCAGCGCTTGTGTTGGTTCTGTTGGCCGCAATTACTTTATCGTACCAACAAATTATTCACGCTTATCCATCCGGTGGTGGCGCCTATGTGGTTGCCAGTACCAACTGGGGTGAGCAGGCCGGGTTAATTGCCGGGGGTTCACTTTTAGTTGATTACATGCTGACTGTTGCCGTATCAACAACTTCAGCAACTGAAGCAATTACCTCAGCTGTTCCATCGTTATATTCACATGGTGTCTTGATTTCCTGTTTAATTGTGGTTGCTATTATGCTGTTAAATCTTCGAGGAATTCGAGAATCGGCATCATTTCTGACGTTGCCGGTGTATCTATTCATTGTTATGATCATTGCGATGATCATCTATGGCGGCTATAACATCGTGAGTGGCAATATCGAGTATCACGCTGCCGCTCACATTGGCGCTCCCGTTGAAGGGATGACACTGGTTCTGTTCTTTAGAGCGTTCTCATCAGGTTCTTCATCACTGACTGGTGTTGAAGCGATCAGTAACGCTGTGCCTAATTTTAACAAGCCAAAAAGTAAGAATGCTGCCGCAACTTTAGCAATTATGGCAACTATTTTGGCCTGCTTCTTTGGTGGTATTACATTTCTAAGTTACTACATGGGGATTATGCCAAACAGCCACGAAACTGTTCTTTCACAAATTGGAGAAACGGTCTTCGGCCATGGTATTGTCTACTATATTCTTCAGCTATCAACTGCAATGATTTTGGCGGTTGCCGCCAACACTGGATTTTCTGCATTTCCAATTTTGGCTTATAACTTGGCCAAAGATAAATTTCTGCCACATGCCTATCTCGATAAAGGGGATCGGCTGGGGTACTCTAACGGAATTATTTCCTTAGCCGTTGGGGCAATCGTCCTCATTCAAATCTTTGGTGGCCGAACCAATTCATTGATTCCTTTGTATGCGGTCGGTGTGTTCATTCCATTTACATTGTCACAATCCGGAATGATTATCCATTGGCGCAGAAATCGAGGCAAGCACTGGCAGATGAAATCGGTGATCAATTTCATCGGTGCATTTATTTCGCTTACTTTGGTTACCTGCTTGTTCCTGTTAAGATTCCCAAATGTTTGGCCTTACTTGATTGTGATGCCGATTCTTCTGAGAATTTTCTATAAGATCAATCATCATTACAAGCGGGTTGCCGAACAGCTGCGAGTGGTAGAAGAGAATACTGAAATTGCTACAACTCATCATTTTGACGGCTCTACGGTGATTGTCCTGGTCAGCGGGGTAACCCGAGTGACCGCCAATGCCATTAGTTACGCCCAGTCGATTGGTGATTATGTCATCGCAATGCATGTGTCTTTCGACTCTAACCCTGAGAAGGAACACAAGACTTCAGAGCAGTTCAAGAAAGACTTCCCAGATGTCCGGTTTGTTGATATCCATTCATCCTACCGTTCAATTGCTCAGCCGACATTGCGGTTCTGTGATGTCATCGCTAAGCGGGCGGCTGATCGAAACTATTCAACCACTGTTTTGGTACCCCAATTTGTACCAAGGCATCGTTGGGAAAATGTCTTGCATAACCAGACCAGTTTAAGATTAAGAACGATTTTAAATTCACGACAAAATATTATTATTTCAACTTATAACTACCACTTGCGTGAGTAGTTAAGTCAAACATGACAGGCCATCCGTTAAATCAATAACGGATGGCCTGTTTTAGTGTGTTTTTAGCTGCCTGATGCGGTTTGATTGTGATTGTGGGTAATTACCCTGAAAGAGAGGGAAGCTGTTCAAAGAGGGGATAGTGACGTATTTATGACCACTGAATTTTTGAAAAAGTATGTAAAAAAAAAGACCGCCCAAATGGACGATCCTTTTGATCTTGTGAGGAATTAGTGAGCAATTCCCATGAAGTTAGCAAATGTAGGAACAACGACGTCAACAACGATTGAAATGATAACAACCGCGATGGCAGCCATCGCACCAGATACAGAACTTAACTGAATGGCCTTTGCAGAACCAACAGTATGTCCGGCAGTACCTAATCCAAGACCTTGGCCAATAGGTTCAGTCAAGTGGAAGATCTTGATGAGCCAAGTTGCCAAAGCGTAAATCAAGACGGCGTTCAAGATACATGCCATGGCAGTAACGGCAGGAGTACCTCCGATAGCACCAGAGATAGGCATTGCGATAGCTGTAGTAGCAGCTTGTGGAAGCATTGAAGCAATTCCGTTGTTGTTCAAGCCGATGAGCTTTGATACATAGTAGATGATGAACAATGAGATGAACAAACCAATAATTAATGATAGCAGAATCTCTAACCAGAATCGTTTAACAATATCGTTACGTTTGTACAGAGGAACAGCAAACGCAATAGTGGCTGGGTTTAAGAACCAGAAAATGATATCTCCACCTGGTTTGTAAGCGTTGGTGTAGAACCATGTAACATCGACACCAAACATCTTAGCCATGAGCCAGAGAATGAAGATTCCTAATACCATACCAACAAACAGTGGTTGGAATAAGAAGAATCCTTTTCCGATTTTGAATAGCCATTGACCAAACAAGAAAACAAGTAATGATAAACAGATACCAAAAATTGGTGTCCCTAAATACGAAATAATGGTTGTTTCAGTAGCAGACATTGTATTCACCCCTTTTATTATTTTTTATCGACTGTTTCACTGACAGTGATATCGCCGTGGAATACAGTCTTTCGGATCCAAATGAAGAATGATGTGGTGTAAGCAACAACAACAAGTAAGACAACCGTTGAAATAATAATAGCAATGATAAGTTGTACACCTTGAGCTTTCATGATATCAAGAGATGCAGTCAATTGAATTCCTGAAGGTACAAATAGAAATGCAATCATTCCGATCATAAATGTAGCAAATTTATCAACCCACTCAACTTTGACAATATGGAAAGTTAATAGGAGATAAAGAATAATTAATCCAAGAACTGGGGTTGGAACAGGAAACTTTGGTGCAACTGCTACCAACCATGCTGAAATTAAACTGGAAACAAACAATACGCCGGCAAAGATACCCATTTGAATAAGAATGGGTGCATCTTTTGTTTCGGCTTGTGTAGTATTTGATTTGTCAGCCATAGTAAAAACTCCTTCCGTTTGTGAAATATAAAATAATTAACCTGTTGTCTTACAAACTCTAGTATAAATGTTTTTGTGAAATATGACAATTGAAAACGTTAGCAATTTTCTTTAATGTGAAAATTCACACAATTGGTCCGGTGTAATTGTTTAAGTAGGTATCTTTACTTTGTGAGCAAGACGTACCTTGTTTTTATGATTTGTCGTTTGTATAATTGAATTAATATTAATTTGGAAGGAAATAAGTGAGGTTAGAGTTTTGAAATTTGAGATCATTGTATCTTTATTTGCAACCATGATTATTTCCGCGGTCTTAACCCCATTTATTCGGAAGCTTGCTTTTGCCGTTGGGGCAGAGGACCAGCCGAATAAACGGCGGGTTAATAAAATTCCAATGCCAACGATTGGTGGGTTGGCAATTTTTATTGCCTACACCTTCACGACGATGATTCTGTTACGGGATCAGTTCCCAACCAAAATTTTGTGGGGCGTCTATGGTGGAGAGTGCATCATTATCCTAACTGGGATTATTGATGACATCTTCGTTTTGAAGCCTCGCCAAAAAGTCTTGGGAATTTCGATTGCTGCATTATGGGTGTATTTCACCGCTGGCGTTAAGATGACTACGATCACACTGCCATTTTTTACCATTCATCTTGGTTGGATGAGTTTACCGGTCACTTACATTTGGATTTTGGCGATTACAAACGCTGTTAATTTAATTGATGGGTTGGACGGATTGGCCACCGGCGTTGCGATTATTGCGCTGACCACCATGGGCATTACTGCGATGTTCTTCCTTAATGTGGGGAATATTTTTGTTGCAATTATGATTTTTACGTTAGTTGCCGCATGTATCGGCTTTTTACCATATAACTTTTTCCCCGCTCGAATTTATTTGGGGGATACCGGTGCACTGTTTATCGGCTTTATGATGTCGGTCTTCTCGTTGTTTGGATTAAAGAACGCCACTTTCATTACGTTGTTAATTCCTGTTATGATTTTGGGTGTTCCCATTACCGATACGGTATTTGCCATTTTCAGGCGGCTATTAAATAAGGAGCCGATTACCCATGCCGATAAACGTCATTTGCATCACCGATTGATGCAAATCGGGTTAACTCATCGGCAAACGGTGTTGGTGATTTATGGCATTGCATTGATTTTTTCATTTATTTCTTTGCTATATCCAATTTCAACTTTGTGGGGCTCAATTCTGCTGACAATTGCCGTGCTAATCGGCTTGGAGTTGTTTGTTGAAACCATCGGGCTGGTTGGTGAAGACCGACAACCTTTGTTGAATGGGATTAAGCGATTGGTGAAGGATACGACTAGTAAAAATAACCATTAGAGTAAAAATGTCTGACAAATTGTCAGGCATTTTTTGCGTATATAAGCGCACAGAAACTAATTTAAAACTTTATTGAATCCAGTTTGCTCAAGTATTTTTTCCGTTTTTGAAGATTGGAGTTTGAGATTCCACCAAAATTAAGCCATTTACAATTTTTTATCCCGAGTTGATGCAGCGTTTGATGAATGAAGATCTTTTTGATGGCATTTCCTGAAAATAATCTTAGATAAAATGTGGGTGATGTCGATGTTGTTAATACATACGCCTGCTTAATATTTCCCAGTTCGCCTTTAACACCCGTTTTTGTGATCGTGTGTGATAGGCCTTTTCCTTCTTTCATGACTTTATCAATGAATCCCTTCAACATCCCAGGAATACTGTTCCACCAAATTGGCGTGATAAAGATAACTTTGTTCGCATTTTTGAGATCATTAAGATATTCGATTGATTTTGGGTCGTGTGAAGCACCTTGATGGAAAAGCCGTAGTTCCTCAACATCATATGTTGGGATAAATTTCTCTCGGTATAGATCAATCAATTTCCAACTGACTTTATGCGAATCCAGATTCGATATGATGGCATCCAAAACGGCATGGTTAAAACTCTTTTTGTAGGGATGACAATAGATAATTAGAACATCTGACATTTTATTTTCCTCCTATCAGTTGAGTAGCGGATAACAATAATAATTTTCGATTATATGTGACTGCGCCATTCGCAATTAATGCGCCATAACCCTGAATAAATGCCCACATTTTGATGAATAGGGCACTTTCAGGTTCCGTAAGACCACGTTGCTTAATCAGGTCATGAAGAATCTGATGAGTTAAGGTTAAAAAGCCAAATGAATGGTCATCTAAATTATGTGAGTAAACTTGGATGACCCCTGGGTTGAATAACAAAAAGTTCATCAAGTTTGGGACCGTTTCAATCTGTGAGATAACGAACTCACCTAAATTGATCAGGTTGTTTAATGCATCTTTGCTACTAGCTTTTTCAAGCCGAATCAAAGCATCCTCCGAGAATTTTTTGGAGAGCACAATTGCGGCGTCTTTGAATAGATCATTCTTACTTGAAAAATGTTTATAAAATGATCCTGTGGTTAAATTAAGCGTAGCAAGAAGCTTTCTAAGGGAGATATTTTGGTATCCGTGGTCTCTTATCAGTCGAATTGTCTGAGAAATAATCCGTTCTTTTGTATGATTTGTTTTTCCAGCGATAAAGGGCACCTTCTTTCTTATTCAAGATAACACTGTTATCCTATTGATGTAAATAAAAACGTGAGCAATAAGTCACGTTTCTTGAAAACTTGATAATCAAAACATGTGAGCTCGCTTACTTTTCATCATTCTGCCGGTCCTCACGTGAATAGGGAACCTCAAAAAGTTTATATTTGCCTTTTTGATAACCGAATTGATCACTCAACAAGTTGGTGATTTGGGTGATCAATGCATCAAAGTCAGCATCACTGACAGCAATGACAACTTCGATTTTGTCTGTATAATTGGTCTTTTCAATGGGGATAGATTCATTTTCTAAGAAATATTTCAACTTATCAAACTGATTGTAATCAATCGTCAAAGTTAATTCTTGTTTATTAACTAATTTAACGATCCCCAAAGAATCAATCGTGGTCGAAGTGGCATTGCTATATGCGCGAATGAGGCCGCCAGCACCCAGCTTGATGCCGCCGAAATACCGGGTGACCACGGCGAGGACGTTATGGAGTTCATTCATTTTGAGAACTTCCAAGATTGGCACCCCAGCTGTTCCAGATGGCTCACCATTGTCGCTTTCACGTTGGATGTGGTCGTCATCGCCCAGCATGTAGGCATAACAGTTATGGTTGGCCTTGGCATTATCTTTTGAGACTTCGGCAATTATCTTTTTTGCCTGGTCCTCGTTTTCAATTCTGGCCATCGTACAGATGAAGCGGGACTTTTTGATTTCGATTTCATGGGTCCCGTCTGATTTAATTGTTAAAGATTCATTTTTCAAAAAAGGATTCCTCCAATGATTGCGTATTTTAATAGCGAGGTGACTTTCTATGATTAATGATATATCAGAGTTGTATGGACGCCAAATTCCATTGCGTGACTTGCCTGAAAATCTGATAACCTTACCGGACATTCAGTCGCGTGATGCAATCAGCCGCGAACGTGGGCTGAAATGTGTCCGCTGTGGTTCAAGACTTCGGCGAAAGGATGCTTATTTACCAAATAAGCAGTTTTATTGTTATGCCTGCATTCAAATGGGGCGTTTGGATACCCTGACACCATTGGCGTGGCTGCCAGAACCGAATCGTTTTCCATCTAATCCTGAACCACTTACTTGGGATGGGCAACTGACCGAACTGCAAGAAGAATGTGCCAATAAAGTCGTTGAGGTGTTTCAAAACAAGCAACGGCATTTACTGTGGGCGGTCACTGGTGCCGGCAAAACCGAAATGTTGTTCAAAGGCATCAGTTGGGCGGTTGCTCGCGGCTTACGCATTGGAATCGCTTCCCCCAGGGTTGATGTGTGTATTGAATTATTTCCACGGATTCAATCTGCCTTTGAAAAAGTTTCCACGGTGTTGCTGCATGGGAAGAGTGAACAGCCATACAAATACAGTCAGATAACAATTTGTACAACTCATCAACTGCTTCGATTCTATCATGCCTTCGATGTCTTGATTATTGATGAAGTCGATGTTTTCCCATATTCTGGCAACCAAATGCTTCACTTTGGCGTTTCAAATGCGATTAAAGCCGACGGTGCGACACTCTATTTAACAGCAACACCAGACCAAGCGTTATTCCGAGCAATTTCTCGAAAACAACTTTCGGTGAGTTATTTACCGATTAGATATCATGGCCATTATTTACCTGAAGTAACGGTTATTCGAATCAAAAATTTAAGCAATCAAATTTCGGCTGGGACGTTACCGAAGCAAATTGTGAAAATGGTGACCAATTTGGCGGCAGCAAAGCAACGGTTCTTATTGTTTGTGCCGCATATTAAAGATTTAGCCGCGGTCGCAACAGCCATCAAGCGAGCCGGCGTGGTAGCCAAGTTTGAAACCGTCTATTCCGCGGATCCTGATCGAATTGAGAAGGTGGCGCTGATGCGCAGTCGGCAGATTGATTTTCTAATCACCACAACCATTTTGGAACGGGGCGTCACATTTCCAGGGATTGACGTGTTGGTATTGAAGGCTGATAACGATATTTTTTCAGCAGCCGCGTTAGTCCAAATTGCCGGTCGAGTGGGTCGTAATCGTGACCGACCAACCGGACAAGTGCTTTTTTATTGTGAAAATAAAGCCGCCAACATTAAATCTTGTGATCGACAGATTAAGTTAATGAACCGAAAGGCGGCCAAACTATGAGAGCCTGCCTGTTATGCAATTCACCCCTCAGAAATGAAATGCCGCTGGCTGACTTGATGCGTCTGACCCCACTTGTGAAAAGCACAATCTGCGAGAATTGCTCAAACGGTTTTGTTGATTTATCATCCGGTCCCACGTGTAACGTTTGTGGGCGAAACCGGCTGCAAGGGATGCCAGATCCTTGCCAAGATTGCCTGCGATGGATGAAGTCCAGTGAGCTGGTATTTGAGAACGCTGCCTTGTATGCCTACAACCCGTTCATGAAAGATTTTATGAAACGGTACAAATTTAACGGTGATTATCGGTTGCGTCAGGTATTTTCTGGACAGATTCGCCAACGATTAAAGAAAATTAATGAAGTGATTGTCCCCATTCCAGTGAGTATTGATACCATGGCGACCCGTGGCTTTAATCAGGTGACTGGCTTATTAGACAACTTGGAATATGCTGACGTCCTTAAAGTTAAAGCTGAAAAGAAAGCAGTTCGCCAGTCTGAAAAGAATCGCCGAGAGCGAATGGCACTTAATCAACCGTTTGAACTCAATCAATTTGAAAAAAATTCGATCCAAAATAAAGCCGTTTTGATAGTTGACGATGTATACACAACCGGCACAACCATTAGGCATGCGGCCACTCTCATGCACGAAGCAGGGGCGACTTCTGTCAGGGGGTTCACTTTAGCTCGTTGAAGAAATCCAGACCCAATGATTGTTAAAATGCGAACTTTCAATTATACTAAAGTTGTAGCCAGTAATGAAAGTGATTTCATTAGTGGACCATTAAGCCTTTAATGGTGAAGGGAGAGAACGCTATGCTAATTTTTAACATTCGTGGTGAAAACATTGAGGTAACCCAGGCGATTCGTGATTACGTTGAAAAGCGGATCAGTAAACTGGAGAAGTACTTTGAAAAGGACATGAAAAATACTGCTCATGTCAATTTGAAGGTTTATCCAGATAAGCAAGCAAAAGTTGAGGTAACCATTCCTTTACCATACTTAACTTTGAGAGCCGAAGAAATGTCGAACGATTTGTACGCAAGTGTTGATCTGGTAACAGATAAGCTCGAACGTCAGATTCGTAAGTACAAGACCAAGGTTAACCGCAAATCTCGTGAAAAAGGGTTCAAGAACCTCGAGTTCGCACCTGTTGAAGATACAAGCAGCTCGGATTCAGATGATGAATCCAAGTTCCAAGTTGTTCGTACAAAGCAATTGGCATTGAAGCCAATGGACAATGAGGAAGCCATTCTTCAAATGGACATGTTGGGTCATGATTTCTTCA
This sequence comes from Lentilactobacillus otakiensis DSM 19908 = JCM 15040, assembly GCF_001434145.1. GTDB lineage: Bacteria > Bacillota > Bacilli > Lactobacillales > Lactobacillaceae > Lentilactobacillus > Lentilactobacillus otakiensis. The sequence goes on along the minus strand of NZ_AZED01000014.1, from coordinate 562,882 downwards.
TCTACGAAGATGCAGAAACTTCAGGCATCAACATTGTTTACCGTCGCAATGATGGCCGTTATGGCTTGATTGAAACCGGCGAAGAATAATCGATACAATAATCAGCGGGCATTGAATGATGCTTTGCGTTAAGATTGGGGATAAATTGATTGTTAATTTATCTCCAATTTTTTGTGCTCACCCACATATTAATTGGGCAATATTGGACGTTTAACCTTTCATATCTATTCAAAATGTATTATCATGGTTAAATGCCGCTGATGCATTGTTTTTTGTGTTTTCATAGGCGGCCTAAAATGTTACACTAAATAAGTATGCAGTCCACAAATACTAAGAATTATTTGATCAGTATTTTAATTTAGAAGGGAATTTACTAATGGCTAATATTTTAAAAACATGGGTTGAAAGTGATACACGCGAACAAAAGCGACTCAGTAAAATTGCTGACAAAGTTGGTTCGTATGCTGAAGAGTATCGTCAACTCAGTGATGAAGAATTACAAGCCAAGACGCCGGCATTTAAGAAACGTTATCAAGATGGCGAAACTCTTGATGATTTGCTTCCAGAAGCATTTGCCGTTGCCCGTGAAGGTGCAAAACGTGTCTTAGGATTGTACCCATTCCACGTTCAAATTATGGGTGGAATTGTTCTTCATGAAGGAAATATTGCAGAAATGAAAACTGGTGAAGGTAAGACTTTAACTGCCACCATGCCAGTTTATTTAAATGCACTTGCAGGAGAAGGGGTTCATGTTGTTACCGTTAACGAATACCTCTCTCAACGTGATGCCACTGAAATGGGTGAGCTGTACAACTGGCTTGGCCTGACAGTTGGTATTAATACAACTGAAAAAGATGCTGATGAGAAGCGTGAAGCTTACGCTGCCGACATCACATACTCAACCAACGGGGAAATCGGTTTCGATTACCTTCGTGATAACATGGTTGCTTACAAGGAACAAATGGTTCAGCGTCCCTTGAATTTTGCCATTGTTGATGAGGTTGATTCAATTCTGATCGATGAGGCCCGTACCCCATTGATTATTTCAGGTCAATCAAGTGGTACGTCAGACCTTTACCAACGAACTGACAGATTTGCCAAGACGTTACATGAAACCGACGACTTCAAGCTTGATTTGGAAACCAAGACAGTTTCATTAACTGATCAAGGAATTGAAAAAGCTGAAAAGTACTTTAATTTAAAGAATCTTTATGATACCGACAACACAGCGTTGACCCACCATTTGGATCAAGCATTGCGGGCCAACTTTATCATGCTTCGCGATAAGGATTACGTGGTTCAAGACGATGAAGTTAAGATTGTTGATTCGTTTACCGGACGGATCATGGAAGGCCGTCGATTCTCAGATGGTCTTCACCAAGCCCTTGAAGCTAAAGAAGGCGTTACGATCAACGAGGAAAGTAAGACAATGGCAACCATTACTTACCAAAACCTCTTCCGGATGTATAAAAAGCTTGCTGGTATGACTGGTACTGCCAAGACTGAAGCAGAGGAGTTCCGTGAGATTTATAACATGGAGGTTATCTCTGTTCCAACTAACAAGCCGGTTGTCCGGGTTGACCATCCAGATGTGTTGTATCCAACTTTGGAATCTAAATTCGAAGCTGTTGTTAACAAGATTAAGGAACTCCACAAGAAGGGCCAGCCTATGTTGGTTGGTACGGTTGCGGTTGAAACTTCCGAATACCTGTCACAACGACTTGACGAAGAAAAGATCCCTCACGTTGTTTTGAACGCCAAGAACCATGCGAAGGAAGCTGAAATTGTTGCCAACGCTGGTCAACGTGGTGCCGTTACGATTGCTACCAACATGGCTGGTCGTGGGACGGATATCAAATTAGGACCGGGTGTCGTTGAACTTGGCGGTTTGGCCGTTATTGGTACTGAACGACATGAATCTCGGCGGATTGATAATCAGCTTCGTGGCCGTTCAGGTCGTCAGGGTGATCCTGGCTTGTCACAATTCTACTTGTCTCTTGAAGATGATTTGATGCGTCGTTTCGGTTCTGAAAAGATCAAGAACTTCTTGGAACACTTGAATGTTGAAGGCGAAGATGCTGTTATTCGTTCGCGCATGATCACTAAGCAAGTGGAATCAGCTCAAAAGCGAGTTGAAGGTAATAACTACGATTCACGGAAGAATGTTTTGCAATACGATGATGTTATGAGACAACAGCGTGAAGTAATTTACGGCGAGCGTCGCGAAGTCATTGACGAGCAAAAAGATTTGAAGTGGGTTATCATGCCAATGATCGAACGGACCATTAACCGAATCGTTGATTTGCATACTCAAGGTGAAAAAGAAGACTGGGATCTCCAAACTATTTTGGACTTTGCGATTAGTGCAATGGTTAGCCCAGATCAGATTTCTCTTGAAGATTTCCAAGGCAAGTCTGCTGACGAAATTAAGAGCATGTTAATGGACTTGGCTAATAAAGAATATAAAGAAAAACAAGAACAACTTTACGATGAATCTCAAATGCTTGAATTCGAAAAAGTTGTTATCTTAAGAGTTGTTGATTCTCACTGGACTGATCACATTGATATCATGGATCAATTACGTCAATCAATTGGTCTTCGTGGTTATGGTCAACAAAACCCACTTGTTGAATATCAACGAGAAGGTTACAAGATGTTTGAAGAAATGATTGCTGATATTGAATACGATGCAACTCGTCTGTTCATGAAGGCCGAAATTCGTCAAAACATGCAACGTTAATATGTATTGGGAAAGAATCCGGCAATTACGATTGTTTGGATTCTTTCTTTGAATTTAGAGTAATTAGAGGAGAATATTATGTCATTTGAATTAAGTGAAGCAAAAAAACAAATCGCTGAAATGCAAAAAGCCATCAATGGCTTTAGGAGGTCACTTTGACCTTGATGCCTTGAGTGAAAGCATCGCCATCAATGAGTCGAAGATGGCTGAACCTGGATTTTGGGATGACCAGGAGTCAGCCCAGAAATTGATCGATCAAACCAATCAATTAAAAAACAAACGCGATAGTTTTGTCACGTTGAAGAATCAGCTTGATGATTTGAAAGTCACTTTGGAGTTAATTACCGAAGATTCGCATTCAGGGATGGAAGGCGAATTTGAAACTAACGAAAAACAGTTGAAATCTAAATTAGATCGTTATCAACTTAATTTACTGCTGAATGGTAAGTATGACCATAACAACGCAATTCTTGAAATCCATCCTGGAGCCGGTGGTACAGAAGCCCAAGACTGGGGCTCAATGTTGCTGCGGATGTACACCAGGTGGGCTGAAGCGCATGGCTTTACCGTTCAGACGTTGGACTATCAGGTCGGTGATGTGGCTGGATTAAACAGTGTTTCCATTCTGATTAGTGGTGAAAATGCATATGGTTATCTCCGTTCAGAAAAGGGCATCCATCGGTTGGTCCGGCTTTCACCGTTTGATTCAGCAGGTCGTCGACACACTTCATTTGCGTCGGTTGATGTGATGCCTGAACTAAATGACGATGTCTCAATTGATATCAATCCAGATGATTTGAGAGTTGATGTCTATCGATCAAGCGGTGCTGGTGGCCAGCACATTAACAAAACTTCATCAGCTGTTCGAATCACCCATATTCCAACTGGAATTGTGGTTGCCAGCCAAGCCCAAAGATCTCAGCTGCAAAACCGACAAACAGCAATGAACATGTTGAAATCAAAATTGTATGAGCGTGAAGAAGAGAAGAAGGCTGAAGAAAAGGCCAAAATCGAGGGTGAGCAAAAAGATATTGGTTGGGGTTCTCAAATTCGTTCCTATGTCTTTCATCCTTACTCTATGGTTAAGGATCACAGGACCAATTACGAAACAGCCAACGTTAGTGGTGTGATGGATGGCGACTTGGATCCGTTTATCAACGCCTATCTGCAGTGGCAGTTGAGTAAGAAGAACCCAGAGTAGTGGGCGACAAGCCCCGGGTGATTCCGAGCATCAAGTAAATAGTCGTCGGGATAAACGATTTTTGTTTATCCTGACGACTATTTTTTTGAGCGAAAGGATCAGGGGCGTCGGAGCCGTCCTCGAAAACTGGCTTGCGAAGCACGTTTCGGCTAAGTTAAATGGGGTAACAAGAGTTCATCGACAACCAACCAAAACCACAAATTGACGCTCAGCGTTTTTGATCACGGCCCACCCAATCACGCATACTTTCGAAACACCTTAAACCGACAGGGAATAAATGATATACTAGCTTTATAATTATTGGTGAGGAAGACATAATGAAATATTTAATAGCTTTTGGATTTTTTATCATACAACCGGCGCTGTGGATTGGGGTGATTCGCAGTTATTTAATCCACATTAACCGACTGAAAAAAGAACGGGGTATCTTTAATTCCGCGATTTATGATGACTTTTATGAAGGTCGGCACTTTGTCAGAATGGGGCTGATCTTTGGTATCTTGGCGTCAATCATTCTGGGTGGCTTTTTGAGCATTTCACTTGAATGGTTGATCGTTTACGAAGGATTGATGCTGATTGGGTTAGTATTAATTCCTTGGTGGCTGCTTTCGGTCACAATCGCCGGAGTTACAAGTATTTTGACATTGTTGATGCCAAATATTTCTCAATTAAAGCCAATTTTAAATTGGTTTGCCGGTATGGGGATCCATTCAGCGGCTGTTGATCCGATTAACAGTTTGATTTTATTCGTTGTGATTATCTTGACAACAGCGGTATTTGTTAATGTCAATGGTGGCCGTTTTGATTCACCAACGTTGGTTCGCAATCAGCGAAATAATAAAACGGCTGTTTATAAATTCAATGAACTGACGATTTTCCCATTCTTGCTATTTGTTCCGGGAGATTGGTTCCATACCAGTTTTCCGTTTATGCCATTATTCCAAGTTAATCATCATTTCTACGCCATTTTGTTGGTCCCAATTCTGATCGGGCTCAAGTTTACTGTTAAACGAAGCGTTCCTCGAGAACTCTTGAAGAAATTGAGCAAGTCAATGTATCTGATCGCTGGAGTTGGGGTCTGTTTGGCAATTGCCGGCTACTTTGTCCCCAAATTGATATTACCGGCAACTGTGGTTTTACTACTGGGCTACTACCTTGTGTTGGGATTAGCCAAACATGCTGATAACCAGCAAACCTTTGAATACAGTGAAGTCATGGATGGGGTCCGCGTGATCGGCATTCAACCGGAAACGCCGGCCGCTAAGATGGATCTTAAAGTTGGCGATGTTATTTTAGAAGTTAATGGTATTAAGATTTCCAATGAAGACGAGTTTTACCGAGCGCTGAGTACCAACTCGACATATTGTCGATTCAAAGTACGCGATCGAAACGATCAGCTCAAAATAACCGAATCCGCAATTTTCAAAAACTCGCCACACGAGATTGGCGTCAAAACGTATACAAAGCTTAGTCATTAGGAGGGTTATCGTGAAAAAAGTGCTTGTAGTTGACGACGAACCAGCAATTGTTACTTTATTGGAATACAATCTAAAGCAGGCCAATTTTGAGGTGCAAAGTGCCACTAATGGTGTTGACGCACTCTCAATGGCTGAAAATGGCCAGTTTGATATCGTCTTGTTGGATCTAATGCTGCCCCAATTGAGCGGCGAACAGGTCCTCAAACAGTTGCGGATGGATAGAAATGATACGCCGGTGATTTTACTTACTGCTAAAGATACTGAATTTGATAAAGTCTTTGGTTTGGAAATGGGCGCCGATGATTATATTCCAAAGCCGTTTAGTCCTCGAGAAGTGATCGCTCGGATCAATGCCGTTCTGCGAAGGTATGAGAAAAGTTCTGCCACTGAAGAACAGTCAACGTCCAAGTCCACCAAGAGCATTGAGACGACTGGTCCATTTACAATTGACCACAAAAAATATCGAGTCAGCGTGGACGCTAAGAATCTCAAGTTAACGCCCAAAGAATTTGAGCTCATGCAATATCTGGTGAGTCATGAAAATCAAGTCCTTAGTCGTGACCAATTACTCCAGGGGGTCTGGGGATTTGATTATTCCGGCCAAAGTCGAATGGTTGATATCCAGATTGCCCATTTACGAGAAAAAATTGAGCCAGATCCTAAACAACCTAAGTATTTAAAAACTGTTCGTGGATTTGGGTACGAATTCTCTACTGGGGATGATGATGCTGAGTAAAATTTACAAACAAATCTTAACAGTTGTGATCTTGAGCATTGCCGCCTTGGCCATGCTCTTTTGTGGTTTTATGACAAAAGATGATGGCTGGGTGGATTTAGCGGGCTTGCTTCTGTTCGCTGACGCAAGTGCCTGCATTGTCTTAATGCTTGAATATCGGCAACACGATAAGTTACTTAAACAACTTCAGGTAATGACTGCTAATATTGTTGATCATCAACCTGCAGCGCCACTGTTTGTCGAGCCAGATAACCCGTTAAAAGGGGTTGCCGATCAGCTTAATGAGCTGCAAAGTCGCCAACAGGACGAAGGAAAAAGTATTCGCAACAGCAACGCAGAACTGATCACCATTCTTTCAAGTCTACCGGTCGGCGTCATGGTAATTGATTCAACCCACGATGTCATTTTTGCCAACCACAAGATGTCAGTGATGCTTGGTCGAGATATCCTCACTCAAGTCCATCCTTATACCCAGGATATTCGGAATTATCAGCTGCTTTCACTCATTGAGAATGTTTATAACAATCACAAATCTCAACAAGAAGAAGTTCAAAGCGTTGGCGCGAAATCAGTTACTTGGGACACCAGTGTTGTGTTTAATCGGCTTGAGAATGATTTCCATGTGCTTGTCATTATGTATGATATTTCAGACATTATTAACGTTAAGCAAATGCAGATTGACTTTCTGCGGAATGCCAGCCATGAATTAAAGACACCCATTACAGCAATCTCAGGCTTTACCAAGACACTGTTGGACGGGGCGATGGACGACAAAAAGAGCCTCGTGGAATTTCTCAAAATCATCGATCAGCAAAGCGATCAATTGGCATCCTTAGTCCAGGATGTTCTGACAATTTCACACATTCAAAATGGTACGAATTACAATTACAAACCTCTGGGATTACATGACTTTATCAATTCTGAATTACAGTCATACAAATCGATGACGTCAGGGAATCACGTAACGATCAACAACAAAATACCGGAACATGTTGAAGTGACCGCCGACACGACAACATTAACCAGAATTCTCAGGAATTTGGTTAGCAATGCAGTTAAATATAATCGGCCGAATGGTGAAGTTAATATTGAATATACGGCAAACGATAGTTTTTGGCAGCTGCATGTTTCCGATACTGGAATTGGGATTGCCCAGAAGGATATTTCAAGGTTATTCGAGCGGTTTTACCGGGCAGATGACTCACGAACCAAGCAAAAAGTGAGCGGTACCGGATTAGGGCTTTCCATTGTTAAAGAAATGGTTGACGCAGTTGGCGGAACGATTGACGTTAAAAGCCAGCGGGGCGTCGGGTCAACGTTTACCGTCAACTTCCCAATTGTTGAAGACGATGACCAAACTGGAGACAAAGGCTAATCTTTGCCGGTTTTCAACGAAATATTTACAATTAAAAAGTAAGTTAAGCCGGGGAAATTCCCGGCTTTTTTGTGTTTTGGACAAAAATTGATTAGACACCCCATTATCCATTTACAAAACTTTTACATTTGCCCGGTCAAATATTTACATTGATTTAATACAATTGAAAATGAAGATTCAAGGAGGAATTGAGATGCGAAAACGGACAATTTATAAGTTGCTACTATGCTTGGTCATCATTGTTGCTGGAATTGGTGCCTACAATGCCCGCAGTAAAACCTCGACTAACCAACAATCAATCACCGCCGTGGGATCAACGGCGTTGCAGCCGCTGGTTGAAGCTGCGAGTGAACAGTATTCTGCTGATCACGCCGGCATCTTTATCAACGTTCAGGGTGGCGGATCCGGTACTGGATTAAGTCAGATCGAATCCGGTGCCGTCCAAATGGGAAATTCAGATTTGTTCGCTGAAGAAAAGGCCGGCATCAATCCAAAAGGGTTGGTCGATCATAAGATTGCCGTAGTTGGGGTTGCCCCAATTACCAACGACAAGGTCGGCATCAATAATTTAAGTACAGCGCAACTGATTGCCATTTTTACAGGAAAATATACCAATTGGAAACAGCTTGGGGGACCAAACTTGCCGATCACATTGATTAATCGTTCTCAGGGAAGCGGAACGCGAGTGACCTTTGAGGAATATGGGCTCAAAGGCCACGAAAGTGCGACTGCACAAGAACAAGATTCATCAGGAACAGTTCGTCAGATCGTGTCATCAACACCTGGTGCGATTAGCTATGTATCCTTTGGCTATTTCAATAAGAGTATCCATCCATTAAGGGTTGACGGGATTAAGCCAACCGAAAAAAATGTCATGGATAACAAATGGAAAATTTGGTCCTATGAACATATTTATACGCGAGGTGCACCAACCGGGTTAACTAAAAAGTTCTTGGCTTATCTTAAAAACGATCATATTCAAACGACCCTGTTTAATAAATTGGGCTACATTTCTGTCAAAGATATGCATTACCAGCGAACCTGGCAAGGCAAAATCACAAAAGGATCGGGGGAATAACAGTGCAAAATCAAAAGTTAGCCAAACAACTGATGAAAAAGTCCAAAACTGCACGTTATGAACGTTTTGGCCATCTGCTAAGTCTCTCAGCCTTATTGCTCATCATGGCAATTGTACTTGGAATTATTGTTTTTGTTGCCAGCAAGGGCCTCGCCACTTTCTTCAAAGATGGCGTCTCTGTTAAAGACTTCTTCACTGGGACTTTGTGGAATCCTGGCACCAAGACGCCAGCTGGTCATCAAGCGGTTGGGGCATTACCAATGATTGTCGGATCGTTTTTGGTCACCATTTTGGCTGCGTTATTGTCAACGCCATTTGCGATTGGAACTGCAGTCTATATGACAGAAATTTCTCCTAAACGCGGCGCTAAAATTCTTCAGCCTGTTACCGAACTATTAGTTGGGATTCCTTCTGTGGTTTATGGTTTTATTGGACTTTCCGTTGTGGTACCGTTCGTTCGGAATACTTTTGGCGGCAGCGGTTTTGGCATCCTCTCCGGAACCTTTGTTTTGTTTGTCATGATTTTACCAACGATCGTCTCAATGACAGTTGATTCACTGAGAGGTGTGCCGCAATTCTATCGACAAGCCTCGTTAGCGCTCGGTGCAACCAAGTGGCAGACAATTTGGAAAGTGGTTCTCCGAGCTGCCACTCCTGGAATTCTAACAGCAGTCGTTTTCGGGATGGCTCGGGCATTCGGTGAAGCACTGGCAGTCCAGATGGTCATCGGGAATGCCGCCTTAATGCCACAGAACCTGACTTCGCCGGCTTCCACTTTAACATCAGTATTAACTGCCGGAATGGGGAATACCGTGATGGGTTCGCTGCAAAATGATGCGCTTTGGTCATTGGCACTGGTACTGTTAGTCATGTCACTATTCTTCAATTTACTGGTTCACATGATCGGCAGGAAAGGGGCGTTTAAGAAATGAATCGAACTCAAAAACAAAGTCGGTTTGCCATTGCTTGCTTAAAGGCAGTCGCTGGATTCGTCGTCTTAATCCTCGCCTTTCTGATCGGCTACATTTTTATCACCGGTTTGCCAAATGTTAGTTGGCACTTCTTAACTTCACCGGCAAAAGCCTTTAACGCTGGTGGCGGGATCGGCATTCAGCTATTTAATTCATTCTATCTGTTATTGCTGGCAATGCTGATTTCCTTACCAATTGCGCTTGGTGCCGCAATTTATCTGAATGAATACGCCCAGGATAACTGGTTTACTTCAACCATCAAGACGTCAATTGAAATTTTGAGTTCACTGCCTTCGGTGGTGGTCGGGCTGTTTGGCTTCTTGCTGTTTGTGGTTCAGTTTAACTATGGCTTTTCCATTATTTCCGGTGCGTTAACCCTGACGATTTTTAACTTGCCGTTATTAACCAGAAACATTGAAGATTCATTATCAAATGTTTCTGACGACCAGCGCCAGGGTGGCCTGGGGTTGGGACTTTCCAAGTACGAAACAATTATCCATATTGTGGTACCGGCCTCATTGCCTGGAATTATCAGCGGAATTATTCTCTGTTCCGGTCGGGTTTTCGGTGAAGCCGCTGCCTTGATTTATACAGCAGGGCAGAGTGCCCCGGCGTTAAACTTTGGGGATTGGAATCCATTCAACATCGATAGTCCCCTGAGCCCACTGCGTCCGGCGGAAACGTTGGCGGTCCACATCTGGAAAATTAATTCAGAAGGGATCATGCCGGATCTGACCCAAGTCTCTTCCGGTTCAGCTGCGGTCCTCGTGCTGGCAATCCTGATATTTAATTTATCGGCCCGTTACATTGGTCGCAAAGTCTTTGAACGTATGACTTCAGTAAAGTAGGTGGTATGAAATGCAAAATACAGTAGGATTAAATAACAAACCAAAACGTTTTATTTACGATTTCAATCCCGAAGAAACTGAAATCACCATGCAAACAAAGGATTTGGAGATTTATTATGGCAAGACGTTGGCAATGCACAATGCGGATCTGCAGTTCCAAAAGAACACCATCACCGCATTGATCGGACCTTCCGGTTCAGGGAAATCAACTTTTTTGCGGGCACTTAATCGGATGAACGATGGAGTGGCAACCGTGAAGGGCGAAATCCTCTATCAGGGTGTTGATATCAATCAGCCCAAGATTGACGTATATGAGGTTCGTCGCCGGATTGGGATGGTATTTCAGAGACCCAATCCATTTGCAAAGTCGATTTATGATAACGTGACATTTGCATTGCAACGGCGCGGCATTCACGACAAGAAGACCTTGGATCAAGTCGTAGAAACGACTTTGAAGCAAGCCGCTGTTTGGGATCAAGTTAAAGACAGTTTGAATAAGAGTGCATTATCCTTATCAGGTGGGCAAGCACAACGGGTCTGTATTGCCCGTGCTCTGGCCGTTCAACCGGATGTATTATTGCTTGATGAACCGGCGAGCGCCTTGGATCCGGTTTCGACCCAGCAGCTGGAAGCGACTCTTCGAGAGCTCAAAAAGGACTATACGATTATCATCGTGACCCATAACATGCAGCAGGCAGCCAGATTAAGCGACTACACGGTCTTTTTCAACATGGGTGAGGCAATTGAGTACAATAAAACCAGAAAGGTCTTCACGCGCCCTAAAGTGCAGATGACCGATGATTATGTATCAGGAAACTTTGGTTAGGAGGAGCAAAAATGGCAGAACCAATTATTTCAGCAGACAACCTGGATTTATTCTATGGTGATTTTCAAGCGCTCTATGGTATTCATTTGGATTTTCAACCCAACCAAATTTCTGCCTTAATTGGACCGTCTGGATGTGGAAAATCAACTTTTCTGCGATGCTTAAATCGAATGAATGACATGATTGATGGGGTGACAATTACTGGGACAGTTCAATTTCACGGAGAAAATATTTATTCTCCCCAAACTAATCTGGTAGAATTAAGAAAATCCATTGGGATGGTTTTCCAACAGCCCAATCCTTTCCCATTTTCAGTGTATGACAACATTACTTATGGCCTGCGAATTGCTGGTATTCGTGACAAACAAAAACTCGATGAAATTGTTGAGCGCAGTTTGAAACAGGCCGCAGTTTGGGATGAAGTGAAGGATAATTTATATGACAATGCTTTATCGTTTTCTGGCGGTCAGCAGCAACGGATTTGTATTGCGCGTGTTTTAGCCGTCTCGCCCTCTGTGATTTTAATGGATGAGCCAACGAGTGCGCTGGACCCAATTTCCAGTGCCAAGATTGAAAATACTTTGCTTGAATTAAAAAAAGATTATACAATAATAATCGTTACCCACAATCTGCAGCAAGCTTCCCGAATTTCGGACAAGACAGCGTTCTTTATGGAAGGCAGAGTGGTTGAATATGATGACACAACTAAAATGTTCGTTAATCCTGACGAGAAGCAAACCGAGGATTACGTCAGCGGACGATTCGGATAGGAGAGAAGCTTATGGGGAAAGTTTTTGATGAAGAAATCATCACTTTGAAAGCAGATTTTATGAAATTGGGGGCACTTGTTGGCGAAGCAGTTACGCATGCTGGCCAAGCGTTTGTCGACCATGATATTCAAAAAGCACAGGCGGTGATTACCAACGATCATGACATTAATCACTTGCAGATTTATATTGAAAAACGTTCCTTTGAAATGATTGCCTTGTACCAACCGGTGACGGGGAATCTTCGAGAAGTTGTCGGGATCTTAAAGGCTGTCACTGATTTGGAGCGGGCTGGCGACCACGCTCGAAATGTTGCCAGATCAGTGATTGACATTAAAGGCAAAGAACGGATTGCTTCAGTTGAGGAAATTATCGCAACGATGGCGCAAGAAGTTAGTCAACAATACGATAAATCAATTGAATCATACGGCGACGCAGATCAAGATAAGGCTAAAAAGACGGCACAGTCTTATGATAAAAAAATTGACGAACTCTATAATGACATTGCTGCGCCAAGCTACCAGGCAATGGCCAAGAATCCAGAAATTGTGAGTTCTGCCATTATTTACCTGAACGTCGCCAAAGATTTGGGCCGAGTGAGTGATTACAGCACTAACATATGTGAGTGGACTGTTTATCTCGCAACCGGAAAAATCATTGAATTAAATTAAGAATGGTTGATATTTTGCACTGCATACTTGATTGCAGTGCCTTTTTTAGATAATCTTAAGCTAGAAGTTTTAATGTGGAGGCATGAGGATGAATACTAATAAGAAATTACGGCGCTCAGCCACTAATCGAGTGATTTCGGGTGTTCTTGGCGGAATATCAGAATACTTGAATTGGAACTCAACGTTAGTTCGAATCTTGTACGTGGTCTTGGCATTTACACCAGGCATTAATGTGGTCGCAATCATCGGCTATATTGTCATGATGTTTACGATTCCCAGTGATGATTCTCGCTCTGGGTCTACATTTGATCAACTTAAGTCCACTTTTTCGAGCGGAACTTCTACTGACAAATCCAGAAAAGTGATTCATAACGTTGAAGAAAAAGACGTTCATGATGACCAGAAAAGGGGTCAATAATTGAGATTTCTTACCAACGTTTTAGTGGATACCATTTTGTTTGTGGCAATCAGCGGCTTTTTTCCGGCGAACTTTTACGTTGCCAGTGTCGCAATTGCATTTATTGCAGCAGTAGTGCTGGCAGTATTGAACTGGCTGGTACGACCAATTATCACCATCCTATCCTTACCAATCAATCTGTTGACGCTTGGGTTATTTACTTTTGTGATCAATGGTCTCATGCTTGAGTTGACTGCGGTCATTGTTGGTGCTGACTTTCGATTTTCTTCATTTTGGATGGCTATCTTGGTCGCAATCCTAATGTCGATTGTCAGTTGGATTATTGCTGAATATTTCCGCAAGCCATAAGGACTTGCTAAGCGCAAAGTGATAAAATTATAGTGATTAACTGAGGAGGGATGTTCTTGACTGAAAGTGTAACGGTGGCTGATTTAGTTAAAAACGCCAGATTGGATGTCTATTATGGAAAGGAATACCTTGAAGAGAGGTCAATTTCGACCGCAGACATTTCCAGACCAGGCTTGGAGCTAACCGGCTTCTTTAACTATTATCCTGTCAAACGGATTCAACTGTTGGGAATTACTGAAATTTCGTACTCTAAGGGGATGTCTCACGATGACCTCCTCGATGTTATGAAGCAAATGTGTCAACCGCAGACGCCTGCTTTTGTTGTGTCTACGCAATTGGATCCACCTGAGGAACTTCTGGAAGCAGCTAAAGAGCAGCACATCCCAGTCTTGGGGTCCAAGCTGACGACCTCTCGGGTTCTCAGTAACATGACCAACTATTTGGAGGATAAATTAGCCGAGAGAAAGTCCCTCCATGGTGTCCTAGTTGATGTTTATGGACTGGGAATTCTGATTACCGGTGATAGTGGGATCGGTAAAAGTGAAACTGCGTTGGAACTGGTTAAACGTGGTCACCGGTTAATTGCTGATGACCGGGTTGAAGTTTATCAACAAGATGAGCAAACCCTGATGGGCACGGCACCTGCGATTCTCCGTCATTTATTGGAAATTCGTGGGATCGGAATCATTGATGTGATGACCTTGTTTGGTGCCGGAGCCGTTCGGAGTCAGACAAAGGTTGCCTTGATTATTCACTTGGCAAACTACACTAAAGAAGCCAAATTCGACCGCTTAGGAAATGGAACGCAAAACGTTCACATTTTCGATGTGGATGTTCCTAAAATTACCATTCCAGTTCGAACTGGTCGGAATTTAGCAATCATTATTGAAGCGGCGGCCATGAACTTCCGTGCTCAGAGCATGGGATACGATGCAACGGAAACCTTTGACCGCAATTTGAACAACTTGATTAAAGTGAATAGTAAAAATGATGAAAAGCATAAAGAAGAACAGGAACACGTTGAGGAGAAAAATAAAGATCTCATCGATGATCACAAAAAAGATTCAGATAAGAAATAGGAGATCGTTATTTTGGTAAATTTATTGAGCCTGGCCCTGAATCCGATCGCCTTTAACTTAGGGCCAATCGAAGTTCATTGGTATGGTATTATCATCGCCAGCGGTGTCATTTTAGCGGTATGGCTTGCCGTTAGAGAAGGCGACAAACGTGGTATTAAAGCAGACGACATCTATGATATGATATTGTGGGCGCTGCCGGCAGCTTTGATTTGTGCGCGTTTGTATTACGTCATTTTTCAGTGGTCGTACTACAAAGACAATCCCGGTGAAATTATTAAAATCTGGGATGGTGGAATTGCCATCTATGGTTCCCTGATTGGGGCGATGATTGTTGTGATCCTGTTCTGTCGCCACCGGTTCATTCCGGTGTGGTTGATGTTGGATGTCGCAGCGCCGACAGTGATTTTGGCACAAGCCATTGGTCGCTGGGGTAACTTCATGAATCAGGAGGCCTTTGGCCAAGTGACCTCATTAAGTTTCCTGCAGGGGTTGCATCTACCACACTTCATCATTACCCAAATGTATATCAGCGGTGCCTATCGTCAGCCGACGTTTTTGTATGAGTCGCTTTGGAGTTTGCTGGGGTTCACGGTGATTGTGACGTTACGGCATAATCCACACTTCTTCAAACGAGGCGAGGTGTTCCTGACATACGTGATGTGGTATTCCTTTGGCAGATTTTTCGTCGAAGGAATGCGGACTGATAGTTTAATGTTAGGCGGTCTGCGAGTTTCACAAATTCTGTCAATCATCTTATTTGTTGGTGCGATTGGGTTAATCATCTATCGTCGCCGCAATTCGCATAACCCTTGGTACTTAGAAGGTTCAAAATTAACAACTAATTGATCATTTATTGAATAAAGGAGATTTATCATGGCTAAAAAAGTTGCAGTGCTTGGTGCAGGTTCTTGGGGAAGCGTCCTCGCAAGCCTATTGGATGAAAATGGTTCAGACGTTAAATTGTGGTCGTATAACCCACAACAAGTAAAGGAACTTAACGAAGAGCATACCAACACAAAATACATCAAGAATTTCACATTCGCCGACTCACTGGTTGCAACCAATGACCTGAAGGATGCAATTGATGGTGTTGATTACATTTTATTCGTCGTTCCTACCCAAGTAACCCGTTCTGTTGCCAAACAAGTTGCAGAAATTTTGGCTGATCGGAATCAAAAAGTCAACATTATTCATGCTTCAAAAGGAATTGAAGAAAAAACTTACTTGAGATTATCTCAGGTTCTCGCACAGGAAATTGATCCTCAGAATCGCAAATCAATCTCAGTTCTCTCAGGACCAAGTCAAGCTGAAGATGTCGTGACTCACGATATCACATTGGTCACTGTTGCCAGTGACAATGCGCAAGCTGCTGAAGAAATTCAAGGCTTGTTCATGAATAACTATTTCCGGGTTTATACCAGTGATGATGTGATTGGTGTTGAAATCGGGGCTGCATTGAAGAACATCATTGCCCTTGGTGCTGGTGCTTTGTATGGATTAGGATACAAGGACAATGCCAAGGCAGCCTTGATGACGCGTGGCCTGGCTGAAATTTCCCGTTTGGGGACTTCATTTGGCGCCAACCCATTGACCTTTATTGGGCTATCAGGTGTTGGGGACATTATTGTAACCGCCACCAGTACTAACTCGCGTAATTGGCGGGCTGGTAACGAGTTAGGTAAAGGCCACTCCTTGGATGAAGTGGTTAACAACATGGGTATGGTGATCGAAGGCATTGCCACGACTCGGGCAGCGTATGAATTGTCTAAGAAACGTGGTGTTGATATGCCAATCACTTCAGCTATCTATCATGTGTTGTACGATAACGCCGATATTAAAGAAACCATTAATCAACTGATGACCCGTGAAGGCCGTTCGGAGATTGAATAATAAAGAGAAGGTGCAGTTCAATATGACAAGGAAAGTAACCAAAGCGGTTATTCCTGCCGCAGGATTAGGGACTCGATTTTTACCAGAAACCAAAGCTTTACCAAAAGAAATGCTGCCAATTGTAGATACGCCAACCATTCAATTTATTGTTGAGGAAGCCAAACAGGCCGGAATTAAAGATATCGTGATTGTCATTGGCAAGGGTAAACGTTCCATCGAGGATCATTTCGATTCAAATCCTGAATTGGAAATGAACTTGGAAGAACGTCACAAGAATGAAATTCTGGAAACCATCCGGAAGACCAATGACATGAACATTTACTTCATTCGTCAGTCACATCCCCGTGGCTTAGGGGATGCCATCTATACTGCCCGCAGCTTTATCAGCAATGAACCATTTGTGGTCATGCTTGGTGATGATGTTATGCAGGATAAGGTTCCATTGACCAAACAACTCATGGAAAGCTATCAGCAGACTGGTGCGTCAACGTTAGCTGTTAAGAAAGTCGCCCATAAAGATATTTCAAAATATGGCGTGATCGATCCGTCTGAAGAGGTTCGTCCAGGACTGTTCAACGTTAAGAAGTTTGTTGAAAAGCCAACTCCTGAAAAAGCGCCTAGTGATTTAGCAATTATCGGCAGATACTTGCTGACACCGGAAATTTTCGGCATTTTGGAGCATGCCAAACCTGATAAGACAGGCGAGATTCAATTAACTTCAGCAATTGATACCCTGAACCAAACACAACGGGTATTTGCGCACGAATTTAAAGGTGAACGATTCGATACCGGTAACAAATTAAGCTGGTTGAAGACTAATATCATTTTTGGCCTTCGTCACCCAGAAATTTCGGATGGTTTGCGAAGCTACCTGAAGGATTTAGGTGCCCAATTAACCGAAGAAGACAAAAAGAAGTAAGTGTCTCTACTGGACAAGCTTACTTTTTCATAGTAAATTAACATGTAAACGAATTTTGATAGTAAAGGGAGGATCCATATGGCTAAACAATATGATGTCGTGATTATTGGTGCCGGCCCCGGCGGAATGACGGCGGCTTTATATGCTTCACGAGCTAACCTGTCTGTCGCAATGATTGATCGGGGAATCTACGGCGGCCAAATGAATAACACAGCCGCCATTGAGAACTATCCTGGTTTTAAATCAATCATGGGTCCAGATCTCGCTCAAAATATGTATGACAGTTCAATTAATTTTGGTGCTGAATATGTGTATGGTACTGTGAGCGCCGTTGAGGATCACGGTGATTACAAGCTCATCAAAACCGATGAAGAAGAACTTCAGGCCAAAGTGGTGATCATTGCCACTGGTTCTGAGTATAAAAAGTTAGGAATTCCCGGCGAACATGAATACGGTGGCAAGGGTGTTTCCTACTGTGCCGTATGTGATGGTGCATTCTTTAAGAACAAGGATGTTGTCGTTGTTGGTGGTGGTGATTCTGCTATTGAAGAGGCTTCATACCTGTCCGGAATCGTCAACCATGTGACCGTTATTCATCGTCGTGACCAGTTGCGTGCTCAAAAGATTATCCAAGACCGTGCATTTGCGAACGACAAGATTGATTTTGTCTGGAACTCAAATGTCACTGAGGTACTGGGTGATGACAACAAAGTCACTGGTGTCAAAGTCGTGAATAATCAAACCAACGAGGAATCAGTCGTTGATACTTCAGGTGTCTTTATCTACGTTGGTTTGTTACCAATGACAGATGCCTTCAAGGATTTGAAGATTACCGACAAAGATGGCTGGATTAAGACCAATGATCAAATGGAAACTGCCATTCCCGGAATTTACGCGATTGGTGACGTCCGTCAAAAAGATTTGCGCCAGATTGCCACTGCTGTTGGTGAAGGTGGAATTGCCGGCCAACAAGCATTCAAATACGTTGAATCATTGAGTGACAAAGCAAAGTCTAGTGTTTCACAAAACTAATTTAATAATCAATTTGAAGGAGGCCGTGACTAAACACTTGTTTTGTCAGCGGCCCCTTTTGCTATGAAAAGAACGGGGGATTTATCGATGGGAATGCATCAATATTTGGAAAGCTTAGATGAACTGGAATTGATTAACCGGGCACCAGGATACTTTAAATTCGAGCAGCATTCAGTTGCCGCCCATTCATTTAAGGTCACCGAGATTGCTCAATTTTTGGGTGATGTGGAGGAAAATGCTGGCGAAAAAGTGGACTGGCGTGGTTTGTATGAAAAGGCACTGAATCATGATTACACTGAGCGTTTCATCGGCGACATTAAGACGCCGGTGAAGTATGCGACCCCAGTTTTGCGATCAATGCTGGCTGATGTTGATGACAAACTCACGGAAAACTTTGTTCAAAATGAAATTCCTGAAGAGTTTCAGAATGCCTATCGCCGCCGCTTGTCAGAGGGTAAGGACGACTCGTTGGAAGGCCGAATATTAGCGGTTGCTGATAAAGTGGATTTACTATATGAATCTTTTGGTGAAATTCAAAAGGGGAATCCTGAAGAAGTTTATCCCGAAATGTATAAGGAAAGTTTGTCAACAATGCTTGAATATCGTGACATGCATTGTGTACAGTATGTTTTGACAAAAGTTATTCCAGACATGCTCGCTGAAAACTTTACAACTCAAGATAAGTTGAGACGTCTTACTAGAAAAGTTTTAAAAAAGGAAGACAATTCCAAGGAATAATCGTTGGCGAAAGTATGTTCGTATGGTAAAATAGCGTTGTTAGTGGGCTGAAACAAAACATGATTTTGCTTGCAGCCCTTTTATGTTGTGTCATTCTGGTTTTAGGTCAGGGGGAATTTGAAGTTGATTGAACGTGAAGAAGATCGAAAATTTGATTTAGTATCCAAATACAAGCCAACTGGTGATCAGCCCGATGCAATTAAGAAGTTAGTTGCTGGAATTAATGAGGGCAAAAAGGCCCAAATTTTGAAGGGAGCCACTGGGACTGGGAAAACATTTACAATTTCCAATGTCATTGCCCAGGTTAACAAGCCCACCCTGGTTTTGTCACATAACAAGACTTTGGCTGGCCAATTGTATGGCGAGTTCAAAGAGTTCTTCCCCCACAACGCTGTTGAATACTTTGTTAGTTACTATGATTACTACCAACCAGAAGCATATGTGCCTTCCAGTGACACTTATATTGAAAAAGATTCGGCCATTAATGATGAAATTGATCAATTGCGACATTCTGCCACCAGTTCATTGTTGGAACGAAACGATGTCATTGTTGTGGCCTCAGTTTCATCTATCTTTGGATTAGGCGACCCAACCGAATACCGAAATCACGTGGTTTCGCTGCGGGTCGGTCAGACAATTGAACGGGATCATTTCTTACGTCAGTTGGTTGACATTCAATATGATCGAAATGATATTGATTTCCAACGTGGCCGTTTCCGAGTTCATGGAGACATTGTCGAAGTCTTTCCTGCATCATGGGATGAACACGCCTTTCGAATAGAGTTTTTCGGTGACGAGATTGATCGGATTCGCGAAGTTGATACCTTAACCGGTGAAGTGATTGGTGATCGCGACCATATCGCGATCTTTCCGGCGACCCACTTCTTGACCAGTGACGACGTTATGAACGTCGCCTTACCTGAAATTAAAGATGAGATGGAAAAACAAGTTGCCAAGTTTGAGAAGGAAGGCAAGTTGCTGGAAGCTCAACGACTCAAGCAACGAACCACTTATGATATTGAAATGATGCGTGAAATGGGCTACACCAGTGGGATTGAAAACTATTCACGATTCATGGATCGCCGCAAACCTGGTCAACCACCATTTACGCTGTTGGACTTCTTTCCTGATGACTTCCTGATGGTAGTTGATGAGTCTCACCAAACCATGCCGCAAATTCGCGGGATGTACAATGGTGACCAAGCTCGGAAGCAACAATTGGTTAATTACGGTTTCCGGCTGCCAAGTGCACTGGATAACCGTCCGTTAACTTTGAGTGAGTTTGAGCAGCACGTTCACCAAGTCGTTTACATGTCGGCAACTCCCGGTCCATATGAGATGGATCAGACCAAAGATGTTGTCACTCAAGTCATTCGGCCAACCGGATTATTGGATCCAACAATTGATGTTCGCCCAATTATGGGGCAGATGGATGATTTAGTTGGTGAAATTAACAAACGGGTTGATAAGCATGAACGAGTTTTTGTCACCACTTTGACTAAGAAAATGGCTGAAGATTTGACCGATTACTTGAAGGATTTAGGAATTAAGGTTAAATATCTTCATTCTGATATTAAGACTCTGGAACGAACTCAAATCATTCGCGACCTGCGACTTGGAAAATTTGATGTTCTTGTCGGAATCAATTTGTTGCGGGAAGGAATCGATGTTCCAGAAGTTTCTTTGGTTGCCATTTTGGATGCCGACAAGGAAGGCTTTCTGCGTAATGAACGGTCATTGATTCAGACAATCGGTCGGGCATCCCGTAATGAACATGGGGCCGTAATCATGTACGCTGATACCGTGACGGATTCGATGCAAGCAGCGATTGACGAGACTGCTCACCGACGGGCAATTCAAATTGCATATAACAAGAAGCATGGCATTACGCCAACCACGATTGTTAAACCAATCCGTTCATTAATCTCGGTTACCAAGGGATCAGACGATTCTGGTGAGAAAGATGACTTTGTGGAGAGCGATTTTGAACAAATGAATAAGACAGATCAAAAGGATATGCTGGCTCGTTTGACTGACGAAATGCGTGATGCCGCCAAGAAACTTGATTTTGAGCAAGCCGCTACTTTGCGTGATACAATTATTGAATTAAAGGGACAAATGAGTAAGTGATCTAAAGGAGATTATGCATATTGGCAATGGATAAGATCGTCATCCGTGGGGCACGTGCCCACAATTTAAAAAATGTGAACGTGACAATTCCAAAAGATAAATTGGTTGTCATGACCGGACTGTCCGGCTCAGGGAAAAGTTCACTGGCATTCGATACGCTTTATGCGGAAGGTCAACGACGATACGTTGAAAGTTTGTCATCATATGCCCGACAATTTTTGGGCCAAATGGACAAACCTGACGTTGATTCAATTGATGGGTTAAGCCCAGCAATCTCAATTGACCAAAAAACAACTTCCAAGAATCCGCGATCAACGGTGGGAACTGTCACTGAAATCAATGATTACTTTCGCCTGCTATGGGCAAGAGTTGGCGTCCCCATCTGTCCTAATGATGGGTCGGTGATTTCCAGTCAGTCAGTTGACCAAATGATTGATCAAGTGATGAAGTTACCTGATAGAACAAAGATGCAGATTTTATCACCCATTGTTCGGGGTAAAAAAGGCCAACACAAGAAAATCTTTGAAAAGATTAAGCGTGAAGGCTTTGTGCGTGTCCAAGTCGATGGTGAAACTTATGACATTGACGATGTGCCTGAATTAGATAAAAACAAGAGTCATGATATTAATATTATTATCGATCGAATTATTGTGAAGGATGGGATTAACAACCGGCTATCCGATTCACTTGAAGCTGCGCTTAGATTAAGTGGCGGTTATGCGGTTGCTGATTTTCTTGGTGAACGTGATCCGCTGATGTTTTCTGAACACTACGCTTGCCCAATTTGTGGTTTCACAGTTGGAGAGCTGGAACCCCGGCTATTTTCGTTTAATTCACCGCTCGGCGCGTGTCCTGACTGTGACGGTTTGGGGATGAAGTTGGAAGTTGATGAAGACTTGGTTGTCCCTGATCGAACGAAAACATTGGCTGAAGGGGCTTTAGCACCGTGGAATTCTGCTAGTTCTAAATGGTATCCCAATATGCTTAAGCAGGTCTGTGAAGCTGAAGGGATTAACATGGATGTTCCCTTCAACAAATTGTCCAAGAAACAACAGAACTTTGTGTTGTATGGATCGAAGACAAAGTCATTTCACTTTGTTCTCCAGAGTGACTTTGGTGGCATTCGCGATGTTGATGGCCCATTTGAAGGGGTGATTAACAATGTTGATCGCCGTTACCACAATACCAGCAGTGATTTCACCCGGGACAATCTCAGCCAGTACATGACTGAATTGACTTGTCAGACTTGTCACGGTTATCGGCTGAACCGAAAGGCCTTGGCCGTTAAAGTTGGCAAGAATAATGTGGCCCAAATTTCTGCGCTGGATGTAACTGCTGAACTCAACTTTTTCCGTTCCTTAACCTTTGGTGAGCAGGACACGATGATTGCCAAACCAATTATTAAGGAGATTACCGACAGACTGACTTTTCTGAGAAATGTAGGTTTGGATTATTTAACGTTGTCTCGTTCTGCGAGAACATTATCTGGTGGAGAAGCACAACGAATTCGACTCGCAACTCAGATTGGTTCGAATTTGACTGGCGTTCTCTATATCCTTGATGAACCTTCGATTGGCTTACATCAACGAGATAATGATCGGTTGATCGCTTCTTTGAAGAAGATGCGTGATTTGGGTAATACCTTGATTGTTGTCGAACATGATGAGGATACCATGCGGGCTGCCGACTATATTGTGGATATCGGTCCCGGTGCCGGTCAGCAGGGTGGTAAGGTCATGGCTGTTGGAACGCCTGAAGACATTGAGAAGGTGCCTGAATCGATTACCGGTCAGTATTTGTCTGGTAAAAGATTCATTCCAGTTCCTGACAAACGTCGCAAAGGGAATGGTAAGAAGATTCGGGTAACTGGAGCTGCTGAAAATAATCTGAAGAACTTAACGGTTGATTTTCCACTGGGCAAGATGGTGGTTGTCACCGGTGTTTCAGGTTCAGGAAAGTCAACCTTGGTCAATGATATTTTGAAGAAAGCCTTGGCCCAGAAACTCAATCATAATTCTGAAAAGCCCGGAAAGTATAAATCCATTTCCGGCTACAAAAACATTGAAAAAATTATCGACATCGATCAAACACCAATTGGTAGAACACCGCGTTCAAACCCGGCAACTTATACAGGCGTCTTTGACGATATTCGAGGCTTATTTGCGAACACCAATGACGCGAAGCTCCGTGGCTTCAAGAAGGGCCGATTCAGCTTTAACGTTAAGGGTGGTCGCTGCGAAACGTGTCATGGCGATGGCATCTTAAAAATTGAAATGAACTTTTTGCCGGATGTCTATGTCCCTTGTGAAGTTTGTCATGGCAAACGATACAATGCCGAAACTTTGGAAGTTGAATATAAAGGTAAGAATATTTCTGACGTGCTTGATATGACTGTTGATGAAGCAGTTGATTTCTTCAGCGCGATTCCAAAGATTTCACGAAAACTTCAAACGATTAAAGACGTTGGCTTGGGTTATGTTCATTTGGGTCAACCCGCAACAACTTTATCTGGTGGGGAAGCCCAACGAATGAAGCTGGCTTCTGAATTGCATAAGAAGGCGAATGGCCAAAACTTCTATATTTTGGATGAGCCAACCACTGGTCTTCACAGCGAAGACATTCGGCGCCTGTTGGGTGTCCTTCAAAAGCTGGTTGATCAAGGCAATACAGTTTTGATCATCGAACATAATCTGGACGTGGTTAAGAGTGCTGATTATCTGATTGATTTAGGGCCTGAAGGTGGCGATGGTGGGGGAACCATCGTTGCTACTGGAACACCCGAACAGTTGGTGAAAGTGCCTGAAAGCTATACTGGGCAGTATTTGAAGCCTGTCCTGGAACGGGACAAGAAATTGACGAAGCAAGCTGAAAAGCAGGCTGTTAAAGCCAGTAAATAAGGCTTAAATCTATGAAGCCATCCAGAGCGATTTTCGTTTGGACGGCTTTTTTGGTTAGGTTTTGTTATGACAACGACTTGGTCACGGCCTGCCTCGCTCAGTGGTTGCGCCGCCGGTTGGTACTCAGCACACTCTGTTCACATGACACGCCCGGTATGTTATACTGTTTAAAGTTCGTTATACGAAAGGAAATCACTATGGCTGTTAACAACCAATTCGTCATTATCACTGGAATGAGTGGCGCTGGTAAGACTGTTGCAATGCAAAGCTTTGAGGATTTAGGTTACTTTTGTGTTGATAACATGCCACCAACGCTGCTGCCAAAATTTAAAGAATTAATCCACATGGAGCGGGATATTAATAAAATTGCGTTAGTGATGGATCTGCGTTCACAGGTCTTTTATGATGAAATCATCGATATGTTCGATGATTTAAGGAAAAATGATGACAACAATGTTGATATTATTTTTCTGGATTCGTCTGATCAAAAGTTAGTTTCTCGATACAAGGAAACTCGCCGGGCCCATCCACTTGCACGCAATGGTCGGGTGATTGATGGGATTAAGAAAGAGCGGGAATTGCTGGCTAACGTCAAACAGGCTGCCGACTTGGTTGTTGATACGACCAATATGGCACCACGCCGTCTCCGTGAAGAAGTCTTTCATAATTTCGAATCGACTGATGAAACCCACACATTTCACGTGGAAGTCATGTCGTTTGGTTTCAAGTACGGGTTGCCACTAGATGCCGATATCGTCATGGATGTCCGCTTCTTGCCGAATCCGTATTATGATGCCAAAATGCGTTACAAAACCGGTCTTGATAAGCCAGTGAGGGATTATGTCATGAATTCCGAGGGTGCTAAAGAATTTTATGAAAAGCTCTTGGACATGATGGAATTCACGCTACCTGGTTATCAAAAAGAAGGTAAAGCCAGTCTGACAGTTGCCATCGGCTGCACGGGTGGGCAACACCGATCTGTTGCGATTGCCCAACGACTGGCAAACGATTTAAAAGATAAGTATCCGGTCAACATTACTCATCGTGACATTGATCGACATAAAACAAAGGAGGGTAACTGATGCTTGATGCACTTCATACACATCAACCGCGGATCGTCGTGATTGGTGGAGGAACGGGTCTGCCGGTTATCCTCAAAAATTTGCGAAACCGGCACGTCGACATCACTGCGATTGTCACAGTTGCCGATGATGGGGGTTCTTCAGGAATCCTTAGAAATTACATTAACGTTGTTCCACCTGGAGATATTCGAAATGTCATGGTGGCATTGTCCGAGATGCCAGAACTCTATTTGGATTTGTTCCAATACAGGTTCAAGAGTTCCGACCAATTCTTTGCGGGGCATGCGTTAGGTAATTTGATCATCGCAGCTCTTTCAGAAATGAAAGGCGGCATTTTTGACTCAGTTCAATTATTGAGTCAAATGCTTAAAGTTGATGGTCATATCTATCCAGCGGCCAACGAACCATTAGAGTTAAACGCTGAGTTTAGCGACGGGACAAGAATGAGCGGCGAGTCTGAAATCACTGCTGCGGGAAAATTGATCAAACGCGTTTGGGTGGAGACTACTGATGACTCTCATAAACCGGAAGCTGTGGAACAGGTGATTGACGCGATTATGAACGCTGATCAGATTGTCCTCGGACCTGGTAGTCTGTTTACCAGCATCTTACCTAATTTAATGATCGAAAATGTTGGTGAAGCCCTGCGTCGCACCAGTGCAGACATCGTCTATATTTGTAATATTATGACGCAAAAAGGTGAAACCGAAAACTTTACAGAGGCGGATCACGTTCGCGTGTTAAACCGCCATCTGGGCATGAATTTCATTAATACTGTTTTAGTGAATATTAAAGAGGTTCCGGCCGAGTACATCGATCATAAAAAATGGAATGAAGTGTCCCAGCCGGTCAAGCATGATTTTGCTGGTTTACGGGCAATGGGCTGTCGAGTTATTTCGGCTGACTTTTTGGAGTTGAAAGACCGCGGTGCATTCCATAACGGGCAAGAAGTTGCCGATGAATTGATCAATTTATTAGGTCGTTCATTGGACGATCACAAGTAAGACTGTTCACGCAGAAAAGGAGGGAATCACATGTCATACGCAAGTGAGGTCAAAAAGGAGTTAACTTCTTTGACCGTTCACCGAGATAACGCCAAGGCTGAATTGATGGCCCTGATTAGGATTAATGGTTCCCTTTCAATTTCAAATCACCATTTTGTTTTGAATGTTTCATCAGAAAATCCTGCAATTGCCAGGAGAATGTACAAATTACTTTCCAAATTTTACGGGATTACAGGTGAGCTGAGCGTTCGCCGTAAGATGAAACTCAAGAAAAATAACCTATACATTTTGAGAGTTGAAAATAAAGCGACCCAATTGTTGGACGACCTGGGTATTTTTGATGGGGCGTCAATCGTTGAGCGGGTGCCGAGTCACATGCTGACGGAAGATTCGCAGATTCGTTCATATTTGCGGGGCGCATTTCTTGCCAGCGGATCGGTTAACAATCCAGAGACCTCAAGATATCATTTGGAGATCTATTCACTGTATGAAAACCACAATGAAATGATTGCCGAAATGATGAATAAGTATCATTTAAAGGCCAGAACCACTCAGCGTCGAAGTGGCTACATTACGTACCTCAAGGAAGCCGAAAAAATTGCCGACTTTTTGCAGCTGATTGGCGCAACTAGTTCGATGTTGAAATTTGAGGACATCCGGATTGTGCGTGATATGCGGAATTCAGTTAATCGTTTGGTTAACTGCGAGAACGCCAATTTGAATAAGGTGGCCAACGCAGCCAGCAAACAGATTGAAAACATTAAAATGATTGATGAGATGGTTGGACTGAACAAATTGAACCCTAAATTGGCGCAGGTCGCCAGAGCCAGACTCAAACATCCCGAAGTCAGCTTGAAGGAATTGGGTGACTTGGTAGAAGGCGGTCCAATCTCAAAGTCCGGGGTCAATCATCGCTTGAGAAAAATTAATGAATATGCTGGCAAGTTATCCCAAGGACTCGAGCCTGAACTATAAGCTTTAGCGAGATTGCTGAAATCGGTAAACAGTTCCACCTGGTCTGGTAAATCGTTTCTGGGCGCTATTCAGTAAGGTTTTCTGTAATTAAAGCCAACAAATTTAAAATTTGAATCACAAAACCCGCGGCAAGTTCCAAAACATCAAGTTTTGGCTTGTCGCGGGTTTTAGTTTGAACTCGGATAAATTCATTATTCATTTGTCAGATATTTTTGGAATTTATTTAAACGGTTTAACCTTCACTCACTCTCAAAACACAAGCACCACGGATATCTCCTCGTGAAACATATTTAAGGGCTTCATCGGCTTTTGCCAGTGGGTATTCGGTGACTTCTGGATGAATGTTCAGACGATCTGCCAATGTTAAGAATTCTTCGCCATCACGACGGGTGTTACTTTCAACACTGGTTAAATTCTTTTCGTGGAAGATATGGGTTGGGTAGCTCATTTGCGGGATGTCAGTTGAATGAATGCCTGCCATTGCTAATGTGCCACCTGGCTTCAATGCTTCCATGGCTTTTGGTACCACGTCACCAACAGGGGTGTAGTTGATTGCCGAATCCAATTTAACTGGTGGCATATCGTAAGTTCCCCGGGCAGAAGCAGCACCCAGTTGCAGCGCAAATTTTCTGGCATCTTCACCACGAGTTAAGACATGGACCTCAATTCCCTGCTTCATGGCAATTTGAGCAGTCAGATGGGCAGAACCGCCGAATCCGTACAAGCCCAACGTGCCACCCGCTGGAACGTTTGCCCGTTCGTAAGCCCGGTAGCCGATAATCCCTGCACAAAGTAGTGGGGCGGCTGTTAGTGAGTCAAAACGAGCGGGAATTCGATAAGCAAACCCTTCAGGAACAGTCACATATTCTGCATAACCACCATCGTGATCCCAGCCAGTGTATAAGGAATTGGGGCAGAGATTTTCACGTCCAGAGCGGCAGTACTCACAGACACCGCAGGTCCAGCGCAACCACGGAATGCCAATTCGGTCGCCTAATTTGAATCGCCGGGTTTCGTCACCCATTTTAACGACTCGGCCAACGATTTCATGGCCTGGTGTTAAATGTTCTTTGTGAACTGGCAGATCACCTTCAGTAACGTGCAGATCTGTGTGGCAAACCCCACACGCAATTACTTTTACTAAGACTTCGCCTCGTTTAGGCTGCGGCACAGGTTTGGTTGTATAACGCAAAGGTGAAACATCACCATTAATTGATCCAGGTTTGACGATTTCCCAAGCCTTCATTTCTGTGGGGATTGTTTCCTCAGTGGTTTTCGATGTTTGTTCTTTAGTTGTATTTGCATCCATATTCATGGCCTCTATTCGTAAATCCATCATGTTAATTTATTAACTAACTACGACTTCATTTTAGTCGGTCATTTCAGTTTTATCAATCAGGTGCATTTTTGCTATTAAGTGGTCGGGATCTGCCGATTGCCACACGTTTCAGCTGAATAGCAAGGGACCACAAAAAGAGGTTGGGATAAAAGCTTTTACACTTTTATTCCAACCTCTTTTGAAATGTCGAACAAAATTCAATTAACTAACTGAATTATTGTTTCTCTGAACTGCTGGTCATGATGCCATCCAAAAGTCCATAATCAACGGCTTCTTGAGCAGTGAGGTAATTATCACGCTCAGTATCCTTGTTGATCTTTTCAATTGGTTGACCTGAATTCTCGGCTAAGAGATTATTGATCATCTTACGAGCTTTGAGAATTTCTTCGGCAGCAATTTCGATTTCAGTTTGTTGACCTTGAGCACCACCAGATGGTTGGTGAATCAAGACTTGTGCATGTGGCAAAGCAAAACGCTTGCCCTTTGCTCCAGAAGAAGCAAGGACAGAAGCCATTGATGCTGCCATTCCCATTACGATGGTTTGAACGTCTGATTTAACAAAGTTCATTGTATCGTAGATGGCCATGCCTGAGGTGATCACACCACCAGGTGAGTTGATGTAAAGGTAAATATCTTTTTCTGAGTCTTGAGCATCCAAGAAAAGTAATTGGGCAATAATCGCATTAGCCATGTCGTCTTCAATAGGACCTGACAACATAATAATACGGTCTTTTAGCAAACGTGAATAAATATCATACGCACGTTCACCGCCTGCGGATTGTTCAATGACGGTTGGCACTAAATTCATTCAAGATGCCTCCTTATAGGTTTTATGAAAGATGGCTTGCACCAAGTTCATGTTAATATAATAGTTTATTGGTCAAAAAAGGTCAAATGTTTTGCTCACGTTCCATCGATGATTTGATAAGGGGTTCTCGGTAAAGGCCAAGAACCAAAATGCTTATTATAAGAAAGCGGATTCAATCGTGATACAATAACAGTAACAAGCAAATATCGGATCGGAGGATATGCTATGAGAACTCACCACATTTCATTACTGACTAAAGATGCTCAGCAAAATATTGATTTTTATACCCAGGTTTTAGGGATGCGTCTCGTTAAAAATACTGTTAACCAGGAAAATATTCGAATCCGTCATTTATTTTACGGGGATTATCTCGGAACACCGGGATCAGTCGTCACTTTCTTTGTGGTGCCCTTATTAGGTCACCGAACTGATGGCAAACATTTCTTCAATAACATTAAGTTATCGATCCCTAATGGCAGTCTTGGTTTTTGGAAGGATCGTTTGGCAACTCACTCAGTTGAAACTGAAAGTATTGAAAATGGCCTTGTTTTTTCTGACCCAGACAATGTTGAAGTGAAACTATTGCAAACTCCAGAAATACTGACTGACATGCGAGTGGTTCCTGACAATGGGATTCCTGCGGAGAAACAGATTACCCATCTAATGGGAACTGAGCTTCACGTTCCAGATCCCGAAGCAACCAGCGCCTTTTTCCACAATTGGCTTGGAATTCCAGTGGATAATAACGTGGTCGCATTAGAAGATGGCCAGTCAATCGAACTGTTTGAAAGCGATCAGCAGGATGTTCGAACACGATTTGGCAGGGGCAGTATTGACCACTTTGCCATCCAGGCGCC
Source organism: Lentilactobacillus otakiensis DSM 19908 = JCM 15040 (assembly GCF_001434145.1). Classification (GTDB taxonomy): domain Bacteria; phylum Bacillota; class Bacilli; order Lactobacillales; family Lactobacillaceae; genus Lentilactobacillus; species Lentilactobacillus otakiensis. The sequence continues at coordinate 532,675 of NZ_AZED01000014.1, read as the reverse complement.
TACCAAGGCGGATCTCTTCAGGTTCTGGGATATCGCCAAAGAGCAGCATCTGAACATTGAGGAATACGCCGATCGTGGCTGGTTCAAGAGTTTGTATGTCCGCGATCCCGGCGATAATCGAATTGAGATTGCGACAACCACGCCGGGCTTTAGCCTGGAAGAACCAATCCTAACCATGGGACAAGGGTTATCACTGCCGCCAAAGTTTGAATCTCAGCGGCAAGAAATCATGGACTTTTACGCTAAGGAGGGTGTTGATTTCACTGAAGGTGTTAGAGAACCAACATCCGTACCAGATTAAAAATAAGAGAGTGAGAAAACGGGCGCTTTGATCCCAGAATTTAAGGGAATAAATCAATTATTTCCGGTTCTGGAATGGTTGGTTTATTCCCTTAAATGGCCGGGATCAGCCGATTTGAACACGTTTTGACTAAGTAATATTGGAACCACAAAAAAGAGGCTGGAGCAAAAGTTAACACTTTTGTTGCAGCCTCTTTTGATGGGTACATTGTGAAGCATTATCGTGACCTTGAAATCCATCGGTCTTATCAGGAAGTTGTGAGATAATCTCAGTAAAACTATATCCGTTGGCTTCCAAATCCGCACTTTAAAATGCGCCCGGGGGGAATCGAACCCTCATTTCAAGAACCGGAATCTTACGTGCGATCCATTACACTACGGGCGCAACTTACTATACCAATATACTAGAAAGTGAGAACTTTTTCAAGAACAAAGAAAAATTGATCGTGAAAACGTTTACTAAATTCAATTGCATTGTAATTATTTGGTGGTCTGCTATACTTGAATTTGGGTAATATTTATGGTTACTCGATGCATACTTTGAACTTTTGTTCACAATGTGCTGACTTTGTTTTCATTTCGTGGTACGATTAAGTTTGTACTGTGTATTAATATTTTCTTATTTCCTAAAGGAGGAAAACTTAGTATGACTGTAAAGATTGGTATTAACGGTTTTGGCCGAATTGGTCGTTTGGCTTTCAAACGGATTCACGAATTGCACTCCGACGAAATTGAAGTGGTTGCAATTAACGATTTGACCACTCCATCAATGTTGGCTTATTTATTGAAGTATGATTCAACCCATGGACGTTTCCCTGGTGATGTTTCATCAACTGACAAGGGCATCGTGGTTGACGGTAAAGAAATTCCTGTATACTCAGAAAAAGATGCTGCTAACCTTCCTTGGGTAAAGAATGATGGTGTTGACTACGTACTTGAATGTACTGGTTTCTACACTTCAGAAGAAAAAGCTCAAGCACATATCAAGGCTGGTGCAAAGCGTGTCTTAGTTTCAGCTCCTGCTGGTGCTGTTAAGACTGTTGTTCCTGGTGTTAACTTGGATATCCTTGATTCCAGTGATGTGATCGTTTCAGCTGGTTCATGTACTACTAACTGCTTGGCACCAATGCTTTACTTCTTGAACAAAGACTTCGGTGTTAAAGTTGGTACCATGACTACTGTTCATGCATTCACTGCATCACAACAAATTCTTGATGGTCCTAAGACTAAGAAGCGTCGTAACAACCGTACCGCTAGTGCCAACACTATTCCTCATTCATCAGGTGCTGCTAAAGCTATTGGCTTGGTTATCCCTGAACTTGATGGAAAAGTTATGGGTCACGCACAACGTGTTGCCGTTGTTGATGGTTCATTAACTGAATTGGTTACTGTACTTGACAAGAAAGTTACAGCTGACCAAGTTAACGATGCTATGAAGAAACATACTGAAAACAACGAAGCATTTGGTTACAATGCTGACGAAATCGTTTCATCAGATATCATTGATGATCCTCATGGTTCAGTATTTGACCCAACTCAAACTGAAGTTACTACTGCCGGTGACAACCAATTAGTTAAGACTGTTGCTTGGTACGATAACGAATGGGGCTTCACTTGCAACATGGTTCGTACCTTGTTGAAGTTTGCTTCACTTTAATAATTAATTTATTGCAATCGGCGGAGGAGGGCGTCTTCTCCGTCTTTTGTTATCTATCTATGTTCTACAAATCACAATCAAATGATTTTGGGAGGTTTCCAAATTGGCAAAATTAACTGTTTCTGATTTAAATCTCGAAGGCAAAAAAGTACTGATGCGTGTCGACTTTAACGTTCCTATTAAAGATGGCGTTATTGGTGACGACAACCGTATTCAAGCTGCCTTACCTACTATCAAATACGTCTTGGATCACAAAGGCAAAGCAATTCTTTGCTCACATCTTGGCCGAATTAAGAAGGAAGACGACAAGAAGGGCTTGTCATTGCGCCCAGTTGCAGAACGTCTTTCCAACTTGTTGAACAAGCCGGTGATCTTCGTTCCAGTTACTGAAGGCAAACAACTTGAAGATGCCATCAACAAGATGGAAGACGGCAGTGTTCTCTTATTTGAAAACACTCGTTATGAAGATGTTGTTAATGGCGAATACGTTAAACGCGAATCCGGTAATGATCCTAAATTAGGTGAATACTGGGCTTCACTTGCTGACGAATTCATTAACGATGCTTTTGGTACTGCTCACCGTTCCCACGCTTCAAACGCTGGAATTGCTGAAGCAATGCACAAAGATGGCAAGCCAGTTGCTGCCGGTTTCTTAATGGAAAAAGAAATCCAGTTCTTGGGTGAAGCTGTTAATAATCCAAAGCGTCCATTTGTTGCCATCCTTGGTGGTGCCAAAGTTTCAGACAAAATTGGTGTGATTGACAACTTGCTCGACAAAGCTGACAAGATTATCATCGGCGGTGGAATGACTTATACATTCTATGCTGCTAAAGGCATCAAGATTGGTGACTCACTGATTGAAAAAGATAAGATCGATGTTGCCAAGAAGATCCTTGAAAAGGGTGGCGACAAGATCGTTCTCCCTACTGACAACGTTGTTGCTAAAGAATTCAAGAACGATGCAGAACACAAAGTAGTTGAAGGTGACATTGACGATGGCTGGATGGCTTTGGATATTGGTCCTAAGTCAATCGAAGCATTCGAAAATGTTCTTAAAGATGCCAAGACCGTTGTTTGGAATGGCCCAATGGGTGTCTTTGAAATGCCTAACTATGCTCAAGGAACCCTTCGTATCGGTAAATTCCTTGGTACATTAAGCGATGCAACCACAATTGTTGGTGGTGGTGATTCAACTGCCGCTGTTAAGCAATTAGGTGTTGCTGACAAATTGACTCATATTTCTACCGGTGGTGGTGCTTCACTTCAATATCTTGAAGGTAAAACACTTCCTGGTATTGCAGCCATTGATAACAAGTAGTATTGAAAGAGCCCGCTTTTTAGCGAGCTCTTTTTATTTTATTAAAAATTGGTATAGGAGAAAAATGTGGCTTTTGAAACCGGTTTTAGTTACAATGGCATTAAGCTAAAAAATGTAAAGGATGATTCTTATGAGAATTCCGTTCGTGGCGGGTAACTGGAAAATGAATTTATCGGTTGCAGAAGCAGTCAAATTTCTTCAAGAGATTAAAGGCAAATTGCCTGATCCAAAGACGACTGAAACCTGTATCGCCGCCTCACCGCTGTTTTTAGAGAGCATGGTGCAGGAAAATGGGGATTCCCCACTGATTATTTCCGCTGAAAATTGTTTTTATGAAGATGAGGGTGCCTATACGGGTGAAACCAGCCCAAAAGCACTTTATGAGATGGGCGTCACTCACACCATTATTGGTCATTCTGAGCGGCGAAAGTATTTTAACGAAACTGATGACATCATCAATAAAAAGGTTCATGCAGCATTTCGTAACAAATTAACCCCAATTATTTGTTGTGATGAAACCATGAGTCGGCGAGAATCTGCTGATCGTATTTCCTGGGTGGTTAGTCAGGTTACCAACGCACTCCAGTCAGTGACACCTGAACAAGCCGAAAAAATTATTGTGGCCTATGAACCCAGCTGGGCAATCGGTAGCGGTAAGACTGCCAGCAGTGATGAAGCCGAGGAAGGATGCTACCTGATTCGCCAAACCATCGCTGATTTGTACGGTGATGACATCGCTGATCAGGTTCGGGTTTTATACGGCGGCAGTGTCAATGATGAGAATGCAGATGATATTTTGTCACAGACTGATATTGATGGCGTTTTAGCTGGTGGTGCAAGCTTGAAGCCGGATTCATTCTTAAATCTTGCAAACTTTTTGCAAAAATAGTTAAATTCACTGATTTATGTTGAAAGTTCGGTCGGAAACTAATAGAATTGGAGTTGAACCTTGTACAAAAGGTCACAACTTTCGCTAAGGAGAGAAAAAAACATGTCAATTATTTCTGATATTTATGCTCGTGAGGTTCTAGACTCTCGTGGTAACCCAACTGTAGAAGTTGAATTATATACTGAAGCAGGTGCAATGGGCCGTGGAATCGTTCCTTCAGGTGCTTCAACCGGTGAACACGAAGCTGTTGAACTCCGTGATGGTGACAAGGATCGTTACATGGGCAAGGGCGTTACCAAAGCCGTTGACAACGTTAATAACATCATCGCTAAAGAAATTGTTGGCTACGATGTTACCGACCAATTGGCTATTGATAAGGCCATGATCGAATTGGATGGTACTCCAAATAAGGGTAAGTTAGGTGCTAACGCTATTTTAGGTGTTTCATTAGCTGCTGCCCGTGCTGCTGCTGACGAATTGGAAGTTCCATTGTACAACTACCTTGGTGGTTTCAATGGTCATTTGCTTCCAACACCAATGTTGAACGTTATCAATGGTGGTAAGCATGCCAACAACAAGGTTGATTTCCAAGAATTCATGATCATGCCTGTTGGTGCCCCTACTATCAAAGAAGCTATTCGTTGGAGTTCTGAAACATTCCATAACTTAAAGAACTTGTTAAACGAACGCGGTTACTCAACTGCTGTTGGTGATGAAGGTGGATTTGCACCTGATTTGAAGAACAACGAGGAACCATTTGAAATCCTTGTTGAAGCTATCCAACGTGCAGGTTACAAGCCAGGTAAAGACATTGCCATTGCCTTTGACTGTGCAGCATCAGAATTCTACAACACTGAAACTAAGAAGTACGACTTGAAGGGTGACGGAAAGTCATACACTGCTGATGAATTTGTTACTTTGCTTGAAAGCATCGTTGACAAATACCCAGTTATTTCAATCGAGGATCCTCTTGATGAAAACGAATGGGCTGATTGGCAGATGGCTACTAAACGCCTTGGCAAGAAAGTTCAAATCGTTGGTGATGATTTGTTCGTTACTAACACTGATTACCTTAAGAAAGGTATCAAGATGGGCGTTGCCAATGCTATCTTAATCAAGCTTAACCAAATCGGTACTTTGACTGAAACTGTTGAAGCCGTTGAAATGGCCAAAGAAGCAGGTTACACTGCTATCATTTCACACCGTTCTGGTGAAACTGAAGATACTACTATCGCTGACTTGGTTGTTGGTCTCAACGCTGGTCAAATCAAGACTGGTTCAATGAGCCGTGGCGAACGTATCGCTAAGTACAACCAATTGATGAGAATTGAAGACCAACTCGGTGACGTTGCCGATTACAAAGGAATTCACTCATTCTACAACTTGTCAGAGCAAGCACGTCAAGATATTTTGAACAAGTAATTTTAAAAAAGTCGCTTAGGCGGCTTTTTTTATACATAAAAAGCCCTCATTTTTGCGTAAGTATAATTTATAACACAAATATGGAGGTTTTAGTTTTGAAAAAGGCAATTTTATTATCGATTTCATTAGGCGTTTTGGGATTTGCGAGTCCGTTGGTGCATGAGCAGGTGGTGAGTGCGGAGACAGTTTCGAATGGATCAGTTGTTCCCAATGATCGACAGATTAAAGTTACTAAAGAATTCTATGCTAGAACGATAAATGGAAATGAACAGCACTTAAAATCAGTAAATGTTACCTTAGAATTAACAGAAGATGGCAAGTTACATGTTCCGGTTGAACCTGGATTCACTACCAAACAGTCTGTAATATCGCCTTCAAACGGAACTAAGAAGAAAATTGACATTAGGTATGATGGCGTACCAGCAGTGGTCACCGTCCATTACAATGACGAGAATGGGAACAAGATTGTAGAAGATCACGCTTTTAAGAAAGGCACAGTTAACGGGAATTATGTAATTTCTGGAGGATATAGTGTGTTTCCAGGATACGAGATTGTCAATTCTGACTTATTGAATGGCAAAATTCTATCTGATAATTTCGATGTTAACTTGATTTATCGGAATTTAGATCCTATTAAATCTCAAGTTATAAGTAGTTCTGTGGCTGGAGCTGATAACGAACTTCCAGTTCAAGATGAAAAAGTATTCCCAAGTAGCAAAACTGAAAATAATTTGATTACAACAGGCGAAGTGAAGCCGGAACATACTTCAGATGCTACACCTTCAGATCCAGGCAGTGAGGACTTGATTGAGAAACACAATACTAATCCAAAAAAAGATACTGTTGATAATGCATCTAAGGCGACAGCAAATGTAGACAACACAGTAGGACAAGAAACGAATGACCGCGAATTAAGTGGAAAAAATGTACCAGATTCAAAAACTGACATTGCGGGTGATTCAAGTACAGCAAATGGTGACAGTACCCCTGCAGATACTAAAAAGAATCTGCTTCAACAATTGCCTTCCGCCAAAGATGAATCACAATCCATGCATGATAAACATGAAGCGACAAATGATGTCTCAAAGAATGTATCAGCAGATAGGGATACAGTAATTGAAACACCAATCCCGACCAAGGATGGGAAAGAAACAGGGCATTCTGAGGCTCCAAAGCTTGTTGATAATAACAATCATGAAGCCCCAGAAGCCCAGAAAACAGCCCCTGAAAAGGTGACAAATGCCCCAGCCAAAACAACAAACAAGCCATCTTCAAACAATGGAGCAGTCAAAACACCTGAACCTGATAAAAAGGCTAAAACAAAGACTTCAGAAGAAACAAAAACCAAGGCCAAAGATAACACTGATCTCAAAGAATCTGATCACTCTTTAGAAAAGAAAGATGAAGCCCAAGAAACGGCTAAAGCATCTCAAACGGCTGAATCTTATCAACTTCATGGCATTGATTCCCAAGGGAATTCACTCTTTAATAAAACTGTCCGATTAACACCAAATGAAGCGACCAATTTCCGCACAAAGAACATTGAATTCTATGGATATGAGCTGCAATCAACTGATTTGAATACTCATGCCAAAGTACTGACGTTGCACTATACCGCTAAGAAGGTCACCTTCAACATTGTCAACGTTGATCAAGACGGTAAAACGCTGTCCAAAGACACGATTCAGCTGGATTTTGGCCAGACAAAGACTTATACCGCGAAATTCATTCCGGGATACCAAGCAGAGCTGGCATCCAAAGAATTGAATGCTGATAACCTGATGCCTGAAGAAGTTCGATTTACCTACACTAAATTAGCTGATTCATCCAAACAGCTTGCGCAGGAGAAACATAGCGTGGCGGCTAAACAAACGGACAGCAAACACAAACATGGTCATGGAGATAAGGGTGACACAGCAGACAGTCATCAACTTCATGACAAAGACGAAGTCGTTCACACGGACGGAGCCACTCAAGAAAAGCTACCACAAACCGGTGAACACAACTCATACTTCACCATTTTGACTGGAGTTGCCCTTCTAATCGGATTAGTCGGCAAAAAACTTTTTAAACGACTCAATTGATTATGATATGATGGATATCAGAAATAATTAGAGGATGAGTGAATTGCAAGTTAGAGGAAGTTATCGACTGTCCCAAGTAAAAACAATTTCAAATGGTATTATCATCGGTGTTTTAGCTGGATCGGCGGTTTCCATGTTTCGTTGGTCGATTGGGCATATGACCGATTTTATGCGCTATTTGTACGTCAATTCGATTCATCATTTGCCATTTTTGCTATCGGTAATCGTGATTAACATTATCATCGGATTGATAGTGGGGTGGTTATTAAAACAGCAGCCAGACATTAAAGGCTCAGGAATTCCCCAAGTTGAAGGTCAATTGTTAGGTGAGGTTGATTATGGCTGGTGGGCAATTTTGTGGCGAAAATTTATCGGCGGTATCCTGGCAATCGGTAGTGGTCTATATCTTGGCCGAGAAGGCCCCTCAATTCAGCTGGGCTCAACTTTAGGGCAGGGAGTGGCCCACTTTACCAAGCAAGTCGGTTTCGACCGTCAGGTACTCATATCCAGTGGTGCGGCTGCTGGGCTCAGCGCTGCATTTAACGCACCGATTGCCAGCACACTCTTTGTTCTTGAAGAAATTTATCATAACTTTTCTACGAATATTTGGATTGTTTCTCTCACTTCTGCGGTGACTTCAGACATGGTTGCGACCTATGTGTTTGGTCTCAAGCCAGTCCTTTATATGCAGAGTACGCCGTTACCGCTTAAATACTTTTTGTGGGTCGTCGTCCTTGGAATTGTCCTAGGTGTTTTAGGGCGTTTGTATCAAATGGTGATCCTGCGAATGGGCCAGTGGTACAGTCACACGCATATTCCGTGGTATTTTAACGGCATTATCCCGCTATTATTGGTCATTCCATTAGGTGCTTTTTTCCCGCACTTGTTGGGTGGCGGCAGTGACATCATTTTACGGCTAAGTTCTGCCAATTATCCGACTTTGATTCTATGCCTATACTTTCTGATTCGATTTATTTTTTCGATGATTTCTTATGGAAGTGGGTTACCTGGCGGCATCTTTTTGCCAATCCTTTGCTTAGGTGGCTTGATCGGCGCAATTGTTGGCAGTATTGCCGTTCATCTTGGCTTGATGAGTCCGCTATATTTTTCAAGTTTCATTATCATGGGGATGGCGGGCTACTTTGCCGCAATTAGTAAGGCACCGTTCACGGCGATCCTTTTAATCACTGAGATGGTTGGTACTTTGACCCATCTACTTGGTCTGGCAGTTGTGTCGTTAATCGCATACGGCGTTTTAGACATGTTAAACGGCAAACCGGTGTATTACTCGATGCTTCAACAGCTCTTAAAAGTGCAGACGAAGATGAATTTGGGCCGAACTGCCGAAATTATGGAGACCGTTTATGCCGGATCGGCCATGGATGGCAAAATTGTTCGGCAGATCAAGTGGCCGGTTGGATCTTTACTGACTAAGATTCAACGCAATGGTGTCGAAATTGTGCCTGCTGGTGACACTTTGATTCGTTGGGGTGATACGCTTTTTATCAACGTGTCAACTAAGAACCAACACGCAATTACGCAACAAATTCTGACCCTAACGACAGAAACTTAACCCCAAAAGGTAGCGAATTCTGCTATAATGTGTTAGTTTAGTAAGAGTAGTATTAAGCCGATTTAACGGTAGGAGGCTATCAACGTGTACAACTTTTTGTTAACATTATTACTGATTGACTGTGTATTGATAACAATCGCGGTATTAATGCAACCATCAAAGACTAATGACGCCATGTCCGCCTTAACTGGTGGGGCCGATGACTTGTTTGCAAAGCAGAAGCCACGTGGCTTTGAAGCATTCATGCAAAAAACTACACTTGTTTTAGGGATTATTTTCTTTCTCTTAGCACTTGCATTAGTTTGGATATCATCTCATTAGTATTCAATCCTCCTGTTTAAATGCAGGAGGATTTTTATTATAATTGAATAGGTGGACATGAAAGGATGGGTGCTATGCAAACACCAGTCAAATCTTTTTATTTTGAACACGGACCCAAAGCAATTATTTTATTACACGCCTTTGCGAGTGGTCCGGTTGACGTTCGAATGCTGGCAAGGTATTTGGAACGTCAGGATTACACAGTCTATGCACCGATGTTTACGGGGCATGGGACTGCTGACTTTACTGATATTTTGATTCAAGGAACGCCGGAACGTTGGTGGAATGATGCAAAACGAGCGGTTCAATTCCTAAAAGATAAGGGATATACCCAAATTAGTATCTTTGGGATTTCTCTGGGTGGCATTTTTGCAGCTAAAGCCTTGGAGAACGATCCTTCACTGCTTGGCGGTGGTTCATTTGGATCCCCAATTGTTAGGAAACGTCAGTTTAGCGTCCATAATACCTTCATGCAAATGGCCAAAGCAAACTTTGTTCAATATGATACCAATGAAGCGATTATGAATTCAAAACTCAAGTGGCTTGATGAAAATATTGATATACTATTAGGGAAGATTGCCGATTTCACGATTGACGTTGCAAAAGATTTACCAAATATCCATCAGCCTTATTTCATTGGGCAAGGATTAAGCGATGAAATTGTTAATCCTGAAAGTGCCAAGTCTTTGCGGGATGGATTGGTTAACAGCCAAGTGAGTTATCACGAATATCCAAATGCCGGCCACATGATTACCGTCAACACTGCGCACAAGCAGCTTGAGGCCGACTTAACCGAGTTTTTAACACAACTTTATGAATAATAAGAGGAATATAGATTGCAAGATAATGATTTGAAAAATCAAATAGAAAACGTTCTCCGGACATATCCAGACAACGTGTTTACTGTCGAGAAAATTGCTGACGTCTTAAGATCGCATGGCTCAGCAGCCTTTAAGCTGATTGTGCAGGAATTGGCTTCTTTGGAACGCGATAAAGTAGCTGTCGTCACTGAAGACGGCAAATTCCAGTTGAATCCGGATAAACAAAAATTGTCAGGAACTTTCCATGCTAATGACAAGGGATTTGGTTTTGTTGCCTATGATGAAACTGCGCCCGATGCTTATATTGCACCGGATAATACCATGAATGCCTTGAATGGTGATACGGTCGAAATGGAAATTGTCCGGCCAGCTCAACCTGGTTCCGATCGAGGACCAGAAGGCAAGGTTACTGGAATTGCTGAACACAAGTATACCCGCGTAGTTGGCCCATTTGAGAAGACCGATGACGACAAAGGTTACATTGGCCAGTTAACTCTAAACGATAAAAAAATTGCTAAATACAAGTTCTACATTAACGATGTTGGTTTGAAGCCAACGCCAGGTGAGGTTATTACTGCCCAGATCACTGAGTATCCGGACGTTAAACATCCTGATTACATGGTCGGAATTGCTGACGAAGTGATTGGTTCAGTTGACGATCCTGGAATTGATATTTTGCAGATCGTGTACGCGCACGACATCCCAGCTGAATTTCCTGAGGATGTTATTCAAGCTGCAGATGCGATTCCTGATCACGTCACTGAAGCTGAAAAAATTGGTCGTGAAGATATCACTGACCAAGACCTGGTCACGATTGACGGTGAATCTTCAAAAGATTTAGATGATGCTGTGACTGCCTGGAAATTGCCAAACGGCAACTACCATTTAGGTGTCCACATCGCTGACGTCAGCCACTACGTTCAACCTGGCAGCGCCATCGATAAGGAGGCATTTCGTCGTGGAACATCAGTTTATTTGACTGACCGGGTTATTCCAATGCTGCCAAGACGGTTATCAAACGGCATTTGTTCATTGAACGAAGGCCAATTGCGCCTATGTATGAGCTGTGAAATGGAAATCGATCAGTCTGGAAACATCATCAAGCACCGAATTCATCCAAGTTTGATGCGTTCAACTGCCCGAATGACTTATACGGCTGTTAACAATATTTTGGAGTCTCATGATCAAAAAACAATGGATCGCTATGAAAAATTAGTGCCAATGTTTGAAACCATGGGCGAACTCCATAAGATTTTGTACAAACATCGTAAAGCACGTGGGGCAATTGACTTTGACGATAATGAAGCAGAAATTATTGTTGACGAAAAGGGCCATCCAATTGACATTAAGCTTCGGGTTCGAGGCACTGCTGAACGAATGATTGAATCATTCATGCTGGCTGCCAACGAAACCGTTGCAAAACACTATTACGAAAAGCATGTTCCATTCATTTATCGGGTCCATGAAACGCCCGATGCTGATAGAATCAGGACCTTCTTTGAAACTTTGACAGCCTTTGGAATTAACGTGAAGGGTGATCCTGAACACGTGACACCAAAGACTTTGCAAAATGTTTTGAAAAAAGTCGCTGGTAAGCCTGAAGAAATGATGGTTTCGGTCATGTTGCTGCGGAGTTTGAAACAAGCTCGTTATGCTGACCAATCATTGGGTCACTTTGGTTTGGCCGCTCCGTTCTACACGCATTTCACATCACCAATTCGACGTTACCCAGACACAATGGTTCACCGTTTAATTCATTATTATGAAGATAACGGTATTAATGATGAAACCAAGAAGCGGTATGCCAACGTTTTGGATGAAATTGCCACTACAACTTCTCAATATGAACGTCGGGCAGTGGATGCCGAACGGGATACTGATTCCATGAAGAAAGCCGAATACATGAACGACCATCTGGGCGAAGAGTTCGATGGGGTTGTTAGTTCAGTGATGAAATTTGGCTTGTTTATCGAACTGCCTAATACCGTTGAAGGCTTGGTTCATATCAGTCGAATGAATGATGATTATTACCAGTATGTTGAGCAATTTATGGCACTGGTTGGTCGGAACACCCGAAGAACTTATAAGATGGGGCAGGCTATCAGAGTTAAAGTTGTCAATGTGGATGTCAAACAAAGTGCAGTTGACTTTGACATCGTTGATCCTGAGAAGACACCACAGAGTAACATGCTGCCTAAACGGACATACCATAATAACAACTATCATGGCAATAATGAACGCCATGGCAACTCGAACAATAATTCCCATTCCAATCACTCCAATAACAATAATCGTGGCAGAAACAACAACACCCACGGTAACAATGGACATCGGAGCCATAATAAACATTAAGCAGTAAGTGAGGTGATTTGATGGCCAAAGGGAAAAAGCAACACAACAATGATAATTTGATGGCCCAAAATAAAAAGGCCCGTCATGATTATTCGATTTCCGAAACATACGAAGCTGGCATTGTGTTGACTGGGACCGAGATCAAGTCCATTCGTGATCGACGAATCAACTTAAAAGATGGATTCGTTAAGATTCGAAATGATGAAGCCTACATGATGAACGTGCATATTAGTGAATATGCTCAGGGGAATCAGTTCAATCACGATCCACTCCGTAATCGAAAGTTGTTGCTGCATAAAAAACAAATTCGCAAATTGGCTCAAATTACTCAGGATAAAGGTGTCACAATTGTACCTTTGAAGGTGTACCTCAAGAATGGCTTTGCTAAAGTTTTAATTGGGGTTGCAACTGGTAAACATGAGTACGATAAGCGTGAAACCATCAAACGACGTGATCAAAAACGTCAAATTGAACGGGTTATGAAACATTATTAATTGAAGGTACACAAAAGCGATGAAACAGTTTGGCAATATGCCGGCTGATTCATCGCTTGTTTTATTTATTGTGGATTGTTTGAACATTGTCTCCTTGTAGCTTGGGTTTCACAGGCGCTTTATCCAAGACGCCAAGTTTCAACCGTGATGCATGTGCCAAAGATGGATGATTCAAAATTGAGGCAATCGCCAAGACTAATGGTTCGTGATTGGTGTCATCAATATCCATGATCCGAATCACTTGATCCGACTGACTGTAAGATTTAATTGTCGCGATTCGGTTGCGCCCATGCATAATCTGGTAAGTTTGTTTTTCTTGATTGCCGGTCACCAGCCAATTAATCCCATTAATAAAAATAGTAGTGTAGTGCATGGTAAAGTGAATGACGGAACTGCCGACAAATTGGTCCAGATAGTATAAATCAAACTTTGGCGTCATTCCGAGTGATTGCTGGCGAACAGTGGCAACGACCTCACCGGAAATTGAGTAAATCGAAAAAGTGTCGGAAATGAGGCCCCATTTTCCAACAATCAAATACTTTGTATCTCGATATTGATCGGTCACTTTAGTCGAGCGGGTGTGATCCAGCTCGGTTAAGTTAAGCTGTAATTTTCGACTCATAGACGCATTTCCTTTACTTGTATTATTTTCATTCTAACACGTTCTGAAATTATTTACTCTCGTGTTATTTTAAAAATGGTATGGTAGAATAAAACGTGAGGTGTTAGGAATGAAACCGTTTATAAAAAATGACTGGTGGGATGTTTTGAAGCCGGAATTTGAGAAAACTTACTATCAGCAGTTGCGCCAATTTTTAATATCAGAATATAAAACACAATATATTCATCCTGATATGAACCATATTTTTGAGGCGTTTCAGCTGACCCCTTTCAGCAAGGTGAAAGTCGTGATTTTAGGGCAGGATCCCTATCATGAACCTCATCAAGCACAAGGGTTGAGCTTTTCAGTGATGCCGGGTGTGAAGATTCCACCTTCACTACAGAATATTTATAAGGAGCTTCAGTCTGACCTCGGGATCAAGCCGGTTGCACACGGTGATTTGGAAAGTTGGGCCAAGCAGGGGGTTCTTCTTTTGAACTCGGTATTGACAGTTAGAAACGGCCAGGCCTTTTCTCATAAAGGCAAGGGTTGGGAACAGCTGACCGATGCCGCAATTCAAAAGCTTTCTGCTCGTGAAAAACCGGTTGTCTTTATTCTGTGGGGGAGAGCTGCCAGGGACAAAATTGCGTTGATTGATACCAATACCAACGTGGTGATTCAATCGGCCCATCCCAGTCCATTGTCCGCGCACAGAGGATTTTTTGGTTCGAAACCATTTTCGAAGACCAACGAAGCTTTGGAAGCAATGGGTGAGGAGCCAATTAACTGGCAACTGCCTGAAAAGGTATCGCAAACATCTTAGAATGATTTTGTAGAATTGGAGGATTTGTCATGGAATTATTTGAAAGTCTTAAGCAAAAGATCAAGGGTAAAAATATCAGTATCGTTTTCCCAGAAGGTGACGATGTCCGAATTCTTGGTGCAGCCAGCCGTCTGGCAAAGGATGGGTTGGTTAATCCAGTTATCCTGGGTGCCAAGGACACTGTTGAAAAAGTTGCTAAAGATGCTGACATTGATTTGGGCGACGTCGAAATCATCGACTACCTGAACCAACCAGCCGATCAAATTGATGAAATGGTTTCTGCCATCGTTGAGCGTCGTAAAGGTAAAACTGATGAAGCTAAGGCTCGCGATTGGCTGAAAGATCCAAATTACTTCGGAACCACTTTGGTTTACATGAACAAGATTAACGGGATGGTTTCCGGTGCCAATCACCCAACTGGCGACACGGTCCGTCCCGCATTACAAATTATTAAGACCAAGCCAGGAGTTAAATTAATCAGTGGTGCATTCATCATGCAAAAGGGTGACGAGCGGTACTTATTCGCTGATTGTGCCATTAACCTTGATCCTGATGCCAATGCATTGGCTGAAATTGCGGTTGAAAGCGGTAAGGTTGCCAAGACGTTTGATATCGACCCTAAAGTGGCCTTGCTGAGCTTCTCAACTAAAGGCTCTGCCAAGGGTGACATGGTCACTAAAGTTCAAGAGGCGACCAAATTAGCCCAAGAACAGGCTCCTGACATGGACATTGATGGTGAAATGCAGTTTGATGCTGCCTTTGTGCCAACTGTGGCTGAGAAGAAAGCCCCAGGTTCAAAAGTTGCTGGTAAAGCCACCGTCTTTGTCTTCCCAGAATTGCAATCAGGCAACATTGGTTACAAGATTGCCCAACGTTTTGGTGGATTTGAAGCTATTGGCCCAATCCTTCAAGGCTTGAACAAACCGGTTTCTGACCTTTCACGAGGCAGCAATGAAGAAGACGTTTATAAAGTGGCTATCATCACAGCTGCACAAGCATTATAATAACAATAAATAAACAGGATGGGATTGTGGTAGATGTTCGATGTAGCCGCAATCCTTCCTTTTTGAATGAGGTGATCGATTGACTAAGACGATAAGAGTTGACTCAGCAAATCAGACCATGGCCATTGGACAAAAGTTAGCGCAATATTTAGCTCCGCAAGATTTAATTTTGTTGGATGGCGATTTGGGTGCCGGTAAGACGACCTTTACTAAGGGGTTGGCAAAGGGACTGGGAATCACCCGACCCATCAAGAGTCCGACCTTTACGATTATTCGTGAATATCAGGATGGTCGGATCCCCCTGTACCACATGGATGTCTATCGCCTGGAAGAAGGCGGTGCTGATGACCTGGGCTTGGAAGAGTATTTTAACGGCGATGGTGTCAACGTGGTTGAATGGTCGAAATTTGTCGCTGATGAACTGCCCGATCATTACTTAAGAATTGTTTTTAGACGGGATGATTCTGAGGGTGATAACGTCCGTAAATTGACGTTTGAAGCCAAGGGAGACCGATTTGAAAAGATGATTGATGAAGTTCTTGGCGAATAAGCATAGAAAGTGAGTAATGATGTGGCAGAAGAAGTGAATTTTCGGCTGGCAGAACCAAGTGACGGCCAAGCAGTTTTGGACCTGCTAAAAGTTCTGCAAGGTGAATCCGACACATTTTTAGTTGATTCAGATTTGGATGAAATTACGGGTCAAGATGAAGCCCAACAGATCAACTTAATTAACCATTCCAAAACGAATTTGATGGCCGTCGCAACCTATGGTGAAGAACTGATTGGTATCGTGACGGTGGATAACATTGCCGATGGGATTGGTGAAGTTGGCCTTGCTGTTTTGGCCGGCTACCAGGGTTATTCAATTGGAACCAATTTGATGGAATTGGTCATTGACTGGGGGACAGCCTTTAGTTCTTTGGACAAACTTGTCCTGACCGTTTTTTCTGAGAATCAGCCAGCGATCCATGTCTATCACAAAGTTGGTTTTCATGATACTGACGTGCAACTGCAAGATGGTCGTGAATCTATAAAGATGGAATTGGCTATAGCAAAAAAGGATTGAAAATTTGATTTTCAGTCCTTTTTATATTGCTTTGACAAATGGCCGCAGCATTTCACTGCCGAATTGCTGTTGCTCTGTTAATAAAATATTGCCACAGGCAACACTGTCATCCAGGGCATTGTGGTGATGTTCCAACACAATATTTAATTTATCACAGAGCGTATTTAATTTATGATTTTCCAAGTTGGGATAAAATTGTTTGGAAGTTCGCAACGTATCTAACGTCAAATAGTGTGGCGGTGTAACTGCATAACGTTCCAAAGTGCGTTTTAAGACACTGTTATCAAAGGATGCGTTATGGGCAATCACTAATTTATTCGCCGTAAATAACGGTTGGATGTGCGCCCAAACTTCGGGAAAAGTTGGCGCATCGGCCACGTCTCGTTCATGGATTCCATGGACGTTGATGTTTCGCCAGCTGAATGCCATCTCAGGATTAATCAACGAATAAAATTCATGCGTGATTTGATTGTTTCTGACAATTGCCAGTGCGATCGAACAAGCACTGGCCCGTTTTGCATTTGCGGTTTCAAAATCCATCGCAACAAAATTCATATTTTTCACCTCAAGTTAATCACATTGTACAAAGATCGGCTGGAAAACGCAACCAGAGTGCATCTCAGGTATCAGTGCCCATAGACGGCCGTTTTCGTGGTAAAATTAATTTATATGTTTTGAAACCGAGGAATTGAAAAATGATGCAATCAAAAACTGTTGTAGATTTATATCCATCCATCGATATTTTGTTGGACGAACCATTATCAAAATATACCCACACATTAACCGGGGGACCAGCCGACATTCTGGCTTTTCCAAAATCAATCAAAGAATGTCAAGAAATGTTGGATTATGCGAATGACCATTCCTTGCCGGTCACAGTCGTTGGCAATGCCAGTAACCTGATCGTCAAAGATGGCGGCATTCGTGGCTTGACGATGATCTTAACCAAAATGAACAAGATTACCGCTCATGAAAATCAAGTCGTGGCTGATGCTGGCGCTGCTCTGATTGACGTCACGAAGGCTGCTCAGGCGCACTCATTGACCAACGTGGAGTTCGCAGCTGGAATTCCCGGCAGCGTTGGTGGGGCTGTTTTCATGAACGCTGGGGCTTACGGAGGTGAAATTGCCAATGTGGTCTCGAGCGCTGAAGTTCTGACACCTGATAACCGAATCATTCATTTGAATCATAAACAATTGGATTTTGGCTATCGTCATTGTAGTGTTCAAGAAAATCATCAGATTGTGATATCGGCGACTTTTTCGTTAACGACCGGGATTGCCGACAAAATTCAAAAACAAATGGACCACTTAAACGCCTTACGGGCATCCAAGCAACCACTTGAACTGCCATCGTGCGGAAGTGTCTTCAAGCGGCCAAAAGGCTATTTTGCCGGCAAACTAATTCATGATTCCGGCCTGCAGGGCTTCCAGATTGGTGGCGCCCAAGTCTCGATGAAACATGCTGGCTTTATCGTCAATGTTGACGGGGCAACTGCCACTGACTATCTCAATGTGATTGCTCATGTTCAAAAGACAGTTTATGACAAATTCGGTGTCCATTTGGAAACAGAAGTCAGAATTATTGGAGAAGACCCCAAGTCAAACTAGGAGTTGGTAATTAGTGCACATCCTTGAAGCTGTCATACTATTGATGACATTAGTGGTTTTTTCAAATGTTATCGATCATTTTGTTCCAGCTGTTCCAGTTAGTTTAATTCAAGTGGTTTTGGGACTAGGGGCTGCTTTGATCATGCGAGTAAGCATCCCGCTGGAAACTGACTGGTTTTTATTACTATTTATCGCGCCGTTGCTATTTAATGATGGACGCAGGTTCCCGAAGCGGGAGTTGTGGAAGCTTCGGGGACCGATTTTGGCCAATGCAATTGTCTTGGTCTTTTTGACGACGATTCTAGGTGGTCTATTATTCCATTTGATTATTCCAAGCATGCCATTTTCGGTTAGTTTTGCGCTGGCCGCTATTTTATCACCGACTGACCCGGTGGCTGTCCAATCCATTTCGAAGCGTGCCAAGCTGCCTGAGGGTATCCTCCACATTGTGAGTGGGGAAAGTCTCATCAACGATGCCAGTGGTCTGATTGCTTTTAAATATGCAATTGCTGCCACTGTGACCGGCGTTTTTTCGATCAAGACCGCCGCAATTGACTTTGTCTACATCAGTATCATGGGCTTTATCAGTGGCCTGGTCATCATGGCCATCATTTTGATGATTGAAAACTGGCTTTATCGTCAAGGAATCAATGATGTGATTTTCAGTACTGTCCTCCAGGTGACAACGCCGTTTGTTGTTTATCTGTTAACCGAAGAATTTTTGCATGCTTCAGGCGTCATTGCCGTGGTAGCTGCCGGAATTATTTTTCATTTTTACGGCACTGCTCCGGATCGCAGCCAACCTGAATTAAAATTGGTGAGCGAAAAAACATGGGACATCATTATCTATACATTAAATGGGATTGTGTTCCTGATTTTAGGAATTGAACTGCCTTTGGCGACGACGAACGTGATTCAGAACAATAAAATCAACACTTTTGCGGCATTAGGAATTTCCTTCTTAGCTTGGTTGATTCTGCTGGCAATTCGAGTGATTTGGATTTATGCCTATCAAGCTGTCAGCAGTATTCGCTCACGTAAGATCAAGTCATTACAAACCAAACAAATGCCGACTTTTAAGGCTGCCTTATTAGCCGGACTTTCCGGGGTTCGTGGTGCCGTGACGATGGCCGGAGTCCTTTCAATTCCGATGACAATCAATGATGGCAGTCCATTTCCATCCAGATCACTGGCACTATTCGTTGCCGCAGGCGTCATTATTATGTCACTGGTTGTCGCTACGGTAACCCTGCCGTTGATTTCTGAGGATAAAGCGCCACTGCTTACACGGGCCAACTCAACTGATGAGCCGGATGAAATTGATGCTGATGCTGTTGAAGACGATACCGATACCAACTACATCTCTGAAGATGAGGCACGGGTTTACATCATGAAACTCGCCGTCCAGCGAATCGAAGAGGAACGGCGGCCAAGTAACCAAAAAGAAGCGTTTGATTTAATATTGGATTACCAGTTCTTAATTCGCCGGCTTGAGTTAAAATTGCAAGACAAAAAAGAAATGGATTCTATCATCTCAGACGAACTTGCCCTTCGAAGAGTCGCTTTGCGGGGTGAAAGAGCCGCGGTTCAAAAATTATATGATGATCAAAAGATTTCCAAACAGGCATATTTGATTGCCAGTGCCAAACTGCAGCGATTGGAGAATCGAATGATTCGTTCAATCGGCCATAAAGTCAAACTTGGTCATGGGACTGCCCGAAACTTTGTTAAGCTGCGCAACCGAATTTCTTTGTGGTTGATTCGCCATAAAACTGATCAAGATATTTCAGATGAATTGGCATTAATTCAAAGAGAACAAGCTAAAGCGGCAATCTCTGCATTGTCGGACTATTTTGCCCGTGACGACATTGATAATCAGCGGTTTGACAGTCAGTCGGTTTACCACCTGATTGTCCATTACCGAAACCAGATCGAACTGGCCAAAGACCATTCCAAAAAGCAGATTAAGGATCAGGCAATGAACTATCAGAGCTTGAGAATTAAAGCTTTGGCAGCCGAGCGGGAAGGGGTTCAAGTCCTGCTCGAGCAAGGCAATATTGATTGGTCAATGGCAGCGCACCTTAGACAATACATCAACTATTCTGAAACCGTGTTGATCATGGATTATCAAAACCAGTAGGGGGATTTCAAATGAATGATAAAGGGTTAGTGAACTTCAGAGATATTGGCGGCATTCAGGTACCATCAGGCAAGCTGCAATCAGGCTATTTCTTTAGAAGCGGCCAGATTGCCGGTATTAATCAGGAACAATACAGTTTCTTAAAAGACCAGTGTCAAATTAGAGATGTCTATGATTTTCGTAGCACTGATGAGGTGAAACAAGCTCCTGACACCGATATTTCCGGTGCCAAATATTATCACATTGATATTTTATCTGATAAAACTTCGAATGGCGCCAGTTTGGGTGCGATGATTACAGATGGCAATCAGGTTCATGAAAATATGCTCAAGACATATGAGTCGATTGTTCTAAGCGAATCTGCTCAAAAAGGGTATCATGATTTTATGATTGGACTACTTAAAGACGATGCGCCAATTTTATTTCACTGCTTTGCTGGAAAAGACCGGACTGGCTTTGCAGCTGCCGTTATTCTAAAGGTCGCAGGAGCCGACGATCAGCAGGTTATGGATGATTACCTGCTGACAAATAAGCTTCGGGTTCAGGCCAATGAGGAATTACTGAATCGATTTAAAGATGAGATGGACCAGCAACAGCTCGACAATTTGCATACAGCGTTAATGGTTGACCCCGATTATTTGCGTCATGCCAACGAGGTCTTGCTGGATCATTTTGGGACGTTTGACGATTATCTGAAGAATGGTCTAAACTTGCCAACCGACTATGTTGCTCAATTTAGGAATAAATTTGTAACTCGATAAGAATTTTCGCCAAACAAAAAGGGATGTAACGTCTTAACGACGATGAACATCCCATTTATTTTGCCTGTGGTTTTTGAATTAACTTGAGTGTGTAGTAGAATACCAGCTGGACGATGGTTAGCAGGATAATGAAAACAATTGCCGGCCGGCTCCACATGTTCATCAATGGTTTGATGAACAATTCTGGTGTGAGAAATAAGTAAATTGTGTGAATCCGTAAGAAACGGCCGATGAAAATCCCAACTGATGCAAGAATCGTTAAAACAACGATGACGCCATGTTTGATTAATAAACCTTTTGCATGAACTCTGGCGGTGATTGCAGTTGCGACGGTATCAAGTCCCCAAAGGCCTAACAGTGTTGAGAAGATCGTTGAAACCAGTAACAATGTAAATTTTAACCACATGATGTCATCCAAACGAAGCAAGCCGTTGACACCATACGGATTGAGTAGCGACAAGTGGAACAAATCCGTCAACAGATAGGGTGTATTTGGATAGAATAAAAGCCAAACAATCACCATAATCCAAAACAAGAACCCATTCTTTGGTTTTCCAACGTCGATATGAAAACTGAGTTCGATTGGAATAAAAGCCAAGAATGTATTCAAAACCAGAAAATTAAATGGGGGTTGTTTGAGATATGAATATAGTAAGGCAATCCAAACCAGAAAAAGTGCTCGGACCAGCCATTTATTTTTTGCGTTCACGTCAAAACCCCCTATCAATATAATTAAACTATTTTTTGATGACAAATGCCATCAATTATTATCAGTTCAAGACTTTTTTAATGATTTATTTAAACATCATTGGAAATTTGATTCAATTATCAGTTTCACGGAGTAGAATGATATAATATTTTTGAAAACTAATTAAGGGAGAGCGCAATGAACTGGTCTGATATTTTTACTGTACATAACTTTACGAGCCTCATCGATATTCTGGCCGTATGGTTTTTAATTTATAATTTGCTACTGATCGTCCGTGACACCAAAGCTGTCCAGCTTTTGCGTGGGATTGTGTTTATTCTGCTGATTAAAATCATCAGTGCATACACTGGGCTCTCTACATTGTCTTGGATTATGGATCAGGTCATCAATTGGGGAGTTATTGCCTTAGTTGTTATCTTCCAGCCTGAAATTCGTCGAGGATTGGAACACCTGGGTCGGGGCTCGATCTTTGTTAAAGGGCGCAAAGAGAATGAGAACGCCCAAAAGATGATCACAGCTTTGGACCGGGCAATTCAATATATGTCCAAGCGACGCATCGGTGCGTTGATCACCTTGCAGATGAATACCGGTTTGGAAGAATACATCGAAACTGGAATTGATTTGGATGCAGATGTCAGCGGAGAGTTATTAATCAATATTTTCATCCCCAATACACCACTCCATGATGGGGCTGTGATCATCAAAGATAATCGGATCGCTGCGGCTGCTGCTTATCTGCCATTGTCACAGAGTAACCTGATTCCAAAGGAGTTGGGAACGCGACACAGGGCTGCTGTCGGAATTTCTGAGTTGACTGATGCGATGACGGTCGTTATTTCTGAGGAAACCGGCGAAGTTTCCATTACTCAAAATAACGAGTTGCTTCGGGGCATGACACGGGATGACTACTTGAAGTATTTCAAGAACCAACTATTTACTGATGAGGATGAGCAGACCCATAAGACCTTTATTAACACTGTGTCTGGTTTCATTGACAAGCACTTCAAAGGGGGTCGGTAGTTATGAGACAATGGCTCTTCAAAAATTGGGCTTACCGTCTATTGTCACTCTTCTTTGCAATCTTACTGTTTATGTATGTCGGCAGTAACCAATCCAATACAACCAGCAATCAATCCAGCAACAACACCAATTCAACCTCCCTAACTTCTAATCGGACCCAAACTTTTTCTGTGCCGCTTTCATTGACGGTTAACAGTAACAAATATTTTGTTACCGGTTATCCGCAAAAGGTCAAAGTTCATTTAACTGGACCGTCCGCTTTGGTAACAACCACTGCGAATACCCAGAATTTCAAGGCTTATGCTGATCTTTCAAAGCTTGGTGTCGGAACACATACAGTTCGAATTCAACAGGATGGTTTAAATAATGATTTGAGATATCGCTTCGAACCGGCTACAATTAAGGTTGATATTCAGCCACGGGAGACGGTCACTTATCCGTTAACCGTTAAATATTCACAAAGAAACATCGCTTCTGGTTATCAGGCCGGTCAAGCCAACGCTGATGTGAAGAACGTTAAGATTACCGGTGCTTCTGATCAGATCAACCGAATTAAATCGGTCGTTGCTCAATTGAACGTTCCTCAAAATGCCAAATCATCAATTTCCAGTCAGGCAATTATTGAGGCACTCGATTCCAAGCAAAACACTGTTAATGTTGTCATTACGCCCGCAACGGCTGATGTGACATTGCCGATTACCCCTGGTAATAGTAAGGAA
Source organism: Lentilactobacillus otakiensis DSM 19908 = JCM 15040 (assembly GCF_001434145.1). GTDB lineage: Bacteria > Bacillota > Bacilli > Lactobacillales > Lactobacillaceae > Lentilactobacillus > Lentilactobacillus otakiensis. The sequence goes on along the minus strand of NZ_AZED01000014.1, from coordinate 508,991 downwards.
CTACCGATCAAGCTGGAACCAAAGGGCATTACGGATGATAATGAAAGCTTTACTTTAACATCACCTACCAAACGGGTCCGGGTATTTGGTACCAAGGCAGAACTTGCGAAGTTGTCTTCAGTTAAGGTTGAGGTTGATACGAGCGATGTCACTAAGACTAAGACCAAGAAAGTTTCTTTGGATTCCAAACTGAATAACGTTAAGGGCTTTGATCCTGAACGGATTTCGGTTAAAGTCACCAGAAACAACTAATAAAAATATTGAAACTGAAATGAGGAATTTTTAACATGAAGTATTTTGGTACTGATGGCGTTCGCGGTATTGCGAACAAAGAATTGACTCCTGAGTTGGCCTTCAAATGTGGCCGTGCAGGCGGCTATGTCCTGACGCATCATTCTGAGCGAAAGCAGCCACAAGTGCTTGTCGCCAGAGATACACGAATTTCGGGACAAATGCTTGAAGAAGCATTGATTGCAGGTTTGCTTTCGGTTGGCATTGAAGTGTTGAACTTAGGCATTGTGACGACTCCTGGAGTAGCTTACCTGGTCCGAAATCAGGAAGCTGACGCCGGTGTTATGATCACCGCGTCTCACAACCCAGTTGAATACAATGGCATCAAGTTCTTTGGCGCCGACGGATACAAATTATCCGATGAGTTGGAAGAAGAAATTGAGGGCATCCTTGAACGGCCTGAAGATATTCTGCCACGGCCTGCAGCTGACGGCTTGGGTGTCGCTGGAGATTATCTGGAAGGTAGTCAGAAGTACATTCATTTTCTTGAACAAACCATTTCAGAAGATCTTTCAGGAATGAAGGTTGCTGTCGATGCAGCCAATGGTTCAACCAGTAAATTAGTGACAACTTTGTATGCTGACTTAGGGATTGAATTTGAAACTGTGGCAACCAATCCAGATGGCCTTAATATCAATGACCATGTTGGCTCAACGCATCCTGAACAACTTCAGAAATTCGTTTTGGACAAGGGTGTCCAAGCCGGGATTGCTTTTGATGGTGATGGGGATCGTTGTATCGCTGTTGATGAAAATGGTAAGTTAGTTGATGGGGATGCCATTATGTATATTTGTGGCAAGTACATGGCTGAACGTGGTCGTTTAAAGAAAAATACGATTGTGACCACAGTTATGAGCAACATGGGAATGTACAAAGCCATGGAGCGTGAAGGGATGACCAGCGTTAAAACGCAAGTTGGGGACCGTTACGTTGTCGAGAAAATGAATCAGGATGGTTACAATTTGGGTGGTGAACAATCCGGCCACATTATCTTCTTGGACTTCAACACCACTGGTGATGGCATGCTGACAAGTCTCCAACTATTATCTGTTATGAAATCTACCGGGAAGAAACTCTCGGAACTTACCGGCGAAATTAAGAAATATCCTCAACGCTTGATTAATGTCAAAGTGGCTGATAAAAAGCATGCTTTGGATAACGAAAAGGTCAAAGAAGTGATTGCTCAAGTTGAAGAGGAAATGCACGGGGATGGCCGAGTTTTAGTTCGCCCGAGTGGAACGGAACCTTTGCTTCGAGTTATGACCGAGGCACCAACCCAGGATTTGGTTGATGATTACACCAAACGAATTGCGGATGTTGTTCAAGCTGAGTTGGGAATTGAATAGTTCTCACATTTTTTCATCAAATAAATAATTTAAATATCAAATTTTTATGGAGTTGTAAGTAAAACGAAAGTTTGCTGCAACTCCTTTTTATTTTGTCCATTGTGTTTCTCAAAAAGGCAATATACCAATTCTTAAGATTTGCTATACCATTTGATATCTTTTGTTGACTTTTCTCTCCAAGTTAGGTAGATTATACGTGTTATATAAATATATAGAGTCAATATTCTGTATATACCAATTTATTAAATTTGAGGAGAATACTAAAATGTGTGGAATAGTTGGAGTTACTGGAAATGATAATGCTGTTTCAATTTTATTGGAAGGGCTTGAAAAACTTGAATATCGTGGCTACGATTCTGCCGGAATTTATGTGAACGATTTGAATGGGAATGACTACCTAGTTAAACGTAAGGGTCGGATTTCCGAATTGGAAGCTGCCGTTGGCCCAGAAGTTCACGGTTCTGTTGGAATTGGCCATACTCGTTGGGCAACCCATGGTGTTGTGAGTGTTGATAATGCTCACCCACAATACTCAGAAGATCATCGATTCTATTTGGTTCACAATGGTGTGATCGAAAACTATAAGGAACTTAAAGCGAAGTATTTGAGCAACACGACTTTTACCAGCCAAACTGATACTGAAGTGGTTGTCCAGTTGGTCGATCGTTTTGTTCAAAATGAAGGCATGACTACCAAGGCTGCCTTCTTGAAGACGTTGAGTTTATTGGAAGGTTCTTCGTATGCCTTCCTTTTGATCGATAGTACTGATCCTGAAACGTTGTATGTTGCCAAGAACAAGAGCCCATTGCTGATTGGGGTTGGTGACGGCTGCAACGTTGTCTGCTCAGATGCTTTGGCGATGTTAAATGTGACTCACGACTTTCTTGAATTGCACGATGGTGAAGTCGTCACCATCAAGCCAAATTCAGTGAATATTGAAGATCGTGATGGCAACAAAGTTGAGCGTGATACTTTCCACGTAGATATGGATGCTCAGGAAACCGACAAGGGCCCATATCCTTACTACATGCTTAAGGAAATTGACGAACAACCAAATGTAATGCGTAAATTGGCATCCTTATACACTGAGGAATCAGGTAAGCCAAATGTTGACTCAGAGTTGATTAACGCAATGAAACAAGCCGACCGTCTGTACATTGTCGGTGCTGGTACCAGTTACCATGCTGGGTTGGTTGGCAAGAAGCTGTTTGAAAAGTTGGCGCACGTTCCAACTGAAGTTCACATCGCTTCAGAATTTGCTTATGATAATCCACTATTATCGAAGAAACCATTCTTCATCTTCCTGTCACAGAGTGGCGAGACTGCCGACAGTCGTGAGGTGTTGGTGAACGTTAATGCCAACAACTATGAGAGTTTGACCATCACCAACGTTGAGAACTCGACCTTATTCCGAGAAGCAACTTATACGATGTTATTGCATGCGGGTCCTGAAATTTCCGTTGCCTCGACTAAAGCCTATACTGCACAAATTGGGGTTGAAGCCATTTTAGCCAAGGCCTTGGGTGAAGCTAAGGAGCAGACAATTGCCGAAGAATTTGACATTCGTCAACAATTAGGATTGGTTGCGACAGGTATGCAGGCTATCATTGACGAAAAAGATATCATTGATGACTTAGCTAAGAAATACTTTGTTCCAGCTAATCGGGCTTTCTACATTGGCCGTGGGATTGACCAAACCGTTTCACTCGAGTCTGCTTTGAAGCTGAAAGAAATTTCTTACGTTCAAGCAGAAGGATTTGCTTCAGGTGAATTGAAGCACGGCACGATTGCTTTGATTGAAGAGGGTACGCCAGTTGTTGGTATTATTACCCAAAAACGGACTGCCAATTTAACTCGAAGCAATTTACAGGAAACTGAGTCTCGCGGTGCCGCAACCTTCACGATTGTCCGCAAAGGATTGGCTGAAGAAGACGATACTTTGATCATTCCGGATGTTAACGAATTGATTACGCCATTACTGAGTGTTGTACCGGCACAATTGATCGCTTACTTCACCAGTTTGAATAAGGGACTTGATGTTGATCGTCCTCGTAACTTGGCCAAGAGTGTCACAGTTGAATAACAAAATGTTTTTTCAATGATGGAAGGCGAGCAGAAATGCTTGCCTTCTTTTTTTACTATTTTTGATCGAAATCGGCATTAATTTTTAAAATGATAGTTTCTTTTTTTGTTTTCAATCGTAAAATGATATATTATAAGAGTTGGTAAAGTTATTAAGAAAGTTTAAAGCTTTTTTGGATAATTAATTCTATTTAGGGCTTCATTTTTCAACAATTATCTAATATGATAGGGATGTGGCCTAAACGGAGGTGTGGATCATTGAATAAAATAATTAAGCATGGACTAACTGCCTTACTTGTTACGGGGATGGGGGTTTTATTCACAGCATTTTCTGCCCAAAGTACATACCAGCAAGCTTATGCTTCAACAGCAAGCAGTTTTATCTCAAAATATAAAAGTGATGTTACAAAGGCTTCGACAAAATATAATCTCTATGGTTCAGTCATGATGGCCCAAGCAGGTTTGGAAAGCGGTTGGGGCCAAAGCCAATTGACTACGGAAGCGAATAACTTCTTTGGTATCAAAGGTGCCTATAATGGTGCTTCTGTTTCAATGCCAACGACTGAATATAACAGTAATGGCCAAATGATTAATACCACGGCTAACTTTAAGAAATATCCATCTGCGTATGCATCGTTTGCCGACAACGGTTCGACTTTGCGCAACGGAACCAGTTGGAATTCGAAATATTACTCCGGTTCATGGAAGGAAAACGCAGCAACTTATGAGGATGCTGCGAACGCCTTGACTGGTAAATATGCGACTGCTCCAAACTATGGTCAATCGTTGATCACTGTCATTCAGACATATAACCTGGATCAGGTCTTTGGAGAAACCGGCAGTTCAACGTCTTCGTCAGCAACTTCAGCAAGTAGTTCAAGTGCCAGTTCTGCGACTTCTTCATCCGCTACGGCTCAAGCACCTGCTGCGCCAAAATTAGCTAAGGTGAAGTATTACAAAGCATCTGGAAAAGATTTAGTCCCACTTTCCAGTAAATACAAGAAATATTACGTATATAATCATGTGAAGGGTTCAACGACTTCGCAAAAACGGTACACATGGTCGCAACTTGGCGTTAAGAGCAGGGTTCAGGTTTATTTGGACATGCGTGGCGTTAAGTCCAACAGTTCAACCAACTGGTATCGTCTGCGCTTCTACAGTAATTCAAAAGCTAAGAAGTTCTGGGTCAGTGCACCTGCATTGTCGTTTGCTACCACGTATACCGGCACTGCCAGCGGCGCATTAACGCCAAGCAAATCTTCATCCGGCTATATTTATAACCATATTGTTGGCTCGAGTTATCTGTCAAAGCCCGTTAAAAAGGTGAAAACAATTGCTGCTGCCAATAAAGGCTATAATGTTAACAAAACCGCGCTTCAGAAGACTTCCAAAGGCCTTGTCCTTTGGTATCGAATCGCTGACGGCAAGACAAAGGGTTGGATTAAAGGTTCAGATGTAGTATCATATCCTGGGTCGGTTGCCGTTGTTAATCACAAAGAAACCAAGTCGATTTCAAAGAATGCTTCCTCGACTTATTTGTATGATCATGCCAACGCAACCGGCAACCTGCAAAAACATTACAAGTTAAATCAAGTTGATTTACAGATAGGAACCAAGGTATCCATTGATAAGATTGGTTATAAGATTAATGACCATTCCTTGTGGTACCGAATTTCGACGCCTAATTCTTCATCCAAATATTGGGTTTCAGGTTCGTTCCTTTCTTAATTGAAGCATAAAGCGTCGATGGTTATAACGGGGGTTAAACCATCAGCCATTGGGAGGTTTTTGGAATTTTCAAACAAGTCAAAAATGTCATGATGAAAGCCATAATCGCAGCGGTTGCGGTTACCGGCTTTTGTTTTGTCAATGCAAATCGATCAAATGCCAGTATTGAGACTGATTTTATTGAACAGCTCAAAACACCGGTTGTTAAAGTAAGCAGGGCTAACCATCTTTATCCATCTGTTATGATGGCCCAAGCAATCGTTGAGAGCGATTTCGGCCGTTCAGAGCTATCATTGGACGCAAACAATTACTTCGGTGTCAAAGGCGCTTATAATGGTCAATCCGTGACCATGAGTACTGGAGAGTATACCTCAAAAGGGAAACATTATATGACAGCGGCTGCCTTTAAGAAGTATCCAACCGTTGAAGCTTCAATCAAGGATAATGCTTATCTACTCCGTCATGGAACTTTAACTGATCCGGATTATTATGCGGGGACTTGGACAAATAACGCATTGACGTCGACTGATGCTGCCATGGCATTGTCTCTAACGTATGCCACGGATATGAATTACGGCAATAAACTGAATGCGATCATAACGAAGTATGATTTAAACAAACTTGACGGGTCAGCCAGTTCTGGCGATATCAGTTCAAAGATTAACGCATCTTTGAATAAGCAACTTGGTGGAAGTCACAATAATTCCGTCGCGGTCAGAGAAGAAAACTCACGATCGAAAATTAATAGTATGCCAAAACGGATTATTCCGAACTTTGTCTTTAATGACAATGGGGCAACCAAAATTAATCAAGGCGACTCCGTGATTCAATTTAACAGTTTGCCTCTGGAGCGAATTGTTCGCAGATAGATGTTTAAGGGTTCGCAAAGTTTATTTGGGAATCCTTTTTTCTGTTGCGAATTTTGTTATAATGTTACTCGTGAATTTAGAGTCTCTTAAATTAGGAGCGAAACAATGGAAAATGATTATAAAGTAAAAGTTGAAAATGTTACCAAGGAGTATGAGCTCTTTAAGACCCAATCAGAAAAATTGCGCTCATTCTTTTCGATTACTAAAAAACCAGTCCCTCATTTTTGGTCACTCATGGGTGTCTCATTGACCATTAAGCCAGGGGAGACGCTGGGCTTAATTGGTGTTAATGGTTCCGGAAAATCAACTATTTCAAACATTATTTCGGGTATTATTCCGCAAACAACCGGCTACGTTGACGTTCGGGGTGAAACTTCGATCGTGGCGATTCATGCTGGATTGAGAAGTAGTTTGACCGGCCGTGAAAATATCCGTTTGAAATCACTGATGCAGGGCTTGACCAACGAAGAAATTGACGAGCTGATGCCTGATATCATCGCATTTGCTGATATCGGCGATTTTGTTGATCAGCCAGTTAAGAGTTATTCAAGTGGTATGCGGTCTCGACTTGGTTTTGCAATTGCTGTCCATATCAATCCTGACATTTTGATTATTGATGAAGCTTTGTCCGTTGGTGACGATACGTTCTACCAAAAGTGTGTGGACAAGATCACTGAATTTAAAGAGGAAGGTAAGACGATCATCTTCGTCAGCCATTCACTCAAACAAATCGAAATGCTTTGTGATAAAGTAGCTTGGATTAACTATGGCGAACTTAAAATGGTCGGGGAGACCAAAGAAGTTACCAAGAAGTACCGTGAGTTTACCCAGTGGTTTAAAAAGCTGAGTAAAAAAGAAAAGCATAAGTTTGAAACTGAACGAAAAAGTGTTCAAAAGAACTTCAGCATCAAAAATTATCAAAAACAAATTACTGAACAGGCTCAAAAAGAGCATCCTGATGAAAAAGATATCCCTGCTAAAATTCATAAACAATTTTATGGTTCTGTGATTAGTGAGAAGATGTCAATTTGGAATCAGCTGCTGACTTGGGCTGTCCTTATTTTGGTTGTTTTCTTCTGTCTCGTTAACGTTTCCGGCCACTCACTGCAGCATGTGATCGACAATCCGACTTCCATCGTCCATCCATCACATACGTTGCATCTACCAGGTAAAGAGTGATTAATTGGTTGCCTAAACACAATTTGGCAACCTTTTTTCTGAAATCAGTTGACAGCGCTTACAATATTGAGTATATTATGTTCGGGTACTAAATAAATACCTTCTAATCAATTCTCTTTCTCTCTTAAAAAACTGACGCCTTTATAACGTCAGTTTTTTTATGTATAATTGTTTGCGTGAGTTAATGAGGAGGCAGTAAGTTGAAAAGTCATGAAGTATTGACATTGATTGAAGAAATTACTAGAAACGATGGCACAAAATATATTGAGATTAGCAACATGGTTCAAAATGGAAGGGCAGAATTAGCTGCTGAGAGAGGTTTTATTAAGCAGGTCAGGATATTACAGCTAAACATCCCGCATTCACCTCATGTGGCCAAATATGAACAATACATCAACGAAAATTACACAATGCCAACCGAAGACATGGATCATTTTGAGGAATGGAAGAAGACCCCTGAGATGCAGAAGGAAGTTGACATTATTCTTAAAGAAAATCACATTAGTTAGTGGCTTGATGAAATTTAGATGATAAATTCGTTTGCATATTTTCGATAGATATGATATAAATATATATGTCGTTTTTAAAGAAAATATTTTTGCTCCGTAGTTCAGTGGTAGAATAATTGACTGTTAATCAAGAGGTCGCTGGTTCGAACCCAGCCGGAGCAGTAAAGATCTTCTGGGATCCACAGATCTCTCAAAATCTTTTTTTATGCATTTTTTAGTTGTCAGCCACTCTCAGATATGATATATTATCTAGGTGGTCATTAAGTAAATATTTTTGCTCCGTAGTTCAGTGGTAGAATAATTGACTGTTAATCAAGAGGTCGCTGGTTCGAACCCAGCCGGAGCAGTAAATAGAAAAGCAGGCAGTTTGCCTGCTTTTTATTTTTTTCGCTTTTTCTCATTTTGGACGAGTGAAAGTTAATTCAGCTTTTCACAATCATCTTGCATATGTTAGGATTAATATGATGATTCATGCAGTGATAGTAAGAGACATTGCCAGATTATTTTGTTGGGGGGAACGGCTTTGAAAAAACATTCAGCGTTTCAAAATTTCATTAGATTGTCACTTGGCGTCGCTACAGCAGTTGGGCTTTCAATCGGGGTATTGACTGACATTCATGCTGACTCAGCCGTTAACAATTATATTTACAGCAATCAATTGCAGCCTGCCAATGTTACCAAGTCAATTGGGAGTGGTTTTCCAAAGAACAAGTATACGACGGGGACCCCAAATGGTGTAGTCGTTCATGAAACCGGCAATCCAAATTCAACCATTTATGGTGAAATTGCTTATATGAAAAAGAATTATCAAAACGCTTTTGTTCACTCATATGTGGATGCATCCAGAGTGATCAACATTGCCAACACTGACTATCTTGCGTGGGGCTGTGGGTTCCCAGGGAATGGGCGTTTCTTGCAATTTGAGCAGGTCGAAGTCCATAGTAAGTCAGCGTTTGCCAAAGAAGTTAATAATGCAGCCCATTATACAGCTGATCTCCTTCATCAATATAATTTACCGTTGAATAATGCAGTCAACGACGGCAAGGGCACTGTTTGGTCACACAAAGCGGTTGCCCAATATCTTGGCGGCTCGGATCACGTTGATCCTGACGGTTACTATGCCAAATCAGGGAAAACGTACTTCGGCCAAGCGTATACCATGAATGATTTTTATGCGCTGGTTAAACATTACTATGATGCTTCGAGTGGGTCTGATTCGAGCAATCCAACTTCTTCGGATTCTTCCAGTAGTTCCCAGCTATCTGGGAATGCTGTTTCCCAACCAACGACCGTCAAGTATTACCAGGGTCAGGGAAATGAAACTGCGAGTTTGAATCGAAGCTTTTCAAAGTATCGACTTTATAATCACGTCAAGGGGTCCGGTTACAGCACGTTTAGCTACAATTGGACATATGTACCGGCTTACACCGGCAAGAAGGTCTACGTTGACTCTCGTGGCGTTAAGCAGCCCGCTAAGAGTACATGGTATCGAATCCGGTTCAGCAAGGCTGCTAATGCTCAAAAGTATTGGGTATACGGGAAGGCATTGAATTTCAACCCGGTAACTTTTACGGATTCCAGTGTCTCGATTACCATCAAAAAAGATCATTATGCGCTTCGAAATCACGTTTACAACACGTCGTATCTCTCTAAGATAAGTGGTTATTCAAAGGATTTTCTGAACCAGACGGTCAAGGCTAACAAAAAAGCCGTTAAGACTTATACTAACGGCAGTACAGTGTGGTACCGATTTAAATTGAACAATCAAAATGTCTGGGTGTGCGAACAGGCACTTAAGTAAACAAAAAATGACTTGGAATTCATTTCCAAGTCATTTTTATTTACGATTTATAAATTAATTTCAGACGGTGTCGCAATGATTTGGCGGTCACCGCTGTCATAGACGACCAGCGACTTTGGATAGCCGTTATCGTAAGGGTATGGTGAATCAAAAGTGGCAACCAATTCATTTCCCTGAATAAAATCATAGGATAAATTGCCATCGTTATTAACTAAATTAAATGTGATCAAATTTGATAATTGGAAAACGCCCTGCAAATCATTATCGATGATGTACCAAACATTATCAATTGCTTCATCAGGTAAGGATGAAACGATCGTGTAGCTGGCGAATCGGGATTCATTTGGATTAAACATTCATAACACCTTCATTTCTACATTGCTTATCATATGTAACCTACCAAAATAATCTGGTCAACGCAAGTAATTAGTTACAGTTCAAACTCTTGATTATCAGTGATTAGGCGGACAATGTGTTTCTCTGTCCGGGCATTTTCCGGCGGTAATTCCATGTAATCCCCATAAATTCTTGTCAAGATTGCATCATAATCTGCTGGCACGCGAATTTCAGTATCTTCAAAAGGTAAGTTGACGATATCATTAAGCTCATCCAAGCTGAGAATTTCCTTGTCGTAAGCGTATTGTGAAGCCAGATTTTTAACATTTGTCAAAGCAGGCTTGTCATTATACATCGTCATGACAGCTTCGCGTTGTTCCTTGAAGTCATCTGCAGTCTCAACTTGTTCTTCAGACAATGGATTTTGAAACTTCCTAATTGGATTGTCGATCACGTTATACCGCAGCTTTAAATAGATTCGACTGTCTAAACGTCGCATATCAAGGATTTGCCGACGTTGACGGGCAGGAGAGTCTGGAATCTTGTCTAGTGGGAAGATGTCCAAGAATACCCCTTTACGCGCGTTATTGACGTTGTTCTTTTCTTCGATAAAGGTATTCCGGTCAAGCAGCTTGGAATAGCTGAGAGCGTAATTTTCGTCCGTCCAGGGTGTCTGCAAGAAGTAGTGGGTGTCTTTTAGGTCATCTGATGTGACTTTCAAAAATTGCTCATAGTCTGCCCGCAGCATCCCGACATCCATATCATCATCCCAAGGAATGAACCCTTGATGACGGACAGCCCCGAGCATGGTCCCGCCGAGGGCAATATAGTGGATGTGATGTTTGTGGGTGATTGCCGCAAACTGTTTGAAAATATTCAGTTCAACGTGGTGAATCAGTGATACTGCTTCATCTGCCATAGATATCAATCCTTTTTTGTTATAAGACAATTATAAAACATAAATCAATAAAACGATAAAGTTAATCCATTTAGTTGCGACACTGGTTACTAAAATATATAATTAAGGTGATATAAGGTTTAATAATTAAAGGGGAATGGTGACAGATATGAGCAAAACAAATCAGGATCTATTGAAAGAAGCAATTGACGTTTATTTGTCGTCGCTTAAATACTTAGATAACTTTGTTTCTGAACCGGCAACTAAGTATGGATTGTCTTTCGAACAATACTTAATTTTACACACAATCGCTGAGAAACAGAACGTTTCACTAATGGATATTGCCAGCGAGCGAAGGGTAACTCGTAGTGCAATTTCACGTCAAATCAAAGTTCTATTACAGCATGATTATATTTTCCAGAAGCCGGCTGAAAGCGATCGCCGTCGATTATATTTACATCTGACACCGACCGGTGAGCAGACTGAAAAGCACGTCAACGATTTAATCACTAAACGATTTGACAGTTGGATTAGCCGTTACGGGGACGACAAAGTCAGAGCAATTTTGAAATTTATCAAGGAATTTGCTGCTGAAGAAATGAACAGCAAAAATTATAATAAATAAGCATTCTTGGCACCATATTTGGACCGGGACAAAACTTTTGGTTTTGCTGCCGGCCTTTATTTTGCGAAATTACCAGATTCATAGAGAGGGGATCGGCGGGCTTTGATAGGATTTGTGAGCGGAGTTGTCTTCGTGGCTTTAACTGTGCTACTAGGTACATATTTAATTAAAAATCGTAATTCATCAGTCATTGGCTGGTTGGCAAATTTGGATCTACTTGCTTTATTGTTCTTGTTATTGCAATTATTTGAAATGATTGGCCAGAAATATTATGCACTGGTCTTGGCGGTTGCTTTAGCGATTGTTGGCTTAGCCGTTATTTTGGGACTAATCTTAAGTTTTGTCTTTTTATTTGTGAACGCAGTGATTGTCTGGCGCAAAGAAGGGTATAGCTTGAGTGGATCGCTGACGTTGATTGCCGGTGTCGGCGTGGTTTTGGTGGATATTCTGATTTTCTTCAATCCCATTAATTTGCCAGTCCCAATTCAAACATTTGTCATGAGCTTTTTAACCATGCTGATTGCTTATCTGCTACTGACGGTTTGGAATACCCTTTCTTCTATGCTGCTGTATCAAATTTATTTTCCTCGCAGCAACAAAGATTACATTATTATTTTAGGTGCAGGTTTGGTCGATGGCCATAAAGTTGGTCGCTTGCTTGGTGGGCGAATCAACAAAGGAATTGAATTTTATAATAAACAAATCCACAAGACCAACAAGCACGCCAAAATTGTCTTTTCGGGCGGTCAAGGCGGCGACGAATTGGTGCCAGAAAGTGTTGCCATGAGAGACTATGCGTTGGAGCACGGAGCTAGAGGGGCAGATACCCTGATTGAGGATCAGTCAGTTAATACGCTGCAGAATATGAAATTTTCGAAAGCCCTGATTGATCGGGACTTTGGATCTGAAAAAGCCAGGATTGCATTTGTGACCAGCAATTATCACACGTTGCGGGCTGGTATTTTGGCCCATGAAGTTGGGATTAATGCTTTTGGAATTGGGTCCAAGACACCGTTTTATTACTTGCCGAATGCCGTTATTCGTGAATACTTGGCGTTGGTTGTGATGCATAAAAAGTTTCATATTTGGATGATTGGACTGATGTTTATTGGCTCAATTGTGTTGGGAATTGGTGCTTGGTTAGGTGTGATGTAGATTAATCGTTGTGAGAGTCGGCTTTTGGCCGGCTCTTTTTGTTTGTTGGGGGTTTAGGCTGTTGGATTGAAAAGTTGCGACTGTTATCTAGCGGAAACGTGTTCACCAAGCCAGCTTTCTCCGCTTAGTCCAATAAGGCCCATTAACGCAGACCCAGCGTTAATGGGCCTTATTACACAAATGCTCAAAAGCTAACCGGCTTGGTTCACACTCTTTCACACAAATTACCCACTTTCTTCACAACTTATTCACACAATAATAGATTACTTATTGTAGAATGTAACCATAGCAAGGGAGCTATAATTTCCATAATTTATTTAAAGAAAGGATGATTATTATGTTTAGTTTACTCTGGACACTTATCATTGGTGGATTAATTGGCGCACTTGCAGGAGCGATTGTTAGCCGGGACATGCCGATGGGCTGGATTGGTAATATTGTTGGTGGCCTGATTGGTGCATGGCTTGGAGAGGCAATCTTTGGTTCCTGGGGTCCTCAATTAGCCGGGATGGCAATTTTACCTGCAATTGTAGGTGCTGTTATCCTCGTCTTGGTTGTTTCAATGGTAACTCGTGGAATAGCCCGATAATTTACCTCTTTTCAGAAAGGAGGTTGCAAATTGAACAGATTTACGAAATTCCTCATATGGGTTGTCGGTTTGATTGGAATTGTTCAATCGGCTTGGCTGGTTGGCTTAGTTGTTCCGATCGATCATGTTTCCTCAACGATCGGAAAGACTGCCCAAACCGGCACCCCGTGGATCTTGGTGACTGCGATTGCCATTTCAGTAATCGTTGCCTTGGTTAGTCTGATAATGATTATAACCGCTATTTGTACACCTAGAAAAGCCGACCAGCTCCGATTCAAATCGTCGAACGGACGTCTGACCATTTCCAAATCTGCGATTGAAAAGATTTTGCAGAATCGCATTATGGAACAGGGAAATGTGAATGACGTGAAAGTAAAATTGCGATTAAGAACCAAGAATCGGGTTGCCCGGGTGACCGTGACTGCGGTTGATAAATTGAATCAGGATTTAGTCCAATTGGGTGAAGAAATTCAAACCATTGTTACCAAGCAGGTCCAGCAGTTGATGGATGTTGAAGTGAAAAAAGTGCGGGTGAAGGTCACTCCATTTGAAACTTCAAACAGACGACAGAAAGCCAGCCGCCCTCGAGTGGTTTAGGAGGAGGATGTCCATGAATGCAATTATGTACGGCGCCATCTTCGGTATGATCTGTGGCGTGGTGTGGGTCTTTGGCGGACTCAGCGGCATGCTGATTGTACTGGCACTGACTTTGATTGGGGCATTGATCGGCACTGTCATTTGGAAATTTGGCGGGATCAAAAGCTTAATCAGTCAATTAGTAAGCGACGAGTAGGAAGTTAACGATAGAAAGTGAGATGACTGCGATGGATGCAACAGTTACCAAACCAGACTTAACTAAGAAATTAACCTTCGAAAATTCAGTGATTGAAAAAATTGCCGGGTTGGTTTCGAGAAATGTAGAAGGGGTCCTGTCTTTAGACGGCGGGATGATGAGTGAACTGGCTGACCGGTTCTCCAAGACAACTGATCCGACAAAGGGCATTGATGCCGAAGTTGGTGAAAAACAAGTTGCCCTGGATATGGAAGCCACGATTGAATATGGTGCCGATGCCCGTCATATCTTTGATGAGATCTGTAGTCGGACTCAAAAAGCCATCAAACAATATACTGGTTTAGATGTTGTCGAAATCAATTTAAACATTAATGACGTTTTGACAAAAAAAGAGTGGGAGCAGCAGAGCACCCGCAAAAAAGACGATATTGCCAACACTGTTAATGATGACAGAGTTGAATAGCCAATGGAGGGAAAAACCATGACACAAGAAAATAACAGCAGCGTAGCAACCGTTCTGACTTATGACGATGATGTATTAGCAAAGATTGCCGGAAACACTGTTCGCGATGTGGATGGTGTGTTGTCCTTAGAGGGTAACTTGATTGATTCAGTGACCGATCGATTCAGCGATGAGACGAATCCATCGACTGGGGTGAAGGTAGATTTAGATAACGATGATAAAGAAGTCAAATTGGCGATGGATGCAGTGCTGGAATACGGCAAATGTATCCCAACTGTGTTCAATAAAATTACGACAAAGTTGACGCAGACAATCACGGAAATGACCGACTTAAAGCCAACCGAAATTAAAATTCACGTGAAGGAATTACAGACACGGGATGAGTATATGAAGAATAATCAGAAGAAGGATAAAAGTGAAAAGAAAAAATAATTTTGTTCGACACAAAAAGAGCTGACCGCGGTCAGCTCTTTAATTTTCACTTTTATATAGCCAGAACGTGTTCCAAAAGGCCGCTTCCTATGCGTAACTACGAATAACTTTCCGAGCTTTCAGCTCAAAAAGTGATCCTAAGTTACGCTACGGAAGTAAATCGCCTTTTTCCACACTCCTTTAATTCAGTTATGAGATTTATTTCGATCCAAGATTTTCTTAATTGTCATCATGATGGTGATTAGGATTGCCAGCACGGCTAAGGTAATTGCAAAAGGTCGATTGTTGGTTAACACCATTAGAATCAGACCAATTGCGATCGTTAGCACCATGGAGATATCAAAATGAGACATGATTCACACCTCACAAACTAAGCCATCGCTTCGTCTTCCTCAAGTTCCAGCCACAAGGCAAGCGCAGTTGGGTTAAAGTCAGGCCAACTGGAAATGTGTTCATACCCGCGGGACAAAAGTGAACTTTGTTTCCGCTTCTTGAGGTCATCAAAAACCGACAATGCAAAAAGATTATCTTCAAGGTCGGTGATAACGGTTCCCAATTTATGCTGCCACTCGGCAACCAGGTCCTGGTAGATCAATAATTTCCGAGCATTTTTGATTGTATAGTCAACCCCTTGATCACGCAAGGTTTGTTTATAATCTTCGTACTCTTGCAAAACAGATTCTTTAGCGGTTTCCCACTGGTCATTATTGTATCTGGACACTTTATTAGCCATTGTCGTTCCTCCCTAGTACAAAATATTTGGAAACATCAAGAAGATGGTCATCAAACAATTGTTTCGTCCCATCTTCACTCGAAAAGATATTTTGTCTACTGAAGAACATTAAACACTAAATTCAGAAATTTTGCAAAATCAAATCTTGACTAGTCCTCAACGGTTGCGCCAAGAACGTGCTCAAAGTGGTCGAGTGCCCAGTCGTTGCCGGCCTGAGTCAATCCGGCGACACCACTCTTATGAACGACAATGTTGTAGCACAGATTGTAGGCGTCAACTGCTGTATGCAAAACACAAATGTCTGTGCAGACACCAACTAAATGGACCGTATCGATATGGCGTTCACGTAAGCGAATATCTAAATCAGTTCCTGCGAAAGCACTGTAGCGCGTCTTGTCATACATATAGACTTTATCCTCGTTTTGATGATTTTTGAACCAATCTGACAAACCACCATAAAATTCACGTCCCCAAGTCCCGCGGACATTGTGAGGGGGGAACAGTTTCGTTTCTGGGTGATATGGATCGTTTGGCTTGTGCACGTCGGTTGGCAAAATAACCCAATCGCCGTTGGCAACAAATTTATCCGCCAACTTTAAAATGCTGGGTTCCAATTTTTGTCCTGGTTCGCCACAGCTAAGCGCACCTTTATCGGCAACAAAATCGTTAGTATAATCAATAATTAATAAAGCAGTATGAGATGCCATGAATGTCTCCTCCTAAACCTAAATTGATTAAAAGTCTGATTAACTTTTATTGGCTCAAAGATACACGCTATTTACCGAAAAATCAAATGTTTTGCCGTTTTGAATTTTAAAATGTTCGTCATTCATGAACAAGTGTTGACGATTTGGGGTTGACAATTTAAATATGAACCGTATACTGGTAAATATTCACAGAGAGCTGACATTTGCTGAGAGCTGGCACCCAATATGGCAATACTTAATGGCGGCAGCCTTATCTGCAATGAGAGGCAATACATATTGTATTGTGGAACTTGGGTGGAACCGCGTCTATGAACGCCCCTGGTACTGTAATTGGTACTGGGGACGTTTTTTTATTTATCATTTTAAGGAGGACACTATGGAAACTAAGGATCAGGCAAATTCATTATCTCGTTCGTTAAAGAGTCGACACATTCAGATGATCGCAATTGGTGGGGCGATCGGAACCGGATTGTTTCTGGGGTCAGGATCGGCTATTCACACCTCTGGACCGGCGATTATTCTGTCTTACCTAATTGTTGGGATCTTTTGTTTCCTGCTAATGCGGGGTATCGGGGAGCTTCTGTTGTCGGATACTTCCAAGCATTCGTTTCTGGACTTTGTCAAAATCTACTTAGGTGACCGCTGGGAGTTTGTGACCGGCTGGACGTATTGGTTTTGCTGGATTAGTTTGGCAATGGCCGATTTGACGGCGACTGGGATTTATATCAAATATTGGTTCCCGGGCGTTCCACAATGGATTCCACCACTGATCATCCTACTTTGTCTGTTTGGTGCCAATCTGGTCAATGTCGGATTATTTGGTGAAATGGAATCGTGGTTTTCGATGATCAAAGTGGTCGCAATTATTTTACTCGTTGTCGTTGGATTTGGCCTCGCAATTTTTCATACTAATGTTGATGGATCAACCGCGTCGTTTAGTCAACTAGTCAATCACGGCGGGCTCTTCCCAACCGGTGCCCGGGGCTTCTTGATGTCATTTCAGATGGTTGTGTTTGCCTTCGTCGGGATTGAAATGGTTGGATTAACGGCTGGGGAAACCGACGATCCGGAGGCCAACCTGCCAAAGGCGATTAACAGTTTGCCAATTCGGATTGGATTATTCTACATTGGTTCGATGATCGCCGTTATGAGTGTCTATCCTTGGGACAAAATCACCACGACTGCCAGCCCATTTGTTCAGGTCTTCTCCGGGGTTGGAATCGTCGGTGCTGCCGGAATCTTGAACTTTGTGGTATTGACTGCTGCCGTTTCTGCCACTAACAGCTGTCTCTTTAGTACCAGTCGAACCATGTACGCCCTGAGTATGGGTGGCAACGCCTCGTCATTTTTGACCAAATTAGGCCGAAATGGTGTCCCTAATATCGCATTAAACTTTTCGACCGCTTTTCTGCTGATCATTGTTGTATTGAACTACTTTATTCCATCCGGCGTCTTCAGTCTGGTCTCCAGTGTGTCAACCATCAATTTTGTGGTCGTTTGGGTTGTCTTGATTATTGTGCACATTAAATATCGTCGGGCACATCCAAAGGGCAGCAAGACTTTCAAAATGCCTGGCTATCCACTGACCGACTATCTGACTTTGGCATTCTTCGTATTCATTTTGGGATTCCTATTAGTGAACAGCTCAACTCGGGTTGCCATGGTGATTTCATTAATTTCGATCGGCTCGATGCTGGTTATCTACCAGGTTTCTCAGCGCCGTCATAAGTCTGAGTAGCTTGGGTATTGAAATCGTTCCTGGAAAAATTTAGACTTTAGTTATCAATAAAATAACGATTTCGAGGAACAATGATGATTAAAATTCATAAACTTGATACTTATACTTGGGTTGAGGCAATTTCACCAACCGAAGATGAACTAAATAAAATTACGACTGATTATCAGGCACCGGCTAAATTTAAAGGCTACATGCTTGATCGGCATGAGCAGCCACGGGCAACTTTTGACGATTTATCCGGTTTCAGTGCGCTGGTAGTCCGGGCAATTGCGGATCCGAAGCAGAGTCGAATGCTGACTTCGCCGATTTTTCTGGGGTTCAGCAACTCATTACTGATTACGGTGTGTCACGCTGCAGAACAGGCGAAGCTGGTATCGGAGCGTTCCGCATTGAACTATCAAAATGTGGCCGAACATATTCTGGCAATATTATTTGCCTTGATTTCCCCATACTTTGACAAATTAGATGAAATCAGTCAGAAGGCTGAAAAGCTTGAGGGGATGCATAATCGGGCTATTAGTAACCGCAGTTTGGATGAATTGGCAGCCCTGAAAACCAGTTTGGTATACTTGCGATCCGCCACCGCAGGAAACTTGATCGCGTTGCAGGAACTGCAGTCGACCATCAAAGACAATCTGCAGATGTCACCGGAATTGACCAGTAAAGCTCATGAAGAAATTGACGATCTGCTGATTGAATACAAACAATGCCAGACGATGTTTGATGTGGTCGGTGACGTTGTTCGAGAAACTGAGTCGGCATTTGGCAACATCTTGAATAATAAGTTAAATCAAACCATGCAATTTCTCACGATTTGGTCACTCATTTTGGCGATCCCACCGATTGTTTCTGGATTTTATGGGATGAACGTCAAACTCCCATTGGCCGGCCGCGGTGAAGCTTGGTTCTACACGATAGTTTTGACGATGGTCATGGTATTGTTCATGATTGTTTATATTAAAAAGGATCGTAGGTTCAAAAAATAAGAGTGCGACAAGCGGCACTTTGATCCCAGAATTTAGGCGCATCAATCAATCATTTCTGGTTTTGGAATGATTGATTGATGCGCTTAAATGGCCGGGATCAGCCGATTGGAGCACGTTTCAACTAAATAATAGCAGAACAAACGAAAAAAAGATCCCCACGGCAGCTCAAACTTTTGCCGTGGGGATCTTTTCGCTAAATTGCTGAAACATTTTTGCCGGTATCGTATCGCTTGAGTGCATCAAACGCGCCGGTTACGTTACCTCGTAAAATATCGTTATGGTCAATGTCGATTATTTTAAAGTTCATCAGCAGTTCGTCGGGAAGATCACTGATGATCCGCCGATCCATTAAGATGATGTCAGCACATGGCTGAGTAGCATCAAAGAAATGGTCTGGGATAATATCAACGAATAATTGCAGTGAATGTAATTTTTCCTTGAGTCGATCACAAAAATGTTGAATGAGGACATCGTCAACAATGGGATTTCCGGTCAATGATGGCTGTATTTTTCCTACTCGGATATCACCAACTACTTTAATGTTCACGCTTGTCACCGTCCTTGTCGAATTTATCAATCAACGCAATACTACACGATTGTTTTTGATCCGGTGGCAAATCAGCTGATTCTTTTCTGAAAATTAACTATATTAACAAAATTATAATAAATGAACCTTAAAAACAGATCAAAAGTGAAAATAAGAGAAACGAAACCGTTGAAACATTGGCACGTTTTTCATAATTGCGGAAATTGACCCTGGATTCAAAATAGACATAAAACGCTAAAATAGCGGCGATTAAAATGATTTTCAAAAATGAAATCGATAGGGTTAGGCAGAGCATTAAAATTAAAACGGAAATAATAATCATTGAAAGCTGATTGTTGCGTTTCATGAACGCGTAATAGGAAAAGAAAATGTTAGCAAAGATCATTAACGTGATGTACATTAGTGAAATCAAGGAGAAGTAATGATGATAGGATGTGGTGAATAGCAACACCAGACCGGTGCCACTGATGAAGCCGTAAATAATCCAGCGACAGTGAGGCTCATCGATGAAATTAGAAATCAACAGGACGTTAGCCAAACCGAAGTCAATTAATATCAGCCAGACATTGATGCTGGGGGTGTCGAAATACAGCGAGGCCAGCAGGATGCCAAGAACGATGTCAATGATAATCACCATCAAGGCGTTTTTACGTGGTCGGGAAACTTCGTTCAACAAAACAGCGAATACCAGACCGATTAAGACCAGATGCAGCAGTCGAGGATTGATGAAGAACATTTTTAATGAAATATTAGCAAACAGCATCCAAATGAAGAGCATGCTGAAAACGCGCAGTCCTGATTGGATTAATGTGTTTCGGTCAATGTTTAACATTTCGCTGCCCCCTGATTGTTTTCAATAGATAATTACAGAAATAATCCTACTGGTTTTGCGTGGAATGGTCAATGGACAGCCAAAAATAAGGTTTGAAATCCAAAACTTTTATGATAAGATTGTAGAGTTATGAGTTCCCGATAGGATTCACGTGATGCGTGAAGAAGCCTTGTAACCTTAAAAAATAATAGGGGGAAAATGAAATGCGCGAAAAACATTTATTTACTTCGGAATCAGTTTCAGAAGGCCATCCAGATAAGATTGCTGATCAGATCAGTGATGCCATTCTGGATGCCTTGTTAGCAAAAGACCCGGATGCCCGGGTAGCATGTGAAACCTCAGTTACGACCGGTTTAGTATTTGTATTCGGTGAGATTTCCACGACGGCATATGTTGATATTCAAAAGGTTGTCCGAAATACCATCAAGCGGATCGGTTACGCAGATGGACGTTACGGTTTTGATGGCGACTCTTGTGGTGTCATTGTTGCTTTAGACGGTCAATCACCTGATATTGCATTAGGTGTTGATGATGCCTTAGAGCAGCGTGAAGGTAACCAGGATCCGTTAGATCAGATTGGTGCCGGTGATCAGGGACTCATGTTTGGCTATGCCATTAACGAGACACCTGAATTGATGCCACTACCGATCTCATTAGCTCACAAGCTGATGAGAAAACAGGCCTCGCTGCGTAAGAGCGGTGAGATTGGCTACCTGGGCCCAGATGCCAAAGCAGAAGTGACCGTGGAATACGATGACAATGCTAGACCAGTTCGGGTTGACACGGTTGTTTTGAGTACTCAACATGATGATGGTGTTCGGTTGGATCAAGTGCGAAACGACGTGATTAACCTCATCATTAAGAAAGTCATTCCCGCCAAGTACCTTGATGATAAGACCCGTTATCTGGTGAACCCAACTGGTCGCTTTGTGATCGGTGGTCCTCAAGGGGATGCCGGTTTGACCGGACGAAAGATTATTGTTGATACGTATGGTGGATATGCCCATCATGGTGGTGGTGCCTTCTCCGGGAAGGACGCGACCAAGGTAGACCGTTCTGCCAGTTATGCAGCCCGATACATTGCCAAGAATATTGTTGCCGCCGGCTTAGCAAGTGAGGCAGAAATCCAGTTGGCATACGCCATTGGGGTTGCCAAACCGGTTTCAATCGATATTAATACTTTTGGTACTGGTAAAGTATCTGAAGACAAATTGATTGATGCAACTCGAGCATTATTTGACCTGCGTCCTGCAGGTATTATTAAGATGCTCGATTTAAAGAGGCCAATTTATGAACAGACCGCAGCGTATGGTCACTTCGGAAGAACAGACATCGATCTTCCTTGGGAACATACCGATAAGGTTGATGCGTTAAAAGACTATTTCAAGTTATAAACAGCTGACAAGCAAAACGCCCTTGAAAATTCAAGGGCATTTTTTTGTTTAATTTTAAAGAAAAGAGGTCATTTCATGACGAAAACAGCTACCAAAAGTAACGTAACCCTGGTGACAATTGCCTTATTTGTCGCCACTTTTATGGCAGCAATCGAAGGGACAATCGTGTCGACTGCCATGCCAACAATTGTCGGCGACCTGCGGGGAGTTTCCCTAATGAATTGGGTCTTTTCCATTTTCTTACTAACAAATGCGATTGCGACTCCAATTTATGGCAAGCTGGCTGACAGTGTTGGTCGAAAGCCGATGTTTATTGGTGGTATTTTGATTTTCATCTTTGGGTCGGTAATGTCCGGTCTATCTCATTCGATGGTAGTTTTAATTTTCTGGCGGGCCGTTCAAGGAGTCGGTGCCGGGTCGATTATGCCGATTTCAAACACGATTATTGCTGATATCTATCCGTTGGAAAAACGCGCCCAGGTGCTGGGGTTGAACTCATCTGCCTGGGGGATTGCCTCAGTGATTGCACCACTACTAGGTGGCTTTATTGTGGATCACTTAAGTTGGCATTGGATTTTCTTCATTAATTTGCCGATTGGCTTAATTGTGATGGTGATGGTCCAGTTGTTCCTGCATGAAGATAAGCATCATACTACGAGCAAAATGGATATCGCCGGAACAACCTGGTTGACGATTATGCTGTTGGCAATTATGTATGCCTTCCAATTGGTTGGCCAAGACCCGATTAATTGGCAGATTGTTGCCGCATGTTTCCTGGTGGCTTTGATTGCCACAGTGATGTTCATTCGTACAGAACGGTTAGCTGCCGATCCGTTGATTCCAATGGAATTATTCGATAACCGAACCTTTGTCGTTCAGAATATCGTTGTATTCCTGGTCAGTGGCTTTTTGATTGGCTACGAGGTTTACCTGCCGGATTGGACTCAAGGAATTTTGGGCTTGCGGGCTTCCATGGCCGGTTTTGCCGTGACCCCCAGTTCATTAATGTGGATTGTCGGTTCATTTTTGGCTGGTAAATTGCTAGCCAGAACCTCACCATACCGGATT
The DNA here is from genome assembly GCF_001434145.1 of Lentilactobacillus otakiensis DSM 19908 = JCM 15040. GTDB lineage: Bacteria > Bacillota > Bacilli > Lactobacillales > Lactobacillaceae > Lentilactobacillus > Lentilactobacillus otakiensis. The sequence continues at coordinate 485,890 of NZ_AZED01000014.1, read as the reverse complement.
ATCAACTTAAGTCTCTTCTTTATCTTGGTCGGGGCGATCATTATGGTCTTAATTCCGGCATATACGCCGTTTGTGGCCTTTTTAGGCATTTCCATGATCTGCGGTACCGGATTTGGATTAACGGTTACTACGTCGATTATTAGCGTTCAAAACGAGGTCAAACCAACTCAGATTGGGGTGGCAACTTCCTTTAATACCCTCTGTCGAACATTGGGGCAGACGTTGATGATTTCAATTTTTGGAATTGTCATGAACATGACCATGTTGCGGGGTGTTCGACAGACTGAACACACCTCGTTAAAAATGATGGACAAGTTGATCAATCCCTTAACTGCCAATCAATTAAGTGACAAAATTTTACCGCAGTTGAGAAATATTTTGTACAACTCGCTCCACAACGTCTTTGTGGTTGGCCTGATCTTAATCTTAATTGCATACGCCGCTAATTTAGCCGACCGAAAAAATAAAAAAGAGCGGATCAATTAATCGATCCGCTGAATCGCCATCAAAATTGGTGGGAAATGCTTTTGATTTAAAAAGCTGTATTTTAAAACACTGTATTGTTTTTGGTCTAATTGACTGCCAAATTCAAGAACGGTGTTTTTTTCTCGTTCACCGCCGGGATGTCCATAATAGGCCACTACAACCACGACGCCGTTATGACATAAGTGGTTGAGGCATCCTTTAATTGCCGCAATCGTGGTTTCCGGATAGGTCACAATGGTTTTGTCACCACCAGGAAGGTAACCAAGGTTAAAAATGGCGCCGGAAATCATTGTTTCATAGGGCAAAATCTCGTCCACTTTGGCATGACTAATATTATAAAGATAGACATTTTTTGTTTGGACGTGATTGGATTTGAGGAGCGCCTTGGTATTTTCAACCGCCTCCCCTTGGATGTCAAAGCCATAGACAGTCCCTTTTTTACCAACCAAGTCGGTTAAAAACAAAGTATCATGACCATTGCCCATCGTGCAGTCGACAACCGTATCACCAGTGTTCACTGTTTCAGATAGGAGTTCATGACTGAATTCGAGTGCTGATTTAATTTTCATGAGATACCTCCCGCAAATTGATTGAATGCCCATTGTGAAACTGTGAGGGTGACCAAGCCCAAAGTCCAGCCGCCTAAAACATCACTGGCAAAATGCACCCCAACATAGATCCGGCTGATGCCGATTCCCAGAATCAGAATAATCAAGAGAAGATCAACGATCAATTTCTGGGTGTTGTTTTTCAAAATTCTGTTAGCCAGCAAAAGCAGGCTGCCCGCAATGACCATGATGCTCATTGAATGGCCGCTCGGGAAACTGCTGCTGTGGACTGATACCAAATGTGTCAGTGTTGGTCTTGGCCGGTTGATAAAATGTTTCACCAGGCTGTCAATCGGGGCAGCCAATACGACGCCATTTATGAGCAGAAATAAGGCTGCTTTGATTTTTCGGACCAGAAATAGGATTAACCCTGCACCGACAGTGAATCCCAGCAATGATTCAAAATTACCTAGTTTGGTAAAATGAATCATAAACGAGGTGAGGCTTGGGGTGGCCAAGTCCCTGACCATGTGACCGAAATAATTGTCGAACGAATTGATCCATTCTTTATGTAGTACAACGCCATAAGTCAGGATGAGAAAAATGACCAACGAGATTAAGCCAAGGGATGTGGAAATTTTTTGTGATTGCTTTTTCATGTCTTCAACTCCAATAACTAAAATTATAGCACTCTGGGCAGTTGTTTTTTAAAGATCGTTTTGGTATGATAATAAACAATAATTTCAATTTGTGAAAATGCAGAGACGAATTAGTAACTAACTGCCTGTTTTCCAGAAACTGAGTGGCTGCTGTGAACTCAGAACAGGTTGTGGCGAACTCATCGTCGAATGCTTGGTCGAACAAAGTAAACTAAGCCGGTTTATCGCCGTTATTGATTCGAGAGCTCAAGCAATTGAGAATATAGGTGGTACCGCGATAAATCGTCCTATAAGAAACCCAGTCTGGTTTCTTATGGGGCTTTTTTCATTTATTGGAAAATATGAAAGGTGGAAGTTGCAAAATGGCATACAATCATGAGGTAATTGAGCGTAAATGGCAGCATTATTGGAAAGAACATAAAACATTTAAGACGACTGAAATTGCTGACAAAGAAAAATATTATGTCTTGGATATGTTCCCTTATCCATCAGGTCAAGGGCTGCATGTTGGCCATCCTGAAGGCTACACGGCTACTGATATTATGGCCAGAATGAAGCGGATGCAGGGGAAGAATGTTCTTCACCCAATGGGATGGGATGCTTTTGGATTACCTGCAGAACAGTATGCATTAAAGACCGGGCATAATCCCCGCGACTTTACAGCAAAGAATATTAAGACCTTCAAACGACAAATTCGTTCACTGGGATTCTCGTACGATTGGGATCGTGAGATTAATACCACTGACCCAGGTTACTACAAGTGGACTCAATGGATCTTCGAACAATTGTATAAACGCGGTTTGGCGTATGAAGATGAAATCGAAGTTAACTGGGCACCTGATTTTATGGGCGGCACGGTGGTTGCCAACGAAGAAGTTGTTGACGGCAAAACTGAACGTGGCGGTTATCCGGTTTACCGGGTGCCAATGCGCCAATGGGTACTCAGAATTACCGCGTATGCTGATCGTCTGATCGATGATTTGGATGATTTGGATTGGCCGGAAAGTATCAAGGAACAGCAACGTAACTGGATCGGCCGTTCTCGTGGTGCCAGTGTCTTCTTCCAGGTTAAAGGTCATCCAGATGACAAGGTCGAAGTCTTCACCACTCGTCCAGACACTTTGTTTGGTGCCACATACATGGTCCTGGCACCTGAACACGACTTGGTTTCAAAAATCACAACCCCAGAACAAGAAGCAGAAGTTAAAGCTTACCAAGATGAAGTTTCACGTAAATCAGATCTCGAACGAACTGATTTGAACAAAGACAAGAGTGGGGTCTTCACCGGTGCGTATGGAATTAACCCAATGACTGGTAAAGAAGTCCCAATCTGGATCGGTGATTATGTTCTGGAATCATACGGAACTGGTGCCATTATGGCCGTTCCAGCACATGATGACCGTGATTATGAGTTCGCTAAAAAGTTTGGTCTGCCAATTGTGCCGGTTATTGAAGGCGGCAATACTGATGAAGCCGCATTTACTGGCGACGGTCCCCATTTCAATTCCGGTTTCATGGACGGCATGGGCAAAGATGATGCGATTAAGGCAGCTATTGATTGGTTGACTGAACACAAAGCTGGTCACGAAAAAGTTAACTACCGACTTCGTGACTGGATCTTCAGTCGTCAACGATACTGGGGTGAACCAATTCCGGTTATTCATTGGGAAGATGGGGAGACGACTTTGGTACCCGAAGATGAATTGCCGCTTCGCTTGCCAAAAGCCAAAGATATTTCAGTTTCAGGTGGTAAAGAAAGCCCACTTGCCAACTTAAAAGACTGGGTTAACGTGGTTGATAAAAATGGCCGCAAGGGTAAACGTGAAACCAACACCATGCCACAATGGGCTGGTAGCTCATGGTACTGGCTGCGCTACATGGATCCTCATAACGATAAGGCAATTGCCTCACCTGAAAAGTTAAAGTATTGGTCACCAGTCGACTTGTACGTTGGTGGTGCAGAACATGCCGTACTGCATTTGCTGTATGCCCGTTTCTGGCACAAGTTCTTGTATGACCTCGGGGTTGTGCCAACCAAGGAACCATTCCAGAAGTTGGTTAACCAAGGGATGATTCTTGGAACCAACCACGAAAAGATGTCCAAGTCTAAAGGTAACGTCATCAATCCTGATGATATTGTCGATGAATATGGTGCGGATACTTTGCGGGTTTACGAAATGTTCATGGGCCCAATCGATGCTGCCAAGCCATGGAGTACTGAAGGTATTCATGGTGCTTATCACTGGCTCGACCGGGTATGGCGTTTGTTGATCGATGACAATAACCATTTGCGTGATCGGGTTACCACGATCAATGATGGCAAGCTCGACAAAATCTACAACCAGACCGTCAAAATTGTTTCCGATGACTTTGAGCACATGCGCTTTAATGTCGGCATCTCTCAAATGATGGTCTTCGTTAACGACGCATACAAGGCGGACTCATTGCCAATTTCCTACATGGAAGGCTTCGTCAAACTATTGTCGCCAATTGCACCTCATATTGCCGAAGAGCTCTGGAGTTTGTTGGGTCACGATGGCACCATTACCTATGAGCAATGGCCAACTTACGATGCATCCAAGTTAGTTGAGAGCACGGTTCAAATGGTGGTTCAAGTCAATGGTAAAGTTCGTTCACATATCAAAGTAGCGCGTGATTTGGCCAAAGATAAGGTTGAAGAAGCTGCTAAAGGTGACGAAAATGTTGAAAGATATTTGGATGGTAAGACGATTCGAAAAGTGATTGTCATTCCAAACAAGATTGTGAATATTGTAGTTGGTTAACTAGTTGAAACACAGAGCAGTCAGGAAAAACTTTCCTGACTGCTTTTTTGCATTCCAAATTTTGATTAATTTCAAAAAAACAAAAAATATCCAGTACTTTCTCCGTATATATATTACGAATGAAACGAATCATGTCGTTTTGAAAAATATTATAAGGAGAAGGATAATGGATAAATTTTTTACGAGAAATTCTGATAAGTATACTGGTACCAAAAGATGGGGAGCTTTGCTGTTAACGGCGGCCAGTGGCGTTATGCTGTTGCAGACACCGATCATTCATGCTAATTCGTTGGTTGTGCATGAGGATCGTCTTATATCTCAATCACAACAGGTTACTTTTTATGTCCAGCCACAGTATCAGTCGGATCAAGACAAGTCTTGGCAGGATGTTCCTGGATCAGAATCAATCAAGATCGCGGGAATTCCAGGACAGCCATTCGAAGTGCCGACTTTGAAGAATTTTGTACCAGAACGTGAAATGGGAACAGTTCCAACAACTCACACGGATTCAGCACATCCACTCAAGCTTAAATATCTCAAACACTCTACGGGTCTGTACACGGCAACCGTCAATATTGACTATGTCAAACACAAAGGGTACACAATCGACACCGACACAAAAACATTGCATTATGCCGACTCAGTCACCATCTTCCCCAAACAAGTTGCTGGATACAAATTGTTTGACATTGAGCTGCCTAATCAATACTTTCACAAGAACCCTGATCAGTCCGTGAGCTTCACATTTAAGGAATTGAGAGACCCAACTTATACCGTCAGGTTCTCTTATTTACCAGTTGAAACACCCCAACCAAATGAAGAGGCAAATGCCGAGTTGCCCACCGATTCTGGTGAAGAAAGGGATGAAAGTCAAAAGCCGAAAGTGAGTGATCCAGCTGTTACCGTCCCTGACAATCACAAACAGAGTGACAATCAATCAGAAACTCCGGCAGATCAGCAAACAACCGATCAATCTATCCCTCAGACTCCTAAAAGTGGCAATCAATCGGCAGATATTGAAAAGCCGAACGTCGATCATCAGGACCCTGAAGAGCGAGAAAAACCCGCAGATAAGACTGCTGAGAATCCCAAATCTACTGAGAAGCCAGAACGTACTTACAAACCCAAACCCAGTGATAAGCCCAAGCCGACTGACAAGCCAAAACCCACTGAGGAAGCCGGTAAGCAACCGGTAGACGCTTCCATCAAGCCATCCCTGGAAGCAAAAACACGAGAATCAGTCAAAGCGCCCAAAGCTAAACCAGAGGCCGAAAAACGGCTTCCAGATAGTCGAAACGCCATCGTTCATCCAGAGGTTTCAGAAGGTGATAAATCTCCAATCGAATCACCAGCCAATCAGAATGATTTCAATCATTTTCAAATCAAATCTGACACTGTCAATGCCACCAGGCCGGATTCACAAGTTAATGATAGCCTTGCTGTCAAAGGGATGGCGATTTATGCGATTAATAAAGTTGCTATATACAAGCATCGTAATTTTCAGCGGGCCGATCGGATTTTTGTGTATCCTAAGCAAAAGCGATACGCTCGGCCCATGTTTGTTGTTACTGGCTACGCACGTTCCGCGGCAGGAAAGTTACGGTATCGGGTGCGGGATGTGAATCATTTAAGTCCTTCGAATGGCCAAATTGGCTACATGACGGCCAGTTGGGGGTATGTGAGACCTGTATATTATGCTGAGCGGCATCTAAAAGTCAAAGTGATTAATCCGACCGGTGTGCATGGATATTCGCAGCAGAATCTAAGCGGCAAGCGTGCATCGTACAAATTTGGTGAGATTTTATCAGTCAAGCAGATTGTTCATTACCATTTAACAACTCGATTTGTATTGACTAACGGATCATACGTTACCGCGAACCGTAAACTTGTTAAAACCATCAAATAATGCGCAAAAAACAGCCAAAATCCAAAACGGACTTTGGCTGTTTAAATATTATTTACTGCATTAAGTCACTTGCTGAACTATCTTGATAATTCTTATCCCACAAGAATTCGGTTAAAATCTTGTTCACGGCTATATTGTTATTATGCAGTGCACTATGTTGAGCTTTCGGTCCAAATGCTTGAAATGTTTGATAGAAGCTGACGTGATCTCTTAAAACGTATCCTAACGAAAGTGCCGAGGCGTTTGTCACGACACCATCCGAATTAGATCCATCTCCAAGATTGCCGTAAATATTCAAAACTCTGGCTTGACGCGGGAAATTACTACGAAGCCTGTAAAGCATCTGATATTCTGGATGAATAATCTTTGGCCGTCCAGTTGGTAAAATCCGATTTTTGTTTGGGGCATCGTCCCATAACTGCATCAATGGTCCAGAAGTCGGTTGGTTGGATTTATGATTATCCATAATCCCATCATATGGGCCGGCAATCACACACAGTTTATTGGTTCGTGGCAACGATTTTTGATTACCATTCAACAGGTTGTAATAGATTACTGCATATGCGCCCATGGAATGACCGACGAAGTTCAGCTCATTGACATGGTATTTTTGTTTTAATAACTTACAGACTTTAGTCAGCCAACGAGCATATTGGACTTCACCTGCGCGGTTGTTGTCCATGCGCACCATGATGATTGGATTAATCATCCACGGCTTCACGGTTCCGGTAACCGCCAGTTTACCATTCGCTCTGACTCGGACAATCATTCGGCGAGAGGCCGCACCACTGATTTCAGCGGCAGAAATCATGTCCTTTTCTGAGCGCAAAGTTGCACCCCAGCCATGAACAAAAATAGTGGGGGTACTTGAATCAATATACTTGGCTTGTAATTGATCCTGTGCGTGTTGTGTCTGCCAAATATTGAAACCGAAACCCAAGATTATGAGTCCACCTATTAAAAAGTAAAGTATTCGCAAATTTCTTGAGCGCCGATAATTTATCAACTAATTGACCGCCTTATACGAGAATTCTTTATTTTTCGTTTGGCATAGCCATACATCAGTGACAGCATGAAGGAGATTAACACGGCCAAAACGGTTTCCATGATGGCACCGTTATATCCGGCTTCATCAATGATGTCAATGACCGCTTTATGCAAATACATGATTCCTAAGGTCTGCTGACCAAGCAGTTGAACTGGTTTGATCAAGAACTGAGGCATGAATTTGCAGAAATAGTAGCTGGCACTGAAGACTACTAAACAAACGATAATCGGGATAAAAGTGATGTAAGAAACCCGAGAAATTGCTATATGGTGATATGATGCATGAATAATTTTGGACTTGAGAAAGAATGCAAAATTAAAACGATCCATATGCTGCATCCAGAACAGCCATACAGTTAGCATGGCAGCGGGGATGATGACCCACAAGTCTTTGACAAATTGCTGAATCTTATGGAAGTAAAGATATCCAAATAACATGAAGAACATGGCGATGAAAGCAACATCAAGATCCCAAGGAATATATTTGTACGATAGGAAATAAATGTGTTTGTAACTGGTTGAGATAATTAATGAAGCAAACGCCACAATAATTTGTGCTTCCCGGTTTTTGACATATGTAATGACGATTGATGTGAAAACCAAGGCCAGCAGGTATACATTGATGTACCAGAAGACACTGAGGTAATGGTTCAGTGTCCGGCCACCATATAGTAGGCGGGCAAAGTAGAAGATCGTATACGACCAACTCTCGCCGCGGATAAAGTGTGATAGGAGAATTAAAAAGCCACCACAGATTAAATATGAAATTAAAAGCGGAAGAATCCGTTTTTTGAAAAAGCCAATCCAATCATTATGAACGATTGGTTTTAAGAAAAATCCCCCCATGATGAAGAAGATGGGCATATGCCACCAATAAAGAAAATGGAACATGGTGCCGTGTCGTGTCATGGCGTGGCCAAACACAACGGCAACAATTCCGACCGCCTTGGCAACGTCAATCCACTCGATTCTTTTTTTACTCACAAGCGTTTCACCTCGAAAATTATTAAGACCACATATAAAAATATTCTAGTGCATTTAGGGCGTCCGTGACAATACTTTTTCATTACATTGGCATAAAACATCTTATGCTTAAGTAATTTTTAATATATAACGGGGTTATTGCTATTCACAAACAACTTTATTAAAATAAGACGAGTGTCAAAGTATACGAAAGTAGGAACAATCATGATTGAGAATAATCAAAATCAGTCCGAAACGTCACGCGACCAGATGTTGTCTGGATCGGCATGGATGACGGCAGGAAGTATTTTTAGCCGCTTCTTGGGCGCTGTTTATATTATTCCGTGGGGCATTTGGTTTGGTCAATATTTCTTTCGCGCCAATGCCTTATATGGATTGGGTTATAACATTTACAGTTTCTTCCTGATTGCAGCGATTGCCGGGATCCCATCGGCGATTGCCAAACAAGTCGCTCATTATAACGCGTTAAATGAATATGGCGTTGGGGTTCGTTTGTATAAGCGGGGATTGGTGCTGGCAGTCGCTACCGGGGTGATTTGTGCGCTGATTCTCTACTTTGGCGCACCATTGATTGATGGTGGCAATCCCAACGTGATACCCGTATTACACTCGTTGGCATGGGCAATTTTGATCATCCCAACAATGAGTTTGACCCGTGGCTATTTCCAAGGGTACCAACAGATGGCGCCTTCAGCAATTTCACAATTTATTGAACAGTTAGCACGAGTTGCCTACATGTTGATCACCGCATTCATTATGATGCGGTTGTTGCATGGAAGTTGGGTGAACGCCGTTTCTCAGTCAACATTTGCTGCATTTGTTGGCGCCGTTGCTGGGTTGGCAACTCTAGGTGTCTATTATCTTAGACGGCGGGAAGATTTTCAGTATTTAGTTCAAAACAGCAATAACGAGATTCACGTAGAAGCAAAACAATTATATCAGGAAATTATCTCCCAAGCTGTCCCATTTATCGTTTTGGGTGCTGGAATTACAATCTTTATGTTGATTGACCAATTCACATTTTTCAAAATTATGCGGATGGCAACTGATTATAATTACGCAACTTTATCAGATTTGTACGCAATGTTTGCCGTTAATTCAAATAAACTGATTATGATTACAATTTCATTAGCGTCAGCGCTGGCAATTACTGCTGTACCGATGTTGTCTGAAGCTTTGACCAGGGGTGATGATGAAGAGATACGCAAACAGAATTCTAACGTTTTAGCATTATTTATGTTCGTTATGATCCCAGCAGCTCTAGGAATGGCAGCAATTGCCGGTCCATTAAATCGAGTGTTTTATGGCACCAACCAGCAAGCTTTAGGTGCCAACATTCTGACATTTTCATCGATCATTTCAATTCCGATGGGAATGTTTGTGGTGATTTCAGCTGTGATGCAGGGCTTGTCTCAAAATAGACGCGCAGTTAAATTTTTCGCGATCGGCACGGCTGTTAAGTTCGTTTTACAGTGGCCATGTACCTATTTCTTGGGATCATTTGGCCCATTGTTGTCAACCGGAATTGGATTGACCGTTGCCAATTGGTTGATTCTGAGATATTTGAATCGCCACTTTGGTTTTGAAAAAAATATGTTGGATATTGGCTTTCGTAAGATTACCAAATATTCACTATTGATGTATGTTGCCGCATTACTGACTGTTTATGGGTTGAATTTTGTGGTTCAATTGGTCGGTAACCCGTTAGGACGAGTCATCAGCTTGATCGTCACGTTAGCTGCCGTCGCAGTTGGCGGTTTGATTTATATCTATCTGGCGTTGAAGAGCCGAATTGCCGATATGATTTTAGGCCCTCGAAGTGACAAACTCAGGCGATTGTTAAATATTCAATAGAGAGCGGGGCGTGAGGCATTTTGATACTGCTCACTTTAGCTTGAATAACAAGGTAGCACAAAAAGGCTGGGATAAAAGTTTTGCTACTTTTATCCCAGCCTTTTTGTCTTTATAAGTATTTATTCTGCTTGATGTTTATGCATGAATTTCGGCAAGCTTTCACTAATTTGGTGTGGCAAAACGACATATTGCTTTTCAGCCAATTTATCTGCAATGGCACTGTGAGAGTAGACAGCGGCCAGAACAGCCTTGGGGGTGTCACTAAATTGGGCGACAAAGCCCCCAACCATGCCAGCAAGCGTATCTCCCATGCCACCAGTAGCTTGAGCTGGGGTGCCACCAGTATTTTCAAAGATCTGTCCATCCGCATAAACCTGAGTTCGATGTGATTTAACCACTGTAATGGCATTTAACTTTTGAACAGCGGCTTGGTTGGTGTCCGGTGTCTGATCGGCAATTTTAATACCCGAGACGCGTTGCCATTCCATTTGATGAGGAGTCAGGATGTTAGTCGAATCCTTTGGTAATGACAAATTGTTACTTGCAAGTAATGTCAGTGCGGATCCATCGATCACTAACTTTTGATCTTTGTGAGCCAATCCGAATACTTTAGTCAAGATGTCAAATGCATGGTTATCCGTTCCCAATCCGGGTCCGATCACAACAACATCTGCAGCTTTGATAATTGGCTCAGCCTGTTCAAACTGGTCCCAATCGACAAACATCGCTTCAGGCAGCCAGTCGTGGAGGCTGGTCTGATTACTTGGATCAGTAATCGTAGTGACCAGTCCGGCGCCGGAATAGACCGCCGCCAGTGAGGCCATTATAATTGCGCCGCCAAAATTCCGGCTACCGCCAATTAATGCAATTTTGCCATATGTGCCTTTGAAACTGTTTGCTGGTCGCTTCCGGATTACATCAGTTAAAATCGTTTTTGTGATTTTCGTTACTTTTGCCATCATCAGATCTCCCATCCGAATCTGTATTTTATTCAATTATAGCATTCTCCATACGGACGGATTACTATCGTGGATGGAATAGTGTGATAAAATTGACATATAAGAAATGGACAGGAGCGAGATAAATGACAATTGATTGGAAAAAGAGTGCGCAAGCGTACAAAGAGGCTTACTTAAAGGATTTAAAGGAATTGATCAGTATTAATAGTGTTCGTGATGATGAACACAAGACTGATGAATATCCACTGGGTGAAGGGCCAACCAAAGCAATGCTCAAGTTCTTATCTTTTGGTGAGCGTGATGGTTTTACCACTAAGAACATTGATAATATTGTCGGCTACATCGAATATGGATCCGGCGACCAAACTATGGCAATGCAGGCTCACGCTGATGTAATGCCGGCAGGTGATGGCTGGGAAACCAACCCGTTTGAAATGGTCGAAAAAGACGGTAAAGTCTATGGTCGAGGAACTTCTGACGACAAAGGACCAGCTCTAGCTTCATATTATGGCTTAAAAATGCTCAAAGATAATGGTATTGTGCCCAACATGAAGATTCGCCTGATCATCGGAACTGATGAGGAAAGTGAATGGACTGGCATGAAACATTACTTTGAAGTTGAGCCGGAACCAACGTTTGGTTTTTCACCAGATGCAGAATTTCCGTTGATTAACGGTGAAAAGGGAAACGCCACTTATGTCACGACCTTTGGTAATACAAATGGTTCGGATTATACCTTAAAGAAATTCGATTCTGGTCTTCGTTTGAACATGGTCCCAGGTGCAGCCGATGCGTTGGTCGAAGTCAGCGACAACGAGAAATTTGTCGATGCTTTCACCAAATTTCTGGATCAAAATCCAATTGCCGGTGACGTCAAAGCCACTGGCGCAGGGATTGCCCTTCATATTACAGGCAAGGCTGCCCATGCAATGGAACCAAAGAACGGTGTTAACGCTGGGACCTATATGGCAAAATTCTTAAATGAATTTGCATTCGAGGGGGCTGCCAAAGAATTTGTTCGTTTCTTAGCTGAGGATCTGCATGACGATTCTCGTGCCGTCAAAATTGGCGCCGCCCACAAAGACGATATCATGGGTGAGTTGACCATGAATGTGGGGATTATGAAGTTTGACATGCAAAATGGCGGTAGTGTTAATACCAACTTCCGATATCCTAAAGGTACTGATGATAAAGAAATTCTTGCCAAACTCGAAGCAGCCGCAGGTAAGTTGAATGGAACGGTTAAGGAAATTAACAATATGGTCACCCACTACGTTGATCCAAGTGATCCAATTGTCAGCACGTTGATGCACGTTTACCAGGAGCAAACTGGTGATATGGACTCCAAACCGGAAGTTGTCGGCGGTGGCACCTATGCACGGCTAATGAAGCGTGGCGTGGCCTTTGGGGCTCTATTCCCAAATGCCGTCGATACAATGCACCAAGCAAACGAATTTCAACCGATTGATGACCTGATCAAAGCAATGGCAATTTATGGCCAGTCAATTTATGAGTTGACAGCCAAGTAAATTATTTGAGGTGGTTCCTATGATGGACTTTAATTATTCGAATATTCTGGTTGGAATTGATGGCTCCAAAACGGCTGCCAAGGCTGTTAAGCAGGCGATCATCATTGCGGACCACAATCATGCCAAACTGACAATTGTGGCAGTCATTAACGACCGGGAAATTCTAGGAGTTTCTAAAGCCGCTCTCATTGGTTTTGGCAACGTTAATCAGTCAACAATCGATGAGGTTCGGTCCCGATTTCAACGATTAATCCACAAGTATGAATTGATGGCAAAGGATCATGGTCTTGAGGTGAATGCATTTGTGACTTCAGGTGATCCTAAAAACAAATTAGCCCACGAGCTGGTTGATCAAGAAGGTATTGACGCCATCGTTGTTGGGGCAACCGGAGCGAACTTTGTCGACAGAATGACCATGGGGTCGACTGCGTCATTTATCATTGCCCAAGCACCATGTGATGTATTTGTGGTCCATAGAGATCGCCAGTGATCTGACCAAAAGTGAACCAAAAAAACAGGGCAACCAGCTAACTGAAAAGTTAATTGGTTGCCCTGTTTGCAAGTTCTGCATGAATTAATTTGAATTGCTTGATCTATTTCGGGATGGGTTGTTAATAATCAAAGCCCAAACACCGGGAATAATATAAATAAAACTTCCCAACAAGGACAAGACAATTAACACGATTGGCCAAACATAGTTGTTATTCGTGTGTAGACGATTAATTGCCACACCAGCGATGATTTGTTGAACAAGATAAAGGACACCAAAGATTGCCATCACAATCCAGAACATTGGTGAACTGGTATCGGCATCACCGAAGAAATAGGCAATGAAGCCAATCCCAATTAGAATCACAGTGACAATCCACCAGATGATCCAGCCAGTAATTTGAGCAGCAGAAAGTTTATGTTTGCTCGAAGTTTCCAATTTTATGCCTCTTTTCTTATAAATCGATTGGTTAAAATCCTACCAGATGGTTGCCCAGCTAGTCAAATTTGATTTGCATACCAGCTACTAAAAAAGTTATACTTTTCGAAGCGAGTCATTGAAAGATGACAATTTCGAAGGGTGAGGTTCGTTCATGATCGACGTAGTATTCAGTGATAGCTTTGCGATGACTTTGAAGCATTATTATAAGCAAAGGAAAGTTGATCGCAAGGTTTTATCCATGCCAATGTATTTAAGCATTGGTGATATCAGCCAATGTTCCTTTGTGGAAAGTCGAAAAACTGTGTACAAAATTCAGTACGCGCATACCAGAGAATCTGAGCAAAATACATCCGAGGCAGTGAGTCATCTCAAAAGAATGCTTAGAGCACTGAATGATGGACTTGATCAGGGTGAGTCAATTAGAATCTGGTGGAGCGGTAATGCTGACGATTACTGTGGCTTTTTGTGGCTATGTGACTATCTCTTCGATTATGATGTTGAAACGACAGCCATTCATGTTCCGATGGCATTTGCGACCTTGGGCAACGAACTCCTGACAATTTCTGGACTGGGTGAAATCAGTGCACCAGGAATCGATGAACTTCAATTATTTACCTATGAATCTAAGCTCCTAAAGTCACAACGAAATGCTTATCGTTATTACTGGCAGCAGTTACGTGGGGAAAATAACCCAATTCGCACAATCATTAACGGACTGGCAGTCAGTCAATCAATTGATTTTTACGATCGGTTCATCATTGCCAACCTCAGTCAGCATCGTTATCGCAATATTCTGAGAGTGATTGGTGAAACGCTTGGGAATTATCCATTTGTCCCATCCTGGTGGTATCGGCATCGAATTGATTACCTGGTGTCTATGGGAAGCATTGCGTTTAAGCCAGATGAGCAAGAGATTATGGACCTTTCAGTTGGTAAAATTAAATTAAATGTATAAAAAATGAAGGCCAATTAGCCTTCATTTTTTCGTTAAAGTGTTTCACTTTGCGGTTGACGAATCTTAGCCAAGGCATCATCAATCTGGCCAAGAACGATCTTAACGTTCTTCGGATCTGAAAGGTCATACTTTTGGAGATCGATTTTAATTTTCGGACTGACATCATATTCCTGGAACCACTTCTTATAAGCTGCCCACATCTTGAAGTAATACTCTTGGAGGCTTGGATTGTCGTCAAATTGCTCGTAATCGCGGCCGCGTTTCTTGATTCGGTGCTTGATAGTATCGAAGTCGCTATCGGCATACACGAGCAAATCAGGCGCCTTCTTCGGCAGTTCATCCAATTCAGCCATCATGTTATTTAATAACTTGAGATAGACAGAAAGTTCTGTATCCGTGATGTTTCCTTGGGCATTGTTTTCCCGGGTAAACAGGGCGTCTTCGTAAATCGAACGATCTAAAACATTATTGTCGTCACTCAGCGCCTGTTTGATCATGGAAAAGCGCTTGTTTAAGAAGTAAATTTGAAGTAAAAATCCGTATTGTTTGGGATTGGAATAGTACAGTGGTAGAACCGGATTATCACCAACTGGCTCGAAGAAAGCTTTAGTTCCTAGATGTTCTGCGATTTTTCCAGTTAGGGTTGTCTTGCCAACGCCAATCATTCCTGCAGTTATTATCACCATGTGTGCCCCTCTTATTCATAAAAATTACAATATCTAGTGTACCACAAAATGTGGTAACACAATATATATAATCTCGAGATTCGAAAGTTAAATTAAGGAGTGTGGAATTGATTAAGTAGTACAATGTAGTTAACAAGGTAAATGGAGGGAATTCAATGTATAAAGCGGTTGTATTTTTTGACTTAGACGGAACACTTTTTGATAATGAAAAAAATGTATCTGACGAAAATGTGGCAGCTATCAATGAATTACGCGAGAATAATATTTTACCAGTCATTTCCACTGGCCGAAATATTTTTGAAATTCAATACGTGATTGATGCTACCGGCATTAATTCATTAGTCAGTGCCAATGGAAGTTATGTCCAATATGAAGGTAAAAAATTAAAGGCAGAGCAAATTAGCGATGACGTGATTGAAGAAATTTTAGCTTTTGCCAAAGAACAGGGTGATGTGATTTCATTCTATAACAACAAGGAATTCGCATTGACTGCCGAAAACGACATGACCAAGGTTAACTATCGTTTACTGCGATTGACACCGCATGTTGATCCTGACTTTTACAAACACAACGAAGTCAATTTCTTAAACGTCTTTAATTATGATAAAGATAAATTGTATCAAGATAAATTCAAAGGTGAATTGTCATTAGTTCGAAATAACCCTCGTTGTTTGGATACCATGAAGTGGGGTGTTTCGAAGCAAACTGGGATTCAAGCCTTAATGAAGAAGCTGAACCTAGGGGATGTTCCATCATATGCTTTTGGGGATCAAATGAATGATTTGCAGATGTTTTCTGAAGTTAAGTTCCCAATTGCAATGGGGAATGGTGTTCCTGAAGTAAAAGAAAAGGCTGCGTTTATCACCAAATCAAACATCAATGGTGGCATTGTGAATGGTTTGAAACACTTTGATTTGATTAAATAAATTCGTTGAAATACACAAAAACAGCATTCAGGCAAATATGAGATTTGCTTGAATGCTGTTTTTGTGTGGGCTTTTAGTTCATTTGCGATTTAATATTTGCTAACGTCATTTCCGAGGTGTCAGCGAAATTGATATCGGCGTCCTTCAAAATTGTCTTATCACCAATTCCAATCGAAGTCTCGCCAGCGGCATTGATGGATTCAACACCGGCAGCAGCATCTTCAACGCCAATACATTGTGCTGGTTTCAAATTAATGAGTTCGGCGCCTTTGACGTAAATTTCTGGGTCTGGTTTGCCTTTGCTTAAAGTCTTAGGATCAACAATCTTTGGGAAGTAGTCGGTTAAGTTCAGCTTTTGGAGAACTTTCGGGGCATTCTTGGAAGCTGATGCCAACGATAGCAGGTAGCCGCCATTTTGAATTTCATCCAAAAATTCTTTGATGCCTGGTAGGATGTTGGCTGGTGTCATTTGGTCAACTAATTTTAAATAGTTGGTGTTCTTTTCGGTTGCCAAATCAACTTTTTGGTCATCAGTGTATTTATCTTGGAGATTGCCGGCCTTAAGGATCATTTCCAATGAATCCATTCGACTGATTCCCTTTAAACCGTCCTCCAATTCTTTGGACCAGGGAGCGCCGACCTTATCGGCAACTTGATGCCATGCTTGACTATGAAAGACTGATGTATCGGTAATTACACCATCTAAATCGAATACGAAACCTTTAATATCTGAAAATTTTGCCATTATGATTCACTCCTCATTTATTTATAGGTAATTGTGGTCATTTTGTTTTTAGTTAAGGAATAAGCTTTTTTAGCGACACTCACATGCGTATCTGCATCGGCAGTCACATCAATTCGGTGATGGCCAATGACAAAGTTGTAATTGACGCCTTGATAAGTTTCTTTAAACGAAATCTTATTCCAGGTGCTTGGCAGATGAGGATTAATTGTGACTTCGTCCGTATCAAAACGAACACCACCGTAGCATTTAGTCTCAATTTGCAGTGTGGCACCCATGACACCCAAGTGAATACCCTCAGCGGTCGTCCCACCTTGAATATCGTAGTAGTCCGAGAATAGCGCTGTTGAGAACAGCTGCCATGACTGGTCCATGTTGCCATCAATTTCGTCAAGAACTGAATAAACAATTCGTGAAAGGGTGGAACCATGGGTTGTTCGGTCAAGGTAGAATCGCAAGTTACTGGTAAAGAAGTTGGCAGGCAGCTTGTAACCTAAACGGTTGATAACTTCCTGAACTTCGTTAAATGGTAATTCGTAATAAGCCATGAGCGTATCGGCTTGTTTGGCGACTTGGTAAGCATCTGGTGACTTTCCTTCACCTTTAAGTAACCGGTCAATTCTGGAAATGTCACCATACTTCCTGCGGTAAGAATCAAAGTTCAGCTTGGACAGGTTGAAGTAACCTGAGAACTGGCCAATGATCCCTTCTTCGTTGATATCCAAACGCAGCTTATGATCAATGTCGTTCATCTTAGATAATAGGTCGTTATCGAAACCGGCCTTTTCACTGGCTTGCTTCAATACCTTGCTGTCTTCATCCGATACCAAGGTGTTGACTTTATCAAACAGCCAGGAAACCATGATGTTCGTGTAAGCATTGTTGGTTAAGCCATGATCGTTGGAGTTTGGATATTCTTCGTGGAACTCATCTGGTCCCATGACATGGTGGATATCGTAGCGATCAGCATCTTTGTCGTAGTCGGTCATGCTGACCCAGAATTTGCAGATGGAAAGAAGCATTTCCAGGCCATATTTATCCATGAATTCTTTGTCGCCGGTGATGTGCACGTAGTTGATAATGTCGTAAGCAACTGAGATGGAAACGTGGCGTTGAAGACGACTATTATCAGGATCCCATTCGCCACTGACAGGGTTCAAGTGAACGAATTGTGATTGCTCGTCACCATACATTCCAGACTGCCAAGGATACATTGAACCTTGTTTGTCTTCGGAGGCCGCATACTTTCTGGCTTCTGCCAGTCGGTTATAACGGTACAGCAGGCATTGCTTAGCGATTGCTGGATAATGAATCGCGTAGAATGGCAAATCAAACGTGACATCCCAGAAAATATGGCCACGGTAAGCTTCACCATGAAGCCCACGGGCACCAACTGAGGCATCAAGTTTACCGGATGCCAGGGCGGCACTGGTAACCAACATGTGGAATATGTTGACCCGGGTCAATTTTTGGCTGGTTAAGTCATTATCAATAATAATATCGGAATGCTGCCAAACGTTGCTCCAGAATTTCTCGCTGTCGGACAACGTGTTATCGAAGGATGAATCATCCAGTTCTTTTTGAGCATCGGCTTCTAAATTGGCATCTTTATCTTTCGAGGTGAAGACGGTGACGTTCTTTTCAAATTCATATTCTTTACCAGGTTCAACGTTGATGCTTAAAGTCTGTTCAACTTTGCCTTCCTCAGTCGTTGTATCAATTAATTTCTTAGTATCCAAATTTTGACTGCTGAGTTTTGAATTGATTACAAACTGAACATGCGAGGTCTTGGTCTGACCGGTCATGGAAACTTGGTTATCGTGAGCGGCCATGCCAATCACATCAATATGATGTTGGTCGAAATCTTGATAACGTTCAACATTTCCATTAATGACATTGCCATCAATTCCGGCATAAATTTGTAAGCTGCCGGAGAAATTAATTGGCTTGAGTTCGTACTTGACGGCGTAACGGTGCCACTGGTTCATGTTGGCAGCCTTGGTAGCCCGAACTTGAATGATATGACCTGTTGAAAGCTGAATGTGCAGGGTAGTCGTCAAAGCACCGGTCTTTAGATCGAGGCTTCGGTAAATATCCTGAATATCTGCTTTTTTAATAGTAAATGGTAATTGGTGATCGACTCCAAAACTGATGTACTGTGCATTTGGTAGATTGACCAAATCTTCATTGACCACGTCACGATCATTAATTTTAGTGGTCAATTGGTTATAAACACCGGCAACATACATGCCAGGGTAATTATCTTTATCGGCGTGGGACTCAACATATGCCCCTCGTAAACCAAAGTACCCATTTCCAATGGTCAGCATGGCTTCTTGACCGTAATTTCGCTTACCGGCATATTCACCATAATAATCCAAATGCCATTTAAGGTATTCTTCCTTTTCGGCGACGGCCTTTTCCAAACCGACTTCTTTGATCTTTTGTAGGTTGACAACTGGTACATTCATCATGTTCGCAATTGCCAAGCCAATATCAATCTTTTGGTGATTAATCCCGATAATCGTATCGGAAAACTCATAATTCAATGAGTTTTCAATAATTGCAGCATCAATAGGCAAGCCGGTTAAAGCCGCCTTGATATTTTCAAGATTATCGCCAATTGAAAATTTGGGGTTATATGTGATCATAAACTTTCGAAATGGTGGTCGGTTGGAATCTTCTGAATAATTAAGCTCCATGACCCCATCACGAGCCCTAATAGCAAACGTTCTCATAACAAAACCTCTTCTCAATTTTTGGGAAATAAAATAATCCTTCACACTTTTAATTCTAGCCTACACAGCGTTCAATCGCAATGAATTGGCGTTTTTGAATGGTCGGCCAAGTGTTTTGATTGAATTATTGTTTGTCTTTTAACAAATCTCTAATTTCCGAAAGTAGTACTTCCTTGTTATCGATTGCTGGTCTGGCAGGCTGACGTTTAATGACCTTATTGATGAGTTTGATTAAGATAAAGACCACAAAGGCGACAATGATAAAATTAATCAGGGAATTAATAAATGCGCCATACCTGAATGTTGCATCACCAACTTTGATGACCAAATTGGACAAATCCATTCTTCCCAGGAATATTCCAATCAGTGGGTTGATTAAATTATTCGTCAATGAAGTGACGATCCCAGTGAACGCACCTCCAATAATGACACCGACTGCCAAGTCAATGACGTTGCCACGGGCAATGAATTCTTTAAATTCTTTTAGCATAACCTCTTTCTCCTCTCAATTGTTTTATAACTGATGTTATATTGATTATATCGATTTTAAATATCAGAATACAAACTGTAACTTTACTAATTCGAACGTGAATTCGGGGTTAAAAGTATGATAGTATGAAATAAGAAATTTTACAGGAGAATTCATTTGAAAAAGTCTAAATTGTTCTTGATCATTGGGGCTGTCATCTTGGTGTTGGGAGTGGCATTCTTTGTTACCAAATCATGGCACATGTCGGTTCTTTCTTTTGCGTTGATCTGGTTAATCGCAATTATTTTGATCCGGTTAATCTTAACGCCATTGGTTGTGATGATTGTCCGTCAACGTGACCAGAAAAAAGAACTACGTGAACGAGAAGAGAATGAGAATGGGGATCACCACTCAAATCCTTAATTGAAGGGGAATTGTATGACGAAGAATTGGCTTAAAAAGATTTTCATATCATCCGGAATGACCATATTAATGCTTGTTGGGACCAGTCTGTCCACAAGCCAATCAGCACAAGCCAGCACCTCCAATGTCTCGGACTCCAAACAACAGTTGGTTGATATTGTGTTACGCCCAAAAAGTCAGAAATCCCTTCATAAGTTTGTCTATGATTCAGTTAACCCAAATTCTGGTAGTTACCGGAAATTTGTGACCCCCAGTACCTTCTCAAAACGATTTGGACAAAGCCCAAAACAAATCAAGGCATTGCAATCTTATTTAAGGAAGTATCACCTCAAAGCCGAAACATACAAAGGTAATTTGATTATGGTTGTTCGGGGGTCAACCAAGAATATTGAAAAGGCTTTTAAAGTCAACCTGGTCAATGTGAATAACGGTGAAGTTAAGTATCAAAAGGCGAACCGCAATCCTCAGTTGCCAAAAAAACTATCAAAAGTTGTGTATACCGTTTTTGGCTTGTCTAATTATTCACCATTTTCCTCATACAAGACACAATACGAACCGTCTTCACTCCACACCCGAACAGCGAATGCGTCCGTTTCGACGACCACGAAAAAATATTCACCAACTCGGTTTGTCCACCGGTATAATCTTCAGTCGTTATATGATAACGGTGCCACTGGTCGGAGTAAGACGATTGGGATTATTTCGTTTGCCAATTTTCATCCTAACGACGTGTACCGATACTGGGACGATGAAGGCATTGATGTTAAATCCAATCGATTGAGTGTTTATCGAACTAATGGCTTCAAAGGTACTTGGGATGGCTATGACGAAACAACAATTGATGTTGAACAAGCGGGGGCAATTGCACCTGGCAGCAACATTCGAACCTATATTGCCAGACCCAATATTACCGGGATGGTGAATTCCATTGCAGCCGCCGTGGGCCAAAATGTGGCTGATACTTTATCACTCAGTTGGGGTCAAAGTGAAGCTCAAGTGGCTTACGAAATGAAACAAGGGATCACCCCGAAAAAGTATAACCAAATTATGAACCTGTTATTCGAGCAGGCTGCTGCTCAAGGGATGAGTGTTTTTACCGCAACTGGTGATAATGGTGCTTACGATGGGATCACGACTGGGCTAACTTCTGGACTATCAGTTGATACGCCCTCTAATTCTTCATACGTGACTGCAGTTGGTGGGACGACACTCCCCAAAACATACACCGTGAATAAGAAAAAAGTCTCGATCACCAAGGAACGTGCTTGGGGAGCAGACTTTCTGTACCCAAATTACAAGCGTCAACGTTTTTTTGGTAATTTGGACATGCTGCAAAGCTTCTTTGCTGGCGGTGGTGGCGGCTTCAGCAAGTATAATGCTGTTCCCAGCTATCAAAAGGGAGTCAGTGGCGTCGGAACTTATGATGCCACCAATTTATGGAAGTTTAAGTATGGGCGGCCAGAGCTCCTGAAGAAACCAGTTAACAAGACTGGTAAATCGAGTGGTCGGAATTTACCTGATATTTCTGCTAACGCTGATCCCAACACTGGGTATAGCATGTTTATTACCCCTAAAAATAACCGTAATTCAAAGGGTCAGTGGCTGATTACCGGGGGGACCAGTGTTGTGGCTCCACAAATGGCAGCCGCAAGCGTTCTAATATCTGATTTTAATACGAACGGCAGGTTGGGATTCTGGAACCCCCAGATTTACAAATTTGCCAAAAGAACTGATTCACCGTTTAAGCCTTTGGATAGTCGAACAAACAACACTAATTTGTATTACACCGGCCAACCGGGTAAGTTGTATAATCAGGCGACTGGATTAGGAACTGTCGACTTTACCGCATTAAATAAGGCTTTTAATAATTAAGGAGATCATGCATGCAGAATGAAAGAAAATTAACTTTTGGTGATTATTTTGAACGATTAATGATTTTCGTTGGCCTCATTGTCGTGGTAGGTTCTGTGCAGCTGCCATTAATGTTCATCGCGCAAGGTAAGATGTCAGCTATTGGTAACTATGCGGTTGCAGCTGTTTATCTATTGGGGTTCGTCGTCGCCATTTGGCTTGCCCAATATGCCTATCGTAAGTATGGCCGCTATGAAGTCAAAAAAGTGACCTGGCAAAATGTGAAAATGATTGTCATTGCTTGGGCTGGCTTTATTGTTGTTGAGATATTGCTGGGGAATTTGAATAAACTGGTCTATCATGTGACTCAAACTGATAACAATCAGGAGATTCAAACACTTCTGACCAGTAACCACCTAACGCTCATTTTGATGGGGTTCACGGCAATCTTTTGTTCACCAATATTAGAGGAAACGATTTTTCGTGGGTATCTGATAACGGCCTTCTTTAAATCAACAAGCAAATGGGCACCAATTATCCTGAGCGGGGTTGTTTTCGCATTCCCGCATATGGATCCTGATTTTGCCCATTTTAATGTCATCAGTTTTTTGACCTATGCAATCTTAGGCTGTGCTTTGGCTTATTTGTATATCACAACTAAGAATCTGAAAGTGTCAATTGGTCTGCATTTTCTAAATAATCTAATTGCTGTTGGTGCGATGATCGCATCAATCTTATATATGTAAAATGATTGTGAGAGGTGTCAATTATGGGATTAGCTGTCAAATTAATGAATGATCTTTCGGATGGTGTCAAAGGCAAACGGAATCTGATTACCGATGTTGCCGGCGTTAAAGTGGGCCAGGTCACCGTTGATGAGGACGATGTCCACAGTGGCGTGACTGCAATTCTGCCACACACCGGGAATCTGTTTCGTCATAAGGTACCGGCTGCTTCATGTGTCATTAACGGTTTTGGAAAAAGTGTCGGCCTAGTCCAAATTGACGAGCTCGGCACAATTGAAACGCCAATTATTATGACGAATACGTTTGGCGTTGGGACTGCCTTAAATGCGCTGACTAAAAAAATGCTGGCCCAGAATCCGGAAATTGGTGATTCTACCAGCACTGTCAATCCAATTGTTGCCGAGTGCAATGATGGTGATGTTTCAAATATCCGTAAAATGGCTATTACCGAACAGGACGTCGATGATGCCTTGGCAGCAGTTGGTGATTCATTCGAAGAAGGTGCAGTTGGCAGCGGACGTGGGATGATGTGCTATGATCTCAAAGGCGGCATTGGTTCTTCCTCACGAATTGTGACTGTTGATGATAAGCATCAATACACGGTCGGAGCGCTTGTGATGACCAACTATGGCTATTTGACCGACTTTATTGTCAATGGTGCACCAATTGGGGCGCCATTAGCTAAGATGCTGGCTGAAGACAAAAAGAAGGAAGAAAAAGGGTCGATCATTACCATCTTGGCAACGGATGCACCATTAAATTCGCGTCAACTCCAACGAATGGCCAAACGGGCAACGGTTGGCATCAACCGCACTGGTGGCTATATCGGCAATGGGAGTGGTGAAATTGTCTTGGCATTTTCAACCGCCAATCAAGTCGATCATTTTGAAACCAGCGAATTTGATACTGTTACGAGATTCAATGACAATCAAATTGATTTGTTCTTCAGAGCAACCGCAGCGGTTGTCGATGAGTCAGTCTTGAGCTCGATGGTTCACGCTGAATCAGTTGTTGATCGTAAAGGTCGTCTTCGCTTGAGCTTAATTGATGCATGCAAGAAGCTGTCAAATCAGCAACCAGAATATTCTGATATGGTTGATCAAGTATTTTCACAACTTGGGGTGATCAAATGAGTTCCAGAGTATTATTAGGTGCTGAAAACATTGATCAAAATGCCTGGGGGGCGATTAATGGTTGTGAACCTGCCAGTTTATTGGAGGGGCTTCATTATCAAAATCGTGCTGACCAACTCAACTATGGGCAATTTTTGTTAAAGATGCCGATTTCAGCTGACGACAACCCATATCACGGATTCGGTGGGTCACCATTCAAAAACCAGTCCGGAAAATTTGAAGCAATTTTTACCAGACCGTTAATCTGGTGGGGCTCTCAATATGGACACCTACAGGAGTTAAGTGGTGCTGATCCGCAATGGCTTTATGATGCGGTCCGTCATGGCAACCCTGTGCTGACCTTTGTGACCGTTCATTTTGAAGATCCAGATTGGGATATTTATCCATTCGGGAAAGTTCCTACCAATAATCACGCGGTTCTTTTGGATGGGCTGGACGGCGACCAAGTTCATGTGAGTGACCCAATTGATGGCCAATACTGGTTACCTCAATCCAAGTTTGAGCGGATATATAACTCCAGACGAATGGCAATTGCCATCAATAAGTAAAATTCACAGTAAAATCGCATATTTGCACAGGCTTTCTGAAATTGATATTAGAAAAAGCCTGTTTTTTTTACACTTTTATGCTAAATTAGAGACAAGATAAGTTTGTTTAGCGGCTTACATATTAGAGGAGGATTATATCATGCATTTATCTCGTGGAGTGGCTGCACTCGCAGGTGTAGCAAGCATTGCATTAATTCTGGCTGGTTGTGGTCAAAAGTCTGGACAAGAAAAGAAGACGATTACCACTTCGACTGATTCTGAACTGACAACCGTCGATCCATCAAAGACAACGGCTGTTGGAACCTTCAACGTTTTGAATAACGTTGATGAAGGCTTGGTTCGTTTGGGTAAGGATAGTAAAGTTCAACCAGGAATTGCGAAATCCTGGACTGTTTCTAAGGATGGTAAAACCTATACTTACAATCTTCGTAAAGGTGCCAAGTGGAGTAACGGCGATCCTGTAACTGCTCAAGATTTTGTTTATTCATGGCAGCGAACTTTGAACCCTAAGACTGCTTCACAATATGGTTACTTGTTCTCTGGAATTAAGAACGCTGACAAGATTCAAAACAAGAAAGCCAAGGTTTCCACATTGGGAATTAAGGCAGATGGCAAGTACAAATTGACTGTTAACCTTGAACAACGAATTCCTTACTTTAATCTGCTGATGGGCTTCCCAGTCTTTTTCCCACAAGACTCTAAGACTGTTAACAAATACGGTAATGATTACGGAACATCAGCTAAGACTCAGGTATACAACGGTCCATTTACGTTGACCGGTTGGACTGGTACCAACAATAAATGGACATTGAAGAAGAATACGAATTACTGGGACAAAAAAGCTGTTAAATTAGACGACATCAAATTCAGTGTTCAACCTGATCCATCTACTTCACTGAATTTGTACAACCAAGGCAAGCTTGATATGTCACAATTATCAGCAACTCAAGCTAAGCAAATGGGTAACAAGAAAGATATGATTTCTCGTAAACAATCTTCTAATTATTACATTGCTGTCAACCAGAAGAACAAAGTCTTTAAGAACTTGAAGATTCGTCAAGCAATGTCAATGATCATCAACCGAAACACATTGGCTAACAAAGTGATGGGTGGCGGTGCCATTGACAACAACAGTTTTGTTTCTGAAGGGTTAGCCGTTTCACCTAAGAACGGGACTGATTTTACTAAAGATACGACTGCACCAGCTTCAATGACTTACAACCCAACTAAAGCAAAGCAGCTGTTCAAAGAAGGTCTTCAAGAAGTTGGTAGAACATCCTTGCACTTCACACTGTTGAATTCTGACGGTAGTGATCAAAAGCAATTAAGTGAATATCTGCAAAGCGCACTCCAGAAGTTACCTGGGTTGACCGTTTCATTGAACAACATTCCAGGACGTTCAATCTTGTCGCGTCAAGCTGACGGCCAATTTACTGTAACGGTTGCTAACTGGTTCGCAGATTTCTCCGATCCAATTACATTCTTAAATATCCTGACTTCAAACAACCCAAGCAACATTTCCGGCTGGAAGAATTCTCAATATGATTCATTAATCAAAGCCAGCAACGCGGACGATGGCAGCAATGCCAATGCTCGTTGGGACGACATGGTTAAGGCTCAGAACTTGGCTTTGAAGGATCAAGCCATTATTCCACTGTATCAATCCGGTGAAAAATGGATGGTCAACTCCAAGGTTAAGGGAATTGTTTACAACACTGCTGGTGCCAACTACAACTTCAAAGAAGCTTACGTTAAATAATTAATTAGGAGTGACACTGATTGGAACCTGTTATTAAAGAGATTCAAACCCAAGAAGCTGCCGTTCCACTTAAACGTCCCTTTAAGACGGCTTTAAGGACCGTTACGACTGCCCAAACACTGATTGTCAAGGTCATCACCAGTGATGGCAAAATCGGCTATGGTGAGGCAGCACCGACACCTGTGATTACCGGAGACACATTACAAAGTATTAAAGAAGCTGTTGAAAATGTCATTGGCCCCAAGATCATTGGCCGCCAATTAGTTGACTCGGAAGATATTAAAGCGACTATTGATCAGGCAATGGTTCACAACTCCAGCCCCAAAGCCGCTTTAAATATTGCGGTCAATGACTTGATTGCTCAATCATATGGAGTGCCGATGTATCAGCTGCTGGGTGGTCACTCGGATAAGATCACGACAGATTACACGGTGAGTGTCGGCACAATTGAAGACATGATTGCGCAGGCTCAAGATTTGATTGCGAAGGGGTTCACCACTTTGAAAATCAAGGTTGGCGATGACTCCGAGGAGGCGGATCTTGATAAAATTGTCGCCATTCGAAAAGCAGTTGGGCCAGCGATTAAGATTCGTTTGGATGCAAATCAAGGTTGGCATCCTAAACAGGCAGTTGCGGTCATTAATCGGATGCAGGATTTGAGCCTCAATATTGAACTGGTCGAGCAGCCGGTCAAGGCCGATGATTTTGATGGATTGGCATATGTAACCGCCAATACCACGACGATGATCATGGCCGATGAAAGCATCTTTTCGGTTGCCGATGCTGCCAGAATCATCAAGATGCATGGTTGTGATATTATCAATCTCAAGTTGATGAAGGCTGGTGGGATTGATAATGCTGTCAAGATCAATACACTCGCCGAAGCTGCAGGGATTCCCTGCATGGTCGGCAGTATGATTGAATCATCAGTTTCTGTGACTGCAGCAGCTCATTTGGCAGCCTCCAAACGTAATATTCGATATGTTGATTTGGATGCGTCAATGATGTTTTCGAGTAATCCGGTATCTGGTGGTATTATTAATCAACAAAATGAAATTACCTTTCCTGATCAACCGGGATTGGGATTTAACTAATCCAAGAAGGACTACATTAACAAATGTGGTCCTTTTTGCATGCTAAAAAACGTTGTTGGTGGCGAATAGGGTATAATATATGTATACTAAAAATGTGTGATATTAATACAAAACGAATGGAGGTGCCCAGATGGAAACAAGACGTGTAAAAGTTCCAGTCGCCACTATCTGGAAATCAAAAGAATCACCGAGGAAGGTTGATCAACCCGCATTGGACGGCGACGTTAAAAAATGGGTTGAACAAATGAGTGACGAAGAATCCGTGGCGCTTTCAGACGACGATCTGCTGGAAACCCAAGCTTTATTTAATGATGAAGTTATTATCGATCATTTTGATGGTGAATGGGCCAAAGTATATGTTCCAAGCCAACGTGATGATTCCGATTCGAGAGGTTACCCCGGCTGGGTGCCAACCAAATTATTGAGTGATAGTCAGATTAGTTATCCACCAGTGACTTCTATCGTGAGAGTTGCCGTTCGGACTGCCAATTTGTACAATGCAAATAAACAGCCGATTTTGGAAATCAGCTTAGGAACGGTGTTGCCGCAGACTGGTGTGGATGGTGATTACATTCAAGTTGTGACACCATTGGGCGAAGGGTACATTGATAAATCGGCCGCCACATTACCATTTGTTGGCGATAACGCCGGAGAAACGATGGTTGAAATGGGCCGCCAGTTCTTGGGTGAACGCTATCTTTGGGGTGGTACCAGCTCATATGGGTTCGACTGCTCTGGATTTGCATATACCCTGCATAGAGTACTTGGTTTCGATATTCCTCGTGATGCTGACGATCAGCAGGAAAATGGACTTCCATTGGCTCCTGAAGAGATTCTACCCGGGGACTTGGTCTTCTTTGCTTACGATCACGGAACCGGCTATGTCCACCATGTTGGCATGTATATCGGTAATGGGAAAATGATCGAATCCAGAACGCCAGGTGCTAAAGTTGACATTGCAGAATTGACAGAGCCTAAATTTGCATCCGAATTTGCTGGCTTTAGGAGATATTGGCGATGAGCAATCAGCTTTCTGATACAATTGAACAAATTTTATCGGGCAGCTCCTTTAACTATGGTCTACTGATTGAGAGCGATGGCCAGGCGTTGGTGGAACACAATAGCCATGAAACCTTTCCGTCTGCATCCCTCATTAAACTGGCCATATTGAATGATGTTTTAGACAGTCACTTGGATTTAGATCAAAAAGTTGATGTCGACTCCGAGCATTTGGTTGGTGGCGCCGGGGTGTTGCAGTTGATGCAACCTCGCAAATGGACATTGAGAGATCTATTAGCATTGATGATCAGTGTCTCCGATAATTCAGCTACTAATTTGGTTATCTCAGTTGTTGGTATGTCAAATGTCCAGGATTATCTGGTTAACCAAGAATTCAAACAAACGGAATTGAATCGTTATTTGATGGATGGCAACGCGCTTGCCGATGGGATTAACAATTATACGAGCGCTGCAGAAAGCTTAGCTCTTTTGCAACGAGTTTTGCGGTATGGAAGTGAAGTCCAAAGTTGGTTTAACAATCAACAGTTTAGATATAAACTGCCAGGTAATTTTGACGAGTCTGGTGAGGATATTGCTGTATACAATAAGACTGGTGAAGGCAATTTGATCGATCACGATGTTGCTCGATTTGTATATAGCAACCATGTGGTCGATATTGCAATGTTAACGTCCGGATCGTTAAATCGAATGGACACCATTTATAAATTTAACCAAGTGGGTCAGGCAGTTGCTGATTGGCTTGAGGATAAATAAAAAGGATTGACCTTCTTAGGTCGATCCTTTTTAAATTTGAGTTTCATTATATAAATCCAGCTTTTGTTCAATTGTTGACATCGTCTGTGAGCAAGCTTCTTTTTCCTCGGGGGTTAATCCCAGAACATCAAAGCAGTTGTTCACACGTTCAAAGACATCGTCGCGCTTTTTCTTGGCATCATCTGTTAGTTCGATAACAACAGTGCGTTCATCAGATTCACTTCGGCTGCGGGTAATCCAGCCATGGCTCTCAAGCCTTTTAAGAAGAGGTGTCAGTGTGCCGCTATCAAGGTGAAGGTATTCACCCAGTTGTTTAACGGATAGTGGTGCGTATTGCCATAACGTCAACATGGCAATATACTGTGGGTATGTTAAATCAAAAGGTTTAAGTGCCTGTTGATAAAAGTGGTTAAATTTTTTGTTTGCTGAGTATACTTGGAAACACAGCTGTCCGTCCAGGCGGATTGGTTTGGTTTTAGGCATAATTTCAACTCCCGTATGGTTTGCACGTAACTGGGTCGTTTTCAGGCGACACAGCACTAGTCGGTTAATTTCAAATACTTTATGTTATTATTGTAATGTATTTATATTTAAAAGCAAGACTTAACACACGGGGTCAATTTAATTGTGAACAATTAATTTGATACAAAAGGGGATCATTACATATGAAAATTGGTAAATTAAGATTTAGTACCTGGTTATTTTGGATTACAGTGATTTCAATGGCTGGGTATATTGCTTATTTTGGATACTGGTATATGAAGGGACAGCCTAAGTTTCACGGTCAAATGTTACTGTTGATTGAAGTTTTGATCGGTATTGTGATTGCTGCGCTGCCATTCCTGATTGAAAAACTTGGGAATTTCTATTTCCCACAAATTGAACTCGTCTTTTTCTACATTTTCTTGTACATGTCGATTTTCTTGGGGTCTGGCCTCCAATTCTATAGCGTTCAATTCTGGGATAAGTATGAGCACGTCTTTTCAGCAATGATGTTAGCAGGTTTGGGATTTTCGATTTTCCAAGGCTTAATGACTGCTCGAGATAATGCCTCAAATAAACCATTTTTGATGAGCTTATTTGCATTTACATTTGGAACCACATGCGGTGTCTTTTGGGAACTGTATGAATTTACCGCTGATGGATTGGGTGGACTGAACCTTCAGCGATATGAAGAAGCCGGCAAACTGTTGTTAGGCCGGGCAGCATTGATGGATACAATGACAGACTTAATCGCTGATTTAACCGGTGCATTTTTAATGGCATTGATTGGTTATTTGATGATGAAAAATGATCCAAGCTCAAGCAGATACCTGGTCTTCAAATCAAAACGACAAAACTTCTTTTCAAGTTACTACTTTTAGTGTAAAATAATACATGTTGTTGCCCTCGTGGCGGAACTGGCAGACGCGCAGCGTTCAGGTCGCTGTTTGAGCAATCAAGTACAGGTTCGAATCCTGCCGAGGGCATAACACAAAAAAGAAACTCCTCAATCCATTAGGAACAATGGGTTGGGGAGCTTTTTGTATCATATCATTAACAAGAGAATTAAGTTAACGGTTGCTGTTAGTAAGGGTCCAATTGTTTTAAATCGGCTGATTTTGATGCCAATGATGCCATCCAGTAGCTGTACCATGATCATTGCACTGGAAATAATGATTAAAAATAACGTCGATGGGAAAATGAATACAGCTAACGACAATATCCACAGAGAAACACTTCTAGAGATCGCATACTTGGCATTGTTTTGTGCTAATGCATCTTTCGTTTTGGCTTGGAACAGCGCTTGAAAAGAAAATCCCAAACTAACGGTGCTGCTAATTAGTGTCATCGCGGCACACAAATAAAAAATCATACTAATTTTCCTCCATGAAAAAAGGCAACGCTTTTTTTACGTTGCCTTTTTGGAATTTATTGTTCTGATTCAAATTTACCATAAAGTTTGTCGAAGTTAATGGTTCCTAAACCTGTTGCTTGGTTGTAAAGCTTGCCAGGCTGTCCGGTATAGTACAAATCATTATTATTATCAGCATCATCTAAAACAGTAAATGGAGAATCAGATTCAGTCGCAAATTTATAAATTTGTGGGTTCCAGAAGCCGACCGGACTCTTGCGGCCACTGTTCATAACGGCATTGGCACCTGCCATTTGAGGGGCAACAAAGCTGGTTCCACCGTTGACCATCCAAGTTTTGCTTGGGTGATTCGTGATAATCTTGGTCTTTGGATTATAAGAAAGATTATTTCCAGATACATAAGTTGCGTAGCCAGTCATATTATCAGCATTTGCTGAAACATCAGGTAGGTTTCTACCGGATCCAGTCCCAAAGATGATCTGTGGATTCTTTTGAATCAAGTAACCATCCTTTGTATATTTCAATAAATCAATTGCTCGGAAGGTGTTGACGCCAGAAACGCCAATTTGGTATCTGGGCGTTGGATTTAACAGAGAGAAACCACCACCGCTACCAGGGTAAATAGATGGTTTGGTTTTAGGATTTGTATACGTATTTCCCCAAGCCCGTTCTTTATTGACAGTGATCAATTTACCCTTAACAATTTTTGTATAAGGCAAACTGGTACCGCCGG
The DNA here is from genome assembly GCF_001434145.1 of Lentilactobacillus otakiensis DSM 19908 = JCM 15040. Classification (GTDB taxonomy): domain Bacteria; phylum Bacillota; class Bacilli; order Lactobacillales; family Lactobacillaceae; genus Lentilactobacillus; species Lentilactobacillus otakiensis. Next base: position 453,773 of record NZ_AZED01000014.1, on the reverse strand, counting down.
TCATAACTTGATACGGAGAGGTAGAGAAGACATGGTTGAGGGACTTTGACGGTTCTTCACGAGGGCCATAGTCGCCACTGGCTCTGAACACTGTAATTCCCTGAACAGCAGCTTGTTCCAACATGATGTTAAATGCATCACTGTAATCTTGCATTGACGAACTGGAATTTTCTTCCCACTTACTGTTAAGTTCGACGTTTGGACCAAAGCTGGTTGTGAGCTGTTGATCACGGTTGTCGGAAATTGCCTGCATAAATGTTGTGTAGTAAGCAGAAGTTGATGAGGTCACATTGTCGAGTGAGATGCCAATGTAAGCGTCAATATTAGCGTCTGGGGCAACTGCGCCTGATTGATTAACATCCAGGGTAGATTCAATTTGGGCGCCACTCACACCAAGCGACAGCATGAAATTACCAGTCTTGGCGCTCTCAATTGGATAAATTTTATTAATTCGACTAGCATCATCGTTAACACCGCTTTGATTCCAATATTTCAAAACATCACTGGTTTTGAAATCAGACAGTTGGATGATCCCAATCCGTTGGCCTTTACCGGTCAACCCTTTGTTGTAAAGATTGTTAAGCTGGTAGTGATCAGCAAACTTTAATGCACCATATCGCTTGGAGAAGGCGTTTTTGCTCAAATCAGTGTTTGGTCCAGTAGGGTTCTTTGGCAGTGATGGGGTGACAGATGCCTTCTTAGTTGCTTTTGGCTTCTTCGAATAAACACCGATCACACTGACAATCTGATCCGAAAGTTTCGCAGGTAACGTGACCTTGGTTCGATAAGTTTTGCCGTTTGTGACTCGTTTGGCATTAAATGCTTTAAGCAAATTGGCCCTGGTACCCCAAACCTTGAGGGCCAGATTACCTGGATAAACCGCAGATTTGAGATGATACTTGGCCAGATAAGTGGTGAAGTTGTTAATATCTCCGGAACTACGGCCAAATTTTGTGGCCACTTGATCTGGTGTTAAGTATTGATGGAAGTACGGTGAAGTTGGATCCACCGTATCATATGCATAGTCAGTCAGCTGAGATGTACTCTGAGGCTTCAGTGCGATGTTTGCGACCACCGTACTGGATTCTCTCATTGATGGCATTTTGAATGTCGCAGCATGGGTACCAATCGTTGCAGTTCCCGCTAAAAAGAGAACCCCAGTCATGATCCCCAAGCTGAATTTTTTACCCCTCATAAAATCCACTTCTTTCTAGAATCTTTTTATCAACTAATTATAACGCTTCTTTTATGCGATTACAGAATGTCATAATCAATTTTATCTTGAAAAAATAACGTTATTGATCCCAAAAGCATTCATACCATATAAAATAAGCATCAAAGTATTAACAATGGCGGAGATGACAATCAGGTCATATCTGGCTGTTGTATTGTAGATGCCAAATGTCCAATGGGTATTGTATTTTTTACCCTTATAGGTTAACGAAACAATAATCAGAAATAACGATAAAATGCCTTGAATGATCAAGCCTAAAATATAAACGAACGAATTACCATAATTGTATTGGAAGAAATATAAGCCAACACAAAACAAATCAATCAAGATTGCAATTAGTGGGATCGAAATCCACCTCTTTTCAAATGAATACAATTATTATAACAAACGGCAATACATAACAGTTGTTGGACGTTTTTAAGTGTCAATGAGGACATGCTTTGCAAGCCGTGTGATTTAAATTATATCTTTAAACTTATTAATTGCTTTTTACTAATAAACGTTGCATTATGATGGTGTAGAGGTTAATGATTACGCTTACACGAAAGGGTGATAGCTATGTATGAACACATTTTAGTTCCGTTGGATGGAAGTAAAAATTCTCAACAAGCTTTGGAAGAAGCTTGCAAATTAGCAAAACAGTTTGACTCTACACTAAATTTAATTACTGTTATCAATAACACCAACTTCTACTATGGTGCAGGTGCTGCAGGGATGCCACCAAGCATGTATGACGATCAGCATCAAATTGCCGAGAACATCATTAATGAAGCAAAAAAGTATGTTGATTCACAAGGTGTTAAGTACGAAACATCGATTGACATTGGTAATCCGAAGAACATCATTGCGCATGTCTATCCAGACGAGCACGATGTCGATCTCATCGTGATTGGTAAATCAGGTGTCGACGCAATCAACCGTTTATTGATTGGATCAACGACCGCATTTGTTGTACGAAATGCAACGACTAAGGTTTTGGTTGTGAACACGAAAGCTTAAGGTTGAACAAACAAAACGGTTCAGCATTATCTCAATTAAGATAATGCTGAACCGTTTTGTTTGTTAACTGATTAAATTCGGTCAGAAATCTTATAAGGCTTCTGAATCGCATTCTTCTCATTGTCGTGACTGATAATGTCATCGGCCATAAAGATGTCGAAATTCTTATTATCAACACCGTGAACGACAAGCACCTTTTTGTTTTGTTCTTTTTCTTTGTAAATCTGAGCAGTCTTTACTGCCTCGTTATGATCATGAAAGTTGCCAATTGAATCTCCTGGGTTGAAAAATACGATCTCATCCATTTGTATCTCTCCCTTCAATGCATTTGCTTCTATAAATCAAGTATAACTTAAAAGAATGGTAAAATAAAATTCGAAAGTGTTTTAATTTGCTGTGAGTCGCTGTTTTTTAAGAAAGGTTTATACTACTGGTAGCAAGGGCTTTAATCTGATAAAATATAAAACGTTATTAATTTCAAGACTAACCAAGAAGATTTAATAAAAGGGGTATAAAATATGTGCGGATTTGTTGGTTACGTTAACCAAAAAGATGTTCCAGAAGGTACCATTAACAGCATGGCTGATCGGATCAAGCATCGTGGCCCCGACGACGAAGCTTATTTTTCCGACGACAATGTTTCGATGGGATTTCGTCGACTTTCAATCATTGATTTAGCACATGGCCGTCAGCCGATGTTTAATGCTGACCAGACTAAGGTACTGACTTTTAATGGTGAAATATACAATTATAAAGAAATTCGTGAAGAACTCCGCGATTTAGGCTATGTATTCAAGACTGATGTTGATTCAGAAGTTTTGGTTTATGGCTACGAAGAATGGGGCCCAGCATTATTGGACAAACTTCGGGGGATGTTTGCCTTCGTTATCTATGATAAGAAAAACAATGAAGTCTTTGGTGCCCGTGATCACTTTGGAATTAAGCCTCTTTATTACTATGATGATGGCGATACTTTCCTTTGGGGATCTGAAATAAAAGCATTTTTGGAGCACCCTAATTTCAATAAGGAACTGAATCTGCGCTTATTGCCTATTCACTTAAGTTTTGAATTTATTCCGTCCAGAGAAACCATGTTTAAGAACGTCTACAAACTCTTGCCGGGTCAATATTTCTTACACAAGAATGGTAAAACTGAAACTCACCGTTACTACAAATTCAACTATGACCATATTGATAACAGCCAGACCGTTGAAGGTGATGCCGACAAGATTGGCAAGTTGGTTGACGATTCAGTTAAGGCCCATATGATTGCCGATGTTGAAGTTGGTAGTTTCTTATCAAGTGGGATTGATTCAAGTTATGTTTTGAATGAAGCTGCTAAATTAAAGCCAATTCAATCATTTTCAATTGGATTCCACCATTCTAAATATAGTGAACTGGCATGGTCAACAGAGTTTGCCAAGACGATTAATCAGAAGAATACCCCAATTTATATGAATGGGGATGACTACTTCAACTTCCTGCCAACCATGATGTATTACATGGATGAGCCATTGTCGAACCCGGCTGCCATCCAACTGTATTACTTGTCAAAAGATACTTCCAAACATGTCAAAGTTGCCTTATCAGGTGAAGGTGCCGATGAATTCTTCGGTGGTTACAATACTTACCTGGAAGCCATTCCATTTGATCGTTATCAAAAATACGTACCCAAACCGGTTCGTAAGGGCTTGGCAGCAGTTGCCAAACGCTTACCACGGTTCCATGGCAAACGTTTCTTAGTTCGTGGAGCTCAGCCGCTTAGCGAGCGTTATTACCGAGTGAACTACGTCTTTAATTATGATGATCGGAATCGGGTTTTAAAGGATCCATCTATCAACACTGACTCAGGTGCCTATACTAAACACATTTTTGATGATGTGAAGGGCAAAGATGAAATGACTCAGATGGAATACTTTGATATCAATACCTGGTTGCCATTCGATATTTTGCACAAAGCAGATCGAATGAGTATGTGTAACTCACTCGAAGTTCGAGTACCATTTGTTGATAAAGAAGTGGCCAAATTCGCTGAAACGATGCCTGTTAAGACACGGATCACACCAAATGAGACTAAAATTGCCTTGCGGACTTCTGCAGAACGAGAAATGCCTAAGAAGACCGCGCTTAAAGAAAAATTAGGCTTCCCATCTCCAATTGCCAGCTGGATCAACGATCCCAAGTATCATGAACGGATCGTTAAAGCTTTCCATTCAGATACTGGTCAGAAGTTCTTCAATACCAATGAACTTGACCGTCTTTTGAAGGAACATGCTGAAGGTAAATCCAACATGCAGAAGATCTTTACGATCTACACGTTTATCCTCTGGTACCAAGTTTACTTCCCAGAAGATACCACTGAAAATACAGTTAGCTTGGTACATCGGACCCAGATTTAGAAATATGCAAAGAATGGAAGGTGCACAAATTGGCACAAATTACTGTTGCTGAGGTTTTAGTATTACTCAATGAACATAATTTATTGCTTGAAAGTCAATTTAGCAGCTCAAGTCATCGTTTTGACCAGATTGCATATAACTCTAAGTTGGTAACTGATAACTGTTTGTTTTTCTGTAAAGGAAACTTCAAACCGGCGTATCTCGATGATGCCCAAAAGAATGGTGCCACTGCTTACATGTCGGAAAAGGCATATCGCAATGCAGCCATCCCCGGGTTTATCGTTACAAATATCCAAAAAGCAATGTCGCTCGTAAGTGCGGCATTTTTTGGGTTTCCACAAGATAAATTACCGACCATCGCATACACCGGAACGAAAGGAAAAACGACCTCAGCTTACTTTACCAAAGCCATTCTGGATCAAACTTATGACCGAAGGGTTGCCTTGTCATCAACCATTAACACGGTTGTTGGGCTTACAAGTAAAGATGTTGTTAAATCAAATTTAACCACTCCGGAATCATTAGATTTATTCACTAATATGCACCAAGCCGTTGAAAACGGTATGAGTCATTTAGTAATGGAAGTTTCATCACAGGCCTACAAAAAAAATCGGGTTTACGGCCTGCATTATGACGTGGGAGTTTTCCTGAATATTTCACCAGATCACATTGGTCGAAATGAACACCCAACTTTCGCTGATTACTTGCACTGTAAGGAACAACTGTTAGTTAACTCAAATATTTGCATTTTAAACGCCGATGGCACTCATTTGACCGATATTTTTTATGCTGCTAAGACAACCACCCAGCCAGAAAACATCTTTATTTATGGCCGAGCCAGCAAGAACCAGGAAACCGATTTCCCAGTGGATATTGAGTATCGCTCATTGGCCGATTCTCTGACTGAAAACCAGATCCAAATCACTGCTAAAACCGAAAAGGCTAAGGCCCTTAAAATTGATGGCGTGTATAAAATCGGTATCCCCGGTGATTACAACGAAGGCAATGCCGTCGCCGCAGCCATTACCAGTGCTTTAATGGGCGCCAAACCAACTGAAATTGAATATGGCCTGGCAAACACAACCGTCCCAGGTCGAATGGAGATTTATCAAACCAAGACCCACGGAACCGTTTACGTGGACTATGCCCACAACTATGGCAGTTTACATTCGGTGCTGGATTTTCTGAAAAAGCAGGCGCCCACTGGTAAAGTGACGGTCATCACTGGGAGTACCGGTGATAAGGGAATTGACCGGCGTGAAGGCCTTGGCAAAGCGATTGATGAGTCTGCTGATCAGGCCTATCTGACCACCGACGATCCCGCAACTGAAGATCCAAAACAGATTGCTAAAGAGATTGCCGATCACATTGACACTTCACGAGTGGCCACCACGTATATTCCTGACCGTAAGACAGCCATCACCAAGGCAGTTACCGAAAGTCAAAAGGGTGATTTGGTAGTTGTTGCCGGCAAGGGACACGATCCGTATCAAAAGATTAATGGAAAAAACGTCCCTTATGAAGGTGACGCTGCGATTGTCAAAAATCTCGTGAAAGGACTATAACAATGGAAAATAAACAATTAGATTTTACCCCGGTTCTTCTGGGAAGTGACTTCAATGCTTATGGGATGGCCAGAAGTTTGTACGAAGTTTATGGCAAGCCTGTCAAAGCGTTTGCTCAAACTCAATTGGCACCCACTCGATTTACTAAAATTGTTGATCTGGAATTGATTCCTGGATTCAGTGAGGATCCGGTTTGGATCAATACCATGAAGAAAATCAAAGCACGTTATGCCGATCACAAAGAACCAGTCATTTTAATTGGTTGTGGGGACGGATATGCCGAACTGATTTCCAAACACAAAGCTGAATTAGAGGATGTTTTCATTTGTCCTTATGTTGATTATGATTTGATTAAGAAGTTAAATGACAAAGAAAATTTCTACAAGATGTGTGATCAATATGACTTACCATACCCAAAGACGAAGATTATCTCTAAGGCGATGTATGAGTCCGGTGAAGCGATTGAACAGCCATTTGGCTATCCGGTAGCCTTAAAGCCCGCAAACAGTGTTGAATGGCTTGATATTCACTTTGAAGGGCGTAAGAAGGCCTTTATCATCAAAAGTGACGCCGAATTCAAAGATGTCGTGGCCAAGAGTTATGATAACGGGTATACGTCCGATTTCATTCTTCAAGATTTTATTCCAGGCGACGACAGCAATATGCGGACGCTAAATGTGTATGTTGATAAGAATCATCAGGTAAAATTGATGTGTCTTGGGCACCCACTGTTGGAAGATCCCGCACCAGCCGCGATTGGCAATTATGTCGCAATCATTCCTGAATTTAATCAGGACATTTATAACAAAGTGCAGACGTTCTTGGAAGAAATCAATTTCCACGGCTATGCCAACTTTGATATTAAGTTTGATAACCGAGATAATTCCTACAAATTGTTTGAAATTAATCTCAGAACGGGCCGCAGTAGCTTCTTTGTGACTTTAAACGGACACAAATTAGCTGACTGGGTAGTTCAAGATTATGTTTTTGACTCACTAAAAGACAAGCCAACACTCTACGCCAACAAGGATCAGAGTCAATACTTCCTTTGGTTGGGTGTGACACCTAAGATTTTCGAAAAGTATGCTAAAGACAATGATGCTAAAAAACAGGCCATGGAAATGATCAGTGAGGGCCGTTACGGCGACACTTTCTGGTATGCTAAAGACAAAAATATCAAACGTTTTGCATTATATAAGTGGATGATGCACAATTATGCTAAGAGTTTTAGTAAGTACTTTGTCGAAAAATAAGGGACTGATTTAGTTGAAAAATTTCTTCACAATAATTGGCGGAATGGGCACAGAAGCCACTGAAACCTTCATCCACATTTTAAATGAGCGAACACACGCAGAGAGCGATCAGGAATATCTGAACTATATTTTAGTTAATCATGCAACAATTCCTGATCGAACGGATTATATTTTGGATCACTCCAAACCAAATCCGTTTATCCCATTGTCTCAAGACATCCAGCAGCAAAGTGAACTGCATCCGGAATTCTTTGCCATACCTTGCAACACTGCGCATTACTTTTACGATGATCTGCAAAAGCTCACTGATATTCCGATCTTGCATATGCCAAAGGAAACAGTTGCGGCAATCAAAGATTATGCACCCAATGCCAAACGAGTTGGCTTAATTGCAACAGAGGGAACTTTGCACGATAAAATTTACGACAATGAAATTATCGATGCTGGTTACGAACTGGTTAAACCAACTGATAAGATTGCCGATCAGACAATGACGTTAATTTATGATGATATTAAAGCCAAAAACTATGTAGATGAAGGATTGTATCATCTGATTCTTTCACAAATGGTTGAAACTTTAAAATGCGACATTGTGATTTTGGGTTGCACCGAACTCTCGGTCGCTCAGCAGCGTGCTGGTGACCATGATTATCCGGTCATTGATGCTCAGACTGTTTTGGCTGATAAATGTATTGAATTGGCGGAGGCTAAACGCGCAAAAAAATAGTCAACTAATTTAATAGTTGACTAAGGTTTGAATGCAAACTGCAATTGGTGTCGCAATGACTAACAACCAGAGTAATTTGGGGCTGTAATTGACATCCTGTTTTCGTCCATACGCGGTTTCTGTCAGTGCAATCACCATCAACGTGATGATCGCGCCAATAACGACCAATAATGGATGTCGGTGAAATGAGCGCAGTGCAATGACAACTTGACTGATCACGATTATCCAATAGAACAATCTGGCAATCATCATGGAGTCAATGACGTGCTTCTTCATTGATCTGGTTAATCCCCAGATAAAATTAATGAACAGGATTGCCCAACAACTGTAGTTTAAAATAATCCACATCCAAATCACCTCTTAAGTTAAGTATCAGTATTTTGAATTCAAAAAGCAATCTTTTCCAGATTTCTTTAGACATTTCAAATCTTTATGACAAAGATAATTTAAAATGATATAATTGTCTTTGCTATGCGGGTATAGTTTAGTGGTAAAACACAAGCTTCCCAAGCTTGCGTCGCGGGTCCGATTCCCGTTACCCGCTTAGTGCTGGTTTTTAAAGCACTAGGTTGTGGTAATAAATGTTGACACATACTGGGTCGACAAGTTATTATACACATTGAACGTTATAAATATTCAATGATGAAAGAACAGTAGCTGGTTACTGAATGTTCAGCGATTCCGGGATGGTGAAAGCCGGAATATTTAGTCAGCGAAGCGCGCTTTTTAGAATATTAATTTAATACTTTGAGCGGATATTTTTATCAAATAGAGTGGTACCGCGGGTTTACTCGTCTCTTACAATTATTTTGTAAGAGTTTTTTTGTATATTTATAGATGGAGGGAACATTAATGGACTACAAAGCACAAGTTACGAACTCAATTTTAAGCGTCTTGAATGACGAATTATCATCAGCTGAGGTTTATGAAAAGCTTGAAAAGCCAAAGACTCTTGCCATGGGTGATCTGGCCTTTCCAGCATTCTCATTGGCTAAAGTTTTCCATAAGGCACCAAACGCAATTGCTGAAGAGTTGGTCAGCAAGATTGATCAATCTTCATATGAAAAAGTTGAAGCTAAGGGTGCTTATTTGAACTTTTTCTTGGATAAGGGGAACTTCAGTAACGAAATTTTAAACGAAGTCCTCGAAGAAGGTTCAGCATATGGTCAAAACGACAACGGTAAGGGTGGCAATGTCCCAATCGACATGTCATCACCTAACATTGCCAAACCAATTTCCATGGGTCATTTGCGCTCAACTGTTATTGGTAATTCAATTGCCAAATTGTTGGTTAAGAACGGTTACCATCCAATCAAAGATAACCATTTAGGTGACTGGGGAACTCAATTTGGTAAATTAATCGTTGCCTACAAGAAGTGGGGTAATGAAGAGGACGTCAAGAAAGACCCAATCAATAACCTGGTGAAGTACTACGTTAAGTTCCATGTGGAGGACAAAGAACATCCTGAGTTGGATGATGAGGCCCGTGAAACCTTCAAGAAACTTGAAGATGGCAACAAAGAAGAAGTCTTTCTTTGGAAATGGTTCCGCAAAGTATCATTGGAATCATTCAACAAGATTTACAAAAAATTAGGCGTTACTTTCGATACTTACAATGGTGAAGCCTTCTACAACGATAAGATGGATGAAGGTATTCAAATCTTGAAGGACAAGGGCCTATTGGTTGAATCACAAGGTGCCCAAGTTGTTAAACTCGATAAATACAATTTGAATCCTGCTTTGATCTTGAAGAGTGATGGTGCCACTTTATACATCACCCGTGACATCGCGACCGCGATTTACCGTGACCGAACTTACAAGCCAGCAATGAACCTGTACGTTGTGGGTGCAGAACAGACGTACTACTTCCAGCAATTGAAGGCCGTTTTGCTTGAAATGGGCCTCCCATCAGCCGAGAACCTGCATCACATTCCATTTGGCTTGATTACCGTTAATGGTAAAAAATTATCAACCCGTTCAGGCCGGATCATTTTGTTGGATAAGGTTTTGGATGATGCCATTGATCTCGCTAAAAAGCAGATTGAAGCCAAGAACCCTGATTTGCCTAACAAGGACGAAGTTGCTAAAGAAGTTGGAGTTGGGGCAATTATCTTCGGTGATTTGAAGAATGAACGAACCAACAATATTGACTTTGTCTTGGAAGATCAACTTCGTTTTGAAGGTGAAACTGGTCCTTACGTTCAATACTCTCACGCTCGTGCAGAAAGTATCTTGAGAAAAGCTGGCGATATCGATCTTCAAGGCGCTAACAAGAGATTGGATGATCCTGCAGCTTGGGAGACCGTTACTGCTTTGAAAGACTTCCCTGATGTAGTCAAGAGCGCCTGCAAAGACTTTGAACCTTCAGAAGTTGCTAAATACTCATTGAGATTGGCCAAAGCCTTCAATAAATATTATGCGCATTCAAAGATTTTGGTTGAAGATGATCAATTGGCAGCTCGTTTGTCATTGGTCAAGGCAGTTTCAATCGTGCTTAAAGAATCACTCAACTTGCTGGGTGTTAAGGCACCAGACGCAATGTAATTTAATCAATTCAACTAGAGGCTGGGATAAAAGTGTAAATACTTTTATTGCAGCCTCATTTTGTAAGCCCTTGTTATTTAGCTAAAACGTGCAACGCCGGCCAGCAACGCTTGCCAAGCCTACTCGGCAAGCAGCTGATTCCGGCCATTTAAGAGCAAAAAGCCATCATTCCAAGCTCAGGAATAATCGATTTTTGCTCTTAAGTTCTGGGATCAAAGCGCCTCGTGCTTTACCCTCTTTTTTGGGTTGAACAACTTTAAGGATATTTAAATTTTTCGCTCTTAAATTCCCGGCGTTTTCAGATATGATACAATATTGAAGTATTCACAAAAGGAGTATCCGCATGAATAACAAGTCAACTAAATCATTTAGAAAATCGGCGGGACACTTTTTTAAACGCTTCAACCGATTTTGTCGAAGATTTCACCTGGTTAAATGGCTAGTGGTTGTCTTTTTGAGTATTTCGTTGGTGACCAGCACGTACTTAGTCTTTCTCGCAAAAACCGCCCACGTGCAGAATCTGGAGTCATCGCTTTCAAAAACAACGGAAATTTTTGACGTTAGTAATAAAAAAGCTGGGGAATTATATGCCCAAAAAGGGACTTACGTTCATTTGAACCAGGTCTCGGCAAATATTCCAAAGGCGGTTCTCTCAACCGAAGATCGAAATTTTTACCATGAGTATGGTTTTTCGTTCAAGGGGATTGCTCGGGCAATGTTTCTGCTCGTCAAAAACAAGCTGCTCCATCGCGATTATATAAGTGGCGGTGGGAGTACCCTCACGCAACAATTGGTGAAGAATGCCTATCTTTCCCAGGAACAGACAATGACGCGTAAGCTCAAGGAATTATTCTTGTCGATTCAGGTGGAAAATGTTTATTCTAAGAATGAGATTCTGACGATGTATCTCAACAATGCCTACTTTGGAAATGGTGTTTGGGGCGTGCAGGATGCCGCTAAAAAATATTTTGGTGAAAATGCGGTTGACCTGTCCGTGCCGGATTCTGCGGTATTAGCAGGGATGCTGACTTCTCCAAGTGCTTTTAATCCAATTGACCATCCCAAAGCTGCCAAGTGGCGACGCAATGTCGTCTTGCAGTTGATGGTAGAAAATAATAAATTGACTCAAGCTCAGGCTAACTACTACAAGAAGACGCCAATTACGCTGCGGGACACCTATGTCCGTAAAGATGGTTACAAGTATCCTTACTACTTCGATGCGGTGATTAACGAAGCCATCAGTAAGTATGGTATGACTGAATCCGAAATCATGAACCGTGGCTATCGAATTTATACCAATTTGAATCAGTCTCAACAACAAGCTATGCAGACCAATTTTGACAATGATGCAATGTTTCCAGCTAATGCAGCTGATGGAACCGAAGTTCAGGCAGCCTCAATTGGCGTTTCACCAACGACTGGTGGTGTGACTGCGGTTGTTGGTGGTCGTGGCAAACATGTTTTCCGGGGGTATAATCGAGCAACTCAGATTACCCGGCAACCGGGATCGACAATGAAGCCACTGGCGGTTTACACACCCGCACTTGAAGCCGGATACAAATTTGACTCTGAATTAGTCGACAAGAAGAAGTCGTATGGGACTAATCACTACACACCGAAGAACTATAACAACGTATACCAAGGCAAGGTCCCAATGTATGAAGCACTTGCTCAAAGTATGAACGCACCAGCAGTTTGGCTGTTGAACCAAATTGGTGTTAGCCGAGGGTATGATTCGGTTAAAGACTTCAACATTCCAGTTACCAAAAAAGACAAGAACTTGGCCTTGGCCCTTGGTGGAATGTCCGGTGGGGTTTCCCCGCAAGAGATGGCTGGCGCTTACACTGCGTTTGCCAATGGCGGCAAGATTGTCAAGCCGTTTTACATTCGCAAGATTGTTGACTCGACTGGGAAAGTCGTTGTCGATAACACTGCCAAGCAAGAAGGGCGCCAGATCATGTCATCTTCGGTTGCCAAACAAATGACCAGTATGATGCTGGGCGTCTTCAATAACGGAACCGGTGTGGATGCCAAACCATATGGCTACTCCGTTGCTGGTAAAACCGGGAGCACCGAGGCTGATAACACCGGATCTTCGGATGCAACCAAAGATAAATGGATTATCGGTTATACACCAGATTTGGTCGTTGCTACCTGGGAAGGGTTTGACAGCACCAGTCAGGCGCATCATTTGGAGAATCTCAGTGGGACAGGTGTTGGCCCATTGTTCAAGAATGAAATGCAAACAATGTTGCCATACACTAAGAATTCAACTTTTGATACCAAAGATGCCCAATCAATCGTTCAAGGTGAAAGCAGCAATGATAATCTATGGGATACTATTCAGAAGAAATCTAATGAATATGGCAACCAAATTGAGCAAAAAGCCAAGGATCTGATTGATGATGCCAAAGGCTGGTTCAAGCATTAAGCAGATTCCCAGGAAGCGATTTCTGGAATGTGTTAAAATTAAATAAATAAACTAGTTAGGGGAATAAATTCCATGAATGAAAAAATGACCGCAACAACGAACCAACTCCAAGCTGAATTGATCGCTTCCGATGAATTCACTGAAATTCAAGCAGCATACGAGGAACTCAAGAAGAACTTGGATGATTACAAGGTGTTCAATGATTTCCAACATGCCCAACAAAACCTTCAACAAAAACAGATGCAGGGTGTTCAACCAACTCAAGAAGAAATTCAAAACATTCAAGCAATTGCTGGGAAAATGCGCGACAGCAAGCCGATTTCCGAATTGATGACGAAAGAAAAAGCGCTCAGCCAGTTATTGTCCGATATCAACGAGACGGTTACCAAGCCAATTAGTGACTTGTATAAATCATAATGCTAAAAAGCGCGGAATTAGTTAAATCTAATTCGGCGCTTTTCCGTACATATTTGTTAGGAAGGTATTTAACATGAAATTCATTCATACAGCAGACTTACATCTGGACAGTCCATTTTTGGGCCTCAAAAATAACGTGTTACCTAATGACCTTTGGGAGAAGGTTCATCAATCGACTTTTGATTCTTTCCAAAGGATTATCGATGGCGCTATTGAACAACAGGTTGATTTTGTCTTGTTAGCAGGCGACCTATTTGACCGTGAAGAACGGAGTGTAGCCGCAGATGCATTTTTGATATCACAATTGAATCGATTGAAAGATCATGGGATTGAAGCATTTATTAGTTTTGGAAACCATGATTATTCAACGGCTGATCCTGATTCATTCGGTTATCCTGATAATACCCAAGTATTTGGCAACCAAGTTGAGACAAAAGAATATACCCTCAGCGACGGTGAAGTGATCGCTGTCAGTGGGTTTAGCTTTGATAAGCAGTGGATTACCCAACCAATGATTCAGGATTATCCACAAGCAATTGGCGATGTGACCTGGAATATTGGCATGCTGCATGGTAGTTTGAGTTCCCTAAATTCACCGGAAGCCAACTATGCACCATTTACATTGTCTGAATTGCAAGAAAAAGGTTATGACTATTGGGCACTGGGCCATATTCATAAGCGTCAGGCTTTGAACGATCAAAAGACCATTAATTATTCTGGCAATACACAGGGCAGACATATCAACGAATCTGGGGAAAAGGGTTATTTGCTGGTTCAGAGCGATGATAAGCGGCTCGACACTCAGTTCGTGCCAACTGCACCTATCATTTGGGACCGCGTCACGATGTCACTTGGTGATTTGTCTAGCGATCAGTTGGTTGAGTCAATCCTAGAAAAAGTCGCTGATCTACATTATTCGCAATTACATTTCATCAGAATTGAGTTGAGTAGTGAAACTGCAGTGGATACTGATTTACTGACCCGCATCAGTAATGGTGATTTGTTGGCTGATCTCCAAGACATCAATGCTGACAAGTGGCAACAGTTGAACTGCTGGATTACTTCCGTGGAAGCACCGCGAGTGAAAAATTTGGTGTATAGCAGCATTGATCAGGAATATTTCAATCAAGCGAAGACAGAAACACTCACTGATGACGTGTTTGATCAAATCCTTAAAGATTTCAGCAAGCAGCCGTCATTTATTAAAGATGAACTCAGTTCTGCGGAATCCAAACAGGAAATCTTTGATCAGGCCAGCACGATTCTCCAAGAAAATGTGGCTAATTCTGATCCTGAGGGGGACAATTCCAAGTGATAATCAAACAGTTAAATATTTATGGTTATGGTCGTTGGATTGATCAGCAAATTGAAATTCAAAACCCACTTCAAATTATCTACGGTCCCAATGAGGCCGGAAAAAGCACGATTATTGCTTTTATTAAAGGGATTCTTTTTGGATTCACGGATAAGAAGCATTCACTTCATGGGCAATATACTCCCAAAGGAAACGCGCCATATGGGGGCGAAATTATTTTCTCCGCCAATGATCATAGCTACAAGGTTGTTCGAACTGGTTTGAAATATGGTGGGACGGTTAAATTTTATGATTTAGATAATGACGTTGAACTCACTGAAGATGACTATCATCAACTGATTGACCCGATTGACCGGACAGCCTATGACCAACTATTTTACTTTGGCAGTATTGACCAAAATGCATTATACAAAATGGGCAGAGATGAGTTGCGAATGCGGATTCAATCCATTGGTGTCGCCGGAGCTGGTGATTGGATGGATCTCCAGGCTGATTTGGATAAGCAATCAGCTAAAATGTATGCGCCTCGTGGTCGAACCAAAACGATTAATGTTCAGATTTCCGATTATAAAAAACTGGCAGATCAGGTCAGTGCAGCAAAAGATAATTTTCCACACTACCAAGACTTACAATCTCAGTTAAGAACCAATCAAGTGAATCTGAACAAGCTGCAAACACAGTTACAAGCAGCCAATCAGTCGCTTGATGATCAGCGGCATCTGCAAACAGTGTTACCATTGGTAGCCCAACTAAATGATTTGAAGGATGTTAACGCCTCACAGGTCAAACCAAAATTTGAGAATGACGATCTCAATGATTTTAATAAATTGAATATGGCACTGTCAGCTCAGCAACGCCGGGTGAGCGAGGTCCAGCGGGTTGTTGACGAACTGGCTGCCAAAGTTTCGAAGACACCCGTTCAAACGTTTTATGAAGCCCATCGAGAGTCCATTAATGAATTGGTGAATGAACTGCCAAAGATGAGACGGTTAGCGGTTGCCCTTGAAATGGGTCAAGCCCAGCTTGAAGAGGTTCAACAGCAAATTCAAGCGCAGACAGCTGGGACCGCGAAAAATGCCCAAGGTGCACTTCCGCAACCATTTGATGAACAAACACTTACGCAAGTCAACGATCTTATCCGAGATGAGCAAAATGTCCAAGATAAACTTTCCCAAGCTACCCCTCAAAGAAGTCAGACTCATGATGAACCAAGCAAAAAGAGTGGTCTGATTTGGTACGGCGTTGCTGGGGCATTAGTCGTCCTTAGCTTCATCCTTGGCTCAAATTCGTTTAGTTGGATTGGCTATGTCTTGGCGATTGTGGCTGCCGGGTGGGGTTGGTATAGTGCGAAAGCAATTTCTCAGCCACAGCCGACACCAACCGATGAGGATCCGGTTGAGCTCAATAAACAGTTAGCTCAAATCCATTCGAAATTAGCAGCTATCCAGAATCAATTTGGCCTCCAAGGCATTGATGAACTCAAGTGGTTGTCGATACAAACTTCTCTGCAGCAAATTGTGCGTTTACAAGAGAGTTACAGTAAACAAAAGCTTTCCTTGGATGAAAATCAGTCAGAATATGATACTTATGTTGCCAAATGGCAGTTTGCCAGTGATTGGTTAAAATTTGATCCATCCAACTATTCTGCTACCATTGAAACGATTAACAACGCCGTTGAACATTGGCAGCAACTATCTGCAGACTATCAACGCCAACAAACCGCTCTCGACAGTAATAAGCAAACCCTTAAAGATGCCAAGGCAAAACTTGATGGACTTACCAAGCAGAAGACTGACTTCTTCAAAGTCCGCAACGTCGGTTCAGACGCTGATTTCCAACAACAGGTTGAATTTCAAACGAATTTGGCTAAGAAACTTGAACAAAAGGCAACGTTGGAAAGTCAGATTAAATCTGCCAAAGTTGCCATCCCTACAAATGTTGATCAAGCCACAATAGATGCCACAGTTCATGACCAAGCTGAAAAAGTACAGAACTTACAAGATCAGCTTAACGACCTAAGCAGGGAAGCGACTCAAGTCAAAACTGAAATTGACGGTTTGATCAAAAACGGCGACTATTATGATTTGCGGCAGCAATTAGCCAATCAACAAACAGAAATTGTTGAAAATGTTCAAAAATACATGGCTTTAAAGTTAAGCTCCCAATGGATTCAGGCGGTACTAAATGTTGCCAGCAAAGGGCGATTACCAAAGACGCTCACCTTGGCCAAACAGTATTTTGCGACTTTGACGAACAATGCCTACAAAGATATTATTTTTAAAAACGAGATTTCCGTCGTTCGTGAGGATGATGTTCATTTTCCAATCAATGAATTATCGACCGGAACTTTAGAGCAGTTATATTTGGCGTTAATCTTTTCAATGGCCGTTGGCTTTAGCGACCAGTACCCGATGCCAATCATGATTGACGATGGATTCGTGAATTTTGATAAAGCTCGTAAAGAGGCGGCCAATACGATGCTCAAGCAGGTTAGTCAAAAGACCCAAGTGCTTTACTTTACCGCCAATCTCGATGCAAATACGGATGATAAGTTAGTTTTGGATCTTAAAACGCTTTAGGAGGCGATTTTATGGCAAAACAATTGATGGATATTAAGTTGGATGAAGAATTCGAAATGTACGTTTTGTTAAAAGATTCGACAAAACGAGTCGCTAAAAACGGTAAAACATTCTTGTCATTGGTTTTCCAAGATCAATCCGGTCAGATTTCTGGTAAATATTGGGATGCATCCGCTCAGGATGTCGAACAATTTGTTTCTGGAAAAGTCGTCTTGTTAAAAGGTAAACGGGAAAACTACATGAACTCCCCGCAAATTAAGATTCTGGCCATGAGGCTTGCCAATCAAAGCGAGCCACATGATCCGGTGAACTTTGTTAAGCGGGCAGGCATGTCTCGTGATCAAATGGAAGCTTACATTGAGCAAACCATTTTTGAGATTACCAATGCCACCTACAATCGAATTGTCAGGGCGTTAATTTCCAAACACGCCGAAGCCTTTTATACATTTCCAGCTGCCAAGTCCAATCACCATGACTTTGCGGGTGGCCTGGCTTTCCATACCATTTCAATTCTGCGTCAAGCCCATTCAATTGTTAATCAGTATGATGGGATTAATGCGCCTTTATTGTACGCTGGAGCGATTTTACATGATCTTGGTAAAACCACCGAGCTATCCGGTCCAGTCGCGACAGAGTACACCTTAGCGGGGAATCTGCTGGGACATTTGAGCATTATGGATGCTGAAATTGTCGAAGCTGCTGATAAATTAGGAATTGATGCCGGATCTCAAGATTTAATTCTGTTGCGTCACATGGTGCTTTCACATCATGGATTGTTGGAATATGGTTCACCAGAACGACCGAAGATATTAGAAGCAGAAATTCTTCACCATTTGGATGAACTTGATGCAACCATTATGATGATTCAAGGCGCCGTTAAAAACATTGAACCAGGCCAGTTTAGCGATCGGGTCTTTGGTCTCGACAATAGACGTTTCTATAAACCTGAAAAGTCGGCTGACCCCAAACATAAACCAACGCAAGGTGAATTACTTTAAATGGATGCACGAAAAAAGGATTGAACATTTAATTGTTCAATCCTTTTTGTATGATTTGTAATTAAGATTACTTCTTAGATGATGAGCTTGATGAAAGGTAATCTGATAAGACGTTTTGAAGGTCTTTATCTTGGATGGTAACTTTACCCTTCTTAAGAACCTTAGATACAACTGAATGTAAGGTGTTGCTATCAGACATCTTGGTAGTAACGATTTGATCCTTTAATTCAGATTCGTGTTGTTTCCAAGTTCCCTTTGATGGATGGTTAACCATTTGGATAATTTGGTAACCATACTGAGTCTTAACAGGGGTCTTAGTGTATTCACCATTCTTCAACTTAAAGGCAGCTTTCTTGAAACTGGCATCAAGTGAAGTGTTGGTGTTGTCAAATGCTGAGATTCGGCCACCCTTGTTCTTAGTTGCAGTATCAGTTGAATACTTTTTGGCTAAGCTTGAGAAACTCTTGCCATCTTTAAGTTCGCTGATAACCTTGTTAGCAGTTGATTTCTTAGAAACCAAGATTTGGTTAACAGTGACTTTTGGCTGGTATGACTTGAACTGAGTTTTAAGTTGAGCATCGGTAATTTTGACGTTGTCTTTAACCGCTTGCTTCAATAAGAGGTTAGAACGAATTGAATCCTTCAATTGTGAAGCAGTCATACCGTTTTGTTGAAGAACTGAGTTAAATGATGAACCATATTGCTTCTTATATTTAGCAAATTCACTATCAACTTGTTTGCTCTTAACATCTTTACCGTATTGCTTTTCCAAGACCTTGTTCAAGATCATTTGTTGCAATACTTGTTTACCACTTGAAGTGGTCTTCAAGCTGCTGTAATAAGCACTTTCAGTAATCTTACCGCCGTTAGTTGTTGCAACAGTTTTGCTGCCACAAGCTGCAAGGGTAAAACTCATCATAATGCCGGCTAAAACGATTAGCCATTTTTTCATACAAAAACACATCCATTCCTAAAAGTATTCGTCTGCAAAGCAAACGTTCTCGATAATAATAACATAATCTGGCTCGTTTATATAATGCCCGCAAGAATTTAAACAAATATTCAGATTTTAATTGACCAAATTACTTCATTTTGTCCGAATATTTACTAATTTCTTCCAAGCGGGGCTGAATTTGGAACATCGCGTCATCAACATCTCGTTGAATATCGGAGATGGTTTTTTCGACCACTGGCATTTGCGCGGTGAGGTGATCTATTGACTGCTTAAAGTTGTCATAAGCAGCTTTCCAATCAGACGCTTTTTGTTTCTTATCATTAAACGTGTTTTTAGCACGCTCAACAAACTCTCCCGGCGTTTCCTTGCGGGAATATAAGTAGGCGCCAGCAACAACCGCAGTTGCGCCAACGATTTTAAAAACAGTTTTCATCATTAATCACCCATATGTTGTTCAATTGATTCCTGAATTGCTTTAAGTTGATCAGGAGAATACTTATTGGAGTTATCCTTGAAAATCATCTTGAAGTCATCGTTACTGGTGTAACGGGGAACCAAGTGAAAATGTGAATGGAAAACAGATTGATAAGCAACTTGACCGTTGTTATTCAAAATGTTCATCCCTTTAATGTCAGGATTTGATGCCTTGACAGCGCGGGCGATCTTTGGAATTCGTGCAAAGACTTCGCTTGCCAGTTCTTCGTCATACTCAAAGATATTGGCAATGTGTTTCTTTGGAATTACCAGTGTGTGGCCGGGAGTTCCTTGCGAAATATCTAGGAACGCCTTCACAATATCATCCTCATAAACTGTATAGCTGGGGATCTCATTTCTTACGATTTTACAAAAAATGCAATCTTTCAAAATCTCTACCTTCTTTCTGTGAATACTAATGATATTATACCATTAATGTCTTTTTGACCTCATTCAAAGGCTAATTTTGTATGGTATAATCTTGTTTGTAAATTTATGACGATACGGAGGTAAATAATGACCTTACAAGTTTCGAATCTGGTAGGTGGCTATTCACAAGTACCAGTATTAAAAGACGTTAGCTTCGACGTTAAAGATGGCGAATTGGTCGGCTTAATTGGACTTAATGGTGCCGGCAAGTCAACAACCATCAATCACATCATCGGTTTATTAACGCCATTTAAAGGCTCAATTAAAATTAATGGCACTGGGTTAAATGATGATGTTAAAAAATATAAAGAACAAATTGCTTACATCCCGGAACAGCCAATCGTTTATAAGGAATTGACTTTGAAAGAACATCTTGAAATGACGATGCTAGCTTATAACCTTGATCAGGATGAATCATGGAAGCGGGCGCACAAATTACTTAAACTTTTCCGTCTGGACAACAAACTGGATTGGTTCCCAGATAATTTTTCAAAGGGAATGCGGCAGAAAGTCATGATCGTTTGTGCCTTTTTGACCAATGCCAAATTATTTATCATCGATGAACCGTTTCTGGGATTGGATCCGTTAGCAGTTAATGATTTGCTCAACCTAATTTCAGAACGCAAAAAACAGGGTGCCAGTATCTTGATGTCGACCCATGTGCTTGATACTGCCCAGCGCTACTGTGATCGGTTTGTTTTGTTACACGATGGTCAAGTCCGGACTGAGGGCACGATTGAAGAACTACGGCAATTGTTCCCTGATGCCGGAGATTCTCTGAACGACATTTATTTGACGTTGGCAAGGGAAGGCGATGCCTCATGAAGCAGTTATTTAGGCAGCGTTTGACAACCCATCTAAAAGAAATGATGCGGTACCTGCGACTTGTTTTTAATGACTACTTTGTCCTGGCACTGCTGTTTGTCATTGGTGGCTTAGGATATTATTACTCAAATGCCCTTAAACAACTTCATACTGGTCTGTGGTGGGCACCAATTTTAATTATTGGGATTCTACTTGTTAGCGTCCAATTGGGGCGTTTTGCGACACTCATTGAGGCGCCGGATTATGTATTCTTACTGCCACGGGAAGCTGAACTGTATCAATACCTTAAAAGTGGTTTCAAGTACAGCTTATCGATTGCTGTCGCCATTCAGGTACTATTCTGGATACTAGTCATGCCATTTATCCAGGTGACCATGCATCCAATGGCAATTGACTTGTACCTATTGTTAGCAACTTTGGTCATTTTGAAGATGACTTGGTTGAATACTGACTTTGCCCGAAAATATCATCTGAAGCGTAACTGGCTTTCAAATCGGCCACTCTTCAGGTGGTTGGTTCCGGTGATCACATTTGCCTTTTCAATTTATGTGAACTACTGGAGTGGCTTGGTAGTTTCCGTAGTCGCGCTGGCTGTTAGTTACTTTAGCCGCAACCAGTGGGCAACTCGGTCGCTTGACTGGACCACAATGATTGCAGATGAAAATAGTCGAATGCATACGGTTTATCAGTTCTTCAACTTGTTTACCGATGTACCGACACTTCAAGGTTCTGTCAAACGGCGTCGATATGTCGATGTCATTTTGAACCAAATCAAGTTAATCCCCAAGAATACCTATCTTTATTTGTATGCTCATGGAATTGTCAGAGATAATGAAATGAGTGGGCTGTATGTTCGTTTGCTGGTGATTGGCACATTGTTCCTCGTGTTTGTAAAAGGTGAAATTCTGCCAATCTTTTTGAGCCTGCTTTTCGTATACTTGATTGGTTTCCAGATGATCCCATTTTACTTTCACTTTTCGGATAATGCGTTTGTGCACGTCTATCCAGTTACCAACGAATATCAACTCAAAAGTTTCCAAAGAGTGTTACTTTACCTGCTCACAACGGTTGGTGTCGTTTTTGCTGTAGCCGTGGCCGCAGTCAACTTTACCACCATCATCACGATTATTGGGGTTATCGTCGGTGAAGCCCTCGAGATTTGGGCGTTTGTCTATCTGTACTTACCAAGACGGCTTGCCAAAAGTGAACGAGTTCGATAATGATAATTAATAGGAGAATGATATGCGTGTAAGAAAAAAGCCGTGGGCCGATAAATATATCGACGACCACGGCGATTATATTGTGACAGATCCAAAGAATTGGCTTGGCAAATGGCAAAAACGTTTTGCTAACGAACAACCACTTAACGTTGAGGTGGGAATTGGTAAGGGCCGGTTCATTATTGAAACGGCTCGGGCAAATCCTAACATCAACTACATTGGTGTCGAACTTCAAACTTCTGTGATTGCGACTGCTTTGAGGACATTTATGGAAGATCCACTGCCAAACATTCAATTTGTGTTGACGGATGGGGCAAACCTGGATGAATTATTCTATGAAAATGAAATCAAAAAAATTTTCTTGAACTTTTCGGATCCCTGGCCAAAGAAGCGTCATGCTAAACGGCGATTGACATCCCCGTTGTTCTTGAAAACTTATAAACACGTTTTGGCTGCTGACGGTGACATTGAGTTTAAGACCGACAATCGCGGTTTGTTTGAATACACTTTAGTGACCATGAATAATTTTCCGATGAAATTTGATTATGTATCACTCGATTTACACAAATCACCCGAAAATGAGACGAACATTGAGACTGAGTATGAACAAAAGTTCAGTCCCAAGGGCCCAATTTATAAGTTGGTTGCGCATTTTACAGACTAACCAGCTGGTGTTTGAGGATTTTTTTCGTCGTCCCATTTACCCAGAACTCTTCAATTTTGTTGTCGCCATTTTGGTCTAAATAATTGAAGCCGAAATGAAAGACGTCGACATCTGAATCAGGATTTGGCAGAACACTCCAGCTCCCCATATATTTGAAGCCTTTCAATGGAGCTGATTCTTTGGTATCCTTGACGATAGCTGCCAAATACTTTTCGTAGTTCTGATTTGATTTGTGTGCAGCGTATGTGCTGGCAGCGAGGGCTGCGAGCGATAGACCGTACAGAATTGTTTGTTTTTTCATAATTTCACCCGTTTTCGTGTCTGATAGGTATACTTTAGCCCATTGGTGACGGATGAGCAAACTGATTCTGTTGCTGATGGATTTGTGCTATCATGTACTTTACATTAGTAAGTGAAAGGATGATTACTTTGGAAAATTTACCTAAAACGAACTTAACTGATTTGACTAAACAATTGGAAAATGGCAAATATATGCTGTTCTTCACGGCCGACTGGTGCCCTGATTGCCGTTTCATCAAACCGGCAATGCCGGCTATCGAAGCTGAATATCCTGAATATACATTTTTACAGGTTGATCGTGACGAAAATATCGATCTCGCCGGAGAAATGGGTATTATGGGAATCCCAAGTTTTGTGGCTTATTCAGACGGCAAAGAAATTGGTCGTTTCAATAATGGCGATCGCAAGACTAAAGCCGAAGTTGAAAACTTTATTAACTCATTAGCAAGTACCGTGGAAAAATAATTTATTGGTGGAAGGAATTTTGAAATGTTAATAGCAAGTTATAACCCAAACAGCACAGGTGACACGATGGTTCTCATTATGAATCCGGATGCTGCCGAACAAAGTGTCACGATTCATGATCAGGTTGCCCGGATTGCCGATGTTGATGGTAATCAGACGTTGGGGTACAACTTTTTAAAGGCAAGTGAAATTCTTCCAGAAATTGTCACTGAAAATGGTCAAGTTACTTTGAACGAAGAACAGGTTGCCCGATTAAACCAATATTTAAGCGACCATGGGTTCCCGGCAGATATCCAGTATGATGATAAGCCAAAATTTGTGGTCGGACACGTTGACTCAGTCGAAGACCATCCAAAAGCCAACCATTTGCAGATCACTCAAACTGATATCGGAACTGGCCAAGACGTTCAAATCGTCAGTGGTTCACCTAATATGCGCGAAGACATTAAAGTCGTCGTGGCTTTGAGTGGTGCCATGATGCCGGATGGCCAGATTATTTGGCCGGGTAAATTGCGCGGGGTACAGAGCGATGGCATGATTTGCTCCGGCCGCGAGCTGCATTTACCTAACGCACCCCAAGTTCCCGGTGCACTGATTTTACCTGATGATTATCAGGTTGGAACTGCCTTTGATTTTCAGAAGGCACAACATTTATTTGACTAAACTATTTTGGGTGGATGAGTTATGAAGCATTATGATGGACCTGCATTTTTCCGCAAAAAGGGGATTACCAGAACCCCTCGTGAAAAACGTGTTACAAAACAAATTAAAGAACCAGATTATTCCGACACCCAAAGTCAGCGGGCAGACAATATTCTTGATCGCAGTTCAGATCACGGAGATGAAACTCCGGCATTTTTGAAAGAAATTAAGAATTTTAAACCTCAAAAACGGTCAAAGTCTGAAAAACGTAAGCAACAAATTAAAACAAATTATTTTCTCAGCCAAGAGCACCGACGTCATCGTTTATACGATGAATTGACACGGCGGCTGAGAATTACATATGACGATCTGATTGTGATTGCTGACAAACAAGCCACTTTGGATCAGCCAACCGAAAAAACGAGTGAAACACCGATTTCACCTAGGACAAGAGAAGCAGCATCTCAAGCCCAAACTCAATTGCATCATGAAAACAATGATATTGAGCGCAAACATGGCAATTCAACTGAGCGGGTTCAACCACGACGTCTAAATCGTCAACCCCGCAAGACGTTAAATCATCATGGATTGGGACAATCATTTAATTCAATTATTAATAATCAACGGGCCAGTGAATCTGACCTTTCTTTGTTCAACGCTCAAAAACGGACAGGGACTGCTGACTTAAAAAAAGTTAACCATGTGAATCAGTCAGCTGGAGCAAGTCAGCATACGGTTGTTGATCAGCCGAGTTCTTCAGCAGATACTGATACCGAACGTGGCTATCATTTTCCACCATTATCATTATTATCCCAGCCGCAACAGACAGAGTCTGAATCGATTGATGAATGGATTTCACACCAGTCAGATATTTTGAACCGAACATTTTCAGCGTTCAAAGTGAATGCACAAGTTGTTGACTGGACGAATGGTCCAACCGTTACTCAGTTTCAAGTTAAACTAGCCCTTGGTGTCAAAGTGAGTCGCATTACCAATTTGACTGATGACCTTAAGTTGGCGTTGGCTGCTAAAGATATTCGAATTGAGGCGCCCATTCCGGGCAAAACAACCGTTGGGATTGAAATCCCCAATCCGAAGCCAAGGCCGGTTGTGCTTTCTGAGGTAATTTCTACCGAGCATTTTAGAAATAGTCAGTCACCTCTGACGACTGCACTTGGTGTTGATCTGTCTGGAGTTCCTCGGACCACAGATATCCGAAAAATGCCCCACGGTTTGATCGCTGGGGCCACCGGTTCCGGAAAGAGTGTTTTCATTAACAGCTTACTGGTATCGTTGCTGTATAAGGCAACTCCGGCCGATTTGCGGTTATTACTGATTGATCCCAAAGCTGTCGAATTGGCGCCTTATGACGGTATTCCACATCTGCTGTCTCCAGTTATTTCGGATCCCAAAACCGCTGCAGCAGCCCTCAAATGGGTCACTGAAGAAATGGATCAGCGATACGAAAAGTTGGCTGCAGCTGGCGCTAAAAACATTGAGCAATTCAATCATCAGGCAATTGAGTCCAAAGAGTATGGGCTGAAGATGCCTTATATTCTTGTGATTATTGATGAATTGGCTGATTTGATGATGGTCGCTTCCAGTGAGGTGGAAGATTATATTGTTCGAATTACCCAGAAAGCCCGGGCCGCCGGCATCCATTTGATTGTCGCCACTCAACGGCCCAGTGTGGATATTGTGACTGGAACCATCAAGAATAACATTCCGACACGGATTGCCTTCATGGTTTCCAGCCAAATTGATTCCCGAACTATTTTGGATTCTGCCGGCGCTGAACGTTTACTTGGCCGCGGAGATATGCTATATCTAGGTAGTGGGGCCAATCAACCGGTTCGACTGCAAGGCGCGTTTGTAACAAACAAAGAACTCGATGGCATCGTTGATTTTGTTCGCCAACAGGGTGAGCCTGAGTATTTGTTCACCCCGGATAGTTTGAAAAAATCAGCATCAGAATCAAGCTCTCAAGATAGATTAATGCCCCAAGTATTGAAATATATTGCCAATGAGGACACAATTTCCACGTCAAAGCTTCAACGAGTATTTTCAATCGGGTATAATAGAGCTGCAAACATTATTGATCATTTGCAGGAAAATGATTTGGTTTCAGAACAACAGGGCTCAAAACCACGAACGGTGTACTATAAACCGGCAAGCGATGAGTCTGATTCTGAAGCGCCTCAAAATAATCAAAAATAACATAATGGGATAGGTAGGATGTCTAATGAATTCAGATACGGTATATCATTTTGTAGGTATTAAAGGAACAGGAATGGCTGCCATGGCCTTAATCTTGCATGATCGTGGTGAAAAAGTGCAGGGATCGGATATTGATCAATACACCTTCACGCAACGTGGACTTGAACAGGCCGGCATTAAAATTTTACCTTTTGATGAAAAGAATATTCATGAAGGATTGACTGTGATTGCTGGTAATTCATTTACTGATGATCATCCAGAAATCAAAAAGGCCAGAGAAATGGGCCTGACAGTTTATCGTTATCACGAATTTCTCGGTAAGATTATTAAAGGCAAGACCAGTATCGGTGTTTCCGGTGCTCATGGGAAGACCAGCACAACCGGTCTTTTAGCCCATGTACTTTCAGGAATTGCCCCAACCGATTATCTGATTGGTGATGGCTCTGGCAAAGGAGTTCCGAATGCCCGTTTCTTCGTCTACGAAGCTGATGAATACCGACGTCATTTCTTGGCAACTGAACCTGATTATGCCATTATGACTAACATCGATTTTGATCATCCCGATTATTATAAGAGTATTGACGATGTTCAAGATGCCTTTCAAACATTCGCTAATCAAACCAAGAAGGGGATTTTTGCTTGGGGAGACGACAAACGTCTTCGTCAGTTAAAAGCCAGTGTGCCAATTTATTACTATGGCTTGAATGATACCGATGATTTTCAAGCTGTTGATGTTAAACGGACGACCAGTGGATCAAGCTTTAATGTGACATACAAAGGCAAGGATCTTGGTAACTTCTCGGTGCCATTGTTTGGAGAGCACAATATTTTCAATTCTTTGGCAGTGATTGCCGTTGCTTACTTCGAAGACGTTGACCTGGATGAAATTCGCAAAGAATTAAAGACATTCCAAGGTGTAAAGCGCCGATTTGCTGAACGAAAAATTGCTGGTATGACAATTATTGATGATTATGCCCATCATCCAACTGAAATCAAAGCAACGATTGATGCCGCTCGTCAGGAATACCCTAGCAAGAAAATTGCTGTTGTCTTCCAGCCCCATACCTTTAGTCGAACAATTGCCTTGATGGATGACTTCGCTAAGAGTTTAAATTTGGCAGATGAAGTTTTCCTGACGAAAATTTACAGTTCACCTCGAGAAAGTAGCGGTAAGGTTTCAAGCGAGGATCTGTCCAAGAAGATTAACAAGGGTGGTCGTATTTTATCAGTTGATAATATGTCACCTCTCTTGGATTATGACAACGATGTGATTATCTTCATGGGTGCCGGGGATATCCAGAAATATGAAAAATCGTACGAAGACTTATTAAGTCACTTAAGCAAAAAAATTAATTAAGATATCTTATAGAAGCCCTTAGTTGAGTGTAAATTACTTGATTAATGGCTTCTATTTGGTAGAATTACTTAACAGGATAAGGATGAATAGGACACATAATACTTCTGTAATATTTGAACTTACAAAACAAAAGGGAGCGGATTGAATGAACAATTATCCAAATGAACAACAGGAAGCTCGGAAAGTCGTCAACAACGCTGCCGGGTTGAATGCTTTTTTAACAAAAATGTATGGTTGGATGAGTTTAGCAGTTTTAGTTTCAGCTGCAACAGCTTTTCTGGTTAGTGGTTCAGTTGCTGGCGGGATGGGTGCTTATATTGCCTCTAATCGAGGAGTGATGTTGGGATCCATGATCTTATGGTTTGTCTTACCATTTGTGATTTCGCTTCAGGCATTGAAACGGCCAACGCTTGCCTTCACGGTGCTCATGTTGTACTCCATCTTGAGTGGATTTGTGTTCGCTACAATTGCATGGGCATACACAGGCGCCTCAATTACCGCAGCATTTGTTTCCGCATCCGCAATTTTCATCACCATGACAACGGTTGGTTTGGTAACTCGAAAGAATTTGGATCGTTGGGGTGCTCAAGCTACTGCTGCGTTGATTGCCCTAATTATTGCGATCGTCATCAACTTTTTCCTTCGTAGTACGTTGATCGCATTTGTCTTTTCAATCATCGCTGTTCTAATTTTCACTGTTTTGACAGCCTATGATACCCAAAAGATGAAGCAGATGTATAACCAGTACTCAGCCAATGGTGATGTTTCAATGACCGGACTGGCAGTCTTTGGTGCGTTACAGTTGTACCTGGACTTCGTTAACTTATTCTTACAATTACTTTCAATTTTCGGTAATAACAACCGTTAATCTCAAAATAAATTCGGAACGATTGACCATTGATTTGGTTAATCGTTTTTTGTTATCTGTCGTGGTAAAATTAAAGTAACAGTTTTCATCAGAGGAGAAGTTAATGACTAAGAAATTATTATTAATCGATGGTAACAGTATTGCCTTTAAAGCATTCTATGCATTGTATACGGCCATGGACAAATTCACTAATCCATCCGGCTTGCACACAAGTGCCATTTATGGTTTTAATCGAATGCTCGACAAGGTGTTGGATCATGAAAAGCCAACCGACGTTTTAGTCGCATTTGACGCTGGAAAGACCACCTTTCGGACTAAAATGTATGCTGATTACAAAGGTGGTCGGGCAAAGACGCCAACCGAACTTTCTGAACAATTTCCATTTATCAAGGAATTACTCAATGCCCGTGGCATTCAGACATACGAGCTGCCGGATTATGAAGCAGATGATATTATCGGTACATTGGCTAAGAAAGCTGAGGATGCCGGTGATTACCACGTGGTCATTGTGACCGGTGATCGTGATTTAACCCAGTTAACTTCCGACAAGACAACCGTGCAGGTTTCAGTGAAGGGTGTCACCGAATTAGAAACTTACACACCTCAGCACGTTGAAGAAAAATTAGGGGTTAAGCCCAGCCAAATTATCGAAATCAAAGGGCTCAAAGGGGATAATTCAGATAATTATCCCGGAGTCGAAAAAGTCGGTGATAAGACTGCCCTTAAATTGGTTCAACAATTTGGCACCATCGAAAATCTTTACAAAAATATTGATCAGGTTTCTGGTAAAAAACTAAAAGAGCATCTGATTAATGACCAGGCACAAGCAGAACGTGCCCATACATTGGCAACGATTAATCGGGATGCCCCAATTACAGTTTCGTTGGATGAACTGAAGTATCAGGGGGATGACCTTGATAAACTGACTGATTTTTATGAGCGAATGGGTTTCAAGTCATTTCTAGCTAAATTATCAGTTGACGACAATGATCATACAGCTGATCAAGAGGCCATCAAATATACCGTTTTGACTGCAGAAAATGCCGCTGAACTCGATCAATTTACGGACGAAGTGACATTTCATCTTGAAATGTCTGAAGAGAACTATCACATTTCACCGTTGGTCGGTTTTGCGATCGGTCAAGGCAGTCAATGGTATGTGACCAACGATCCGGAACTTCTCAAAAATGCGCATGTCAGTGATTTGTTAACCAGTGACACGATTAAAAAGAATGTTTTTGACGCTAAACGGACCTATGTTGGCCTATACCGGCAGGGTATTATTTTAAAAGATGTTGACTTTGATATGCTGCTGGTCTCATATTTGCTTAATACCACTAATAACAGTAATGATGTTGGAACTGTCGCTCATTTGCACGGGTACTACAACGTCAAAACCGATGAAGAAGTCTACGGCAAAGGTGCTAAGCGTGAAATTCACCCAGATTCACCGGAATTTTTAGCCCATCTAGTTCATAAAACGAACGCAATTGACGAGCTGCATGATGAAATGTTCAAGGATTTGGATGAACACAATCAAACGAAACTTTACCGCGACATTGAAATCAAAATTGCCTTTGTCCTTGCTCAAATGGAAATTAATGGGATTAAAGTTGATGCTGCGACTTTGGAAGGCATGGGCAGCAAATTTAAAGAACGACTGACTGAAATCCAACAGACTATTTTCCAAGAAGCCGGCGAAGACTTTAATATTGGATCACCAAAGCAACTTGGAAAGATTTTATTCGAGAAATTACGCTTACCTATTTTGAAAAAGACCAAGACCGGTTATTCGACTTCAGTTGATGTGTTGGAAAAGCTGGCACCGGATGCTCCAATTGTTCAAAACGTGCTTGATTACCGACAAATTGCCAAACTGCAATCGACCTATGTCGATGGCTTATTGAAGGTTATTCACAAGGATGATTCCAAAGTTCACACCAGATATTTGCAAACTTTAACCCAGACCGGCCGGTTATCTTCCGTCGATCCCAATTTGCAAAACATTCCAGTTCGATCTGAAGAAGGCCGCTTGATTCGCCAGGCATTCATTCCATCACATCCTGGTTGGCAGATCTTCTCTTCTGATTACTCTCAGATTGAATTGCGGGTCTTGGCATCGATCACTGATGACAAGAATATGCAGGAAGCCTTTATGAATGGTGAGGATATTCACGCAACCACTGCTCGGCGAATTTTTGGATTAACGTCGAATGAAGCTGTGACCCCTGAGTTAAGACGTCAAGCAAAGGCGGTTAATTTTGGAATCGTTTATGGAATCAGTGATTTTGGTCTGGCTTCAAATACGGGAATTACTCGAAAGCAAGCTCATCAATTCATCCAACGGTATTTTGAAGAATATCCCGGCGTTAAAAAGTATATGGAAGATATTGTCGAGTTTGCCCGTAATCATCGGTATGTCGAGACAATTGCCCACAGGCGCCGATATTTGCCGGACATTAACGCTAAGAGCTTTAATTTACGCTCATTTGCTGAACGGACGGCGATGAATACACCAATCCAAGGGAGTGCCGCTGATATCATCAAAATTGCCATGATTAATATGGCTGATGCCATTAAAGACATGCAAACCCGGATGTTATTGCAGGTTCACGACGAGTTAATCTTTGAGGTACCTGATGAAGAAATGGCAACCGTTAAGAAACTAATTCCAAGTGTGATGGACTCAGCCATCAAATTGAATGTCCCATTGAAGGTCGAAAGTCACTGGGGTAAAACTTGGTACGATGCTAAATAATTTTGAGTAAATGGGGGATTTAAATGCCGGAATTGCCAGAAGTTGAGACCGTTAGACGCGGTCTGACACAATTGGTCGAAGGAAGTACCATCAAATCGGTGGATGTGTTATATCCTAAAATGATTAACCTGTCGCCTAATGATTTTAAAAAAGTCCTTCGGGGAAAGAAAATTGAACGAATTGATCGCCGAGGTAAGTACCTGTTAATTCGATTGAGTGAGCATTTAACGATTGTTTCCCACCTGAGAATGGAAGGGAAGTACGATGTGGAGCCTGAGGATGCGCCGATTGGCAAACATACCCACATTATTTTTCACCTGACTGATGGCCGGCAGTTGCGTTACAACGACACTCGGAAGTTTGGGCGGATGAACCTTGTCGATACCGGAACCGAAATGCAGGTTGCCGGTTTGAAGACAATTGGGCCAGAACCGACTGAAAAAGATTTGACGGTTGACTATATGCAGAAAATATTTGCCAAAAGTCGCAAAGTGATTAAGCCATTTTTACTTGATCAAAGCAACATTGCCGGCTTGGGCAATATCTACGCTGATGAAGTTCTCTGGCTAACCAAAATTAATCCCCAACAGCCGGCCAACACATTGACGCTGCCGCAGATCAAAAGGTTACGGAAAAATATTATTGCTGAAATGGCCAAAGCCATCGCAGGTCATGGCACCACCGTCCATTCATATTCAACTGCATATGGCGAAGCCGGTAAGTTCCAGAATCAGCTAAATGTTTATGGGCGGGAAGGCGAACCATGTCCAAGATGTGGCACCAAAATTGTCAAAATCAAATTGGCACAGCGGGGCACGCATTTTTGCCCCAAGTGTCAACCATTGCGTGGTGTTAAAAAATGACTAAATTAATTGGACTGACGGGTGGCATTGCCACCGGAAAGTCAGTTGTGAGCGACTATCTACAGCAACAAGGCGTACCGATTATTGATGCCGATTTGGTGACTCATCAAGTTGAAGCAAAGGGAACACCAGGACTTCAGTCGCTGGTTACAGTTTTTGGCACACAAATTTTGAAGGTAGATAGTTCATTGGATCGACATGCACTTGGTGAAATTGTTTTCAATGACCCAACTGCTTTAAAGATGCTGGTTCGAACAATTGATCCTTTCATTCGAGATGCAATTTTTCATCAGTTGGCTGCTAATCAGTCTGCCAGATTGACAGTTCTTGATGCGCCAACTTTGTTTGAAAATGGTTATGTTCATTTAGCCGACGAGGTGGTTGTCGTTTCCTGTGATCCGGTCACTCAGTTGCGCAGATTGATGAAACGCAATAAACTTAGTATTGTTGATGCAAATAAAAGAATTCAAAACCAGTGGCCATTGCAGACAAAATGCGATTTGGCTGATACAATTATTTATAACTCAGGAACAGTTTCTACAACGCTGACACAAGTCGACAGATGGTTAGCGAAAGAAATGAAATAGACGAGGTGAACGCCATGCAATGTCCTCATTGCGGATACAATGGCTCC
Organism: Lentilactobacillus otakiensis DSM 19908 = JCM 15040; assembly: GCF_001434145.1. Taxonomy (GTDB): domain Bacteria; phylum Bacillota; class Bacilli; order Lactobacillales; family Lactobacillaceae; genus Lentilactobacillus; species Lentilactobacillus otakiensis. The sequence goes on along the minus strand of NZ_AZED01000014.1, from coordinate 420,641 downwards.
AAAGTAGTCGACAGCCGACCAACAGATGATGGCCGGGTCATTAGACGAAGAAGAGAATGTGAACACTGCGGTTTTCGTTTCACAACATTTGAACGGGTTGAAGTAACTCCATTATTAGTTGTGAAGAAAAATGGGAACCGTGAAGAATTTAACAGAGAAAAGTTATTAAAAGGGATTGTCCGATCCGCTGAAAAACGGCCGGTTTCGATGGATGCGATCACCAATTTGGTTGATCGGGTTGAAAATAAGCTGCGATCATTGGGTGAAAATGAAGTGTCTAGCCAGCAGATTGGTGAGTACGTCATGGAAGACCTGGTTAATTTGGATGAGATTGCCTATATCCGATTTGCCAGTGTTTACCGTCAATTCAAGGATATGTCAGTCTTTTATAAAGAGCTCAAAGAAATTATGGAAAAGGATAAGAAAAAGAATCAGGACCAGGATCATTCGGGGGACAAGTAAATGACAGAGTCGTTCGATAAAATCACGCCTGATACGAAATATCTGGTTACTAATTCCCATATTAATCGTAGCTTGGATCACAGTGTATTGACCAACTTGTATTTACCAATCATTGGTGAAAAAGCGTTGGCATTATACAATTTACTGTGGTCAATGAGTTTGAATGACCACAACCAATTGATCTTGCATAAACACTATGAAATTCAAAGTATGCTGAACTGTAAGATTGATCGGCTGGTTACGATCAGAAAGCAGTTGGAAGCAGTTAAATTGATCAACACACTGGTTTCTGCCAAGAAACCGGATGTGTTGGTCTATTCGTTGAACCTACCGTTATCGGCTGAACAATTTTTACGGACTGACATTTTGTCAATTATTCTTCTGGGAAAAGTTGGCGAAGGGACGTACCAACAGATTGTTGAACGCATGGTTGCACCGACGCCCAATTTAGGAGAAACCACCGACATTTCAACTTCTTTGTTGGAAGCATTTCATGTTCCACAAAATCTGGTTAAAAATATTCCAGGAACGATCAATGAAGCTAAGCAGCGGATTGTGCAGTCAACTGGGAACGCCGATGACAATACCTTCGAGCCTGACAGTGACCATTTTGATTTCAGGCTCTTATTAAGCATGCTTGAAAACTCTTACGTGGATGAAAACAGTGTGAAAGCGGCTCGAAACTTGATTTTATCTGAACATTTGCTTTATGGAATTGACGAAATTCAAATGGCCAAACTAATTCAAAAAGCGACGAATTTGAATACCAATGAGCTAAACCAAAATCAACTCAAGGCAATTATTAAGGATGGTTTTAATCAACATCAGGCTGATGGTACCCTTCGGCCCCAAACAGTAACAGAGTCTCGTCCAGCAGCTGCTACCAATTTTGACCAAGCAACTCAACAGCTGATTTCCATTAGTCAACAATTGGCGCCAGTCGAATTCTTAGGACAAATCAAAAAGCAAAAACATGGAATTGTGACCAGCGGTGAACAGCGAACACTCAGCGAATTGGTCAACTTGCGGGCACTGCCCAACGATGTGATCAACATTTTAATCTATTATCTGTTGGTGGACGAAAAGCGTTCAACACTCAATAAGAACCTGATGTCAACAATTGCTGACGATTGGTCACAACATGATATTTCTAACGCTGAAAAAGCGATCAATGCAATTAAGCAACGGCCAATTGAACTGAAGAAAAAAGCCGATCAGCGTGCTTCGAAGTACAAGCAGCGTCGAGTCAATGTGAAAGAAACATTACCAGACTGGGCAAAAGACGATCAGCAATCGGCGCAGCAATCCAATTCATCAACTCAGTTAACTGAAGCGCAGAAACAACAGCTCAAAGCACAATTGGATAAATTAAAAAAACCGGGAAGTAAAACCGGGAAGTAGGTGAGAGTGAATGGAAAAAGTAAGTGATTTCGTTAAAAAATTGATGCAAGATCGTCAGTTCAAGGGTGGGAATGTCAGTCAGGGGTTTCAGCGAATTATCAATCAGATCAAAAATGATCCTGAGATTGCCCAATTTTTGAGTGACCATCGAGATGAACTCGCTGATAATGCCGTTGACCGTTCAGCATCAAAACTCTATGAGTATGTTAACGTCAAGAACCAAATTAAAGATAAAAAGAAGTCCTTTGCACCGGGATATTTACCACAACTGGTGATTAATGATCATCTGATTGATATCTCGTATTCGGCATCTCCAGAGGTCATTGAAAAGCAGCGTAACCAATCTTTAGCTCGGAGAATCAGAACCGTTTCAATGCCTAAAGACATCAAAAATGCCCGAATCGCTAAATTTGAAGGGGCAGATCCCAACAATCCGGATCCTGCCAGATTTACCGCCTTATCGATGGCCCTTAGTTTTATTGATGAAATGAAGGCAGATCCCAAGACTTTCCATCCTGGCCTGTACATATACGGTCCGTTCGGGGTTGGTAAGACTTATTTGACGGGTGCCATTGCCAACGAACTTGCAGATAATAACATCCAAACAACGATGGTTCACTTTCCAAGTTTTGCGGTTGAAATGAAATCTGCCATTACCGACAACACGGTGACAGAAAAAATTGACGTGATCAAAAAATCGCCAGTCCTGATGATTGACGATATTGGTGCTGACTCCATGTCTTCATGGGTTCGCGATGAAGTTTTGGGCGTTATTCTCGAGTATCGGATGCAACAACAGCTACCGACGTTCTTCACTTCAAACTTTTCAATGGATCAGCTGGAACAAGAGCACCTACGAATTAACCAAAAGGGTGACGATGAACCTTTGAAAGCAAAACGTTTGATGCAGCGAATTAAGTTCCTGTCACGGGAAGTTGAAATGACCGGAAAGAATCGGCGACCAGTTTAATTTGCAAATTGGATTGACTTTTTTGAAAGGCAACTCTATACTAAATGTCAATGAATCAAAGAGACATGACAATTACTTCTCATCACAGGGAGAATGGTTCTAGCCTGGAAGACCATTTGTTTAGAAACTAATTGCTACCACTCTTTGAGAATGGATTGCGGATAATGCTTTCCCGGTTGGTACCGTTAGCAGCCACTTGAGAGCTTTTTGGACATTTGTATCCAAAAATCCAATTTGGGTGGAACCGCGCTAATTGCGTCCCTGACATACTTTATTAAGTGTGTTAGGGACTTTTTTTGTGGCTCCAATAAAATATATAAAGGGAGTAAGAAATATGTCACAACTTTCGTTTGAATTTCCAGATGGTAGTGTTAAACAGTTTGACGACGGTATCACTTCAGAAGATATTGCCAAGTCAATTGCTGTGAGTTTAGGTAAAAAAGCCGTTGCAGCTAAACTGGACGGTAAATTTGTCAATAATGACGAGCCTTTACATAAGGGCGGCAAGATCGAAATTATCACTTCAGACAGTGATGACGGTTTGAGCGTTTTACGTGCAACTGCTGCTCAAATTTTGAAGATGGCAATTGCCAATGACTTTGATAACATTCATTTCGGCCAAAGTGACGCTGATGAAGACGGGTTCTTCGTTGATACTGACAAGCCCGACACTCAAATTAGTGTTGATCAATTGGAGAGCTTGAGCCAATCAATGCACAAAATTATCAAGCAGGATTTGCCAATCAAGGTTGTCTTCTTGAGTGCTGACGAAGCCGCCAAAGTTGCTGGCGACGATCCTTACCAAAAGGAATTGGTTAAGGAAAATGAGGTCGACGGTAAAGTTAAATTCTTTGAAATCGGTGACTTTAAGTCAATCGCTGAAGGTGCTGTTTTACCATCAACCGGTAAAGTTAAAATCTTCAAGTTGCTCTCAGTTGCTGGTGCCTATTGGCAAGGCAAATCATCCAACCCAATGCTCCAACGGATTTACGCGACTGCATTTAACAAGCAAAAGGAATTGGATGCTGACCTTGAGAAGCGAAAAGAAGCTCACGAACGTGATCACCGTGTGATTGGTAATGAGCTCGACTTATTCTTTGTGGATCCTAAAGTTGGTGCCGGACTTCCTTACTGGATGCCAAATGGTGCCACAATCAGAAGAACCATCGAACGTTACATCGTTGACAAGGAAGTTGCCAATGGTTACCAACATGTTTACACCCCAGTTCTTGCCAACCTTGATCTTTACAAGCAATCTGGCCACTGGGATCACTATCGTGAAGACATGTTCCCACCAATGGACATGGGTGATGGCGAAGAGCTTGAATTACGTCCAATGAACTGCCCAAGCCATATCCAAATTTACAACCACCACATCCGTTCATATCGTGAGTTACCATTGAGAATCGCTGAACTTGGTATGATGCACCGTTATGAAAAATCAGGTGCTTTGTCAGGACTTCAACGTGTTCGTGAAATGACTTTGAACGATGGTCACACATTCGTTGCCCTTGACCAAATTCAAGAAGAATTCAAGAATATCTTGAACTTGATGGTTGACGTCTATCACGATTTTGACATTAACGACTACACTTTCCGTCTGAGCTATCGTGATCCTAAGAACACTGAAAAGTACTTTGACGACGATGAAATGTGGACCCGTGCTCAAACAATGTTGAAAGGTGCCATGGATGAAATGGGCTTGGATTACGTTGAAGCTGAAGGTGAAGCTGCTTTCTATGGTCCAAAGCTGGATGTTCAGACTAAGACGGCTCTTGGTAACGAAGAAACCTTGTCAACTATCCAATTAGACTTTATGCTCCCAGAGCGTTTTGATCTCCACTACATCGGTGAAGATGGCAAACAACATCGACCAGTTATGATTCATCGTGGCCTGGTTTCAACTATGGAACGATTTGTTGCCTACCTGACTGAAATCTACAAGGGTGCTTTCCCAACATGGTTGGCCCCACATCAAGTTAAGATTATTCCTGTCAGCCAAGACAAACATCTTGATTATGCCAAGAAGATTAATGATCAACTTCGTGCATTGAAGATTCGTTCATCTGTTGATACCCGTGCTGAAAAGATGGGTTACTTAATCCGTGATGCCCAGACCCACAAGATTCCTTACACATTGGTTGTTGGGGATGAAGAAGTTAACGGCAACAGCGTTTCAGTTCGTAAATATGGTGAACAGGATACCCAATCAGAGTCCGTTCCAGACTTCATTGATGAAGTATCCAAAGATATTGCTTCATATTCACGGGAAGAGTAATCTTCATTTCAGGTTCTCACTTATTTAGGAGGTCAATGGTTCGCAGTTGACACATAAGTGATTAGATGATATTATTTAATAGTTGTTCAAATGAAAGCAGGAGCTACCCGCTTCTCGCCTGAGTAAATTTCTAAGTTTGCTGGGCATGATATCGAGTAAGAACTTGGTTATCCAAGGTCTTTAATTGAGAGCGGGCGCATTTCTGTGCCCGCTCTCTTTCTGCTTTTTCAAACTATTCGGAGGTGAAGTACCATAGCAAAAGATATGATGGTTAATGATGGAATCCGTGCGCGTGAGGTTCGTTTGATTGGTGCTAATGGTGATCAACTTGGTGTTAAGACTAAGTCAGAAGCGCTTCAGTTAGCTGAAGACGCCGATTTAGATCTTGTTCTGGTTGCTCCAAAGGCAAAACCACCGGTTGCAAAGATTCTTGATTACGGGAAGTATCGTTTCGAGTTGCAGAAGAAGGAACGTGAATCTCGTAAGAAACAAAAAGTCATCAGTGTCAAGGAAGTCCGATTAAGCCCAACAATTGATGTGAACGATTTTAACACCAAGTTGAAGAACGCCAAGAAGTTCTTGGCCAAGGGCGAAAAAGTTCGTGTATCAATTCGATTTAAGGGACGTGCCATTACTCATAAGGATATTGGTCGAAAAGTTCTTGACCGAATGGCTGCTGATACGGCTGACGTTGCCACCGTTACTCAACGACCTAAGATGGACGGAAGAAGCATGTTCTTAATGCTTTCACCAAAAGACCCAGATCAAAAATAATAGTTGTTAAATACTTGAGGAGGATTTTTACCAATGCCTAAACAAAAAACTAACCGTGCTGCAGCAAAACGTTTCAAGAGAACTGCCAACGGTGGATTTAAGAGTGCCAATGCTTACACAAGTCACCGTTTCCACGGTAAGACAAAGAAGCAACGTCGCCAACTTCGTGGTACTAGTATGATGGACAAGACTAACATCAAGACTTACAAGAAGTTATTGCCACATCTATAAAATCAACTATACAATCAATCATTTTTTTAAAATATAGGAGGAATTCAAAATGCCACGAGTAAAAGGTGGAACAGTCACACATGCACGTCGTAAGCGTGTTTTAAAATTAGCTAAGGGTTACCGCGGTGGAAAGTCTCGTTTATTCAAGACTGCCAAAGACCAAGTTATGAAGTCACAGGTTTATGCATTCCGTGACCGTCGTAACAACAAAGGTAACTTCCGTAAACTCTGGATCGCTCGTATTAACGCTGCTGCTCGTCTTAACGACCTTAGCTACAGCCAATTTATGCACGGTTTGAAGCTTGCCAACATCGACATGAACCGTAAAATGCTTGCTGATTTAGCTGTTAATGATGCAGATGCTTTCAAAGCACTCACTGACGAAGCTAAAAAGGTACTTAAGTAATTTTGATGTGCTAAAATGACTTTCACCGATAGTTTGGTGGAAGTTTTTTTAAATAAATTTACTATATTTAAGGAGCGACATATGTTGTCTCGATTTAAACCAACATGGATGATTGGGGATATTTATACAATTTCTCCTCAATTCCTGAGGGATCATAATATCAACTGTGTTCTAACCGATTTGGATAATACGCTGGTGCCTTGGAATTCCAAGAAGGGGTCCAAAGCACTCCGCGACTGGTTATCAGAAAACAAAAAATATGGCATTAAAGTGATTGTCGTCTCTAACAACAGTCACAAGCGGATTCAAAGGGCAGTTCAGGATTATGAATTACCATTTGTTCCTCGGGCAATGAAGCCACTGACCATCGGTATTCGGCACGCTTTGAAAGAGTTTAATTTAACAAAAAAGAATACTGTTATGATCGGGGATCAATTAATGACCGACGTGGTTGCTGCCAATAGCTGCGGTGTTCGCAGTATTTTGGTAAAGCCTCTAGTGCGCGATGATGCTTGGAACACCACCATCAATCGTTATTTTGAAAAGATTGTGTGGAATAAATTATCTAAAAAATACCCTGATTTACATTGGAAATAGGAGGAATTATGGCAAATAATGAAGTTGTTGTTGACGGTGAAGTCGTTCATTGTGTGGGTTGTGGCGCAACTGTTCAGACCACAGATAAGGACGCACTTGGATATACCCCTGAATCTGCTTTGAAAAAGGGGCTTGAAAATGGGGAAGTCTATTGCCAACGTTGTTTCAGACTCCGACACTATAATGAAATTGCTCCCGTCAGTTTATCAGATGATGACTTCTTAAAGCTGTTAACAAGTATTTCTGATACTGACTCGTTGATCGTCTATGTCGTTGACATTTTTGACGTCAATGGCAGCATGATTCCGGGACTCCATCGATTTGTTGGGAACAATCCCGTTTTGCTGGTAGGTAATAAGTTAGATATCCTGCCAAAGGCCTTGAAGAAGAATAAGGTCAAGGATTGGTTACGGCAACAAGCTAATGCTGCCGGTATTCGACCAATCGATGTCGAACTCATTTCTGCAAAGACCAATTTTGATATTGATCGTTTATTGGATCAAATTGAGAAGTATCGTAAAGGCAAAGACGTTTACGTTGTTGGTGTGACTAATGTTGGTAAATCGACTTTAATCAACTCGATTGTTCGGCAGTCGACTGGTATCAAAGAATTGATCACCACTTCACGTTTCCCAGGAACGACTTTGGATCGGATTGATATTCCATTAAATGATGGTCACAATCTGGTTGATACGCCAGGAATTATTCAACCGGAACAAATGGCTCATCACTTATCTGGCAAAGAACTGAACTTGGTGAAACCACAAAAAACGATTAAGCCGAAGGGATATCAACTAAACCCTGGTCAAACATTGTTTTTTGCGGGAGTTGCTCGATTTGACTACAATGCCGGTGACAAGCGTCATGGTTTTACCGTCTATGCAGAAAATAACTTATTCATTCATCGCACTAAGCTGGAGAATGCAGATGAGTTTTATGCCAGCCATGTTGGTTCATTCTTGACGCCTCCGACCGAAGACCAGAAAGATGATTTTCCACCATTGGAACCTCATGAATTCAAATCTACTGAAAAAAGTGATTTGGTAATTGAGGGCCTCGGCTGGGTAACCATTCCCGAAGGTGTTTCGGTCACTGGGTGGGCGCCAAAGGGTGTTTCAGTGTTGATGCGCCCCGCAATGATTTAAATAAAGAGGTATTTATGAAATTAACAGGAAAACAAAAACGTTTTTTAAGAGCCAACGCCAATCGCATACGGCCAATTTTTGAAGTCGGCAAAAACGGCTTATCAACTGTTTGGTTGGATGAGATTCAAAAAGCCCTTGATACAAGAGAATTGATCAAGATTAACGTTTTACAAAATTCAACTGCAACCGTTGATGATATCAAAGACTATATTGAAACCAAAAGCGATGTCACCGTTGTCCAAACAATTGGTAAGACGTTGGTCTTGTTCAAACCATCCAAAGATACAAATAAGCAAAAATTATCAAATGAAGTTTTTGCAATATAGAGGTAACTGAGTATGGCTAATGTTATGAATAATGTCGAAACATTAACGCAAACTAAAACTGTGACGCAAAAGAAGGGCAAACGAATAGGCATTCTTGGAGGGACTTTCAACCCGATTCACAATGGGCACCTCATCATTGCCGAACAGGTGCTGGATCAGCTGGGCCTCGACAAAGTCTATTTCATGCCCGATGCCAATCCACCGCATGTTGACAAAAAGTTTGCCATCGACGCTAAGGATCGAGTTGCCATGATCAATTGTGCAATTCGGGATAATCCCAAATTTGCAATTGAAATGGCCGAAATCATGCGCGGTGGGGTCAGTTATTCGTATGACACAATGAAACAGTTGACTCAGCAACATCCCGAAAACCAGTATTATTTCATCATTGGCGGTGATATGGTCAACTATCTCCCCGAATGGTATCGAATTGACGACTTAGTTAAACTAGTCTCGTTTGTGGGCGTTAAACGCGATGGTTATACGCCTGCTTCCAAGTATCCGGTTATTTGGGTTGATGTACCATTTATTGATATTTCATCGTCACTGATTCGCTCCAAGATGCGTCAACATCAGTCTATCAAATACCTGGTGCCATCTGCTGTTGAACATTATATAAAGGAGAACCATTTATATGAAAAATGATCAACTAACATATCAAGGCCATTTTGTTCCCTATACGAGGGATGAATTGGTTGGTAAATTGCACGCTGCTCTGACCGATCACCGATTTCAGCATGTCTTGCGGGTTGAACAAACCGCTATGGATTTAGCTGAACGAAATGGTGTCAGCATTGAGAAAGCAGCGATTGGCGGCCTGGTTCATGATTATGCCAAGCAACGGCCAGATGCCGATTTTATCAAGGCAATCAAGGAATATCAATTGGATCCTGAATTGTTGAATTATGGCAACGCAATTTGGCACGGTGTGGTTGGCTGGTTATTCGTCAAAAATGAGCTGCAGATTACAGATATTGATATTTTGAATGCCGTCAGGTACCATACAGTTGGGCATCAGTATATGACACCACTGGAACAAATTGTCTATATGGCGGACTATATTGAACCCGGCAGGGACTTTCCGGGTGTCGATGAAGCACGCAAGATTACCATGAATAACCTGCAGGATGGGGTGGCTTACCAGACCAAACAAACGTTGGAATATCTGGTCGCTCACAATAAACCCGTCTTTCCGCAAACAATTGTTACCTATAATAGTTGGGTACCAAGCTCAGGATTAGATTAAGGAGTAAATATGAATAGTAAAGAAATTTCAGAAGTTGTTGTACGTGCCGCAGATAGCAAACGGGCTAACGATATTGTTGTATTGGATATGCAAAAGGTGAGTTTGATGGCAGATTACTTTGTCATTGCTGACGCTGCCTCAAGCCGACAGGTTAAAGCCATTGCCGACGAAATCGTTGACCAAGTTGAAGCTGGCGACGTCAACGTTTACAGCGTATCTGGTAAAGAGTCGGCTCGTTGGATCTTAATTGATCTTGGGGATGTGGTCGTCCATATTTTCCAAAAGGACGTCCGGGACTTCTATAACTTGGAAAAGTTGTGGTCAGATGCACCAATCGTCAACACTGATTCATGGGTTGAGGCATAATGATTTATACAGAATTCGCCAAATTTTATGATGATCTATTTGACGTCACCCTGTATGATCGTTGGGCGCATTTTGTTGAAATTCAGACAAAGGGCATTCAAAAAGATCGCTCAGAACTGAAAATTTTAGATCTGGCTTGTGGAACCGGCCGTTTAGCTATCAAATTAGCTCAAATGGGTTTTCAGGTGACTGGCGCCGATCTATCAGAGGACATGTTAACAATTGCCGAGCAGAGATCACGCCAGGCAAAAGTTGACGTGCCCTTTATTCAAACTGACATGCGCACCATGGACGGACTTGATCAATATGATCTCATTACTTGTTTTGATGATTCACTAAATTATTTAATTGATCCTGATGATCTGGGAGCAACTTTTGAAGCGGTCCATGATCATTTAAGTGTGAATGGTCAATTTCTATTCGACATGATTTCACCTTATCAGGTTACTGAAGTATACCCAGGTTATATGTATAATTATCGCAGCGAAGATGCTGCCTTCATGTGGACCAGTTATGAAGGCGACTTTGCACCAATGTCTGTGGAACATGAGTTGAATTTCTTTCAATATAACGAGCAAAAGGACGCTTACGATGCGTACAATGAAATTCATCGTGAACGGGCATATGATGAAATGACAATTCGTAAAATGTTAAGTGCAGCTGGTTTTATGACCACACTCACCAGCACAGACTTCGGTGACAAGCCATTCATTCGCGATACCAAACGGTGGTTCTTTAATACCAGTACAAATTAAGGAAGTCGACAGACATGCTTCAGGCAGTGGGGATAATTTCTGAATACAATCCATTTCATAATGGCCATTCGTATATGCTGAACCAGGCCAAAGAGGTTACTGGCGCTGACGTGAGCGTTGCTTTGATGAGTGGCAATTGGCTGCAGCGTGGCGAGCCGGCAGCGTATGATAAATGGCAGCGCACCAAAGCAGCTTTATTAGGCGGCGTTGATTTGGTCATTGAATTGCCGTTATTTTCAGCTGTTCAGCCTTCACATTTGTTCGCAAAAGGAGCAGTGGACTTGGCTGCCCAAATGAAATGCAGGTGGTTGGCATTCGGCGCCGAACACCCTCAGATGGATTATCAACAATTGATTGATCATCAACCTGAGAATCCGGAAAGCTTCAAGAAGTTTGATCGACCATATGCTTCGATTTTTCAAGATTATTTGTACGATCAAACTGGTATTCGATTGAATCAGCCGAATGATATTTTGGGCTTTGGTTACGCAAAGGCAAATTTTGACGCTGGGAAACCGCTGCAGTTGGTTCCACTGCAACGTGTCGGTAGCCAGCATGATGATGTTCAGATTGACCATCAGGGTGCCATTGCGAGTGCTTCTGCTATTCGACAGGCAATTCACGACGATGATTCAGGTGATCTGGAAAGAGTGGTTCCAGAATCGACTTTAGCCATGATTCACCATGATCGAATGATGACTTGGGATGATTTTTGGCCGTTTTTACGATTTGAGTTGGTCGAGAACCCCGTTGAAAAACTTCATCAGATTTATCAAATGACCGAGGGCATTGAATATCGGCTCAAACGTGCCGCTATTAAGGCGGAAAGTTTCGCTGAATTCCTTCATTTGGTCAAAACTAAACGCTACACCTACACGCGTATTCAACGTTTATGCACTTATGTCTTGTTACATGCAGTCAGCAATGATATGCTTCAGACAGACGGATACGTCCGTCTGCTGGGGTTTAATTCAAAAGGCCAGCACTATTTGAATCAGATCAAAGGTGACCTTGCAGTACCTTTGATTACCAAAGTTAATGATGATGTTGTTGCCGACACGATTCAAATGGACTTTCGGGGTGGCATGCTGACACAAATGATTAACGGCCAGTCACAGGATTTTTATCGACACCCAATAATCATTGAATAATCAGTAAACTCCTATCAAGGAAATTGCCTTGACAAGCCTATTTGTTGCCGGTATAATAAGTTTTGTTGCATTGGAGGAATTATATTGAAATGGTACTTTAGAGACTTGCAAAAGTACTCAGATACTGATCCTTTCACATTCAATGAGAACCTTCAGATTAAAGCCGATTTGTTAGATCGATATGCCGATGAGGTCATCGATGCTTCCGACTTTAAAGTTGAAGGGACTGCATTTGCCGATCAGGGTGACGTAATTATTGACTCCCACATTGTTGGAAAGCTTGTGGTGCCATCATCACGTTCGCTCACACCCGTTGATTTACCACTTGATTTTACAGTTGAGGAATTTTATGTTCCAACCAAGGCTGCTGAATCCCGATATGGTAAAGATGACGTTGTCTTCGTTTTAGATGAAGATGATATGGTGGATATGCAAAGGGCAGTTGTTGATAATGTGATTTTGCATATTCCTATGCACGTCCTGTCTCCTGAGGAACTTGCAGGCAAAGAGATGCCAAGTGGTAATGACTGGGATGTTATGACAGTCGATGACTACAGCAAGCAGAAGGCAGAGTTAAAAACTGTTGATCCACGTCTAGCAGAATTGAAGAACTTTTTTAAAAATCGTGATTCAAAGTAGCTGGACTTAAAATTTCACTAGTGGATATTTTATTTTTACGAGGAGGGAAAAAGAATGGCTACACCAGCACGTAGAACTTCTAAAGCTAAAAAGCGCATGCGTCGCGGTCACATCAAGTTGACGACTCCTAATTTGAGCCTCGACCCAAAGACCGGTGAATACACCATGCCACATCACGTATCACCATCAGGCTTTTACAAAGGCCGTAAAGTTATCAAAGATAACAAGTAATTAATAACCAATTTAGAACGCCATGGATTCTAAATTGGTTTTTTTGTACACTTTTTTACATTAAAAAGGGCAACCAACGAAATCACTTTCGCTGATTGCCCTCATTTTTTTAGATTACAACTTATTTGGTAAAATCAACAACCATTCGGCCAACAATCTTGTTAGCTTTCATTTCGTCGATAATGTCGTTAACTTCGTCGAGACGACGGGTTTGAACGATTGGTTTAACTTTACCTTCAGCCCCAAACTGGAATGTTTCAGCAAGGTCTTGACGGGTACCAACAAGTGATCCGGCAACTTGAATACCATCAAGAACGGTCTTATCGATGTTCAAGGCCATGTCACCCTTAGGGAGGGCGACGGCAACTAATTTACCATCTGGGCGTAATGCGTTAACAGAAGTGGTAAATGCGTCGGTTGTAACTGCGGTGATTTGTGCGTTATGAACGCCGCCAACCTTCTTTTGAATCTGTTCAGCAACGTCTGGATCATGACGGTTGATTAAGATGTCAGCACCGTTTTCTTTAGCTGCTTGGAGTTTCTGATCGTTACCATCAACGGCAACCACGTGGGCACCAAAAACGTTATGTGCGTACTGAACGGCCAAGTTACCCAGACCACCACAGCCGACTACTTCAACCCATTGACCAGGCCGAGTGTCACCAACTTTGAGGGCTTTATACATGGTAACACCGGCACAAGTTAATGAAGTTGCTTCAACTGGATCAAGTCCTTCTGGCACTTTAACGGCGTAGTCAGCTGGAACGATGACTTGTTCAGCCATGGCACCATCAACTGTATAACCAGAGTTTTGAACGTTGCGGCAAAGAGTCTCACGGCCAGTGATACAATACTCACAATGGCCACAACCTCTGTAGAACCACGCGATTGAAACGCGATCACCAATTTTTAGATTAGTGACGTCGTCGGCAACTTGAATCACTTTACCAACACCCTCGTGACCAATAATGCGGCCGGGGACTTTACCAAAATCGCCTTCAGCAACATGCAAATCTGTGTGACATAATCCACAATATTCGACTTGAACGAGTGCTTCACCTTCATGAATGGGACGTAAAGTAACATCTTTGATATCAACGTATCCGTCAACGGGATCTCTAACAACAGCAGCTTTCATAGGTTTAATCATCCTTTTTGTAATATATTTTCAAACAAATACAGTATAACCACAGAAATTATAATTATCAAGTGAATATTTGCACAAATATGGGTAAAGTGAAAAATATTTCCACCCAATTTCATTGGTTTTTATAAGTTTTATCAAAGTAAAAGCCTAAAACTCTCATAATTATGGTAAAATGAGAGTTATGTTAAAAGGTTTCTATGTTACTAATAAACAAATTAAGATAATTTATAGGAGAGCTGATTATTTATGAGTCGAATTTTGATTATTGAAGACGAAAAGAATTTAGCCCGATTCGTCGAACTGGAATTAAAGCACGAAGGCTATGATACCCAGGTTGAGTTAAACGGCCGAACAGGGCTGCAAGCTGCATTGGATGAGAATTTCGATGTTATTTTGCTGGATTTAATGTTGCCAGAACTTAATGGGATGGAAGTTGCTCGTCGATTACGTGAAAAGAAGAACACACCAATCATTATGATGACTGCTCGTGATTCTGTGATTGATCGCGTTTCCGGATTTGATCACGGTGCCGATGATTACATCGTTAAGCCATTTGCGATTGAAGAACTATTGGCTCGAATTCGGGCATTACTTCGTCGAATTCAAATCGAAAACGACCAACAAAAGAGCAACAAAAAATCAGTTACCTTTAAAGATTTGACCATTGAAAAGGAAAGCCGAATTGTCCGTCGTGGAGATGAAGTGATCAACCTCACAAAGCGTGAATATGAATTACTCCTGACATTAATGGAAAATGTTGATGTGGTTTTGGCTCGTGATGTCCTTCTTACCAAGGTATGGGGCTATGATTCCGAAGTTGAAACCAACGTGGTTGACGTTTACATTAGATACCTCAGAAACAAGATTGATCGTCCCGGTGAAAATAGTTATATTCAAACAGTTAGAGGTACGGGGTACGTGATGCGGTCATGAACCAACCCAACACACAATCAAAAAGAAGAAAGACATCGCTAAAATGGAAATGGGCGTTTTTTACGTCCATTGGTGTTTTAGCGATTGTTGTTATCTTCTCAGCTTTAATTTTTAATCGATTCACAAATGTGCTGTTGCAACAGGAGAGATCACACATTGACAACACTTTGAGCACTGTGTCTTCCAGGCTTTCTAATTATTCATCCCCATTGAGTAAGAGTGATGTGGCTTACTATCTTAAGCCCAAAATTAGCGAGGATAATGATCAGATAACCCAGGCGGATGGCAACGACTTGTACTCGAATTCTTTAATTGTAAATTTTTCTCGTGACAACATTTTGGTAAATGTTTACAGCGTTAACGGTAAGGAATTGTTTGAATCTCGCAAAGGTGCAGTGAAATTCTATTCTGCTAGCAAACGAAAAATATTTACAACCAAACAGAACCACCGTCAAGTCATGGTGGGGGCTGAGCCCTTACTCTCAAAGAAGAATGGTTCATTGGTTGGCTATGCACAGGTCACCGATCGATTGGATAATTATCGATCAACGGCTAATAAGCTGTTGGTGATTTTAATTATCCTGGTTTTGATTTCTGTTATTATTGCGATGATTTTCGCCTACTTTTTGGCACAAGAATTACTGCGGCCAATTAACGATATTCAAAAAACTATTAATAAAGTTAAAAGCGATCCAGACTCAGATGCCCGAATCCCACAGTTCAGATCAAACGATGAGTTGACTGATTTGGCTGACTTGTTAAATGGAATGCTGGACCAAATGCAACGATATATCGATCAGCAGCAACAGTTCGTTGAAGATGTTTCCCATGAACTGCGAACCCCTGTAGCGGTCATTCAAGGACACATCGATATGCTGCTGCGGTGGGGGAAAGACGATCCTGAAGTCTTGGAAGAATCGTTGAAAGCCTCACTGCAGGAAACTAACCGAATGAAGAGTTTGGTTTCTGAAATGTTGGACCTTTCACGTGCGGAGCAGATTGAAATCAACTATGGTGAGGAAATCACGGATGTTAACCAAGTGGTTGCCCAGGTATATAACGATTTCAAAATGATTCATCCAGATTTCACGTTTACCTTTGATGACGACACGGACAACGATATTTACGTTAAAATTTACCGAAACCATTTGGAACAGGTATTGGTCATTTTAATGGATAACGCAATCAAATATTCAACAAAACGCAAAGAAGTCCATTTATCAATGTCAACATCGATGTCGATGGTTAATATTGCCGTTCAAGACTTTGGTGAAGGTATTTCTGAAGAGGACAAACAAAAGGTCTTCAATCGATTCTATCGAGTTGACAAAGCTCGTAGTCGAGATAAGGGCGGTAACGGTCTGGGTCTTTCAATTGCGCATCGGCTGATCGAAGCCTACCATGGGAACATTTCCATTGAGAGTTCTCTGGGCTATGGCTCAATTTTCCAAGTTAACTTGCCGATCATGCAGGATATGCCTGATGAAGCAGAGATGGAATCTCAGATCAAAGACGACAAAGACCAACATGAAAAGAATGATCTTCCTGAAGGTATCTTGGATACGTCCAAGGAAGAGCAGAAACATGATACTGCCGATCAAGATAATGGTTTGCCAGAGGGTATTTTGGACACCTCAAAGGAAAGCCAAAATCATCATGACTCCAGTAATGAATCAAATCATTCACATCCTGATGAAGATAAGTAAGTATTCAAAAAGAGTTGAAGCAATCCGCTTCAACTCTTTTTGATTGGTCTAATTTAATTTCCCAAGTTCTCTGCGAACTTCCGGGGCTTCTGCTTTACTGCTGGTGAAAATAATTCGATCATTCAACTTCAATGAAGTGCCCCCAGATGGTCGGATAAAGCGTTTGTCACGATAAATTTGGGTAATTGTGACCTTATCGATAAATGGAATGTTCCGAACCTGGATATCCGCATAACGACGGTTCCTGAGAGCCACCTCATAGACACTGGAGTCTGTTGAAGTCATCAGCCGCATAGTTGATGGGGATTCAATTAAAGCCCTGAGCATGCTGATATTGACGTCTGGCGTGTTGTAAAGCTCCACACCCAGCCGATTGAGTTCATCCCGACGGTCATCCAAAATATTGCGATCTTCAAAGCGGACGATCACGCGGTTAACCCCATACTTTTTCGCAATTTTAGCTAATTCATAGTTCTTTTCGGAATTAATTTGACCCAGGACGACAACATCCGCATCGAAAACACCATTTTTAATCATGAATTCAGGATCCAAACTATCCAAGAGCTGGATGGTCGTTTCACTGTTAAATGCCCGATAGTTGTGCTGATTATTAGTGTACATTGTGACGTCATACCAGCCCTTTGCTAATTGTTGGGCCACTGGAACCGTGGTGAGGTTGGTGCCGATAAAATGGACTGTTGTTTTCTTTAAATCCTCAGACTCAGAAGAATATAGTTTGTTAAAAATCAACGGACCAACGACACACGTAATCACAGCAGAGAGAAGGAATGCGCCGGATTGTTGATTGGTGATTCGATGCAGGTGGCTGGCAACTTGTAAGACCGCTAATACCACAGTAATGGTTGTGGCAGTCATTGCAGTTCCGGCAATCGAATTTGAATTTTTAAAGCGTAATTTCAGTGCTGTGAACACTAATGATTTTGCCAAAACGTACCCAACAAAAATGACTGGAATTAAAATGAGTGTCTGAGGATTAGTAATCAATTGTCGTAGATTTAAATTAACGCCGCTCATAATAAAGAAAATCGGGATGAAAAAACCATAGCCGATTGAATCCAGTCGTACTTTGGTTTCCTCGTGTGGTTCAAGCAGCTTAATGACAATTCCAGCTAAAAATGCCCCTAGGATTCCTTCGGCACCAACGGATTCCGCCACCGTCACCAAGGTTACGATCATGAAAAATGATAGGCGAATATCAACTTGGGTGGTGGATTTATTGATTTGGTCGAAGAAGCGAAAGAAAGCTTTAAATCGCCAGAACAACAGCGCTGCGGCAACCAAGATCAATAAGATTAGCCATAATGATTTTGAATGTGGACTATATGCCGATGCGTAAAACGTCAGCCCGATCATCGGGACCACTTCACCAAGGCCGGCAATTAGAAGAATTGCTTGGCCAAACGGTTTACTGAGCAGTTCTTTTTCTTTCAGACCAGCAATGACAATCCCTAATGAAATTGTCATGAAGAGAATGGCTGACAACCAAACATCTGAGAAGAGACCAGTCAATTTAAGAATATAAGCCATTACAAATGACATCAGAATAATTGTGCCATAAGCAACTGATGCAATTTTAAGCACTGAGTACTTAGGCTGATTCTGCTGATTTTTGGCGGCTAAAGGTGATAGTTCACGGGGCTTGCTTTTGAACAAACTGAAATCAATCTCCATGCCGCTCAAAAACAATAGAAAAATAACCCCGACGTTTTGGAGAATATTGAGTGTCTCGGAGGTTGCAATCCAGTTAAAAACTGATGGTCCCAAAAAGACACCAACGATGATCTCCACAACGGCAGTGGGTAGAAAAGTAATCTTAAAGCGTGCCATTGCCAAAGGGATGACTAGGGCAGCCAGCAGAATGATTAGTAGTGATAATTGGTTCATAAACCTCAACAACTCTTTTCTTGAAAAATATCCATGAATATCCTACCATTCATGGGCTTAGTTCGGGTGAAATTGAGTCCAAAAATTTTAACGGCGATAAAAAAATCACACCCTAAGATGTGATTGGCCGATTAGATACTATTAATGATGTCTTTGCTGCTTGCCAGCATTTCTCTTCCTATTTGATTTTGGCTTCTCAGTTTGCTTTGGTGCAGGCTTTGAAGTGGTTGCCTGTTTTGCAGCAGATGCAGGTTTGTGATTAACTTGCTGCTTGCCGGAGTTGCGTTGCCGGTTGCGTTCGTGCACATTCGGGCCAGCTGGTTTTTCATTTTCGACCGGGGCGGGGCTCGGCATCAAATCTTCAACTGTGACGACTTTTTTGCCTTCATTTTCCTTGGCAATATTCTTTCGAATTCTTGGTCGATACATATTGATAATTAATGTCTGAACACACGCAAACAGTCCACCGATGAAGAAGTAAATGCCCAAGCCAGCTGGGGCTGTCAGTGTGAATACCAAGATCATAATTGGACTCATCAACATCATGGCACCCATTTGTTTCTTCTGAGCCGCGGGTGTCCCCAGCATTGCGATGTACCCTTGTAATAGGTAGGAAAGAAACGACAAGACCGCTAACAGCCAGCTTGATTGGCCAAGTCGGATTCCCATGAAGACCGTGTGTGACAATTCAGGTGAATAACGAATAGCAGCATACAAAGCAGTAAAAATTGGCATTTGAATCAGCAGTGGTAAACAACCAATTCCACCGGTCATTGAAATCCCGTTTTGCTTGTACAAGGCCATCATCGCTTGGCTGGCAGCAGTTTGCTCTTCAGGCGTTTTGGCAGCTTTGGTTCGTTTCTGCAGTTCAGCCATCTGTGGTCGAATTAACTGCATCTTTTCTTGTTGGATCGTTGAAGCCTTCATTTGGCGAACCATGATTGGCAGCAGGAACAATCGCACAACAACAGTCAATACGATGATTGCCCAGCCATAACTGCCAACAAACTGGGCAATCCATTCCATGATCCCTTGTGCTGGACGAGCCAAGTAATCGTAAACTGCACCATACGGCTTACCTGACTTAGTCGTGCGGACACAGCCACTTAAAAGTAGGGCCATACCGGAAAGTAATCCGAGAGTGGTTAAGTGTTTAATTTTTTTCATGAGTAAGACCTTTCTTAAGTTAGTACGTAAACAAAACAATCTTACTAGATTATCGACTGCTTTTCAATTTAATATTTAACATTAAACCCTTTATTAACCCTTTTCGCGATATAATTGATTTGAAGACTTCTTACTTTGGCAAATGAAGTTGGTGACTGGCGGATTTTTTCAATGAAATGATCCAGGTTTTCATGACTGCCACTGGCGAGAATCGAAACGCTGCCGTCCGGTTCATTCTTGACCCAGCCGGAGATGTCCAAGGATTCTGCAATCTGAATCGTTGCCCACCTGAAGCCGACACCTTGGACTCGTCCGGAAGCGTTCATTTTAACGGTTTTAATATTGTCATTCACATTTAAGACCACCTATCATTGAATTAAGAAAGAGAGATATTTATGGATATTGAAAGAATTACTTCGAATCAGAACAACCGTGTTAAAGAGTGGACTAAGATGCAGTCCAAAAAAGGCCGAGTTAAATCCGGTCAATACGTGATTGAAGGCTGGCATATCGTTGACGAAGCCATTCGACATCGTCAGGCAATCAAACAATTAATGGTTGTTGATGAAAGCTACCTTGGAGATTTGCCAGTCGACGACGATACTGAAGTCTTCTTGATCACTCCGGAAATCGCCAAACATATTTCTTCAACCGAAACACCCCAAGGCGTTTTCGCCGTCTTGGAAACCGAGGATTATCATGAGCAGATTCCAAGCGATCTAAAGGGTGCCTGGTTGCTGTTGGACAACATTCAAGATCCTGGTAACATTGGAACAATGGTTCGGACTGCGGATGCTGCAGGCCTGGATGGCATTGTTTTTGGCAAGGGGTCAGCCGATCTTTACAACCCGAAAGTGGTTCGCTCAATGCAGGGCAGTCAATTTCATATGAAGCTCTTTACCGGAGACATTCTGGAGTGGATGGCTGCGTTTAAGGATGCCGGAGTCAAAACTTATGGCACCGAGTTAAATGATCAAGCCATTTCCTACTATGATATAACACCTACGAAACAATTTGCACTGATTATGGGAAATGAAGGTAACGGGGTTGATCCGGCAATTTTGGAAAAGACCGACCAAAACCTCTACATTCCAATGAACGGTGAAGCTGAATCTTTGAATGTGGCCGTTGCGACTGGGATATTACTTTTCAAGTTTGTTAAATAAGGTTCGTTTTCATTGATATTTGGGGCAATACCTAGTATCATGTTGATAAATAAAGACAAAGGGGTATTACATGCAAAAGGATGAATGGAAAAACGATTCTGAGTATCGTGAAATAGTTTCTGACCTGATGGCAACTGATATGGTTAAGAAATTGGCTAACTATACTCAACACCATCACTCAACTCGACTTGAACATTCCATTGCTGTTTCTTTTGACAGTTACAAGATTGCCAAAAGAAGGGGTTTAGACTATCGTGCAGTTGCTCGTGCTGGTCTGCTTCATGATCTGTTTTTCTACGACTGGAGAACTACCAAGTTTGATTTAGGTTCTCACGCATTTATTCACCCACGGGTTGCCTTGCGGAATGCCGAACGGATCACAAAGTTATCACCAATGGAAAAAGACATTATTTTGAAGCACATGTGGGGGTTAACACTCGCACGACCAAAGTATGAAGAAAGTGTCATTGTTTCACTGGTTGACGACTATGAAGCAGTTCACGAATTTGTGAGTCCACTTAAAGCCAAGTTTGAAACTTTAAAAAAACAAGTTAAAGGAACCACAGCAACCAAATAACAATTTTTATTTTGAGAGGGGGAATTTATATGCGACAGGTAATTGGGTTACAAGATGCAATCAATTATTATTTGTGTCCAAAGTTTGAAAAAACTTTTTCATTCCTTGGTAAGAAATGGAATGGTTTAATCATTGACGTCCTCCTTCAGGAAGGTGTTTTACGTTTCCGTGAAATCGCCAGACAAATTCCTAAGTGCAGTGACCGAGTATTGGTTGAGCGTTTGCGTGAGCTTGAAGAAGATGGCGTTGTCATCAGAACTGAACACGATGACTCATCATTGATCGAGTATTCATTGACTGAACAAGGCAAGGAATTGGCACCAATCATGCATGAGATTCATACATGGTCAGAAAAATGGTATCCAAGCATTAAAAAGTAGCTTGACCATTTTTTCGTTTTAGCTTATTATTCACTAATGTAAAGCGTTTGAGAAAAAAGTAGTAGGTTGATTGCCTATCTGAGAGACTTCGTGGTTGGTGAAAACGAAGTAGGGGATCTTCACGAATTCATTTTTCGAGCTGAAATTGGGCGTTATTTAACAAAAAATTTCCGGGTAATCACCGTTAACGATGTCTTAAGTGTGTTGTCTTTTGAGACAGCAAATTAGGGTGGTACCGCGTTGCTTCGTCCCTTGTTGGGCGAAGCTTTTTTTGTGTTTAAAAATAGAACTGGAGGGATACTATGTCACTGCGAGATCAATTAACAGAGATCAAAGAACAAGGGCTTGCGGATATTCAGCAAACCAGCGATTTAAAGACATTAAATGGAATCCGGGTGCATTTACTTGGTAAGAAGGGGCCAATCACCGCTGCACTTCGTGGAATCAAAGATTTAACCCCCGAAGAGCGTCCAGAAGTTGGTAGTTATGCCAATAAGATTCGCGATGCGATTACTGAGGCGGTTGCCGATCATCGAGAAAAATTGGAAGATGCTGCTTTGAATGAGCAACTGGCTTCAGAAAAGATTGATGTCACTATGCCGGGTAAACCCGTTACGCAGGGCCAACCACATGTTATTCAACAGATCATCGATCAAATTGTCGATTTATTCTTAGGGATGGGTTATGAAGTCTTGTCCGGTCCTGAAGTTGAAGAGGATAAGTATAACTTCGAAATGATGAACTTACCTAAGAATCATCCAGCACGAGATATGCAGGATACATTCTACATAAGTAAAGAAATTTTGATGCGAACCCAAACCTCACCTATGCAGGCCCGAGCCTTGGAAAAGCATGATTTTTCGAAGGGACCTTTGAAGATGGTATCACCAGGAATCGTTTATCGCCGTGATACCGATGATCCGACCCATTCACATCAATTCCATCAGGTTGAAGGCCTGTTCATCGATGAACACGTCACCATGGCCGATTTGAAGGGAACGTTAATCACCATGGCCCAAAATATTTTTGGTGATAAATTTGATATTCGGCTCCGTCCCAGTTATTTTCCATTTACTGAGCCTTCAGTTGAAGTCGATGTGACTTGTTTTAACTGCATGGGCAAAGGTTGTGACGTCTGCAAGCACACTGGCTGGATTGAAGTCTTGGGTGCCGGCATGGTTCATCCAAATGTTTTGGACATGGCAGGTGTTGATTCGAAGAAGTACGGTGGCTTTGCCTTTGGAGTTGGCCCAGATCGTTTCGCTATGCTCAAATATGGTGTTGATGACATCCGTGACTTCTATTTGGATGATGTCCGCTTCTTAAATCAATTCAGTAAGAGGGGTAATTAGATAATGAAAGTTTCTTATAAATGGCTCAAACAATATTTAGATCTGAATATGCCCGCAAAAGATTTAGCTGAAAAGATCGAACGAACTGCGGTTGAAGTTGATTCAGTCACCGTTGCCGAAGATGGGCTGAAGAAGTTGGTGGTTGGCCATATTTTATCGATGACCAAGCATCCAGAATCAGATCATTTACACATCTGTCAAGTTGATGTCGGTGAAGATGAACCACTCCAAATCGTATGTGGCGCTCCTAACGTTGATGTTGATCAAAAGGTAATCGTTGCCCTGCCAAACTCACGAATCGGCGGCAACGTTAAAATTAAGCGTTCTAAAATGCGCGGAGTTGAATCATCAGGGATGATTTGTGCGCTTGATGAAATTGGCTTTAGCAAAGACGTTGTCCCAAAGGAATGGGCCGATGGCATTTATGTTTTTGACGATGATGTTCCAGTTGGCGAACCCATTTATAAGTATTTGGGGATGGACGATCCAATCATTGATCTTGATGTAACGCCAAACCGTGGCGATATGCTGAGCATTCTGGGGACTGTCCATGACCTAGCTGCCATCTATGATCAGAAGCCTGAAATCAAAAAACCGGTCGTTGACGAAGATGATTTCCTTGATGCCAATCAAGAGATTCAGGCAACTGCTGATGATAAGCTCGCAAAGACTTACAAGCTGCGGGTTGTTGAAGGTGTCAAGATTGCGCCAAGCCCATCATGGCTGCAAATTATTCTCTGGAACGCCGGTATTCGGCCAATCAATAATGTTGTCGATGTTACCAACTACATTTTATTAAAATACGGTCAACCGCTACATTCATTTGATAAGGATAAAATTAACGGTACCGTGACTGTTCGTCCTGCCAAGAAAGGCGAGAAGTTAACCACTCTTGATGAAGCTGAACATGACCTCACAACTGATGACATCGTGATTGCCGACGACCACAAGCCGATTGCTTTAGCAGGTGTAATGGGTGGCTTTAACACTCAGATTGATGACGACACGACAAATGTTGCTATTGAATCAGCAATTTTCGATTCATTCCACATTCGTAAGACTGCGCAACGCCAAAATTTGCGCTCTGAAGCCTCTCAGCGTTTTGAACGGGGAATTAACCCTGATGGTGTTCAGGATGCTGTCGACGAAGCCGTAAGTATGATTAAAGAGCTGGCTGGCGGCAAGATCGCCAAAGGAACTGTGACTGCCAGTGAATATCATCCTGATTTGCCCACTATTTACATTACCGCAGAGCGGACCAACCATGTTTTAGGTACTTCATTCAGTACTGAAGACATTAAGAACATTTTTGATCGTCTTGGATTTACAAGCGAAGCCCACGCAGATGGGTTGAATGTGACAGTTCCCGCTCGTCGTTGGGATATTTTCCGTGACGCAGATTTGTACGAAGAAGTTGCCAGAATTTACGGCTATGACAATTTACCTGCAACCTTGCCAACTGGACGTCAAAGTGTTGGTATTTTGACGCCAACCCAGAAACTTCAGCGAGCTGCTCGGACTGCTTTAGAAGGTTTGGGACTTACTCAAGCTATTTCATACTCACTGACCACGGCTGAGAAAGCCAAAATGTTCTTAATGAGAGACAGTGAAGAAACTAACTTGTTATGGCCAATGACGCAAGATCATGCGGTTTTGAGAATGAATATGTTGTCTGGCTTGTTGGATGACGTTGCATACAACCATGCCCACAAAGTTGATGATGTTGCTTTGTATGAAGCTGGTCGGGTGTTCTACAAAGACAGTGCGGATCAAATTCGTCCACAAGAAGTTGAACATATTGCTGGTGTTATCAGCGGTAATTTAACTGATCCTTTATGGAATAATCATGTCAAGCCAGTTGATTTCTTCCAGCTCAAAGGGATTGTGAACCAGTTCTTGATTAATTTGGGTGTTAAAGGCGATATCGAATACACTGCAACTGACCAATATCCAGAAATGCATCCCGGCCGGACAGCCAACATTTCAATTCACGGTCACTATGTCGGATTTTTGGGTCAGATTCATCCGCGAATCGCGAAGAAATTCAAGATCAAAGAGACCTATGGATTTGAGCTGGATATGCAGGAATTAATTGATTTGCCAAAAAGTGATGATCAATATCAAACAATTTCCAAGTATCCATCTATCAAACGGGACATTTCATTGGTTGTTGACCAGGATGTGACCAACAGTCAAATCTTGGAGGTCATGAATAAACGTGGCGGCGCATACCTCAACAACGTTCGTTTGTTCGATGTTTACCAAGGGGACAATGTTCCTGACGGTAAGAAATCGATGGCTTATTCCTTAACTTATGTTGATTCACGAGAAACTTTGAAGGACGAAGTCGTGAATACCGCCTTTGAAAAGATTAAAAAACGCTTAACAGCTGACTTAAATGCAGAAATAAGGTAATTTGGAAACTATAATTAAACTGAACAGATAGGAGGAGCTTCTCATGAGTGATGACTCAAGTCGACGAAACCCCAAACCCAATAAAAGTCTCGGGCGAAGAATTATTATTTCTGTAATTACCTTATTGATTATTTTAGCTGCAACGATTGGTTTTATGGGCTATCGTTATTTCCAAGATGCTTTAAAGCCAATGAATCCGCAAAACACGAATGTGACTCAGGTGCATATTCCACTGGGAGCATCGAACAAACAAATTGGTTCGATCCTTCAGAATAAAAAGATTGTTAAGAGCGGCATGGTGTTTGATTATTATGTTAAATCCAACAACATGGCGAACTTTCGAGCAGGTTATTATCAACTCAAACCTTCCATGAGCCTCAAAAAGATTGCTAACAGACTCCAAGAAGGCGGGACTGATCAGCCAATCCAAAGCACCAAGGGTAAAGTATTGGTACGAGAAGGTGCCAATGTTGATCAAATTGCGACCCAGGTTGCGGTAACCACCGATTTTTCTCGCAGCGATTTCTTAAAGTTGATGAAAGACCAAACCTATCTTGAACAATTGGCCGGACGTTATCCCGACTTGTTGAATTCAGCAATGAAAGCTAAAAACGTTCGTTACCGACTTGAAGGCTACTTGTATCCTGCAACTTATGAAGTTGAGAAGAACATGTCCCTTAAATCTCTGGTCACTCAAATGGTTGCCAAGACGAATCAAATGGTGGCACCGAACCTCAGCAAGATTAAAAAATCCGGGATGAGCATGCAGCAATTCATGACCTTGTCTTCACTCATTGAACGTGAAGGGGTTAATCAGACTGATCGTCGAAAGATGGCAGGTGTCTTGTTAAATCGGATTGATATTAACATGCCGTTGCAATCGGATGTCGCTGTTCTATATGCAATTCATCGGAACAACAAAGTTTTGACGAATAAAGACTTACAAAGTGACTCACCATATAATCTTTATAAATACACCGGTTTTGGGCCTGGTCCATTTGACAGTCCAAGTATTAGTTCGATCAATGCTGTCCTGCATCCACTCGATCGTTCAAAAGATTACTTGTACTTCGTTGCCAACACCAAAACAAAGAAAGTCTATTACTCCAAGACATATGCCGAACATCAACAACAGATTGCTGCGCATACGTCTGATAATAACTAACTGAAAGGGCTCTTATT
The DNA here is from genome assembly GCF_001434145.1 of Lentilactobacillus otakiensis DSM 19908 = JCM 15040. Classification (GTDB taxonomy): domain Bacteria; phylum Bacillota; class Bacilli; order Lactobacillales; family Lactobacillaceae; genus Lentilactobacillus; species Lentilactobacillus otakiensis. Next base: position 393,733 of record NZ_AZED01000014.1, on the reverse strand, counting down.
TACATGGCAAATCATAAAACGCGCCCGGTGGTCATCGGCATTACCGGTGGTTCCGGTAGTGGTAAAACAACTGTTGCTCGAAAAATATTTGATCAATTATCCAATTATTCCATTACCATCATTCAGCAGGATTCGTATTATAATGATCAGGCTGAGATGAGTATGGCCGAGCGAAGAAAAGTGAATTATGATCACCCAATGGCATTTGATTTTGATCTGTTAATCGAACAGCTTAAGCAATTGCTTAACTATGAAGCAATTGAAAAGCCGGTTTATGATTACGAAGAATTTACCCGGAGTGATCAGACAATTCATCAAGATCCACGCGAAGTTATCATTTTGGAAGGCATTTTAATCCTTGACGACAAAAGATTACGTGATTTAATGGATATTAAAGTATTTGTTGACACGGATGACGATATTCGCTTAATTCGACGAATTGAGCGGGACACAAAGGACCGCGGCCGATCGTTAGACAATATCATTCATCAGTACTTAATGACCGTTAAGCCAATGTATCACCAGTTTGTCGAGCCGACCAAGCGCTACGCTGATTTGATCGTCCCGGAAGGCGGTGAGAATCAGGTTGCCATTGATCTGCTAACCACAAAAATGCGGTCCATTTTAGTTCGCCGCGGCAACAAAGAAATTAAGAACAACTTTGATTCAACAATTTAAATATAAAAGGGGAATTTACCAATGGCTGAAGACACATATCCAATGACTGCCGAAGGACGCGACAAACTTAAGGCGGAATTAGAAGACCTTAAAGTAAATCAACGACCAAAAGTAGTTGAACGTATTAAGATTGCAAGAAGTTACGGAGACTTATCTGAAAATTCAGAGTATGAGTCTGCCAAAGACGAGCAAAGTATGCTCGAAAGTCGAATTACCACAATCGAGCACATGTTGCAGTACGCCCAAATCATTGATTCAAATGATAGTGATAAAGACGAGGTGACTGTCGGTAAGAAAGTGACCTTCCAAGAATTGCCTGACGAGGATCCTGAAACGTACCAAATTGTTGGTGCTGCGGAAGCAGATCCAATGTCTGGTAAGATCTCAAACGATTCACCGATTGCCAAAGGGTTAATTGGGCATCGTTTGAATGAGGAAGTTAATATTCCGATCCCAGCCGGAACGATGAAGGTCAAGATTACCAAGGTTGAATAGCAAATCTTGCGTTATACAAACAACTATCACCATGTGAAAAGAGTCAGTCTTAAGCATCTGCTTAGGGACTGACTCTTTTTTGGAGACCTTTGAAGATGCTGTCATCATTATCTTTTGAAGATTTTGGAAAATGATTTTGCATATCACCAATTCCTCATCAGCATATAGTTTGTGAAATACGGCAATGATGTTATAATCGAATGTAAGCGAATACAACAACGATTTTAGGAGTGAGCATAATAATGAAAATTGAAGTAACTGATGCAGCAAGCAAATGGTTTCAATCTGAAATGGGTCTAAGCAACGGTAACGGTGTGCGCTTCTATGGTAAAGTTTATGGCAAAACGCCGGTACACGAAGGATTCTCATTGGCATTAACCCGTGATGACACCCCTGGTGAAACATACACCAAAACTGAAAAAGACGGCATTACCTACTTTGTTGACGAAGGTGATCGCTGGTTCTTCGTAGGGTTTGATTTAACTGTCGACTTTAATCCCGAAAAGGATCCTGAAAACGTCGTTTACACGTACACGCCAAACGGCGATCTTGATAAATAAATAGTTGCATCATAAAAAGGGTTGGAAATCTGAAAGTGATTTCCAACCCTTTATTTGGTTCATTTACTTAGTTTCTGTTGATGTTTCATGATCCGTGGTCGACTTTTTATGACGTCGTTTCAAGACATACTCAGTTCCAATGAATGCGAGGCCAAAGACGGTAATCAAGATTCCGATCTTGAGTCCCTCAGGCCAATAAGTGAAGACAACCTTGTGGTGACCCTTGCTGATTGGAATATAGGTGAACATCTTCGCCCAACGTTTAGGTTGAACGGACTTACCATCGACTTTCGCAGTCCAACCATTTTCGAATGGAATCGTTGTTGTTAATGTTTGGTTATTTGATTTCACATTAACGGTTCCTGACAACTGGTGGTTGTTCCACTTCGTCACTTTGTATGGTCGTGAATTCAAATCTTTGAAGAATTTGGCGATCTTTGAGTTATGAACTTTATACAATTTAACATCCTGAAGAAGGGCGTTGTTCTTGTTCACAAAGATCTGGACATTGGCAGTCGTGTTGATACTGGTACCAGTGGCAATGTTAGCAATGATTGTCTTCTCAGACGGTGTAAATTGGGTCTGTGCTTGACCGTCGACTGAGATCGAAATATTGCCCTTGTTAATCTCAGTTCCTAAAGTCATGTAGTATGACGTATTCTTTTCAATTGGAACTGTGAAAATGATGTAGGACATTTCCAAGAGGTTCTTTTTCTTCAAGACAGCATTATTTAACTTAGAAATTGGCTGAATATTGTTGTATCTCATATCAGTATATTTAGCCGGTTCAAACAAGTTATGAATATTGGGATCCAATCTGTGGGCAATTTGGTTCTGGTAGGTGATTGGGCTCTTTGCAATCGAATTGTGTTTCATGCCTGACTCAGGTGCCAAGAAACCAATTGGAACGGCGTAAGGATTACGATAAGTTCCAATCAAGGCATCCTGAGATAAGAGGTTGTAATTATTGTAATCAGGCTTTCGAGTCATGGTCGTTAATAGTTGCTTCTTCGGCTTTTTGTTAGGGTTGGCTTCAGGAATTTGATGACTCATGTAGTACTTCATATTCAACAATGAGTCGGTAAACATGGTTCCGTTTGAATAAAGAACGAACGAATCACCATTTGGTTGACCAATATTCTTAAAGAATTGTGAAGTGTCCGATTCCAAAGTCGACGAGAAGATCGAACCGCCGTTGTAGTTTCCTGTGAACGCATCGTTTTTGGTACGTGAGAAAGTCGTGCCTAAACGATAGAAGCCCTTGTCTTTTTGCTTGATTTTGTCAACGTGATTTCTCATGACGCGTTCAAAAGCCGTATAGTTGCTGGCTTTCAAATAATCCAAGTGATTAAGTGAAGTGACCATGTTTAACGCCATTTCACCACTCATTAAGACGGCAAGGGTGATTGCCAAAACAATATTTTTTCGGTAAATTCCCAGGAAAACGACGATTCCCAGCGAAACCACCAAATAGACACAACCCCATAGAAAATCAAAGTGGCGCATATATTCTAAGTGTTTCCACCGGAGTTCAACGTACAGGACACCTAAAGCCATGATGCCGGCAGTTACCAGGTAACCTTTCCAGTTGATTCCTTCATCTAAAATATGAAGAAAAGCTTGGAAGGCGGTAAAAATCATCCAAAATGAGAATAGATATGAGAATCGGAACGTGTACCAAACTGGCAATTGCATTGCATGCCAGAGAAGGTCTAGCGGTTGGAAACACATCGAGAGAATCATAAATGCTGTGAGTGATAAGTTGGCGATTTTGACGTTTCGTTTAATCGTTGGAATGAAGAAATAATAAACAAATAAGATCAACACAACACTGGCAACAAATATATTGGCAGTTCCGGCAGGCAGTTCGTTGAAATTAACGGATCCATTAAAGAACTTACCCAGCATATCGAGTGGATTGTACTCAAATTTAATTTTGTACTGACCCTTGGAATACTGTGTTTTACTTCCTAGAAGTGAGAAGAAGGTTGGAACTAACAGCCAAGCGGCCAAAATACCGCTTAGAACGGACGCTTTCAGCCATTTCCAGACTGCCTTGGCTTGTGTTTGATTCTCAACCGGAAGCGCCTTAGCGGCCCAATAAATGAACATGACAAGCGTTAGGAAAATAGCGATCATGTAACTCATGTAATAATTCATGATCAGCATCGCAGTCAAACTCACAATATACAGCGCGCTGGATTGGTTCTTCAAAATCTTATGCAGCCCATAGAAAATCATTGGCAGGACCCATAAAACATCAGTCCAGAGCATATTAAATTGGTTGGCGATGATCCAACCCATCATTGCGTAAGAAACTGCAAAACCAATAATTGCCCAGCCAACATGTTTGGTGACCTTCATAAGGAAGTAACCAAAACTTAAACCGGCCAAGCCATACTTGAGAATTGTGATGATGCCCAAAACACTAGGCAGCTTGGCAAGCGGGAAGAACAACATGATTAGGTTGAGCGGACTCATTAAGTAATATGCCCAGGTTCCCAGCATGTCGCCTCCAAGTGCTTTTGAAAATGAAAATAAAAAGCCACTTGGACTATGTAGTAGGGAGTCATGGAAACTCGTATAAAAATCAATGTACTGTTGGCCCAAATCGACAGTCATCACGGACGAGTTTCCAAACGGTGCAAAGTGACGAAAGATAAAGTAACTGGTGGAAATTAGTACCGGTACCAAAAAGCACAGGACTAATATGGAAATTTTGGTTGTCTTCTTTGATTTCATAATCTACATCCTTTTTAAAAGTGATTAACAACCTATAGAATATCATAATAAGTTAAAGATTGACTACCGGTTCTAGTTTTTAGTTGGAAAATTTGATAGAATAAGTTTCATGGCAAGGAGTTAATATTGTGAAAATTTTTAAAAAGCGAACCAAGAAAACAAACAAGGGGAAGGCTGCTTCGCTGCCTTTTCGAATCAATATCATTTTTATTGTTGTTGGAATTTTATTTGTTGCACTACTGACACAGTTAGCTTACCTGCAGGTGATGTACGGTTCTAAATTTAAAGCCGAAGTCAATCGTTCAGATACCTCAGTCGTTAATGGCAATGTTCAGCGGGGCATGATTTTTGATTCTACTGGACATGTTTTAGTTGGAAACTCAGCGCACCAAGCAATTATTTATACCAAGGGTGTCAATGTTTTGTCATCAGATATGTACAAGACAGCTAATCGATTGGCACAATACGTTACTGTTCCAACTGGCAGTTTGACTAAACGTCAGTTGGCAGATTATTACTTGGCAGATGCAAGTAACTTAGCTAAGGTGGAAAAAACAATTTCTGGAATCCAGGATTATTCCGCTGATGCCAAGTATGACAAGGCCGTTACCAAGGTCGAGGGTTATCCAAATTCTACATTTTCCGCTGCTACTAAGAATGCGGCAACAATTTTTGCCAAAATGAGTGGTGCTTACCAATTATCGACGGTTAACATTAAGGATGATAAAGTCTCAACACGTGAAGTTGCGATGGTCGGTGAACATCTGGCGGATATGCCTGGCGTAAATGTCGGGACAAGTTGGAGTCGAAATTATCCAAATGGACAATCAATCCAAGGAATTACTGGAACTGTTTCTAATGAAAAGAGCGGGTTACCAAGTGATCGTGTCAATGAATTGCTTGCTCAAGGTTATTCACGAAACGACAGTGTCGGTCAAAGTTATTTGGAACGTCAGTATGAACCTGTGCTGAGAGGAACCAAGTCCCAAACCCAAATTGTTTTGAATAGTGATAATCAGATCAAGAAAGAAATTAAAAAATATGGTGGCCAAAAGGGAGATAATCTCCAATTGACCATCAATGCAAAGTTCCAAAAGCAACTTCAATCACTCGTTCATTCTGCTGAGTCGAGCGCAGGGGGCAATTCAACCGGAACTTATGCGGTTGTCATGAACCCTAACAATGGTGCCATCATCGGAATGGCAGGCGTTGATCGGAATCCAAAGACTTCTAAGATTACTGATAACATTCTAGGGACAATCAACAGTTCAATCGTTATGGGGTCCGTTGTTAAAGGTGCTATGGTTTCTGGGGCCTTAATGGATCACGTGATTACACCAACTAACAGCACTTTGACCGATCAGCCAATCACGACTGGAGGGGTTAAGAAGTCGTCATGGTTTAACCATAATGGTCATGCAAACATTTCCGTTGATGCCAGCGATGCGCTTCAAGTGTCTTCTAACTCGTACATGATGCAATTAGCCATGAAGGAAGGCCATTTCAACTATGTTGAAGGTGGCGCCTTAACAATGAGTCCCAATGTCTTCAATACCATGCGGGGTTACTTTAACCAATTTGGTTTAGGTGTTAAGACGGGGGTTGATATTCCTGGTGAATCCACTGGATTACAAGGTGCAAGTGGTTATAATCACATTGGGAGTGCCCTGGACTTATCATTTGGGAACTACGATGCTTATACAACGATGCAAGTTGCCCAATATATGTCGACAATTGCCAATGGCGGTAACCGAATTGAACCACACGTTGTGGAGGCAATTCGAGGAACCAGTAAGAACGGTAAATTAGGGACGGTTAAGGCGACCGTTATGCCTAAAGTTCTGAATCATATTGATATGACCAAAGCTCAGCGTGACGTTGTCAAAACTGGGTTATATCGAGTGGTCCATGGTACCAACACTTACAAGACTGGTGGGATGTTAAGTTCTATCAAGCCAGAGATTTCAGCAAAGACCGGTACTGCCCAAACATTCTACAATGGTAATGAGACTGTTACGTTGAGTTTGGCTTCTTATGCACCATCCAGCCATCCCCAAGTGGTTGTCGCTTTAGCTATGCCTAATCTAGGCGTGAACGCTGAAAGTAACAACATGGCTTTAGCCAAGCAAATCTATTCCGCTTATTGGAAGACGGTCCAATCAACTTCGACTGTTAAGTAAAAACACTTAACATTTATCGATTTTGTCCTAGTAATTTAGTAGGATTGATGATAAAATATTTTAAGTTGAGGCTATTAGACTAGCTATTTTATAAAAAGTTTGGAGGTAGTATTCCATGCGAGTACACATTACAATGGAATGTACTGAATGCCACGAACGTACTTACTTATCCAGCAAGAACCGTCGAAACAATCCCGACCGTTTGGAGCTTAAAAAGTATTGCCCACGTGAGCGTAAAGTAACATTACATCGAGAAACCAAATAAGGCTTGGGTAGATACCCAAACCTTTTTTTATACAAAAGACTCGGTCAACCTAATTTGACTGAACAAATAATCAGGTGATATCAGTGGCAAAATCGATTAACTCAAAATCAGTGATTCGTGATCAACAAATTGCGCGTTTACATGATTATCTACAAAATCCAAAAAATCAATCACAAATTAATCATTTATACGAAGAGCTATTTACTGATTCTGCATTTTCAAATGGCAGTACATTTGGCATCACTCTCAGTATGGATGACGAGTTGAATACTCAGCCAATTATTCACTGGGCCCTAAGTCACGGGAAGAAAGTAGCTGTGCCCCGGACACTGCCACATCGGCAAATGGAATTTGTATTGTTGGAACCGGATACGGTTTTATCGCAAACTAAATTTGGAACAATCGAACCCGTTGGCGGCAAAGTGTTATCTAAAAACCAGCTTGATACCTTGCTCGTGCCTGGATTGGCATTTTCCAAAACGCATTATCGAATTGGGTACGGTGGCGGTTTCTATGATCGATTTTTGAAAGGCTTTGCCGGAACAAGCATCGCCGTTGCCACGCCGGTCCAATTGTTTGCTGAACCGGTTTGGGATGTGGAAGATTTTGATGTTAAAATCAATCAATTAGTTTACGAAAAGTAAGATTGGAGGAGTCATGAGTCATTTACGCGACAAACCTTATATCACCTATGGGCTCCTTGGAATCATGGTCATTGTCTTTGCCCTCATGTCCGTTATGGGGGGGACTGAGAATCCACTGACTTTGGTTCAATTTGGAGCTAAGTATAATCCGCTCATTCGCGCCGGGCAATACTGGCGTTTAGTGACACCCATCTTCATTCATATTGGATTTACGCATATATTAATGAATGGAATCACACTTTATTTTATTGGTCAATACGTTGAGCAGTTGTTTGGTCACTGGCGGTTTGCAATTATCTTCTTTGTATCTGGCATCATGGGTAATCTTGGGAGCTTTGCGTTTACCAGCAATTTGTCTGCCGGCGCTAGTACCGCTATTTTCGGGCTATTTGGCGCTTTTATGATGCTGGGGGAAAGTTTTTCCAAGAATCCGGCAATTGTTTCGATGGCTAAAACCTTTTTGTTATTCATTGTCTTAAATATTGGGACTGATATTTTTGTTTCGGGAATCGATATTGCTGGACACTTGGGTGGATTAGTCGGTGGATTCCTAGTGGCGTATGTGACTGGCGTTGGCTTTTCCAAGACGAGTCAAACCAAAAGAATTATTTCTGCAATAATGTTGGTTGTAATCGCTTTCGTTTTGTTTACAATAGGTATGCAGGCAAAATTCTGAAATTTGAAAAAATGAAAGAAATTTACATGAGGATGTGAGATAATGAAAACGCTGTATGATGTTCAGCAACTGCTGAAGAAATTCAATATTTATGTATATGTCGGCAAACGGCTTTGGGACATTGAGGTCATGGCGTTAGAGTTGGATCATCTTCATGACGCCAAGCTGATCAGTCATGATGAGTTTATTCATGCAAAACTGATTTTGACCCGAGAACATCGGATCGAAGAAAAACAAGAAGGCAGGGGAAATTACATTGGCAAAGAAATTAATCGGAATTGATTTAGGCGGAACAACAACGAAGTTTGCGTTCATTGATACAAAGGGGAACGTGCTCACTAAGTGGCGGATTCCTACCAACATCACTGAACACGGAAGTCACATTGTGCCTGATATGATCAAATCAATTAGTGATCAGATGAGAAAAGACGATTATAACGCAGCTGATTTCTATGGAATCGGAATGGGAACACCAGGTGCTGTTAATCGTGAGAAAGGGACGGTTGTTGGTGCATACAACTTGAACTGGGACATCGTGCAACCGGTTGGGGCAACAATTTCTGCTAATTTGAACTTGCCAATCCTGATCGACAATGATGCCAACAGTGCCGCACTTGGAGAATACTGGAAAGGTGCTGGAGACAAAGCTAAAGATGTTGTCTTTATCACTTTAGGAACTGGTGTTGGTGGTGGTGTGATTGCCAATGGTAAGCTGGTTCATGGGATTAATAACGGTGCTGGAGAAGTTGGCCATATCACTGTTGTGCCAAATGGCTATCAATGTACCTGTGGTAAACGTGGCTGCTTGGAGCAGTATGCTTCTGCAACTGGTGTCGTCCACATTGCCAAAGATATGGCTGAGAAATTCACTGGCCATTCACGAATTAAGGAATTGATTGATGGCGATGAAGATTTGTCTTCCAAGATGGTCTTTTTCCTCGCTGATAATGGTGATATTTTGGCTAACCAAATTGTTGACCGAGTTTGCTCATACTTGGGTTTGGCACTCTCACACATTGGGAACACTTTGAACCCGGAGAACATTATTATTGGTGGTGGTGTTTCCAATGCCGGTAATACTTTGTTGCAACCCACTACCCGTTATTTCCAAGAAAACGCCTTTCCATCCGTTCGGGACTCAACCCGTTTGAAATTGGCACAACTTGGAAACGACGCTGGTGTTATTGGTGCCGCATCATTGGCCTTACAGTTTAGAAACAATCAACCATTTGCATAATAATTAATATTTTTTAGAGAGAAAGAGGGATGTTTTTGTTGATAATTGGCGCAATAACCGCAAATACGGTCATGACCATTATTTTAATCATTATTTTACTTGCATGGGGTGGCTACACGATGTATCAAAATGCGCGTGTTAAACAAGCTGCTACTTATTTGAAAAATGATGAGTTTCAAAAGGGAATGCGAAAAGCTCAGGTGATCGATTTACGCGAACAAAAGAACTTCAAAGATGGCCATGTACTTGGTGCCCGCAGCATGCCTTATTCAACCATTAAGAACTTTTATACACAGTTACGGCCAGACTTGCCCGTTTATATGTATGATCAGGGAAAAACAATTAGTAAACGAGCTGCCCTCTTTTTAAGTAAAAAGGGTTATAAAGACCTTTATATCCTAAAAAATGGTTATCAAGGCTGGAATGGTAAAGAAAAAAAGAGCAATTATTGATAAAATAGGACTATGAGCAAAACAAATGTTTTGTCCATAGTCCTATTTTTATCATCATTTTAATTTTGATTTAATTGGATAACCCATTATCCATGGTGGGCGGCTCGGCTTTTACGCATTGCCTTTTTACGGTTATCTTCGAACTTTTGCTCTTCATCTTCGATTGGGTCGACAACTGACTTTTTGAATGTCAGCAGTGCACCAACACCGGCAGCAACGGTTCCAAGAACACCAACAATGAGCCCATTAGTAAAATGTTTCATATCTAAACCCTCCAATATTCGTTTATACTTTCATTATGCTTTATTTTTTTACAGATATCTAGTTAATTGACCAATTAATCGCTTTAAAAGGAGTTTATCGTGAAAATTGATACTAAAATTATTGCCCACCGTGGCAGTAAGGGAACCCGTCCAGAGAATACGTTAATTTCCTTTCAGACCGCCATCAATGACGGTGCTGATGGGCTTGAAACCGACGTTCATTTTTCTAAAGATCACCAATTCATCATCATGCATGACGAAACAGTTGACCGGACCACAAACGGGTCTGGCCGAATTGTGGACAAAAATTTGTCTGAAATTAAACATCTCGATGCTGGAATTCGGTTCAGCAGCGAATTTAAAGGGACCACTGTCCCAACGTTGCAGGAAGTTGTTGAATTGCTAATTAAGGACAATTTTACTGGCATTTTTAATCTGGAGTTAAAAACAAACAAAATTCAGTATCCTGGCATCGAAGAAGCAGTTTTTAACTATTTTGCGTCGATCCATTATCCTTTTCAATTAATATATTCCAGCTTCAATGCTCAATCGTTGGAAATTCTCAACCGACTGGATCCCAAATCATCCGGCGCCAAGCTATTCAAAACAGCTGCCAAGCAGGCAAAAACATTGAAGAAAGACCATTTGATTGCTGATTTTCATCCAGACATTCGTTGGCTCAAACGCCACCCATTTTTTGCTCCTGCTCAGAATTTGCGTCCATGGACGGTTAATTCAACCGAAGATATGCAGTATTGCTTCGAACGCAATATGGCGGCCATTATCACGGACTTTCCGGCCAGAGCAGTCCAAGTGCGATCAGAAATGCGGGAGGGATTGGAATGACCAAAGTTCTTGCAATTGTTGGGCCGACAGCTGTCGGTAAAACGTCGTTGTCAATTAAGCTTGCGCATAAATTCGATGGCGAAATCATTTCTGGTGATTCCATGCAGGTTTATCGAACCCTTAATATTGGCACGGCCAAAGTGACCCCCGAAGAAATGGCTGGGATCCCGCATCATTTGATCAATGTCAGAAATATTGACCAACGATTTTCGGTTGCTGATTTTGAACAAGAAGCATCTGAACAGATCAATGAAATTAATTCCAGGGGTAAATTGCCAATGGTTGTGGGTGGGACCGGCCTTTATCTCCAGGCCTTGTTGTCCGGTCTCCAACTCGGTGGGGACAAATATCAAGACGATTCTCTCCGGCAACAACTGTTGGCGGAAGCGGAATCAAAGGGTAATCAAGCGTTACACGACCGGCTGGCTAAAGTTGATCCAGATGCTGCAGCAGGCATCCCCATTAATAATGTCCGGCGAGTGATTCGCGCGCTGGAAGTATACATAAAAACCGGACGTCGGTTCTCTGACCAAAAAAATAGCGGATCAAAGTATGATGCATTTGTGATTGGCTTAACGACCGATCGCACACTGCTTTATCAACGAATTAATCAGCGGGTCGATCAGATGATGGCCACGGGTTTGCTGGATGAAGCCCAGCGGTTATTCAATCAAGGCGGCCAGAATTTCCAGTCAGGCAAGGGTATTGGGTATCGCGAATTATTTCCTTACTTCGCGGGTCAAACCTCATTGGAAGATGCGGTTGACTTGATTAAAAAGGACTCCCGGCACTATGCTAAGCGTCAATTAACGTGGTTTAGAAACAAAACCGACCCTCAGCCAAATTGGTATAACTTAGTTGAGCACCCCAAAGAGCTGCTTACCATTGAAACTGACGTCCAGAGATGGCTTGCTGACAGCAAAAATTAAACACATGTTATAAAATGTAACATTTGGTCTTGACTTTGATTATGTGAATGGTATTATGGATACAAGATTTAGGAGGTGAACAATGCGAGAGAAGGAACTACGGCGTTCAATGTCAGTCCTGCCGATTGGAACCGTGATGAAGCTGACTGACTTGACTGCACGACAAATCAGATATTATGAACAGCAGGAATTGATCAAGCCTCTTCGAAATGAAGGGAATCGACGAATGTATTCATTGAATGATGTCGATCGGCTTTTGGAAATTAAGGATTATCTTGATGATGGTTTGAACATTTCCGGCATCAAAGAGGTGTACAAAAAGCAGAACCAGCTGGAAGACGAGCGGAAGCGCAACCTTGAGAAGGGTTTAACTGACAGTGATGTCAGAAAGATTCTTCAAGACGAGTTTCTCAACATTGGTGGATTGAAGCCGCCTTCTTCGTCATTTGATGATCCGAATAATTTGAACAATTTAAATAAACTAAATCACTGATGGGAGCGATGGATAGATGGCTACAAGGCATGATTATTCAAAAGATGATATTCGCAACATGGTAAAGGATGAAGACGTCAAATTCTTACGTTTGATGTTCACCGATTTATTTGGCACAATCAAGAACGTTGAAGTTCCAATAACGCAACTCGACAAATTACTTGATAACAAATTGATGTTTGATGGTTCTTCAATTGAAGGTTTTGTTCGAATTGAAGAAAGTGATATGTATTTGTATCCTGATTTATCAACTTGGATGATCTTCCCATGGAGTACTGATCGTGGCAAGATTGCCCGTGTCATTTGTCAAGTTTATCGTCCAAACGGCGAACCATATGCCGCTGACCCTCGTAACAACCTTATCCGTGTTCTTGGTGACATGAAGAAGGCTGGCTTCACCTCATTCAACATTGGACCTGAACCAGAATTCTTCTTGTTCAAGATGGACGAAAACGGCGATCCAACTTTACATTTGAATGATAAGGGAAGTTACTTCGATATGGCGCCAATGGACTTAGGTGAAAATTGCCGTCGTGAAATCGTCTTGACCCTTGAAGAAATGGGCTTCGATGTTGAAGCTGCCCATCATGAAGTTGCGCCTGGCCAACATGAAATTGATTTCAAATATGCTGATGCCTTAGCAGCCGCTGACAACATTCAAACCTTTAAATTGGTTGTGAAGACCGTTGCCCGTAAATACGGATTGTATGCAACCTTCATGCCAAAGCCACTTAGTGGAATCAACGGTTCTGGAATGCATTTGAACATGTCACTATTCAATGATAAAGGTAACACCTTCTATGATAAAGATGGCGAATTGGAAATCTCTCAAGAAGCTTACTACTTCTTAGGTGGTTTGCTGAAGCATGCCCGTTCATTTACCGCTGTATGTAACCCAATCGTTAACTCATACAAACGCTTGGTTCCTGGTTATGAAGCACCTGTATATGTTGCTTGGTCCGGTTCAAACCGTTCACCATTAATCCGAATTCCAAGTGCTCGTGGCAATTCAACTCGTTTGGAACTTCGTTCAGTTGATCCAACTGCTAATCCATATTTAGCAATTGCTTGTGTCTTGGAAGCTGGTCTTGATGGCTTGCGTAACAAGATCGAACCAGAGCACAGTATCGATCGCAACATTTACCGGATGGATGCTGAAGAACGTCAAAAGAGTCACATCACTAACTTGCCTGACACTTTGCATAATGCATTGAAAGACTTGTCCGCTGATGAAACGATGAAGAAGGCACTTGGTCAACATCTTTACAACAGCTTTATCGAAGCCAAAAACCTTGAATACGATTCATATCGCACTCAAGTTTCCGGCTGGGAACGTGATCAATACCTTGAAAAGTATTAAAAATGTTTAACAAGATTTTTCGCACTTGGCAAGAGCATCATTAGGTATCAGTAAAGCTCACAGTGGTGCACGATTTGGTGTACTGCCGTGGGCTTTTCGTTTACCCTGTTGCTCTCATTAAAATATCATGTATACTTAACATTATTTGTATTGTTCTAACTTCAACTAAGGGGTGTTCTTATATGTCAAATAATCATCTTGGTTTAAAAATGGGTTTAGTGGTTGCATTTGCGTTAGTCTTGAGCGGCTGTTCATCGCAGAAAAGTGGTTCAGGCAAGCTCGCCGACAAGCAGGAATTTACAACTGCCGTTGATTCCGAACTTTCAACCGTTGACCTTTCGAAGACGACTTCCGTTCAAACATTTGAAGTGTTGAATAACGTCGATGAAGGGCTGTACCGTTTGGGAAAGGACAGCAAGATCGAAAATGCATTGGCCACCAAGACAACCATTTCAAAAGATGGCTTGCAATATACATTTAATCTCCGAAAGGGGACTAAATGGAGTAACGGGGATCCAGTGACAGCTAATGATTTTGTTTATTCATGGCGAAGAACTGTCAATCCCAAAACTGCATCTCAGTATGGTTACTTATTTTCTGGAATCAAAAATGCGGATGCCATCCAAGCCAACAAAAAATCGCCAAACACTTTAGGGATTAAGGCCGATGGTAAATATAAGTTGGTTGTGACGTTGGAAAAGAAAATTCCATACTTCAAGTTGCTAATGGGCTTCCCACTGTTCTTCCCACAAAATCAAAAAGTAGTTGAAAAGTATGGGGCTGATTACGGAACAAAGAGCACTGATATGGTTTACAACGGCCCATTCAAATTGACCAGCTGGAATGGTACGGGAATGACATGGACATTAGCCAAAAACAAAAACTATTGGGATAAGAAAGCTGTCAAATTAGATAAGCTGCATTATCAAGTAACCAAGGATCCATCGACCGGTTACAACCAGTTCAAGACAGATAAGCTTCAGTATGTGGGCTTATCAGGTGTGTTGGCAAAAAACTTGAAAAACAATAAGGACTTGGTCACTCGAGAAACCTCCAGCTGTTATTATTTGGCATTTAACCAGAAGAAAAAGCTCTTCAAGAATCTTAAGATCAGAGAAGCAATTTCGATGTCAATTGACCGTAGCCAGTTAACCAAGAAGATTTTGGGAGACGGCTCATTTAATTCTCAAAGTTTCGTTTCCAAAGGACTTTCGATTAATCCAAAGACTGGTAAAGACTTCACCGCTACGACCGCTAAACCGGATTCACTGACATATAATCCAACTAAGGCGAAAACGCTTTGGAAACAAGGACTCAAAGAACTTGGCATTAAACAAATGAGCTTCACGCTGCTAAGTTCAGATGAATTCGCCCAAAAACAAGTGAGTGAGTATCTTCAATCACAATTAGAAAAGAATCTGCCGGGCCTGAAAGTCGGCCTCAGAAACATTCCGTTCCAGACTTTGTTATCAAGGCAGAAATCTCATAACTATGAAGTCACTATGGGGGATTGGTACGCAGATTTTGCTGATCCAATTACTTTCTTGAACATCTTGACTTCAGGTAACCCCAGCAACGTGCCACAATGGTCGAATAAGCAGTATGATCAGCTGATCAAGGCTTCTTCTACCACTGATGCTGGAAACCCTGACAAGCGTTTTGAGGACTTGACGAAAGCACAAAATATTTTGCTTGAGAATCAGGGGATTACACCACTTTATCAATCTGCAAGCAAGAATCTGTTGAGCAGTAAAGTGAAGGGTATCATTTACAATACTGCTGGTGCGACCTATAACTATAAGAATGTATATGTTGTTAAATAATGTAATTTGTTTCATGAAGATCGGATGTTAAAAACGTCCGGTTTTTTCTTTTATCAGCATTTTTTTGCGATAATGGAATATTTTCTCATCAATTTTACAAATCTTTCATAAATAATACGATTAGGCCTTTATTTATGTACGTTTTTCAGATAACATTAAATGTATAAATAAGGGGAATACGAGGCAATATTATGGATAACAAAATTGAAAACGATCCATTCAGCCAAAACGACTCAATTTTATCTTCCGCGTTAAGCGAAAAAGTAAAATATCTGTCTGACTTGAATGACTCGATTAAAAATGGCAATGATTTAAAAGTTTATGAATTAATGGATCCCAACCGCTTTGCAACAGAAGTTAAGGGTGAACAACCGGATCAGCCAAAAGCCAGTTTCTTCAACTTAGCGGCTGATTTAAAGGCTCAGCTCAGTCATCATCTAAGCAACAAACTGATCGACTATTTAGGCACTACATATCCATTTTTCTATTACCACGAATATGATTTGGGGAAATTCAATATTTATTTTGGTAACTGGTGGGATCACCGAATGTTTGGGGAATTGGATGCCATTAACGTCCAATTCAACTTTGCCGAGGATGAATATAATACTTTGGCCAAATCATTTGAACTTGAGAGCCAAAACAAACGGGTGAACGATGACCAGATGCGCGAATTAGGTCAGAAAAATGAAAAGCTCACTCAGTTAATTGAAGATCAAACCAAGCGGGATCAGCGCAAGGAAGAAATCCGTAAACAAATCAAAGAAAATGAAGAAAAGTCACCAATGCCTTGGGAAGCAGGTAAAGTCAAGGAAGAGCACCAACAGCTCCAAGATGCGCTCCTTGAATTAACCAACATTGACGAACAAGCTTCTGACGGCCGGGCAGCAATCAAAAAGAACGAAAATCAAATTTTAGCCTTGTCCAAGGAAGAAACAATTTACAATTTGGAAAAACAAAACATTCGGGCTTCATTTGGCAGTTTTGAAGCATTTATTGATAACAACAACAATCTATACGCCAAATACTTGCAAAGCTTGAGCAAAGAATCGCAGGTGACTGACGGTGAGTAATGAAAATACTGATACTGAAAAGAAAGTTTTAACGACCCCTGAATTATTAAACAACTACACGGGCTCAATTCAAGCAGGATTAGACAACGGATCCAAGTATGTTGCCGCTTTTAAGAGCCTGAATCAGACCAAGGAATTGAACGATTTATTGGCAGCTGCTGTTGAGTTAACTAATTATCAACTGAACACTGATTTTGTGGAATTTCCACATCAATTTTCTGATGAAGACGTTCAGTCAATTTTCTTTGAACGTTTATTAGCCTTGTCTAACAATGCTGATGGATTTGCGATCAGCAATTCTGAGCACGTACAGAAGTTGTTGGCCAAATTTACTTCACTTGGGGACAATACCTTTACTTTCACAAAATCAACTAAGAATGCAGCTGGCTTCTTCTTTGGCCCAACCGCCCACAACCGGCCACTGTTCTATCTGAATTTAAAGAACAAGGAATTGATGTTTCACGGTTCTGCCTTAATCGACTACTTTGTAGTTGATCTGGAAGGATTGGAAATTGGTGCAATCAAGCAGGCCATGCAAGTGATCATGCAAGCGGCAGAAGTTCTCAAAGAAAGTTTCGGCTTCAAGATTGACTTTAATGTGCTTGATGGTGTTAATGGTGAGTTCTACGAGTTCGCCGCTGGTGAAATTCCAGAACCAATCCTGGATGAATTGTTCGTTAAATCTGCCGATAATAAGTACATTTTGATGTCTGGTGAAAATGGTGGGGCTTCATTAACCCTTGATAACGATACCAAACTGAATGTCTACAATGCCGGTGATGAGGATCGACCGAAGTGGGGCGCTACTATTCACGACAATGATCAAAAGGAGAGTTGGCTTAATTTATTGCTTGATTACCCATTCATCAAAGATTGGTATTTGGATAACAAAAAGCAACTCGAAATTCTTTCAAACAAATTTATTTTTGGATAGGAGTTTGTAATGGATTTACAAGCATTAATTGCTTCGTCAGTATATTTGAATCGTCAAATTGAATCCAAGAAACAGCTTCATTGGTCTAATGATGGGCGAGTGAAGAATGCCTTTGTGGCCCTAGATGTTGAATTAGCTGAGATGGCAAACACTTCGGAATGGTTTAAAGTGTGGAAGATTCATCGAGGTAAGAGTGATCCTAACAAGACACCACGGGAAACCCTGTTGTATGAATATGTTGATGCCATGGATTTCTACTTACTGATTTCCAACCTTAAGAATTGGAACCATGTGATTTTGAATTCTCAAGATGATCTCGATAAGATTAAAAAATTCAAAAAAGAAGACAATCTCGACAAACAATATTTGGCACTGAAACGAATGTTGTTTGACGCCTACTTTAATCATAGCGGGGACAGCTTTAACCACTCTTGGCGGCTATTTCTCAAGTTCGGTTTAGTCGATTTTGGCTACACTGAAGATGAGATTGAAAATGCCTTTAATAAAAAGAATAAAATTAATGAGAACAGGCAAGATGAGAATTATTAATTTTAGCGATATGTAGAAGGGACCGGGACGGAAGATGACAATCTGCGTCTTGGTTCTTTTTGTGTCGATGATAATTTATACAATCATTTCAAATGCACCAAAAAGGGCCTGTCAGAACCATGATTAACATGGTTTGACAGGCCCTTTATCTGTATTAAAGATGTCGCAAGAGAGATTCGGACTCTCGACCTACGGTTTAGAAGACCGTTGCTCTATCCAGCTGAGCTATTGCGACAAATCAACAATAACAATTATATGAAATATTACCATAGTAGTCAATGTTTAATCAGAGTATTTGTGTTAAAGGCCGCAAAGGATTATGATTCTCTTAAGAATGTTGCATTTTTATTAAAGTTTCACCCATTTTCACTGAAATATTTGAAGCCGTTTAGCAAAAACATGATAATAAAGTTGTGCAGCAAATTGCTGTCACATCAATAGGAGGTGGAAGTTGTGGGGTTTGTAATATTTATTGTATTTATTTTCATAGTCTGTGGAATTATTCAGTATTTTACCGATTCTTCAACAACCATTCGGGAGAACGGCAAGCATTTAGCTCAAAGAAAATAAAAAGGCAGCCGTGGGTAGCGGTTGTTTTTTTATGGCTTGCAGGTTTCTATTGACGAACGGGTAGCGATTATGTATACTAGTAACGTTGTAATTGTGGCTTCCACAGCTACAACCGCTCGATTCAAGCTGATAAGTTCTTGATATAGATCAAGACGCTTGTTCTCGGCGAGTCTAAGCAAAATTATAAGGAGGTGCACAAGATATGTACGCAGTTATTACTACAGGCGGTAAGCAATACAAAGTTTCCGAAGGCGATGCAATTTACGTTGAAAAATTAGACGCAGACGAAGGCTCAAAGGTTACTTTTGATCAAGTTGTCATGGTAGGCGGCGATTCAGTTAAAGTTGGTACACCATTTGTTGATGGCGCATCAGTAACTGGAACTGTTGAAAAACAGGGTCGTCAAAAGAAGATTATTATCTTCCGTTACAAGCCAAAGAAGGGCTCACGTTCAAAGAAGGGCCATCGTCAACCGTATACTAAGGTTGTTATTGATTCAATCAAAGCATAAATTACTTTGAGGTGACTGATATGATTAAAGCTACCATTAAGCGTTATCGTGGTCATGTGAGTGGTTTTACGATTACCGGACATGCCGATGCTGGTGAATATGGACAAGATATTGTCTGTTCTGCCGTTTCAGTATTAAGCATTACGACAGTTAACGGCCTCCAAGAGGTTGTTGGACTTGACGTGGATGTTGATAGTGACGATGACAATGGCGGTTATCTGTCAGTCAATGTGCCAGTTGTTTCGGATTCAAAAAAGAGTATTCAAGCTGATGCAGTTTTGAATACATTTGCGAACGGAATGGCCGATATAGCAGAGAGTTATAGTAAGTATATCAAGTTAAATACAGCAAAATAAATCAATTAATCTGGAGGTGTAAACCTATGTTAGCAATGAATTTACAATTCTTCTCTCACCATAAAGGTGGTGGATCAACTGCCAATGGTCGTAACTCAGCTGGTCGTCGTTTAGGTACGAAGGCTGCTGATGGTTCTTCAGTACACAGTGGATCAATCATCTATCGTCAACGTGGAACTCATATTTACCCAGGCAACAATGTTAAGCGTGGTAACGATGACACATTGTTTGCAGTAGTTGATGGAGTTGTTCGTTTCGAAAGAAAAGGACGCGACAAGCGTCAGGTTTCAGTTTATCCAGTTGCTGAAGCTGCTAAATAACTCATAATATTTAAATTAAAGAGGCTGGGACAAAACTCGTGTTTTGCATCCCAGCTTTTTAATTGTCTGAGATCAAGATACCATTTTAATTGGCTATTTTGGTTTAAAGTATTATATAATCTATGTATGTTACATTACATTTAGGAGGAACAAAAATGGCAATTTCAACTGCTGATTTTAAGAATGGATTAACCATCGAAGTTGATCACGCAATCTGGAGAATCTTGAGTTTCCAACATGTTAAGCCTGGTAAAGGTGGCGCTTTTGTCCGTTCTAAGCTAAAGAACCTACGGACTGGTGCTGTTCAAGAAAAGACATTCCGTTCTGGTGCCAAGATGGAACAAGCTCAAATTGATACTCGTAAGATGCAATATCTATATGCAGATGGCGATCAACACGTATTCATGGATATGGATACTTATGATCAAATCTCAATTCCTGCTGAGCAAATCAAGAGCGAATTGAACTACTTACAAGAAAATATGGAAGTTCAAGTTATCCAATACGGTAACGAAACCTTAGGAATTGAATTGCCTAACACTGTTACTTTGGAAGTTGCTTCAACTGAACCTGGTATCAAGGGTGATACTGCATCAGGTGGTTCAAAACCCGCAACAATGACCACTGGTTTAACATTGCAAGTACCTTTCTTTGTTAACCAAGGTGATAAGTTGACTATCAATACGACCGACGGAACTTATATTTCCCGAGCATAGTATTCGATTGATCTGAAACGGAGGCTTTATGATGGCTGAAGACACGAATATCATTCTTCATTCTAACGATCCGGAGCTTGGCAAGATTGAAATTGCACCCAACGTGTTAGAGATCATTGCTGGCGTTGCAGCATCCCAAATTGATGGTGTTAATCGGATGCGAGGCTCGTTCACTAATAGTGTTAATGAGCTGCTGGGAAGAAGAAAAGAACATGGCAAGGGCGTTAATTTAACGTATACTGATGAAGAATTAACGGTCGACGTTTATGTTTACCTGAATTATGGTGTTTCTGTACCTAAAGTTGCACTTGAAATTCAAAGTCAAGTTGAACAGCAGTTACTCTTCATGACAGGCCTAAAGGTTACTGAAGTTAACGTGCATGTTCAAGGGGTCATTCCGGAGAAGACCACCAGTACGGTTGATCCGAATAACCCATTTGCCGACGAAGAGGAAAATGGTGAGGACTAGTGGAATTAACACGACACCAAATCAGAGAAATTGCGTTTCAAACGTTGTTTGCCCTAAATACTAACGATCAAACTGATTGGAAGGATTTCTTCCAAGTTTTGACGAGCGGTAAATATGGTGACGACTATCCTGAATATTTGCATCAACTTATTTCAGGTGTTTTGGAGCACAAATCTGAAATCGATCAAACAATTGAAAAGTATTTAGCTGCCAGTTGGTCACTTGAGCGAATTGCCAGAACTGACTTGATTATCTTGGAGATTGCCATCTATGAAATGGTTTATGTAGATGACATGCCTGCCAAGGTATCAATCAACGAAGCAATTGAGCTTGCAAAAAAGTTTAGTGATGACCGTTCACGAAAATTTGTTAACGGGATTTTGTCACACGCTTTAGAAGAACTGGTAAAATAGATTTACACATGTGTAAATCTATTTTTTTGTACATATGATTTGTTAACAATGAAAATATAAAGGAGCGGTTTCTAAATGGCAACAATTATTGATGGAAAAGCATTGGCAAAGAAGTTAAACTCACAGACGAGTGAGCGGGTTAAGCAGCTCCAAGATCAAAATGGAATCACTCCTGGTTTAGTCGTCATCATTGTTGGTACGGATCCAGCGAGTCAACGATATGTTAGAAATAAGCATCGTACAGCAAAACGATTGGGAATCTACTCAATCGTCAGAGAGCTCCCAGACACAATTTCACAAGACGAATTGTTGAAAATTGTTCAGGAGTATAACGCAGATCCTAAAATCACCGGTATTTTGGTGCAGGATCCACTTCCCAAGCAAATTAATGAAAAGCAAATTACGCGTTCAATTTTACCTGAAAAAGATGTTGACGGTTTTCATCCCATTAACGTTGGTAAATTGTATTTAAATGACTCAACTAAATATCCAGTGGCATGTACGCCCAAGGGTGTGATGACAATGTTCAAAGAATATAATATCGACTTAAAGGGTAAAGACGTTGTGATGATCGGTCGAAGTGCAATTGTTGGTAAACCGATGGCCGCCTTGATGTTAAATGCCGGGGCTTCGGTTTCAATTCTGCATCTTTTAACTAAAGATATTACTCAATATACTAAGAATGCTGATGTGATCGTTTCAGCAACTGGCAGTCTTCATACGGTCACTAAAAATGATGTGAAACCTGGTGCGGTTGTGATTGATGTTGGTCAGAATATTAATGAAGAAGGTCATTTGGTTGGCGATACTGACTATGATGATTTGTTCGATAAAGTTTCTTACATTACACCAGTTCCCGGTGGTGTTGGCCCAATGACAATTGCAACTTTAATGCAGCAGACTGTTGATTTAGCAGAATGGAGCCTTGAAAGTGGCCAATGATTATCTAACTGTTAGCGCCTTAACAAAATATATAAAAAGAAAATTCGATGTTGATCCGTATTTAACTAAGGTATACCTCACTGGGGAAATTTCCAACTTTCGGTTGCGGCCAAATGCCCATCAATATTTCAGTTTGAAGGATGACAACGCCAAGATTAGTGCGATCATGTTCAAGTCTGCGTTTAACCGGATAAAATTTACGCCCGAGGAAGGGATGAAAGTCTTAGTTGTTGGCCATATTTCAGTTTATGAGCCGAGTGGAAGTTACCAGATATACGTTGAACAAATGGAACCAGATGGTGTCGGCCAACTTTACCAGGCTTACGAACAGCTTAAGAAAAAGCTGTCTGGTGAAGGGTTGTTTAACTTGCCTAAAAAGCCGCTCAAACAATTTCCAAAGCGGATTGCGGTTGTGACATCACCTAGTGGTGCGGTTATCCGTGATATTATCACGACCGTCCGACGACGATATCCAATTGCTCAAATTGTGCTGTTTCCCGCATTGGTGCAAGGAACTGAGGCCAGTGCCGATATTGTTCAACAAATTGAGCGGGTCAATCAGGATGGCAGTTTTGACACATTGATTGTTGGCCGTGGTGGTGGCTCAATTGAAGATTTGTGGCCATTTAATGAAGAAAACGTTGCCAGAGCAATTGTGGCCAGCAAAATTCCCGTGATTTCATCCGTGGGTCATGAAACTGATACCACAATTGCGGATTTGGTTGCTGATGTCCGTGCCGCCACACCAACTGCAGCTGCTGAGTTGGCAGTTCCTCGTTTGGACCAAGTATTGGTTGATTTGAAGACCACTCAAAATCGAATTGTTAATGCAACTTATCAGGTGATTCAGGCTGATCAGCTTCGATTGAAGCGTTTACGACAATCGACTGTTTTCACCTCACCACAACGAATTTACGAAACGTTTTCCCAACGGCTGGATTTATTAACTCAGCGGTTATATAACCAAGCTGATAAAATTACCGGCAAACGTAAGGAGCGTTTTGCTGACTTGAAGATGAGACTGCGATTGGTCGCACCGACGTATACCATCAAAGAGCAGCAACAAAAATTATCAACTTTGCAGGGCCGACTCAATCGAGCAACCACTCAGAACATGAGAAATGTTCAGCAACATTATCAGATGCTGGTTGGTTCACTCGATCATTTGAGCCCTTTGAAGATCCTCAGTCGAGGTTATACGTATACCACAGATGAGCAAGGACATTTTGTTAAACGGGTGGCCGATTTGGATAGTCAAACCATCGATGTTCATTTTACTGATGGCACTGTTAACGCATCTGTAAACAAAATTAACCGCAAGAAGGAGAAATAACATGGCTGATACACAAAATAACAAAACTTTCGAGGAAAAAATGACTGAGTTGGAAACGATTGTCAATCAACTTGAGCAGGGCAACGTTTCGCTTGAAGAATCAATGGACAAATTTAAAATTGGCATCAAATTAAGCGAACAACTTCAAGACACCTTGACCAAGGCAGAACATACGATGGCCAAAATGATGGATAAAGATGGCAACGAGGTTAACTTTGAAGCGCCTAAAGATGAGAAGAGTGATAGTAATGGCAACCAAGCTGACTGACTTTGAAAATTTATGGATCCCTAAAATTAATCATGTGTTAGCAAATGAAATCACCCAAGATACTGACCAAACAACCCTGGCAGCCGCCATGAACTACTCAGTCAACGCCGGCGGGAAACGTTTGCGGCCATTGTTGACGCTGGCAGTGTTAACCAGTCTTGGTGACAAAATTGACCATACGGTGTTAAAGACCAGCTGTGCACTAGAACTAATGCACTCCTATTCACTGATTCACGATGATTTACCTGCCATGGATAACGACGATTTACGACGTGGAAAGCCCACTAACCATGTTAAATTTGGTGCTGGGATGGCAACTTTGGCAGGCGATGGGTTACAACCACTGGCTTTTCAGTGGCTAGTTGATAATGATTTGGATAATGAGACGCAAGCCGAACTGACATTGGCGCTCGCAAAAGCAGCGGGGCCCCACGGGATGGTGTCCGGTCAGGCTGATGACATTGAATTTGAAGGCACCCGATTGTCCTTGGAAGGTCTGCAAAAATTAGACCGTAACAAGACTGGTGCTCTGATTCGCTATGCCGTGGAAGCTGGCTTGATCATGGGACGCGTCATCCCCGAAAAACGCCAGTCATTATTGACATTTGCGGAAAAATTTGGAGAGGCTTACCAGATTTACGATGACATTTTAGATGTTGTCGGAACTGAAGCTGAAATCGGTAAGCCGGTTCATCAAGATGCCGGCAAGAACACCTATCCAAATCTTGTTGGTTTGGATCAATCTTACGAAATGCTTCACGAAACCATCCAACAAGCTCAACAGGCACTTCAAACGGCGGGTGAGGAATTATCAATTGATACCAACTTGTTAAATGATTTTACAAGTTATTTTAAAAATGAGGACGAGAAGTAATATGGAAAAGCAACGAGTCGATGTATTGTTAGTAACTCAGGGGTTATTTGACACCCGTGAAAAAGCAAAGCGGGCTGTAATGGCTGGAGAAATCTTAGGGGATAATGAAGAACGGCTGGATAAACCTGGAACTAAAATTCCAGTGGATACCGATTTGCATCTCAAGGGTAAGCCAATGCCTTATGTAAGCCGTGGCGGCTTAAAACTTGAAAAAGCATTAAAGGTATTCAATCTTGACGTCAAAGGAATGACGGTCCTTGATATTGGGTCATCAACCGGTGGTTTTACCGATGTCATGCTGCAAAACGGTGCCAAGCTAAGTTATGCCCTAGATGTCGGCAGTAATCAACTCGTTTGGAAGCTGCGGGAAGACCCCCGCGTGGTTGTGATGGAACACACCAATTTCCGTTACAGCAAGTTAGCTGATTTTACCCATGGGCAACCTGAATTTGCCTCAATTGATGTTTCCTTCATCTCACTGGAATTAATTTTGCCACCATTAAAAAACATTATTAAGAAAAATGGTCATGTAGTCGCTTTGATCAAGCCACAATTTGAGGCTGGTAAATCAAATGTTGGTAAACACGGCATCGTTAAAGATCCCGCAGTGCATAAAATGGTACTTGAAAAGATCTTGAATTTTGCGGTTGCCAACGGATATTCCGTTCAGAACCTTGATTTCTCACCAATTAAAGGTGGTGCTGGGAATATCGAATTCCTAGTCGAACTGGAATCTGACGATGAACCACGCATGTCAGCAAATGTTTCGATTGAAAAAGTCATTGAGAACGCTTATTCTGAGTTAAAGGGATCATAATCTGTATTTTTATTCAATTTACTATTGGGGGTGTATTCATGCGCAAAAAAGAACGCCAAAGATTGATTAAACAATTACTTACAAGTAATAATATTCAAAGACAGGAGGACTTTGTTTCATTGTTGGATAAACAGGGAATCAAAGTTACTCAAGCCACTGTTTCTCGAGACATTAAGGATATGCAGCTGGTCAAAGTTCCATCCGTTACTGGTGGTTATCGATACAGTCTGCCAACCCAGAAAAACATTGATACTGAAAAGAAACTTGTTCAAACGATTCGGGATTCTTTTGTGTCGGTTGATTCTCAGGACAAACTCGTTTTTATGAAGGTTTTACCCGGAAGCGGTCCAGTCATTTCAAGTTTGATGTATCAAATGAACTACAGTGGGATTTTTGGCACCCTTGGCGATGACAATACAGTTTTAATTATTGGAAAAACAGATGAGGATGCCGTTAACGTTCGCAACCAGATTAACAATATGCTGGGCACCGATTAGCAGTCATTGAGAGGTTTAATCCATGTTACTAGAATTATCAATTACAGATTTTGCAATCATTGAACATTTAGATATTGATTTCCAGGCAGGGATGACCGTCTTAACGGGTGAAACTGGTGCTGGTAAATCAATTATCATCGATGCCGTGGGGCTCCTGGTTGGTGGACGGGGGTCACACGACCTTATTCGTACTGGAGCGACCAAGGCCGTCATCCAGGGAAACTTTATTTTGCATGATGACAACCCAACTTACAGTGTGCTGGATGATTTGGGTATCGATCACAGCGATGGGAATGTGATTATCGAACGGGTTATCTTCGCTAATGGCAGAAATAGTTGCCGGGTCAACGGGATCATGGTTAACATTGCCACCTTGAAGCGCATTGGTGAAACGATTGTTGACATTCAAGGTCAAAATGACCATCAAGAACTCATGCGTCCAGAACGCCATATTCAGTTATTGGATGATTTTGCTGAAGATGAACTGACACCTGTGCTGGAATCTTATCAAGAAAAATACGATCAGTTCATCAAGCTGCGTAATCTTAATGAAAAAAAACACCAAAACGAAAAAGAATGGGCCCAACGCGTCGATATGCTGAAATTCCAAATCAAAGAAATTGAAGCTGCGGATCTTCATGAGAACGAAGATACCAATTTGGTTGCCGAAAGAGACCGTTTGAATAATTTCCAAAAAATTCATGATGCATTATTGGCCAGCTATGAAGGTATTAACGGCGATGAGGATGCCACTGGATCAATTGATTCGATTGGTTCGGCAATGAGTTCAATGCAGGATATTGAAGATTTGGATCCGGAGTACAAAACGATCTCTGATAATCTGTCTGGGGCTTTCTTTGCCTTGCAAGATGTCGCCAGTCAGATTTCAGATCAATTAAATAATCTCGAGTTCGACCAGGATCGTTTGGATCAAGTTGAGCAGCGTTTGAACACCATTTATCAGTTAAAGCACAAGTATGGGGATTCAGTTGCGCAAATTTTAGCATACTTAGCTAAAATCAAGCAGGAACTCAAACAAATGTCTGGAGATGCCGAAGCTAACGATGATTTGGATAAACAGTTGGCTGAAATTAAAGCAGTTTTGATTAAGTCAGCTACCAAAATGACTGATATTCGTCACCGTTGGGCTAAAAAGCTTGAAGAAGCTGTCCATCAACAACTTTCCGATCTATATATGGATAAGGCTGTCTTTGAAGTCAACATTCAGCAGAACCGGGCACTAAATCGCCTCGGCGCAGATCGAGTTGAATTTTACATTCAAACCAATCCGGGCGAAAAAATGCTGCCATTGGTTAAATCAGCATCCGGTGGGGAGTTGTCACGGATCATGCTGGCATTGAAGACAATGTTCGCTAAAGCGGCTGGCGTCACCTCAATCATTTTTGATGAAGTCGACACGGGTGTATCGGGTCGCGTTGCTCAGGCGATTGGTAACAAAATTTATACCATTTCTCAAAAGTCCCAAGTTTTATGTATTACGCATTTACCGCAGGTGGCAGCAATGAGCGATCACCACTACTTTATTGAAAAACAAGTCTCGGATAATCGAACGACAACGACCATCACCGAGTTAACCACGGCCCAAAGCGTCGCTGAGATATCTCGAATGTTATCTGGAACTGCAATTACCAAATTAACTAAAGAACATGCCAGCGAATTGCTGAAGCTGGCTGATGAAGAGAAACAAAAAATTAAGGCATAACAAAAATAGGGGAGCCAGCGCTTTACAGCGTGGTTCCCCTTAAATATTACCTGAAACGGTGATTTAATATTTTCGAATTGCTTTAATTTCAGCCACCCGAATGATCCGAGTTAACCGATTATCATCTGACGTGAGTAAATATCGATCATCTGAAATTTTGGATAAGTATCCGGATTGTTCAACGTCTTGATCATTGAATTCAATTGTGACTGGAAAGTTGTTTTCAAGTGTTTGCTTGATAAAGTAGTTAATCTGGAAGGTTGGCATTTGCTTGATCTGACGAGTGTTCCGAACGATTTCAAAGAAGCGGTCATAGTTGTTGATAAACGTCTTGGTAATTTCTGATAGATATGATTGTTTGTTTTGCATTTTGTTCACCCCGAACATTTGTTTGTGCTTTCATTATACGAACATTCGTTCTAAAACGCAACCCCTAAATTCAAATTCTTTATCCAGGTGACCAGGACTTGTCAAATCACCTAAAAAGCGCGATAATAGCAGGTATTACAAAATAATTGAAGGGATTTTTTCGATGGCTAAAAGAGGAATGTTGATTGTTTTATCAGGACCGTCCGGCGTTGGTAAGGGAACGGTACGAAAAGCGTTATTTGAGGAGCCGGATGTCGATTTTGAATACTCGACTTCAATGACGACCAGAAAGCCGCGCCCTGGTGAAAAAAATGGTGTCGATTATTATTTTGTTTCTAAAGAGCAGTTCGAAGAGAACATTCAGAATGGTGAAATGCTCGAATACGCCAAGTATGTTGACAACTACTACGGTACGCCATTAAAATATGTTAATGAGACCTTGGAAGCCGGCAAAGACGTTTTTCTTGAAATCGAAGTTAACGGTGCCATGCAGGTTCGAGCCAATGTACCTGATGCTGTCTTTGTCTTCTTAACCCCACCAGATTTGATGGAGTTAAAACATCGGTTAGTTGGTCGTGGAACCGACAAGATGGATGTCATTAACAAACGAATCAAGAAGGCCGTTAATGAAATCAGTATGATGCGAAACTATGATTATGCTGTTTTGAATGACAAGGTGCCTTTGGCCGTTGACCGAATCAAGTCAATTATTAGAAGTGAACGATTAAAAGTCGCTCGGGTCATGCCCGATTATGAATCAATGTTAGGAGATAAATAATATGTTACTTTACCCATCTGTTGATAAATTGTTAGATAAGATTGATTCCCGTTATTCATTAATTGCCCTTGCCAGCAAACGTGCACATGAATTAGATGCTGGTGCTAAGCCATTATTGGATAGCTATAAATCACAAAAGTCAGTTGGAAAAGCTTTGGAAGAAATTGCTGCTGGCGTTTTGAAGATTGATCCTAAAGCAAAAGACTTTGAATAATAATTACTAATGAAGGGACTGAGGCAAAACAAATGTTTTGTCTTCAGTCTTTTTTTCATGAAAATGTCAGCTATTCATGCAAATCACAGAACTTTCAAGGCACTCGTCGTTTTTATCTCGCCTAGATTTGGTACAATAAAAGAGGAAATCTGAAACGAGGTGGAAAAATGTTTCGAAATAAAAATGTTGCCGTCTTTGTGACAGGCAGTATTGCAGTTTACAAGTCTTTGACGCTGGTTCGTGAATTGGTCAAGAGCCAGAACACGGTCCACGTCATTATGAGTGAAGCTGCGCAAAAATTTGTGACACCACTGGCATTTCAAACTGTCAGTAAAAATAAAGTCTTAACTAACGATTTTACCAGTAGTGATCCGACAATCATTCCACATGTCAACATGGCTGACACGGCTGATTTGGCAATTGTTGCTCCGGCATCTGCCAATACAATTGCTAAAATGGCTAACGGGATTGCTGATAACATGGTCACTTCCACCTTATTAACGATGACAAGTCCGGTATTTGTGGTGCCTGCCATGAACACCCACATGCTGACTAACTTTGCCACCCAGCGAAACATTGATGAACTTAAAACTGCAGGCATTCATGTCATGGAACCGGCAGAAGGATTCCTTGCTGAAGGATACTCTGGTAAAGGCCGCATGCCGGAACCAGACGAAATTCTCAGTTGGATCGATGTGTCAGCAGCGGCTACCGGTCCGCTTGCTGGCAAAAAGGTTGTTGTCACTGCTGGGGGCACCCGCGAGCCACTTGATCCTGTCCGATACTTGACTAATCATTCCTCAGGGAAAATGGGCTTTGCCATTGCCACTGCAGCCCGACAAGCAGGTGCGGAAGTGACACTAATCGCAGCAAACCCACAGATTACCCCTCCAGAAGGGATTCAACTGGTTAAAGTGGAAACGGCTGCGGAATTATTAGCAGCAGTTAAAGCTCAGTTTAAAAATGCCGATATCCTGGTCATGGCGGCGGCAGTTGCCGATTATCGCCCTGCCGAAGTTGCCAAGAAGAAAATTAAAAAAACGGCCGACAATCAAACCATGTCATTGGAACTGGTTCGAAACCCAGATATCCTAAAAGAGATTTCGACAATCAAGCAAGCGAACCAAATTGTTGTCGGTTTTGCTGCTGAAACCAATGATTTAATCGCCAACGCCGAGAAAAAGATTAAGTCCAAAAACTTAGATTTAATTGTCGCCAATGATGTTTCACAAGCTGGAATTGGTTTCAACGCAGACGACAATCAAGTGACCTTCTTATTTGCCGACGGTCGGCAAATCAAAACGACCATTGAAAGTAAGAGCAAGGTTGCCAGCCAATTGATTGATATTATTTCAAACAAACTTCAGAAATAAATGAAAGGAGAATCTGCCTTGCAGGTTGCTCAAGTAATTGTTGACGTGCCAACACGCCAAACCAATAGTCCGTTCAGTTACTCGATTCCGGATCATTTGGCTGATCAAATTCAACCCGGCATGCGAGTGC
Source organism: Lentilactobacillus otakiensis DSM 19908 = JCM 15040 (assembly GCF_001434145.1). GTDB lineage: Bacteria > Bacillota > Bacilli > Lactobacillales > Lactobacillaceae > Lentilactobacillus > Lentilactobacillus otakiensis. The sequence goes on along the minus strand of NZ_AZED01000014.1, from coordinate 362,861 downwards.
AGGTTCCTTTTGGTCACCGAAAAATTACCGGATTCATTGTTGGAATTACTGATAGTTCCAGTTTTGATGGGAAATTAAAACCAATTGCGGATCTCATCGACCTGTATCCGGTCATCAATCCTGAGCTGCTCGACCTGGCTCAGTGGTTGGCAGATCAAACATACTCATTTAAAATCAGCTGCCTGCAGACAATGTTGCCTGGCGGGATGCGGACCAAAAGCAAAAAGAAATTAATTGCTAAAAACCAACAAATTTGTGCTAAGTATCCTGAAATCTTCCATGGCGAGCCTGAAATTGAATATGATCGGCAACAATTTGATAATCAGACTTTGGCGGAAATCTTGAAACTTCAAAAAATGGGTGACATTCGCGTAGAGTATAATTTAACGAATCACGCTCGCCCGATTATGTTAAAAGCTTATTCAGGCAATCTGGATCAGCAGGAAATTCAAGCGGCCCTCAAGACTGTTCGCAAGAATGCGATTGGCCAAATTAAGTTGTTAAAAACGTTGTCACAACATCCAAACGATACACTATTACTCACTAAGTGGGAATCGATGGGGGTGACTGCCGGCACGCTTAAAACTGCCGAAAAGAAAGGTTGGGTTTCCGCCACTTTAAAGCGTCACGTGCGTAACCCATTTTTAAGAGAGGTGGCGCCTACTAAGCCATTTGAACTCCAACCTGATCAGCAAAAGGCGGTTAGTTCAATTGAAAAAGCTGTTTCCCAGAAAAAAGACCAGGTCTTCCTTCTTGAGGGGGTCACTGGATCTGGCAAGACGGAAGTCTATCTTCAATCAATTGCGCATGCACTGGCGATGGGGCGAACAGCTTTAATGTTGGTCCCAGAAATTACCTTGACCCCTCAAATTGTCGGCAGAATCCGAAGCCGTTTCGGTGATCAGGTCGCAATGCTTCATAGCGCGATGTCCAGTGGTGAACGTTATGATGAATGGCAGCGGATCAATCAGGGTAAAGCGAAGGTTGTGGTTGGTGTCCGTTCGGCCGTCTTTGCGCCTCTAACCAATATTGGTCTGATCATTATGGATGAGGAGCACGATAGCAGTTATAAACAGGCTGACAATCCGCGCTACCAAACCCGTGATGTTGCCAAATGGCGGGCTGCTTACAATCATTGCCCAGTTGTCCTGGGAAGTGCCACCCCTTCTCTGGAATCCCGTGCACGGGCAATGAAAGGCGTTTACACACTGCTCAGTCTCCCACACCGGATCAATCAGCACGCATTACCACACGTTTCGATTATTGACATGAAAACCGAGATGGCCAAACACCATAGTGCATTATCGACAAAACTGGCGGATGCCATTCAGGTCCGGTTGGACAAACATGAACAGGTGATCTTACTATTAAATCGCCGTGGTTATTCAGCATTCTTGATGTGTCGGGATTGTGGTTACGTCCCAAGATGTCCCAACTGTGATATTTCACTAACGATGCACAAAGATACCCACACGCTGAATTGCCATTACTGTGGCCACAAAGAGCCGGTACCAACGGTTTGTCCTAAATGTCATAGCAAGCGGATCCGCTTTTATGGCATGGGAAGTCAGCAGTTGGAAGAACAGGTCAAAAATATGTTCCCAACCGCCCGAGTTTTGAGAATGGACGTTGATACCACTCGCAAAAAGGGCTCGCATGAAGCGATCATTGACAAGTTTGGTGCCCATAAAGCAGATATCTTGTTGGGAACTCAAATGATTGCAAAAGGGCTGGATTTCCCCGAAGTCACCTTAGTCGGGGTTCTGAATGCCGATTCTGCATTGCAATTCCCTGATTTTCGTTCCAGTGAACGCACTTTTGAACTGTTAACCCAGGTGTCAGGACGCTCGGGGCGAGCAGATAAAACCGGTGAAGTGATTATTCAAACCTTTAACCCGGATCACTATGCGATTCAGTTGGCAAAGACGCAGGACTACGAAAAGTTTTACGCAACTGAAATGCGGGTTCGTCATGACGGCAAATATCCACCATACTACTACACCGTTAAGCTCACTGGCAATTCACCCAGTGAGAACCAAACGGCCTCGGAAATGTTTGGGATCATGAATTTTTTGAAGAAAAATCTCTCTCCAAACGCAATCATTCTTGGTCCAACCCCAAAAACAATTACCAGAATTAACAATCATTATTACTATCAGATCATTATCAAATATCGTAAGGAGCCTCATTTAAAAGCCACTTTGGATGATATCTTGGTTCAATCGCAAAAGAAACAACGCCAGGGGCTTCAGATTGCGATTGATAATGAACCGCTTGATTTTATGTAATTTATAGTACGAAAGGAAACGATCAATTTGACGACAATCGTATTCATGGGAACACCGCAGTTTGCGGTGCCAATTCTACAAGGATTAATTGATAAACAATATGATATTTTATGCGTCGTGACTCAACCGGATCGACCGGTTGGGCGTAAACACAAGATTTCGCAGAGCCCGGTCAAACAAGCCGCGGTCAAGAATAACATTCCAGTCTTTCAACCGGAAAAATTAAGTGGCAGCCCGGAAATGCAGCGGGTGATTGATTTTCATCCAGACTTGATTGTCACGGCCGCTTACGGACAGTTTTTGCCATCAAAGATGCTAAACGCCGTTAAAGTTGCTTCTGTCAATGTCCATGGCTCATTACTTCCAAAGTATCGTGGCGGGGCACCCGTTCAGTATGCAATTATGAACGGTGACAAAGAAACCGGGATTAGTTTAATTTATATGGTTAAGAAGATGGATGCCGGCGATATTTTAGCCCAAAAAGCCATCAAGATTGAAGACGATGATGACACTGAGTCGATATTTGACAAGCTAAGTCTCGTTGGTCGTGATTTGTTGCTAGAGACATTACCGAAAGTGATTTCTGGGGATGTTTCACCAATGCCACAAGCGGAAGATCAAGTGGTCTTTTCGCCAACCATCAAGCCAGATGAGGAACAACTGGACTTTAGCCAAACCGCTTTTATGGTAAATGCTAAGATTCGGGCATTGTGCCCGGATCCAGTGGCTTATACAATGATGAATGGCAAACGAACCAAAATCTGGCGTGCCCAGGTAATTGATCAGCATACAGATTTAGTACCAGGTTCAGTCGTCGAAAAAACCAAGCACCAATTATTATTGTCAGCAGGGGATGGAACTGTTCTGTCGATTCAAGAAATTCAGCCCGCAGGCAAACCAAAACAACAGATTACAGACTACTTAAATGGGATTGGTCAGTCACTTAAAGTTGGCCAACAGGTGATTAAATAAATGAAATATACAACAAATAATCCACGCCAACTTGCCGTGATGACATTGGTTAGAACCAGCAATGGTTCATATTCAAATCTTCAAATTAACGCAGTGATTCAGTCAACTTCAATGGGTCCCGCCGATAAGGGCTTATTCACTAACATCGTGTACGGCGTGATTCAACATCGATTGACATTGGAATACAAATTGCGGCCATTCCTACGAGAACCTGAAAAGACCGAAACTTGGGTCAAGGAATTGCTCTATACTGCCATGTATCAATTGGAGTACTTAGATCGGGTTCCCAAGCGGGCAATTTTTGATGAAACCATCAAGATTGCCAAGGTGATGGGTCATGACGGGACCAGACGATTTGTGACCGGAATTCTTCATCAAATGGATCGCAAGGGAACTCCCAACTTGGATGATATCCAAGATGAAAAGACCCGCTTATCGATTGAATATAGTGTGCCAACCTGGTTGGTTGACATGCTTGAGGAGCAATTGGGTAAGGCCAAAGCTGCATCTATCTTGGCATCCCTCAACAAAGCTCCCAAACAGTCAGTTCGAGCCAATTTGGCGAAAATTTCTCAAGCAGATTTGCTGGCCGATCTCGCCAAAGATGGTTTCGATGCTGAACCAAGCAAGGTTTCCAGTGAAGGCATTATCATTAACGACGGTCAAATTATCCACAGTGATTTCTTTAGTGATGGCTTGCTAACCATTCAAGATGAAAGTGCCATGCTGCCTGTGGAATCGATGAAAATTGACCCGGCAGATAATATTTTGGATGCCTGCAGTGCCCCCGGCGGTAAAACGACACAGATTGCCAGTCGTTTGGAAGACGGAAAGGTTTTTGCCCTTGATATCCACAAAAAAAAGCTTAAAACGGTCCAACGAAATGCAACTCGTTTAGGAGTCTACAAAAAAGTTGAAACCTTCGAATTGGATGCCCGCAAAGTTGATACCAAGTTTGATGACGGCATGTTTGATTCAATCTTAGTTGATGCACCATGTTCCGGACTTGGACTATTGAGAAGGAAGCCTGAAATTCGTTACGACAAGACTGTCGCTGACATTAACCGTTTGAGTGAAATTCAGCTGCAAATTTTAAATGCTGTGTCTTCTAAAGTTAAAACTGGTGGTACTATTACATATAGTACGTGCACGATTGTCAAACAAGAAAACCAGGATGTTATCGCCAAGTTTATTAGCGAGAACCCAAATTTTGAAATTTCCAAGACCAAAACTGACAAGAATTTAAATCCAGATAGTGATATGGTTCAGATCTATCCCGATGACTATGATTCAGACGGATTCTTTGTTTGCTCTCTTACTCGGAAATCATAACGGAGTTGATCAATTTGCAAATTGCATATCAATCCTCGACTGGTAAAGTTCGTGATAAAAACGAAGATGCAGTCGGCGCATTTAAAAATCAAAATGGTTTGGTCCTAGCATTGATCACCGATGGTATCGGTGGCAACAATGCCGGTGAAGTCGCTTCTCAAATGGTGGTTACCCACATAGGAGAAGCCTTTGAAGCGACGGCAATTTCCAGCTTGGACAAAATTGAAACATGGTTTGAAAATCAGTTGGCTAAAGAAAACACCGCCATCATTGATGAATCCAATACCGATACCCGATTACATGGCATGGGGACAACCATTGTCGCTGCTTTGATTGATGGTAAACAAAGTCTCATCGCAAATATTGGTGACAGCCGCGGCTATGTCTATTCCAACGCCCAATTTACTCAGATCACCGAGGACCATTCCTATGTCAACGAATTGGTTAAACACGGCGATATTACGCCTGATCAAGCCAAAACCAATCCTTATAAGAATATTATTACCAAGAGCTTAGGAATCAACAGCGATTCTGCTGCTGACTTTAAACCCTACACCGCTCAACCTGGTGACCAAATCATGCTCTGCACCGATGGGCTAACCAACATGGTGGACGATTCTGACATCGAAAAGATTTTAGCAATGGATGAAGAACTGCAGTCGAAGTGCGACATGCTGGTTTCACTGGCTAACGAAAATGGTGGCCTGGATAACATCACCGTTTTAATTGCCAAGTACGATTCGGAGGTGACCGCCGATGAATAAGGGTTATGTATTAAATGGCCGATATGAAATCATCGGTCGCCTTGGTGAAGGCGGGATGGCCGATGTCTATTTGGCTGAAGATCTGATTTTAAAACGAAAAGTAGCCGTTAAATTACTGCGGTTGGATTTTCGAGACAACCCTAAAGCTAAAAAGCGATTTCAGCACGAGGCTATGGCGGCGACCCAACTTGATAATCCCCATATTGTGGGCATCTATGATGTCGATGAGGTTGAGGGGATGCAATATCTGGTCATGGAGTTCGTTGATGGTGAGGATTTAAAGAAGTACATCAAGGATAATTTTCCGATTCCTTACGCTGAAGTCGTTAACATCATGGAACAGATTTGCTCAGCTGTGAGTGAAGCTCATCGGCACAACATCATTCACCGTGATTTAAAACCACAAAATATATTAGTCGATAAACATGGCTACATTAAAATTACCGACTTTGGGATTTCCAGAGCCGGCACCGAAGACACCATGACACAGACCCGCTCAATTATTGGGTCAATTCATTATTTGTCTCCAGAACAAATCAAGGGTCAAATGGCCACTGCCCGTTCAGATATTTACTCATTGGGGATTATCCTCTATGAAATTTTAACCGGGAAAGTTCCTTTCAATGGGGACACGGCGGTTTCAATTGCAATTAAGCATTCTCAGACGCCAATGCCTTCAGTCAGGGACTTTGATCCGCGCATCCCACAAGCTATGGAAAACGTTGTTCTCAAAGCGACCGCCAAGAATCCTGATGACCGATATCAAACAGTCAATGAGATGGCGGCTGATCTGAACACGTCACTTGATAAATCTCGGGCCAATGAGCCTAAGTTTACCGTTGCGCCACCTGAGGACACTGTCAATGAAGCTACTCGGGTGATGCCGTTTAGTCCATTAGGTGAAAATCCGGCATCAGCAGATGCCGGTCCTGCCAAACAAAACTCAGAATCAGCAAACGCGGATCAAGCGAATCCTACCAAAAAAGCACCGAAAAAAAAGCGTCGTCGCCGATGGTTGATTATCGGTGGCATTGCTGGTGTCGTGTTGATTATTCTAGCATTCATTATGATTGTTTCGGCTAACGGCAAAACGACCGTTCCAGTTGTTTCAGGAACCTTGGAGACAGACGCGGAAGCTAAAATTAAAGCTGCCGATTTAACGGTTGGGACTGTTAAATATCAGAGTAGTGACAAAATTGACCGTCACCGAGTGATTCATTCCACCCCTAAAGAAGAGACCAAGGTTAAAAAGGGGACCAAAGTTAATTTAGTTGTCAGTTCCGGTCCTCGAAAGGTCCTCGTCGGTAATTATGTTGGCCAGGAATATGATGTTGTCAAACAGAAGCTTGAGGATGAGGGCTTCACAGTGCATAAACGAAATGCACCGTCGAGTTCATTTAGATCCGGGAGAATTCTCCAGCAGGATTTCCAGTCCGGCAAGCGATTCAATCCGGCTAATAAGACACTGACATTTATGGTTTCAACCGGTGTGAAGCGAATCACCCTGAAAGATTTGACGGGGATGACCAAAGCGCAAGTTGTTTCTTACTCGAACAAAGTGGAAATCAACCCGACCTTTGATTATGTATACTCAGACGATCAGCCAAAGGGGCGGGTCGTTCGTCAATCACCTAACGCCAACGAATCCATTCAACAGGGTGGTAACGTGGCCGTTTGGATTTCTCGTGGTCCTAAGAAAGATAGTTCAGATGAGTTGAAGAGCTTTAATGTTCGAATAACGATTCCATATCTGCAAAATACCAGTGCGGCAACTTCTGATTCCACATTGACAGAAAGTGGTGCCTCTGGTGAAGCATCTTCTGCAGACGATTCCAGCGGCTCAAATGAAAATGTTGTGTTGATCTATCTCAAAGACCATGACCACAGTCTTTCAAATGTTTACAAGCAGATGGTTATTACAAAAGATACCCAAGTCATTTTACCGTTCAAGCTGACTGGTAATGAAGTTGGCAAGTATAAAGTTGTTCGGGACGGTAAAACCATTATGCGTGACAACAACGTCACTTACGATTCACATTAATAATTACTGCAAATTAAAGTCACTTCTCTTATAATAAAAGGGAAGTGATTTTTTATCGAGGTGATCAATTGAAACAGGGAAAGATTTTTCAATCGTTGAGTGGTTTCTATGATGTTCACTCAGACGGTAAGATTTACAGAACGCGCGCCAGGGGGAATTTTCGGAAACGAAAGATTACACCATTAGTTGGTGATGACGTAGAGTTCCAAGTTGAAGATGAAGACAAAGGTTACATACTCAAAATGCTGCCACGGAAGAATTCGTTGGTCCGGCCGCCGATCGCCAATATCGACCAAGCAATTGTGGCCACGGCGACAACTCAACCGGAATTTTCTAGTAATTTGCTTGATCGACAGCTGATTGCATTGGAAATCAGTCATATCAAGCCAATTATCTATTTTACGAAAACTGATTTATTGGATGATCAACAATCCCAGTATTTTACAAAGTTAGCTGAAGATTATGCAAAAGTCCCATACGATGTGATTTTGCCTAAAAAAGCATTCGATGAAAAGTCGTTGGATCATTTACGCCAATTGTTTTCAGGAAAAGAAAATGTGATAATGGGACAGACTGGTGCCGGGAAATCGACACTTCTGAATCACTTAGCGCCTGACTTACAACTGGCGACTGGGGAGATTTCCACTGCGCTAAATCGTGGGAAACATACCACTCGAAAAGTTGCGTTGCTACGGGTGAACGATGGCTATATTGCCGACACCCCCGGATTCTCGTCTTATGACACGTTAGAGATCGATTACCGGGAATTGGCGAACTACTTCCCTGAGTTCAAGCGGGCAGCCGTTAAATGCCGTTTTCGTGGCTGTGTTCATGTTAATGAACCTGACTGCGAAGTGAAAAAAGAAGTGGCAAATGGTGAGATAATGCAGAGTCGATACGAAAATTATCTGCAGCTGTACACTGATATCAAAAACCGGAAACCAAATTATAAAAAGTGAGGAAGTTCATTATGATTAAAGTTGCGCCTTCAATTTTAAGTGCAGATTATGTTAATTTACAAAGGGATATCGAAAAAGTTGATAAAGGTGGGGCAGAAGTCCTACACATCGACATTATGGATGGTCAATTTGTACCGGCATTGTCATATGGTCCGGGATGGGTCAAAGCAATTCGTCCAATCACTGACATGACCCTTGATGTTCACATGATGGTTCAGTCACCCGAACGATTTGTTGACCAATTTGCCGATGCCGGCGCTGATATTATTGGGGTTCACGTTGAGGCAACACCACATATTCATCGGGCCCTTCAAATGATCAAGAATAAGGGCGTCAAGGCCGAAGTTGTGATCAACCCCGGCACTCCAGTGTCTGCGATCACGCCGGTCCTTTACATGGTTGACCAAGTGTTGGTCATGACTGTGAACCCAGGATTTGGCGGACAAAAGTTCCTGCCTGAAACCGTCAAGAAGATTGCCGAATTAAATGAAATCAAAAAATCAGAAGGCTTGGACTTCGATATTGAAATTGATGGTGGGGTCAATGAACACACAGTTGTTGGTGCCTATCAAGCAGGGGCAACTGTCGCCGTTGCCGGATCATACGTTTTTGACGCCGACGACCCAGTTAGCCGAATCAAAGCAATAAAGGATGCGACAAAATAAATGAAGATACTCAATCTATTGGTCGGCGGCCCGATTGACCTCTGGCCGGATGAATTAAAAAATGGCCAGGTAAAGGGTGATTGGATCGGTATTGATAGAGGCAATCTCCATTTGATTGACAAGGGGATTGATCCGTTGGTTGCAATCGGCGATTTCGATTCTCTTAAACCTGACGAACTTCAACTAGTCCGCGATCACATCAAAGACATCCGCCAGTCAATTCCAGAAAAAGACGACACCGATACCCAGCTGGGACTAAAAGTTGCCCTGCAGGAATACCATGCCGATCGACTTGACATATATGGTGCTACCGGTGGTCGGCTCGACCATTTTCTGGCAAACTTGTGGATGGTTTTGGAGCCTCGATTCAAGCCGTATGCGCCCAAAATTCGGATGATCGACAAGCAGAACACGATGACTTTCTTCTTACCAGGTGAATATCAGATCGCTAAAGAGCCAGATAAAAAGTATCTGGCATTTGTGGCATTGACCCCAATGGACCATCTAACCCTGTATGACGAAAAATACCGGTTGGATGATTATCAGGTCAAGCACCCAATGTCCTTAGCCAGTAATGAATTTGTCGGCGAGACTGCTAAGTTTAAGTTTGGCAGTGGGGTCATGTGTGTCATCCAAAGCAAAGATATTAACAGATTTAATTAAAAAAACAGCGGCAACGCTCAGGTCAACCAAAATGGTTGCTGAACATTGCCGCTGTTTGATTGTAATAAAAAAGATCGATTAGCATCGATCCAAGTTATTGCTATACACGGGTTACTTTACCTGATTTAAGTGTTCGGGCAGAAATCCAAACCTTCTTAGGCTTGCCATCAACAAGAATCCGAACTTTTTGCAAATTTGGCTTCCAGCTGCGACGGCTTGAGTTTAAAGCGTGTGAACGTTTGTTACCAAAGTGGGTACGCTTACCGTTAATAAAATCCTTTGCCATGGGTAACAAATCTCCCTTCTCTTTGATTTTAGTGTTAAAGTCTGTTTCATTACACTAGAATAATTTATCATAGATACATTGATATTGCAATACTTTTCTTTCAAGTAATTATACTTGACAGCCCATTTCCAACCATCAAGATTACTTTGGTTTTTAGCGTTATTGTGGTAATATTAACTATCGTTAATAGGTAAATAGAAAATAAGGAGGCTGCTGCACATGGCCGTCAAAATCAAAACAAGATTTGGAACAGTTGACATCGACAACAATGTTATCGCAAATGTTGTTGGCGGTGCTGCGACCGACAATTATGGTGTCGTTGGTATGGCAAGTCGCAATCAGCTCAGAGACAACGTTAATACCATTCTAAATCGTGAAAATTATTTCAAAGGCGTTGTCGTTAAACAACACGATAATGAAATTGAAATTAACGTTTATATTATTGTCGCATATGGCAATAAAATTTCAGAAGTTTCTAAAAACGTTCAAGCAAAGGTTAAGTATAACCTACAAAGTATGCTTGGGGTATCTGCAAATTCGGTCAATGTAATCATTCAAGGCGTTCAGGTAATGAACGACTGATTACGCGAATGACCAAGGAGGACAAGTTGTTGAAAGTTACAGAAATTACCAACACCGAATTTACGGCGATGGTTCAAGCAGCCGCAACTAAATTAAATAAAAATTCTGATTTTATCAATTCATTAAACGTATTTCCAGTTCCGGATGGTGATACTGGCACCAATATGAGCCTATCAATGGCTTCCGGGTACAAATATGTCAACAAAGACGTCAAGACGAATGTCGGCGACTTAACCGCTGCCTTGGCCAAGGGTCTCTTAATGGGTGCTCGTGGTAACTCAGGGGTTATTTTATCGCAAATTTTCCGTGGCTTCTCAAAGTCTACAGAAGGCAAGGAAACACTCAGCGCCCAAGACATCTCGGATGCCTTTGTTGCTGGAACCGAAATTGCCTACAAATCAGTTATGAAGCCAACCGAGGGAACCATTTTGACGGTTGTCAGGATGGCCGCTACCGCTGGTAAAAAGGCTGCTGCAACCACCAATGATGTTGTTGCAGTCATGGATGCCATTTACAAGGCTTCACAATCAGCTTTGGAGAAGACGCCTGATTTACTGCCTGTGTTGAAGCAGGTGGGCGTTGTGGATTCCGGTGGTCAGGGACTGGTCTTTGTACTGGAAGCCTTTGATGACGTCTTAAATGGCCGTGATGAAGCTGAATCAGGCGAATATCAGCCAAATGATGCCGAAATGAATCAGATGATTAAAGTGGCTGATCAAAGCGTTCAAAGTAAATTAAATCCTGAAGATATTGTTTATGGTTATTGTACTCAGATCATGGTTCGGATTGGAAAAGGCCGCGAAGTTGACCACAAATTCGATTACCAGACTTTCTATGATTATTTAGCCAAACTTGGGGACTCTCTGCTGGTCATTAATGATGACGACATCGTTAAAGTCCACGTTCATACCGAACATCCAGGCAAGGTTCTTGCTTGGGGCCAGGAGTTTGGTGATTTAGCAACCGTCAAAGTTGATAACATGCGTCTTCAACAAGAAACGATTATTGAAGAGGACGAAGAAAACACTGAAGAAGCTTCACCAATCGAGAAGGCTGAAAGCATTAATACGCAACAACCTACTTCAGATACCGCCATTATTTCAGTCTCATCAGGTAAGGGCCTTAACCAATTGTTCGAAAGCTTAGGTGTTAACTATATCGTCAGTGGCGGTCAGACAATGAATCCAAGTACTGAAGACATTGTGAATGCCATTAAGAACACCAAAGCCAAACAAGCAATCGTGTTGCCGAACAATAAAAATATTTTTCTGGCGGCTGAGCAAGCCGCTAAAGTGGTTGATATTCCGACCGTCATTGTCCATTCCAAGACGATCTCGCAAGGGATTACCGCCATGCTTGGCTTCAACCCAGAAAATTCACTTTCAGATAATCAAAAAGCAATGGAAGACAATCTGCCAACCGTTAAATCCGGTCAGGTTACGACAGCCATTCGAGATACCAAGATTGACGATTTAGATATCAAAAAGGATCAATTTATGGGTATTGTTGATGGAGATATTGCCACAGTTGGTGATGATTTGGTTGAGACTTCAATTAAAATGGTTGGCAAGATGTTGGATGACGACAGTGAAGCGATTACCATTATTTATGGTGAAGGCACTGACAAATCAGCTGCCGAAAAAGTTCAAGCCGGTATTTTAAAGCTCGACGATGAATTGGAAGTTGAAATCCACGAAGGTGATCAACCGGTTTATCCATTTTTGATTTCTGTCGAATAAGCAAATTCCTAAAAGTTTGGTCACAGTTGGCCAAACTTTTATTTATATCAAAAACAAAGGAGGGATAATATGGCCAGTTTGAGCGATTCAGTCGGCGTTCTCAAAGGTGTCGGCGAAAAACGGCTAACTGCTCTAAATAAGCTTGGCATTAATACAATCAATGATTTACTGACCTATTATCCTCGACGCTATGACGACTTATCATTAAAGGATCTCCGTACAGCCGTTGATGGACAAAAAGTGACAGTTAAAGGAACGGTCATTAGCGAACCGACCGTGAACTTTTTTGGTAGACGTAGGAGTCGGCTGGGCTTTCACCTTAAGATCAATGATGATATTTATAATGTGACATTCTTTAATCAGCCTTGGCTTAAAAAACAACTTGAGCTTGAGGCACCAGTTATTATTTTCGGAACGTTTGATCGAAATCGTAATCAAATTCAGGGAATGAAAATTTTAAATGGTGATAAGAGTGATACCTACGATTCAATTTATCCCAGCAACAAAGAAGTTAAACAAAACACGATTAAGCAACTTGTCAAATTGGGCTTCGATGAATACGAGGATCAACTTGACGATATCATTCCAGAATCAATTCGAACGAAATACCGTTTAGAGTCATTCCATGATACGATCAAAAACATTCATTTTCCTGAATCACCAGTTGCGGCTCAAAAAGCTTTTCGAACTGCCAAATTTATGGAATTCTTCTTGTTTGCGATGAAGATTCAAATTTTAAAACAGCAGCATCGAAAGCCGGATCCAGCTGCAGTCATTGCATATGATTCACAGTTAATTCAAAAATTTACCAATCAACTAAAATTCAAACTTACTGACTCACAAAACAAAGTGGTCAACGAAATTCTAGCCGATCTTGCTCAGCCACTTGAAATGAATCGGCTGCTTCAAGGAGACGTCGGCAGTGGTAAGACAGTTGTCGCAGCGATCGCAATTCTCGCTGCAATCAGTGCCCACAAACAAGCTGCGATCATGGCACCGACAGAAATCTTGGCGGAACAGCATGCAAATACATTTGCCAAGATGTTTGCCGGCCTGAATGTTAATATTGCCTTATTAACTGGCGCCACCAGCAGCTTGGCACGAAAAGCAATGCTACCAAGGATTGCCGACGGCGAAGTTAATTTAATTGTCGGCACTCATGCGCTTTTTCAAGACCAAGTGGATTATGACGATCTTGGGCTGGCAGTCATTGATGAACAACATCGATTTGGTGTCAACCAACGCCAAGCGTTATGCTTAAAAGGGCGGAGTACCAATATGTTGGCCATGACGGCGACACCGATTCCCCGAACGTTGGCAATCACGATGTATGGTGACATGGACGTTTCTGTGATCGATGAACTGCCAAAGGGGCGTAAACCCATCAAAACAACCTGGATTACTTCTGCGAAAACAGATTCTGCCATTCGATTTGTCAAAAAGCAACTTGATGCCGGTAATCAGATCTACGTTGTGACGCCACTGATTGAAGAATCAGAAGCGGTTGATATGAAAAATGCCTTGGCAATTTTTGATCGATTCAAAGCGATTTTTGAACCAGCCTATTCAGTTGGGTTACTACACGGCCGAATGACAGATGAAGAAAAAGACACTGCTATGGCTGATTTTAAGAATAACCAGTTTCAAGTCTTGGTGGCAACGACCGTCATTGAAGTCGGCGTGGATGTTGCCAATGCCAACACAATGCTGATCTTTGACGCAGATCATTTTGGCTTGGCACAGCTTCATCAATTACGTGGCCGGGTTGGTCGTGGCGATACTCAGTCGTATTGCATTTTGATTGCCGATCCGAAAAATGAACTCGGCAAGAAACGGATGACCGCAGTTGCCAGCAGTACCGATGGCTTTTTCCTCTCTCAAAAAGATTTGGAATTACGGGGGCAGGGCGATATCACCGGCAGTAAACAGTCAGGAATGCCCGACTTTAAAGTCGCTGATCCAGTTGGCGATCTTAATATTTTACAAGTTGCTAACCAAGAAGCTCAAAGCATTACCGTCCACAAGGATTGGCAAAAAAATCCAGAAAATGTACAATTAGTGCGATACTTAAAGTACAATGAAATCATTACTACTGATTAAAATAGGAGTTAAAAATGAAAATTGCAGTTGACGCAATGGGCGGCGATTACGCCCCTAAAGAAGTTGTTGAAGGAATCCAATTGGCGCGGGATGCTTATCCTGACGTTGAATTTCAATTATATGGAAAAACGGACCAAATCAAAAAATATCTGACCAACGATGAACGAATTCAGATCGTCCAAGCCAACGAAGTCATTGAAATGGGTGATGAACCCGTTAAAGCAGTTCGGACCAAGAAACAATCCAGTATTGTCCTTGCGGCAACCGCTGTTAAAGAAGGCAATGCAGATGCATTCTTTTCTGCAGGGAACACCGGCGCAATCTTAGCAGCTGGATTATTTATTGTTGGCCGAATTAAAGGAATTGATCGCCCAGGTTTGACGACGACCCTGCCAGTTATTGCAGGCAAAAATCAAAATAAGTTTGTGATGATTGACGTTGGTGCTAATGCCGATACCAAAGTCTTGAACATTTACCAATATGCCCTCATGGGTAAGTATTATGCTCAAAATGTGAACCAGGTTAAAAATCCCCGAATTGGGTTGCTGAATAACGGAACCGAAGCTGATAAGGGTGATATGAATCATCGCAAGGTTCATGATCTGTTGGCGGCTGACAAAGACATCAATTTTGTCGGGAACGTTGAATCCCGTGAATTGCTAAATGGGGCGGCCGACGTTGTCGTAACTGATGGCTTTACTGGGAATGCCGTTTTAAAGAGTATTGAAGGAACTGCATTGTCAATGATGAAACTCATTAAGAGCACCATCATGGGCAATGGCACCAAAGCCAAGTTTGGTGCCTTGATGCTCAAAGATACTTTTCATAAGATCGGCAGTTCGATGGATTATTCTCAGTACGGTGGCGCCGTACTGTTGGGAGTCAAAGCACCGGTTGTGAAAACTCACGGCAGCAGCAAAGCTGACACCGTCAAGAACACCATCGGCCAGATTCGCCAAATTATTTTGTCTAACATGATTCCAGATTTGGACAAATATGTTACCGATCACGCTGACGAACTGCAACAAATAAAAGATAGTATCAAAAGCAGTAAATAGTTGATATAATGGTAATTAGCAAATTAATTTTATGAAATAGGTGTTTATCAAAATGGATAAAAACGAAGTGTTCGCAAAAATTGCCGATTTAGTGGCTGACCAATTTGATGTCGACCGAAGTAAAATTACCGGTGACTTGAATTTTAAAAATGATCTGGACGCTGATTCAATTGACTTTGTTGAATTTGTGCTGGACATGGAAGATACTTTTAATGCTGAAATTTCGGATGAGGATGCTGAAAAGCTGAACACAATTAACGAAGCTGTTGACTACATCATGGCTCATCAAAAATAATAAAAGTAATCACAAATTGAAATTATTTCAGGATTGATATAATTTCAATTTTTTACTGTTATCTGGATTTTATTTGGAGGTACAAGATTGATAAAAGGCTTAAATGAAATGTTAAAACAGGACTTTGACATTCATATCGATGATCAGGCTTTACTCGACGAGGCATTTACACAAGCTTCATATGTTAACGAACATCGCGGTGAAGGACTGAAGTTTTATGAACGATTGGAATTTTTGGGTGATGCTGTCTTACAACTGATCGTTTCCGACTATATTTTCAAACGTTATCCTAAGATGCCTCAGGGTCGATTAACTCGGCTGCGGGCAGCAATGGTCAACGAACAAAGTTTTAGTACATTTGCCAGGGAATGCAATTTCAACAAATATATTCGTTTGGGCAGAGGTGAAGAGAAAGCGGGTGCCCGCGATCGTGATTCACTACTATGTGATATTTTCGAATCATTTGTTGGCTGTTTATACCTTGATCAGGGACAAGCAGAAGTTACCCGCTTTGTGACCAAAGTTATTTTCCCTAAACTGGACGAAGGCATGTTTGCGGAATTCTTCGATCACAAGACAGAATTGCAGGAACTCGCTCAAGCTGACGGTCCGGTTGCGATCGACTATGAATTAGTTGATGAATACGGTCCTGATAATGATCGATCGTTTAAAGTCAACGTTTCGATTGACGGCAAACTATACGGTGTCGGGATTGGTCATTCCAAAAAGGGCGCTGAACAAAAGGCTGCTCAGCAAGCGCTGGAGCAGTTTGATACAGAGGGAGACAATCTAGTTTAGACTGGAGAACGAGTGTGCAACTTAAATCCATTGAAATTGTAGGTTTTAAATCATTTGCGGATAAAACACTCATTAACTTTCCGGGTGGGATGACCGGAATTGTTGGTCCCAATGGTAGTGGAAAAAGCAATATTGCTGAATCCATTCGTTGGGTAATGGGGGAACAATCTGCCAAAAATCTCCGTGGGTCACGGATGCCTGATGTTATTTTTTCGGGCTCCGCTGATCGACGGTCTTTAGGCATGGCGTCCGTTACGTTAACTTTGGACAATTCTGACCATTTCATTCAAACCCCATTTGATGAATTGAAACTGTCCCGAAAACTCTTCCGCAACGGTGATAGTTCTTATTACCTGAACGAAAAGCAATGCCGCCTGAAAGATATTACTGATTTATTCATGGATACAGGAATTGGTCAGGGCTCATTATCAATTATTTCTCAAGGAAATGTTGAACAGATTTTTAATAGTAAACCAGAAGAACGGCGCTCAATCATCGAGAACGTGGCTGGTGTGTACAAATATAAGCAGCACAAGAACACCGCCCAAAAAGAAATTGATGAAACAACCGACAATCTTAACCGAGTTGAAGATATTATTTCCGAACTCCGGGGACGGATGGCGCCCCTTGAAGAACAGAGCAGTTTGGCAACAGATTATCTTGATCAAAAGAAACGTTTGGATCAGTTTGAAAAGCAGCAGTTGATTTTATCAACCAAGCAGCTGATGAATGATTCAAATCATGTTAAGCAAACTGTTTCTGAAAAGTCGGACCTGGTTAACAAAATCTATGCCCAGGTTCGAAAAGATGAAAACTCCAGGGATCAATTAAAAACCAAGCTGACTGCAAATCGGTCCACAATTGACCACTTAAATGATCAATTATTAGAAATCACGGAACGGATTCAATCGTTAAAAAGCAAACATCAACTAACAGCACAGGAAAAGTCGTTTAAAGATGCCGACTTAAAGCGGATTTCCGAACAAATCAAATTAACCGACAAACAAATTGACGACTACAAGGTCAAACTCAGCCAATCAATTGATGCTGGTAAACGGCTTGCAGCTAAAATTGACGCCAAACAAGACCAGTTCAATCAAGTTGCAGCCAAAGAAAAGGCCAACAGTGTCTCTGTCATTGAGGGAGAAATCGACAAACTGCGTAATCAATACGTTGACTTGCTGCAACAAAAGACGACCATTAAGAACCGGATTACCATGAAAAGTCATGATGATCGGCAGTTGGAAGAACGACTTGGGTCACAACGACAACGGATCGCTAAAGCAACCGACGATTTGCACCAGACTCAAGAACAATTCAGCGACAAGCAAACCACTTTGAATGAAACTCGGTCCGATCTAAAAGATGTCGCCGCCAAACTGGCAGATTTGGCCAAACTTATGAATGCCCGCAAACAGGCAGTGGACCAGTCGCAGGCCAACTGGCTGGCAGCTTTAAAGATAGCCGAACAAGCCAAAGCCAAGGCAGAATCACTTAAAAATCTCCACGATTCTTATCGCGGCTTTTATCGTGGGGTTGCCAATCTTCTCAAACGAAAAAATGAATTAACCGGAATATTGGGACCGGTTTCTGATTACCTTGAAATTAATGAAAAATACGTCAAAGCAATCGAGACCGCCCTGGGGTCACAGGCTCAACACATCATTGTCGAAAATAATCAAGCCGCATCTGCGGCAATTCGCTTGCTGACAAAAGAGCGGTTGGGAAGAGTCACACTCTTACCGATTTCCACGATCAATGGCCATCAATTAAACCCAAATGTTATTCGAGAGGCTCAAGCAGTACCTGGATTTATTGGGGTTGCCGCTGACTTAGTCACGATGCCCAACAATTTAAGCAAGATTAAAGCTTTTCTTCTTGGAACCACCATCATTGCCGACAAGCTTGATAGTGCGATCAACATTTCCAAACAAATTAATCATCGAACCCGAATTGTGACACTAGACGGCCAAGTGGTTAATGCCGGTGGCTCACTTACAGGTGGAGCCAACCGCAATGATAATCAAGGTGTGTTGGTTCAAAAAAACGAATTGGAAGCCTTGAATAAATCGACTGCTCAAATGGACCAAAAATTAGCTGAAAATGAAAAACAGCTTCAGAACGCCAAAGATGAACTTGCAAAGATTGAGGCTTCTCACGAACGTGGCCAACAGAAAGTTTACCAAATCCAACAGAAAGTTAGCGCTCTGGAAAATGATTGTCAAACATTGCGAACAGCTGCTCAAGAAAAGCAGCGGGAACTCAAAACACTGCAGTTAGCAATCAAAAATTCATCTCAAACTGGCGAGTCCAGTGACAGTTCAGAACTGGCTGATCGGCAAAAAACAATTGAACAACAAATCCAGAATACGAATGATCAGCTTGACGATAAACGCGTTCAATTAGCTAACGTCAAGCAATCAGCCGAAAAATTTGCCACCCAGAAACAATCCCTCCACGAAGAGATTGTTGTGGAAGAGCAAAAGTTGAGCCAACTCAAGGTTGATCAAACGGCAATTAATACGCAAATAACCAATCACCAGCACGACCGTGGTCAGTTGGTTGAGCAACGAACAAAATTAGAAACCGAACTCAACCACCAAGTGGATTCCGGCAGTTTGAACAAGGAAATTGATGCTGCTCAAACTGCGCAGGATTCAACAAATTTGGATCTTAAAAAGCTCAAAACAACCATTGAAGCTGGTCAGAGTCGCCTAGATGATTTGAACCAAACCATCCAAGATGAACAGATTAATTTAAACAATGCCAAGTATGAACTGACCAGTGCCCAGCAAAAAGCAGCTAAGAACCGTCAGGATTTAGATGGTAATTTGGCGACATTAAGAGAATCTTACCAAATTGAACAACCTGATTTGACGAACCCTGACTGGAACTGGGACGAAAAACAAGTCGCCAGTCAGATTAAAATGCTTCGAACTGGAATTGATGAGATCGGTCCAGTCAATATCGGTGCCATTCAAGAATTCAAAGAAGTTTCCAAACGGTTTGACTTTTTAACCAAACAAAAACAAGATTTACTTGATGCCAAAGATCATTTAACTTCCACCATGCGCGATATGGATTCAACAATTTCCAATAAGTTTGCCACCGCGTTTAACCAAGTCAGCAAAGCTTTTTCCAAAGTCTTTGTTGACATGTTTGGTGGTGGGGAAGCCAAGCTGGTCTTGACCGATCCCGATGATATGCTGGATACTGGAATTGAAATTATGGTCAAGCCGCCTGGCAAGAACTACCGTAATTTAAGCTTACTGTCCGGTGGGGAAAAGGCTTTAACAGCGATTACCCTGCTGTTTGCGATCATCAAAGTTCGCCCGGTTCCATTCTGTATTCTAGATGAGGCCGAAGCCGCCCTTGATCCATTCAATGCGGATCGTTTTGCTAAGTATTTGAAGCGTTTCGGTGATGAAACTCAATTCGTTGTCATTACCCACCGAAAAGAAACCATGATTTACGCCGATCAACTGTATGGTGTGACAATGCAGGAATCAGGCGTTTCTAAAGTTGTCACTGTTAACTTAGATAATTTAAAAACGGAGGTGAGTTGATTGGGTCTTTTTGATATATTTAAACGTCGTTCAAAGAAGAATGAAGAAAAGGAACCAGAAAAATCAACTGAACAAACCGAGCCAGCAACTGAAACACCAGCCAAGGAAGAGGTTCAACCAAGTCCAAGCAGTGCAGTATCAACTTCAGACGAAAGCCCAAAGCAAACAACCGATCCGTCTGCAGATGTCCAAACCACCGAAAAGTCTGCTCAACAAGCAGATGAGCAGCCTGAAGAGCCAAGTTCTACGCCAACTGAGCCGACTAAAGAGGCACCTTCTCAACCACAGGAGGAAACCAAGGAAAATACTCAGGAACCAGGTGAAGAGGCTTCACAAACTAGTCAAGCTGGTCAACAGCCGGAAGCTGATGAACATAATGAAGCTGCTGCTGAATCAACTACGGTACAATACGAAAAGGGCTTGGAAAAGTCTCGTTCCTCATTTGGTGAGAAGCTCAACGCGTTATTAGCTAATTTCCGGCATGTCGATGAGTCATTTTTCGATAACTTGGAAGATATGCTGATTGAATCTGATGTTGGTTTTGAAACTTCAATGCGGATTACCGATGAGCTGCGTGATGAAGTGAAGCTGCAAAATGCCAAAAAGCCAAAAGATGTTCAAAATGTGATCGTTAAAAAGCTCATCGATATGTACGATAAAGCCGGTAACGGTGAAAACCCAGCAATTAACATGGCCAAATCGGGGCCAACTGTGATCCTCTTTGTTGGGGTAAATGGTGTTGGTAAAACGACCACGATTGGTAAAATGGCTAAAATGTACAAAGATCAGGGCAAAAAAGTTGTTCTGGCAGCTGCCGATACTTTTAGAGCCGGCGCAATTGAGCAACTAAATGTTTGGGCTGTGCGTGATGGCGTCGATATTGTAAAAGGAAAAGCCAAGAGCGATCCGGCGTCAGTCGTCTATGACGCTGTCCAAAAAGCGCGTGATGACAATTATGATGTGCTGATGGTTGATACAGCCGGGCGTTTACAGAACAAAGTTAATTTGATGAACGAATTGAGTAAGATGAAAAAGATTCTCACCCGAGAAATTCCTGAAGCCCCCCACGAAGTTTTGCTGGTCTTGGATGCAACCACTGGTCAAAATGCTATGACCCAAGCCAAAATGTTTAAAGAAGCGACTGATGTAACTGGAATCGTCTTGACCAAATTAGATGGGACTGCTCGTGGTGGAATCGTCCTTGCCATCCGCAGCGAGTTGCATTTGCCGGTTAAATACGTTGGCTTAGGCGAAAAAGTCACCGATCTCAAGCCGTTTGATCCAAATGATTTTGTCTATGGATTATTTAAAGGATTAATTTCCGAATAGACTGTGCATTTAGCGTTGACTGACTCGGCATTAATCGGTACGCTATGGACGTATCGGTTGTTAAAGGAGCTTGAACATGGAACTGGAAAAAAACAACTATATTAATTCTTTGTTTGAATTTTACGAGCCGTTACTCACCAAAAAGCAGGCAAATTATATTGAGCTGTATTATGCAGACGATTATTCGCTGGGTGAAATTGCTGGTGAGTATAACGTCAGTCGACAAGCGGTTTATGATAATATCCGCCGGTCAGAAAAGATTCTGCAGCAATACGAAGATAAATTGAATTTATATCACAGTTTTGTCGATCGAAATCACAAACTTGATCAGATTCAGTCTTATGTTGAACAAAAATATTCCCACGATCAAAAATTAAACTCAATGATCAGAAATCTGGAAACAACCGAAGAACAATAAGGGGTGAACTAATTGGCTTTTGAAGGATTAACCGAGCGTTTACAAAACGCCATGAAAACTTTACGTGGTAAAGGAAAGGTCTCACAATCAGACCTTCGTGCTACCATGCGTGAGATCCGTCTGGCTTTACTTGAAGCCGATGTCAATTTCCAAGTCGTTCGTGATTTTGTCAAAACAGTTGAGGAACGGGCCAACGGTGCCAAGGTGCTGGAAGGCTTGAATCCATCTCAACAAATTGTCAAAATTGTTGACGAAGAATTAACCAAAACAATGGGGGAAGAAGCAGTTCCCCTAAACAAATCCGAAAAGATTCCGACAATCATCATGATGTCTGGACTTCAAGGTGCTGGTAAAACGACCACTGCCGGTAAGTTAGCTTTGAAATTAAAGAACGAGCAAAATGCCCGCCCTTTATTGATTGCTGATGATGTCTACCGGCCAGCTGCCATTGATCAACTGCAAACAGTTGGCCAAGAGATTGACGTGCCTGTTTTCCAACTAGGAACAGATGTTGATCCAGTTGAAATTGCCAAACAAGGTGTACAAAAGGCTAAAGAAGATCATAACGACTACGTGATCATCGATACCGCCGGTCGTTTGCAAATCGACGAGAAGTTGATGGACGAGTTGAGTCATATTAAAGATGCCGTTCAACCAAACGAAATCTTGTTGGTCATTGATGCCATGACTGGTCAAAACGCCGTGGCAACTGCCGAGGGCTTTAATAAGACCTTGGATGTCACTGGTGTCGTCCTAACCAAGCTGGATGGTGATACCCGTGGTGGTGCTGCACTCTCAATTCGTGCGGTTACTCAAAAGCCAATTAAGTTTGTTGGTCAGGGTGAAAAAATGTCTGATTTGGACGTCTTTTATCCTGATCGAATGGCTTCTCGAATCCTTGGGATGGGTGATATGCTTTCACTCATTGAAAAGACTCAAAAAGAATATGATGAAAAACAAGCCCAAGAGCTTTCCGAAAAGATCAAGGAAAACACTTTTGATTTCAACGATTTTGTCGACCAATTAAATCAAATTCAAAAAATGGGTCCTTTGGATGAAATTATGAAGATGATTCCTGGAATGGCCAACAATCCACAGCTCAAAAACGCTAATATGAATCCCAAAGATATGGATCATCTTAAAGCTATCGTCTATTCAATGACGGAACAAGAGCGAACGGATCCAGACGTTTTAAATCCATCAAGACGTAGGAGAATTGCCCGTGGTTCCGGGCGCCCAGTTCAAGAAGTCAATCGAATGATCAAACAGTTTGGTCAGATGAAGACCATGATGAACAAGGTTTCCAAGGGTAACATGTCTGGTATGGAAAATATGATGAATAGCACTGGCATGGGCGGTAAAATGTCCAAGCTGGCAATGAAACAGTTCAGCCGGAAGATGAAAAAGAACAAGAAACGTCGGATGAAGAAAAATAAAAAACGTCGTTAATTCTGACAAGCAATTGTCGTTAACAGCTGGTCAATTTGTCCAACAAGTCTAAATCTAACCAATAAACAAGCCATTTTGACGGTGTAAAGAAAAAAACCTTTACAAGCATTCAAATTACTGGTATATTATTAATCGTTAAAACATTACAGGAGGTAAAAGCATGTCAGTTAAGATTCGTTTAAAGCGCATGGGTTCAAAGAAGCGTCCTTATTACCGTATCGTTGTTGCCGATTCACGTAGTCCTCGTGACGGTCGTTTCATCGAAAACGTTGGTACTTACAGCCCATTAACTCAACCAGCTAAGATTACTCTTGAAGAAGAATCAATCATGAACTGGTTAAACAATGGTGCCCAACCATCTGATACTGTTCGTAACATCTTATCAGATGCCGGCATTATGAAGAAATATCACGAAGCTAAATACTCAAAAAAGTAAGTGAGTGATTATCATCATGACAAGTATTGATGGTTTAATTAATAAGATTATTTCACCGTTAGTCGATTATCCAAATGATGTCGAGATTTCGCATAATGAATCCGATCGATTCCTGGAATATCATCTGAAGTTAAATGAAGATGACATTGGCAGAATCATTGGAAAGCATGGCCATGTGATTCAGACAATCAGGACAATTGTGTACAGCGTTCCGGTTGAGGGTCAAAAGAAAGCTCGTTTGATTGTTGACGATGGGAAGCAATAGGGTTCTTAAGCGAAACGTATGTTTTGTTTGGGCCCTTTTTTCTTATTCAAAATTGGAATTCAAAGTGAGCTGGAGGAATTATTTGATGAATTATTATAATATCGGCAAAATTGTCAATACCCAAGGCTTGAAAGGCGAAGTCCGAGTGATTTCAATCACTGATTTTCCCGACAAACGATTTAAGGTCGGCAACACCGTTTTTGCCAAGCTGCCCAACAGAAAAGAGATGGTTGGCTTGACGATCGACAGTGTTCGCAAGCACAAAGGCTTTATTCTGTTGCATTTCAAGAATCATCCCTCAATTAATGATGTTGAGTACTTAAAGCCATCAGAACTCAAAATCGACGAGGATAGTCTCTCTAATGACGATCTCAAACCCGGTGAATATTATTACCACCAAATTATTGGTTTGGATGTCGTCGACCCTCAGGGCAATGAAATCGGCCAAGTGAAAGAAATCTTATCACCGGGTGCCAACGATGTTTGGGTCGTTGAACGGGATGGTCAAAAAGACCTATTATTACCAAAAATTGATTCAGTCATCACAAATGTTGACCTCGATGCCGGCAAAATAACGGCTGACGTTCCGGAGGGCTTGGACGAATGAGAATTGATGTATTAAGCCTTTTTCCAGAAATGTTTTCAGTTCCGATGCACGATTCAATTATCGGAAAAGCAATCGAAAATCACATCATTGATTTAGATGTGACCAATTTTCGGGAGTTCACCACCGATAAGCATCGCCATGTAGATGACTATCCGTTTGGCGGTGGGGCGGGTATGCTGCTTCAGGCGCAACCAATTTTGGATGCCTACGACCATACCAGAAAGACTGCGAAGGCTGCTGGATATCCGCAAGGTAAAGTGATTCTCATGGATCCGGCTGGAAAGCAATTTAAACAGCATGATGCTGAGATACTGTCACATGATGACCATTTAACCTTTATCTGTGGTCATTATGAGGGCTATGACGAACGGATTCGTTCAATCGTCACCGATGAATATTCCCTAGGAGACTTCGTGTTGACCGGCGGGGAATTACCGGCAATGGTTATGATTGATGCAATTACCCGTCTGATTCCTGGTGTTTTGGGCAATAACCAGTCAAGTGTTGAAGAATCATTTTCCACTGGTTTGCTTGAAGAACCTCAATATACCCGACCAGCTGAATTTCGAGGCATGAAAGTCCCTGAAGTCCTGATGAATGGCGACCACAAAAAGATCGCCTTATGGAATCAAAAAGAGGCTCTGCGTCGAACCTATCTGCGTCGGCCGGACCTAATTGATCATCATAATTTGACCAGTACGCAAAAAAAGCTGTTCGCAGACGTTCGAATTGAGGAAGAAGAAAAGCAGGCTGCAAAGGATGCTGACAAGAAAAAAACCTTTACAGACAAGGATTAATTATGTTACACTAATTTTTGGCGCAAGCCGCAAAACAACATTCCGCTGTCAAACAAGATAATGAATGTTAGTGAAAGGAAGATTTGTTTATGCGACAAAATCAATTGATTGACAAGATCAACGAGAAACAACTACGTAATGATATTCCTGATTTCCGTGCCGGAGATTCTGTGAAAATCTACGTTAAGGTTGTTGAAGGTACCAGAGAACGTATTCAGTTGTTCGAAGGTGTTGTTATCAAACGCAAGGGTTCAGGAATTCAAGCAACTTACACTGTTCGTAAAGTAAGTAACGGTGTTGGTGTTGAACGAATTTTCCCACTTCATTCACCACGAGTTGATAAAATCGAAGTAGTAAGACAAGGACACGTTCGTCGTGCTAAGCTTTACTACCTGCGTGACTTACAAGGTAAGGCTGCTCGTATTAGAGCTTCACTTCGTTCACGTGGATAATGAACCAAACCAGACTGAATCGAGAAATCGATTCGGTCTTTTTTGTGTTTCCGTTTGGTGAATCAGACGACCAAAGTAAATCTTAAGTTCTGGTAAAGACTGGCACTTTAGTTTGCCGACTGCTAACGAGCTATGTAGAATGACGCTTATTCGATGAGGCTAATCGAATTTAGTTTTCTTTAATTTCAATGCAATCCAGGCACAAGCCGCGTTTATTTGCTATCATAGATGTTAGGACTTGAACGCGATTACATCGTTGAGGATGGTGGCTCATGACGGAATTAAATGGAGATCAAAAAAATATTCAATGGTTTTTGAAGTATCTACGAAGTGATCGAAATTATTCTGCAGATACGATCCAGGCATATCAGCAGGCAATCACCGAGTTCGTCGTATTTTTAGCTGAGGTGCCTAGTGACCAGAAAGAACTGACGAAAGTGGACGCCTTTGACGTTGAATCGTTTCTGACTAACTTGTACGAAAAAAAGTACGCCAGAAATTCGATTGCCCAAAAGATTTCTGCATTAAAATCATTTTACGCATTTTTGGTTAAAAGTGAGGTCATCGCTCATAATCCATTCGAGTACGTTCACCTGAAGACAAATAATCGTCGGCTGCCAAGATTTTTGTACCAAAATGAGATGCGGGCACTTTTTGAAGGCGCCAAACAAAATCCTAATCCTCAACTTGGGTTAAGAAATTCGGCGGTTTTAGAAACACTTTACGCAACCGGTATTCGGGTGAGTGAATGTGCCGGTATTCAATTGAATGATATTGATTTGGATAACCGGACCATTTTAGTCACTGGGAAGGGCAACAAGCAGCGTTACGTTCCCTTTGGGGAATATGCTCAAGATGCAATTGAAGCATACTTGAGTGGTGCCAGAGGCCCAATCATGGCTAAGTATCATCAAAGCCACCGATTTCTGTTCATTAATCATTATGGCAGGCCGATTACAGCCCGAGGAATCGAATATATTATGGACGAGATTGTCAAACAAAGCAGTCTGACCACCAAGATTCATCCCCACATGTTACGCCACACCTTCGCAACAGAAATGCTCAATAACGGTGCTGACATGCGATCTGTCCAGGAGTTGCTGGGCCATAGCAGCCTATCGACAACCCAAATTTACACACATGTTACCAAATCACATTTAATGGATGATTATAAGAAGTATTTTCCTCGAAATAATGATTCATTAAAATCAAAATAAAAAGGGGTATACTATGCCAATCAAATTTGAAGCAACAACCATCGTCGCTGTCCGTCACAACGGACATCTCGCTATGGCCGGAGACGGTCAGGTTACCATGGGTGAAAAAGTCATCATGAAAGGAACTGCCCACAAGGTTCGTCGCATTTACGATAACAAAGTTGTCGTCGGCTTTGCTGGTAGCGTTGCCGATGCTTTTAACCTTGAAGAACGTTTCGAAAAGAAATTAAATCAATTTGACGGCGATCTCAAACGATCTGCCGTTGAATTAGCCCAAGAGTGGCGTGGCGATCAGCAGCTGCAAAAGCTTGAAGCTTTATTAATCGTGATGAACGACAAGGATTTACTACTGGTATCCGGCCAAGGTGAAGTCATCGAGCCAGATGACGATATTTTAGCCATTGGGTCAGGTGGTAACTTCGCACTGGCTGCCGCAACTGCCATGAAACACCACGCTCAAGACATGAGCGCCAGAGAAATCGCAGAAGCTGCCATTCACATTGCTGGAAATATCGATATCTTCACCAACCAGAACGTGATTTCTGAAGAATTATAGGAGGAACTTAAATTGACTGAGTCTACTCAAACACCAAAAGAGATTGTTGACGTTTTAGACCAATACATTGTGGGTCAAAATGAAGCCAAAAAAGCCGTTGCGGTTGCTTTGCGGAATCGTTATCGCAGAATGCAGCTGTCAAAGGACATGCAGGATGAAATTTCACCAAAAAATCTACTCATGATCGGACCGACCGGAGTTGGTAAAACTGAAATTGCCCGCCGATTGGCCAAGATTGTCAACGCACCATTTGTCAAAGTCGAAGCTACTAAGTTCACTGAAGTCGGCTATGTTGGTGGTGATGTTGAATCCATGGTCCGTGACCTGGTTGAAAATGCTATCCAGTTGGAACGTGCCGATCAATATAAGCAGGTCCATGTCGAAGCCGAAAAACAGGCCAATAATCGACTGGTTAAGCTGTTAGTACCTGCCAAGAAAAAAGAAAAACGTCAAAATGACATGCAGAACCTCATGAACATGTTTACTCAAATGCAAAATGGCCAAATGCCTTCTGCAGACCAGGACGACCAAGAAGATGTGACTGATGATATTCGTGAGAAGCGGATGTCAACGGCCGAAAAACTCAAGGCAGGCTTGCTTGAAAACGACCAAGTTGAAATTGAAATGGACGATCCTTCACAACAACCTGCCGGCCAAAGCACCATGATGAACCAAATGGGGATCGATTTGAATGATACCTTATCAGGTTTGATGCCAAAGAAGAAAATCAAGCGGACTGTGCCGGTTAGCGAAGCGCGCGAAATTTTAACTCGACAAGCATCTGAGGAACTGATTAACAAGGCAGACCTGTATCATAATGCGATTGTCCGTGCTGAAAACACAGGGATTATCTTTATCGATGAAATTGACAAAATTGCCCCAGGTAAATCCCAAAATAGCGGGGAAGTTTCCCGTGAAGGTGTTCAACGAGACATTTTACCAATCGTTGAAGGTTCACAAGTTAATACCAAATATGGCACGGTTAATACTGACCACATGCTTTTTATCGGTTCAGGTGCCTTTGCTGAGAACAAGCCTTCAGATTTGATTCCTGAACTCCAAGGCCGTTTCCCAATTCGAGTTGAATTAAACGAACTGACCAAAGAGGACTTTGTCCGAATTTTGACAGAGCCAACCAACTCACTCACCAAGCAGTACATCGCTTTGATCGGGACTGACAATATTAAAGTGACTTTCACAATCGAGGCCATCAATCGAATTGCCGAGATTGCGACCGACGTTAACCATAATACAGACAATATTGGCGCTCGTCGTCTGCACACGATCCTAGAAAAATTACTTGAAGACATCCTTTACGAAGGCCCTGATATGCAGATGGGTGACATCACGATTACCGAAAAATACGTTGACGACAAGGTCGGTAAATTAGCTCAAAACAAGGACCTGTCACGTTACATTCTGTAAATCTGGAGGAGAAATTCAAATGATTACGCTAAAGAATCAGTATCTAACCGTTTTAATTAATGAACTGGGCGCTGAACTGACCAGTGTTAAAGATACCGATGGGCTTGAATATATTTGGCAGGCAGATCCGACTTATTGGAAACGGCATGCGCCCATTTTGTTTCCCATTGTCGGTCGCTTGAAGGACAATCAGTATGAATATGATGGACAGACATATGAGATGACTCAGCACGGGTTTGCCCGGGACAATCAGTTCAAGGTTGAATCTCAGCTCCCTACTAAAGCTTCATTGCTATTGCGTTCCAATGACGAAACGCTCGCCAAATATCCATTTAAATTCGAATTAAGAATCATTTATGAACTGGTTGACCATCAACTGAATGTCAGTTTGAACGTTATTAATCCAGCGCAAGACACCTTACTATTTTCAATTGGTGCCCATCCTGGCTTCAATGTGCCTTTAGTTAAAGGAGAAGGAGCTTTCGGGGATTCATTTGTAAGGGTCGCTCCTAAGAAGGCTTACACTCAGATCCCTCTAAAACCGCCGTATAGCGATCCTGATGATTCCAAGACCATTGACCTGACCAAGCCATTATCGTTGGACCACGACATGTTTAACAGCGATGCCATTGTGCTGAACCTTGACCGTCGTGAAACGACGGTCATGCTGGCAAATGCAAACAATGATCACGGTGTTTCTTTAACGGTCGAAAATGCGCCTTATGTGGGCATTTGGTCGCCATATCCTAAGAAAGCGCCATTTGTCTGCATCGAACCATGGTGGGGGTTGGCCGACACGGTTAACTCAGATGGTCAATTGACAGATAAGTTTGCCATTAACAAGCTAGAAGGCCGCCACGCCTTTGCAGGTAAGTATTCGATTAGTTTCTTTTAAAGAGTGTAATCAGGGGCGGTTAGCAGGCGGTGTCTAAAGGGTTTTGGCTAAAAATCGAGTTTGATTTTTAGTCAAAACCCTTTAGATGCAGACTGCTGCCCCAGAGAGCACGTTTCAGCAATCAGTAACAAAACAAAATAAAACGAGTGATTCCTCAAATTCAGAAATCACTCGTTTTTGATTAACTTATTTAGTGGAACTGCGGCGTTTTCGAAGCATATTACCGAGCCCAAATGGCACCATACTTTCCGTCCCGTTTCGAATTCGGCTGATGTTGGCACGATGACGATAGAAAATAAAAATCGTTAACAGGACCGCCAACGCGCTCAGGAAAATATCGTGAGTGAAAAAAATGGCAATCGTCGTCAATGTAAAACCAATCATGCTGGCCAAACTAACCATGCTGGTAAGCAAGATCACTAATATCCAAATACCCGCAGCTAGAAAGAAAAAGGCCGGTTTGTACGCCAGCAGCATCCCCGCGCTCGTCGCAACGGCCTTGCCACCTTTAAATTTATCAAAAATCGAAAAGGTGTGACCGAGAATGGCCATCAAACCGAAGACCAGTGGGCTGACTGTTGTCACATGGAAGAATGTCGGCAGCAACGTCGCAACTGCACCTTTGGAAATATCCAAAGCCATCACGATTGAGCCGGCAATCGGTCCTAAAACCCGGTAGGTATTGGTTGTCCCAATATTGCCGGAGCCATGGCGGCGAATATCAACATGGAAGAAAATTTTGCCGATCCAGACACCACTTGGAATTGAGCCTAATAAATAAGCTGCTGCTAACATCATGATAATTTGTTCAATATTGAAATTCATCTTAAACCTCTCAGTAGTCGCAATTAATAAACTTAATAGCGTTTCTCATTTTAGCATGGAATTTGCATTCAGCCAATAAAATTTCGTTTCCATAACCGTCAAATTAGGTTATTATGAAGTAGATTGCAAAAAAAGGAGTCATAACGAATGGTAAAGCAAAAGCAAAAATATGATGATTCCTCGATTCAAATTCTTGAGGGACTCGACGCAGTTAGAAAGCGTCCCGGAATGTATATCGGTTCCACAGATTCCCGCGGCCTGCATCATCTGGTTTACGAAATAGTTGATAACGCCGTCGATGAAGTCTTGGCCGGTTATGGGGACGAGATCCAAGTATCAATTCATAAAGACAACAGCATTACCGTTGTCGATCATGGCAGAGGGATGCCAGTTGGCATGCACGCTTCAGGGAAACCGACTCCTGAAGTCATTTTGACGATGCTTCATGCAGGTGGAAAATTTGGCCAGGGGGGCTATAAAACTTCCGGTGGTCTGCATGGAGTTGGTGCCAGTGTTGTTAACGCACTTTCCACTTGGCTCAAAGTTGTGATCGTCCGTGATGGGTATCGTTATGAAGAAGACTTCAAAAACGGTGGTCACCCAGTTGGTACCTTAAAAAAGCTGGGCAAGACTCGGGCTCATAGTGGGACGACAGTCACCTTCAAGCCCGATCCAACTATCTTTACCAGCACCGTTTATAATTTCTCAGTGCTCTCTGAACGGTTACGTGAATCTGCCTTCCTGCTAAAAGGAACTAAGATCACATTAACCGACGAACGGACGGATCAGGAACAAGAAGAAGTCTTCCATTATGAAGAAGGCATCAAAGAATTCGTTCAATACTTGAATGAAGACAAACATACATTAGGCGATGTCATGTACTTTGATGGCAAAAAAGAGGGCGTCGAAGTAGAAGTCGCTGCTCAATATAATGACGGCTATTCCGAAACAATGCTGTCATTTGTCAATAACGTCCGAACTAAAGACGGTGGAACCCACGAAGCCGGTTTACGAAATGCCTGGACAAAAGCGTTTAACGACTATGCCAGAAAAGTCGGCATGCTCAAGGAAAAAGATAAAAACCTTGAGGGTAGCGATGTGCGTGAAGGCCTCTCGGTGGTCTTGTCATTACGAGTTCCAGAAGAAATTCTCCAGTTCGAAGGGCAGACCAAGGAAAAATTAGGGACCCCCGAAGCACGTTCAATTGTCGATAATGTTGTCAGCGAAAAACTCGGCTACTATTTGATGGAAAACGGTGAATTTGCTCAAACCTTGGTTCATAAAGGATTGCGAGCACGCCAAGCCCGTCAGGCGGCTCGAAAAGCCAGGGATGAAACTCGGACTGGTAAGCGTCATAAGAAGCAGGAACGTCTGCTGTCCGGTAAGTTGACCCCAGCTCAATCCAAGGATTACAGCCGTAACGAGCTTTTCCTGGTCGAAGGAGATTCTGCCGGCGGATCTGCCAAACAGGGCCGAGACCGTCGTTATCAAGCAATTTTGCCGCTTAGAGGTAAGGTTTTGAACACCGAACGGGCCAAATTACCGGAAATCATGAAAAATGAAGAAATTAACACCATGATTTATACAATTGGGGCCGGGGTTGGCGCTGACTTTAACATTGACGACGCCAATTACGATAAGATCATTATCATGACTGATGCCGATGATGATGGGGCTCATATTCAAATTTTATTATTAACGTTCTTCTACAAATACATGCGGCCAATGATTGATAACGGCCGGGTGTTTATTGCGCTGCCGCCACTTTATAAGTTACAAAAAGGTGCCGGCAAGAAATTAAAGGTTCAGTATGCTTGGACCAATGAAGAACTTAACAAGGTTTCCAAAGATTTCGGCAAAGGATACAGCCTTCAGCGATTCAAGGGTCTTGGTGAAATGAACGCCGATCAGCTGTGGGAAACCACAATGAATCCGGATACCAGAACCTTAATTCGAGTTCGAATTGACGATGCTGCCTTGGCAGAAAAACGAGTCACAACGTTGATGGGCGATAAAGTCGAACCCCGACGAAAATGGATCGAGCAAAACGTTAAGTTTAATTTAGAAGAAGATGGCAGCATCTTGGATAATACAAATGATTAGGGGTGCGACTAAAAGATGAGTAAAATTGAAAGTTTGACCCTTGAAGATGTGATGGGTGAACGATTCAGCAGATATTCCAAATCAATCATTCAAGAACGGGCATTACCTGACATTCGCGACGGTTTAAAACCGGTTCAACGACGAATTTTGTATGCGATGAACAAAGACGGCAACACCTACGACAAGGCATTCCGAAAGTCAGCCAAATCTGTAGGGAACGTCATGGGTAACTTTCATCCCCATGGTGACAGTTCAATCTATGAAGCGTTAAACCGAATGAGTCAGGATTGGAAAGTCCGAGAACCACTGATTGAAATGCATGGTAACAACGGTTCAATGGATGGCGATCCGCCTGCAGCTATGCGGTATACCGAAGCACGGTTGAGCAAAATTGCGACTGAAATGTTACGCGATATTGATAAAGACACGGTTGATTGGGTCCTCAATTTTGATGACACCGAGTATGAACCAACTGTGCTCCCAGCCAGATTTCCTAATTTATTAGTCAACGGTTCAACCGGTATTTCAGCAGGATATGCGACTGACATTCCACCTCATAATTTAGGTGAAGTGATCGATGCCATTCTTTATCTCATGAAGCATCCCGATGCAACTTTGGATGATTTAATGCAGTTTGTTAAAGGGCCGGATTTCCCAACCGGAGCAATTGTTCAAGGAATCGACGGCATCAAGAAGGCTTATGAAACCGGACATGGTAAGATTATTGTCCGTTCCAAGACCTCCATTGAACCCTTGAAGGGCAACAAGTCACAAATTGTCATCACGGAAATTCCATATGAAGTCAATAAAGCCCAATTAGTGAAGCGGATTGATGAAATTCGCTTAAATAAAAAGATTGAGGGTATCTCAGAAGTTCGTGATCAAAGTGATCGAAACGGTTTGAGTATCGTCATCGAACTTAAACGGGATGTTGACTCCAAAGGAATCTTGAATTACTTATTCAAGAACACTGACCTTCAGGTTTCGTACAACTTCAATATGGTGGCAATTTCTCATATGCGACCGGAACGCTTATCACTGAAGAAAATCCTAGTCGCTTATCTGGAATTTCAACAGGAAGTCATCGGAAAGCGGACGAAATTTAATTTGAAGAAGGCTCAGGACCGTCAGCATATTGTTGAAGGTCTGATTAAGGCGCTCTCAATCCTGGATGATGTGATCAAAACTATCCGAGCCAGCAAGAACCGTAAGGATGCCCGTGACAATTTAGTTAAAGAATACGGGTTCTCAGAGAAACAATCTGATGCCATCGTCGCCTTACAACTTTATCGATTGACGAACACTGACGTTACTGAACTAGAAACAGAGCATCAGCATCTTTCAGACGAAATTACCAAATATCATAAAATCCTGGATAGCCCCAAAGAACTCAACCGAGTTTTGGCTAGCGAGCTAAAAGCGATTTCAAAGAATTATCGCAATGCCCGCAGAACTGAAATTCAAGCCAAAGTTTCTGACATTAAAATTAATACCGATGTCTTGATTCCAGATGAAGATGTGGTCGTGATGGTTAGCCACGACGGCTATATCAAGCGCAGCAGTATCCGTTCATACAAGGCATCCACAACCGATACCGGCTTAAAGGATGAAGATTATCCAATTTTCATGGAGCAGTTAAATGCCCGTGATCATTTATTTATGTTTACCAACAAGGGTAATCTGATTTACCGGCCGGTCTTTGAACTTGCTGATGTGAAATGGAAAGATACCGGTGAGCATATTTCTCAGACAATTGGTTTGGATGCTGATGAAGAAATCATTGGTACTTATGCGTTCAATTCGCTGAAGGAAAAGGGCAATTTCCTGATTGCCACGGATCAAGGGCATGTTAAACAGACTGCTTTGGACGATATGAAACCAGGTCGAACTTATAAGAGTCATGCTTATACTTACGAGAAGCTCAAGAATGCAGATGAAAGAGTCGTTGCCATCCATTACCTGCCAAATCCAGAAGATGCTGGTCAGCTATTGCTGATTTCAAATCACGGTCTGGCATTACGATACGGCATTGACGAAGTACCAGTTAACGGCGGTCGAACTACTGGGGTGAAGTCAATTGCCTTACGTGGTGAAGATAAAGTTGCTAATCTGCAGCTGGTTAACGATCAGAGCGTCTTGGCAATTGTGACGCAACGGGGTGCCTTTAAGAAGTTGGCAATTAAAGAAGTTCCAGTTACTTCCCGAGCTCGAAAAGGCGTCATGATTTTGCGGGAACTTAAGAGCAATTCCCATCGGATTGTTGATTTCTGCACGATTGAAAGTGAAGATCAGCCACTTGAAGTACGGACTGATCATCGTAAGATTCATGATATTTTGCCAGCCGATTACTCATTGGGTGGCCGCTACTCAAACGGATCCTTTGTGATCGACGTGGATAGTGAAGGGACACCAGTTTCCATCAGGCCAAAGTTCGTCGACTTATCAATTGATTAAGTTTTTATCATATCAATTGATTGTATTAACAATAAGAATTATCATAATAGCAGTATCCTGTTAATTATTTAATGGTCGCACTGACCGATAAGGAGAGTCTGAATGAAAACCACTCAGGAAAATATCTTTGCATCTAAGACTTTATCGTATTTTCTCCAGTTGTCAGAAACAATGAACTATACGCAAGCCGCTCAAATCTTAGGGATCACGCAGCCAGCGTTGACCCAGCAGATTAAGAAGCTTGAAAAGACAATGGGAACTGAATTATTCTACTCAGTTGGTAAGAAACTGCGACTGACTGATGCAGGCGTGATCATGTTGAAGACCACACGGCAAATTTACGACCTGTTAAATGACGCCAATGACCAGATCCAACAGGCAACTAGTTCAACGACTGGTCAGATTAATCTGGGAATCCTGGCATCAATTGAAACCAAAGTTTTTGAAGACTTTGCATTAGCGTTGTACCAAGAAAATCCTGATTTGGAAGTCAATTTCCACATGTTGACCAGAAAAGAAATTTGGGAAAGCTTGGAGAACAACCGAATTGACCTGGCGATTATGTACCTGCCGGATGAATCGATCAAGAATTGGAAACCATACAGCTCCAAGAAGATCATTTCTGATGATCTGTTATTCATTCACCACAATCCAAGTTTGGCAAAACGCAAACGGGTTCGATTGAAGGATGTTAATGACCGACCTTGGGTGATGTATCCACAAGATTATTACTTGAACCAAACTTTACGGGAATCCTTTAAGAATCAGATGGTTGACTGGCCAAAGGTTGCTGCTCGTTACACCATGCCAGAACAAATTTTGAAGTTTGCCATCAACTCGCATACCAATACGGCATTACCAAAGTCATATATGTTAAACATCGACTTGAAGAAGTTAACTGACGATGACATTTGGGTGACTGAGTTGGATCCTAAAGTTAAATTTGACCTGAACTTCGTCTACCGTAAGCGCAAGAATGAAATTCCACGGATTGAACGATTCTTACAGAAGTTTGATGAGTTTCTTGCTAAAGAAGATTATTTAGCCCGTTTAGGGAAATAAATTATTAAAATAAAAGGAGATTGTTTAAATGAGTAAAGAATTAGTTTTCGGTCATCAAAGTCCTGATACAGATGCGATTGTTGCTGCTAAAGCATTTTCATATCTTCAAAATAAATTAGGTTATGATACAGAAGCTGTTGCTTTGGGTGAACCTAATTCAGAAACCGCATTTGTCCTTAATTATTTTGACGAACCAACACCACGAATTATCAAAACCGCTAAAAATGAAGTTGATTCAGTTATGTTGGTTGACCATAATGAATTTCAACAAAGTGTTAGTGATATCAAAGATTTAACGATCACTCACGTCGTTGATCACCATCGAATTTCCAACTTCCAAACTGACCAGCCACTGTATTACCGTGCTGAACCAGTTGGCTGCTGCAGTACAATCATCGTTAAGATGTTTGACGAAAACAAAGTTGAAATTCCTGCTCAATTAGCTGGTTTGATGTTATCAGCAATTATCTCAGATACTTTGCTGTTGAAGTCACCAACTACTACCGAAGAAGACAAAATTGCCGTTAAAACTTTGGCAGAAATTGCTGACATCGACTATGAAAAGTATGGTATCGAAATGCTTAAAGCCGGGACTAACGTTTCAGCAAAGAGCGACCAGGAATTGATCGATCAAGATGCCAAGTCATTCACCATGGGTGGCAAGAGCGTTCGAATTGATCAAATCAACGTCGTTGAATTCAGCGAAATCGACAAACGTCAAGACGACATCAAAAAAGCGATGAAGGCTGAAGCCGCAGACAAGGGCTATGATTTATTCCTTGTTCTCATTACGAATGTTTTGAACAGCGATTCTAAGATGATCGTTGTCGGCGAACCTGCCTCAGCTGTTGAAAAAGCCTTTAACAGTAAATTAGCAAATGATACATTATCATTGCCGGGAGTTGTTTCACGTAAGAAGCAAGTTGTCCCTCCATTGAATGATGCATTAGATTAATCCTTAAAACGCTGAGCGGCCTGACTAATCAATTCGATTTAGTTATGGCCGTTTTTGTTTACTTTGATCCAGACGCCCTCTATAATAAGAATAGTTGAATTGTACACAACCTATTATTGAAACGGAGGGCTCTTATGGACAAGCAAAACCTCAAAAATAAATTAACCCCAGAACAGTACGCTGTAACACAAAATAAAGCCACCGAAGCACCGTTTAGCGGTGAGTATGATGACTTTTACAAAGATGGCATTTATGTGGATGTTGTGAGCGGAGAGCCACTGTTTTCATCGACCGATAAATACGATGCCGGTTGTGGTTGGCCATCATTTACCAAACCAATTGATAAAGCCAATATCGATAATCACTTGGATATGTCGCACGGCATGATTCGAGAAGAAGTCCGCAGCAAAGAAGCCGGTTCTCATCTTGGACATGTATTTCCAGATGGCCCTAAGGAAGCTGGCGGTCATCGATTCTGCATTAATTCTGCCGCTTTAAAATTTATTCCAGTTGATGAATTGGATGCAAAGGGATACAGTAAATACAAACAATTATTTGAATAAATAAAATTGAGGTGCAATGAATGGAAGATACAGCAATTTTCGCAGGCGGATGTTTCTGGTGCATGGTTAAGCCATTCGACACGATTCCCGGCATTAACAAAGTCGTTTCCGGTTATACCGGCGGCCACGTTCCCAACCCAACTTATGAGCAGGTCGCAAGTCACACGACTGGCCATACCGAAGCAGTCAAAATTTTCTTCGATCCTGAAGTAATTAGTTACGACAAATTAGTCGAGATTTATTGGCATCAAACCGATCCCACGGATGCGATGGGTCAATTCCAAGATCGCGGCGATAACTATCGACCAGTAATTTTTGTTAAGGACGATGAACAAAGAAAGATTGCTGAAGCATCGAAGAAAGCCCTTGCTGAAAGTGAACAATTTGATAGTCCAATTGTGACTCAAATTGAAGATGCCAAACCATTTTATCCAGCTGAGGACGAACATCAAGAATTCTATAAGAAAAACCCATTACGTTATCAGATGGAAGAAATGGGTGGGCGAGAAAAGTTTATTAAGCAAAATTGGCAGCATTAATCGTGAGCCTCTGGCAGCAGGTAACCCAAATTTCTGGGTCAATCTTGCTGCTTTTTGGTTACAGGTAGTCGGAAAGGACGAACTCGGATGATTGAGTGGTCAGAAACAAAAATTAAAGCGTTCCAACAAACATTGCTCGACTGGTATGATCACAACAAGCGAACGCTTCCTTGGCGTCAGGACCACAATCCATATCATGTCTGGGTTTCAGAGATCATGTTACAGCAGACCCAGGTTCAAACGGTGATCCCATATTATTTACACTTCATGGAAGAATTTCCAACCGTCCAAGATTTGGCCGATGCACCAGAAGACAAGCTGATGAAAACTTGGGAGGGATTAGGATACTACTCACGAGCCCGGAATCTCCAAAAAGCTGCCCGCCAAGTTGTGACTGATTATCATGGCAAATGGCCATCTAACGCCCACGACCTTCAAGAGTTGAGTGGCATCGGGCCTTATACTGCCGGCGCAATTGCCAGTATCGCGTTTAACCAACCGGTCGCAGCAGTCGACGGCAATGCTTTTCGAGTCTTTGCCCGACTGCTTGAAATTAATGCCGACGTAGCTAAACCGCAAACCCGGAAAATATTTGAGAAGGTCATCAACAAAATCATTTCTAAAGATCGACCCGGTGATTTTAATCAGGCAATCATGGATTTGGGTGCCAGCTACATGACAGCAACAAATTTTGATTCCAGCCACTCACCAGTCAGGGCTTTTAATCAAGCATTTTTGGACGGAATTGAGGATCAATATCCGGTGAAAACCAAGAAGAAGCGGCCAGTGGTTCATGATTACTTTGGTTTAGTGATCCGATCAGATAACGGCTACTTATTTCAGAAGCGTCCATCAAGTGGGATTCTCGCTAATTTTTGGATGTTTCCATTGTTTGATCATCAGGACCTAACCGATGATCAAAGTCTTTCCAAGTCTGCGCTGATCCAAATTGTTGAGGCCAAAATGCAAAGCGATTATCAACTTCCAATTAAACTCAGTCAGGTGCTTGATAAACCAGTCACCCACACATTTACTCATCAACAGTGGAAAATTACCCTGCTGGAAGGCCGTCTACCAGAGAATGTGGATCTCAGTTATTTTCCAGGGAAATGGATCCAGCCAGCAGTTTTTGACGAAATGACATTTTCAAAAGTACAATCCAAATTGTGGTCAGCTTATCAAAAAAGACCATCTATATCATGAATAAACGCATCCAGTGAATGTTGCCATTCAGAGGATGCGTTTTTTAAGTTACTCTGATTTATCCTGTTGATGCAATCCATTCAAGGCCTGCCGTTGCTTGGTGTCAATGATGTGAGTATACAAACCGGTTGCATTGGTTGAACTTTGGCCTAACTGAGTCGCCACCAAATGCTCATTATTGGTTTCTAAATATAACTTTGAAGCCAAAGTATGTCGCAGTTTATGCGGTGTGACCCGAACATGGTTGAAAGCCTGGGAGTATTTGGCCACTAGCAGCTCTACAGTGGCAGTTGAAATGCGTCTTGGAGCAGTTGCCCCTTTCGTCAAAAAGAGGGCAGGGGTGTCCTTACTTGCCGAATAACGCTGCTTACGAATCTTCAAATAATCGGCTAAGTAGGTTAAGACCCAACCAGCAATCGGGACCGAATCGCGTTTACCGCCTTTGCGTCGGACCGTAATTGTCGCTTTATTAATATTTAAGTCCTTCAAGTTGGCATTGGTGAGTTCGGACACTCGAATCCCGGTTCCCAACATTAAAGCATTGATGGCAGTATCGCGCTCGCGATCACGTCGATATAACGCAAGAGTTCGTTTGTTTGTGAGCGCTTTTGGGTAATCATTTTTGATAAACTCGACATATTTCATATCACTATCACCAAGCATCAACTGGTCTTTAATGTTATTGGCGCGGGTCTGGTAGGTTTCGCTGTCAGACACCAATGAAATTTTTTTCATCACATTTCGATAAAAATAAGGTTCGCCATCTGCGGTTTCAGTTTCCTCAGTCAGATACCGGAACAAGGCTGAGAGTGCATTGAGTGAACGATTGACAGTTCGGTGGGAAATCGATCCTTGGGGATTGTTGGCAGTTTGTTTGCCGCGATTGAGCAGATAGGACTTATAGAGCTCCATATCCTGTTTTTTGAAATGTTCAAGACTCGAAAGTGGGATGTCTTTAACTTGGGAGACTTTGACAATACCAACAGCAATCACCCAACTCAAGAAGCGATGAAACTCGTTCAAATATTGGTATAGCGTGGCAGGGGATAATGGGACCGTTGATTTGTCTAAGTAATATTCGTTGATGTAATCGGGCAATTTCTGCACCAGCTGTTCATTGTGGTGAATATATTGGGAAGAATTCATTTTTTTAACTCCTTAGTAACCTGGATAAAAACCGGTATTTTGGTGGGGCTTATTTACTTTTAGACTTATAACTTAATAAAATCTGTATTTTATTAAGTTAAGTATAGCATAAAAAGGCATATTAATTGACCCGCTGTTTGATCTGATTAATATTAGTAGTTGAACAATCCAACACAAAAGAGGTTTAGATATGAGATTGAAATTTTGATTGAGGAGGTCATGAGTTATGCTTGATTTACAATTAATTCACAAAATTCAGCTAGGTATCCTGGCAAACGTCGCAGAAATCAATTCTCGGCATCATTTAGAATACTTTCTAACCGGTGGTTCAGCAATTGGTGCTGTCCGCCACCACGGATTTATTCCATGGGATGACGATATCGACATTGGACTACCGCGAACTGACTTCGAAAAGTTTCTGCAATTTGCACCAGCGGAACTGTCAGACCGGGGATACTTCGTTGAGGAAAACCGCCTTGATCCACAATATGAATATGATTTTGCCAAAGTGATGGCCAATGGCACAGAAATTTTAGAACATGGTCGTGAACTGACAAAAGCTAAGAATGGCATCTTCATTGACGTATTCCCATTTGACAGAATGCCCAAGAAACAACTTCAGCAACAACGTCAGCAAGAAAAGTTAACGGATCTGCTGGCAGAAATTCGGAAACGATTTTATCCGGATCTTTATCAAGAAAGCATCAGTCAATCCAAATATGCAGATTATAACTTAAGTGAGCTGTATGACATTCGTTTGAGCACCATGACGCAATATAATGGTCATCCAGACTTATCATTAATTAACATGTCATCACCATATCAATATGGTAAAGAATTAATCAAACCAGATGAAATTCATCATGTAAAAACCATGAAATTTGAAAATTTACAGGTACCGGTGCTAGCAGATTATGACGCATACTTAACGAGATTATACGGCGACTATATGAAATTACCACCGCTTGATAAACGCATTCAGCGTCACGTTTTAAAAGTAAAGGTGGATAGTTATCAAACGAACACTCAAGTTGAATCTGGGAATGATCTGGAAGAAGCCGTCAGTTAATTATTCACCAAATTAATGCACAAAAGAATCAGTTGTCATTGCCGAGAGTGTTGGCTTTGAGAACTGATTCTTTTTTGATTTTACACTACTTCGTATAATATATATTATGTAAAGTAGAAAGCGAATAATCCAATTCGGTTAAAATGATGGCTCCCTCTTTGAATTGATCGGCTTTAAATAATTTTGTTAAAACGAACGATGTCGTCGCGCTTTACAAACTTCTGTCGCAGCCAAAATTGTTCACCAGCTTGATTATCACGCATCACCATAACGTATACTTTTTGAATGCCAACTTGTTTTAACTGATCAATGACGAGATCAACCAATTTAGTGCCAAGACCTTGCCGTTGTACTTTAGGATCCACGGCCAGATGATAAATTGTACCGCGCCGGCCATCCGTTGCACCAAGAATACTGCCAACTATTTGCTGATTAGTATTTTCGACGACATAGCAAAAGTCAGGATTAAAGCTGATCAACCGGCTGATTTCTTTAAAACTGTCATCCGGATCCCTTAAATTCATCCCAGGTATCCGTTGCCAGAGTTGATACGCGTTTGGATAATCTTCGAGCCGCATCTTGCGAATTTTCATATTATTTTCGATAACGATCGCCTTCTTCCATTAGTTAGTCGTCCAAGTAAAAGTATGGCTGAAATTCAGCTGGAGCATCCTTCCCCGAAAGTCGAAACACTGGTAACTCTGGGGTTGCTGGAAGTGTATCGGCAAGCGGCAAAGCGTACCGGAAATCAATATGCTGATGTGCCATTTCATCTTTCAAAGGATTAGCTGGAATGTCAATCAAATTAAGATCAATTAACTTGCCCAAAGGTCCGTCAGCAGTATATCCGGTCTCTTCATGAAATTCACGAACCGCACAGTTCACTGGTAGTTCATTGGGCTCTACATGACCTGCCGGCAATAAAATTGTGTGCAAATATGGATGCCGGATAAAATACCCAAGATGGTCATTAATGACAAATGCACTGGCAGATAAATGAATCAAAGATTTTCGATTTCGAAGTCCTTCTTGGTGATCATTGATTAAGGATTCCAATGATTCGAGTTTCTCGTGGCTAATCCAGGGATAGTCAGTTGATTCAAGCTTTTGAATATCCTGAATTATCTTGGATATAAAGTTCATGCCATTAATCATTCTAAATCACCCTCACAATTGATCTTTGAAGATTTTATAGGTTTCAATCATCTCATGAGTTTCTTTGACATCATGCACCCGCAGAATTCGACCACCCAATTGAGTCATAAATGTTTCAAATAGGATTGTCGGAACAAGTCGATCCTCTAATTTTGCGTCAAATAATCGTTTAGCAAAACTTTTCCGAGAAATGGCCACCATGACCGGTGTGTTAAAGCTGATTAAATGTTTCGTGGCTTTCATCTTGATTAAGTCAAACTCCAACGTATTGGAGGTCGAAAAACCAATTCCGGGATCAATGACAATTTCAGTTTTGGCCAACCCAGCCTTCTCTAAATGAGCGATCGAGTCAGTGAAAAAATGATCCATCGTTTGATTTAATGTCTCGGGTTGTTCGTCAAAGTTTCGCCCATTGAACATCGTCACCACTGACGGGTGATATTTCGCAATTAAATTCAACTTTACTTCAGAATTAAACCCATCAATATCATTAATAATTTGAATTCCAGATTTTAAAGCTTCTTCAATGACAGCGTTGGTATTCGAATCAATTGCCAAAACAATCTTGGGAAAGCGCTGCTGAATGGCCGTTAAATACGGTTTAACCCTACCCCATTCCTCAGCGGGACTAATGTCGTCAAAATGAGGTTTGGAGGATTTTCCACCTAGCTCGAATACTTTGGCACCCAGCTCCTGCTCAGTTTCAATCCGCTGCAGGACTTGGTCAATACTATCGTTCACGCCGCCATCAAAAAATGAATCGGGGGTCAGATTTAAAATGGAATAAATTAAGGGTTCTTGAGTGACATCAAAATCAAATCCACGACCGGAAAAATGTTGTTCACTGTTATTCATGATCATTACTCCTATCTTTAATAAACCTTCGAATTGGGTTAAGCAGGTAAAATGAACCCACAACCAGGATAATTGTGTCCGGCTGATGCCGAAATTCCGTCATTGTGTGGGTTAAAGCGGTGATTGGCTCAGCATATGTTGGATATTCGATTCCGCTATTCTCGGCGAATACTGTTTGAAGTGTTTGCTCCGATAATGCACGTTTGGCGTTATCAGGACGGGTCAACCGAAAACTGGCATCATCAATTTGGGTTAACAATTTTACACAATCACGATAGTCCTTATCCTTCAAGAAGCCCGTGACAATCACTTTATGCTGATGCTTTAAATTGACACTCACTGTATCAACGAAAGCAGAGATTGCATCAAGATTATGGGCACCGTCCACAATAATTTTCGGTGATGAAGAAATCATTTCGAACCGTCCAGGAACTTGAAGCTGACCGAGTGAATCAGTCAAAAGTCGATCAAGATTAATCGATAATTGTT
Source organism: Lentilactobacillus otakiensis DSM 19908 = JCM 15040 (assembly GCF_001434145.1). GTDB lineage: Bacteria > Bacillota > Bacilli > Lactobacillales > Lactobacillaceae > Lentilactobacillus > Lentilactobacillus otakiensis. Next base: position 318,489 of record NZ_AZED01000014.1, on the reverse strand, counting down.
GTTTCTGAACAAAATCGATTAACCAAGTAACGACTGTTGAGACATTTTCAACCTGGTAAGTCCCTTGAAGTCCAAACTTGAAGTGGCCTTCAAATGATTCTTGATGAAACTGAATCGTTTGTGAGGGCAGACCAGCGTCAACTTCGCGTATTTTTATGGTACCGGCATCCAACAACTTGGCGTGTTTTATTCGGGCTTCCTCAGCCAAAACGTCAAATGCTGCGGGTCGCTGATCTGGTGCGACAATCGTTGTATTGTCTTCTCGAATGATCTTAGACTTAGTAGTGGCAATTTCTTCAATGTTGTTCCCAAGAATGCCAATATGATCCAAACCAATTTTAGTAAAAATCGAATACATAGTCGTTGTAACGGCATTTGTAGCATCTAACTCGCCGCCAAGCCCGCATTCAAGAACCACATAATCAACGTGTTGATCTGAAAAATACATCATAGCAGCAACAAATTCTGCTTCAAATTCAGATAAAGTTTGACCAGCAAATTTGTCGGAAGACATGATCTGTTCAAGCCGCGACAAAAGTGCTTGGCGAGTGACTGATGAGATATTCCTTTGGTTAATTTGGATTCCATTCGTCACATCACCAATGAACGGACTGGTAAACAAGCCGACCCGAAATTGGAGCTTCTGTAAAATCGACCCAATCATCATCGCAGTGGAACCTTTTCCATTGGTCCCACAGACATGAATAATTGAAAAATTGGTATCTGGATGCCCAAGCTCAGATAAAACTTCTTTTAAAAGTTTAATCCGGTCACCTTGATCGTATAGAAATCCTGTAAATTCGGTTGTTTGGCTCATTTGAACCTCCTAAATTGACTGCAAGAATTCCTGACGAAGCGAGGGATCCTGTTCGAACACCCCAGAAAACTTGGTTGTTCGCGTGACCGAACCGGTCTTCTTGACACCACGCATTTCAACACACATATGGCGGGCGTCAACAACGACAGCTACCCCCTGCGGGCTCAAAATCTTGTCCATTTGCGACAAAACATCATCGGTAATCTTTTCCTGCAAGCTTAACTTGTGTGATACAAAATCAACTAGCCGCGGAATCTTGCTCAAGCCAATAATTTTACCGTCTTTTGGCAGATAACCGACATTGACAGTGCCCCAAAATGGCATCATGTGGTGTTCACACATGGAATAAAATGGAATCGATTTGATCATAATCATCTTTGAATCCTTGATTGGCTCATCAAAAAGTTTGTAGTCTTGAAAATCCTCAATACCAATGGAAGAAAATATTTCTCCATACATTCTGGCAACCCGGTCAGGAGTTTCTTTGAGTCCGGACCGATCGGGATCCTCCCCAATCGTGGTCAACAGTTTCCTGATAGATGTCTTGATTGAATCATCAAAAGAATCCGCAGAATTAATTTTGTGAATTTCTTGATCCTTATCCGGAAATTGAGAGATGGTCTGATTAATTTTGGAAAATTGAGGTAAGGATTCATCCATAATCTCTTGAATTGGCATTAACACAAATAAGCGGTTAAAGGCTTCTGGGTGTGGAATCGTCAATCTTTGATTTTGTATCTTCTGATTGCCAAAGAAAATAATATCAATGTCCAGTGTGCGAGGGCCCCAATGAATTGTCCTGGTTCGCTGAAGCTCGCTTTCAATGTCGTGAATTTTTTGCAGCAACTCCTCGGGTTGATAACGTGTTGCGATCTTCACAGCAGTATTCAAAAATGCGCGCTGTTCCACGCCACCCACTGGCGAAGTTTCATAAAAATGAGCAACCTTATCAACCAAAATACCTGAATCATTTCCAAGCATGGAAATCGCCTGATGAAGGTATCGCTCACGGTTACCAATATTACTACCTAAACTCAAATAAACATCTTCCATGATCAACCCTCCATTTGTATTTCAACATCGTCAAATGCGCCATCAATCGGTGTTGACTGTTTCTTAATCTTGACTTGGACGGTCGCAATCCGAGAATCAAGTCGCTTGATCCTTGAAATGATTGTTTCGGCCAAGGTTTCAACAAGATCCGCGTGGCTGGACGTGACGATATCCTCAATTGCTGGATAGAAGTCGGCATAAGAAACCGTCGTCTTCAAGTCATCATTTGCCGGTTGGGCATTAACCTTAACCGTCAAATCAATTTGAAGATTTTGGCCAACAACTTTTTCCTCCTTCAAAACACCAATGTGACTATGAAATTTCATGTTATGAATGCGAATCAAATACATGTCCTGGCTCTCCTCTCAACTGCAATACAAAAAGCGGCCCACTATACGCATCAGCAAGTGTGTCGCATTAAATTATTTGAATAATTTGTTTTGAATATTTTGTAACGTTTGCGAATTCAAAACATAGTAGATAATTGCCATCTGAATTGGTGTCATGACAACTTCTTTAATCATTCGAATGGGTAAATATGCTAAAAATGGTGTCTTGTATAAGATCGTTAACCAATACGTGTTCAGAATGGCGTTCACGAATACGGCAATAATCAATTGAGCGATAATCACACGTTTCCAGGTAATTTCCTTACCATAAAAGAAGTAGCCATAAATAGCAGCCCCTAAAATCGCTGAAAGCGTGAATCCTGGGAAATAAACATTGCCAGAAACTAATGTGCCAATGATATCAGCCAAAGCGGCAATTGATGAGGACCATAATGGCCCATATAATAAACCAGCAATTGCTGTGACCACAAATCCAAAGCTCAACCGCCATGTCTGAACCCCAACTGTGAACCGGCCAAGAATCAATAGCAGTGACATAAAGATCCCTAACACAACAATATCGACGACCCGAAGCTTACGAAAACCTAATGACAATGACTTCATGATGCAGCATCTCCTTAAAAGGAGCTCACCATTATTTAGCGGAAATCTAAATAGCATAGTGAATGCGGAAACAATACCGCAAAGGACTGACAAGTCGTAGTCAGCCGTTTTTCGTTCGAAGTTCACATTCCGTTCCTTCGACACTTAACGCATTGAATCCTACCCCATATTTAATTTATGTAACTATTAAAGTCTATCACATGGATTAAAAAATGCAATCGCTTAGTTCGTGTTTTGCTGAACAATAGGCGACTGCATATTAAAATAGTTCATATTAGATATTATCTAAATCAAAGTCTCTAAGCCAGGCAAGTGCTAATGCCTTGTCGCCTAAATGCGTCCCAATGGTCGGTCCAAAATAACTTTGTTCAATCTTCATATCTGGATAAAGTTCGTGAATTTTATTTGCCCATTCGTTACCGGCTTTCGGGTCATTGGCATTGATCACTAATGCCCGGAGCGGATAATCAACTTTGTGTTGAACGTCAGCAAAAATTTCTTCGACGCGCTTCAAAGCTTTTTTCCGGGATCGAATCTTTTCGAAAGCCACAATTTCGTTGCTCTTATCATCAAAAGTCAGCAAAGGTTTAATCTTCAACACCCCACCAATAAAAGCAGAAGCATTTGAAAGTCGGCCGCCACGGACCAAATTTTGCAAATCATCAACAACAAAAACTTCATCAATTGTCTGTCGAAGACCATCAAGATATGTAATGATTTGTTCGGGTGTCCGGCCAAGACTAGCCATTTTGCTTGCCTGAATGGCCATATATCCCATTAATTTGACAGTAATTTTCGAATCATACGGAATCACTTTAATGCTGTCAATTGTGGGGGCAATCTGGGTTAAGGCGCTATAAAATCCTGAAATGGTACTGGCAAGGTGAATGCTGATCACGGTGTCATAACCTTTTGCTGCCAAGGAGTTGTAAAGGTCAATCATTTCACCAATCGGTGGCTGTGAAGTACTTGGAAAGGCTTGGGAATTCTTTAATTTATCATAGAATTCTTCTGTGGTAAGATCGACACCCTCTTTGTATTCCCGACCATCAATAATGACAGGAATCGGCACTTCGGTAATATGATATTTTGCTTGTTCTTCCTTGGTCAAATACGCCGTGCTATCGGTCACGATCGCAATTTTCATTAAATTCACCTGCTCATAATTAAATTCTATCCAAACTCTTTTCAAGACGATTAATCAATATCTTTAAGAGGTTTTTCTCTTCATCTGTCCAATGGTTGAATACCCGATCTGTCAGCTGTTGAATTTCATCTTGGACATATTCACTGGCATGGGTTCCTTTATCGGTTACTCTATAGATGAGTTGTCGCTTGTCACGTCCAACCGCCGTTTTATCAATCATTTCTTTTTCCAATAACCGCTTTAATTGTCGGGATAACGTGGAAATATCAAGTTGAGTACTCTCAGACAACAACTCCTGAGTTGTATTGCCAGCAATCAATTGATTTAACAATTTCCATTCCGAGATTGTTAAATTCATTGCCTTGGTAATCTTGAATATTTGGGACCGATGATTTTTGGCAGCGGAATTAAGTGCCACAAGAATATCCTTCATGATGAAAAGACCTCCGAAAAATTAGTATACGCTATTTGATTATTACATACAAATAACATGTGTCTTCCTTAGCATCAGTAAGGAAAGTGCGCTATACTAGTACATGCTACTTATACGAAAGTGAGTGATAAGATGTCATTTGATGGTTCTTTTACCCATTCTATGAAAAATGAATTAACTGATCTGCTGCAAACCGGCAGAATCAGCAAAATTAATCAACCCTATCCAAATGAGCTCATATTAACCATTCGAGCTCACGGAAAAAACCGGCAGCTTCTGCTATCTGCCAACCCTACTTATGCCCGGGTACAGATTACGAAGGTTCCCTATGTAAATCCGAATGTCCCAACGAACTTTACAATGATTATGCGCAAGCATTTAAGTGGTGGGATTCTGAGTGATGTTTCTCAACAAGAAAACGATCGGGTGCTGACGTTTACCTTCACTGCACGCAATGAACTTGGTGATCAAACCAAATTAGATCTGATTGTTGAGATTATGGCCCGACACAGTAATATCATCTTGGTGGACCAAGCCACAGGAAAAATTATTGATGCAATCAAACATGTGGGCTCGGATGTCAACCGATACCGTTTATTACTTCCTGGTGCAACCTATATTAAACCGCCAAAACAAGATCTGGAAAATCCATTTAAAATCACAGATTTTTCCAATATCAAACAATTAATCAAAGATTTCCCTAACGTCGATATGTTGGCGGATAATTTAAGAAAAAGCATTCAAGGACTCGGCAATGACACGTCTTTGGCACTTGCAACTAATTTGCATAAAGACGAAAATGTTGAGACTAATTTTAAGAATTTCTTCCAAAGATTTGACGTCCCAGAGCCAACCTTTAGCCATGTTGCAGGTAACAAGATTAATTTTACCGCATTTCCGTACCCAGGTACAACTAAAAATAAGACTTTCTCAACTTTAAGTGAACTACTTGATGGTTTTTACGCCAGTAAAGCTCAGCGAGACCGCGTTCGCGAACAAGGCGCGGTATTAATCCAAGTCGTCAAAAAACAATTAAAGAAAAATCGTAATAAACTCAAAAAGCTCCAACGAGATATGAAGGAAACTGAAAATGCGGACGACTATCGGGTCAAGGGTGAGATCCTGACCACCTATCTCAATAAGGTTCAACGTGGGATGACTTCAATTGAATTGCCAAATTATTATGATGAAGACAAGTTGATTAACATCCAGCTTTCAAATCAACAATCACCTTCTCAGAATGCGCAACGCTACTTTAAGAAATATCAAAAGCTAAAAAACGCCGTCAAATATGTCGGTGAACAAATCAAACTGACGGAACAAGAAATCGAGTATTTCGAAAATATCCAATCACAAATCGAGTTGGCCGATCCACAAGATTTGGTAGATATTCGTTATGAGTTGGAGCAGGGACATTACCTGCGAGATCATGAACAAAATAAAAAGAAGAAAAATAAGCGTCAAAAGATTAACAAACCCGAGCAGTTTGTTTCTTCCGATGGTACCGAAATCTTAGTCGGAAAAAATAATTTGCAGAACGAAAAGCTGACCATGCACACTGCCGATAAGCGGGAAACTTGGTTACACACCAAGAATATTCCAGGATCACATGTCATTATCCGGAGTTTTGATCCTTCTGAGGAAACCTTGGCAGAAGCTGCAAATTTAGCCGCCTACTACTCCAAAGCACAGGAGTCTTCCAAAGTTCAAGTTGACTACACCAAGGTCAAAAATATTCGTAAACCAAATGGAACTAAACCTGGCTACGTTATTTATGATAACCAAACCACCTTGTTTGTCACACCAGACGAGGATTTAGTTGATAAAATGAAAAAATAAAGCATTTCGACAAAAGTCGAAATGCTTTTTTGAATAATATTATTCAAAGTTTTTAAATGAAAGCGACGAACCAACTTCCTGCTTAGTCGTCCCTTCCGAGCGACCAGATTGGAGCTCTTTGAACGGAAAATGGGCAGTCATAATTGATGATCGTTTATGTTCGGTTGGCTTGAGATCTTCTCGCAAGTCATCCATATCCAGTTTTCCAAGATATTTTTTTACCAGAACATTAACCCAATTAATACCAGTCGTTTTAGTTAAGAAGGCCGTCTCAGTAATTCGAACTGGTCGAATCCCGGTCATCTCGTATTCAGAATTACCAGTTGTATTATACAAGACCTGGACTAAGCCTTGCCATTCTTGAGTATCAACATTCGTTGAAGCGTCAGCGATTAGTTTGGCTTCGTCAGTCTGCCAGTTATCCATCGGCTCTTTATAATCATTAATGAATCGAAGATCGGTACGCTGATCTTTACCAACGAAGGAAATTGTTGTGACCGGTAATACCTCGTCACCTTCAATAAACAGATCGACAGCAGTCGTCGCATACTTTTGATTGTATGTGGCAACTTTCTGATCTGGCGGCAATACAATAATATTTAAATTCTTGAACTGCTTTAACTGTTTGGATAAATAATGACGGTTGCCTGGTAAAATGACGACATCCGGCTTCTCAATATCCACAATGTTCAAAATATTTCCAAGTTGAATCGGTTCAATATATTGTTTATCACTCAATTGAGGTGTCAGGGAAACCGCGTTTGGATTGGTATTCATAATAATGGTTTTATAACCAGATTTGTGAAGTGCCCGCAAAATTTGGGATGTGTAATAATCAGCGGCCGAATTAGGGCCCAACTGATTACCACCCCGTCCAATAACTAAAGCGCTCTTGTCAGTAAATGGGTGGCTTTCATTCTCAAGTTCATAACTACTGTAGAAGATATTTGTAGATTCCAAGAATTCACCAGCACTGGGCTCGATGGCTTTGTAAGTCACGTGATTATGATAGTTTTCATTCATTTGCTGAATTTTAGAAATATTGACTTTCCATAACTCAGCCAGCATACCATCACCAAAACCATACTTGTGGCCAATCTCAATGGATTGTGGTGACATCGGATTGTTGACTACGAAATCTTGTGCTCTCAACAATTGATTCAATTTATAGAAATAAAAACGGTCGATTTGAGTCAATTCAGAGAGTTCATCGATGGAGAACCCCCGATGAAGGGCTTCCATTAAAATTAATATTCGACTGGCCAATGGATGAATTAACTGATTAATCACATCATCATCGTCAACGGTTGAGACACTGGGTAAAATATCCCGCGGTGAGAACTGGGAGCTGTGCATTGATTTGATAATTGCTTCCTCAACTGTCCGACCAATCCCAATCGTCGACCCAACTGATTTCATCAATGTATTCAAATGTTGGTCAACGTCAGTGATATCTCTAAATGGCCATAACGGAATTTTGACGACTACGTGATCCATTGTTGGCTCCATAAACGCCAAAAACTTGCTGTATTTGCTTGGTAACTTGATTTCGGTAAGATTATACCCAAGTTCCAGAAAACTTGAGACGTAGGTTAAGGGGTACCCTGTCGCCTTCGCAGCCAAAATGGTGTTACGTGTGAAGAATGGACTAACCTTAGTCACAAAATAATTTGAATCAGTCCTTGATTGAGCAAACTGAACATGACAGGTTCCCGTCACATTGAGGGCATCCATAATTCGGAAAGTGGCGCTTCGAAGCGCCTGGTATTCCTCATTAATGAGCGTTTGAGTTGGAGCAAAAATGATTGAATCTCCAGAGTGAATTCCAATTGGATCCATATCCTCCATACCGGAGATTAAAATCTTATTTCCACTGGCATCGCGAATTCCAACCATTTCAATTTCTTTGTAGCCAACGATGCTTTGTTCAATTGAACAACGTTTGATATACGTCCGTTTAAAACTAACATCTAAGGCGTCTTCCAATTCATCGGTGTTATTGCAGATGAAACGGCTAGTATCATGGCTTGATGACATAGGCTTCACAATTACTGGAAAGCCAACTTCTCTGACAAAGTCCATTGCTTCATCGTCATCGGCAACAATCTTTGAAGCAATCACTTTTTCATTGATTTCTGTTAATGTATCACGAAGTTTTTGATTGTCCATAACTTTCCGCAGATCGGCAGGTTTAATCCCAAGCAACGAAATATTGTTCGATGCCAAGACACCACTTTCAGCTAGCTGCCAAGCAATTTGCATGCCATTGAGCCCACCAGTTGTTGCCATAATGGCATCAGGATTTTCTTTATCAATGATATTAACAACGTTTTGAAAATTAACTTCTTGAACATAAACGTTAGCTGGTTGGATTTCTTCTGTGGTGACAGAAAAAGCATTGTTATCCAAATAAATAATCTTGGCCCCAGTTTTCTTTAAAGCCATGAGTCGTTCAAAAGCAGCAGCATCCAGTTCATTTTCATGACCAATGTTAGTGGGACCGCCGCCGAGTAAAAGTACTTTTTTAATATCTATCGTCATTGCTGTCCCTTCTTCTTGCCATGATTTCAACAAAGTCATCAAAGAGGCCAACGCTGTCTTTAGGCCCCGGCGCGCCATCTGGTGAAAACTGGACAGAAAATGCCGGATAATCTCGGTGACGTAATCCCTGAACAGTGCCGTTTACCAAATCGACATGGGTAATGAACAGCTGAGCGTGATCAATCGATTTGGGATCAACCGCATAGCCTTGTTCTTGACCTGAGAAAAAGATTTCGTTGGTAATAATTTCACGGATTGGATGATTACTACCGTGGTGTTCAACGGTTAATTTGGAAATTTTCGCACCATTTGCCAAAGCAAATAATTCATGGCCTAACCCAATTGCAAACAATGGCGCTTGCGACTGAACTTCTGTGATCATGTCCAGTACAGAAGTTGGGAGATTTTCTGGTGATCCAGGGCCAGTTGATAAGACAATGCCATCTGGATCCAGATCCAGGATTTGAGCTGCAGAAAAGTTCCAGGGCACAACGGTGACGTTACAGTCTCGGTGGGACAATTCTCTCAAGATACCACTTTTTAAACCAAAGTCGACCACGACCACGTTTGCGCCTTCATCAGGATTGGGAAATGGCTTCGGAGTGGCAACTTGGGCAACTTGCTGATTGGTTAGAACGGTGGCATGCAGCTGATCAAATGCATGATCATCAGCAACATCCACGATGCTAGCCTTCATGTTGCCCCGTTTCTGTAAATGGTGCCGAATTTCTCTGGTATCGACATCGTAGATCCCAGGAATTTTATGTTGTTTTAAATATCGATCCAAAGAAATCCGCTTAAAGTGGTCAGTTGCCAGGTTTTCGTACTCCCTGACAATGACCCCTTTTGCGGACGGCAAAATGGACTCGTACGCATTCTGGTCGAGTCCGGTATTTCCAATGGATGATTGGGTGAAAACAATGATTTGGTTATGGTAAATCTGATTGGAGATAATTTCTTGATAACCATTCATAGTTGAATTGGCAACAATTTCACCGGTAGTTGTCGCCAGCGATCCGAATGCTTTTCCAGCATAAGCGGACCCATCTTCTAAAATTAAATATCTTTCCGTCATGCTGACTCCTCGCAATAAGAATTATTTGATGAGTTCAACAGCATCCTTATCATCAATCTCTGATACGTAAACCTTGATCTTTTCCTTTTGAGAACTCGGAATATTTTTGCCAACAAAATCGGCGCGAATCGGGAGCTCACGGTGACCACGGTCAACCAGAACTGCTAAGTTGATGCTCTTTGGCCGGCCTAAATCCATAACAGCTGAGAGCGCTGCCCGGACAGTTCGGCCAGTGTACAACACATCATCAACTAAGATGACCCGTTTCCCTTCAATGGAAAAATTGATTTTATTGTTGGACATCTTGACATCACTGCTCATCGCGTCATGTTCGATATCATCACGATAATTAGTAATATCCAACTCGCCAACGGGAATCGAGACATTTTCCAATTGTTGGAGCCGATCGGCAATCCGATTTGCTAAAAAAATTCCACGCGTTTTGATGCCGATTAAAACGAGGTCTTCGACACCTTTATTTTTTTCAACGATTTCATAAGTAATTCTGGTTAAGGCCCGCTGCATAGCCATTTTATCTAGTATTATCTTTCCCATTAGTAAAAGCTCCTTAATTGAGTAACGTTTGTACCTGATGATTACATTAAATGCTATACCTCTTCAGAATATGAAAACAACGCGGGATTGTCAAGATCCTAGCGCGTTGTTTAATCGTAAATTATTAAGTGTTCGTTCAAATATTTCTGGTAGTGGTGCTGAAAAAATCATTAATTCATGGGTTTTAGGATGTTCAAATCCCAGCTCTTGCGCATGGAGGAATTGGCCGTTGCCGGCAATCGTTTTCCTAGGCCCATACAAGGGATCACCCACGATTGGATGACCAATGTATTTCATGTGAACCCGGATTTGGTGTGTCCGTCCGGTCTCAAGTCGACACGCAACCAAGGTATAATCAGCGAATCGCTCTAAGACCTCAAAATGGGTCACCGCATGACGGCCATCAGGAACAATTGCCTGCTTTTTGCGATCTTTGGGCGACCGTCCAATTGGTGCATTAACGACACCAGAATCTTCACTAATGCGGCCGTGAACAAGGGCAACATATTTTCTGAGGCTTTTCTGTTCTTTCAATTGTTGTGAAAGAAATTTGTGTGCTGCATCATTTTTTGCGACCATCAATAGACCTGAAGTATCTTTATCAATTCGGTGGACAATTCCGGGACGGTACTCACCGTTGATGGTCGAAAGCGGGCTATGATACAGCAACGCGTTGACCAGGGTATGGTCAGGATGGCCAGGGGAAGGATGAACCACCATCCCCTGAGGTTTGTTAACGACAATCACATCGTCATCTTCATACACGATGTCGAGTGGGATGTTCTCAGGTTCTAAACTGATGGGTTGCGGCTTGGCATCCTCAATTTCAACTTGATCATTTGGTTTGACCTTATATTTCGGTTTGGCAGCTTCGCCATTAACGTGGACGTGCCCATCATCAATTAAATTTTTAGCTCGTGAACGGCTGACTGACGGATCGAGCTCCGGGATGACTTTGTCCAGTCGGCCGTTTTGATCGGAAATAATATATTTTTTCAAAATGATCGACCCCTCGTCAGCCTTCGCGAATAATCGCGATTGCCAAAAGCAAAATTCCAAACGTCAAATACATATCAGCACAATTAAAAATTGGGAAGTTGATAAAATCCAGTTGGAACATATCGACCACATGATTGTTCACGATCCGATCAATCACGTTTCCAAGGGTTCCCGCCAACAACAGACCAAGTCCAATTCGATAAGGAATGTTTGACCAGTACCTAAAGATAAAATATGAAACTAGGATTGCCGCTAAGATTGCGATAATCACAAAAATAAACTGATGTCCGGATAGAATGCTCCAGGCCGCACCGGTATTATTGATTCTAGTGATCGACAATAAACCATTGACGACGGATACTGATTGACCGAGTGCCAAGCTGGCGACCACAAAATGTTTAACTAACTGATCAATCACAATTAAGGCAATGATCCCAATTGCATAAAGTACTGGCAAAATAAACGCCCCTTTTAGAACAGGCCGGTAATCCGCCCCTGTTCATCAATATCCATATCGAGAGCTGCCGGATGAGTTGGCAGACCGGGCATGGTTAAAATTTTTCCTGTAAGTGCCACAATAAATCCAGCACCCAATTTCAGTTGCAAATCTGACACGTGAATCTTGAAGTTTTCCGGCGCACCTAATTGTTTGGCATCATCGGTAAATGAGTATTGAGTTTTAGCCATGCAAACCGGCATCTGGTCGTAACCCAATTTCTTAATTCGTTTCAAGGCATTTTTAGCTTTGCTTGAAAATTCGATGCCATTGCCACCATAAATTCTAGTGACGATCTTTTCCATTTTATCTTCAATTGAATCGTCATCGGCATATAATTCATGGAATTTGGCTGGCTGTGCACATGCATCCATCACATCTTTGGCAAGATTAATGGCACCTTTGCCACCTTCTGCCCAACTATTAATAATCGTGCCGGTAACTTGCAATTCATTAGTAACATAGTTTTGCAGATACGTCAGCTCATCATCGGTATCAGTTGCAAACTTGTTAATGGCAACAACAACTGGTTTGCCATATTGCTGCATTCCTTCGACGTGCCGTTTGAGGTTAACAACGCCCTTTTTGAGTGCATCCAGATTTTCCTCGTTAAGTGTCTTCTTATCAGCCCCACCGTTGAGTTTAAGTGCCCGAACAGTTGCTACCACTACAACACAATCTGGTGATTGCTGAAGACGTGGTGTCACAATATCCATGAACTTTTCAGCGCCTAAGTCTGAACCGAATCCGGCCTCGGTAATCGCGTAATCACCGAAATGAAGAGCAGCTTGTGTGGCCAATATGCTGTTACATCCATGGGCGATATTGGCAAACGGGCCGCCATGGATAAATGCAGGGGTATGTTCGATGGTCTGAACCAAGTTAGGCTTAATGGCATCTTTGAGTAATAATGTTAATGCCCCTTGAACATGTAAATCAGCCACGGTAACCGGCTGGCGATCATAAGTATAGCCAATTAACATTTTGCTAATCCGTTTCTTCAAATCAGTTAGACTGGTAGCTAAACACAAAATGGCCATCAATTCACTGGCAACTGTGATGTCAAAGCCATCTTGACGAGGCACGCCAGAAGTTCGGCCACCCAAACCAACTACAACTTGACGCAATTCACGGTCATTCACATCCATCACCCGTTTCCAAGTGATTTGCCGCGGATCAATGTTCAATTGGTTGCCATGTTGAATATGGTTATCAATTAAAGCTGCCAAGGTATTATTGGCTTCTGTGAGCGCATCAAAATCACCAGTAAAGTGTAAATTGATGTCGTCCATTGGCACAACTTGAGCATAACCGCCACCAGTTGCGCCGCCTTTCATGCCCATCACTGGGCCAAGAGATGGCTCCCGAAGTGCCAGGACAACCTTTTTATGTAGTTCGTTTAATGCATCGCCAAGACCAATGGTAACAGTCGTCTTACCTTCACCAGCAGCCGTTGGGTTGATCGATGTGACTAAAATTAATTTACCCTTGGCTTTTTCAGTAGTTGGGTCAAAATTAATTTTTGCCTTATACTTGCCGTATTGTTCAATTTGGTCTTCAGTAATGCCAATTTTTTTAGCAACTTTGGTAATTGGTTCCATAGCAGTTTCTTGGGAAATTTCAACATCGCTCTTCATAATGATAATGACCCTCCTAAATAACTATCGACAGACAACAATACCAGACATTATTTGTTGGAAATCAATTCTTTTATTTCAATGACTGAGTTAGCAGGTAAAATAAAACTATAGATCTTTGTATTAGCAACAAAGGCTAATTGGTACTTTGACGTTTGGACATGGGAAATCTGGTCCAAATCTAAAGTTAGCCAGTGCGGATTGGTAATTCTGCTGACAATAAATTTGTCGTTATACACATTGATGCTCCGGAAATGAATTTCCGCCCAGACAATGACCGCAAACAATACAAAGAAAAACAGTGTAATCCATTGAAAATGTGTGATCTCAAGCCAGATGATGACACCAATAAAAAAGATGACAAACGTCCAGCTCCAACAAATAATGCTGCTTAATGGGCTTGGTTGATAAAAGAAGTGACGCTTTTGGGTTATCATAAATAAACTCCTTAAAGAAAGTGTAGATAAGATGATTAAACTATATACAGATGCAGCCGTCAATCAACATACCGGGCACACGGCAATCGGACTGTTGATCGTTCATAACGGCAAACAACTTCAGCTAAATGACGTGATTGAACCGACAAATAATCACGAAGCTGAGTTTATCGCTGCAATCACAGGATTTGAAAAGTTGATTGATTTAAAGATTGATCCGACTGAAATTATCTTTTTCAATACTGATAGTAAAATTGTGGTTGACAGTTTGAATAAACAATACGCCAAGCATTTTGAAACCTACGTTGATCAACTTCTCGCATTACAAGATCGGTTCACAACAGTCGTCAACACTTGGATTCCTGATAGCCAGAATATGGGCGCCCACAATCTCGCCATTCAAGCACTGCACTCGATCTAGACGATATACCGGCTCACAGGTTTTGTATACTGAGACCAATCATCGAGTGGACCACCCAAAATAGCCTGTGCCAGGAAATAACCAATAATCGGACCCGTCGTCAAACCTGAAGATCCAAGTCCGCCGCCAATTAGAAAGTTTGGCAGCATCGGTACAACACCAAAAAACGGTGCGAAGTCATCGGTATAAGCTCGAGTGCCGACGCGCATATCCGTAATTTGGCTTTCAGACAAATTGTCTATAAAAGCCTGAGCATTTTTGAATAGTTGTTTGCGAGCGGCCGCTTTGGGTGTCAGATCAAAGCCCTCATCATTTTCATGGGTCGCACCAATCACTAATTTACCGCCGTTGAACGGAATAATGTCACTCATACTTTCAGGCATCATCACAGGCATATCCTTCCACCGATTGGGCATGTTGATTGTTATATCAATCAACTGCCCTTTTTGTGGTCGAACTTTGATATTCAGTCCCAATGGCTGCAAAGTTTCATGCATCCAGGCGCCAGTTGCAATGATCACTCTGTCAAACTTCCGCGGACCATCATGAGTCTCAAGGCTGCCATCGGCTGTTAACGATACCCGTTGGTGACTGACCTGAACATTGTTTTGCTCTGCTCGAGTCAGCAATTCCGTCACAAAGTTGGCCCCATCGATTCGTGCACCACCACTGACAAAAATGCCTTCCGGCGCATTTGTTAACAGCGGCATTCGTCTTTGGACTTCATCAGCGTCAAGTAATTCAACATTTCCCATCGCGGAAGTGTGCTGAATTTTAATTTCGGCTTCATGATAAAGTGCCAACAAATCATCATGACTCTTTCGAGTGACAATTGTCCCACTTTGCTGATAGGCTCTATCGCTTAGCTGGGCTGCTTTAACCAATTCAGGGTATAATTCCGCACCCCGCTTTGCTAAAGCGTACCAGCGCTTGTTTCGGCGCTTTGACAGCCACGGAGAAATGATTCCTGAGGCTGCTTTTGTTGCTTGACCAGTATCATCATCAAATAAGGTGACCTGGACATTTTCATTTCCTTGCAAATCACTCAGATAAAATGCGGTTGTTGCACCAATAATGCCGCCGCCAATGATTGCGATTTGTTTAACCATCTACCCACTTCTTTTCGCCAAGTTGTTCTTATTTTAGCATATTTTTAAACTTATTTCGTTCGAATTTGGTCTAAACTACTCAAATCTCGAACTTTTTTGCCCCAAAATTGGAAATAGTCCGTCCTTATGGAACCGTTGTATAATTTTCGCCGTTTAGTTGCTTTTGCACCGTAATACTTCTCAAAGTCCAAATCTGAAGTTAAGAAGTATTTGGACCAACTCGTTAACGGATTGAAGACCTTTCCCATTTGCTTGTACAATTCATGGGCATGCTCCTCATCACTCATCCGTTGACCGTATGGTGGATTACCAACGATCACGCCGTTGACTTTGTCGGTTTTGAAATCGGCAACTGCCAATTGCTTAAAGTGAATATCAGCCAATAAACCAGCTTCCTCAGCATTTCGCTTTGAAATTTCAATCATGTTGCCGTCAATATCACTGGCTGAAATATCTAATTCAATATCGTAATCAGCTTTTGAATCAGCGTCGTCACGAACCTTTTGAACCATATCGCCGTCAATCCAAGGCCATTGTTCACAGATAAAATCACGGTTAAAACCGGGAGCGATATTTCGACCAATCATTGCTGCTTCAATCGGAATAGTTCCGGATCCACAGAAGGGATCTAAAAATGGCATTTCAGGATACCAGCTCGTCAGCATCACCAAAGCTGCGGCCATGTTCTCTTTTAGAGGTGCAGTCCCTTTTTCAACTCGATAACCTCGTTTAAAAAGACTTGAGCCAGTGGTATCCATCGTTAACATCACATGATCTTTGTTAATGGCAACCTCTAATGGAAATTCAGCACCGGTTTCAGGTAGTCGGGTGTGACGGTGATAAGCGGTGCTTAATTCATTCACAATGGCTTTTTTAACAATCGCCTGAGAATCAGGCACACTATGAAGTTTTGAATTTCTGGAGCGGCCTTCAACTGGGAAAGCGGCATCCATTGGTAACATTTTGTCCCAAGCAATGGCGGTTGTCTGCTCAAATAATTCATCAAAGGTTTGGGCATCAAATTCGTCAACGATAATTTTGATTCGATCAGCGGTTCTCAGCCAAAGATTAGTTTTAATAATATCTGTTTCATCACCGGTAAAACGCACCCGGCCATTTTCAACTTGAACTTCGTAGCCTAGATCACGCATTTCTTTGCCGACTAAGGCTTCAATTCCGGCGGCACATGTGGCCATTAATTTGAATTTCATTTTATCCATCTCATTTCATATTCTGGGTAACAAAAAAGTGGGAGCAAGCTCCCACTCAACCTGTTTGGTGTAAATCCCTGTAAGCCATGTTTTGTGCTTATTATATCCCAGGACGACATAACAAGTAGTAATCATCTATCTGAGAAATATCGAAATACTTCTCCCCCACACTTGGTTCATTTACCGTGTGTGAAGCTCCCCTACCAAAAGTTTGGGTTTCCCGCTCGAGGGGTTTACCGCGTTCCATCAGCATAGTTTCCTACACTGTTCGTCACTGTGGCACCTTAGGGAATTAAAGCATAGCAAAGCCTTAGCCTTAATATCCGCCGTAACTCACAAAGAGTCCCCCGGCTTATTTTTTCACCGAGCACGAACACTACGGGCATCTCAGCCCGTGCGAGAATGGACTTTCCTCAGCCGTAACAATACGACCGCAATTACTCAGGATTTACACCATTTAGTTATATGCAAGCTTTAAAGCCTGTGTGAATCATTGGTATTATTATCAAGTTGTGATCCGAATACTCGTCTTTCAAGGTTGGAAAGGCGTTTCAAAATGTCCATATTGGTTGCACTTGACATTGGCTGACTTGGTGCAGTTCTGGTTGGTGCCGTGCCACTGGTTGATGGCATCGGTTGAGAACCGGATACAGCAAGCTGCTTGTTCAATTCGTCAACTTGGACTTTTAAACGCTCGTTTTCGTCACTAAGAGATTGGAGTTCTTTGTTAAAGGTTTCATAGTCCTTGATGATGTCGTCCAAGAAACTGTCAACATCGTTAGGATCATAGCCACGCATCTTTTGTTTGAACTCTTTTTGAAGGATATCCTTCGGAGTATAATTAATGTTTTCCATTTATGGGTTACACCTCACTATTTGCAACAAACCACCTAAAATAATATCATAAATTAGTCATCTTGAACACTATTATTCAAGTTTTCCTGATATTCATCCGCAGCGCTTTGTAAATCGTCGAAAGTAATTAGCTTATACGGATATGGATGGTTCTCTGCAAATTTTTTTATTTTATCATAATCGTACTGCGATTTCCCTGGATTATCTAAATCATATATCAATAATGCCTGATCCGTATGGCTAAGCATGAATTCTTGGTAATTTCTTAACTGTTGCGGCGATTGATACGGCTTTTCTGACACTGCTGCAGAAAAATCAACCTTGGCTTTCAATGTTTGCAGCTTGGCTTGATTGTTCTCATTCCAATTATTACCAAATTCCGCAAAAGGCAACATCATTGATGTTTGAAATTCACCAGGATAATCTTTTTTTAAATTCAATGCCATTTCGAGCGACCATTGTTCAATTCCCAGTTGCCCACCAGAAATCAGCCAGTCCATGCCGTCGACAATTGCTTGACTAATTTCACTTTTTAAAACCGAATCGATGACTTTTCGTTTTGGATCGTCATCTTTAAAAATTCCTAACTCATAACTTCGATAGCCGGTTACCCACAAGCGGCTCATGATATCACCCTAACGATTAAATATTTTAAATAGAGACTCTACTTGGTATAATAACATTATTGTAGTTATTATTAAGTTAAATGAAGTACAATATAACTATTCACAAAAAAGGAAGTTCATGTTTAATGACTATCAGATACCCGAATGGAAATCAGTTTCGCGGACAACCAGTTTCTTCTGGTACCAGCAATGATTCAATTGACTTCTCAAATCGTGGAATGACTTTGGAAGATGAAATCAACAAAAGCAATCAGTATTACCTGCGTGAAGGAATCGCGGTCATTCATAAAAAGCCGACCCCAATTCAAATTGTTTCTGTTGATTATCCCAAGAGAAGTGCTGCCAGAATTAAAGAGGCTTATTTTCGTCGTGCTTCAACCACTGATTACAATGGTGTTTATCATGGAAAATATATTGACTTTGATGCCAAAGAGACCAAGAATAAAACATCGTTCCCATTAAAAAACTTTCATGAACATCAAGTTGAACATATGCGGCAATGCCTTGATCAACAAGGCATTTGCTTTGCGATCATCAAATTTGTGTCTGATCAATCAGTCTACGTGCTTAAGGCAACTGACCTGATTGCCTACTGGGATGATCAAAACAAAGGCGGCCGTAAATCCATTCCAAGAAAAGTCATTGAACAGGAAGGCTTTTTGATTCAATACAGGATTAACCCACTACTACCCTATCTTAAGGCGGTTGATTCTTTCATCGAATAAGTTACGAAGGAGAACTCTATGTCACAGAACAATCCTAAGAACTCCCGTGCTGAAGTTCGGCGCGGACGACAGTTTAGCAATACCCATAAAAAAGGACCATTTCGTCGAATCCTCAAATGGGCTTTAATTTTGGTCGGCGCATTATTCCTCTTTGGTGCCGGCTTGTTTACGTATTATGCGGCCAGTGCCCCAAGAATTACTCGATCGGCTTTGACCAGCGATAACTCAACCAAATTCTATGATGCAAATGGCACGGTTATTTCACGTTTGGGCAGCCAAAATCGAGATTATGTTAAATCCAACAAGATTCCCAGAACCCTTAAGCGGGCCGTTGTCTCGATTGAAGATCGACGCTTTTATAAACACCATGGAGTTGACCCGATTCGAATTGCTGGAGCAGCCATTTCCAACTTAACTGGGTCATCACTCGGCCTTCAAGGTGGTAGTACCCTTACTCAGCAATTAGTTAAATTATCAGTTTTCTCCACGGCTGCCAGTGATCGGACGCTTAAACGAAAAGCACAGGAAGCTTGGCTTGCCATTAAAGTCGAAAACCGCTATTCCAAGAGTCAAATTTTGGAATTTTATATCAACAAAGTTTATATGGGTAATGGCGTTTACGGGATGCAAACCGCCGCAGAGTATTATTACGACAAGACGCTTGACCAATTAACTCTGCCTGAATTTGCTCTACTTGCAGGGATGCCACAATCACCGACTTTATATAATCCATACAAGTATCCACAATATGCAACCAAACGACGCGATGAAGTTCTGGATGCCATGGTCAAAACAAAAGCCATTACACAACAACAGGCGCAATCCGCCAAGAATACCAGTGTTAAGGCGCATCTTTCCGAAACTCATGCCAAAGCACGCACTTCTGAAAAAACATCCAAATATATTGACTCTTACTTAAAACAGGCAATTGAAGAACTTGAGGACAAAGGTTATAAACCAAATAGCGGGCTCAAAGTTTACACTAATTTGAACATGAGCGCCCAAAAGAAGCTTTATCAAGTCAGCAACAATGATCCAACAATCGCCTATCCTAACGATCGATTCCAAGTCGGAGCGACCGTTGTGGATGTGAATAACGGTCGTGTTGTTGCAATGCAAGGTGGTCGCAAGACTAAAGTCGCCTTTGGCCTTAACCGTGCTGTTCAAACCGGACGTTCATCTGGATCGACTGCCAAGCCGATTATGGATTACGGTCCAGCAATTCAGTACTTAAAATATCCGACCTACCAACCAGTCAAAGATACCCCGTACGTCTATCCTGGAACAGATAAGTCAGTTTATGATTTTGATAATAAGTATCAAGGGACCATTACAATGCGAAAAGCGTTAGTTGAATCACGGAATATTCCTGCGATTCGTACACTTGAAAACGTTGGCGTACCTAAGGCCACAACCTTCTTGAAGAATTTGGGAATGTCCTTCAGTAAACCACTTGAAATTCAAAACGGAATTGGCCTTTACATTTCATCGGAACAGTTGGCCGCTTCATATGCTGCCTTCTCGAATGGTGGAACGTATTATAAGCCATATTTGATCAACAAAATTGTTCAAGTCAATGGTGTGACTCACAAATATCACAAACAAGGTAAACGGGCAATGTCCCCTGCGACCGCTTTTATGATTACCAACATGCTTAAAGGCGTCATGACCGACTCACAAGGTTCTGGAACTGCAGCAAAGATTTCTGGATTATATGAGGCCGGTAAAACCGGTACCACTCAGTATCCTGATGACTATTTGAATAAAGTGCCTGCCATGTCCACCATGGATTCATGGTTCTCTGGCTATACGAAGAACTATTCGTTGGCAATTTGGACCGGCTATGATCATCAATTCAAGGCCAATTCCTATGTCACCTCAGCACAAACGACAATTGCTCAACAAATTTACAAAAATGTTATGGGCTATATTTCAGAAGACAAGCCCAATACAGACTGGACTCAGCCAAGTGACGTTGTAGCAACCAACCGTGGCGGCCAGACTGAATATTATGTGGCAGGTTATCCGGGAACTGTCACCGACAACAGCTCCAATCAGACAACCAGTGGTTACACAACTGACAGTGGTTCAAGTTCCAGCTCAGCAGTCGTGACCCAGCCAAGAGAAAATGAAAGTTCAAGCAGTGCTGAGAGTTCCAGTGAATCATCTGAATCCACTCCATCCGAGCAAAAGCCAAGCGGAGATGGCGGAGATGGTGGTTCTGACAGCAGTTCTGCAAGCTCTAGTTCCACTGATAATGGCGGCAGTGGTGGTAATAGCGGCGGCGATGGCGGTAACACCACGCCAGATACTGGCGGCAACACCAATACCGACAGCAATAACGGCGGAGCAGACGTCACCCAATAAAAATCAAATCAAACGATAGTTGTAAGAAATTTTCTTGCAGCTATCGTTTTTTATATACGAAAAAAGATCGACATTTTTTATTGCCGATCTTCCAGTTATTTATTTGAATTTCCCGATAAGTTGATAAACGGAATATCTGGCCCATCATACCCATTTGAGATATCATCCGAATGGGGATTCTTCCGGGTCTTCTTATATGCCTCAACTTGTGCGGGGGTTTTAAGATTCTTTTTGTACCAGTTACTAATGATTCGATCCATATACTTCAAATTGTAAACTTGATTCAACACTGCCTCTTTTAAAGCCAACTGAATCAACTCCGGTGAATAGTGATCAATATCCAGCCACTGACTGATGGATTCCATTTCGATTGGCGACAGCGTTCTGCCGAATTCTTGCTCAATGCTTTGGAAAACCGCCTGACGTTGCGTACTGTCAACAATATCAGTTGTAGTAGATGATGTCAGCCGTCCGTCCTCTTCTGGCTTAAACATTGCCAACTTTTCGTACATTGGTGTGAAATCATACGCATCAACTTGTTGACCTTCGATCGTGATTTGAGTGATCTTCGTTAACTTTTTTTCGATCATTTGATGAAAGAGATTGAACAGCTGTTGCTCAGAATAACCAGTTTGATCATGCAAATCAGCCATTTCAGGCATCGGGATGACCAAATCGTGGTCACCTTTGATCAGCAGATAAATAAACAACTCCTGATTGTTGATACCAATCTGATGATAATTTGCCAACAAATAATTGCTGACCGTGGTTTGCCCAGCTGACAAAATGCTGTGTGCATAATCATCCATTCAAATCGCCTCGGATCCTCTTAAAATGACTGTGACATTTCAGTCTATGGATAAATTCGGTTAAGTAATCTTGGGAATGGAATTGCCTCACGGACATGGTCCTCACCTGTTAACCAGGTCAAGGCACGTTCAAGTCCCAATCCAAATCCAGAATGCGGAACACTTCCGTACTTACGGAGATCCAAGTACCATGAATACTCCTTAGGGTCTAAGCCGGCTTTGACAATTTGGTCATAAAGGTAATTGTAATCGGTTGCCCGTTCTGAACCACCGATGATTTCCCCATAACCTTCAGGCGCCAACAAGTCAGCACAAATAACCACGTCATCGCGGGTTGGATGTGGCTTCATGTAAAATGGCTTAATTGCCTTTGGATAGTTAATGACAAAGACTGGTTGGTTAAATTGATCTGCCAGGAAAGTCTCCTCAGGTGAACCGAAATCAACACCCCATTCAAGATCAAAACCACCCTTTTTGAGCATGTCGATTGCTTCATCATAACTAATGCGAGGGTATGGTAAAATCGTATATTTTTTAAGAACTTCAGGATCACGATCCAAGGTCTTTAATTCCATTTCACAATTTTTAAGAACCCGAGTGACCAAGTAAGCGATGTAGCGCTCTTGAATTTCCAAACTTTCCTCTTGGTGCATAAAGGCCATTTCGGGTTCAATCATCCAAAATTCGATCAAATGGCGACGGGTCTTGGATTTTTCCGCTCTAAAAGTCGGCCCAAATGAAAAGACCTTGCCAAAGGCTTCGGCACCAGCTTCTTCGTATAACTGACCACTTTGAGAAAGATAAGCATCCCGATCAAAATATTCAGTATGGAATAAAGTGGTGGTTCCCTCTGGTGCACTACCGGTCAGAATTGGCGCATCAATTTTAATAAATCCTTCGTCATTGAAAAAATCATAAGTTGCTTTGATGACTTCATTACGGATCCGCATAACGGCATGTGGTCGACTAGATCTCAACCATAGGTGTCGGTGATCCATCAAGAAGTCAATACCATGTTCTTTGGGTGTAATTGGATAATCATGAGCTTCAGAAATCACTTCAATGGTTTCAATTTCAATCTCATAGCCAAATTTAGACCGGGAATCTTCGTGAATAATTCCTGTGACCCACATACTGGTCTCTTGTTTAACTTCCTTGGCCAATTCAAAAACTTCCGGGGTAACATTGTTTTTCACGACCACACCTTGGAAAAAGGCTGATCCATCACGGAGCTGCAGGAAAGCAATCTTCCCACTTGAGCGTTTATTGGTTAACCAAACACCAATTTTGACTTTTTCGTTAACGTACTTTGGGGCGTCAACCATGTTAATTTGTTTCAATTCCGATCCCTCCAGATACTTGTTTTTTTAAAAATTGATTCATAAATTTAGTAATTCGATCAACCGCTGTCAACAAATCTTTCAAGCTGGCAGCATAACTTAATCGCAAGTAGCCGGGCATGCCAAACGCATCCCCGTCAACGACAGCAACGTGTGCTTTATCCAGCAAAAGATCAACCAACTCCCCAGATGTATTTACTCCAGCAAGTTTGATGGCTTCTTGAACATTTGGGAACAGGTAAAAGGCACCCTGAGGTTTAACTGCCATCTTAAATCCAGGGATTTTTTGAACCAGTGGATAAATCGTATTCAGTCGTTCTTCAAAAGCGACTCGCATCGATTCCACCTCAGTCTGGTCTGATTCAAAAGCTGCAATTGCCGCATACTGGCTAACAGTCGCTGGGTTCCCAGTCGAATGAGAAAGGATGGCGTTCACCTTGCTAATGAGCTCAGGAGCACCGGCAACATAGCCAATCCGCCAACCGGTCATGGAATAAGCTTTGGATACGCCATTGACCAACACCGTTGATGCAGCAATTTCGTCACTAATTTGAATGAGTGACACAAACTGATTTTGGTTATACATCAATTTGCCATAGATATCGTCGGCAATCAAAGTGACATTGTGCAGAACAGCCCATTTACCAATCGCTTCCAGTTCATCCCTGGAATAAACGGTCCCGGTTGGATTCTGTGGCGAATTGATTACTAAGACCTTGGCATCCCTGGAAACAGCATCGTCCAGGGTTTTAGTCGTAATTTTAAAATCATCGCCAGTCTCAACAACCACCGGCTTGCCACCGGCTAGGAGAACCTGTTGCTTGTAGCTCACCCAGCTTGGCCGTGGTAAGAGAACTTCAGAGCCTTGATCTACTAACACCTGCATCAAAACGTACAGCGCCATTTTAGCCCCATTGGTCACACTAATCTGATCAACCGGGTAAATGACCCCGCAGTCCTTTTTGATCCGTTCTGCAATGGCTTCTTTTAACTGAGGCAATCCACTTGCCGGCGTATAGAAACTCGTCTTACCGTCCTGAATTGCTTTGATGGCAGCATCTGCAATCACTTTAGGCGTTTTAAAATCGGGTTCGCCAATGCCTAAATTAATGACTTCGATGCCCTTTCTGATCATTGCTTTGGCAGTGTTAGAGACTTTTACAGTTGCGGAAGGCGTGACCTGCATCGCCCTATCAGAAAATTTCATTAAAGTATCCTTTCATGAATTAAATATTTTCGATTGATTTATAAATTGCCCCATTCTTGAAACTAATGGTTGTAAAGCACAAGTTGCCTTTAGAATTCATATAACTGGCCACCCAGTATGGTTTGGACTTGATCAAAGTCAGCCCAATCCCATTCAACTTTGCCGGGTGCTTCTGGCGCTGAATCACATTCTTTGCTTGTTGTTCGGTAATGCCACTGTTGCGGTTAATGACGGTTACTGTTCCGCCCTTCTTGGCAACAATCACATAGACGTTCTTATTCTTGTTATCGACACCGGAAACCGAGTAGTAGGTTTTGCCTAAATTAGAAGTGTAGAAGGAGTCTACATCTCGTAAACCGGCATACTTTTTCGCAATGGTCTCGGTTTGGCCACGGGCAATTGTCATTGGTCGTTCTGCGGTATGCATGATAATGAAGAACGTAAAGCAGAGAATTAAAATAACGGCGATCACGATCCAGGAAATTTTAACATATGATTGTTTTTTTACTCTTCGATGCCGTTGCATGTTATCTCCCTCTTAAATTTCGTTATTTCTAATTATAGCAAATAAACTGCCCGACAAACGGACATTAATTTCTGCTTTCAAAAAACTTAACCATGTCCAGCACGCAATCATCAATATCGCCTTGGATAACGGGAATATCGTTTCGCAGATTTGATAGAATTGTGCTGCCGTATCGTTTGGATAACAACCTTGGATCCAAAATAAAGATCGTCCCAAAATCATCCTTGGTTCGGAGCAGCCGTCCCATGCCCTGACGGAGCCGTAGCGTCGCTTTGGGGAGCGTAATACTGTAAAACGGATTCTTACCCTTACTCCGTTCAATTGAGTACAGCGCGTGATTATATGGATCTGATGGCGTATCAAATGGTAATTGCGCAACAATCAAATTTTCCAATAAATTCCGCGGGAAATCAACCCCCTGCCAGAATGTGTTGGCACCCAGCAGGATTGCCGGTTCGTGGTGAATAAATTGCTTACTGATTTTAGAAGCCGTTCCATGAACACCCTGCGCCAAGACAAAATGGGTGGCGGTAAAGCCATTCTCCTGAAGCAAATGATAAGTTCGCTCAATCGCGTTTAACGAATTAAACAACACCAAAGTCTGCCGCGGCTCATTCTTATAAATGGTTTCAATATTGGCGGCCACTTTTTCCAGATACGTATCTGAGTTGGTGGCAAACTGCTGATCATCTTGACCGGTCACCAAATACAATCTTGCCTGATCTTTTGGATTAAAGTCACTCTTCAGACGTTTAATAGCCGAATCTTCACGACTAATCCCCAATAAGTTATAGATGAACTGCGATCGCCGCGACGAAAAGATTGTCGCGCCAGTGAAGGTCACCGGTTCAAAGGCTGAGTAGACGTGATCTCGGAGATAATCCTCGGTTTTCAAAATCCCCCGATTCAAAGTCAAACTATTAACATCTTTGACATTATTGACTGTCACCCAAGTCACATGCTGCTCAATGGATTTGTCGTCGACATCAATAATGGACAACAGCAATCTCAATTTATGATTAAACTCATTATAATTTTCAAAAAATGAATAAATGCTCAAGAAATCATGGTTGGTATAGGCACCCGCATTGTGATCAATCTGGGTATTTAAGGTTGCCAGCAAGCCATCCAAACTGTCATGAACTGCCCTTAGTTTCTTGATGGAAGCCTGGTTGGCACTAATGACCGACTTCATTTCAGTAATCGGAATGAGCCGCTCAAAGAACTCAACATTGCGATGGAGCCGTTTACCTTTAACCACCATTTCGAAAAAGGTCTGGATTACATTGGCAACCAAGTTCTTGCCTTCACGAAGCTGCCCGTCAAGTTCACTAATGGCGTGATCCAAGATTGCATCTTCACCGACAATTTCTCTGATATTATCCTCGTGGGTGCCGTTAATGTTTGCCAGAATTTTGTTAATCGTGGTAATCAGCGATAACGGATTGATGCGTTCCTGATTATTGCGAATGGCAGTCTCGGCAAATTGTTGGGTTTCATCAATTAACAGATAGGGCTTGGTTGGCAAGTCCTTGAAGTATTGCCAATTTTTGATTAAATAACTGTGATTCACAATGACAAAGTCGGCACTTTCAGCTTTTTGTAAGTTGTAGCGCAGAAAATCGTCGTCATAAAACGGTTCATTTGGATCAAGCCACTTAACACCGGTGTGCTGAATTTTCCAGACAAATGGTGTCTGGTCGACGTTTAAATGCAGTTCATCCAGATCACCAGTCGTGGTCACCGTCAGCCACACTAAAATCTGCGCCTTAATAAACGCAGTTTGACTGGAACTGTCCGGAACAAATAATAGGTTGCGGAATTTATAGAGATCAATATAGTGACTGGCACCCTTTAAGATGACGCTGTGGACTTTAAATGGCAGCCCTTCGTTTAACATTGGCAGGGTTTGGTTCTGCAGCTGAAACTGCAAATAAGTCGTGGAGGTACTGATGACCGCTGGTTTCTTGGCAGATACCAAGTAACTGAGCGGCAAACAATAACCCAAACTTTTACCAATCCCAGTTGGGGCTTCGATTAACAATGTTTTGGCATCGTGATGTTGCGGATCTGCATAGTTGTTGTAGATCAGGTTCATCATTTTGTTTTGTTCCAGGCGTGATTCCAGGTTGTCGGGTAAAATCTTTTGCTTGGCTTTCTTAGTCTTTGGATATCGGAAATCCTGTCGACCGGCCTCATCGGTTTGATCAACTGAATCATGTTTCCGTAAAACGAGTCCTGAAGAAATTCGTAGCTGATCCGGCAGCTTGGGCGTGTGAACCCGCTTACGATTAGCCTCATCGGCGTCCAAAAAGACCTGCATCGTATCTTGAGGCAGGGATGGATTCACGCTGATGATCTGCTCCAAGGTGATTCTTGGCAGCATTTGGATTTGTCGAAGTAAGATCAGCAATAGTTTGGCTGTTGCCATTGCGTCACTGTCTGCGGTGTGGGGATGATCGTGCTCAATATTGAAGTAAGCACTCAGATCCTGAAGCCGATAGCTGGACAAGGTGGGCAATAGTATCTGGCTCAACGTGACTGTATCGATGGCTTCAATTTGTAATTCAGGATAGCCGACCCGTTGAAATTCCGAATTTAAAAATGGAAAATCAAAGTTGACGTTATGGGCGACAAAGACCGTATTGTTCAACAGGGAATAGAGTTGAGCGGCAACCTGATCAAAAGTTTTTGCTTTTTTAAGTCGTTCGTTGGTAATGCCGGTTAACTGCACGATTCGATTGGGTACTTCTCGTTGCGGGTTAATATCAGTTACGAACGTTTTTATAATTTTATTGTTGGAAACCAAGCAGCAGCTGAACTGAATTGTCCGGTTATCGGCGGCAATATCCGTCCCGGTCGTTTCAATATCAACAACTGCGAAGGTGGTTTTTGAATTCATTGTCATTCACCAATCTGATTTATTAGCTGACTTTTCTTAAATATTCACTAACTTTAATCATACTACAAGCTAGATGTGATAATCTACCATGGAAAGAAGTCGAATTATTTATGAATCTCTAAAAATATCTTTAAAACGTTCTCGAATCAGTGAACTATGATAAAATTGGAATGTTTGAAAGTGAGCGGATAAAGTTGAAAGATAAAGCAACTGGAAAAAGTTACGCAAAAATCATTTGGTTTGGTGAGCACAGTGTCGTATACGGGCAGCCGGCAATTGCCATTCCAATCTATTCTGTAGACGTCACAGCAACCTTGAAAAAAATCCCCAGTGGGCAAGAAATCCACTGCCGTTATTTTGATGGCCCGATCAGTGAAATGGCCGACAATTTGCGTGGCGTTAAAACGTTAACCAACCATCTGATTAGCCTATTTGGCGCCCAGGACCTTTCATTTGATCTCAATATTGAGAGTAAATTACCTTCCGAACGTGGGATGGGTTCTTCAGCAGCAACGGCGATTGCGATCGTCCGGGCCTTCTTTGGCTTTTTTGAAGTCAATTTGACCAGAATCCAACTATTAAAATTAGCTGACATTGAAGAAAAAATTACCCATGGCAATCCAAGCGGCTTAGATTCGGCAACTGCCAGCTCCAACATGCCAATTTGGTTTGTCAAAAATGAAATTAACGAACAGATCGATTTTAATCTCCCTACCTCTTCACTTGTCATCGCTGATAGCGGAATCAAAGGGAAAACATCTGAAGCCGTTTCGCTGATCCACGATAATATCGTCGACGAACCTGAAACAGCCAAACCGCTCATAGAGGAGCTTGGGAAGATTGCTGTATCTGCCAAGGATGCATTGGCAACGACTGATGATGAACGATTAGGCAAATTAATGAATCAGTCTCAACGCGATTTGGCTCAACTCGGTGTCAGCAATCAGACGCTTGACACTTTCTGTCGGGTTGCCTGTGACAACCGCGCCTTGGGTGCCAAACTGACCGGTAGTGGCCTAGGCGGTTGTGTGATTGCCTTGGCAAAAAATCAAAGCGACGCCCAACAAATTTCCACGGCGCTCAGATCAGCTGGCGCCACTCAAACTTGGATTCAATCATTTAAGAACTATCAATTTTCAACAGGAGAAGCCCATGACAATCTCGTCAGATAAGATCGTTACCGCGATTGCCCATACGAATATCGCCTTAATCAAATATTGGGGCAAACGGAACGCAGAATTTATTATTCCATATACCGGCAGTCTCTCGTTGACGCTGGATCAATTTTATACTCAAACCAGTGTTCAATTTGATGCCAGCTTGGACCAGGATTCGGTTTCGATCGATGATCAACTGATTGATGGTAATGGCTGGCAACGGGTTCACGATTTCTTAAACATTGTTCGTCAGCAGTCAGATATAACCTTAAACGCCCGAGTAAAATCCGAAAACCACGTGCCGACTGCCGCTGGATTGGCGTCGTCCGCCTCAGCATTTGCTGCCCTGGCAGCGGCTGCCAGTCGAGCTGCGGGAATGGACTTGGACTTGCAAGCCCTATCCCGATTGGCTCGTCGCGGTTCTGGATCCGCTTGTCGATCAATATTTGGCGGCTTTGTAGAGTGGCAGCGTGGCACCAACGATTCCGATTCCTACGCAGTTCCAATCGAAACGCCTAATTTAAATGACATTCGAATTGTGGCCCTGACGGTCGAAAAACACCACAAACCAATTTCAAGTCGTCAAGGAATGGCGTTATCAGTCACCACTTCGCCGTACTATCCAACCTGGGTAAAGGTGGTCGAATCAGACCTGCAGAGTATTAAAACGGCAATTAACGCCGATGACTTTACCCGTTTTGGCACCATCAGCGAATTAAATGCGATGCGGATGCACGCCTTAACGTTGAGTGCCAATCCAGATTTTCTTTACTTTACTGGGGATACGCTTGAAGCCATGAACGAAGTCAAACGACTTCGGCATTCCGGCATTGAGTGCTACTATACAATTGACGCTGGGCCAAACGTCAAAGTGATTTGCCAAAAGCAAAATGCGGCCGCAATTACTGACACATTTTCGAAAATGTTCGGGCCTGAAAAAGTCACGGTTGCTCAGCCAGGACCGGGTGTGAAATATTTATAAGCAAGAAAGGAAATGATCCGTTGATTAAGGTTAAAGCTCCGGGAAAATTATATATCGCCGGTGAATACGCGGTAGTCGAAACCGGCTACCCTTCTATTATTGTGGCTCTTGACCAATTCGTTACTGTCGAAATTTCTCGGAGCAAGTCTTACGGCAGTATCGTTTCAAAACAATATCGCGAGGATTCTGTTTACTGGCGCCGTCGTGGCGATCAAATGATTCTTGATAATCGTGATAATACTTTTAACTACATAATTTCAGCCATTCACTTGACTGAAGAATACGCCCAATCACTTGGCCGGTCGATGGAAGTCTATGACCTGCGGATTAATAGTGATTTGGATAGTCCCAATGGTAAAAAGTACGGTTTGGGTTCTTCGGCTGCTGTCACTGTTGCAACCGTCAAGGCACTCTGTCAATTTTACAAATTACCATTAACCAAAAGCAAACTATTCAAATTATCAGCGATTGCTCATTTAGATGTCCAAGGAAATGGCTCACTGGGCGACATTGCCGCCAGCGTTTATGGTGGTTGGATCGCCTACCGCTCCTTTGATCGCAGCTGGTTAATGGCTGCCAGAATGCAGGAAGATCTCATCGAGTTGGTCAATAAACCATGGCCGCATCTCAAAATTACCCAACTGACTCCCCCCGATGACTTAAAATTAATCATCGGCTGGACAGGTTCTCCGGCGTCTACTTCTCATTTAGTTGATAAAGTGGCGATTCAGAAGAGCAATCAGCACGAAACTTATTCGCAATTTTTAGCAGAAAGCAAATCCTGCCTGGAAGAACTGATTGACGGCTTCAAAGATGGGAGTCTTTCAGTCATCAAACATGGTATTCGTCGCAATCGAGAAATTCTCCAGCATTTGGCTGAGTTCACCAAAGTCCCAATTGAAACGCCAATTCTCAAAAAAATGTGTGATATTGCTGTGGATCATGCCGCAGCTGCTAAATCCTCCGGTGCCGGAGGTGGAGATTGCGGAATTGTGGTTGCTGACAAGGATACCGATATTGATTCAATGATCAAGCATTGGGAGGAGAATGGCATTCAACAGCTCACTCTTAAAGTGCACCCAGTCATTGATCTCGACAAGGAGTAGCATATGACGTCACAACACTCACATCGAAAAGACGAGCACGTTTCGTTGGCCGAAAAATTTTACACAAATGACGACACCGCTTTTGACGGTGTTCGTTTTATTAACACCAGCCTGCCTAAATATTCATTAGACGAAATCGATCTTTCAACCCAGATTGCCAGGATTCCACTAAAGACGCCTTTCTACATCGAAGCCATGTCTGGTGGCAGTGAACACACAAAAGAAATTAATCGTCGGCTGGCTTCAATTGCCAAAGCAACTGGCCTAGCGATGGCAGTTGGCTCAGAAAGCGTTGGCTTGAGTGACCCCAGCGTGAGTGATTCTTTCACGGTGGTTCGACAAACCAATCCGGATGGCGTTTTGTTTGCCAATATTGGGGCCAATCATCCTTTCGAAGACGCCCAAGCTGCGGTTGATATGATTGGTGCCAATGCACTGGAACTCCACATTAACGTTGCCCAGGAATTAGTGATGCCGGAAGGTGATCGTCAGTTCGACTTTGTTGAAAACATCCAACAAATTGTTGAACACGTTAACGTGCCAGTTGTTGTCAAAGAAGTTGGCTTTGGGATGAGTCAAGAAACGATCGCGCAACTCGCCAAAATTGGCGTTGAGTCTGTGAACGTGAGCGGTCATGGTGGCACAAATTTTGCGGCCATCGAAAATTTCCGCCGTCACTCTAAAGATATGGCCTACCTCAAAAATTGGGGATTGAGCACAATTGAATCCCTAATGGAAGCCCGCTCATTTAACAATCAATTGACTGTCATTGCTTCCGGAGGGGTCAAATCACCATTAGATGTCGCTAAATGCTTAGCGTTAGGCGCATCAGCGGTTGGCGTTGCTGGCTATTTTCTCCACGACATCATCCATCAAAGTGATGATCAAATCATCGCTGACATTAAAGAATGGCAGTATGGACTAAAAGCCATCATGTTGATGTTGAATTGCCAGAGCATTTCTGATTTGCAGCAACAACGACTACTTCTTGACCCACAACTTATTTCATATTTAAATCAAAGAAAATTGACCTACTAAAAAGAGTTAAATCAACAACTGAGAATTACCTTCTCAGATTGTGATTTAACTCTTTTTTAAACGGCAAACCTCAACCCTTTTGGAAAGAAGTTCTTAGCCGTTCCGTTGACAACTTTAGCGAAGCCAACCGGCTGATTTTCACAGACTAACAGATACCAGCCCTTCTTCAGGTCTGAGCTAACTTGGAAGGTATCACCATGGACATATTTCTGCCATTCAGCCTGATCAATCGTTATTTTTTGAACAGCTTGATCTGGGTGCAGTGCCAAGGCTAAGCCATAGCTAGGTTCAAAGCGATTTTTCTTGAATGTGCCAATTTCCAATCCCAACCGCACAATCTTGACCCGAGAAAGATTGGGGGTCTCCTCAGGCACTGAGTATAAGTGATCTTTAAAGACGACCAACTTCTGGAAATGAACATGATTAAGTGTTTCTTTGGCAAACTGATCAAATAATTGATTTTGATCCTTCGTCGGCATTTCGATATTTTTACTAATCCCGCGAAAACGTCGTGGTTCCTTCACGTTGTCAATGTTGACCGGCTTTTTGAGTTTGGCAATGAAGTGGCCTTCACCATTAAAGTGATGTGGGAAAATACGGACACACTTCGTTAAGTCAGCATTTCCATTTGCCCATTCAGGTTTGCCATCATCCATCCCAGCAAACTTCTTGATGGGTTGAATTTCGAAACCATAGGTGTCAACCAACCAGGCAATGATCTGTTCATCTTCTTCCGGTGCGAATGTACAGGTCGAATAGATCAGTTCTCCACCTGGCTTCAAATTCTTAACTGCTTGGGTCAAAATCGTTCGCTGTCGGGATGCACATTCAACTGGATAATCCAGGCTCCAATACTGAATAGCATCGGGATCTTTTCTGAACATCCCTTCACCGGAACATGGAGCATCCACCAAAATCCGGTCAAAGAATTCCGGCAGCTGGGCAGCTAAGTGATCTGGATCGGTATTGGTCACAATCGTATTGGTCATCCCAAACCGTTCCACATTTTCCACTAATGCCTTAGAGCGCTTACTATCAATCTCGTTGGCAATCAACAAGCCAGTATTTTTCAGATAACTTCCCAGGTGGGTGGTCTTACCCCCCGGTGCGGCACATAAATCCAGGACTTTCTCATTGAGATTAGGATGAGCGACCTCGCCGACGTACATGGCACTGGGTTCCTGACTGTAAACTGCGCCACTTTGATGATCAACGGTCTTCCCACTCACCTGGCCATGATAGCCAAACTGGCAATGTTCAGTGGGTTCGCTCAGGTCCAAATCGGCTGGCCGATGAGCCTTCAATGGGTTGATTCTGAAGCCTGGAGTGGTCGGCTGATCAAAACTGGCAATGAACTTATCGGCTTCCACTTCCCCCATTAATTGTTGGTATTTATGAATAAAATCACTTGGTAAATGCATTCTAATCTCCCTTTTGGGTACTAATAATTGACGTGTTATGAGTTTTCAGATAGTATGAATGGATATGTTAGTAAGGAGTGATCACAATTACGAAAAAATTAATCGCACTCGACTTGGACGGCACCACCTTAAACGATGACAGCCAGATCAGCCCACAAACCGCTGAAACCATTCGTGCAGCTGCACGGCAGGGCTACATAGTGAGCATTGTGACCGGCCGTCCCAATAGACTTTCTGAAAATTTTTATGATGATTTAAAATTGGAAACCCCAATGATTAATTTCAATGGCAACCTTGGCATTTTACCACATCAAGAGTGGAATCGTGAATACCAATACACCATCGATAAAGAAATCGTGACGGAATTACTTGAAAAAAGCAAGCCGCTCGGCCTTTCCCTCATTGCCGTGGAGGGACGAGACATGTTCTTGGCCAACCGCGGTCTTAATACCGGCTTTGGCTTTTTCCCAAGCAGTTTGAAAACTAATCAGGTGTTAAGTCGAAAGAGCTTAAAGACTAATCCGATTAGTATCACGGTTCAAGTGGAGCCGGAATTGAAGCAAGGCCTGATTAATTTCGTTGAACAACAATTTGGTGATCAAGTGGAAGTCTCCCCTTGGGGTGGCCCACATCCAATCGTTGAAATTGCAACCAAAGGTGTCCACAAATCAACCGGGTTAAAATTCCTGGCCGATTACTATGGTGTTCTGCAAAAAGATATTATTGCGTTTGGCGATGAAGGCAATGACCTGACCATGATGGAGTATGCCGGAACCGGTGTCGCTATGAAAAACGCCATCGACAAAATTAAAAATTCTGCCGATGAAGTCACTGATTTCACTAACGATGATGACGGCGTTGCCCGGTATCTACAGGATCATTTAGATATTGCTGTAGGACAATAATGAACATAAAAGCGACTGACCAATTTTTGGCCGGTCGCTTTTTGATTTCAAAATGATTAACTAATCTTCATCTGAATGATAGGAAATGGTTGCCTTAACCGCTCTTTGCCAGCCGGAGTATAGCTTGTGGCGAGTGGGCTCATCCATTTTTGGTTCGAAGTTATCTCGTGATTTAACCGTTCTTCTGATCTCTTCGATTGAGTCCCAGAAACCGACTGCCAAGCCTGCCAAGTATGCAGCACCCAACGCGGTGGTTTCTGAAATTGAAGCTCGCTGAATTGGTGTGCCCAAGATATCTGCTTGGAACTGCATCAAATAATTGTTGTTCGCTGCCCCACCATCAACTGCCAGAGACTTCAAATCAATCCCAGTTTCAGCAGCCATAGTATCAACAACATCCCTTGTCTGATAAGCCAATGATTCCAGGGTCGCTCTAACGAATTGATTTTTGGTCGTCCCGCGGGTTAAGCCAAAGACTGCCCCACGAGCATCCTGATCCCAGTAAGGCGCACCAAGGCCGGTGAAGGCTGGCACGACATAAACGCCATCAGTACTTTTAGCGTCAATGGCCATTTGCTCTGAATCAGGGGATGATTTGACCATCTCCATACCATCTCGAAGCCACTGAATGGCCGAGCCGGCAACAAAGATACTTCCTTCAAGCGCATAATTAACCTTACCGTTGATGCCATATGCAATTGTTGTCAACAAGCCGCGTTTGGAAAGAGTTGGCTCTTCACCGGTGTTCATCACAATGAAAGCACCGGTGCCATAGGTATTTTTGATCATACCACGCTGCAAAGCCATTTGACCGAATAAAGCGGCCTGTTGGTCACCGGCAATCCCGGCGATTGGCACTTGGACGCCTGAAAATGAGTAGCCGGAAGTGTAGCCATAAATCTCTGATGAAGAATGAACTTCAGGCAACATACTTTCCGGAATGTTCAATAATTTGAGAATATCTTTGTCCCAAGTTAAAGAATGAATGTTAAATAGCATGGTTCGGCTGGCGTTCGTATAGTCAGTTGCATGAACTTTTCCGCCGGTGAGTTTCCAAAGAACCCAAGTGTCGATCGTCCCAAATAACAGGTCACCATTATCGGCCTTTTGACGGGCCCCCTCAACATTATCCAAAATCCACTTGATCTTGGTTGCTGAGAAATATGAGTCAATGATCAACCCGGTTTTGTCGTGGATCATGTCATTATAACCATCGCGTTTGAGCTGATCAGCCAGCGCGGCAGTTTGTTTAGACTGCCAAACAATTGCGTGATAAATTGGCTCGCCGGTGTTCTTATCCCAAATCACCGTCGTTTCCCGTTGATTGGTGACACCAATTCCGCGCACCTTGTAGGGTTGCACATCTGCGTTAATCAAGGCTTCAGAAATGACTGACTGAACGGCATTCCAAATCTCATTGGCATCATGTTCAACCCAGCCTGATTTTGGAAAATACTGATGGAACTCCCGTTGTGCCTTACCAACGATATCCCCATCATTATTAAACAATATTGCCCGGGTACTTGTTGTCCCCTCATCAATGGACATTATGTATTGCTGATCATTCATGTAAAGGTCTCCATTCCTATTATTCGTGCGTTTATACGCCTTTTCTCTTCGTTAAGTATACAATAATATCGATTGGCAAACCAACCCTCAGTCAAACTTTATAAAAGTAAAAGAATTTTCTTTCATTCATTCAAACAGAATCTCAAACAAAAAGCCCACAATGATTGGATTGCAGGCTAATTGATGAATTTCAAAATTACTTTTCGTCGCTTTTAAGCACACCGCCAACACTGTAACGATTCTTTTCCATTTCGCTTAAAATAACGTGAACGTGTTCAGCTGGTGCACCAGTGTTTTTAACAACGGCAGCAGTAACGTCCTCAACCAGACCCTTCAATTGATCTTGAGAACGACCGGCAATTAAATGAATATCTACGATTGGCATGTGTAAAATTCCTCCATTTGTTTTGAATGGCAAAAGTATACCTTAAATATTTTTTGCCTGCAATATGCAAATGAACGTTTGAACACTGTCGAACCGATTTATAACAAAAAATGATACAATAACGAAAGCAATAGTCAACTGCAAATAGGAGATTTTAAAAATGATACCTTACAAAAACTTTTCTGCATGTACCAGCATGATTGTTGGTAAAAACGCCAGCATCGATGGCTCAATTATGATTGCCCGAAACGAGGACAGTAAGTCTTCCTGGCCAAAGAACTATGTTATCCATAAGCATCAAGAATTCGATGACGAACCAGAATTTTCATCTAATGATAATGGTTTTAAACTCACCTTACCCAAAATCAGATTCAAGTATTCGGCCACTCCTGAATGGACTGAAAAATTCGGGTTATTTGAAGAAGATGGCTTTAACGAATACGGCGTTGCGATGAGTGCCACTGAAAGTACTTATACCAATAAATTGGCTTTGGGTGCTGATCCGCTTGAAGAAGACGGCATTGGCGAAGAAGCCATGATCACCGTTGTCCTACCATACGTCAAGACCGCCCGTGAAGGTGTTCAGCGTTTAGGTCAAATTGTCGCATACTATGGGACCTCAGAATCAAATGGGATCCTCTTTGCCGACAAAAATGAAGCTTGGTATATGGAAACTGGCGGCGGCCACAACTGGGTTGCCCAACGCATTCCAGATGATGGATATGCGGTTATTGCCAATCAAAGTGCCATTCAAGAAATTGACTTTGACGATCCTGACAATTTTATGTGGTCACCCAAGATCCGCGACTTTGTTGCTGAAAACCATTTGAATCCGGATCTTTCTGGGAAGACATTTAACTTCCGAAAGATTTTTGGAACGGCTGATTTGTCCGATACGTATTACAACACACCACGGGTTTGGTACGGCCTGAAAATGTTCTCGCCCGAATTGAATTTTGAACCTACCAGTCAGGAAATGCCGTTCATTAACCATGCTAATCGAAAATTAAGTGTCTTTGATGTTCAAGACTTCTTAAGTTCCCATTATCAAGGCACCTCATTTGACCCCATTGGTGAGGGCTCTGAGCACGATCAACACCTTTACCGACCAATTAGCCTAGCCAAGACGCAAGAGGCTCATATCCTCCAAATTCGGCCAAATATGCCTACTGCAGCCGCTGGGATCCAGTGGTTGGCGATGGGTGTCGCTGCTCAAAGTTCCTTTGTGCCATTCTATGCGGGCGCCAATGATACACCAAAAGCTTATCAAAACGCTTCCGGCAGTTATGCACCCAACCAAGCTTATTGGACTTACAAACTTGCCGGCGTGTTAGTTGATCCCCACTACGTTAAGTTTGGCCCGAAACTAAATGACACGAAAGCGAAGTTACGGGTCAAGTTCCAGCAATCCGTTAAACAGGCTGATGCGGCCATCGCCGGTTTATCCAACGTCGAACTTGGTGATTACTTAACCAAGGTTAACTTTGACAATGCTAAAACTGGACTGAATGCTTACAACAGCTTGATAAGTGATTTGATTACCAATTCGACTGATTTATCACCAATCAACTTTACCCAGGACATGAATCTATAAGAGCTAAAAAAGGTTTTACAATATCTGTTGTTGGTACTATTGATGCTTTAGAGGAAAGTACTGCTATACGAGCCACAGACTACGATACTAATAGAATTGACAATGATATTGTTCTAAGAGAATCAGACAACGAACTCGCTAAAGAAACGCTGAAAGAAGTTTTCCATACTCAAATAATCTTCAATCAAACGATCCAATATACGGTCCCGATCAAGCAGATTGGAAGCTTATGACTACTCTCGGTTGAAAATATGGGATGAGGTATGTTGAAGGGACTCTTCGAAAGAAGATGTACTCAAAAGTTTCATTATTGATTGGTAGGTGGGTTTCTGAAAAGAAATTTGTAAGCATTTGGCAAAAAACTATCAATGTAGCGAGTGGCCAAGTTTTTGTCACCGATCTCACCCACTTCTAAGAAATGCTGGACTGTCAAAATCGTTGACGTGCTCGGTATCTTAGCTTAATTAAAGGATGAATAAACCCATGAGTAAATTATTAATTCGGATCACCACAGTGATTATACTGATCTTCATAGCCTGGGGAATTTCCCAAGCAATCAAGAATTTCATTGGAATTTATCACCAAGGTTTATGGGTTGGAATCGGCGCAACAGTCTTTCTTATATGTGTCATTATTTTAAAAAACATGTGGGACAAAAGGAATCATTAAATTGTTTCTCGATTCTAAATTGCTTCCACATAGTTTTTCCCCCATAACTCATCATTTTGAATAGATTCAAAAACTGAGATGAATTTTCCTTCAAATTTGTGGTCTAAACTTTCTGGTATTGATGGAAAACATCAATGCCAGTTTTTTATCCAACACAAATAGGACATCACTGCCCCATATGCTACGATTTAAAAAAGGATGCTTCACAAACTGCTGGTTTGTGGAACATCCTTTTTGAATACCGAATTTTAATAATGTTCTCGAGTGAATGAACCCGGAACATCTTGGCTGGCTTTAACAACCAGCTTCGTTAGCAGATCTTCTGTATCTTTCATGATCCGATCAGCAGTACGGGCATTTGCTTGTCCCAGTGCTCTAACAACGTGCGAGCCAGAAGCTTCTTTTTCAGCCATTTGCTTGTCAACTTGGGCAATTCGCTCATGCGCATAGCCCATTGCCTTGAGTTGATAGTCTTCAATGTCCTGCATCAATTCTTGGTAATGATCAGCAGCAATCAACGAAATGAGACGGTTTGCCCAATATGCGTTGTGACTGTCTAAAGTGCCAGTGGTATCGCGGTAACAATCCGGTGTATTCACCACGTTGGTGAAGAATGGTGTCAACGTGTTAAATGGATTGGAAGCAAATGTCAGCCACTGAATTGCCGAGTAGGCTGAAGGAATTCCTGGACGTAACTGCAGAATGGATAATTCCTGGTTACGGTTGATTCCAATTGGCCGGTATGGAACTGTCTTGTAATCTGCACCAGGCGCAAATGGATCATAAGGCGTGTCTTGATAATGGGAACTCAAAACAAACTTGATATCTTCAATGGTGATCTTACGGTTGGCGTGACAAATAAATGGCAAATCATTGCTCATCGGTGTCTTGTCCTTGACTGATTCAGGGTCAAAGTAACGCTGACCATACCAAGCCCGTGGTGTGTTGTAGTGACGATCCAACTGAGTATCGGAACCAAAAATCTTTCTGAAGTTAAAATGACTTGATGGATTCAGATGATGAGCTTGTGCAAATTTGCGGAGGTCCTTTGAGAACATGAAACTGTCAGGATCATCAAAGTCGATTTCTTGAATCCCTGTTTGGTTAGGTGCAATCACATAGGCATCATCTGGAATCCGCTGAGCAGCCCAGTGATGGCCGCCGGCAGTTTCCATGTACCAAATTTCATTGACGTCTGAGAACAAAATCCCGTTAGATTCATAAGTGCCATACTTCTCAAGCAGCTTACCAACCCGTTGGACACCTTCACGAGCAGAATTAATGTAAGGCAACGTGATGGTCAAGAGATCTTCTTCACCAAGACCATCCTTTTCAAATGGGTCGGCACCGATGACCCGCGCATTGGTCGTAATCGTCTCTGTCGCACTCATTGCCACATTATGGGCATTGATACCGGCTTCACCCCAAATGCCCTCGCCAGGGACAGCATCGGGCACTGAGGTATATCTCAATGGGTTCTCTGGTAATTTAACAGCAAAGTTAGTTAATTTTGAATGATAATCGCGTGGTTGATCCTCTGATTCAACAACCACAAACTTCTTTGGGTGGACTGCTTCCCCCGCATCTTCATTCCGAGCGATAATGGTTGACCCGTCATAACTGGCCTTCTTGCCAACTAAAATAGTTGTACAACTACTGTGTTTTGATGAAAACATTGTAAAGCCTCCCCTAATCTTCTATCAACTTGATTTTACACCCTTTTGTGCATTGTGGAACAAAAGAGAATTGGACGGAAAATTTGAGTTGGCTCAGGTGGAATCTTGATGATTGAAATGGAATATTGGCAAAGATCGGTCAGGGGCGGTGGAAAAATGTTTGGGTAGGATTTCCACAATGATTTAGATTGTGCAGGTTTTGTAATTGTTATTTCTCCTACAGCTCCCTTCTGCTTCTGAGCTATGCTCCGACGACCCAGGACCCTACTACATAAAAGAGAAGCACCAACGATAAACCAAGTGCGTTCATCATTGGTGCTTCTCTTTTATGCTCCGGGCCCTAAACGGGTCTCGTCGCACACTTATTTTTGTGCCGGTTCCTCATAGTCGCCGTTTGGACAAACAACTTGGGTGCCGCCCTTTACCCGCTTTTCGACTAAGAAGTGACCGTCTTTTGGACAATCTCTGCCGATTGGTTTATCCCATGAGACAAAGTCACAATCGGGATATCTTGAACAGCCGTAGAAAATTCGATTTTTCCTTGATTTTCGTTCAATCACTTGACCTTCATGACACTTAGGACAAATGACGCCGATCTCCTTGACAATTGCCTTGGTATTTCGACAATCCGGGAATCGTGAACAAGCATAGAACTTGCCGTACCGGCCCATCTTGATGACCATTGGTGCACCACAGATTTCACAATTAATGCCTGCTGGCTCATCTTTGATCTGAACTTTTTCCATATTCTTGGTTGCTGCATCGACTTCATTTGAAAATGGCTTGTAGAATGTATCAACTAATTTGATCCAATTCTCTTTACCTTCTTCAACTTGGTCAAGTTTACCTTCCAAGTTAGCCGTGAAATCAATATTAACGACATCAGGGAAATACTCAACAATAATCTTGTTAACAATTTCACCTAATTCGGTTGGCTCAAATCGGCGACCAACTTCTTTAACGTAATATCGACGTTGAATGGTATCAATAGTTGGTGAGTAAGTTGATGGCCGGCCAACACCCTTTTCTTCAAGGGCTTTAATCAGCGTGGCTTCACTGTATCGTGCAGGTGGCTGAGTAAAATGTTGATCTGGATTATTCTTAACCAACTTGACAACATCGCCAGTTTCCAAGTCCGGCAATAGATTGTCTTTTTCTTTGCTATCACCATAAACTTTCAAGAAACCATCAAATTTCATCTTGGAACCATTGGCCTTGAAAACAACGTTGTTTTGCTCAATTGTGACTGCCATCGTGTCCATAATTGCTGGCGTCATTTGGCTGGCCACAAATCTTGACCAAACCATTTGGTATAACCTGAACTGGTCTCGGGTCAAGTACTTCTTCAAACTAGCTGGTGTTCTGAATACTGAAGTTGGCCGGATCGCCTCATGGGCATCTTGGGCACCTTCAGGCAACTTACCCTTAATAGGCTTGGTTGCAGCATATTCGGCACCATATTCTTCGTGTAGGAACTTCGAAGCTTCATGCTTGGCAATCACAGAAATCCGGGTTGAATCAGTACGCATATAGGTAATCAAGCCTTGACTGCCTTCTTTACCGATGTTGATTCCTTCGTATAATTGTTGAGCAGCCATCATGGTTTTCCGAGTCCGATAATTCAACTTACGGTTGGCTTCCTGTTGCATCGTACTGGTGGTAAATGGTGGTTGTGGCTGACGCTTGCGTTCACGTCGGGTTACCTTGGTGATATCAAAATCACCTTTAGGATCTAATTGTTGCAGAATCTTTTGAACTGCCTCATTATTTGGCAGTTCTTTTTTCTTGCCATTCAAGCCATAGAATGAAGCTTTGAATTTGCTGCGTCCCTTTTTAAATTCAGAGTCAATGGACCAATACTCTTCTGGCGTGAAGTCCTTGATGGCTTTTTCCCGCTCGATAATCAACCAAAGTGCGATTGATTGAACTCGTCCGGCACTTAGGCCCTTCTTAACTTTTTGCCAGAGTAATGGTGAAATGGAATAACCCACTAATCGGTCGAGGATTCGGCGAGCCTGCTGGGCATCCACCAAATTCATATCGATGTTACGGGGATGCTTGAATGATTCCTTAACAGCGCCTTTAGTGATTTCATTAAAGACGACCCGGTTATTATCATTCGGATCTAAATCAAGAATGTGCTGTAAATGCCACGCAATTGATTCCCCTTCACGATCGGGATCGGCTGCAAGATAAACTTTTTTGGCTTTTTTAGCAGCGGAACGTAATTCTTTGATCGTGTCACCTTTACCACGGATGGAAATGTAGTGTGGTTCGTAGTC
The DNA here is from genome assembly GCF_001434145.1 of Lentilactobacillus otakiensis DSM 19908 = JCM 15040. Classification (GTDB taxonomy): domain Bacteria; phylum Bacillota; class Bacilli; order Lactobacillales; family Lactobacillaceae; genus Lentilactobacillus; species Lentilactobacillus otakiensis. The sequence continues at coordinate 275,625 of NZ_AZED01000014.1, read as the reverse complement.
GTGATCAATGTCGACCCCCATCTTACTCTTAGGCAGGTCACGCACATGTCCTTTGCTGGCCACAACTTTATATGAGCGACCAAGATACTTCTCGATAGTCTTAGCTTTGGCTGGTGACTCAACAATCACCAGATTTTTTTTAGGCGATTTTCGCTTGGTTTTAGTTTTTGCTTTGGCTTTTGGTTTGGTTTTTGTAGAAGTTGCCATATTTTCTCCCCTCAAAACTGCTTATTTTTAGTTATATTATTGTAGGAATTTTTATTACAAATCTACCACATCATATTGCAGGAATTTTGAAGTGTCAACTAATGAACTTCTAAATCCCGGTGTGAAAGTATTCCTCCAGAATGTCCAAATCGCGTAAGACCGGTTTTGCACCGGCAACAATTAATTCATTCGTGCCAACAGAAAGCGGTGCTAAAATCGATCCCGGAACTGCTAACACATTCCGATTATTTTGAAGCGCTAAATTAGCCGTAATTAAACTGCCCGAGTGTTGCTTGGCTTCGGTGACTAAAACGCTTTGCACCAACCCGGCAATGATTCGATTACGTTCTGGAAAATGGTTGCGGTAGCCCTTCGTGTGGTTCGGATACTCGCTGATCAGCAAATGATCCCGGGCGATGCTGGCTTGGAGGTCTTGGTTGGAATATGGATAGCAAATATCCATCCCCGTCCCAATCACTCCGATTGTACAACCGTTATTGGCAATCGCACATTGATGGGCCAGTGTATCAACTCCTTTTGCGAGCCCCGACACAATAGTCATTGTATTGGAAACTCTTCCAGGAATCAAATTTTTTAAGATTTCAACGGAATATGAGGTACAGTCTCGCGCACCGACAATCCCCAACAATGGATGCTTCAATAGGTCCAAATCTCCACGGTAAAATAAAACTAATGGTGGTGCGTACGATTCTCGCAGCTGCAATGGATACTCAGCATCGACAATGGTCAACCAGCGTTCGCCATCGACTAATTTGATCACCTGTTCATCATCTTGAATCAACTGCTCATAACTTTGTCGAAAAACTGCCGAATTCCGTGAATTTAGCTGAGCGACCGCACTCAAAAAGCCTGCCGTCGGGATTTGCAGATCGTTCCAGCCGACTCGGTCCATCCAAGTGTAAATTTTTGATTTGCCAATAATGCCAATTCCCTTACATAAATGGATTCTCAATAAAAAATCTCTTAAAAGCATTGTCTTCATCCTTTTAAGAGTAATTACGTAAAAATATTTATTTTTTGCTAAATTTTTTAACTGGCGCAAAGGTCATTCGGTGAATCGGAGTCGGACCGTACGCTTTTAAAGCTGCTAAATGCTTAGCCGTCCCATAACCCGCGTTGTGCGGAAAATCATATTCGGGATAGCGTTTGGCATATTCATCCATTAAATGATCCCGGTACACCTTTGCAACGATGCTGGCAGCGGAGACACTAATGCTTTTTGCATCCCCTTTGATCAATCGAGTTTGTCGAATTGGTACTGGGATCTGCATGGCATCGACAATAATCTCTTCGGGCCGGGGGTCCAAAGCTTCGACTGCTTGTTTCATGGCAACTCGGGTGGCTTGATAAATATTCAACTCATCGATGCCGTGATTATCAACCATCCCAATTCCAATACTCAAAGCTTCCGCCCGGATTTTCGGTGCTAATTCAGCCCGGATGGATGGTGTCAGTTGCTTAGAATCATTGACCGCAATTAGATCAAAATCGTGCGGCAAGATAACCGCAGCCGAGACCACTGGCCCTGCCAATGGGCCACGACCGACTTCATCCACGCCGGCAACGTATTGTAATCCGTGATGCCAAAATGAACGTTCATATCTAAAACGATGCTCAAATTCAGCCAAAGCTTCTGCCTTTTTTTGGAGCCGTTTGATTGTGGCACGGGTGGCTGTTTGGACACCTTTACGAGGATCGCTTTTCAATTCAGCTAATTGAGGATCAGTAAGGTCCTCGATCTCAGCCAACACTTGTTTAATTTCTTTAATCGTTAGCTTGGTCATCGTCGTTCACCACTTCGGGATCGTCAAGGGTATACCGGCCAATTTTACCAGAACGGAAATCTTGAATAATCCGGTCGGAGCCTCTCTCATAATCGTCGCGCATACCAACTTTTTTGGTAATCTGCAAAAGTAAATCAACATCGGATAAGTCGAGATCATCATCATTCAAATGATAACGATCCTTCAGTCCTTCGGGATTTAATTGTCTAATTTCTTTCAAGCCAAATAAGGCAACATCGTCACTGGCATAGACACTTTCCTTAATCGCACCTGTGAATGCTAATTTGTTGGCAACCTCCTGACTGGAGAATTTAGGCCACAAAATGCCCGGCGTATCCAGCAATTCCAATTTATCGGTGGATTTGAGCCACTGTTGGCCCTTGGTAACGCCAGGTCGATTACCGACTTGAGCTGCCCGACGGTTCACCAATCGGTTCAAGACTGTCGACTTCCCAACATTGGGAACGCCCACACTGATAGCTCGAATTGGCCGCTTCTTCATCCCTTTATCCTGCTCACGCTGCAATTTATCGTGCAAAATTGGCGAAATAACTGAGATGACGTTATTAATTCCAAATTTAGTTTTGGCGTCAATCGCAATTGCGGGTTGATCATGTTCGGCAAAATATTGCAGCCAAGCATTGGTTCGCTTTGGATCTGCCAGGTCCCGTTTGGTCATAATGTAAAGATGAGGCTTATCAGCACTAATCCGTTTAATTTCGGGGTTCTGAGAAGTCAGTGGAATTCTGGCGTCAATCACTTCGAATACGACGTCAACCAAAGAAAGATTTTCTTCGAATTGGCGGATTGCTTTAGCCATATGTCCTGGAAACCATTGTATTGTTACTGCCATTATTTCACTTCCTAAAAGCTTTCTTGGTATTCCTTCCACACCGAATCAAATATTTCCATGGTGGGAAGGTATGAAGCATTTTCTTCTAAATATTTGGATAGTTCATCAAATTCATCTTCCTGTTTGGGAAATGACTGATCATAAAATGCATTGTTGGCAAACTCAGCCTCAGGATCAGTACTTCCCGGGTTACGTTTGGTCATCAGAAATTGATAGAATGTTTTGTTCAATACTAATCCTCCTTGTCTGTTTGCGGCAAAAGAATGTCAAAGGTGAATTTACCCTGACCCTTCATATCAATGGTTCGTGCGCGATAATTGATTCCATTGTCACCATTCATATGAATAATATCAAGTTTGATGGTTTTATCCTTTGGAATCAATTGAACCCATTTGGGCAGTTTGTAATTTTGCTTAACATACATCAGAACAAAACTAATTGGCACCGGGAACTTGCCTAACGCAAGCTTATTTGCATGGAGTTCAATATTGCCATTTGGCATCACCTTGGGATCAAACGTCAGTGAGTAATCAACACTTGAACCTAATAACTTGAGTGACCCATAGACAATTCCTTCATTTCCCACTTCGAAATGATATTGAGCTGCCGAACCCTTTTGCAGTCGCCCTAAGTAATAATTGGATAACTGATTCAACTGGGTTTTGTTGATCGTCGCAGAAATTGGTTCTGATGTGTTGGTTGACTTTTGATTAACTGACTTGTTAATGGATGAAGAAAGTGACACCGCTAAAAAAACGCCAGCCGCTGCGATGATCAACATGCTGATGAGTGCTATAAAAGCAATTTTCCACGGGTTTCGCTGTTTACTTTTGTTTGAGGCATTTCTCATTCAAACTTACTCCTTTAGCCAAGTAATATGTGCCGCCATTTGTTTATAAAGTTGGTTGGTCATGATTTTATAACCGGTTAAATTTGGATGGAAATGATCATCGTTTGACAGATATTTGTTGGATTGAGCCGGTTGCCCATCCAGCAGCTGTTCAATATCTGCTGGTGAATTGTGCCCTTCAGCAATGATACTGGCGGCTGCTTTCTCCTCCAAGGATTTCCTGGATTTAGCCGTCTTAAACTGACCATCCGTCAACTGTTTGTTAATCGACACAAAATACATGCCGTGCTGTTGATTAATGACTTTACTGGTAATTTGGTTGGTATGAATCACCGTATCATTAATATAACTGACCTGTGGAAAGTAGACGTATACCGGGTTGTAAATCCCAAACACAAAAATCGGTGCCTGCCGGTTCAAATGGCGAATGTTTCTGAACAACCGTGTCACCCTGGTCTGGTATGTTTGGCAGTAACCCGTCATTTTCCGATCCAACTGGTGTTTGTTCAAACCCACGACATTAGCTTTTAAAAATTTGAGCAGATCGTTACCACCAGTAGTGATCGTAATGACGTTTGCCTGGCGAAGACTGTTCTGCAGCCGTTTGGAATGAACCACCCGATGATTAATCTGGTTGGTTGTCTCACCAGAGATTCCGTAGTTAGCAACTGACATTCTCACACTTGGATTCTTGTCAGCGACTTTTTCACGAATCAAATGGGTATAGCCGCCTTTAGCAGTTGGATCCCCAACTCCTTGGGTCAATGAGTCACCAACTGCAGTCAACTTCACCTCTTTGGGGAGCGAAGTCGTCCCCGAATTAAGAAAATGGTAACCGCCAAAAGCCGCCGCACCAATCACGACGATCCCAAGCAGCAGGAGCAACCAATGAAAATGATGCTGTTTTTGTTTGATATGTTTATTTTTACTCACAGAAACAACCTCTCATAAAAATCTAAAAGGGGTGATAACAAAACGCCCGCTTTGTCTCGCCCCTTCAAGCAATATTCATCTAACATTATTCAGGATCACTGTAATAAATTAACGCGAAGGCACCCTTTCCAGTGTGGGTGGAAATGGTTGGTGAAGTGACCCGCTCCAAAAATGAAGCATCTGGGAACTCCGCCTTAAGCTTTTGAACAGTATCCTTTAACACTTCGGTCTCAGTGACATATGAAATGCCAATCGACTTGATAGAAGGCGTGTTTTTCATTTCATCAATGATACCATTGAAAAACTTTTTAAGTGACTTATCGCCACGACCTTTAGAAATAATTTTAAGTTTGCCGCCAGTAACCTGAAGCCCTAACTTGATATTTAAGAAATTGGTAATCGCTCCAGCAATGGGATGAAGCCGGCCGCCTTTAACAATGTTGTCCAAAGTCATGACGCAAAGATACAACTTGGTATTACTACGTACTTTATCAACTCTGGCTAAAATTGTCTTCATATCAGCACCTTGTTGAGCAAGTTTAGCAGCTTCAATCACTTGAAAGCCTAATCCACGGTCAGTACTCTGGCTGTCAACAACTGTTACGTCAGCCTTACTTAAAGTTGCCGCCTGTTCTGCAGCATGGACAGTCCCACTGATTGCTTCCAGCATGTCCAAACAAAGAACCTGACTGCCATCTTCGCCCAATTGATCGAACGCTTCCACAAATTTACCAACTGGTGGTTGGCTTGTCTTTGGCAGGTCATGTGCAGCAAGCATTTGAGGAACAAAGGTTTCATTGGTGATTGTGTCACGGTCAATGTACACAGTATCATCGATCATCACTGTTAATGGAACAATCGTAATTCCGTATTGTTTGAGTTCTTCATCTGTAAGTTGAGCGGATGAATCCGTCACAATTTTTACTTTTGCCATTTGCGCCACTCGTTTCTTTACAAAATTAATAATTTATTTATAGTCCACACACAATTATATCAAAGTTTGCGAAAAGATTCATAAGCATTTATGCCTAGTTTGTCTTTCTTTCAAAAACTTCGAAGGTATGTGGATACTTGTTTTTGGCATCCACAACCCCTTTAACTGATTTGATTTGATCAAACAATGAATAATCGATGGCTGGCATATAAGTGTCTCCAGAGAATGTTGCGTCAATTTTAGTTCGATAAAGCCGATCAACCTGCGAGAGCAACTGGGAAAATAAGTTTGCGCCGCCGGTCACGATATATTCTTTATCTGGATTTTCGGCAATTATTCCGCATAACCGTGCAATTGATGAGACAACTTCTATGCCTGCCGGAAAATCAGTCTGGCTGGAAACAACGATATTCTCACGACCAGGTAATGGTCGATTATAACTTCGAAATGTCCGTGATCCGGAAATAATCGTATTCCCCATCGTTGTTTGCTTAAAATAGTGCATGTCGTCAGGCAAATGCCATGGCAATTGACCGGCAGCACCGATCAATCCGTTGGCATCTTCTGCCCAAATAAAAGATAACATCGGTGTCCTCCTAAACAGCTACGGGTGCTTTGATAACCGGATATGGATCATAATTTTTGACCTTAATATCTGACATTTCAAATTCATCCAAATGCTTCTTTTCAGGATTCAGCCAAAGTTCAGGTGCTTGACGAGGTTTGCGAGTCAAGAGCTCCTTAACTTGGTCAATATGGTTGAGATAAATGTGCGCATCCCCAAAGGTATGAACAAAGTCGCCAACTTCCAAACCGCATTCTCTGGCAATCATTGAAGTCAGCAGAGCATAGCTGGCAATGTTGTATGGAACACCAAGGAAAATATCACCCGAGCGTTGATACAATTGACAGCTGAGTTTGCCATCATTGACATAGAATTGGAATAATGTGTGGCACGGTGGTAAGGCCATGGTCGGCACATCCTCTGGATTCCAAGCGGAAACAATCATCCGTCTTGAGTCTGGATGTGTCTTGATCAAATCAATCACATTTTGAATTTGATCAATGGTGCCGCCGGTTGAAGTCTTCCAATCACGCCACTGACTGCCGTAAACCAAGCCCAGATCACCATACTTTTGCGCAAAGTCGTCGTCTTCCACAATTCGATCACAAAAAAGCTTCTTTTGCTCATGATAAACTTTGCTGAATTCAGGATCCTTTTGAGCACGATGGGAAAAGTCAGTCATATCCGGGCCGGTATAGTCGTTTGAATTAACAAACTTTTCAAAGGCCCATTCATCCCAAATGTGGTTTTTGTGTTTCAGCAAAAATTGAATGTTGGTGTCACCCTTCAAAAACCATAGAAGTTCACTCTTAATCAATCCAAAAGGCACCTTTTTAGTGGTCAGCAATGGAAATCTCTTGGATAAATCAAATCTCATTTGATAGCCAAAAGTACTGATAGTCCCTGTGTGGGTCCGATCAGTTTTCTTATGACCATTTTCTAAAACGTAACGTGCCAGATCTAAATATGCATCTTCTAACATAGCAATTCTCCTTTTTGAAAGAACGTTAATGATTACAATTACTCTGCGTATTCACTCAAATATTCCCAACGCTTCATCTTTTTATCGGATTCAGCGGATAATTTGTCTTTTTGAGCCTGCAAATCAGCCAGCTTATCATAATCCGAACCATTGGTCTGCATCTGTTTATCAATGTCTTCAATTTGAGATTCAAGTTTTTCAATATCGTCTTCGATATGATCATACTCGATTTTTTCAGAATAAGTGAGTTTCTTCTTCTCTTGCTTATCCGTGTCCGTTGAGTCGCTGGCTTCACTTGAAGTACCAGCTTGGTCAGTGGACGTATTTGACGCCGGTTTAGCTGCCTGCTTTGGTGACTTTTTTAATGAAGCCAAGTAATCCGTAAATCGGCCGCGGTGTTCTTCAATCACCCCGTTGCCTTGGAAAATCAATAACCTGTCGGCAACCTTATCCAAGAAGTAACGGTCATGAGAAACCGTGATGACAGTTCCCTGAAATTTAGAAATATAGTCTTCCAGAACAGTCAAAGTCGCAATGTCCAAATCGTTGGTCGGCTCATCCAAGAGTAAAACGTTTGGCTGCTGCATCAACAATTTCAGTAGATACAGGCGCCGTTTTTCACCACCCGAGAGCTTACGAATCAACGTGCCATGCATGAAACGTGGGAACAAGAATTCTTCAAGCAATTCGGCCACACTGATCTTTTGACCGGTATTGTCAGTCACTTGTTGACCAATCTCGCTCAAATAACTGATGACTCGTTTATCTTCTGGAATCGGTTCGGTTAACTGAGTATAGTAAGCAATCTTGACAGTTTCACCGACTTTGATAATGCCAGAATCCAACTTCAAACGACCGGCAATCACATTTAACAGGCTGGTTTTCCCAGCACCGTTCTCACCACTGATCCCGATCCGTTCGTTGGGTTGAACAAGGATATTGAAATCTTTAAGGATCGTTTTACCGTCAATAGTGAGATTGGCGTCCTTCATTTTGAGCACTTCTTTACCTAAACGAGTCTGGCCAAGTGAAATATTGACATCCTGGTCAAGCTGCAAGGTACCGACGTTTTCTTTCAAATCATTGAATCGATTAATCCGGGCCTGCTGCTTAGTAGAACGCGCCTTGGCGCCAGTCTTCATCCAAGCCAATTCCTGCTTGTAAAGCTGCTGGGTCTTATGCTCAGCTTGTATCTCGCCTTGAACTCGAGTGGCTTTTTGTTGGACATAATCCTGGTAATTTCCATCATATTGGTACAATTTTCCAAATGACAATTCCCAAATCTTATTGGCAACGTGGTCAAGAAAATATCGATCATGGGTCACGACGATCAAGGAACCCTTGTAACCAGCTAAGTAGTTCTCCAGCCAGTCGATAGAATCAAAGTCCAAATGGTTGGTTGGTTCATCGAGCAGTAATAAATTAGGCGCTTGAATCAAAACTTGTGCTAAACCAACTCGGCGACGCTGACCACCAGATAATTCGGAAATTTTTTGATTATAATCCGTAATTTTCAGCTGGTTCAAAATGGTCTTGACGTCGTTTTGCGCATTCCAGGCATCTTCCTCATTCATGCGGGCTTCTGCTTTCGTGTAACGTTTGGCAGCGTCCTCATCTTCGGGATGCGCCGAGTATTCTTTTAGTGATGCTTCATAGTTTCGAATTGTCCGATAGACAGCTTGGGAGCCCGAAAAAACGGCATCCATGATCGATAATTGATCATCGAGTTCGGGGTCCTGTTTTAAATAGCCGATTGTGTATGATTTGGAGGTAATAATGTCACCGGTGGAATCATGGTCGATTCCTGCGATTGCGTTGAGCAAAGAAGTTTTCCCGGTTCCGTTGGTTCCAATCAATCCAATTCGGTCATGTTCATTAATAATAAAATTCAGCTTATCAAATAACGTTTTTTCACCATACGTTTTTGCTAAGTTTTCAACACGCATTGTTTCCATTCAGTTATCAGTCCTCATTTAGAAAGTTAACGGCTGCTTTGACAAGCTCGTCTTGATGATTGGCGATCTTTCCAGCAACCACATTTTGTTCAAGATAATCCAAAACCTTACCAAGCTGTGGACTGGGCTTCAAGACGCCCTTTTTAATTAAAACGCCTCCGGTAATCTGCAGCTGCTTTTTATTTTTGATTGGCAGTTGATTGTATCTTTCCGGCAGGTTGGCAGTTTTGGAATGATCTGCCATGACCGCAATTGCGTTATCGACGTTTGAGCAGCCAACATGATACAAAGTTAAATTGGTAACATCATTCCGTTGGATCGCAAAAAGTAATTCAACGGTAAGTATAACATCATTAATTATTTTATTGGCGGTCTTCCACTTTTTTAAGAAGGTGGAAATCTGTTTCGAAGAAAAGCCAAATCGAAAGGCTAAAAGTGACCAAACCTGAACTTCATTAGTGAGCTCAAATTTACTGGCAACGATTTGTTGTAGCTGCGGCAAGTATTGCCCCAATACTGGAACATGCTGATACAAATTTGTTTCCAACATGATATTCAAACCATTTTCGGCATCAACACCGAGCATCATTTTAACAAATTCAGTGTGCGAACGTTCCACAGCAATCTTTTCCAGTAATTCACTGTGCTTGCTGATGCCGGCAAGGGTCTCATCCTCAATTTTAAAATCCAATTGACTGGCAAATCGGACTGCTCGCATCATCCGCAGAGCATCTTCATTGAACCGTTCGTTGGGATCGCCAACTGCTCGAATAATCCGTTTTTTCATATCTTCCAGGCCACCAAACAGATCAGTCACTTGGCCATTTTCAGCCAATGCCAGCGCATTAATTGTAAAATCCCGACGCTTCAGATCTTCTTTTAATGAACGGACAAAAGTCACCTTGTCCGGGCGTCGATAGTCCTGGTAGCCGGACTCTGTTCGAAAAGTCGTCACTTCATATCCAGTCCCATGGTCAAGGATCATCACAGTTCCGTGCTCGATTCCAGTGTCTACAGTCCGTTTGAACAACGCCTTTACTTCACTGGGGTACGCACTGGTAGCAATATCCACATCGTGAATCGGTCGTTTTAAAATCGTATCTCTCACAGAACCGCCGACAAAATAGGCTTCGTAGCCTGCCGATTCAATTTTTTGTAAAATTGGTAATGCCTCATGGAACTCTTTAGGAATCTCTACCATCCGCACAATTATCGCCATCCATTTAATATTTATCCTGATGTAATTTTAACAGAATTTTGGTGTGAAACAAAAAGAACGCTGAAATCATTGCCAAATATCTGCCAGAATTGCTATGATGAGTTGTCAGATCATTCAGGGAGGAAAAACGATGGCGAAAAAAGAGAGCCGCTTTAAAATTGATATTTCATTTGTCGACCTGCTGGTAATTGCGGCCGGGACGGCAATTTACTCATTTGGGATTGTCTTCTTTAACATTTATAATCATTTGGCGGATGGCGGTGTCACAGGTATTACTTTGATTTTGCGAGCACTGTTTCACATCGATCCAGCTTACTCGACGATCTTGGTCAACATTCCGTTGTTTGCCATTGGCTATCGTTTCTTAGGAAAGAAAGATATGTTCTACACTTTATACGGAACCATCGCGCTGGCCGTCTTTTTATGGATTTGGCAGCGAGTGCCAATTGTGATTAACATTGACCACGATCTACTGCTTTCGGCTATCGGTGCTGGTTTATTTGGTGGCTTTGGCTGTGGGATTGTTTACCGGTTTGGCGGCACAACCGGTGGTGTTGACATTGTTGCCAGATTGTTCGAACGATTCAAAGGTGTTCAGATGGGACAAACACTGTTGACAATTGATGTCGCCGTTTTGCTTTCATCATTAATTTATTTGAATGTGCGCCAGATGGCATATACGTTAATTTACGTTTGGATCTTTTCGATGATTGTCAACTTTACCCAGCGAGGCGCTTACACCGCACGGGGAATCTTAATTATCAGCAATGAATCCGAAAAGATTTCAAATGCCATTCAAAACGAATTACATCGCGGTGTGACCTTCCTCAATGCTGAAGGTGGCTATTCCCATCGTTCCAAGCAAATTGTCTATTGTGTTGTTTCACCCAGTGAGCTGCATACTCTCAAGAAATTGGTCGAATCGATTGATGAGGAAGCCTTTATTTCGATTATTGAGGTTAACGAAGCGATTGGTGAAGGGTTCACTTATAAGCGGCCTAAACGGTTTAAGTTGCTTTAGTTTTATATGTATGTTGAGAGTCGCTGATATGATCAGTGGCTCTTTTTTTTATGTTGGGAGGCTGATTGGTGGATACTTGCCTTCGCTCTAGCTGAAACGTGTGCCGATGACCCAGATGCTAACCTCTAAGCTAAATTTGGTTTAAACCCCAAGCCCAGGGCTTAAACCAAATTTAGGTTAGAGACTGCATCTACCGGGTCTCGTTACACTCTAGTCGAAACGTGTGCCGACGCAACTGGGGCTAACTTCTAAGGGCACTTTAATTAAAGCCCCAGAACCAGGGACTTCAATCAAAGTACCCTTAGAAACCGCCCCACCCGTTGCTCGTTACAATCTACATCTCGTCCCACAGCTCTTCCATCTCCATGTCGCCTGGAACAAGATCCAAATATTGTTTCAAATACTTCTTCTCAACTTCGGGCTTGCCAAGTTCTCGGTAAAATAGCGTGGCATGCTTCAAGAACTCCGGGTTGTCCGACAATTCATTGGCTGCCAATTCATAATTATTGGCAGCTTTTTTAGTTTCACCGGTATTTTGATATGAGAGGGCTAAATTATAGGCCAAGTGCGCATCAACGACGTGGTCCTCCAAGACCCCCTCCAGAATCTTCAGATTGTCGCTGTATCGTTCGTGAGCGATATACCAATCAGATAGTAGGGTTAAGATCTCCATGTCGTCAGGGGCGATTTCATGGCCTTTTTGGAAGTACTTCAATGCCAGATCATCCTCGTTGGCCATTTCCGCGATTTGGCCAGCTTTCTGCCAGATCTTTTCGTTGAATTGATCGATTGAAATTCCTTCTTGGATCGCCTTCAAAGCCTCAGGTACCCGTTTTAGATTGACATAAGAATCAGCCAAATAAGGATACAGAGAACTGTATTGGGGGTCAGAATCCCGTAAATCTTCAAAGGTCTTGATCGCTTTTTGATAGTCTTTTAAATTGAAATAGGTGAATGCCAATTCAAATTTGACATCACTGTTCATGTTGATCGGCTTGATTTGTTCCAGATACCCCATCGCCTGCTCGAATTTGCCGATTTCAGCGTAGGAAACCCCCAGCCGCTCAACCAGATTGACGGATGACATCTCCAACGTACCAGACGTAATCAAATCCAAGTATAAATTAATTGCTTTGCGGTAGTTTCGGGTAGTGAAGTAAAATTCAGCCAAGGCAAACTTGATGACATCCTCATCAGGAGCCAATTTTTGGGCTTCTAAGAGCTTTTGCTCACTGATCTCGAACATTCCCTGGGTCTGGTATAAATCGGCCGCTACCATCAACGAACGGACATATTCGTCTGATTCCTGGGGAACCTGGGACAAATAATTCAGCGCCTTGTCATCTTGATCGTCATCAATCGCTAATTCAGCCAAATTTATTTTTAAGCCATCATCTTCAGGATATTTTTTGAATAGTTTTTCGTAAATAGTATTTGAGTAATTGGAAAAGCCGAGTGAATACAGCTCTTCAGCCAAGGAATAAAGCAGGTCATCCGAGTCATTGTCGAGTGCCTGCTGGAATGATTTCTTAAAATCATCAATTTGGCCGCCTTCAAGTTGGTCTAAAGCAGTTTTTGAATAGCTCATGTTTGTCCTCCAAAGTGTATAAAAAAAGCCAGCCCGACAAATGCCGTTCTGGCTTAACAGATGAATACTATTTAACAGCATCCTTGAGCGCCTTACCAGGTTTGAAAGCTGGTACTTTGCTTGCAGGAATTTGAATTTCTTGACCTGTTTGTGGGTTACGGCCCTTACGAGCGGCACGTTGACGTACTTCAAAGTTACCGAAACCGATTAATTGAACCTTGTCACCTTTTGCTAAACTAGCTTGGATTGATTCAAATACTGCATCCACAGCTGATGTAGCGTCTTTTTTAGTCAAACCAGTTGCAGTTGCAACATTGGTTACTAATTCTGCTTTATTTGCCATGAGTGTATTCACCTCCCTCAAAGATAGGTATGTAAAACATTGCAAGTCGAATTCTCACAAATCCGGAATGCTGAAATAACGCCTTTTACAACATCATTTCTTTTTCAAAGATAGCATAAGAACGCCGTCATTGCAATGGTTTTGCCTAATTTAGTGCCGATAAACGCCTAAAAATCAAGATTTTGTTAAAAAACGAGCATTTTCGGTCTATTTTCGGCTTCTCTTGATGATTCTAATGGGGGTTCCGGTAAAGTCAAAATTATCCCGAATTTGATTTTCTAAGAAGCGGACATATGAGAAATGCATCAAGTCTGGATTATTGACGAAAACCACAAAAGTTGGTGGCCCAGTGACGACCTGAGTGGCGTAATAAATTCGCAGTCGTTTTCCGTTAACCGTTGGAGTTGGATGAACGGCAACCGCGCCCATGATGACGTCGTTCAAAGCAGATGACTGAACCCGCTTTTCGTGGTTATCGTAAACCCGTTTGATCAGTTCAGGTAGTTTCTCAATGCGCTGCTTGGTGACAGCAGAAACAAAGATGATTGGTGAATAGGCCATATACTGAAATTCATTGCGAATTAAAGTTTCGAAATCCTGTTGCGTATGGTTAGTCTTTTTAAGAGTATCCCATTTGTTAACGACTGTAATGATTGCCTTACCAGCCTCGTGAGCGTAACCAGCAACCTTTTTATCCTGTTCACGAATGCCTTCTTCTGCGTTCATCACAAATAAAATGACGTCACTTTGGTCAATGGCTTTCATTGCCCGCATCACACTATAACGTTCAGTGTTTTCGTAAACTTTGCCTCGTTTACGAATCCCGGCAGTGTCGACCATCGTGAACTTCATGCCATCTGCTTCAAAACGCGTATCAATCGCATCACGGGTAGTGCCAGCAATATCTGAAACAATGACCCGATCTTCGCCCAAAATCGCGTTAACCAACGATGATTTCCCAACGTTGGGACGGCCAATGATGCTGAATCGGATATCGTCGTTATCAGTTTTTTCATCTGTCTTGGGGAACTTTTCAACGACTTTATCGAGTAAATCGCCAAGGCCAAGGCCATGGACACCGGAAATTGGCATTGGATCGCCAAACCCAAGTGAATAGAACTCGTAAATATCTTCACGGCTTTCAGGGTTATCAACTTTATTTACCGCCAATACAACTGGTTTGTCGCTACGATAAAGAATCTTAGCCACCTGTTCATCATCAGCGGTGACCCCTTCTTTGCCACTGACAATAAAGACAATCACATCTGCCTCATCAATGGCAATTTCAGCCTGACTTTTAATTTGGGTTGCAAACGGTGCGTCACTGATCTGAATACCACCAGTATCGATCATCGCAAATTTAGTTGCCAACCATTCTCCATGAGAATAGATTCGATCCCGGGTCACACCCGGTGTATCTTCAACGATCGAAATTCGATCGCCGGCAATCCGGTTAAAAATTGTTGATTTTCCAACGTTTGGACGGCCAATAAATGCAACTGTTGGCAATGCCATATAAATCCCTCCTTTGCTAAGTAAATTCAGAAAGAAAAGAGCTGGGACAAAACTTACGTTTTGTTTCCAGCCCCTTTTCATGATTTAAATAATTGATTATTTGTTATCATCATCGTCATTGTTGCCGGACTTCTTCAATTCGTCACCAATGAGGTCGCCCAAAGTAAAGCCGGTTTCTTCTTCCGGAGCATTACTGATTGAACGGTCGTTAGACTTACGTGAACGTGATGGTCGGTTGTTTGACTTCTTTGGCTTAGCTTCTTCTTCAGGAGCATCAGTCAAAGCTTTAATTGATAATGCCAAACGTTTTCTGTCAGTATCCACATCAAGAACCTTAACTTGAATCTTCTCGCCAACCTTCAAAACATCAGAAGGCTTGTCGATGTGTTCGTGGGCGATTTGAGAAATATGAACTAATCCCTCAACACCTGGGAAGACTTCAACAAAGGCACCGAAATCAACAAGGCGCTTAACAGTTCCTTCAAGAACACTGCCAACTGGAGCTTTTTCTTCGATTCCGTCCCAAGGTTCTGGAAGAGTTTGTTTGATTGAAAGTGAGATTCGGTTACGGTCGAAGTCAACTGACAATACCTTAACTTGAACCTTTTGACCAACCTTCAAAACATCAGAAGGCTTGTCAACACGTTCATAAGCGATTTGTGAGACGTGAACCAATCCGTCCATGCCGCCAAGGTCAACAAACGCACCAAAGCTGGTTAAACGGGCAACAGTTCCTTCAACAATATCGCCTTCGTGAAGAGTTTGCATCAACTTTTCACGTTCTTCTGCTTTTTCAGCTTGAACAATTGCCTTATGAGATAAAATAAGACGATTTTCAACTGGATCAATTTCAATTACTTTTAATTCAAGTTCTTGACCTTTAAATTGATTCAAATCATCAACATAGTGGTCAGAGATCATTGAGGCTGGAACAAATCCACGAACACCGGCATCAACAACTAAGCCGCCTTTAACAGCTTGGCTGACTTTGGCAGTAATCGTTTCGTCGTTCTTTGACTTTTCAGCCAATTCGTCCCAAACTTTACGGGTTTCCAAACGCTTTGATGAAAGCAGGAAACTTCCGCCTTCCTTGTCGCTTCCGATACGGGAAGTAACAACCAACTTAAGCTTGTCGCCCTGCTTAATGTCATCAACATTTTGGTCAGATGAAAGCTCACGTGGTGGAACAACACCTTCAACACCTGAACCTTCAATACCCACGATTAATTGTTGACTGTCGTCTTTGGCCAAAACTTCACCAGTGACAACGTCACCAACTTTTACTTCATTAACGCTATTTAAAGCGTTTAATAAATCATTTTTATCATTATTTGCATTTTCACTCATCAAACAATTCCTCCTTGAAACAACTCTAATCATAATTTTATCTTAAATTGACCAATATTACCAGTCAATTGACCAATTAGTTGCTATTTCAGTGTTTTATTTATAACATTTGCAATTTTTGAGACGACCTGATCAATAGAAAGTGACGTCGTATCAATCTCTACAGCATCTTCAGCCTTGGTTAGCGGTGAAATCTTTCTATGAGAATCTTTATAATCTCTAGCCTCAATTTCCAATTGTAATTCATCTAGCGGAGTATTGATGCCTTTTTGAATGTTTTCTTTGTAACGTCGTTGTGCTCGTTCGGCAACGCTGGCAATCAAAAAGATTTTGACTTCAGCATCTGGCAAAACAGATGTTCCAATGTCACGACCATCCATTACAATGCCACCGTCTTTAGCAATCGCCTGCTGCTGAGCGCTTAGTTCCTTGCGCACATCACCGATTGCGGCAACTGCGGAAACAGAATTGGTCACGTCTTCTTGACGAATCGCTTCGGTGATTTCTTTGCCGTCGATAAAAACCTTTTGACCGTCATCGCTGGGTTCAAAAGTGATCTTTGATGATTTGACAATTTTAGCAATTTCAGCAACGTTATCGAATGAAACGCCTTCCCGAATTGCTTTTAATGTGATTGCCCGGTACATGGCACCGGTGTCACAGTAAACATAGTGGAACTGTTTGGCAACCAACTTGGCAACCGTACTTTTACCAGCCGATGCCGGTCCATCAATTGCTACTTGTAATCCATTTTTTCGCATTCTAACATTCCTTACCTGACATTATTTTAATTTGAATCTTGAAACTATTTAACCCGCAGACGTTGGCCTGGATACAGCTGTGAACTGGACGTTAAGCCGTTCATCTGCATCAGTTGAGCAGTGGTTAAACCATTGTTGTACGCAACCCGAAACATCCCCTGGCCAGCCTGAACGGTCACATATTTGTGTCCGGCAGTTGAAGCTGGCCGCTTAGTTGATGAACTCGCTGCTTGACTGGACTGACTAGTCGCACTGGACTGGGTGCTGGAAGATGCAGCAGTTGTATTAGAACTGGCAGATGATTGCCTTACCGCAGCTTTTTGGGATTCTTTGGCGGCCTTATCAGTCCGATGTTTCACAGTTGACTTGGCTTTAGTTGAATCCGATTTGGATTTTGGGGTTGCTGAAGATTTTTTTTTTGCTGTATCTTGGCGGACAACTCGGACAGATGACGACTCAGCACTCTTAGAATCATTCCCCATGGCGCTTTGACGCACTAATCCATACACCAATGCCACAATTGCCACGATCAAAATCAACGCAGCCAAAACAATGGTAATCAGATGATGATTCTGACTTTGCTTTCTGAGCTTAACCCGAGAAAGATTGCCATTTTCGTCACGATCCTCAGAAAATGTTTGATTCCATGGCTGATCTTCGTCAGTTTTTTTGTGTTCATCATTCGAATTCATATTGAACCCCCTTTTGATCAGGATATAGACAAACTTATTTTATCATTAATCTGATTAAATTTACCTTAATTTTTTGATAAAAACAGTTGATCGATGACTTCATGCCAACTTCTTGACACACTTTTTGAAGCATCGTCCTGTTGATCCAAATATTTATCATTAAAATCCTGCCAATGATTCCAGAAATCAACATCGTTGTCGCAGCAGAAATTTTGATTTCGATCTTCGGTCGATAACTTCTCATCAAAGTATTTAAGCAGTTCATCCCGTCGACAGCCATCATGATAAATATATTGCACCATCGATCCCAGCTCGGTGATTCGGCGTTGCCGTGAACGGTCAAATATGGCGGCTGCCTGGTCTAGTGAATAATCGTTATCAAAATAATATTGAATCACACGGAACTGATCGTCATCCGTGATTGCTTTGGGATGCCGATACAAATACCGTAATAAGCCGGCTTCTGGAATCGTGTTATCAATCAAATTCATTTGCAGATAGCGATCATTAGGCTCATATAACAGAATTGCCAAGCCAGGCTGTTGATCGCGGCCACAGCGGCCAATTTCTTGAACGTAACTTTGAATGTTTGCCGGCAGATGATAGTGAATCACGAACCGAATATCGTCCTTATCAATGCCCATTCCAAATGCGCTGGTCGCACAGACAATGTCGAGATTGCCATCCATAAATTGCTGCTGGATGTGGAATCTACGCTGATTATCCATCCCGCCGTGATAGGCCATCACTCGACGGTCAGTCTGGTTAGTCAGGGCAACTGCGGCCTGTTCGGCTTTGCTTTTACTGGAAAAATAAATGATCCCGGCACCATGGAGTTGGCGGACCAAATCAATCAATGTCTGATCTTTTTCCTGTTGATTAGGCAAAATTTTGGCCGCCAAAAAGATATTTGGCCGGTTAACCGGCAAGATAATTTGTTGAACATCCCCGTCTTCAAAGTCCAAATGATCAATGATGTCCCGACGAACCAGCTTCGTCGCAGTCGCGGTCATCATCAATGTCAATGGTTTACCCAACAACTGGCGAACCTTGCCCAACTTCAAGTAATCTGGCCGAAAGTCAGGCCCCCATTCGGAAATGCAGTGCGCCTCATCAATGACAAACAAGCCAACGTTCAAGCTTCGAATTCTGCGCAGGACTTGGTCATTTGCCAACATTTCAGGAGAAACATAAATAAATTGATAATTGCTTAAATGATTTAAAATAATCGATTTCTCCTGAAAATCCAGGGCAGAAGTAAGGGCAACCACTCTTTTGGAGCCCAAATACTGCAGCCGGCTCACTTGATCCTGCATCAATGAGATCAGTGGCGACACAATAATGACTCTTTGATGAGTCACAGCCCCATACATCTGGTACAGCAAGGTTTTCCCGCCACCAGTTGGTAAAACTGCCAGTGTGTCTTGATTCCCCAGCAAATGCCGCAAAATTGCTTCCTGACCCGGTCGAAATTCGTCAAAGCCAAAATATTTTTTTAATTTACTTTGCAAATTAATCTTCATCAGTCGATTTGCTCCTATAGATTTGAAAAAGTCGAAACTGAAAGAATTCTAAGTTGGGAATTGCATGACTGGCATCCTGAAAATTCCAGTCACCCACATTTTCTGGTTGATGTGCCCGTAACTGGCCCATTAAATCTGACGAAATCAGGGCTTGATATGGGAACCCCTTAACAGGCGCCATTATCGCCGCTTCCAGCAAGTGCTCATAAACCGTGGTCAATTTGATTTTACGACGCTTTGAGATCAGTCCCAGATTTCCATCCCCCTGACGGAGAAACATATCAAACGTTTCCCTGGCACTGTTGGAAACAATCGGCTTTTCCAAGTCGGCTGTCAGCATTGAAAAGACATTGTTCTTCGGCAGACTTAATAAATTGGTCAGCAGCTTACCATACAGCTGAAGCCACTGAAGCTCAATGATTGTAGCCGGCACTTGGTGTTGAGATGCGATCTGATCCGCAGTTAATCCCGAAAAATGATGCCCAATCAAACTTTCAGTGAAGGTGTCCGCCAAGTGATCATCTCCAAGATCACCCAAAAAGTCATTCAGCTCTTTGTGAAAATGATTCGGTAAATCATTTTCTTTATTTTGAACAAACCAACGTTTCAACAGTTGATCTTCAAAGTAATCAATTCTTTGCGGATAGTATTTAGAGTTACCGTAACTATATTCGGAAACAATTTGGACAGCAAAACTGAATCGCTGCATGAATTTGGCAACGTCATATTTGGAAGCGATCGCCAAATATTTCAGTGGCATTAACTGGTTCAAGTATTGTTGCTGCTGAGTAATCCCCTTGGGCGTTAACTGAATCTGAAACGCATCATCGGCATCAACCAATCCCTGTGACTTTAATGCAGTCAACGTCTTTTGGTCATCACCGAATTGCTCGCCATGCAATGCGTCCACAAAATCAAGCATTCCGTACTGCAATGCCCAGTATAAATTGGAAACTGTTCGTCGCCCACGCAAGGTATTTTTGACTGCCTTGACGCGGCGAAACTGCCGATCGCTTCCAAATATTAACAAGAGAATGCCTAACTCCATGTATAAACCTCCAAACAAAAAGCCAGTCCAAACCGGTAAGTTTGTCCTAGCTTCTAAGAGTACTCACTATTTAATTATATACGAAACGTTTTGAATGTGACTACTGAATTTTACCGAAACTTTAAGCGCGGCAGGAAACTGTTTTTAATCAGATAAAAGACCGCCCCGACGACAATTCCTTTAATGAAGTTGAAGGGAACCACTCCAGATAAAATCACAGTGGCAAGTGGGAAGCCCAGCTTCATACCGATCAAATTCATGTAAAGTGGAATGACGCCTAACCAATTGGTGAGCGACATAATGATCGTCAAGGAAACCGCCATCGTCAAGACGACCAGACTGGCCTTCTTCCAACCGCTGGTAAATGAAAACAGGCGATCAGCCAAATAGTAGGCCCAAATTAAGACTAACGATGAAATTAATGATGACCCGACACCGATGAAGTTAATCACGTCTGCACCGGTAGTGACCCAGTACAGCAACGCTTTTAAACCAGCAATCGTCATGCCGCCAACCGGTCCAAATAAAACGGTCCCCAGTAAAATCGGCATATCAGCTAAATCCAACCGCATGTATGGCACGATCGGAATGATCGGCACTGACAAAAACATCAAAACATAAGAAAGACCTGCAAAAACAGACATTTCCACTAACCGAGTTGTTGCAAACTGTGCATGCTTACCACTATTTTCCATTGAAAAAACCTCTCCTCCAATGGTCAATCTTCAAAAGATGCCCTGACAAAAAGAATTTGTCAGGGCATCATAAAAAGCGTGTAAAATTTAATCTTCTACATACCAGACTTTACTGTCGGCACTGGAATTTCACCAGCTCAGCACGATCACTCGTGAGTCGCGGACTATCACCGCCGGTCGGGAATCACACCCTGCCCTGAAGATAAACCAATTTAATTAACTTAAATATAGCAGAACTGAATTGAATGTCAACGATTTGTCTTGTCGGTCAATTCTTTCAGCTCTTCAACTTCATGTGGCTTAAGTGGCCGATAATCGCCCGGTTGTAAACCTTTCAAGGTTAAGAAGCCGTATGTCTCCCGGCTTAATTTTTCAACCGGGTGACCGATTTTTTCAAACATATTTTTGACCTGATGATTACGACCTTCGTGAATTGTCAATTGAACAATTGATGAATCCTTGTTGGTGCGGATCAATTTGGTCTTTGCTTTGGCAGTTTTACGATGTTCAATCACAACACCGGTCCGCAAGTGCTTGAGATCGTCATTGGTGACAATCCCTTTCACCTTGGCAACGTAAGTCTTTTCAACTTCATATTTAGGATGGGTCAATTTGTTATCCAAATCACCATCGTTGGTTAACAACAGCAAACCTGACGTGTCGTAGTCCAGACGCCCAACTGGGTAAATTCGTTCAGGCACTTCGTCCAAAATGTCGACAACCGTCTTACGATGTTTGTCGTCAGTCACGGCGGTAATGACGCCGCGTGGCTTATAAAGCAGATAATACACTGGGGCTTCCTTTGAAATCGGCACCTCATCGACTTTAACCTCGTCGTTGGGCGTCACTTTAGTTCCCAATTCCTTAACAACCTCGCCGTTAACTTTCACGTGGCCGGTTGCAATTAAATCTTCAGCCTTCCGTCGGGATGCAACTCCCGCATGGGCAATCACTTTTTGTAAACGTTGTTCGTTCATACATCCACCTCCTAATTTTTTTGATCAATTTCCTTATTAAAACGGGTTAACAATGAATCGCTGGTGTCATCGTCAAGAACTTCATCCTTGGGCAGTGGCGGCAAGTCCTTTAATGATTTCAGTCCGAAGTAATCTAAACCAAAATTGGTAATGCCATACTGCTTGGGATTGCCGACTTCGTCTTTAATGCCAGTCACTTCAATCAGATCCTGATTCACCAGTCGATGCAAGATAGCTGAGCTGTTGACGCCCCGGATCTGATCGATCTCAATTCTGGTGATCGGCTGATTATACATAATAATTGAAATGGTTTCCAACGCCGCCTCGGACAAAACCCGTGGCTTAGCGTCATTGACGTAGTCTCCAACCAATTCGGATAATTCTTCCTTAGTGCCCAATCGATAAACGTTGTCGCTGACAAATACTTTGAGACCACTATCTTCATCTTGGGCATATTTCTCAACAATCTTCTCCAACAATTGCCGACACGCGGCAACCGTTAATGCAGTCCGCTGAGAAATCTGCCGAAGGGTGATCCCTTGGTCACCGGATGCGTACAAGAGTGATTCAATTTTTGCTAAATTACTGATCAACGTATCCGGGCCCCTTTCGAATTTGGATTGCCGATTTAACATCGGACTGATTTAACCGAACTTCGTTATACTTCGCCATTTCCAAAATCGCCAGAAAATCAGTCACCACTTCCTCAGTTTGAGTCGAATTGGCAACCAGTTTGTCAAAGGAAATTTGGTCACGACTTTGGCTTAAAAGCTCACGAACCCGCTGGCTCTGGCCTTCAATTGTGAATTCCCACTCGTGGATAACCGTCGACATCGGTTTGTTGTACTTAAATTGCTTCAACGCATCCACATAACTGGCCATGATATCACCACTGTTAAATGGTGATGGCTGGATTAGTTCTTCTTTGGTCGGGGGCATCGTTAACTCTGAGCGGGTAAAGCTTTCCCGTCGACGGGCCTCCCGCTTTTTCATGTCAGCAGCCACCAGCTTATACCGTTTGTAGTTCAGAAGTTGGGAGACCAACTCCTCACGTGGATCGGCTTGGGTCTCATCAGGATCATCATCAGTAATTGTTGGCAGCAGCAACTTTGACTTGATTACCATCAATTTGGCGGCCATCACGAAATACTCACCGACAATTTCTAAATTCAATTGTTGAGCATCATAAATATATTGCATATATTGTTCAGTAATCTTGGAAATTTGGATGTCATAGATATCCATTTTAGATTCCTGAATCAGATGCAGGAGGACTTCAAGCGGCCCATCGAAATCATTCAAATGTAGTTCTGGCTGTTTTGTGTCAGGCATGGTTAGTTGCGTTCTCCCATTTTTCCCAGGCTGCGCGATTTTCAAAGCCAACCACAATCTTGTATTTTGGATAAAGATCTTGAAGGTCATCAAAAATTCGGTTGTAGTTTCCTTGGCTGACGCTTTGTGGCGTCAATACCAATTGGTGAACCAATAGTTGCTCATTTTGGAGTTCAATGCCAACTAACCCCGACCAGTTATTGGAAGGATCCCGCCACAGATAAATCAGTCGGTTGTCTTTAGCGGCGTACCAGTTCATTTCTTGAGCTACCAAATCCATATTTTGAAGTTCAGAAACCAGTGAAAACAGGCCCATGGTTATTTTTTCATAATCTTTTCGGTATTGATATAACATTTATCTAACCTCGCTAATTATGCTCTTGGATGAAATTTATTATAGACTTCGGTCAAATGTTTATGCGAAACATGTGTATAAATCTGAGTTGTCGAGATATCCGAGTGGCCCAACAATTCCTGAACAATTCGTAAGTCGGCCCCATTTTCCAACAAATGCGTCGCAAATGAATGCCGCAATGTATGTGGTGTCACATGACGCTTAATGCCTGCTTGGTGAACATACTTCTTGATCATCTGCCAAATTGCTTGGCGAGTCAATTGACGCCCGTGGGCGTTCAAAAACAAGTATTCCGTATTGGGCTTTCCTGAGAGCAGCTGCACCCGAGTCGTTTTCATGTATTGATTCAACCAGTCGATCGCCACATCGCTAATCGGAATGATCCGCTCCTTGTCACCTTTACCAATTGTCTGCAGGAGATTCATCGGCAAATGAAGGTCGCCTAACTTGAGGTTGACCAATTCACTAACCCGCAGTCCGGTGGCGTAGAGGGTTTCCAAAATGGCCCGGTCACGAACACCCAACTTTTTGTGGACATCCGGCATTGACAGCAATTGATTAACCTCCGTCACGGTCAACACATCCGGCAGGGTTTGCGCCTTCTTGGGCGAATCGACTTTCAACATCGGATCATCTTTGATGACATTGAATTGAACCAGATATTGGAAGAACCGCCGCAACGTTGAAACGACACGAATTATCGTATTGCGTGCCTTATGTTGCTGCTGCAAGGTCTCCAGATAATTCAGAATGACAAACTGGTCAATCTTTTTCAGTGAGCTGGCATGCTTGTCAAAAAAAGCACCGGCCTCTTGCAAATCCTGCCGATAGCTTTTAATTGTATTGTCTGAAAGCCCGCGTTCAACTCTCAAATAATGAAGATAGTCCTCAATTTGTTCGTGCATGTTAAGACCCTACTTCTTTAATGAAATGTGACCGTCTTCTTGAACAATCAAATTCTCTTTGAGCAGATGACCCAACGCACGTTTGAAAGCGCCCTTACTTATACCAAAGTAATCCTTGATTGAGTCCGGCGTGCTCTTGTCGCTGAAGGCGAGCTGTTTATCATCAGTATGCACAATTGCAGCTAAAATCATTTGCGCATCTTCGCCAATCTCTTGGTAAGCTCGCGGCTTGGTCGAAATATTGACACTGCCATCACGCAGCATTCCAATCACACGGCCTTCAACTTCTTCTCCCAGTCGCGGCTCCATTAACCGTTCATCTGGGTGCAGAAAAGCTAAATTATAGTCTTCTGTTAACAGACGGGTACCAGAAATCTTCAAGCGATATGCCCGTGCCTTCAGGTTCTTGTTCTGCAAATCATCCTTGGCTGGTTTGGCAATTGCCGCAAAGATCTCCTCATCGGCCAGATGGCCCCAAATTCGGTTCTTGTTATCAACCGTTAAGTCAATCAGCAGCTTGTCGCCATCTTGTGGCCACAATGAGCGAACGGTTGGCAATTCATCGATTGAAACCACGACATCTTTGTTAGGCAAACCGATGTCCACAAAGACACCCAACCCAAACTTTTCCTTCACAACTGTCGCAAATCCGTAATGATCGCGGCGGATGTCTGGAATATTTCTTGTAATTTGCATTTTATGCTGTTCATTTTCATAAGTGAAACCAGTAAAATTAGCACCGATCTTCAAAGGTTTCTTGACTTCAGTTTTGTCGAGCAGAAAAGTTTCTCCCTCAATCTGAACGTAATAGTCCTTGTCATTTTCATCGATGACCTTACCAGTCAACACTTGCGCAATAATATTATTCATGCTTATCTCCGATCTAATCCATCTTGTTCTTATTTTACACGTTTTCAAGGAAAATTTCGACCGCGGGATCAATAATCACAAACAGGTCCGAACGGATTAACCGCCCGGACCTGTCATTATTAATTGTGATCACTCACAAGTTAAATTTAGATTGATGATGAAGCACCGTGATAAATCACACCACGATGTGAATCAACAGTGATTAATTCACCGTCGGAAATCTTGGTGGTAGCGTTTTGGGCACCAACAACAACTGGAATACCCATTGAGATACCAACAACAGCTGCGTGTGAAGTCAAGCCGCCAGTTTCAACAACAACGGCGCTGGCCTTTTCGATAGCTGGAAGATATTCTTTGTCAGTTGACTTAGTAACCAAAATGCTGCCTTCAGTAACCTTGCTCTTAGCATCGGCTGCGTTCTTAGCAACAACAGCTTTACCAATAACAGTCTTGTCACCAACACCTTGGCCTTGAACCAACTTTGAACCGATGAGTTGAACTCTCATCAAGTTAGTAGTACCACTTTCACCAACTGGAACACCGGCAGTAACGATAATCAAATCGCCTTCCTTGGCTAAACCAGTTTCAAGAGCTTTCTTTGAAGCTAATTCAAAGATTTCATCAGTGCTCTTAACTTCGTCAACTAAGATTGGGTGAACACCCCAGTTAACCATCAAACCACGACGAGTACGTTCGTCAAATGTGATGGCAAGGATGTCTGCATCTGGATGATACTTAGAAATCATCTTTGCAGTGTAACCTGAACGGGTTGCAGCAACGATACAGTGAACACCTAATTCTTTAGCAACACGGGCAACTGAGTCACCAATTGATTCAGTTACATCGCTTGAGTCGAATTGAGGACGTGGGGTACCAAATTCGCTAAATGCGTTTTCAGCCTTAACATCGATCCGAGCCATAGTTTGAACTGATTCAACAGGATAGTCACCGTTAGCACTTTCACCAGAAAGCATGGTTGCATCAGTACCATCAAAGACGGCATTGGCAACATCAGAAGCTTCGGCACGTGTAGGACGTGGATTTTCTTGCATTGAATCAAGCATTTGAGTAGCGGTGATAACTGGCTTGCCAAGTTGGTTACATTTCTTGATCAAAGTCTTTTGTACCAACGGAACGTTTTCTGCTGGAATTTCAACACCCATGTCACCACGAGCAACCATCAAACCATCAGATACCTTGATGATATCGTCAAAGTTGTTGATACCTTCTTGTGATTCGATCTTAGGGAAGATTTGAACATGTTCCATGTGCTTTTCTTCAAGCAATTCACGAATGTCCAAAACATCTTGAGCTTTACGAACAAATGATGCTGAAATAAAGTCGATGTCATTGTCCAAGCCAAAACGGATATCATCTGAATCTTTTTCAGTAATACCAGGCAGGTTGATTGAAACGCCAGGTGCGTTAACACCTTTACGTGAACCAAGGGTGCTGTCGTTCTGAACAGTTACCACTAATTCTTTGTTAGCAGCGTCTTTTTTGGTTACAACAGTGTCCAACAAACCATCATCGAAAAGTACATGGCCGCCTTCGTGAACATCGTCAAAGAGTCCTGGGTAGGTAACGGCAATCTTTTCTTTAGTACCCTCAAGACTTGCGTCCATTGAAATACGGAAAACATCACCAGTGTGGAATTCGATCTTGCCGTCTTTTTGGACAGTGGTACGAATTTCAGCACCTTTAGTATCGAGCATAATTCCAACAGTCTTACCAGTCTTCTTTTCAGCTTCGTGAACCTTGTTCATACGATCAAGATGTTCAGGGTGGTCACCATGTGAAAAGTTAAATCGGAAAACATTAGCTCCAGCCTCAATCAACTTGGTAATTGTTTCGACATCAGTACTTGCTGGGCCTAATGTACTTACGATCTTAGTTTTCTTCATAAGTAAAATCTCTCCTTCGGTTTTTGGGCACTCAACACCCTATTGAAAATGTTGTAAAAACACTTTAAATAACGTATCGGTATCCTTTTAGATTTCAATCGTATTTTATCACTTTTTGCGCGGGTTGTCGCCCACCTTTTGGGCATCAATGAACTTATATAATTTTTGCCAGAATTGGAAAGTTAGGCATACCGCAAATGAAAGCCTTTACTTAAAAGTGCTGGTTGGTAGAAAATTAAGTCAAAATATTACTTATAAACCACATTATTCCTGCCAAAGATTGTGATTAATTGTTCTTTAAGATCCTGGCTTTGATTTAACCACAGATTTCGGTCTAGCTGCCACGTTTTTTTAGTTTGCATTTCAAAAACGATGACGGGAACTTGACCAGGATATTGCTTACTCAAGTCAGTTAGTTTGTGAAACATTGTGTTTTTATCATGATCACTATCAATTCGAAGAAACCATTTCTGTTGAGAAGTTGACTGCTTTAAATTTTGAAGTGCATTGGCAGCCGGTTCCATTTCGTTGGCAACAATTTGAAGATCGTTGGTCTTTTCAACGTTGCCTTTGATGAGGATAACCAAATCTTTATGAAGCCATGACTGGCTTTTAGCAAATAAATTTGGAAAAACGGTCACCGAAGTTTCCCCCACTTGATCGTTACCGTCGACAAACGCCATCTGCTTGCCGGTCTTAGTCCGAATAATTTTCACTTTGGTTACGTAAAGAATCAAGTATATATTCTTCATTCCTTCAGCAATCGTGCTGGTTGTTTCAGCAGCCAATCGTTGAGCCAATGTGGCAAATCTTTCGGTTGGGTGACCAGACAAATACGCACCCAAATAGGCATTTTCTTTTTCCAGTCGGTCCATTAACGGCATTTCCGGCATCCTGGGCATTTTCGGCTCCAAGGCCTTAAATAAGCTCATTGAATTGCCGCTCAACTCAACCGAACTGATGAACTCCGGAGCTGCAGCGATCAATTCTGAGCGATTGAATGGGAAAACATCCAGTGCGCCAGCATAAATCAAGGCATTGATCAGTTCGACCTTTCGATATTTGGTCGACAATCGACTGAGAAAGTCAGGGAATGATTTAAAGACACCGTTTTTCTGCCGTTCTGCCAATAAATCAAGCACCATATCGTGCCGGACACCCTTGATTGAATCTAAGCCAAAGACAATCTGCCCATCTTGATAAGTAAAACTGGCCTCACTTGTATTGATGTTCGGACCAACCACCTTTACCCCCATTGATTTGGCATCCAATAAGTATTCCTTGATCTTCACGGAATTATTGTTGACTGAGTTTAGCAAGGCAACATGAAATTCACCAGGATAATACACTTTCAAGTAAGCTAGTTCGTACGCCATCTTGCTATATGCAACCGCATGAGATTTGTTGAAGCCGTAGTTAGCAAATCGCTCAATGTAGTCAAACACTTTGTCAGCAACTTGTTCCGAATACCCGCGCTGTTTGGAGCCGCTCATAAATTGAACTTTCATCTGCTCCATCACACCGAGCTTTTTCTTACTCATTGCCCGCCGTAAAATATCAGCTTGTCCAAGTGAGAATCCGGCCATTTTAGAAGCAACCAGCATGACCTGCTCTTGATAAACGATCACCCCGTATGTCGGTTTTAGAATATCTTCCAGGGAATCATCCGGATAGGTCAAGGCCTCATGGTTCGTCTTGCGTTTGACCACTTCATCGATATTTTGCATCGGTCCAGGCCGATATAGCGCGTTAACCAATGCAACATCCTCAAATCGCTCCGGATGCAATCTTCGCAATACGTTACGAATCCCGTTTGATTCAAATTGAAAAATTCCGGTGGTGTTGCCATCGGCGAATAACTGAATAGTTTTGGCATCATTTAAAGGCACAGCTGAAATATCCAGATCTTTGCCGGTCGTTAGTTTAACCTGATGTAAGGCATCCGCCAAAATCGACAGGTTCCGCAGACCCAGAAAATCCATTTTGAGCAGCCCGACTGATTCAACATAATCCTTGGAATATTGGGTCATTAAGAGGCCCTCATTTCCATTTTGGAGAGGCACCAAATTAACCAAAGGATCATCACTTAAAACAAGTCCGGCGGCATGAGTCGAGTAATGACGCGGCAAGCCTTCAAGAATTTGGGCGGTTTGGTAAAGGGCCTCATTCAATGGACTATCCGCTACCAGATTCTTCAATCGTTGAGAATTATCCAAGGCATCCCTTAAAGTGACGTGAAAAGCACTGGGAATTGCTTTAGACCATTGATCCTGTTGGGTGGTGTTCAAACCAAAGACCCGGCCGACATCTCGAATTGACTGCTTGGCAGCGAGGGTCCCAAACGTGATAATCTGAGCCACCCGTTTGTGACCATATTTTTGATGAACATATTGAATGACTTCATCACGCTTATCATCGGGAATATCCAAATCAATATCAGGCATCTGCACCCGCTCTGGGTTCAAGAAACGTTCAAACAGCAGATCGTATTTAATTGGATCAACATCGGTGATTGTTAACACATACGCAACTAAAGAGCCGGCCGCTGAACCACGTCCTGGTCCAGTAATGATATTGGTCTGGTGGGCAAAGTTAATGACATCCCAAACAATCAGGAAATAATTGTCAAAGCCCATCGAATGAATCACCGATAATTCCCGATCCAGTCGTTGATGATAAGGTGTTGGATCAGAAATTTTATTTTTCTTGAGCCGATCACGCAATCCTTTTTCGCATAATTGGCGCAGGTAAGATCCTGAATCAATGCCATCTGGCGTATCAAATTGCGGTAATTTCGGCTGTTGCTTTTTAATTTCAACATTACATTCTGAAGCGATGCGCTCGACCTGGTTCAATGAATCGGCCAGGTGAATTTGTCGATACTCTTGTTCAACCTGGGCTGCCGGCCGCAACCAATATGGGCCGACTTGTTTGCTAAGTTGGTCAACGTTAGCGATTTTGGTCCCGGCAGCAATATTTTTTAAGACCTGCATTGGAAAATAATCCGTGGCATTGATGTAATCCACCGGTGAATCCGCCACCAAGGCTACCTGTTGGTCAGCAGCTAACTTGCTCAACATATCAATTACACTATCAGAAGAATGATAATCCACGCCAATTTTGAGTGAATTTCGGTCAACCCCAAGGGACTTCAATTGATCGATTAACGCTACGGAATCTTCAGAACGCCCTTGAAGCAGCAGATCGTTCATTTCACCCAATGGCGGCAAAATGACAAATAAGTCACTCAAATAATCAGTTAACTGAGAAACGGTTAGCTCGGGCAAGGTCATTTTTAAAGTCGATAATTTAAGCAGGTTCGCATACCCCTGCTGATTTTTAGCAAGCAGTACCAAGCTGTAATTTTTGTCGGTCAAAATTAATCCGGGCAATTGGAGTGTCAGGCCAATTAACGGCTTGATGCCCGCACTCAAACAAGCATCGTAAAACTCAACAGCGCCGTACATCACGTTGAGATCTGTCAGAGCGAGGGCCTGATAGCCACGATCCTTGGCTTCGGAAATCAATTCCGCTATTCGAATCGGGCTTTGAAGCAAACTATATGAACTGATTACCTGCAATGGAACATAACTCACAATATTGCCCTTCTTTCCTAACTGAAATTATACCAAATTTATCAAGCCCACATTCGAATTCCAAATTAAATAAATGATGATTTTTCACAAAATATATGCTAAAATGCTATTGATTGTGAGGTGGCGTTAGACATGAAACTTATTAGTTCAAATATCGTGGCTGTTTTATGGGCTTATATCTTTGGAGAAATCATTGGTTACATAGGTTCCGCCCTTGAAGTACGAACATGGGATCCTTCCCAGATTGGGATTGCTGCCGCTCTTACCGCATTTATTGCTGTCAACGGTATTTATCTTATCAGCAAGGATTCAGCAACATCAAGTAAATCAAAAGATTAGTGTTTCATTGAAACGTAAAAAGCTATGGCAGTTTCTGCCATAGCTTTTTTTGTCATACTTAATCATCATTAGCGGTGAATTTCAAAAAATTTCAGAAGCCGGTCAAAAACGACGCTTCGCTTAGTTTCTTGAAGAACTTCGTGTTTCATGTGTGGTTCACGAATGCTGATCACATTTTGATACCCGATTTTATGAAGGGTCGAAACTGTGTCGGCCAACCCTTTTTCACCACCACTGAATTTATCCTCTGCCCCAACCAAGCTCAGAATTGGTAAATGGGGGTTGGCACAATCAAAATGGTGGATTTGTTTAAGGGCAAAATCCCCCTGCCACAATGTAACTAAGCTTTTTACCGGATATTCGTCCATCATCAATGGATCTTCAGTTACTTTGCGAATATTTTCGTGATCATAGCTCAACCAGGAATGATCGCCCGGTGCCAGACCGGATATCTTTGACAAGAAAGTCCATTTGGCATTTTCCGGGTAAATTTTCAAGAATGCCTTACCAATCAAAAGCCCCAACGGCACAATTGGAATATAATTCGCCGTTCCAGTTAGTGCCACTGCATTGACTTCATTATCATGATGCTGGAGATATAATCGGGCTAAAATCGACCCGAATGAGTGACCAAACAAGCTGACTTGCAATCCTGGATACTGATCTTTGATAAACTTGGTCACTAAAAGCTGGTCATCAATTAACTGGGGAATGCTGCGCATGATGCCCCATGGATCATCCTGTGAGACCGATGCGCCGTGGCCGCGATTATCCGACACAACAGTGACGTAGCCATGAGCACTCAAAAATTGAGCAAACTCATAATACCGCTCCTTGTGCTCAAGTGCCCCGTGAATGATCTGGACAATTCCTTTGGCCTGATCCGTCGGAAAAACGGCAACAGCTAGCTGTGTTCGGTTCCCAGTTGGAATGGTGTAATGGGTTAACACGGCAAAATCCTCCTCCATTTTCCTGCCAGTTTAGATTGGCTTATCAGCTGGCAACTGTTCTGGCACAAACGTCAACTTGTCACCATCAAGATTAATATGAACAACGCTGTGCGGCTTGATTTGGTCAGCCACGATCATTCTAGCCAGAGGTGTTTCAACAACGTTGGTGACATATCGCTGAAGTGGTCGAGCACCATATTGCGGTTCATAACCATTGTCCGCAATCCAGCGTTTGGCTTCATCCGAAATCGACAACTTAATATCTTGAGCCTTTGTCCGGCCAGATAATTGGTTAATTAATTTCAAAACAATCTTTTCAATATCCGCTTTGGTCAATGGTGTAAAGGTAATCACATCATCGATTCGGTTGAGAAATTCTGGTTTGAATGATGCTTTGAGCAACTGGTTCACCTGCTTCTGGGCTTCATCTGAAATCACACCATTTTCATCAGTGCCTTCAAGCAAAATATCCGATCCCAAGTTAGAAGTCATAATTAAAATTGTGTTTTTAAAATCAATCGTCCGCCCTTGACTATCAGTCAGACGGCCATCATCCAAAACCTGCAGCAAGATATTAAAGACATCCGGATGGGCTTTTTCAATTTCATCAAACAGCACAATCGTGTATGGATTTCGACGAACAGCTTCCGTCAGCTGACCGCCCTCTTCATAACCAACATATCCTGGGGCAGCTCCGACGAGCCTTGAAACTGATTCTTTTTCCATGTATTCCGACATATCGATTCGAACCATGTGATCTTCGGAATCAAAGAGGTCTTCGGCTAAGGCCTTGGCTAATTCAGTTTTACCAACCCCAGTAGGGCCTAGAAATAAGAATGAACCCAATGGCTTGCTTGGGTCCTGCAAGCCCGCACGTGAGCGAATAACGGCATCTGAGACGGCAGTGACCGCAGCATCTTGGCCAATCACCCGTTTATGGAGATTGTCTGCCAAATGGAGCAGCTTTTTACGTTCCCCTTCAACTAATTTGGTCACCGGAATCCCGGTTTCTCGACTCACAACATCGGCGATCTCGTTAGCGGTCACCGATTCGCTGACCAGCCAGTCTGAATGTTGGTCATTGTCTTCAAGTTTCTTCAAATCAGCTTCCAATTGTGGAATCGTACCATGTTGTAAAACAGCTGCCTTGTTTAAATCATAGGTGTTTTCAGCTTGTTTCAAGTCGTTTTTAGCCTGATCAAGCTGTTTCTTTTTATCAGAAATCTTCTTGATCGCTTCTTTTTCCTGCGACCAACGTGCATTCAGTTGATTAACCTTTTCTTTAATGTTAGCTAATTCTTCTTCAACCTCTTTGAGGCGCTTTTTGGAAGCTTCGTCAGTTTCCTGCTTCAAAGCCGCTTCCTCAACCTCAAGACGCATCATTTGGCGCTTTGACTGATCAAGTTCGGTTGGACTGGAATTCATTTCAACCCGAATCTCAGCTGAGGCTTCATCAACTAAATCAATAGCTTTGTCCGGCAAGTAACGGTCGGTGATGTACCGGTCAGAGAGTTTGGCTGCAGCCACCAAAGCATTATCGTGAATTCTTACGCCATGGTGAATCTCCAAACTTTCAGAGAGACCTCTTAAAATGGTGACCGTATCCTCAACGGATGGTTCGTGGACCATCACCCGCTGGAACCGGCGTTCAAGGGCCTTGTCTTTTTCCATGTACTTCCGGTATTCATCAATGGTGGTGGCCCCAATCAAATGAAGCTCACCCCTTGCCAGCATTGGCTTCAAGATATTGCCGGCATCCATGCTGCCTTCTGCTTTACCGGCACCAACAATGTTGTGAATTTCATCAATGAACATGATGATTTGACCTTCAGCTTTTTTGACTTCTTTCAAAACAGCTTGCAGTCGCTCTTCAAATTCACCACGGTATTTGGCCCCGGCGATTAATGATCCCATATCCAATTGGAAAATGGTTTTATTCTTCAAGTTTTCTGGGACATCATTTGAAGCAATCCGCATGGCCAATCCTTCAACCACGGCAGTTTTACCCACACCTGGGGCGCCGATCAGCACTGGGTTGTTTTTTGTCTTTCGTGAGAGAATTCGAATCACATCCAGGATTTCTTCATCCCGACCAATAATCGGGCCCAATTTGTTATCCCGAGCAGCTTGAACCAAATCAGTCCCATACTTTTCAAGTGATTGGTAGCTGTCCTCTTGGTTCTTAGTTGTGACTTTTTGTCCGCCACGAATCTTCTCGACCACATTACGGACCTTTTGTTCAGTGATGCCCTTACCAGCTAAATAATCGGCGAATTTGTCACCGTGAAGCTGCATGACCGCAATCGTCAAGGTGTCAACGGCAATGTAAGTATCGCCAAATTCATTTTTGATCTGTTCTGCGTTCTGCAGTAGTTCATACAGATTCGAAGACAGTGATTGACCATAGTTGATATTGCTGCCTTCAACTGTGGCAATGCCATCAATTTCAGCATCCAACTCAGAATTGACATCTTCCAAATTCAAACCCAGTTGCGAATAAATTTCTCGTGCCAACTCACCAGGTTGAACCAGAAATTTAAATAAATGGGCAACTGTGATGTTTTGCTGCTTACGAGTTGCGGCAATCTGTTGTGCTTGGGAGATTGCCTGTGTCACTGCTTCAGTTAAATTATCAGGATTCATTCAATTATCACCTTATTAATAGAATTTAGAAATTGATTTTAATAAAAAGGTTCGAAACAAAAATCAATCTTTTCATTCCAAACCACTAAAGCTATACTATCAAATTTTTAATGCACTGAACAATAATTTGACCTTTTTTGACCTATTACTTTTCAGCGTACAATTTTGCAATTTCCAGAACAACATCCACCGCTTTTTCCATCGTCTGTTCGGAAACATATTCAAATCGACCGTGCATATTTTCACCACCGGCAAAAATGTTTGGCGTTGGCAGACCCATATAAGAAATCTTGGAGCCGTCCGTTCCACCGCGAACTGGGAAGACATGTGGCTTCACATCAACATTGGTCATTGCCTGTTCGGCGATCTTAACGGGAGTTGGATCCTTCTTAATGATTTCGCCCATGTTGTAGTACTGATCTTTAATGGTGACTTTGACACGGTCTTCACCAAAGTCGCTGTTCATTTGATTGGCGATCCCTTTGAATAGTCGTTTACGGGCTTCAAAGCGATCCCGGTCATGATCACGGATGATGTAACCCATTTCGGTGTGATCAACCGTTCCCTGGAAGTCATACAAGTGGAAAAAGCCTTCTCGATCCTGGGTTTTCTCAGGTCGATCAAAGTCAGGCAAAGCAGCGTGGAAATCCATGCCGACTTGAATTGCATTGACCATGATGCCCTTTGCTTCAGCCGGATGGACATCGGTCCCTTTGATCGCAACCTTGGCATCGGCAGCGTTGAAGGTTTCGTAATTCAAATCGCCCAGTGGGCCACCATCAACGGTATAGGCCACGTCGGCACCAAAATCTTTGACATCAAAATGATCAGCCCCAGTCCCAATCTCTTCATCAGGACCAAAAGCAATCTTGAGATCGCCATGTTTAATTTCTGGATGAGCTTGTAGATATTTCACCGCGGAAATGATTTCAGAAACACCGGCTTTATCGTCGGCGCCCAACAGCGTTGAACCGTCGGTGGTAATCAAAGTTTGACCAGCGTATTTCTTCAAACTTGGGAACACTTTAGGATCCAAAGTGTATTCGCCTTTTTCATCCAATTTGATCACTGAATGACCATCATAGTTTTCGACGATCTTTGGATTAATATTTTCCGAATTAAAATCTGCGGTATCAATATGTGAAATAAACCCAACTGTCGGCACTTTTTTATCGATATTAGCAGGTAAGGTCGCAAAGACATAGGCACTTTGTTCGTTTGTATGAACATTTTCCAAGCCCATTTCAGTCAGTAATTCCTTGAGATTATTCAAGAATTTAGTTTCTCTATCTGATGATGGAATCGTGGTTGAATTAGGATCTGATCTAGTATTAATTTTAGCGAATTTCAAAAAATTAGGAATCAATTCTGCGTATTTTGCCATAATTATGATCTCCTTTTGCTTTACATAAATGTGAACGGATCAGTATTGATTTTAGACTGATAAACATCGAGGTGCCAGTCATTGTCGTCTGACCAACGCTTGAACATGCTGGCCAATTTGGGGATACAAATGCTTTCAATGTGATGTCCGGGATCAATCACAGGAAAATCGGCGGCCAACATGTCATGGCCGGTGTGATAATAGACATCCCCGGTCACATAGGCATCGGCGCCTTTCTGCTGAGCCAAGTGGAAGAATTTACCCCCATCGCCGCCAAGAATGGCAATCCGTTGAATGGGTTTGGTCAAGTCCTTGGCGATGACCCGGAGTCCAGAAACGGAGAAAACCTGTTTACAATATTCAGCAAATTCTTTGACAGTCATACTGCGTGGCAGATCGCCAATCCGGCCCATTGTGAAATGATGTTTCTTGTCCTCGAGCCGAATTAAATTATACAGTGGTTTTTCTAAAGGATGAACATCCGCCAAAGTCCGCAAAACTTTGTGGAGATTTTTTTCGGGAACTTCAAACTCCAGTCGAGAATCTTCAATCTCATTCGGTTCACCGGCCGCACCCATTGTCGGATCAGCACCGGCTTTGGGAACATAGTAGACTGTACCGTCAATTTCATAAGTGTAACCACTGTATTGATCAGCGCTTGCTTGCGCACCAGCATCAACCAATGACATTCTAACTGCAGCCGCATAGACTTTCTGCACTTGAACAGTTAGCCGAAAAACCGACTCGTCATAAGCAGGCACCAATCCGGTCAAATGACTGAGTTGTAATGATTCTGCCAGCCAATCATTCATCCCACCATCAGCCGAATCCAAATTCGTATGGGCGGCATAAACGGTGATGTGGTTGGCAATAATTTTGGCATACATGGCATTTTGTGGATCGTCTAAATCAAGATTATGTGCGGGATGGAACATGACCGGATGGTGGGCAAAAATGAAGTCCACATCATTGTCAATTGCTTCGTCAACGACTTCGGGTCTCACATCCAGGGTGGTCATCACCTTATGAATTTCTTGATCTAATGACCCAATCTGCAGACCAACGGGATCTTTATCCATGGCAAGTTTTTTGGGTGCAAATTGTTCAAATCGTTCGACTAAATCTCTAGCTTTCAATCTTGATCACCTCATCAATTGTCTTAATTTCTGACTGAATCGCATCGATCTTGGCAATGTCTGGTTCGACCGCCTTTTGCATATTATGAATCACTCGCTGCAAGAGGCCAATTTCTTCCTGCCATTTAGCGACGAAGACCGGTGACTTTTCTTTCAGTAGAAACGGGCCAAACTTGAGCTCCAGGTCAGAGTACGTGACTGGAACTGGCGACTTTTTAGCGGTTATGATTTCGTAAATGTGGCCGTCTTCTTCGAGGATTTGTTCAGCAAAAATGCGATACTGGTGGGTCATTAGCCATTTTCTGACGGCTGGTTCGCCAACATTTGGCTGGAGAATCAGCTTTTCTTGGCCAGTTAATTTGGCTTTGCCTTCCTCGAGAATATGGGTAATCAAGTTACCACCCATTCCAGCAATTGTGATGGCATCGATGTTGTCTCCGGCTTGAATTGCGGCGAGTCCATCAGCTAACCGAGGATGCAAAACATCTAACAGATTGTCCTTTTTTATTTCTGAAATTGCATTTGAAAGCGGTCCTTTGGCAACTTCGCCCACCACACCGTAATCGATAATGTGATTCTTTGCCAGATGAATTGGTAAGTAAGCGTGATCTGAACCGATATCTGCCAAGCGGCTGCCAGCTTCTACATGATCGCTAACAGTTTGTAGTCGTTTTGATAAATGAGTGCTATTCATAAATAAGCTCCTAAGTTTGTGTATAAATTCATTATAAATTATTCGATTGCAAAATGACAGATTTCAGTGGGACTTTCCATTATCAGAATCGCCGTGCCGACAAAAAGGCCGGAACACGTGAATGTTCCGGCCTCAATTTAATTATTAATCGATTATATTAATCCAAGAAGTCTTTCAACTGCTTGCTTCGTGAAGGATGACGCAATTTTCTCAAAGCTTTGGCTTCAATCTGTCGAATCCGTTCACGCGTAACACCAAATACCTTACCAACTTCTTCAAGGGTGCGGGTACGACCATCATCCAGACCGAAACGTAAACGCAACACGTTTTCCTCACGGTCTGTTAAAGTATCCAAGACACTCTCGAGTTGTTCTTTGAGTAATTCGTAAGCAGCATGATCGGCTGGTGAAGTTGCATCTTGATCCTCAATGAAATCACCCAGGTGAGAGTCGTCCTCTTCACCAATTGGAGTTTCAAGTGATACAGGTTCTTGAGCAATCTTCAAAATCTCACGAACTTTTTCCGTTGGCATATCCATTTCAGCACCAATTTCTTCAGGCAATGGTTCACGACCAAGGTCTTGAAGTAATTGACGTTGAATTCGGATTAACTTGTTGATCGTTTCAACCATATGAACAGGAATTCGAATTGTTCGAGCCTGGTCAGCGATCGCACGGGTAATCGCCTGTCTGATCCACCAAGTTGCGTAAGTTGAGAATTTGAACCCTTTTCGGTAATCAAATTTTTCAACAGCCTTCATCAAGCCCATGTTACCTTCTTGAATTAGATCCAGGAACTGCATTCCTCGACCAACATACCGTTTGGCAATTGAAACAACCAGTCGTAAGTTGGCTTCAGCAAGCTCTTGTTTAGCTTCTTCATCGCCGGCTTCAATTCGCTTGGCTAAAGAAATTTCCTGGTCGGCACTCAATAGAGATACCCGGCCGATTTCCTTCAGGTACATCCGGACAGGATCGTTGATTTTGACACCGGTTGGTGCGGAAACGTCTGAAAGCTCCTTCTTGGTAACTTTCTTGGCAGCCCCAATTGCCCGTGGATCAGGATCACCCTTCTCATCAACGACACTGATTCCAGAATCTTCGATGCTTTCCAGCAAACCTTCCATGTCCTTTTCACTCAGAGAATATGGCTTTTGAATCTTCTTTTCCAATTCATCATAGGTGATATGGCCAATTGGTTTGTTTGCTTTCACAATGGCATCAAATTCTTTTTTGTAAGGCTTGTCTGCTTTCTTGGTTGACTTGCCTGCCTTAGTCGTTTTGGCTTTAGTCGACTTAGCCCGAGTAGCGGTGGCCTTTTTTGCGGTCGTCTTTTTAGTGGCAGTGGTCTTCTTTGCAGTCGTAGCTTTCTTGGCTGTTGTGGTCTTTTTGGCAGCAGTGGTCTTCTTTGCTGCGGCTGTCTTAGTTTCTGTTACTTTATCTTCTGTTTTTTTAGTAGCCATCAAAACGCCTCCTGAAGTTATACTTGTTGCTTCATTCTCTTCTGTTGTTCAAGCTTGACAATCTCAATTGTTAACTCTCTTTGCTTGTCAACATCACCAATCTTAACGGCTTGCTTGAGTTCTGCCCGTTTTTTCTTTAATTTTTCTTCCACGGGGGCTCGATGCATTAAAATGTTTAAATAACTGTTGATCTCAGCATCAGTCGGATTATCGGGAAGTTCGAGCATGTCGATATCAACTAATAGACTTTGCAATGAATCTTCCGAAATCAAATTGCTGAAAGTGGCAACGTTATAATCATCGAACTTGGTAAAATAACCCTCCGCTAAAAGGTACAACATTTGATACTGATCATCAACAAATGCGAATCCTGAAACATTACTTACCTTTAACCAAATGTCATGGTAGTGCAGCATTCGATTCATAAGCTGCATCTCGGCTTTCTCAACCAGTGAGAAATGCTTTGGCTGCTTAGCCACCTGAACGGGCTGTTTATATTGCTGCCGTGCAGGTGCCGGAGCAGGTTGGGCAATCAGTGGTGCCAACTGCTGTTGCAGCAATTGTTTATCCACCGAGAACTCATCCGCCAACCGGTTGAGATATAAATCCCGGGAAATACTGGAATCTACGTGACTAATCAGCTTTAAAGCTTCAGCAATGTAGTTGCTCTGATCAACTTCAGAATCTAAATTGTACTGTTTCTTAAGGTAACTTAATTCGAATTCAATCGGTGCTTGTGCATGATCAATCAGCTGTTTAAAATTGTCAGCACCCTTTTTGCGAATAAACTCATCGGGGTCCATCCCATCCGGGACAGTGATAATTTTCATCTCCAGATTGCTCTTTTGCTCGTTAAACGAATCAATCGCGCGTTTGATCGCCTTTTGACCAGGCGTATCACCATCGTATGAAATCACGACTTCATGGGTAATCCGCTTAATATCATAAATCTGTTGTTCAGTTAAACTGGTCCCCATTGAGGCAATTCCAGATTTAATCCCCGCTTGATAGGCGGTAATGACATCCATGAATCCTTCAAAGAGAATCGCTGGATCTTTGCTGCGGATATTTGGCCGTGCTAAATCCAAATTAAACAGAACTTTACGTTTATTGAATATTTCAGTCTCAGGACTGTTCAAATACTTGGGCATATCCGAATCGGTGCTTAATAACCGACCCGAAAAGGCAATTGTCTGACCTGATCCATTTCGGATTGGGTACATCACCCGATCAACGAATCGATCTCTCAAATGACCATCCTGATCCTCTGAAAATAATCCTGATTTACGAAGTAATTGGAAGTCCACTTTACGTTCATCAAAAAATGGCTTCAACAAACGTTGGGCTGGTGCATATCCTAATTGATAAATGGCGATTGTATCATCGGTTACTCCACGTTTGTGGAGGTAATCAAGCGCCGGTTGGCCCATTTTGGTATTCGTCAAAATGTGATTATAAAGCTTCACACTCTGCTCATGAAGGTCAATCAATTCTTTTTGCTGCGTATTCTCAGCACTTGTCTGAGAATGACCGCTTTCACGAAAATACTTGTCGTCAACGGAAATGTTTTCCATCTCAGCAACTTTTTTGACTGCTTCTGGGAATGAAACATTTTGCAGTTCCATGATAAATTTGAAAACGTTCCCGCCTCTTCCACAGCTAAAACAGTGGAAAATCTGCTTATCTTCTGAAACTGAAAAAGATGGGGTCCGCTCTTCATGAAACGGACAAAGGCCAAATAAATTCTTTCCGGACTGTTTCAATTGAACAAACTGGGAAACAACGTCAACAATGTTAACCTGTGACCTGATTTCTTCAATCACATCTTCTGGGATCTTCGCCATTACTTCGCCTCCCATCTTCAAAACTAATTCAATACCTGTAAAAAGCCGCACCGAAAAGTGCGACTTGTTTTACTAGCGATACGTATTTAAATATTAGCATAAAAGTCAACTTTGTACAAACATTGGCCCTCGAAGATTAACCTTTGACAACCAGCTTGTCGAGATCGCCAAGGTACATAATCATCTTCGCGATAATTGTTAATTGACGTAAATGGTTGTTCTTCAATTGTTCATCTTTGGCCATGACCATGGTGGCGTCAAAGTAATCGTTGATCTTATCTTTAAGCTGTGACAATCGGTCAAAGTCTTCCTCAGCACTTTGAGCGGTGTAATCCTCTGACGCATCCAAAACTGCTTGGTACAAAGCTTTTTCAGAATCATTTTCAAACAAATCTGGATCAACATTCAAATCATCAGCTTCAAATGATCCCTTCTTGGAGATTCGCTGTACTCGAGTAAGAGATTCGATGATGTCCTTAAAGTCGGCCTCATCTTTATGATCCTGGAGTGTCTTGGCACTGGCAATATTGAACAAAATATTGGTGTGAGAACCAGAGGTCACCGCATCGGCGATATCATAACGAACACCGAGGTCATCCAAATATTGTTTGATTCGATCTTTGGTGAAGGCACTGACGGCTGCAACCTGACTCTTCATATCTAATTTCGGAGCGACGTTAGCTTGATCCTCCAAATCAATCAACTTATCAAGGGTTTCATCCAAGTCAAAGTTCAACTTTTTGTCAGCCACAATTCGAACCACCCCAGTAGCTTGACGACGAAGTGCGTATGGGTCGTTTGAACCACTTGGAATCATGCCGGCAGCAAAGAACGTCAAAATGCTGTCCAACTTGTCAGCAATCGCCAAGATAGCCCCAACATTCGTTTTTGGTAGCTCACCATTGGCGGAAATTGGCATGTAATGCTCAGAAA
Organism: Lentilactobacillus otakiensis DSM 19908 = JCM 15040; assembly: GCF_001434145.1. Lineage (GTDB taxonomy): Bacteria > Bacillota > Bacilli > Lactobacillales > Lactobacillaceae > Lentilactobacillus > Lentilactobacillus otakiensis. Next base: position 233,465 of record NZ_AZED01000014.1, on the reverse strand, counting down.
TTGCGGTGGCAACGGCTTGATCCTCGCCGTTCAACAAGGCATATTTGTTACCCATTACACCTTGTAATTCAGCAAATTCGCCGACCATCCCAGTCACTAAATCGAATTTGTAAATCGCAGCAGCCCGATTAAGATCCTTTAATTCCTGTGCAGAAAGGCCAGCTAGTTTACCCAAGTATGCTGACATCACTTGAACTCGTTGCATCTTCTCATACATTGTTGAAATCTTGTCATGGAAGCTGACCTTCTTCAGACGCTCAACGTAATCAGCGATTGACTTCTTTTGATCTTCTTGATAGAAGAACATGGCATCATCAAGACGAGCAGTCAAAACTTTTTCGTTTCCGGCAACCACGTTTTGAATGTCATAATCATTTCCATTACGAACTGAAATGAAGTGAGGCAACAACTTGCCGTCCTGGTCAGTGACGTAGAAGAAACGTTGGTGATCCTTCATGGAAGTGATCAGCACCTCGTCTGGAATGGTCAGATACTTTTCGTCAAAATTACCAAAGAATGCAGTTGGCCATTCAACCAAGTTGTTAACTTCTTCCAGTAAATCAGGATCCAAGTTAATTTTCCAATTATTGTCAGCAGCGATTTTGTTGATTTGTTTGGAAATTAATTCTTTTCGCTTGGCAGCATCGGCAATCACGAACTGTTCCGTTAATTTTTCTTCGTATTCGTTTGCATTGGCCAATTCAATATCTTTACCCAAGAATCGGTGACCTGAGGTAATCCGATCCGTATCAACATCAAGAATCTTGAATGGAATGACTTGATCATTGAGTAGTGCGACCAGCCATTTGATTGGGCGAACATATTCAAATGAGTAGGTTCCCCACTTCATCATGGTTGGGAAGGTCATTGCGGTGATAACATCTTTCATTCCAGGTAAAATTTCCTTAACTGGCTTGCCAGCAATGTGCTTTTCAACAAACACGTATTCAGTTCCCTTGACATCCTTGAAGGTAATGTCATCAGGTGTGGCACCTTGACCGCGTGAAAAACCGATCGCGGCTTTGGTCCAATTGCCATCATCGTCTTGAGCAATTTTCTTGGCAGGCCCCTTAACAGATTTGTCAATGTCGGGTTGCTTATCAGCCAACCCAGTAATGTATAAAGCTAAACGACGAGGAGTACTGAATGTTTTAATGTCAGCAAATGAAATTCGTTGATCCTTCAAGAAATCGCTGGCCCGCTTTTTAAGTTGATTGATGCTGGGCGTTACAACGTGAGCTGGAATTTCTTCCAAGCCGATTTCTAATAAGAAATTGTTAGCCATTATTTTTCCTCCTTGTCGTCTTTTAATAATTCTTGGCGTTTCTTTTCATCTTTGATTAATGGGAAGCCCAATCGCTTTCGGGCTTCGACAAACTCTTTGGCAACCGAACGGGCGAGGTTGCGGATCCTTGAAAGGTAGCCGGCACGTTCAGTGACAGAAACAGCGCCTCTTGCATCCAGCAAGTTGAAAGTGTGGCTGCACTTAAGAATGTAGTCATAAGCCGGGTGAACTAAATCTTGGGCCAACAATCGTTTGGCTTCTCGTTCGTAATCATTAAACAAATTCAGAAGCATTTCTTGGTCAGAAACTTCAAAACTATACTTTGAATGTTCATATTCAGGTTCCTTGAAAATGTCACCATATTTGACGTCATCAGACCAGTTCAAATCAAAGACTGAGTTGACGTCTTGAACATAAGAAGAAAGCCGTTCCAAACCATAAGTAATTTCTGAGGCAACTGGATCCATTTCCAGGCCACCAACAATTTGGAAGTAAGTGAACTGAGTGATTTCCATTCCGTCAAGCCAAACTTCCCAACCAACACCGGCACAACCCATTGAAGGGTTTTCCCAGTTATCTTCAACAAATCGGATATCATGTTCGAGCGGATTAATCCCAAGTTCCTTTAAACTGTTCAAATACAATTCTTGAATGTTTTCAGGAGAAGGTTTCATAATTACTTGGAATTGATGATGTTGATACAATCGGTTGGGATTTTCGCCATATCGACCATCAGCTGGGCGACGTGATGGTTCCACATAAGCGGCATTCCAAGGTTCTGGTCCAATGGCACGTAAGAATGTATATGGGCTCATGGTTCCGGCACCCTTTTCCGTATCGTAGGCCTGCATTAACATACATCCCTGGGCTGACCAATATTGCTGCAGCCGCAGGATAATCTCTTGAACTGATAATTTTTCAGTCATAAAATTTCCTCCTAATTATTAAAAAGCATGAAAAAAAGTCCCTATGTTCAACGACTTATAGACTAAGCCACTCAACATAGGGACGATGAAATCGCGGTTCCACCCTACTTCTGGTATTGCTACCAGCACTTAATTGTTCAACTCGAAAAGCGCCATTTAAATGATCGATTCTGACCAGCTCACACTATCCTGATCTCGTTTAAAAAATCCATCATCCAATTTCTTTTGTCATCATTGAATTATTTATTTCAAAATAATCATAGTTGACATTTAAATTATTGTCAACGCTGTTATCCATCACAGCTTGAATTTTCCCAACTGATCGATAAAATGTTTACTCTTCGGAACAACTCCGACACTTCTGGCATATATCTGGTCAAGAACTTCCCGTAGTGACTTTTTTGTCTGGTCGTTGACCTTGATGTGAGTCAATTTGGCCAGATCGACGACGGAAAATAGCCGGAGATAATAGATGGTCCGCGCATCCAAATGCATACGGTATGGATCCTTATCCCAATGGTTCTGGCATAACAAGCCACCATATGCCTCGGAATAGTCAAACGGTAGATCGGTTCGATGGCAAATGGTGCAGTCAACCCAGTTCGGCGCAACGCCATAAGCGTTTAATAGTTGGACCTCAAAAATATTAGTGATAATCTGCTCATCAAAGCCTTCGTCAATCAATTTCATCCCAATCAAGAGCTTATCGTACCAGGCGGGAATTGGTTCCCCATCCGGATACGCGAGATCAATCAATGACATGATATAAGTGGCATAGGCATTCTTGGTAATATCTTCACTAATATTTTGAAAATGTTCCAAATGCTTATCGTTCAAGATATACGATAAGCCCGATTCCATGATATCGCCGCCATACAGGCCGTAGGTAAATGGCAGGATGGCTGCACGCATCTTAAACTTCGGCCGCTTGGCACCTCTGACCAGGAACATCTTTTTGCCGAATTCCTTGGTGAGAAATTTTATCAGCAGGTCATGTTCCCGATAGGCTTTTGTATAGAGCAAAATACCATTAAAATCCGTTCGCTGACCCTTTGACAAAGTGATTCACCTCTAATAATTGTCTTTTCGATAACCATAGGAATTGAGCAGATTGGCTTTATCACGCCAATGCGGTTCAACCTTAACCCACAGCTCAAGGAAGACCTTATTGCCCATCATATTTTCGATATCTTTTCTGGCAAGTGTCCCAATCTTCTTAAGCATTGAGCCGCCCTTACCAATGACAATTCCCTTTTGGCCGTCACGCTCAACGATAATGGTGGCCCGAATTCGCAGGAGACTTTCTTCGGTTTTGATACTTTCAATCACGACAGCAGTTGAATGAGGGATCTCCTGGCGAGTCAACTCCAAGACCTTTTCTCGGATCAATTCAGAGATGACAAACCGCTCAGGATGATCGGTGACCTCATCAGCTGGATAGTATTGAGGCCCATTAGGGAGCTCTTTTATCAAAGTGTCAATCAATTCAGGCACATTGTTGCCTTGAAGTGCAGAAATTGGATAGACGTCCTTAAATTCCAAGGCATTTTTATACTGCTCAATAATCGGCATGATGTCATCCGGTGAAATCTCATCAATTTTGTTAATTAACAGATAGATCGGCTTATCAACATTTTTCAATTGATCGATGATGAAATTATCACCGGCACCACGATGTTCGGTCGCGTTGACCATGAATAAAACTGCATCAACCTCTTTCAAGGCTGACAGAGCAGATTCCATCATGAAATCCCCCAGTTTATTCTGAGGTTTATGAATTCCCGGTGTGTCAATAAAGACAATTTGGGCGTCCTTGGTTGTGTAAACACCTTGAATCTTGTTTCTGGTCGTTTGTGGTTTGTCGCTCATGATGGCAATTTTTTGACCAATGACACGGTTTAAAAACGTTGACTTACCAACGTTTGGTCGGCCGACAATCGCAATAAAGCCTGAATGAAAATCTGGATTATCCATTTCTTACCCCTCTTAATTTAGTAACGCAATGAACCTGGGAACAAAAATCAGCATCCCAATGATCACAGCAAAAAGTGCTGACAGTAAAACGCCGCCGGCAGCAATATCCTTCGCCCGTTTGGCCAGTGAGTCAAAATGGTGGCCGACGATCAGGTCGACGACATTTTCAACAACTGTGTTCAGAACTTCCGAACCAATCACAGAGAAAAAGGCGGCGAACAGCCAAAGCCATTCGTTGATGCTAATCTTCATGACGACGGCAAAAGTCAAAACAACAATTGCCACCACCAAATCAATCCGGAAGTTGCGTTCTTCCAATAGAAGTCGCTTAATCCCATCGAGCGCGTGCCCGACTGACTGAAAGAATGTTTTGTTCTTATCCAATTGTGGTTTACGTTTATCTTTTGAGTCCATATGCATTTAAAATCTCTTTTTGCAGCGGAAACATGACGTCCGCGTCAGCTTTCTTCATATGATCGTAACCATTTAAGTGTAAAAATCCATGGACACATAAGAATCCAAGTTCGCGTTCAAATGAGTGTCCAAGATAATCAGCTTGTTCAGCAACTTTATCGACAGAAACAAAAATATCGCCAATGTTTTCTGGAATCGCTTCTTTTAGCTCTTTGTCCATCACGATTGGAAAATCATCATCGTCGTCATCTTCAATTGCGAAACTAATCACATCAGTTGCTCGATCCACACCACGATACTTTTTGTTGATTTGGTGAATCTCGTCGTTATTGACGAGGGTCACTGACATCTCTGTGTTGTCAGCCAAGTGGATGTATGAACCGGCAAAATCCAACACATCCCGAATGAGTTTCTGATCCTTTTCAGAAACGCCTTTTTCAGTTTTATCATAAATTTCTAAATCCATTAAATTAATTCCTCAAGTCTATTAAAGATTAATTACCGCTTTTTTCGTAAGCGGTGATAATTTTGGCAACAACTGGGTGCCGAACAACGTCCTTTGCGGTAAAGGTCACAAACTCAATTTGATCGATGTCCTTTAAGATTTTTTGCGCAGTAACCAACCCGCTGGCGGAATGTTTTGGTAAATCAATTTGTGAAATGTCACCATTGACAATCATTTTTGAGCCGAAACCTAAACGGGTCAAAAACATCTTCATCTGCATGTTAGTGGTATTCTGAGCTTCATCTAAGATAACAAATGCATTATCCAAAGTCCGGCCACGCATGTATGCCAGCGGGGCAATTTCGATTGTCCCACGATCCATCAGCCGTTCCGTGTGCTCGGCACCTAAAATTGCGTGCAAAGCATCATAAATCGGTCGTAAATATGGATCAACTTTTTCTTTCAAGTCCCCAGGTAAAAAGCCTAAACTTTCTCCAGCTTCAACAGCCGGACGAGTTAAGACGATCTTATCAACAGTGCCTTTTTTCAGCGCAGCGATGGCCATGACAACCGCCAAATAGGTCTTACCGGTTCCGGCAGGCCCAATCCCAAAAGCGACGTCAGAGTGCTTAATTGCCTGAATATACTGTCGCTGTCCAAAGGTCTTCACACGGACAGCCTTGCCCTTTGCGTCTTTGATAAGGACTTCATTGTAAAGATCCTTAAAGTACTCCAGGGTGCCGTTTTGGGCCATATTCATCGCACTGATGAAGTCACTGCTGTTAATATTAATTCCCTTTTGAATTAAAGAGAGAATATTCTCCAAAATGTGCAGGGTAATGCTAACCGGTTCGTCCTGACCAGTCACTCTCAGTGAATTACCGAAGACATTGATAGAGACATCCATGCCCTCTTCGATAATCGTGATGAACTCATCTTGAGCGCCCACCATCTGCAATAATTCGTTTGGGTCGGATACAATAAACTCTCTTGTAACTTGTTGAGTATCAGCCAAGTAAGTGAGCTCCTTTTTATTAGTAATCGTTATTCAGATACTACCACAAAGTTGTGGTTACCTAAAGCATTCTAGCTTTGCAGCTGCTTCTTAACTAATTTGTTAATCACACTGCCGTCAGCCTTGCCCTTCACTTTTGGCATGATGGCACCCATCACTTTACCAAAGTCGGCCATTGATTCAGCACCAACCTGTGACATGGTGTCTTGGACAATCTTTTCAACTTCATCTTCTGAAAGTTGTTTGGGCGCATACTCTTCGGCAATTTTCAGTTTTGCTTCCTGATCCTTTACCAAATCTTGGCGGTCAGCTTTTTGAAATTCTTCCAGAGATTCCTTTTGCTGCTTAATCTCTTTCATGATGATATCGTTAATTTGATCTTCAGTTAAATCGTGGTTTCCGTCCGCTACTTTGGCATTCATAACTTGGGCTTTAATACCACGAATGACACCCAATCGGACTTTGTCTCTAGCCTTCATGGCATCCTTCATGTCAGAAAGCAATTTATCATATACACTCATCAAAGTAACCTCTTTTCAGTTAATACTTAAATTTTAACATTAAAAAAGATCAGAGACTAATAAACATTAGCTCCGACCTTTTAAATCATCATTTATTAAAAACGACGTTTCTTCTTATTGTTACGCTTACGTGCTGCTTCAGACTTTAACTTACGCTTAACACTTGGTTTTTCATAAAACTCTCGTTTACGATATTCCTGTAATGTACCGCTTTTAGAAACTGTACGTTTGAAGCGTCGAAGAGCATCATCAAGAGACTCGTTTTTACGAACGACTGTCTTTGCCATATGAAATTCCCTCCCTCCGAGCTTAAATGTAACTGTTTAATCAGCATATTAAGTGCTTTCTAAAACGGTTCGAAGTAAATTATACATATTAATCGATATATCGTCAATGATTTAAGATAAAATTGCTGTGGCATGTTAATATTTAATTAGCAAATATAAATTTGGGGGTTATTTTATCATGGAAACTCAAAACATATTTATTATATCTGATTCTAGTGGTGCCACCGCACTGACCATTGCGCAAACGGCCCTATCTCAATTTCCGGACGTTAAGGCAGAAATTCGACGGTTCCCATTTATTCAAACCGACTCCATTCTGCGAGGGATTTTAAAAATTGCCCTCAACAAAAAAGCGATGATTTTTCACACGTTGGTCAGTATTGATCTGAGTAAAATGGTCAAAGATTTTTGTAAAGAAAATGGCATCTATGACTTTGATTGTGTTCAGACACCCATGAACATGCTTAGTCAAGTGACAGGCGAACAACCTGCCCATGTTCCTGGTCTCATTCACGATTTGAACCAGAATTATTTTGAACGCATCTCAGCAATTGAATTTGCTGTGGAAAATGATGATGGCAAAAATCCAAAAGGCTTATTGGAAGCTGACATTGTGTTACTTGGGGTTTCAAGAACCTCCAAAACCCCATTGTCCCTATATTTGGCCAACCAGAACCAACGGGTAGCCAATTTACCAATCGGACCAGACCTTCAATTACCAGAAGAAGTTGAAGAGATTGATAAAGATAAAATGTTCGGCTTGCTGAACACGCCGGAAAAATTGAGTAAAATTCGTAAGCAGCGAATGATTTCTTATGGTCTTAACGCCGACACCCCATACTCAGATCCGAAAAACATCAAGACTGAATTAGCTTATGCAAAAAAGCTGTACCGCAAGATTGGCTGCTTAACCATCAACGTGGCCAACAAGTCAATTGAAGAGACCGCCACAATTATTTTGGAGAGTCTCAACTTGGATACAACTGAATTTGAAGATTAGGTAAACCAACAAATTAATATGGTTTGCCGGCCTTCATATCTTCGATAATATTGGGATTAAATTTTTGCTTTTTGAGCATCGCAACTTCATAACCATGAGGATTCCATTTAATATTTTTATTGTTGGGATCCTTCAAAATTGGCGTTTCCATAATTTTGGGAACGCTTTTTAGTTGGTCATGATGCGCAATATAGTTCAGTGTGTCAAAACCAATCGTTCCCAAACCAATGATCTGGTGACGGTCTTTATGGCTGCCCTGCTCGTTTTTAGAGTCGTTAAGATGGATAACTTTTAATCGGTCCAAGCCGATAATATGGTCAAATTCATTCAGGACGCCATCAAAGTCATTTTTGATGTCATAACCAGCATCACTGGTGTGACAGGTATCAAACGTCACTGACAATTTGTCATTATCATCAACTTTGTCAATAATTTCGGCCAACTGCTCAAAAGTAATGCCAACTTCAGTGCCCTTGCCAGCCATCGTTTCCAATGCAATTTGAACATGTTGGTCGTGAACGATCACTTCGTTTAAGCCTTTGGCGATTTGATCAATTGCTTTTTGTGGCCCAGCACCAACATGAGCGCCAGGATGCAATACAATCTCTTTAGCGCCAATTGCTTCGGCACGCTGAATTTCTTGTTGCAGGAATTCGACGCCAAAAGTGAAGTTTTGTGGTTTCAACGTGTTCCCCAGGTTAATGATATATGGAGCGTGGACGACCACCTCTTTGAGACCATTATCGACCATATACTGTTTGCCGGCGTCGGCATTCAGCTTCTCGATCGGTTTTCGGACGGTATTTTGGGGTGCCCCCGTATAAACCATAAAGACATTTTCGCCATATGAGGCGGCTTCTTTGGCAGAACCCAGGAACATGTCCTTGCCGTTCATACTGACATGCGACCCAATTAAAAATTGATCATCATTCATGACGTTTTCCTCCCTGTAAAATTAAGTGACTAACTTTTTCAGATGCCTGGCCATTTTCCCATGAGCAGAATTTTTGATGAAAGGCCTGAAGATTGTGACTAAAATTGTCAAAACTGCCGACTTGAGTAAATTCATTCAAAGCTTGATAAAAATCCGCTTGGTTTTCTGCCATCGGTCCGGGCAGATTGGCCTGATCATATTTAAAATAAAACCCACGCAATTGATCGCGATAATGTGCCAAATCATACGGATAAAACAGCATTGGCCGTTCCAGATTCGCAAAATCAAACATCACAGACGAATAATCTGTAATGAGAAGATCGGTGATCAAGTATAACTGATTAATATCAACATCTGCCAGAATCTTGACCCGATCTTCAAACCCGGTGATATCAATCCTATCTTTGACTAAGTAATGGGGTCTGATGACCAACAATGTATTTGAGTCAACGTTTTCAAAGAATTTCTTTAGGTCAAACGGCATTTCAAATTTATACTTTCCCTGCTCGGAAAAACTGTCATCTCGCCAAGTTGGTGCATACATGATAATTTGTTTCGGTTGAAAACCGAAGAGAGCCTGCTTGATTTGTGCGATGTTCTCAGCGGTGTTACCCGTATATAAAACATCATTCCGTGGATAACCAATGTCCAAGAACTGTCCCGAATACTTAAAGGCTGATTTAAAAATATCATGAGAATACTGATTTGGGGCAATTAAATAATCCCAACGAGCTGCCTCGGTAACAAACTCCTGATGATATTCAGCGGTACTGCTGCCGGGGATTTCAACGTTGTCAATATCGACTCCCAATTTTTTGAGTGGTGTTCCATGCCAAGTCTGGATAAAAACGGTTTGCTTGTTTTTCCGCCACCACTTTGGCATCCGGGAATTCATGACCCAGTATTCAGCCCGGGCAATATATTTTACCCATCCCGGCGTGAACCGTTTAACAAATTGAATATCTGGATATTGCTTGCTCAGTTTCTGATACTCGCTGGGTTTGACACTAAAATAGTATCGTTGACGGTCACTTGGATGGTCATTAATCAGTTGCTTGTATATAGCAAATGGATTATCACTCACATCTTTCCCGTTAAAACTTTCAAACAACACGGTGCCTTTTTTTACTCGCATACAAATAAACCCATCGTTCATCACGATGAGTATATAGCGGGCTATAAGTTTAATAAAATTGATGATTGAACGTTTCAAAAACTCACCCTCAAAACTAGATTAAATCAACAAATCTTGAACGGAACTTGTAATGCAGATGTGAACCAACCAGCAGGAAGAACAAAATCATTCCCCAAAAGACAATGGTTAAAGTTGGTTTCTGCCAGAACCAAGCGCTCCCAAGCATTCCGTCACGGAAGCCTGAAACCACGTAGAAAAATGGATTCAACTGCAAGATGTGAACAAATGGCGCTGGGAAAGCATCTGTCTGGAAGTTAAACAGAACCCCAGACATGTAGAACAGCATCCGCATAAGCGACTGAAGTAAAATTCGGTAATCTCGAACCAGCACTGAAATGGTTGAGTTAAAGATCCCGAAGGCAATCAGCCAGGCAACCATACAAATGAAGTAGTAAATCCATTGAATCCAATAAATGGATGGCGTGACACCGTATAGGAAACCAATGATGATCGAAAAGACCAACATCGTCCAAAAGGCACTCAAATTACTAACAATCTTAATTGTCGGTAAAATACTAACGGGAAACTTCATTTTGGAAACCATCCCTACCCGCTGATAAATACTCTTGGAAGCATCCAAGCTGGCGCGGTTCATGAAGAACCAAGGGGTAATTCCGATTACCATCCAAACCAAATAATCAACACCATGAGTGGTATTCCCATGTTTCAAGCCGATACCAAATACCAGCCAGTAAATACCAATTTGAATCAATGGGTACAAGTATTCCCAAATTAAACCTAAATAATGGCTTTGATACTCTGCTTTATCTTCATACTTTGAAATACGGAAGATAATGCCAATGTTTTGAAATTGCTCTTTTATTAAAGTACTGACTTCTTTCAATTTGAGGCACTCCTTAATTAGACCCTAAGAATTTGATGTAACGGTCGATGACCCTCGCAGTAGCCTGGCCATCATTATATGTGTTCCAATGTTCGTTAAACTTATCAAAGTTAACGGCTTTCGATGTCAAAATTTCATTTCTGAGTTGCTCAACCTTATAAACCGGCTCTACCGGTAGCCAGTCGAGAAAATCATCCTGAATTCCTGGATCTTTTTGATAACTATCCAGATCGAACATGAAAAAAATGACTGATTTTGCGTTTGGCAACAAACTAAAGTCAAATGCCACCGATGAGTAATCAGTCACCAGGGTGTCGGCAACCGCCAACAGATCGCTAGTTTCCAATTCATGATAAAACTTAATCTTTGGATTACCAATCCGTCTCATTGGGACTTCCCGATCACGAAGCACCGGGTGCAGCTTCACGACCACCAACGCGTTGGGATCAGCTGCCAAAGCACTTCCAAGTCCCTTGGGTAACTTAAAGTCCTGATGTTCCCGATACGTAGGAGCATACAAAATCACCCGATGATCCTTTAATTCCGGTGCTGAACGATAAATTCGTTCACGTGCCTTCTTCTGCCAATCTTCACTCAGATACTGATCAGAACGGGGATATCCCAACAATTCCATCTTATCAGAATTTTCATGATAGCTATTGACAAAAACTTGGCCCATCGCTTTTGAACCGACAATATATTCATCAAAATGATCATAAACTTTTTGAAATCGATGTTTATCAGAAGAACTGCGCTTCTCAGTGGTGGGATCCTCCCAGCCAAATTTTTTAATGGCACCATCTGCATGCCAAATCTGAACGATTTTGACGAGCGACAGCTTTACTAAACCACCCAAAAACGCATAGTAATTATCACAAATGATGAGCTTAGCCGACATTAATAACGAAACATCGTCCATCACGAACTTTAAACCATCTTTAAATGGTCGCGTTTTGATGCCAAAGGCCGCTAAATCAGTCGCGGCAGCTTCCGTGTTGGGTCGATAAAGAACGTACAACACATATTTATGAGGTAGCCGTTGTGCCAATTGCTTGATGAAATCAACATTATCATTAAAGCTCATCACATACACTACTTTGTTTTTTGGCCGCCAAATATTCAAAATTGAGAATAATTTGATGAGCCATAAGTAAAGGACTTTCAAAATTTTCACCGTATTTCAGTATTTTGTGATCACACACAAAAAATATTATAACATAAACCCTCTGGAGAACTTGTTTCTTAGGAAATTTTTAGAAATCCGGTTAAGGTTTAGGTTCATAAAATCGGCCAAGAATCTTGACGGAATCAGAGATGCTGGCAAAGGCATTTGGATCCGATTCCAGTAGAGCCTCTTCCAACTCGTTCATTTCATACCGTGAAATAACGGTGAATAGAATCGTTTTGGCATCATGCTGATAGGCTCCTTCCGCATTATGGACAATTGTGATTCCTCGTCGCAAATGGTTTTGAACACTATCAATCACTGTGTTCGGCCTGGTCGTGATGATCATCACCTGCATCCGCTGCTGGCGGGTATAAGTCATGTCCATAATCCGCGCGTTGACAATTAAACTCAGCACGGAGTAAAACGCATATGGCCAGCCGTACATAATTGCAGCTGAAATGATAATCAACGAGTTAAATGCAATGTTAATCGTCCCAATCGAATTCCCAGTTCGATGGCGAATGACAATCCCCAAAATATCCAATCCACCTGTTGAAATCCCGTTTCTCAGTGCCAATCCGGTTCCAAATCCATTGACAGCTCCACCGAAGATGGCACAAATAATTGGATCGTGGGTCAACGGAATCGGTTTGAGTAATTGAATCATAAAACTGGACAGGAAAACGGTAATAATCGTAAAGATCGTAAATTCGTGGCCAATTGCCCGCCACGACAAGACAAATAATGGCAAATTCAGTATGAATAAAGCCAACCCAGTTGAAATTTCAAATGGAAATGCCCGGGTACTAATAGTATTCAACAACTGCGCAAATCCGGTAATCCCAGAAGAATAAATATGTCCAGGTGTCCAGAAAAAATTAACCGCAATTGATACTAAAATCGCATAAATAAATGAGGTTGAAATTTTGGTAACGTAAGTATGCCTACGCATTAATTTGGAAACATCATCCATAATAAATCCCCTTCGAAAACTTTTTAAACGTCTTGCCTAATGATAAACGTAATTGACAAAAATTACATTAAAAATCCTGTAATCATTGAATAGATTACAGGATTTTATACAAATTGATTAATTTAAAAACTGTTAATTACTTCTTATCATCAGATTTGGCAACGAATAAGCCAAGATCTTCCAATTGCTTGGTTGCAACAGGTTGTGGCGCACTGGTCAACGGTTCAACAGCCTTCGAGTTCTTAGGGAACGCAATGACATCACGGATGTTATCACGGTCAGCAAGCAAACGGACGAAACGATCCAAACCAATTGCCAGACCACCATGAGGCGGAAATCCGTAATCCAAAGCATTCAAGAAGTAACCAAATTGGGCTTCGGCACTCTCTTTGGTAAAGCCAAGGGCTTCGAACATTTTCTCCTGAAGCGCTCTGGTATGGATACGAATTGAACCACCACCAAGTTCAAGCCCGTTCAAGATGATGTCATAACTTTGGGCATAAGCCTTATGTGGGTCTTCGCCTTCGTTCATCAAGTAATGAACATCATTTTCGTTAGGCATTGTAAATGGATGGTGAGCAGCCACGTAACGCTTCAAGTCAACATCCCAGTCAAATAATGGCCAGTTAACAATCCAGAGAAAGGCAAACTTGGATTCGTCGATCATGTTTTGTTCCTTAGCAATCTCAACTCGCAGATAAGCTAAGGTGTTGGCAACAACCCGACTGTTATCAGCAGCGAACAGTAACAAATCACCAGGCTTGGCTTCCGCCTTTGCCAAAATCTTTTCACGCAGATCAGCATCCTTGAAGAATTTGGCGATTGGACCATTGAAGCCATCATCGGTTACCTTCAACCAGGCAAGACCCTTGGCACCAAAACGTTCAACGTAATCGGCAAATTTGTCGAGATCCTTACGAGAATACTTTTCAGCACCACCAGGAACGGCAATGGCTTTAACTTGGCCGCCATCTTTAACGGCACCAGAGAAGACTTTGAAGTCAACGTCCTTCATGATATCTGAAAGATCCTTCAATTCCATACCGAAACGAACATCGGGTTGGTCGGTTCCATAACGAGCCATTGATTCATCCCAGTCCATCCGCTTGAATGGTAATTTAACGTCAATGCCCATGGCATCCTTCATTACCTTGGCAATAAAGCCTTCGGTGACATCCTCGATTTCTTTCTGATCGGCAAATGACATTTCCATATCAATCTGGGTAAATTCAGGTTGACGGTCACCACGCAAATCTTCATCACGGTAACAACGGGCGATTTGATAATACTTGTCAAAGCCGGCACCCATCAGCAATTGTTTAAATTGTTGTGGTGACTGTGGCAATGCGTAGAACGAGCCTGGATATACTCGTGAAGGAACCAAGTAGTCCCGGGCACCTTCTGGCGTTGATTTAGTCAACGTTGGGGTTTCAATATCGATGAAGCCGTTTTTGTCAAAGAAACTGTGAATTGATTGAATAATCCGGTTTCTTAACAAAATGTTTTTCTGCATCTCAGGACGACGAAGATCCAAGTAACGGTACTTAAGCTTCAAATCTTCGGAAACGTTAATCCCGTCTTGAATGTAAAATGGTGGCGTCTTGGCGGTTGCCAAGATTTTAGCATCGGTAATATCGACTTCAATCTTACCGGTCTTCATCTTAGGGTTAATTTCTTTAGGATCTCGGGCAACAACCTTACCCTTTGCTTCAACAACGTATTCGCTACGCAGTTTGTCGGCAACGGCTAAAGCATCTTGACCGAATTCCTCACTGAACACCAATTGAACGATACCTTCACGGTCACGTAATTCAATAAAAATTAAGCCGCCGAGGTCACGACGTTTTTGGACCCAGCCTTTTAGGACAACTTCCTTGCCGATGAGCTGTTCATCAACAAGGCCAGCATAAGTGGTTCTCTTCATGTCTAATCAATCTCCTCATCATCTGTAAAATATTGGGCAATGATATCATCAAAGTCTTTGAAAATTGAAGCGAGTGAAACTGTGACTTCTTTACCTGTACGCATCTGCTTAACATTGGCAGTCTTATTCTCCAATTCACTTTCACCAATGGTGATCGTGTATTGCGCATTCAACTTATTGGCGCTCTTAAATTGGGCTTTTGGTTTGCGATTAAGATAGTCTCGATCAACAGCGAAGCCATCAGCTCGCAATGCCTGGACAATTTGCAGTGTCAAAACACTGGTCTGTTCGCCAATGCCAACAATGTACGCGTCAAGCTGATCAAGAACTGGGAACTTAACCCCTTGGGCTTCCAACAATACCATCAGGCGTTCCATTCCAAGTCCAAAGCCAATCCCTGGCATTTCTGGGCCACCAAGCTGCTCAACCAATCCGTTATAGCGTCCGCCAGCACAAATAGTTGTGTAGCCGTCACCAAGAGCCTTCGAATTAGCCATGATTTCAAAAATTGTGTGGTTGTAGTAGTCCAGTCCCCGAACCATATCAGGATCAATGACGTAAGGAATATTCAATGCTTCTAGTAAAGACTTAACTCGATCAAAATGTTTTTGAGATTTTTCGTCAAGATAGTCCAAAATTGAAGGTGCATCTTTAACGATTTCCTTATCTCGTTTGTCTTTGCTATCCAACACTCGAAGTGGATTTTTGTGCAAGCGAACTTTGGAATCATCACTTAGTTCATCAAAATGTGGATCAAGGTAATCGATTAACGCCTGACGATAAGCATCCCGAGACTTTTGATCTCCAAGGGTGTTGATTTCCAGTCTGAGGTCGGATAAGCCAAGTTGCTTTAACAAATCCATCCCCATTGCAATAACTTCCACATCTAATTCAGGCTCATCACTGCCAAATGCTTCAACACCGATTTGATGAAATTCCCGCTGGCGACCTGATTGTGGCCGTTCATAACGAAACATTGAGCCCATATAAAAGACTTTAACGGGACGTGGATGCTCCGGTCCATACAACTTGTTTTCAACGAAGGCCCGCACAACGCCTGCAGTTCCTTCAGGACGTAGGCTCATGTGACGATCGCCTTTGTCAGTAAAATCATACATTTCTTTGGTGACAACGTCGGAAGTATCACCAGACGTTCTGGAAAAAACGTCAAAGTTTTCAAACATTGGCGTCCGAATTTCTTGATAACGATAATCGTTAAACAGCATCCGGGCAGTCTCTTCAACGTAGTTCCATTTTTGAGCTTCGCCTGGCAAAATATCAGCCGTTCCTTTTGGTCGTTGATATCTCATAATTGTTTCCTCCCATATTAAATTCCGAAAAAAAAGACCCCTGTCCGAAGACAAGGGTGCAATGCGCACGGTACCACCTTAATTATTTCTCAAGGATAACGCTCGCACGAATAGCATTTCACTATTAACCATCTTTAGCAAAAAGTGTCACTTCAAAATAATCGATGCATTCTTTCAGCAACCGAACGCTCTCTGAAAATCGATTATTCTGATAGTTCTTTTTATCGGTTGAATATTTAACTGTCTTTAAGGTTAGAGTACCAACCACCAAATGTCAAGGGAACATCGACATGATTTCCAATCCGACTGGCCACTTGCGCTGATTTCAACTATAATATTATTATTTGAGTGAGGGAAGATTTAACTGTGAAAAGAATTTGGGAAAACAAAAGCTGGATAGTCGCAACCTTGGCGATCATCATCACGTTCTTTGTGCTGATCGTCTCGTTAGAGTCCAATTCAGTCACCGTGAAGGTCAATCAGTTAAATATCCGCAGCGGACCGGACGTCACCTACTCGGTTCGGGCAAAGGTCAAACAGGGTCAGCGGCTCCAAGTGATTAGTCGCAAGAGCAACTGGATTAAGGTGATCTATCAACACAAGACGATCGGCTGGGTGGCCGCGTGGTTAGTTCAAAACAGTAATGTCCAAAATGTTACTCGGCTGTCAGAAGCCACAATTGTTCTCGATCCTGGCCACGGTGGCTCTGATACTGGCGCGCTGTCGATGACGGGACAGCCCGAGAAACGCTACACCCTCGAAGTCGCCAAACGAGTGGAAAGAAACCTCCAAGCGCGTGGTGCCCGGGTGGTCATGACCCGCAGTTCGGATAAAACCGTCCCATTGGCAGCCCGCCCAGAAATTGCCAATTCTTCTTCGGCAAACCTATTTGTCAGTTTTCACTTTGATTCTTCTGATGAAAATAACGTTGCTTCTGGGTATACCTGTTATTTCTACCACAATGGTGACTCGAAGCAATTGGCAAAGTCTGTTAACGACCAAATGAAAAACTTGCCACTCAGTTCCAGAGGCGTTGAGTTCGGGAACTTCTTAGTAATTCGTGATAATTCAGTCCCAGCGATTTTAATTGAGGGCGGTTATATTAATACCAGCAAAGATTTCAAACAAATTCAAAACCCAACCTATCAAAAAAAGCTTGCTGATGACGTTGTTGACGGCATCGCAAACTATTTTAAAACCAACAATTAAATTATTTGTTTGTCAGCCAAGGGACGAGTTCA
Source organism: Lentilactobacillus otakiensis DSM 19908 = JCM 15040 (assembly GCF_001434145.1). Taxonomy (GTDB): domain Bacteria; phylum Bacillota; class Bacilli; order Lactobacillales; family Lactobacillaceae; genus Lentilactobacillus; species Lentilactobacillus otakiensis. Next base: position 216,009 of record NZ_AZED01000014.1, on the reverse strand, counting down.
TTAATTTCTGTGACTCGGATTTCCGGATCTCCGGAATCAACAATTGTCCCATCAGGATCAAACAAACACGAAGCGATATTTGCATTGTGCCCCGCAGCGACATCCAATTTGCGGTCACCAATCATGATCGCTTTTTTTCTGTCCACATGATTGGTTTCAATTAACCAATTAATTGAATCCGGCTTTGGTTTCCGTGGAAAATCCTGATTGGAAGTCACAAAACCACTAAATGAATCCAGTAAGTCAAACTTTTTGAGCATCGTTTTCGCTTGGTCATCCCGATGGGTGAGCAAAAAGTTGCGGCCATTCATCGAAGTGGCAAGTTCAAGTACCTCTTTGGCCCCTGGAAATGGTAATGCATCCTCAACCAGCGTGGTTTGGTACTGCTTATTGAGCTTGCGCAGCTTTTTTTCATCAATTCCATAAAATGCTGAGAACTTGCGAATTGCCGTTCCAACATCGTGTTGGCGCATGATTGTATAAATCTGGACTTTATCAATCTCGACGTCATCGATTTCCAGGTCACCCAAGGCTTGTGCAAATGCAGTCACCATTTTTGGATAAGTGTCAAAAAGTGTCCCATCAAAATCCCAAAACAATTGATTAATCATTCTGTTACTCCTTAAAAAAGCCGAACCACATCGATTCGACTTTGTTTTTTATCTAAACAAATCACTTATTATCTGTATCAAAAATAATTGTTACCGGCCCATCATTTTGAATATTCACAAGCATATCTGCCCCAAAAACACCTGTCTGGACATCCAACCCAGTTTGTCGGAGACTTTCATTCAGCTGTTGATAAACTTTGTCGGCATGCGCTGGTTCCCCAGCCTTTGTGAAACTCGGCCGGTTGCCCTTCTTGGTGTCCGCGTATAGCGTGAACTGGGAAATGGATAAAATTGCCCCATTCACTGCGTTAATATCGAGGTTTAATTTACCGTTCTCATCTTCAAACACTCGTAGTTTACTAATTTTGTGGGTCAGATATTCAACCTCTTCATCGCCATCAGTGTCGCTGACGCCAACCAGCAGGGCAAATCCCTTGCCGATCCGGCCGTGTACTGTACCATCAATGCTGACCGAAGCTTCTTTAACCCGTTGCAAAACCACTCTCATTCAGCTAAACTCCTATCTAAATTTTCGTTCGACCAAATAAACGTCGTGAACGTTTTTAATCGCACCGATCAACCGCTCCAGTTGTTCCAAATTGCGAACACCAACTGCCAGGGTGATCGTTGCCATTTTGTTGTTGTCAACCTGCCCATTTACCGAAGAAACCGACTTGGTGACACTGTTGACTGCCGTTAACACATTAGTTAACAGGCCTGCCCGATTGTAACCTTGAACCGTGAGACTGGCATCGTAAATTGTCCGTTCTTCAGGGTTGTCGGCCCAAGCAACTTGAATCAATCGTTCACCATTTTCTTCAGCTGTCCGAATGTTTGGGCAGTCGACCCGGTGAATGGAAACCCCACGGCCTTTGGTAATATAGCCAACGATCTCGTCGCCTGGTACTGGGGTACAACAATGACTTAAACGAACCAACAGGTTGTCGACGCCTTCGATCACAATCCCATTTGAAGATTTCCGCTTCTTTTGCTTCTTGGTACTTTCGGTATCTTCGGAAATTGTCTGGTGGCCTTCCAAAACTTCTTTTTCGGCCTGATCTTGACGCTCTTTTTTGAGTTGCGCCCTGGCATCTTCAGTTAACCGATTGATTACACCAGTTGGCTGAACATCGCCGAAACCAACTGCTGCCAATAAATCGTCAGCGTGCTGATAATGCATGTCAACAGCAGCTTTCTCCAATTTATCAGGAATCATGATTCGACTGGGTTCAAAACCAGCTTCGCGGAGTTTCCTTGAAATCAGATTTTTACCGTCATCAATATTTTTCTCACGGTCTTCTTGTCTGAAGTACTGTTTAATCTTATTTCGTGCTCGTCTAGTGTGAACCAGCTTCAGCCAATCACGGCTGGGGCCTGCAGATCCAGTTGCGGTAATAATGTCGACGATATCACCGGTTTTAACCTGGTGATCCAGCGGCACAATTTTTCCGTTGACCCGCGCACCCGTCGTATGATTCCCCACTTCAGTATGAATCATGTAAGCCATATCAAGTGGTCCTGCACCCTTAGGGAGTTCATAGACATCCCCTTTAGGCGTAAAGACGTATACGTGGTCTCCAAACAACTCACCTTTGACACTGTCCATAAAATCAGCAGCGTCATCGGTATCTTCTTGAAGTTCGATGATCTGTTTAAACCAGTTGAGTTTATTGTTGTCCTGTGACGTTTTGACGGCACTCGTGATGCCTTCCTTGTATGCCCAGTGAGCAGCAATACCAAATTCAGCAACCCGGTGCATTTCCTCGGTTCGAATCTGTACTTCTAAAGGCTTGCCTTCAGGTCCAATGACCGTGGTATGCAGTGACTGATACATGTTGGCCTTGGGCATCGCGATGTAATCCTTGAACCGCCCCGGCATTGGTTTCCATTCTGAATGAATGGCACCCAAAACGGCATAACAGTCCTTAATTGAGTCAACGATTACTCGAATTGCCAGCAGGTCGTAAATCTGGCTGAACTGCTTGTGCTTCTCCACCATTTTCCGGTAAACCGAGTAAATGTGCTTTGGTCTGCCATAAATTTCGGCTTTGACGCCAAGAGCAGAAATAGCTGATTTGACTTCTTTAATGGCTTTTTCAATATAATCCACCCGCTGGTCACGTCGGGAATTCATCAAATGGACAATTCGATAGTATTGCTGAGGGTTGAGGTATCTTAATGAGATATCTTCAAGCTCCCATTTGATGGTTCCAATACCTAAACGGTCCGCAATGGGTGCATAGATTTCCAACGTCTCGCTGGCAATCCGGCGCTGCTTATCTGGGCGCAACGATTTAAGCGTCCGCATATTGTGCAGCCGGTCTGCCAGTTTAACAATCATGACTCTAATATCTTTACACATTGCCAACAGTAATTTTCGGTGGTTTTCTGCCAGCCGTTCTTCGCTTGATTTATACTTAATTTTCGACAGCTTGGTTACCCCGTCGACAATTAGGGCAATATCGTGGCCAAACAGCTCTTGAATGTCGCTTAAAGTAGCACCGGTATCTTCTACTACATCATGTAGGAAACCCGCTGAGACCGTCTCAGGATCCATATGCAAGTCGGCTAAAATACCTGCAACTTGGGTTGGATGTGTAATGTAGGGTTCACCAGATTGCCGTTTCTGGTATTGATGCGCAATTTTAGCAAATTTATAGGCTTTACGAATCTCATCAACATGTTCCTTGTTCATGTATTCAGAAACCTTGTCAATGACATCGTCTGGTGTCCAAATTTTAGTCGCCATTGTATCAACTCTTCTCTCATTTGCCCGCAGGCGTTCATCAATTCTTCTTTATCATAATAATATCATTGTTGTCAAAGTTATTCAGCAAACGCACTCAGTTCGGTGAGTACGGAAATGGCACTTAAGAAATAGAGTGGGGCCGTTTCTGTTCGCATAATGCGCGGACCAAGACCAGCTAATATGAAGCCATGTGCCTTTAGGTCCTCAATTTCAGACTCACTGACACCGCCTTCCGGTCCAAATACAGCAACAATCGAACCGCCCTTTGCAGTCTGTTTGACTGCTTTAACCAAATTAGCTTCTTCACCCTGCTTCGCTGATTCTTCGTAAGCCACCAGCTTGGTGTCAAAATCCAACTGAGTTAAGGCCTTCAGTCCGTCGAGATATTCGACGGTTGGCACAATGTTTCTGTGCGACTGCTCGGCAGCACTTAACGCCACTTCATTCAAGCGGGCAATCTTCTTTGCAGCCTTTTGATTCCACTTCACGACCGACCAATTCATCGGCATGAAAATAATGTGAGCAACGCCAAGCTCAGTTGCCTTTTGAACGATCCATTCGGGTTTGTTGCCCTTTGAAAGACCGCTGACAATTGTCACATTCACTGGTAGTTCAACATCTTTATTAGTTGGAGTGAGAATCTTGGCCTTGACAATATTTCCGTCCAATGCGCTTACCTGAGCTTCAAAAACTTGATGGTCAGGGGCGACTAATTCAAAGTGATCGCCAACTTCGGCGCGTAATACTTTTCCCAAGTGATGGCCAATATTGCTGGGCAATGTAACGGATTCGCCGGTTTTTAAAGCTTGATCCAAAAAATAATGTTGCATCGTTAATCCTCATCCTTTGGCTTTTGTGCAATGATTCCATACCAATCTTTCATTTTCAAAGTTTCAATAATTTCAAATCCCTGATCGGCCATCGCGTCCCGGACAGTTTCAAATTTATCTTTGATGATTCCCGATGTCAGAAAATAACCATTCGGCTTCAAATTGTCCCACGCTTGTGGAACAAGTGGGATGATAATTTCTGCAAGGATATTGGCGACCACGATGTCAACTTGTTGGTGGATTCCTTTAAGCAGGTCATTGGCCGCTACATGAATATCTTTCGCGGCAGGATTGAGTTTAATGTTTTTTTCGGCTGAGCGAACTGCAATCTCATCGACATCAAAAGCGTTGATTTCACCAGCACCCATCAGTTTTGCGGCAATGCTCAGTACGCCCGAGCCGGTTCCAACATCCAAGATCGATTCGCCACCCTGCATCACAATTTCCAAGGCTTGAAGCGATAATCGAGTCGTTGGGTGGGTCCCTGTTCCAAATGCCATTCCAGGATCTAATCGGAGAATCTTTTCTTCCGGAACTTTAGGTTGGTAATCCTCCCAGCTGGGCACAATTGTCATGAATCGAGAGACTGAGACTGGATGATAGTACTTCTCCCAAGCCGTCTGCCAGTCTTGGTTGACAACCGGTGTTAAATTCACTTCAACTGGGCCAGGGTTGAGTCCAAATGCAGTCAAACCACGGACCTTGGCCGCAATTTGATTGGCCTGTTGATCAATCTGCTGGTTATTAGGATAGTAAGCAGACACAATAGCTCCCTGAGAAATATGGGTTAAATCTTTTGGATCAACGATTTCCCCGTGGTCACCATAGCGTCCCGGCTTTAGTTTTTCGAAATCTTTGGCATCTTCAATGGAAACACCCGCTGCGCCGTGATCCATCAAAATATTAGAAACAGCTTCAACTGCTTCGCTGGTTGTGATAATTGATAATTCAGTCCAATCCATGAATTTCTCCTTTATCTGATTCTAAAGTGAAAGCTGGCTTCAGCCCAATTTAGGCAAAAACCAGCTTCCTGTTAGAATCTATCTCACTTAGACGCACTGTCAGATACTTCATGCTCATGTTCCTTTTGTTTCTCTTTCTCTCGAGCACGAACCTTAGCTTCATGCTTCAAAAGGTGCCCTTCCAAGTAATTAAGTAGCTCAGATTCATTTTCAAAAATCCGGGGATGCTTTTGCTTATGCAGACGCAAATCAATTTCGTTGATTCGTTGTCTGCCAGTCCACTTATGACTGTATCGAATAATAAGCCGGTTATCCAAGCGTTCACGACCAAATCTAAAAATGTAAATATTGTCCGGGGTCAATAAAGGCCGAATATATTCTTTTTTATAGAAATAACCATTTTTTCTCAAATACTGTTTTGTTCGACTTAGAATAATAAACACCTCCCAGCTTATTAAATTTTAATTTTTAAAATCGAATAAAAAACGAATTAATATATATAATAATTGAATGTGAGATAAAACGCAAACATTTTCGCATAATCAATCAAAGTTGCACTCCTTAATCAGTTTATCATATGATGTAGTAAAGGAGCTGAGAATAATGGAATTATTTCGCGTTCGATTTATTAATAAGATCCGCCCTGATACCATCGAGATTCGCTATCGGGCAGTTCTGGAGTCACATTCAAGTGATACGATTTTTGAAGGCCATCAGCTATTCCTAAGAAGTTATTTAGATACGCACATTCTTAAATCAGGAGAGGTTGCCCTCAAAGCAATTTATAATATTTTTTCTGCAACCCCTCAAAATTTGGTGCTTGATCAGGTTGCTTTTGAACAGTCCCACGACCGCAGCTTGTTAGAAGTTCCGACAAAGCAATTTTTTGACCAATACATTATTGATAACGACCTGCTTGATCGCGTTGTCCACCATCAAGGCGAAGGCAATGCGCCGATCGTCGACACAAAACTCGTTACTGAATTACGAATTGGCTAATCCATTTTCCCGTCAAGTTTTCAAAAGTTTGACAGTATATGACATTTGTCATATGGTAATTGTGACAGGGTAAACAGGTACAGGTTCTGAGCTTTTATCATCAAATTTTTAGTCATTTGGGGGAAATGAATATGAATACTAGAGAAAAGATCCAGGCCGTCCTCGATAGTGATGACAGTGCCTATCAAATCCAGAAGTTAACGGGGGTTAACTCCTCAATTATTATCAGATTAAGAAACCACACCAGACGGGTCGATAATCTATCATTGAATACGGTTGAAAAACTGGAGCGGTACTTTGACTATCATGTTAAACATGAAAATGCCGATGCACCCACTTCAATTCAACTTTCTCACTTCCGCCATCGCCTGATCAACCTTTTACAAGAATTGTACGAGATTCAGCAGGCAAAAGTTGAATCCTCTGACGCCCAGCCGGATGAAAAAGCCATGACGGCTGCCGTCGAGCAATTATTTAATGATGTCATCAGCAACAAATTAGAGTTGGAGCATTTGGAAACCATCTATAGTCATATTGCCCCAAATTGTGACCGCATGGAAGCTGAAGCGAAATAAATCAATTTCAAAAATCCCATTACTTGGATGAAATTCCGGGTAATGGGATTTTACTTTAGTTATTTATTTGTCGCCTTTTTCTTCCTCGTCAGTTTGAAGGACGGCCATAAAGGCTTCTTGCGGGATATCAACCTTCCCGACAGCTTTCATCCGCTTCTTACCAACTTTTTGTTTCTCCAACAGTTTCATCCGTCGGGTTCGATCACCACCATACAACTTGGCAGTAACATCCTTTCGGTATGCCTTAATGTTGGTTCTGGCAATGATTTTGGCCCCGATCGCAGCTTGAACTGGAATCTCGAAGTTTTGTCGTGGGATAATATTCTTCAATTTGCCAACAATGTCCCGCGCACGGGGAGCCGCAAATTGACGATGAGAAATGAAGCTCAGAGCATCCACTTTTTCACCATTTAACAAAATATCAATTTTAACCAGATCACTTGGTTTGTAGTCTTCCAACTCATAATCCAATGACGCATAACCCTTGGTACTGGATTTTAATTTGTCGAAGAAGTCGAAAATAATTTCAGATAACGGCATGTGATAAATCACATTCACCCGATACTCGTCAAGATATTCCATCGTGTCAAATTCACCACGTCGACGTTGGCACAGTTCCATCACGGGTCCAACATAATCGTTAGGAACCATGATGGTTGCCTTGACGTACGGTTCGGAAATTTGTTTGATCGATGAAACATCCGGCATTTCAGATGGATTCTCAACCGTTTTCGACTCACCGTCAGTTAATTTCACTTCATACGTAACGGATGGTGCCGTGGTAATCAATTCAAGATTGAATTCCCGTTCGAGTCTTTCCTGGACCACATCCATGTGAAGCAGACCCAAAAAGCCACAACGGAAACCAAATCCTAACGCTTTGGAGATTTCGGGCTCAAATTCCAAAGCGGCATCGTTTAATTTTAATTTTTCCAAAGCTTCACGCAAATCGTCAAACTTAGCGTTGTCAGTCGGATACAGTCCGGCATAAACCATTGGATGCATTTCCCGGTAACCCGGCAATGCCTCATCAGCGGGATCCAACGCGTTGGTTACTGTATCACCGACTCGAGTTTGGGTGATGTCCTTAATGCTGGCAGTAATATAGCCCACATCCCCAGACATCAAATAATCGCGCTTCACTGGTTTCGGTGAGTTGACACCAACTTCAGTCACTTCGTACTCGCTGCCGCTGTTCATCATTCGAATTTTGTCACCAGGCTTAACGGTGCCTTCAAATAAACGAACGCTCAGCACAACGCCTCGATAATCATCGTAGACCGAGTCAAAAACCAAAGCCTTTAATGGCCCTTCAACGTCGCCATCAGGAGCAGGGATTTTATGCACAATCTGTTCCAACAGTTCTGGAACCCCAATTCCCTTTTTAGCGCTGGCCAAGACAGCATCAGAGGCATCCAGGCCGATGACATTTTCAATTTCAGTACGGACTTTTTCCGGTTCAGCAGACGGCAGATCGATCTTATTAATCACCGGCACAATCTCCAAGTTATCGTCAATTGCCAAGTACACATTGGCCAAAGTCTGAGCTTCAACCCCTTGCGCAGCATCGACAACCAGCACAGCGCCCTCACAGGCAGCCAAGCTTCGTGAAACCTCATAGGAAAAGTCGACGTGTCCTGGGGTGTCAATTAAGTGAAACTCGTAATCGTGACCATCTTTTGCATGATAAGTCAGCTCAACGGCATTCAGTTTAATCGTAATGCCCCGCTCTCGCTCAAGATCCATGTTATCCAACAATTGATCCTTCATGTCACGTTTAGCAACGGTATCCGTCATTTCCAGGATTCGATCAGCTAAGGTCGATTTCCCATGGTCGATGTGAGCAACGATGGAAAAGTTTCGAATATATTTTTGATGTTCTTTCATTTTTTCTAAATCCATGTTGTATTCTCACTTTCATTTGTTTAACTATTTACAATTATACCAGCGATTAACGTTTATCCAAAGTCAAACGGGATTTGCGGAAGTTATTTTACATAAAAAGAGGCCAACAACGGCTAAACCAGCCGGCTGACCCCTGTAAATGATCATGTTATTTATCAAAAGCGTCTTTCATCTTGTCAAAAAAATTACTACCACCCTTGCCGGCGATGTTATCACCGCTGGCTTTGGCAAATGCTTCAAGTGCAATCTTTTGGTTCTTATTAAGCGACTTTGGTGTCACAACATTGACAGTGACTCGTTCATCACCATTCCCGTTACCACGAAGACGAGGTGCACCCTTTCCTTTCAGTCGGAAGGTTGTCCCAGTCTGAGTTCCAGCAGGCACTTTCAGCTCAACATCGCCATGAACTGTCTTGACTTTGATCTTACCACCAAGTGCAGCTCGGGCAAATGTGATCGGCTGGTTGACATAAATCGTTGCACCATCACGCGTGAAGTCCTTACTTGGCTTAACTCGGAAAACAATGTACAAATCCCCGTAAGGACCACCATTGTCGCCGGCTTCACCTTGGCCTTGAAGCCTCATCTGCTGGCCATCATCGATTCCAGCTGGCACATTAACTTCAAGTTCATGACGTTCGTCAGTTTTACCGCTACCGCCACAAGTTGGGCACTTCTCTTTAATTTCTTTACCAGTACCATGGCAGACAGGACAAACTTGTCGTGACTGCATTCTGCCCAATGGTGTATTGGTTTCAGTAGTCACATATCCACGGCCGCCACAGTTAGAACAGGTGACTGGAGACGTTCCTGGTTTGGCACCAGTTCCGCCACAAGTCTTACATTGTGCTTCACGATTATATTTAATAACCGTCTTCTTGCCAAAAATGGCTTCTTCAAATTCAAGCGTCATCTGGTATTGAAGATCACGGCCTTGCTGTGGTGCTGAGGGATCGGTTCTTTGTTGACCACCGCCGAAGAATTGGCTGAATATGTCATCAAAACCAAAGCCACCGGCATCGCCGCCGCCAAAGTTACCAAAACCGCCACCTTGGCCACCACCAAATCCGGCACCAGCACCATCGGCTGAACCGTATTGATCATAATTGGCCCGTTTTTGCGGATCACTCAGCGTTTCATACGCTTCGTTAATTTCTTTAAATTTTGCTTCAGCATTAGGAGCCTTATTAATGTCTGGATGCCACTTTTTAGAAAGCTTACGATAGGCGTGCTTGATTTCGTCATCGCTGGCGTCCTTGGAAACTCCAAGAATATCATAATAATCTTTTTCTGCCATTAGAAACTCCCATCCTCATTCAATTCCTTAACCATGATAATATACCATATTTTAACAAAAAGCCAAAGCCAGCCGGCCTTGACTTCTCATCAAAAATATTAGCTTAAAGATTACTTTTTATCATCATCGTGAACTTCGTGGAAGTCGCCGTCAACGGTGCCATCGTCACCCTTGCCGTCAGATTTACCATCAGTTGAACCACCCTTGGCACCTTCACCGGCAGCAGCGCCACCGTCTTTAGGAGCTTGTTGTTGATACAACTTAACAGCTAAATCTTGAACGATCTTGTTAAGATCATCCTTCTTTGACTTCATTTCGTCAACGTTGTTATCTTCTTTGGCTTTCTTAAGGGCATCACGAGCATCTTCAGCCTTCTTGATTTCGTCGTCTGATACTTTACCTTTAACATCTTTAAGGGTCTTATCAGTCTGGAAGATCAATTGGTCAACTTCATTATTCAAATCAGCTGATTCCTTACGTTGCTTATCAGCCTCTTCGTTTTCCTTAGCTTCCTTCATCATCTTTTGAATTTCATCGTCTGAAAGACCTGATGAATCCTTGATGGTGATCTTTTGCTCTTTACCAGTTCCTTTATCCTTAGCAGAAACGTTAACGATCCCGTTTTTGTCAATATCAAACTTAACTTCGATTTGAGGAACGCCACGAGGAGCAGCTGGAATGTCAGTCAACTGGAATTGACCCAACGTCTTATCGTCAGCAGCCATTGGACGTTCACCTTGTAGAACGTGAATGTCAACGGCTGGTTGATTGTCAGCAGCAGTTGAGAAGACTTGTGACTTGCTGGTAGGGATGGTTGTGTTACGGTCAATCAACTTCGTGAAGACACCACCCATGGTTTCAATACCAAGTGACAATGGGGTAACATCAAGCAAAACAACATCCTTAACATCACCGGTAATCACACCACCTTGAACGGCAGCACCTAAAGCAACGGCTTCATCAGGGTTGATTGAGTGGTTTGAATCCTTGCCAGTCCATGACTTAACAGCTTCTTGGACAGCTGGAATACGAGTTGAACCACCATTTAAGATAACTTGGTCAATGTCTGAAGTGCTTAACTTAGCATCCTTCAAAGCATTGTCAAATGGAACCTTGGTCTTAGCAACCAAGTCTGAAGTCAATTCATTGAACTTTGCACGAGTCAATGTAGTTTGCAAATGAAGTGGACCATTGTCGCCGGCAGAAATAAATGGCAAACTGATTTCTGATTCAGTGACACCTGAAAGGTCTTTCTTAGCTTTTTCAGCAGCGTCCTTTAAACGTTGTAATGCCATCTTGTCTTTTGACAGGTCAACGCCATTATCCTTCTTGAAGCCCTCAACCAACCAATCAATGATTCGTTGATCAAAGTCATCACCACCAAGATGAGTATCACCGTTAGTTGAAAGTACTTGGAAGACACCATCACCTAACTCAAGGATGGAAACATCAAAAGTACCACCACCTAAATCGTAAACCAGGATCTTTTCATCTTTGTCCTGCTTATCCATACCGTATGCCAAAGCTGCGGCGGTTGGTTCGTTGATAATTCGCTTAACATTTAAGCCGGCGATTTTACCAGCATCTTTAGTAGCTTGACGTTGAGCATCATTAAAGTATGCAGGAACAGTGATAACGGCGTTTTCAACCTTATCACCAACGTAATCTTCAGCAAATTCCTTGATGTATTGAAGAATCATTGCTGAAATTTGTTGTGGTGTATATTTCTTACCTTCAATATCAACGGTGTAACCTTGTTCACCCATGTGACTCTTGATTGAACGAACCGTATTTGGATTGGTGATTTCTTGTCGCTTGGCAACTTCACCAACCTGTGGCTTACCATCTTTAAATGCAACAACTGATGGTGTCGTACGAGCACCTTCTGGGTTTGGAATAATTTTAGGCGCGCTGCCTTCAAGAACAGCAACGGCAGAGTTAGTAGTTCCTAAATCAATACCAATAATTTTATTACTTGCCATAAATAATCCTCTTTTTCTTTTAAAGTTTTATTTTGCTACAACAACCATTGCTGGTCGGAGAACCCGGTCCTTCAAACGGTATCCGTCTTGTAGGACCTGAACAACGGTGTCAGCTGGATGATCATCATCAGCTGGCGAAGTTTGAACAGCTTGATCAAACTTAGGATCAAATGGTTTATTCAACGCATCAATCACTTCCACCCCGTTATCAGACAAGGCTTTGTTGAAATGCTCGTAAACCATTGAAACACCCTGCTTAAGTTGCTTGCCACTTTCGTCGGTGACATCAACTTTAAGGGCTCGCTGGAGATTATCAACAATTGGTAAAATGTCATGTGCCAACTGCTGACCATCATATTTGATCAAGTCAGCTTGTTCTTTCTTGGCATGGGTTTCAATGTTTCGCATATCCGCCTCTGCCCGCAAGAACTTGTCTTCCATTGCATCAAGTTTCTTCTGCAATTCGACCACTGTGTGTTTTAATTTTTTAGTTTCATCTGAATCATGGGCCTTGGTCTTATCAGCCTTAGTGCCATGTTTAACTGCTTCTTTAGCAGCTTGATCTGGTTGAGTTGATTTTTCTTGCGTTGGCCCACTTTGATTCTTCTTGGCTGAATCATCTTTGTTGTCTGCCAAACAATCGCCTCCTTAAATTAATCATTATCATCATCGTAATAACCGAGCAGCTTCTTCGTCAATTCTTCCCGCAAAGCGCCGACAATTCCAATGACCTTTGAGTAAGGCATTCGGGTTGGTCCAATCACAGCAATCACACCGTGGCCATACTCTTTCAAATCATAAGTTCCAGTAATAATACTATAATCTTTCAACAGGTCGTTTCGAAGCTCGCCGCCAATTCGAACCTGAACATCTTTGGAATTCGGATCGATAATCTTTGAAACCGAATCCTCAGTGCCAAGCAAATTGTACAGTGGCTTAAGACGATCAATGTTTTGCCGTTCAGCGAACTTCAACAAATTCAGCTCGCCATCGACATGCACTTTATCACGTCCAGCTTCATCCAGCATATCCCCAAAGATTTTCAAGAATCCTTCAGGTGTCTGAATATACTTGGTCATGAGCATTGGAATATCAAATTTCAATTTGTCCATGACATCCTTTAATGGCTTGCCAACCAACTCGGTGTTGATGATGTTCACAATTGTTTCCAACTGTTCAGATGAAACGTTTGCCAGTCGGAAAATCTTGTCGATCACATGGCCGGTGTTGGTGACAATAATTGCCATAACCTGCCGATCGTCCAATTTAACCAACCTGAAACCGCCAAGTTTCAAGTTGTCACCGGACTCGGGATTAAATGTCAAGGCCATATAATTGGTTAAGTCTGACAAGACCTTCGCCGATTCTTGAACAATCTCATCAATTCGATTGAATTCGCTGTTGAAAGAAGTTTTGATTAAATCTTCGGCACCTTCATCAAGTGGATCTGGTTGGACCAGGTTATCAACATAATACCGATAGCCTTCAATCGAAGGAACCCGGCCTGATGAAAAGTGTGTCTTATTAATTAAGCCCTTTGATTCAAGTGCAGCCATGTCATTTCTGACCGTCGCGGAACTAACGTGGGTCGGAAACTCCTCAGCCAATGCCTTGGAACCAACTGGCATTCCCGTTCTTGTGTAATCACGAATGATTATTTGAAGAATATCTTTTTGCCTATCCGTTAGCACCCAAATCACCTCTTTTTAGCACTCAATATACCCGAGTGCTAAGGCACATTTATAATTTAACAAACCATATGTTATAAGTCAAGGGAATATAGCCTTATTTTAGCATTATTTTGTGTAGAGTGCTAATAGTGCTAATTTAGAACTTCAGGATGCTGTTGCAGATATTCTCGAGTAGCGGTTTTGTCTTTGTCCAATTGGTCAATCAGGTCTTCTGGCGTCTGAAATTTAATTTCACTTCTGAGATAGGAAAGCCAGTTCACATTAACCACTTCACCATAAATGTTGCGGTTAAAATCCATTAAATTGATTTCAACAGTCATTGGGTGGACGTCAGAGAAAGTCACATTTCTCCCGATCGATGCCATTCCCAGATATTTTTTGTCTGCAATTTGAACGGTTACGACATAAATGCCAACCGCCGGCAGCCACTGGTACTCCGAGTGCTCAACGTTCGCAGTTGGATAGCCTAGCAGGCGGCCACGTTCTTCACCATGGACAATGACCCCCCGCGTTTGAAATGGTCGTCCTAACAAGTCGGTGACACTATCAACATCGCCAGAATCCAATTCGATTCGAATTCGAGTTGAACTCACCTTTTTGTCATTAATGTCTACCGAAGAAACCGTGATAACGTCAAACGCGCCCTTGGCATATTTCGGAAAGTTGGCCATTGTGGCAACTTTTTTATCGCCATACGTGTGATCAAAGCCGGCAACGACTGCCACAGCATTGAACCGCTTAAGGAAGTTCTTAATAAATTCGTCAGGTGTCTGGCTTTGGAAGTCATAAGAATAGTTGACTAAGAAGACTTGGTCAACACCAAAATCGCTTAGTAACTGCATCTTATAATCATTCAAAGTTAAGTATCGCTGTTCATGAGGTGACATCTTTCGGTAGACGATGGCCGGATGATGATCATATGTTAAAACGGCCAATTTAGCACCGCGCTTTTCGGCTTCGTCCTTTGCCCGCTGTAAAACTGTTTGGTGACCCTTATGAAAGCCATCAAAAAATCCCATTGCAACAACTGTTGGTCCTTCAACCTTAAAGTCGTCTGGCAATGGATAGTGTAATCTCGAAATTTTCATTGTTAGCAACCCACCTTCATTAAGCTAAAAACATTCTAAACGGTCTGTATTGACCGACTGTTTCATCAAATTTATATAACGCTTTAACCTGCTGCTGGTAATCAAGTCTGACAACCGGTGCCTTTTCCGGACAAATCGATTGATCTAAGAAACCACCGTGAGAAACGATTCCCCAGCGACTGTCATCCAATTGATAAATTGGGTAATCAGCAAGGGCTTCAGCTAATGGATGAAGGACCGCCTGGACGTTTTGATCATCAACGGCGGCTTTAACCTCTGCTAAAGTAGACGTCTGAGAAATATCAAAGCCCCCACTTTTGATCCGAGTTAAGTCAGACATCACTGATGGCAGACCAACTTGTTTACCAAAATCAACCGCCAAAGTCCTCACATAGGTCCCTTTAGAGCAGCCAACTTCAAAATAAATTGTCTGGGTTTTCGCTGTGGCATCATAAGTCGATGGTTTGATTTGTTTGAAATGATCAATGTGAATTGGCCGTGGCTCGCGTTCAATTGTAATTCCCTTTCGTGCATACTCATACAATTTATGCCCGTTGACCTTCACCGCTGAATACATTGGCGGTGTCTGCATAATATCGCCGGTAAGCTTGGCCAACGCTGCGTTGATCTGGTCGTTGGCCAATGGTGTTGTCACCGGAACCTGTTCGATTAAATTGCCATCCAAATCCTCACTATCATAGGCAACGCCAAGTGTAATAGCACCCCGATAAATTTTGCCGGATTGCATTAATATTTCGCTAATTTTGGTAGCCTGCCCAATACAAATTGGCAAGACGCCGTCCACATTAGGGTCCAAGGTGCCCGTGTGGCCCACTTTTTTGGTGTGCAAAATCTTTCTTAGTTTGCTGATACAATCGTGACTGGTCATGCCACGCTCTTTATATAATGCGATTACGCCATCCATTCGAATTCTCCTATTTTTTTCATGTAAGAAAATTATATCACAAAAAACTGCCCAGCCATTTAGGCGTGGGCAGTTGAGATGATTATTCACCATCTTGATTTAATTTATTAATTAAGCGGTCAATCTTGTCACCATACTGAACCGAGGTGTCCAGCTCAAACTTGATCTCAGGCGTTTTGTAAATGCTTAAACGATGACCAAGTTCGCCGCGGATTAATCCGGTCGCCTTATCCAATCCCTTAGCAGTTGTATCTTCGTCTTCTTTTTTATCAGACAAAATACTGTAGTAAATTGTGGCTTGCTGAAGATCTCCGGTCACTTCAACACCTGTTAACGTAACGCCCTGAACGCGAGGATCACGGACACGTTTTAACAGAATGTCATTGACTTCTTTTTGAATTTCTTGTTCCAATCGGCCAACCCGATAATGAGCCATAGAAACACCTCCAAATTACTTGACAGGCACTTGTTTCATAACGTATGCCTCAATCACATCGCCGACCTTGATATCGTTATAGTCTTTGATGGTCAAGCCTAATTCAAATCCTTGTTTAACTTCGTTGACGTCATCTTTGAAGCGTTTCAAACTGTTCAGTTCGCCGGTGTAAACAACCACACCATCGCGGATCAAACGAACTTTACTATTCTTCTCAACGACACCATCGACAACCATTCCACCAGCGATGGTTCCAACCTTAGAGGCCTTGAAGATATCACGAACTTCAACTTCACCGGTTACTTCTTCGGTATATGTTGGCGCAAGCATTCCCTTCATAGCTGATTCAACTTCATCAATTGCATTATAAATAACTTGATGAAGACGAATATCAACATGGTCACTGTCAGCTTGAGACTTAGCTTGTGGTGTTGGTCGAACGTTGAAACCAATGATGATTGCGTTACTTGCTTCAGCTAAGGCAACATCACTTTCATTGATGGCACCAACGCCAGAATGAATAATATTAACCTTGACACCTTCGACTTCAATCTTTTGCAGACTGTTAGCCAAAGCTTCAACTGAACCTTGAACGTCAGCCTTGATAACAATGTCAACTTCCTTCATTTCGCCTTCTTTAAGCGAATCAAACAAGCTGTCCAATGTTACTCGAGTAGTCTTACGACGTTCTTCAACTTGGGCTTCTTTGGCACGTTCCTCACCAACAGACCGCGCTGTCTTCTCATCGTCGAAGACAACGTAACGGTCACCGGCTTCTGGAACCTCGTTCAAGCCAGTAATGGAAACAGGACTTGATGGCGTCGCTTTCTTAACTTCACGACCACGTTCGTTGGTCATTGTCCGCACTCGACCAAATGTATGACCAGCAACGATTGGATCACCAACGTGAAGTGTTCCTTGTTGAACCAGCAAAGTGGCAACAGGGCCCTTTCCTTGATCCAAACGGGCTTCAATAACGGAACCAGCAGCTGGTTGATCTGGATCAGCCTTTAATTCCATCACTTCAGCTTCCAAGATAATCATATCAAGTAATTCATCGATATTCTTGCCAAATTTAGCAGAAATATTAACGAAGATCGTATCACCACCGAGTTTTTCAGGAACCAAACCGTATTGCATTAATTGATCGGTAACGTGTTGTGGATTTGCATCCGGCTTATCGATCTTGTTAATGGCAACAATGATTGGTGTCTTGGCAGCCTTGGCATGGTTAATCGCTTCAATGGTCTGAGGCATAACCCCATCATCAGCAGCAACCACCAAAATAGTGATATCAGTGATGTTGGCACCACGCGCACGCATTTCAGTAAAGGCCGCATGTCCTGGGGTATCCAAGAAGGTAATCTGGTTGTCCCCATGACGAACTTGATAAGCACCGATTGCTTGAGTGATTCCACCAGCTTCACCGGCTGTAATGTGTGAATGTCTCAAGTGATCCAGCAAGGTTGTTTTACCATGGTCAACGTGTCCCATGATTGTAACAACGGGAGGACGAGAAACCAAATGATCGGTATTCTTCATTTCCTTCTCAAAGATCTTATCCAAATCTGATAAGTCTTCGTGGACCTTTTCTTTAGCTTCAATACCGTAATCAGCAGCTAAAATTTCAATTGTATCCTTATCAAGTGATTGGTTTTGGTTAACCATCACGCCTAACATGAATAACTTCTTAACAATTTCAGCAGGCTCTCTATGCAATAACTTACCCAATTCTTGGGCATTCATGCCGTCTTGATATTCAAGAACCTTTGGTAACGGCCGACTCTTACGTTCTGGCGCACCATGATGTTCAACTTCACGCAAACGTTGATTCTTTTGCTTACGCTGTTTCTTGTTCCGCTTCTTGTTGGCTTTTCGTGAGCCACCACGATTATTATTTCGGTTCAAACTGCCACCAAAACGACCGCTGCCAGTGTTGTGGTTTGAGAAGTTATTGGTGTGGTTTGAAGAATTATTCGAACTGCTACGATTACTTGACGTTGTATTGCTGCCGTTTGAATGGCTGGCTGCTGGACGAGAAGTGGCATTGTTCGAATGATTATTATTCCGATGCTCATTATTTGAACTGTTATGATTGTTGTTCGAATTTGATGAGTGGTTATTATTGTTTGAATGATTGTTGTTCGAATGATTCCGCTGATCAGTTGTGTTATTGCTGTGAGTGGAATTTGAACGGTTGGAACTATTGTGGTTAGAATTGCCGTGGTTTACCGAATGGTTTGCCTGATTGGTATTCCGACTTACTGAATGACCACTGTTATTGTTATTTGTGTGTGCAGCGGGCCGACTTTGTGCGTGGGCTGCTGTGTGGTGTTCTGCAGGTTTCGAACTAGTCGAATGGGCAGCATTTTGATGGCTTGGTTTAGCCGCCGTATGCTGGCCGCTACCAGCTGGTTTGCTGGTATGACTGGCAGGTTTACTGCCACCCTTACTAAACATTGCTCTAATTTGGCGCTCTTGATTAGCGTCAACTGTTGACATGTGATTTTTGATATCGAAGCCTTGTTTGTTACCACGGTCAACGATTTGCTTACTGGAGACATTTAGTTCTTTAGCTAATTCGTAAATTCGCTTTTTCCCCATATAATCACTCTCCTTTATTATTATCGGTTAATTCAACCAATTTTTTGGCCATACCCCGATCAGAAATTCCAATGATGGTTCGTTTCATTCCAATTGCATCACTTAGCACTGCTTTAGTGTAACTGGTATTCACGGGTATATGATAGTAATTCGACTTATCATTAAATTTCTTTTGGGTTGCTTTGCCAGTATCAGTCGCAATAAACAAGAAGAAAATCTTGCCGCTGCGAATTTGGGACAATAACATATCTTGACCGGAAACAATTTTGCTTGCTCTGCGGGCCAATCCCAAGAAATTAAGTATTGCTTGATTATTGTCCATCTTCGAACAACTCTTTTCGGGCTTGCTTATGATCAACATAGGCAATGAGGTCGTCATAAAAGTTGTCATCCAAAGTGGTTGAAAATACTTTTTCAAATGTGTGGGCAGCTTTGGCTTTCTTGGCAATTTCAACGTTAATCGAAATGTACGCGCCACGCCCTGATTTTTTCCCGGTTTCATCGATTGAAACATGGCCGTCTGAATCGCGGACGATTCTGACTAATTCTTTCTTTGGAGCCATTTCGCCAGTAACGATATCTTTACGCATTGGAATTTTTCTTTTTTTCAAAAAATTACCTCCTAAAAATTAGTCGTTAGTGCTGTCGTCCGAATCATCAGGGTTGGGATTAACAGCAGATTCATCTTGTGCAGATTCATCGACATCCGTTGAGTCATCTGGCTGATCAGCTTGATCAGTGCCTTCGTCAGAATCAGTGGCCGGATCGTCTGAAGCCGCTTCTTTATTCGCAAAGAATTCCTTTGCTTCGGTTTCAGATTTAATATCAATCTTAAAACCAGTTAACTTCGCAGCTAAACGGGCATTTTGGCCCTTCTTACCAATTGCCAATGACAGTTGATAATCAGGAACGATTACCGTGCAGGCACGTTCGTTGTCATCATCAAAAATGACATCAATCACTTCTGCAGGGTTAAGTGAGTTGGCAATGTATGATGCATCGTCTTCGTCCCACTCAACGATATCCATATTTTCACCATGAAGTTCGTTCACGATGGTCTGAACCCGCTGACCTCTTGGGCCGACGGCTGTTCCGACGGGATCGATGTCCGAGTTGTTCGAACGAACAGCAACTTTGGCACGATCACCGGCTTCTCTGGCGATTGAAACAATCTCCACAGTACCATCATAAATCTCTGGAACTTCTTGTTCAAATAATCGTTTGAGCATCCCTGTCGCTGTTCGGCTCACAAAGACTTGCGGGCCTTTAGTGGCATTCTCAACTTTGGTGACATAAACCTTGATTCTGTCCTGTGGACGATAAACTTCATTAGGCATCTGGTCTTTTGAACCCATTACGGCCTCAACCTTACCCAGATTAACGTAAACAAACCGGGTATCTTGACGCTCAACGGTTCCAGTTACCAATTCATCCTCATATTTGGAGAATTCGTCAAAAACATTTTCCCGTTCAGCTTCTCGAACTCGCTGCATAATCACCTGTTTAGCGGTTTGCGCAGCAATTCGGCCAAAGTTCTTTGGGGTGACTTCAAACTTAATTTCATCCCCAAGCTCATAGCCTTTGTTAATTTCAAGTGCCTGGTCGAGAGATACCTGAAGTTGGTCGTCTGTGACATCATCCACAACCGTCTTAACGGAGTAGACATGCATTTCACCCTTTTTATCATCGAATGAAACTTCAACGTTTTGAGCTTGGCCGTAGTTTCGCTTGTAAGCAGAAACTAAAGCAGCTTCCAAGGCCTCAATGACAACCTCTTTTTTGATGCCTTTTTCTTCTTCAAGAGCAGAAAGCGCTCCTAAAAGTTCTTTACTCATTATTGTGTCTCCTTTAACTAAAATTGAATTGCGAGCCGCGACTTGGCAACTAAATTCCGCGGTATTTCAAGTGTATCCTGCTTGCCCCACTTTGAATTTTGAAGGACCATCACATCGTCATCAAGTGACTTAAGGGTTCCTTCAAACGTCTTGTTACCGTTTAAATTCTTGTAGAGTGAAACATGAATGTACTCACCAATTGCCTGCTTGAGCTCCTCATCATTACGAAGTGGTCGCTCAGCTCCTGGAGATGAAACTTCCAAGAAATAGGCTTGGGGAATCGGGTCAGGATCCATTGCATCCAATTTTTCACTTAACTCATCGCTGACCAGAACACAATCATCGATGGTAATGCCGCCTTTTTTATCAATATAAACCCGTAGGTACCAGCTTTTGTTTTCTTTTACAAACTCAACATCGAATAAGTAAAAAGAATGGTTTTCAAGAATTGGTTCAACAACTTGCTTGACCGTTTCAACAACATTGCTCAAAGATAGGCCTCCTAAAATTATCCATTAAAAAGAGCGAGCATCTCTGCTCACTCCCTTACAAGTTATTTAGTAAATTAACTATAACATAATGCTTGATTCATTACAAGGCCGGCACACTGTACCCGCTCATCTTGATTAATTTGTAATTAATTCTACATCATGTCAAACAAACTGAGTTGGTTTTCATCAGGTAAGCCTGCCAAGACATTGTTCTCTGTCATAAAATCGATCAACGTCTTAGAAACCTTACCACGTTTAGCTAAATCCTCTTTAGAGATGAACGGTTTGTCTTCACGAGCAGCAACAATTTGCTTTGCCACGTTCAAACCCAATCCAGGGACTGAGTTAAATGGGGCAATCAAAGTGTCGCCATCGATTAACCACTGACTCGCATCGGATTTGTCCAAATCAACCATCTGGAAATTGTAGCCCCGTTCAAGCATCTCGTTGGCCAGTTCCAAAACCGTCAGCAAGTTTTTCTCCTTGGTAGAAGCTTCCATTCCCTTATCGTTGATCATCCGCATCGCATTCTTAACTGCTTCTTTGCCGCGGCACATTGAGACAATATCAAAATCATCGGCCCGCACTGAGAAGTAAGAAGCGTAGTAAACCATCGGGAAATAAACTTTGAAATAAGCGATTCTTAACGCCATCAAGATATAGGCTGCCGCATGGGCACGAGGAAACATGTACTTAATCTTCAGACAGGATTGAATGTACCAATCGGGAATCTTGGCCTTCTTCATTTCAGCTTGCCAATCATCTGGAATTCCCCGACCATGACGAACACTTTCCATAATCTGGAAGGACAGTTCGGGGTCAAGGCCCCAGTTGATTAAGTCGGTCATAATGTTATCACGACATCCAATCACGTTAGCAATCGTCGCTGTCCCATTCTTAATCAACTCATCAGCATTGCCCATCCACACGTCAGTTCCGTGTGACAATCCAGAAATCTGAAGCAATTCTGAATAATTGCTTGGATGGGTTTGCTCAAGCATCCCACGAACAAATCGCGTTCCGAATTCAGGCACACCCAAGGTTCCAGTTTTGGATTGAATTTGATCTTCTGTCACGCCTAAAATCTTTGGGCTTGAGAAGATCGACATCACACCCGGATCGTCCATTGGAATGGTCTTAGGGTTAATCCCAGACAAATCTTGGAGCATTCGGATCATGGTTGGATCATCATGGCCCAGAATATCGATTTTCAAAATATTATCATGAATCGAATGGAAATCAAAATGAGTTGTTTGCCAAGCAGCGTCTTGATCATCAGCTGGATATTGGATCGGTGTGAAATCATAAATATCCATATAATCGGGAACAACAATGATTCCAGCAGGATGTTGGCCGGTGGTTCGTTTAACCCCGGTCGCTCCCTTTGCCAGCCGATCTTCTTCAGCTTGGCGGTAGACTTCACCTTTATCCCGTTCAAAGGCCTTTACGTACCCATATGCGGTCTTGTCAGCGACTGTACCAATGGTTCCAGCCCGGAAGACATTCTTTTCACCAAACAGTACCTTGGTGTAATTATGGGCGATTGGCTGATAATCACCAGAGAAGTTCAAATCAATATCAGGAACTTTGTTTCCGGTAAAGCCCAAGAAAGTTTCGAACGGAATGTTGTGCCCGTCACCAATCATTTTTGTGCCACATTCAGGACATTTCTTATGAGGCAAATCATAGCCGGAACTATACTCACCTTTAGTAAAGAATTCTGTATGCTGACAATTTGGGCAACGATAATGCGGCGGCAGTGGATTGACTTCAGTAATTCCGGTCAAAGTTGCCACCAAACTGGAACCAACGGAACCACGGGACCCTACCAAATACCCATCTTTGTTACTTTTGGCAACCAGTCGTTGGGCAATCAAATAAATGACGGAGAATCCGTTACCAATGATACTCTTCAACTCTTTATCCAAACGATCGGAAACGATCTTTGGTAATGGATCACCATACCACGCGTGGGCAGTATTCATCGTCCGGGTCTTGATTTCATCTTCAGCACCCTCCATTCTGGGCGTGTACAACTTGTCCTTCAGAGGATGAACATCTTCGATTTCATCAGCAATTTTATTAGTGTTGGTCACCACAATTTCTTCAGCTTTGTCTTTACCCAAAAATTCAAAATCACCCAGCATTTCATCCGTTGTTAGGAAATGCAGATCTGGCAATTCTTGGCGATTCAATGGGTTGGCGCCGCCTTGAGAATTGATTAAAATTTTGCGATAAATATAGTCTTGTGGATTCAGGTAATGAACATCACCAGTGGCAGCCACCGGCTTCTTGAGTTCATCGCCAAGTTTAACCATATTGGTTAGGATCTGTTCGAGATTGCTATCATCTGCAATGAGCCCGGATTCAATCAGAGGCGCATAGGCGCGCTTAGGCTGAACTTCCAGATAATCATAAAAGCCGGCTTTTTGGCGGGCTTCATCCATACCCTTCTGCATCATCGCCGTAAAGACTTCACCTGATGAACAGGCTGAGCCGACAATAATACCGTCACGATATTTTTCCAATTGCGTCCGTGGAACTCGCGGAACTCGATAGAAATAGTTCACGTTTGAAAGTGACACAATTTTGAACATATTCTTCAAACCAGCCTGAGTCTTAGCCAGTAAAATGGCATGGGATGGGCGGGCATGACGGTAAGCATCATTGTCAGTCATATGATCATTAAGCTCATCATGATAGACAATTCCATATCGATCTTCAGCATCTTTTAAGAAAAGATAATTCAAATGACCAGTTGTTTCAGCATCATAAATGGCGCGATGGTGATGTTCCAAGCTAACGTCAAACTTCTTGGCCAATGTGTTTAATCGATAACCACGCAGATTAGGATACAGGAATCGGGCCAAAGTCAGCGTGTCGATGATTGGATTTTCCATTTCGTGCATGCCATGACGAACATAACCTGTGTTCATAAAGCCCATATCAAATGTCACGTTATGACCAACGACAATTGCGTCCCCACAAAATTCGCGGAACAGTTTGAAGACTTCTTCTTCAGATTTCGAGCCATGAACCATTTCATCGGTAATGGAGGTTAAATTCGTGGTCCTGTCTGATAAGTGAAAACCCGGATCAATAAACTCTTCAAATTGATCAATCACGTTACTATTCTGCATTTTAACCGCAGAAAGTTCGATCACCCTATCATAAATAGCGGACAACCCAGTTGTTTCAGTATCGAACACGACGTAGGTTGCGTCTTTTAATGGCATATGCTTATCGTTATACGTAATGGGAACACCGTCATCAACCAGATTAATTTCAACACCATAGAGCATCTTAATGTCATTTTTTTGACCGGCGTGAAAAGCATCAGGAAATCCTTGAACGCCGGCGTGGTCGGTAATTGCCAGTGCCTTTTGGCCAAATTTTTTAGCCTGTTTGGCAAAATCGGCAATGTTATTGGTTGCGTCCATCTGGCTCATGGTTGTATGAAGATGCAGCTCAACCCGTTTCTTATCGTCAGGTGCAGTGTCTTTTCGGCTAACCGTTTTAATTGGATTAATGTCATAAGCGTTCAAAGTAAGTTCGTGAGAATAATTATCCTCTTGGACACTCCCCCGAACTTTCACCCAGTCGCCTTCGTTAATGCCATCAAACAAGGCTTCTTCACCCTTATTTGAAAACTTTTTAACCTGAATGGATGATGTATAGTCGGTAATTTTTAGCATGAGAAGCTGACGGCCAGAACGCAAAGAACGAATTTCTTTATCAAAAACGTAGCCAGAAACCACCACCGAACGCTCTTCTTCAACAATCTCTTCCATTTTCATAACTGGCAAATCATCCTTGATCCGTCGACCAATTGTTGATTTACCACCCCCGCCACTTTTCTTGGGGTGGGACTTGGCGTTTTCTTGGATTGCTTGGTTTGCTTTTTTGACCAACTGGGCGTTGGCCGCTTCATTTTTCTTTTTGAGTGCTTGAATGTTTTGCTGCGATGAACTTTCATCTACGATCGTATGAATCGTAAAATCAGGGAATCCAGCCCGTTGGAAAGTATCTTCAATCGGTCCCAACGCAGTGTTGGTCATAAAATCCTTTACAATGTCGTTTTCAGCGATAAACTCCACTCGTGAATCCACAATTGATGGATACTTGTCGGCACAGAGTTCCTTCATTAACGGTGACGTGACGCCACTGTGAGGGACGACCCATTGCCAATATTGACGTAGCAATTGCTCCGTGAAGGTATCATTATTAGCCGAAATATTGAGGGAAACATCAGCGATTTCCTTGAATGCAGACTGAAGTCTGGCATTGAAATCGTTAAAAACTTCAAACGGTAAAATCCGGGGTATTGAAATATCGAATTGCCATCTTTGACTTTGTTTATGGACTTCCAGACGGTCAATTTTGGCATCTTTAAAATAAGGCAATTCACTTGCCTGCGTCCACTGAAGCTGTTCGAGCAGCTTTTCAAATAATTGATTTCGATCCAAACTCATCACAGTACCTCTTTTAAAAATAACGTTTTTACAACAACTGGTTGGACACAAAACCCAAGTTTTGGCCCAACCAGTTTAGAAGTGACGAAAACATACGTCTATATTAATTAGTTACGACATAATTAGTCAAGATTCTTCAACGTTTTTTTGATTGTATCGCTTAATTCATCAACGTTAACTTCAACGGTCTCACCATTCTTACGCGTCTTGATTTCCACGATACCGTCTTCGGCTTTTTTACCAATTGTAATTCTCAATGGAATACCCATCAGATCAGAATCAGCAAATTTTACACCTGCACGCTCTTTACGATCATCAACCAGTACTTGGAAACCGTCATCAGTTAATTGATTTTCAATCTTTTCAGCCAAGTCCATTTGAACAGCTTTCTTGGCATTAATTGGAATTACATGAACATCAAATGGCGCAACAGATCTTGGCCAAACTAAACCATTTTCATCCGCATTTTGCTCGGAAATAGCTGACAGCAAACGACTGACACCAATTCCGTATGATCCCATGATGACCGGCACTGCCCGGCCATTTTCATCCAACACATTGGCTTTCAAACTCTTGGAATAACGAGTTCCCAGTTTGAAAATATGGCCAATTTCAATTCCACGAGTAAATTTTAAGGTACCCTTGCCATCAGGGGTTGGCTCACCCTCTTTGACAACGACAAAGTCATCAACATCATCGATGCGGAAATCACGGCCGGAATTAGCATTCACATAGTGATAACCATCTTCATCGGCACCCACAACAGCATTCTTCATATTTGCAACACGTTGGTCGGCAATAATTTTGACATCATTACCCACACCAACGGGGCCGAGTGAACCAAAATCAGCACCTAAGTATTTTTTAGCTTGATCGTCAGTTGCCAAGTCAAGAAAATCGGCGCCCAGGTAGTTCTTCAATTTCACATCATTCACATCGTAATCACCACGAACAAGAACCATAACTGGTTTCTCATCGGCAATGTACAACATTGACTTGATCGTTTGCTTGTCTGAAACTTTCAGAAATTCAGCGACTTCCGCAATGGTCTTAACATTGGGGGTCTCAACCTTCTTTAAAGCTTCTTCAGGCGCATCGGATGGTTTGTCGGTGACTTTTGACTTAGCCATTTCCAGGTTGGCAAAATAGTCGCTTTCATCTGAATAGACGATGGTGTCTTCACCAACTGCAGCCATTGCAGAGAATTCTTTGGAATCTGAACCACCCATTGCGCCGCCGTCGCCAATGATGACTTTATACTTTAAGCCAATTCGATCGAAAATATTTCGGTAAGCCTGTTCCATTGCATTGTAGGTTTTGTCCAAGTCTTCATCGTTGGTCGCAAATGAATATGCATCTTTCATGATGAACTCACGACTTCGGAGTAAACCGTACCGAGGACGGTTTTCGTCACGATACTTATTTTGAATTTGATAGAGGACCAAAGGCAATTGTTTGTAAGATTTGATTGAGTCGCGAATTAACGCGGTAAAGGTTTCCTCATGAGTTGGTCCCAAAATGAAATCAGTCTCATGCCGGTTTTTAAATTTGAATAATTCGGGACCATATGTATCATAACGACCCGATTCTTTCCAGAGATCAGCAGGTAAAATGTCAGGCATCAACATTTCATGCGCCGATGTCTTTTCCATTTCCTGCCTGATAATTGTTTCAATTTTATTCAACACCCGGTAAGCCATTGGTAAATAGGCATACATACCAGCTGAGATTTGGCGAATATAACCACCACGAACCAACATTTGGTGGCTTAAAGCTTCTGCACCCTTAGGGGTTTCTTTTAGTGTCGGAATTAGCATTTGTGACTGTTTCATTTATAAGGTTCTCCTTCAAATTTACTTAATTAATGTAAAAAATATCGTTCAATATCGTTCCAAGTGACCAGGATCATCAGCACCATTAAGAATGCAAAACCAATGAGTGTCACTATCGTTTCGGTCGTCTGAGAAACCGGCTTTCTTCTGATGGCTTCCAAAATATTTAAAATTAATTTGCCACCATCAAGCCCCGGAATTGGAATCAAGTTAATGATCGCCAAGTTAAGGGACAAGAATGCCAAGAAGTTTAAGACGCCGGTAAGCCCCATCTTAGCTGCTTGAGAAGTAGTGGCAAAGATTGCGACCGGCCCACCCAAGTCATTGAGACTAAAGTGACCACTTACCATGCTCCAAAGTGCGCCAAATAGTTGCTTAGCAACAGTCCAAGCCATTGTGAATCCAGAAAGAATTTTAGCCTTAAAACTGGTATCCATTGATTGGGTAATCCCAATAAAACCAGATTTTTGTCCACCAGAAGTTTGCGCTTTTGGCTTCATGGTTAAAATCTTATCTTGACCATTTCGGTTAACTTTAACTGAGATTTTTTTATCGGCTTTTGAGCGAATCTGAACGGTCAAATCTTGCCAGTCGGTAGTCTTGTGACCATCAACTTCAATAATTCGATCACCGGATTTGACCCCAGCAGTTCTGGCAACTGAGTCAGAAGGCATCACGTTAATTTTGTTCGTGTTGGATGCTACACCCCCTTGAACAAACCCTAAGATTGTATAGACCAAGATCGCTAACAACAGGTTATTAAATACACCAGCTACGTTAGTTAACATCCGGTTTGGCAACGATGCCGACTGGAATTGAACATCCCGAGGGGCAATCTGCAGCTCGGTACCATCTTTTTCAATAATTGTGGCGTCATGGTCAACCGGATATGATTTAATCTGGGATTCATCACCATTTTCGTACCCCTTGACGTACAAGTTGTCATCCAGGTTGGTATCAGTCACAGTCAAGGGAATTCCTTGGAACAGTGAGTGTTTGTTACTGGTATTAATGGAGGTTACTACCCCGTTATCATTCAACTGAAGCGTAACTGGAGTTCCTGGTTTTAATTCATCCTCACCATCGTCTGCTTCACCTGCCATTCGGACATAACCGCCCAATGGTAGCAGCCGCAAAGTAAAGGTTGTACTATTTTTTCGATAATAGAAAACTTTTGGTCCCATTCCAACGGAAAATTCTCGGACTAAAATGCCCGAGCGTTTAGCAGTAATATAGTGGCCAAACTCATGAAAGATCACAAGAATACCGAAAACGATTATAAAAACAATAATTGTAGTTATCAAGTGACACTTTCCTCCTAAAAACTAAATGACGGCGAGTAAATGGAGCATTGGCAACACAAACAATAGGCTGTCAAAACGGTCTAAAATCCCACCGTGACCGGGTAAAATTTTGCCTGAATCTTTAACACCGTAATACCGTTTTAATGCTGATTCGATCAAATCACCAAATTGACCAGCTATAGAGAGAATAATCGTGAAAATAAACATTTGCAAGAGTGAGTGGCCGGCAATTGGATAAAACGCCACAAAAATCGTACATAAAATGGTTGCGGCAAGCGAACCACCAATTGATCCTTCCCAGGTTTTATTAGGACTTATTCTTGGTGCCAACTTGTGTTTACCAAACATTCTACCAAAAATGTAGGCACCACTATCGGTTACCCAAACGATAAATAAAGCGTAAAGCAAAACGGTCAAGCCTAATCCTCGAGCTGCGATAAAGTAATGGAACCCCATACCGATGTATAGCATACCTAATGCAATCACACCAGCATCGTCAAATGAGAACAAGTTTCTGCTCAAGACCGTTTGGAGTAGGAGCATCAATACAAACAGGAAGAACACAAAGTTCTGACTGATATGTCCTGGTAAAAAACTGGTCCAAGCATTTGGCAGAATGAGTGAACAGACCCCCAAATAAGCAATGACTGATTCTGGTGAAATCAGTAACTTCTTCTTCATTACCAGAATTTCTGAAATTGCTACAATTCCAAGTGCCAAAGCAGCAATGTCAACCCAGATTCCTCCCATCACAATGATCGGAATAAAGATTAATAAAGCAACTACAGCTGTTATTACACGTTGTCTCAAGATGTTTCTCCCCTATTTGCTAGTTTTAATCCCGCCGAAACGACGGTCACGATGCTGATATTCTAAAATCATTTGTTCAAAAACTGATTTGTCAAAATCAGGCCACAAGACATCTGTAAAAACCAATTCACTATAAGCAATCTGCCAGAGTAAGAAATTGGATATTCGTTCCTCACCACTTGTCCGAATCAATAGATCCGGATCGGCCAATTGACCGAGAAAACTCGTCATCAAATTGTCATCAATTGTCTGATCGGTAATCTTATTTGGATCAAGGATACCAGCTTTGACTTGACGCCCAATTTTTTGAACAGCCATCGTCATATCTAAACGACTGCCATAGTTAAGTGCGAAGTTTAAGATCATTCCAGTACAATCAGCAGTGTCTTTTACAGCATCATTGACGGCTTTTTGGGTCTGAGCGGGCAATTGATCAATTAATCCCATCACCCGAACCTGAACGTTATTTTTGATCAAATCAGGTACAAAGTCATTAAAGAACTTGACTGGTAATCCCATCAAATAACTCACTTCATCATGGGGTCGTTTCCAATTCTCCGTTGAAAATGCGTATAACGTCAAAACCTTCACTCCGATATCACTTGCAACTTTGGTAATTGTTTTGACAGTTTCCATACCACGCTTATGACCGGCAATTCTTGGTAAATGCCGCTTTTGTGCCCAGCGGCCATTGCCATCCATAATGATAGCAACGTGAGCTGGAATATTATCAACGTTCAACTGTTGATTGTCTTGTGTGTTCTTAAACATTGCACGCTCCTTAAAAATGAATTTTGACAGATCATTTAAACCTAAGCAGCGACAAAAATCGTTACCCTGCCAAAATATCGTTAAACACCAAATGGCTGGAACAAAACATAAGTTTTTTCCCAGCCATAAAATGCGATTAAATTTTAATCAGACTCGCCATCGGGACGCTCAACCATTCGCCATTCGCCACGGTTGGCTTCTGCCAAAGTGTTGAAATATTTCAACAGTTTATTGGCATCTTCCGGGCTCTTTTGACCCAACAAGTTTAAACCCTTGCCAGTTGTATATGGTTCAGATAAGTCAGTGATCTCATTGTCATTTTCAATTGTAGCAGTCGAAAATGCAATTACCCAATCGTTCTCAACTAATTGAGAAACGATAAAGAATAAGTTAAAACCATCAGTGACATAAGCAGGCATTGCATACAAACCGTCTTGAACAGGTTGCAAATGTCCGCCATTATAATCAAGAACGCCTAAATTGTCATCAGTAACCGGGGTGTTTAACTTAAAGAGCATCTTGCCAAATTCGTCAGTACCTGGTACCACTGCAATTTCATCGTTATCTGAATTATTATTGTTATTATTGTCTGCCATGATATTGTCCCTCTTTCTAACCGTTCATTACTTCTTGTTCTTTGTCGGATACAATTCCATCGACACCTTTAATAGATTCATCAGTTAATTTTTGAACTTGATCTTCAAAACGATGAAGTTCGTCATCGGTGATATCCTCGCTCTTATTGCTGCGTTTGAGGGTATCCATTGCTTCACGACGGACGTTACGGATAGCAACCTTACTCTTTTCACCAGTTGCTTTAACTTGTTTGGCAATTTCTTTTCGACGGTCCTCAGTCAGCGCCGGAACAGCCAAACGAATGGCAGTCCCATCATTGGCAGGACTGATTCCCAAATCAGCTTCATAGATCCCCTTTTCAATGCCTTCGAGGGCACTTTTATCATAAGGTGTAATCAAAATGACCCGGGCTTCAGGAATCGTAATTGAGGCAATTTGGTTCAAAGGTGTTGGCGCACCGTAATAATCAACCATCACGCCACTAAGCAAACTGGCGTTGGCATGACCGGCGCGAATGCTACCCATGTCATGTTCCAAAACTTCACGGGTATTTTTCATCTTTTCTTTAGCTTCACTTAATACTGATTGTGCATCTGCCATAAATTATTTCTCCTTCACAGTTGTTCCGATATTTTCACCAGTAACGACCTTACGAATGTTACCTGGTTTATTCAAATTGAAGACTACCAATGGAATATGATTATCCATAGATAGTGAACTGGCCGTTGAATCCATCACTTTAAGGCCCTTTTCCAAAATATCCATATATGAAAGTGTATCAAATTTGGTTGCGTCTTTGTGGGTTCGTGGATCGGATGAATAAATCCCATCAACCCCATTTTTAGCCATCAAAATTGCATCGGCGCCAATTTCAGCAGCCCGCAATGCAGCTGTGGTATCCGTTGAGAAGTAAGGATTACCAGTTCCGGCAGCAAAGATAACAACGCGACCTTTTTCAAGATGTCGAACGGCCTTTCGACGAATGTATGGTTCTGCGATTTGACGCATTTCAATTGAGGTTTGCACTCTGGTTGGTACACCTAAATGTTCAAGGTTATCCTGGAGTGCGAGACCATTCATCGTAGTTCCTAACATGCCGATGTAATCAGCCTGCGCGCGTTCCATGCCCATTTCGGCACCTGCTTCACCACGCCACATGTTGCCACCACCGACAACAATACCAATTTGTACACCCAATTTAAAAATATCTTTGATTTCTTGGGCGACGTTTTTAATAACGGGTGGATTGATTCCAAAGCCGCGATCTCCGGCTAATGCTTCTCCACTCAATTTTAAAATAATTCGATTATATTTTACTTTAGACATCCAAGTGCCTCCCATAGTTAATCATTACTACTAATTTTAGCATATTAACGTTGCAATCAACAAGAAAACAAGGATATTCAAGAATTCTTATCAAATATTCTTACCTGGTTCACAGAGATATGTCAGAAAGGGGGTGGGGTAATTCAAAATAAAAAGGGTCAGGACAAAGTTTGCGTTTGTCCTAACCCCTGATATTAATAACCAATGTAATCGTGAAGATGCCTACTTCAATTGATCTCTAACTTCATCCTCAAAGCTCTGAGTCTTCTTTTCGATTCCTTCACCAACTTCGTAACGGACGAATTTGACGATTGAGCCACCCTTTGAGGCAACATACTTGGAAACTGTCACGTCTGGATCTTTAACAAAGTCTTGGTCTTCAAGGCAAATTTCTGCCAAGAACTTGTGCAGACGACCTTCAACCATCTTTTCGACAATCTTCTCAGGCTTGCCTTCGTTCAAAGCTTCTTGAGTCAAAACTTCTTTTTCGTGAGCTAAACGGTCAGCAGGAACCTCTGCCTTATTCAAATACTCAGGATTGGTTGCAGCAACGTGCATTGCAACATCCTTGGCAGTTTCTTCGTCAGCGCCCTTTAATTGAACCAAGGCACCAATCAAGCCACCATTATGCAAGTATGAACCGAATGCTTCGTCATCGTTCTTTTCAAGAATTTCAAAACGACGCAAAGTAACTTTTTCACCAGTAACTTGAGTCGTTTCAATCAAATCATCCTTAACAGTTCCTTTGTCCGTCTTTAATGCCATAGCAGCATCGACGTCGGCTGGTTTGTTGGCGACAATTGCATCGCTGACACGTTTAACAAGTTCCTTAAATGGATCACTTGATGCAACAAAATCAGTTTCTGAGTTGATTTCAACAATCGCTGCAGTATTACCGTTAGTTGCAATCGTTGTCAAACCATTGGCAGCAACCCGGCCGCTCTTCTTTTCAGCTTTGGCAACACCTTTTTCACGTAATACTTCAATTGCCTTGTCAAAATCACCGTCAGTAGCAACCAACGCCTTCTTAGCGTCCATCATACCAACACCAGTCTTTTTACGTAAATCCATTACTTGAGATGCTGAAATTTTTGCCATCTTAGTGGCCTCCCTTTAATTGTGAATAAAAACTGACTCCACACCAAGGCCAAATTGGTCCAAAGCGATAGAGTCAGCCTAAGTGCTAATATTTATTTTTTAGAATCGTTGCTGCCTTCTACGGCGTCTGCAATGTCTTCAATTGAATCTTCTTTTTTGTCCTTCTTGTCGCCATCTTTGCCTTCAAAAGTCTTTTCGTTGA
The DNA here is from genome assembly GCF_001434145.1 of Lentilactobacillus otakiensis DSM 19908 = JCM 15040. GTDB lineage: Bacteria > Bacillota > Bacilli > Lactobacillales > Lactobacillaceae > Lentilactobacillus > Lentilactobacillus otakiensis. The sequence goes on along the minus strand of NZ_AZED01000014.1, from coordinate 182,638 downwards.
CGTCATCTTCACCTTGACGGCCTTCGATAATAGCGTCAGCCATCTTTGAAGTGATTAAACGAACGGCACGAATAGCATCATCGTTTGATGGAATAACAACATCGATTTGATCTGGATCAGTGTTGGTATCAACCATGGCAACGATTGGAATGTTTAACTTCATTGCTTCGTGAACAGCAATTTGCTCTTTACGAGGATCAACGATAAACATAACATCAGGGATCTTAGGCATGTCTTCGATACCACCCAAGAATCTTTCCAATTTCTGTTCCTGCTTGATCAAAAGTGAAACTTCCTTCTTAGGAAGGATGTCGAAAGTACCATCAGTTGACATCTTCTTAAGATCCTTCAAACGCTTAACACGTGATTGAATAGTTTCCCAGTTGGTCAAAGTACCACCAAGCCAACGGTTATTGACGTAGTATTGACCGGCACGAGTTGCTTCTTCAGCAATTGAATCCTGAGCCTGCTTCTTAGTACCAACGAACAGAACAACGGCGCCCTTAGCAGCTTCGTCCTTCATGAAGTTGTAAGCAACATCGATTAACTTAACAGTCTTCTGTAAGTCAATGATGTAAATACCATTACGTTCAGTAAAGATATATTCTTTCATCTTTGGGTTCCAACGACGAGTTTGGTGACCGAAATGTACTCCGGCTTCCAGTAATTGTTTCATAGAAATAACAGCCATGATGTAGCCTCCATATTGTTTTTTTATCCTCCCCAACGATCATCTGCTTTGAGAACCATCCCTGGCAACTCCCATTGCATTACGTTAGGTGTGTATTTAAAACACCTTTAAAAGTATATAAGAAAAGCAGCGGAAGCGCAAGCACAAATACCTGTTTCACATTAAATTCTTGTCAAAATTGTTAAATTTCGATGAATCATGTTAGAATGATATTTCGTGGCGAGGAGGAATATACATGATTAAAGCCATCGTTTTCGATGTTGACGATACTTTGTATGATACAAAGCCGTCATTTGTTCAAGCTTTCGAAGAAACATTCAATTTAAATATACCAGAAAAACAAATGAATGACATCTTCTCTAACTTCACCCAACAGGAGCAATTAGCGATTGCAGAATCAAACTCGGACTCCGATCTGAAGTTATCTGATGAGGAAATTAATTTCCATTCACTACACCATACATTTAAGAAATTTGACTTACCCGGCTTAACCCAAGAAACGGCCAATGCGTTCGCAGCCGCTTTTGAGACTGCAAGCAATTCAATTCACCTATTTGATGGACTGACCACCGTTTTTAACACATTAACCACTAAATTCAAACTAGGAATCATCACAAACGGCTCCAACGATGTTCAGCTGGCCAAGATCATGAAGTTAAAGCTTCATCATTGGTTCAATCGCGAGCAAATCATTACTTCAGAGGACGCCAAGGCGAAGAAGCCGGATCCCCTCATATTTACATTAATGAATCGCAAATTCAATTTGCGCGGTAACGAAATGATGTATATTGGCAGTTCTTATTATGAAGACATTGTCCCCGCAAAAAAAGCTGGTTGGGAAACCGTTTGGTACAATAGCCATCAAAGCCCGATTGCAGATCCACAAATTATCCCGGATCAAACCGTCCAAACACCTGAAGAATTAAAGGATTTACTTATGGACTTGGCAGCTCAAGTCGATTAATCAAAAAATAGGTTTCAATCAGACAATGATGTCTGATTGAAACCTATTTTTGTATCCAGATTATTTAGTTTTAAAGTTCAACTAATTTGTCTGATTTACCAGTATTAATTAATGATTTGTTTGCGTCCATAGCAAAGTATACCATGTTACGAGCAGCACGTTTTGTGTAGAAGGCAATATGAGGACTTACCAAAATATTTTCACGTTTCATTAAGTTCTTAAGTCTTTCATCAGGGATCTTGTCAAAGCTGCCAAAGTCAGTGTTGAAAATACCAACTTCGTTTTCGTAAGTATCAAGAGCAGCTCCACCGATCTTACCTGAATCAAGGCCACGAATCAAAGCATCAGTGTCAATCAAGGCACCACGAGCTGGGTTAAGGATGAAGACACCGTCTTTCATTTGGGCGATTGTCTTGTCATTAATCATATGTTCGTTTTCTTTGGTTGCGGGAGCGTGTAATGAAATGACATCTGATTGAGCATAAAGTTCTTCAGGTGTATCAACATAAACGCCTTCCTTTTCAAGTTCTGGATTATGATAAATATCATAAGCAATAACTTTGGCACCAAAGCCCTTGTAAATGCGCATTGCAGCACGGCCAATTCGGCCAGTTGCAAAGACACCGACAGTCATTTGGTTCAATTCGTCAGCAATGTCTGGTGCCCAACGAAGGTCACCATTGGCTTGCTTACGGTCGAATGTGTTGGTCCGACGGAGTAATCTCATTAACTGAGTTACAGTGAATTCGGCAATTGCTTCTGGAGAATATGCAGGAACGTTGGTAACTTGAATTCCGTTACGCTTTGCAGCTGCGGCGTCAATGTTATCAACACCCACATTACGAAGTGAAAGGAACTTAATCCCAAAGCTGCCTAATTTATCTAAAACAGATGCAGTGTAAGGCTTTTGTTGGTATGTAACCACACCATCAGCGCCCTTTGCTTGGTCAACAGTTGAGTCGTCAAGCAATTCACCGGTTGAAGCAACTTCAACGTCGGGGTTTTCTTCACTCCACTTGTCTAAATAAGGTTTCTCATCGTCACGAATGCCATATGCAATAATTTTCACGAATATTACCTCCTAACAGAATACCTAAATTATAACACTTTTTGATAATAATTTTCACTACTTTTCATAGTTTGTTCAACAATTCACTCCATTTTGATACCCGCTTGAGCTAAATGTTGAATTTTTTGCGTGCGGGTGAGCTGCTTAAATGCATACTCAGCACTCAATGCATCGTGTTTGGTATCAAATTGTTTTTTAAATAAAATTTTAATTGGCCGATGTGATCGGGTGTATTTGGCACCCAACCCTTTCACATGTTGTTGAAATCTTCTTTCAACATCCGTGGAAAAACCGGTGTAAAGTGTATCGTCATCGCACAATAAGACATACATGTAGTATTTATTTGTCTGTTCCATAAAGCATCTTCTTTACTTCATCTGTATATTCATCGCCATCATACGTGATAATGTCTCGTTCAGCCTTTAATCCATTCGGTTTACCGTCTTTGATAGCCTCAACCAGGACCATGTTGGCATTTTCACCAATCCGTGGCCTCACGAGTTTTAGGCGTTTGGGTTCCAGTCGATGCGTTCGCAGGGCGACTATCAAATCAGTCAACCGATCCGGCCGATAGACCATGAAAAGTTTGGCATTCATTTTCAATAAGCCGGCAGCAGATTCAACAATTTCATTCAAATTGGTTGTGATTTCATGCCTGGCAATCGCCAAATATTGGTTAGGATTCTTTTCACTGGTCTCATAATTCACAAAATAAGGCGGATTGCAGGCTACAATGTCGACTGAATCTTTTTTCACATAGTGGGCGGCATTCTTCAAATCATCATTCACAACTGTTATCTGGGAGGCTAGTCCATTAAGCTCAATACTTCTTCGGGCCATGTCCGCCAATCTTGCTTGAATTTCAATCATGGTAATGTGGGCACTCGTTTTCTCACTTAAAAACAAGCCAACTGCCCCGTTGCCGGCACACATATCAACAATTTTTTTAGTTTTATGGCCTGATGTTTGAACAAAATCTGCCAACAATACAGCATCCAAAGAAAAGGAAAAAACTTCCTTACTTTGAATAATTTGGATCCCTTTGCTATATAATTGATCAATTCGTTCGTCACCATGTAAGTTTACTTGCATATCACTTTGTTCCTTCACAATTAAGTTTGCCAAACCGTTCTACTTTAAGTTAATATAATTCTATCAGATATGAAAGAAGGAAATGAATTGTTTTATTCATTCATGAGAGTCCTTGTTCGAATTTTGGTGTTCATTATCAACGGCAATGCCCACTATGAACACAAAGAACGGCTTCCAAAGGGTAATTATATCCTAGTCGGTCCTCATCGAACATGGTTTGATCCAATTTATTTTGCATTAGCTGGTAGCCCTAAAAAATTTAGCTTTATGGCCAAAAAAGAATTATTTAAGAACCCCATTTTGAGATGGATTCTGTTGCACGCCAACGCATTTTCCGTTGACCGTGACAATCCAGGACCTTCTGCAATCAAGAAACCGGTTCGAATCCTTAGAAAATCCGATTTGTCGTTAATTCTCTTTCCATCCGGAACTCGACACTCCACTCAGCTAAAAAGTGGCGCAGCATTAATTGCTCAACTTTCTGGTGTCCCATTAGTACCGGCAATTTACCAGGGTCCACTCACTTTCAAGCAACTCTTCACCCGCAAGCGGATCACAATCGCATTTGGTGAACCAATCACAATTGATCGCAAGCAAAAATTGACCGATGAATTTCAAAAACAAGTTGAAGTTGAGATGCAAAGTGCGTTTGACGCCTTGGACTATGCGGTTAACCCTGATTTTAAATATGTCGATGTTTCTAAAAAAGAATCCTAAATCCATAATAAAAAGGCCTAACAAATTGTTGTTAGGTCTTTTTATAATTAGAAGCATTCTAGTTTTTACCAGTTTGGTTTTGCATAGAGTGCATCATTTGATTTAATTTCTTTTGGGAAGGTTTTTGACCCATTTGTATCATCAATTGACGTAATTGATCTTCGCTGAATGGTGGGTTTTCTTTGAGGTACTTTTCCATATATCTCCGAGCACCATAAAAACCACCAACCAAGCCCAAGATCAAGGCCAATACAACGATTAATATCCAAATCCAAGTTGCCAAGACAAGGCCTCCTTTATAATATCACTAAGTAATTCTACACAATTATGCCATAGAATTAAAGGGTTAATCTACAAATTGCTGTTTCGTCGGCTCGGGCAGAACGTTTAATCGTCGCGGAGACCCTTGTGACGTTGTACTTCTTTGACTTTTCCAGGCGTGACCTCCTTGCCATTTTTATCGTAAACTTTCATCATTTCAATTTGCTTTTTAAAGTTTTCACGGAAATGGGCAACGTATTTCTTGCGAAGCTTGGCCTGCTCTAATTTTTCAACTTCAGTCAAGCCTTCTTCCTTGGCCTTATGAGCTAATTCGTTAATTCTAGGAATCAGTTCTTTAAAAACGTCGTCACCAATTTTGGATTGTAATTCTTTTTTCTCTTGTTCATTCATTGAAATCCCTCCAATAATTTTAATAATAACACATTTATTTTGTAATACGCGAACATGTGTTTGAAAAGTTGACCGGGTTATGATACGATAAAGGCATTAACAAAGGACTTATGAGGTGTCTAAAATGTCAAAAACGACGAATGATCCCCAAAGCAAACAGTACCAAATATTACATTACATCTGGGAACAAGTTAATGAACAAGGTTACCCACCAACGGTTAGAGAAATTGGTGAAGCTGTTCATCTGTCTTCCACTTCAACCGTTCACGGTCATATTTCACGACTGGAACGTAAGGGATACATCGTAAAAGATCCCTCAAAGCCACGTGCTTTGGAAGTAACCGACAGCGGTTTGGATGTCTTGGGAATGCAACCCCAGCAGAAACAAATTCCAGTGTTAGGAACCGTTACTGCTGGTGAACCAATCCTGGCTGTCCAAGAAGCGACCGACTATTTCCCGCTCCCCCCTGCACTATCGCACAGTGATCAGCCACTGTTCATGTTGCAGATTCGTGGAGAAAGTATGATCAACGCTGGTATCCTTGACGGTGATTACGTTGTTGTCCGCAAACAGGAAACTGCTGACAATGGTGATATTGTAATTGCCATGACCGATGAGAATGAAGCAACGTGTAAACGTTTCTTCAAAGAGAGCGATCATTATCGACTCCAACCAGAAAACGATACGATGGCGCCGATTATCTTAACCAAAGTCAGTATCCTGGGTAAGGTTGTCAGCCTCTATCGAAGCGATATTTCGTAATTGTTTGTAACCTGTAGACTAAAACATCATGTTTTAGTCTATTTTTTTATCCCTTTTGGTCCTTATAAACCAACTGGTCAGCTTGCCTACCGAGTACAATGAACCGACTCGGATCATTGGCGGAATCAAATGTAACATCTCCACCAGTGGTTGGCAATCCATCCGCATACATTTTTTCATATTCGGAAACTGAAAGCCGAACCCGATCAGCAATCACCGATTCAAATTCATCAGCCATTTTATCCGCATGCATGCCATCAGAAATGGTGCCACTGTAAAATTCCCCCTGAGCACCAGAACCGTAACTGAACAAACCAATTCGATCACCAGCCTTTAAATCGGTAGAATTGGCCAATAATGAAAGCAAGCTTAAATAAAGTGAACCGGTATATAGATTACCGACCAGGGCATTATACCGTTTCGAAGCGTCAAATTCTTTTAACAGCTGTTGAGAATGAGCGTCCTCTGTGATCACTGTTCTGAGAGCCTTTAATCCCATCTTAGTAAATGGAAGATGGTAGGCAATCGCAGCAAAGTCATTCAGATTGCGATGATATTTTTGGCAATAATCTTTGAAGGTCTGATTAAAAAAATCAATATAAATGTTTGTGGAATAATGACCATCAACAATTGCTTCCCGTTTATAAAATGGCCGCCAAAAATCCATGATGTTTTCTGAGTGAAAAGTGCTTTGATTGTCTAGGGCTAAGATGCTGGGGTTAGCGCTCAAAAGCATTGCAATTGCCCCACCGCCCTGAGTCACTTCACCGGGAGTGCCAATTCCATATCGGGCGATGTCAGCCGCCAAGACCAGCACTTTGCTCTCGGGATGCATGGCAATATGATCGGCCGCCATTTGAACTCCCGCGGTCCCACCGTAACACGCCTGCTTGATTTCAAATGAACGGGCCCGACTGGAAATCCCCAACAATGATTGAACATAGATTGCGGCTGATTTGGAATTATCAATGCCGGTTTCAGTGCCAAAAATCACCATATCAATATCGTGCTTATCAGATTCAGTCAAAATTTTTTCAGCAGCGTTGGCAGCCATTGTGACGACATCTTGAGTTGGCGGAATCACGGCCTGTTGCTGCTGGCCGATTCCAATTAAATACTTATTCGGATCCTCACCACGTGCATTCGCTAAATCAGTCATGTCCAGATAGTAGTTTGACGTAAAAAAGCCGATTTTATCGATTCCAACTGTCATAATAATCTCCTTTTAAGAAAGAATGAGACCAGATATTTGAGGTTCCAATATCCAGTCTCATTATGTATGCCACTAATTGTTATTGATTATTTTTTCGTGAAATGAATTTGATACGTATCGTTTCCGTTCATGGACTGAATGACTAAGCCTTCCATAAGTTCTCCAGCATAGACGAAGCCTTCATGTTGGTGTCCGGTTGAAATAAAAGTCCATTGAACAACTTGATTACCACTCATTGCTGAGCCGAATACTCTGGCACCAGTCAACGTTCCAACTGTATTGTCAGAAAGGACAACTTCCTGGTTTCCTAAATTTCCATTTACATTAATAGTTAACATTAAAATTCTCCTAGTTATTTCCTTTGTACAACATAATAATATAGCATAATTGCAATGCAAATGCGAATTGGTTATAGTAAGTTTAAACATATATTAAAACATGGAGATGATCATTTTGAAAATTAACATTTATCGTTCAGCAACCAATAAAGTCTTTGCAGGCGTCATCGGCGGTTTAGCTGAACATTATCAGTGGAATCCAACCTTGGCCAGAGTGATTTTTGTGGTCCTGGCATTTACCCCATTTTTCCCAGGGATCATTGCTTATCTAATCCTTTGGATTTTGATGAGAAGCCCACAATAAAGGGCTTATCCTTTTCGAAGTGACCTTCTGCCCATCCAGTAGATCACAGCCATTGCACCAAAGAACAGGACAAAGAACAACAAAAAGCATTCCAGGAAGAACGTGTCTGGCAGCATGTTAATCACCGGATCAGTGTTGGGATCAAATATCCAATCCTGGTTACGAAACAAAACTTCATGAAACGCGATAAAAACCTGTTCAAAATTCACAAACATCAACGCAATAATCACTAACGAAGCTGTGATAATCACTTTAATCGGGGTTATCAACAGCCAAGTCAGTGATTTTTTATTAAGCTGGTGCAGCAGATACCCACCAAGTGGTACCAAAACGATTCCGACCGCGTTATTGAACAAAACCAGGTTCTTAACGTCATGAAAATGCTGGAGTCCCTTGGCAGAACTAAAAAAATAGTCCAGCTTTAAAGACGGGATCCACGGGAGTTGTAAATAGCCAATAATTCTGACATAGTCATGATGCATCTGAGCAGCCGTTAAGCCGGTGGCTGATGCCAAATTTAAAGGATGAATGTTAATGTCGAATAGCCAAACACTATTGACCGTCAAAAAGATTGCCAGTGCCAAGCATCCTAGAACAATCACAGCCCCGTAACCAATTTGTCTTCCTAATAGCTTCAAAATTATAGCCGCCAATCATCAAGTGAATCAATTTGGTAAGTCGGTTGAATGGCTTCATCAGCAACTTGGGTCTTCGTTGAAAGCCCCGTGTATACCAGCAAGGTATCCACACCTGCATTAATTCCTGCTTTAATATCCGTATTGTAATTATCCCCAACCATGACGACCTCACTTTGATTGAGGCCGATTTTTGTGAGGGCACTGTCGATAATTCTGGCTTTGGGCTTGCCAATCATAATCGGCTCAGTTTGGGTGGCATATTCAACGAACTTCACCACAGAGCCTGCCCCAGGCATCATCCCCCGCTCCTTAGGGATATTTGTATCAGGATTGGTACCAATGAACGTCGATCCGCTTCTAATGGCTAATACGGCCTCTGAGAGCTTCTCATAGGTTAAGTCGGAGTCTAGGCCAACAACCACATAGTCAGGATGATCAGCAGCCAGTCGATAATTATTTGCTAAAATCACCTGTTTGAGTCCCAACTCACCAACGATATAAACAGAGGGTTCGTCGGATGTTTTATGCGCATTCATATAGTCAACGGTCGCCATCCCCGAAGTGTAAACATTTTCCGGTTGGACATGAATATCATGATTGTCGGCAAGATTCTTCACTACATCCCTGGGCAACTGGGTGGAATTGTTGGTAACAAATAAAAATGGAATGCCAGCTTTTTGGAGCCTTTCAATAAATCGTTTGGCGGCCGGAATTCGTTTCTTACCGGCATAAACCGTTCCATCAAGGTCAATAAAATATCCTTTATACTTTGTCATCAAGTCAATCCTTCTCGTTAATTTTTACTTTCACGAATAATAAAGTGATGCTTTTCTGATTTTTCTTCGGTCTTGACCACCATATTCTTGCGTTTTTCAACCGATGGCCGGCGAGCTGAGACTTTTTTCTCTTCAAATGAGTGGTTCCGGCGATTACGGTGATTACTCCGGTTCCGCGAGTTGTGACTCCGGTTGGATCGATGATTACTGCGGTTATTGCGTGATTTTCTAATGACTGGCCGAGCCTCTATGTTGTGAACAACAAAGTAAGCTGCCCCAAAGTTGACGTCTTCCAGGATATAATCATTAAGTGCTGAAATGAATGGGCCGGGAGTTTCGGTCCGATCGTCATTGAAGAATCCACGCAATCGTAACTTGCCGTAACCCCAGTCGCCAACAATGTAATCATATTGGCTCAGTGCTGGATTGTAGCGCCGGACGAATTCATCAAAATCAAAACCGTCAGTATGATCGGTATCCAATTCGTATTTATGGTCATTAATCAAGAATTCGGTCTCAGTGACCCGTGTAATCCGTGCGAGTGGCTTGCGTTTAGCGTCCTGTTCGGCAACCAATTCGTCAAGTGTTTTTCTATCCACGGTAATCCTCCTTTCATTCTGTTAATGGGTAGTGCTTGGCTAAATAATCACCAAACACGTCCCTTAAATTCTCATCATATAAAATTTCGTTATGCCCAATAATCTCTAGCGTTGGGAAGAATGGGATGAACAAGTAATGGTCAGGCATCGCAATTTGATAAGTCTTTGCCGGGGACACAAGCTCTTCGTGGAAAAATAGTTGCCCAGCGTCTTGATCATACCGCAATCCTTCGTAATGCAGCTGGCCGAAATATTTACCACGAAATCCCATTCCTTTTTGAGGAAACTTGGTCAAAAAATTCTTATTTTTTTCCATTTCTTTGATTAGACGCCAAAGATTGTAGCCATCCAACGTTACCCGCATCACATGCATCGCGTGAGGCAACATCTGGTGCAACTGATTGCGATCTACAATGCCCTTAGGCAAATCAGTTAGAAATAATCCGGAACTCAATATAGCCGCTTGCGTATCGGCTTTTTCCATTATCGCATGTAAGCCTTCATTTACCAACCTGGAATGACCAATTAAATTGGTGGTCATGGGTGTTTTGATCCTGGCAAGTTTATTTCTCGCTAAAAGCTTTTCACCGTGCTCTTGATACTCACGAATTTCTGCTTCATCGCCAGGTTCAACTGGCAGCTCAGCAGTTTTAATCACCTTTGCCTGGCTGGCAACAATCTGATGGTCATCACTGATTTCCAGTGTAATCTCACCAATGTAATGTCCCCATTTTTCAGCGGCAGCAAGCAGTGAGTTGTTAATGTTCTCACCGTGAACTAACAAATGATGGGTATGAGAACCGATAATTACATTCAGTTGGGGAAACTTCCGAGCTAATAGTCGATCAGTGGGCAGCCCCAAATGGGACAAAAGCACGCAAATGTCATATTTACCGGCATTGTCAGCGAGAATCTTAGGTAACACATTCTCAGGTTTGAGTGGCTGCCAGCCTAAAATTGGGTACGTTAACAGATAAGGTGCTGTCAAGCCGATCAGAAGAACTCTGGTGTGTTGCGGAGTCGTGATAATCTTGCTTGGCTGTGCCCATTTTGGCAAGGCTTTTGTCTGGTTATCCAAAATATTTCCTAAGACAACATCAAAATTAGCATCATTGTACAATTCGTCCAACTGTTCATGGCTGTTCGTCAGTCCTTCATTATTGCCAATGGTTGCGGCATCATAATGAATCTGGTTGAGCAATTCCACGTTTGCCTTACCATTGGTTACCTCAGTCAATGGATGCACGCGGTCAACCGCATCACCCAAATCAACAGTAATCACAGACGAGTTGGCTTGGGCCTGTAATTCTTTGCGTCGTTCGATAATAAACTTTCGAATCCGTGGCCAATTTTCAAAATGAGAATGTAGGTCATTCGTGTGTAAAATTGTTAGCTTCTCAGTCATCAAATCATCCAATCTATTTTAATTAATGTCGTTTGGCAAAGTCTTCAGCCTTGCCGGCCACCATTTCTTCAATCTCGGCTTGAGAAAATGGCGTCCCAAATGGTGGTTTCTTCTTCAAATAATCTGTTTCAGGCGTATCAACGCCCACATTAATATTTTCTTTAATGGGTACCGCATAGTGATGAATGTGACCATGTAAATTAATAATTTGTTTGACAATCCCCATCATCATCGGGTAATGGGTCATGTAATATTGGCGATGGTTCATCTTAATGAGCACACCAACATCATGAAATTCAAATTTCTGATGATTACCCATGGGATGGTTGTGCTGTTCCAAATATTTGAACAGCGCTCTGGAATCGTGATTGCCTTTAATCAAAACCAACCGACCATTAAGTTGATCCAAAACCTCAAAGATCTTTTCCAAGGCAACTTTCTCAGGTCGCGTATGCAAAATGGCGATATCACCCAGATGATAAACGACATCATTTTCCCCTACCCGGCGATTCCAGTTATTAATAATCGTTTCATTCATATCTTCAACCGTCAGAAACGGTCGTGGCGCAAACTCACTAATGCCAAGCAGCCGCTCATGAAAAAAATGAGTGTCAGCAGTAAAGAATTGCATGAACAGGTCTTCTTTCGTACATAAATTATACCTTTAATCATACCACCCAACGACGATTTAGTAATGGGAAAGTACCACTGCTGACCAATTTGCGTGCAAAAAAGGTCGAGGACTATTTTTGCCTCGACCTTTGGTTATTCCTCAATCTCTTTTACTTTATCAGTTAAACTTTTGAAAATGAACAGTCCCATCAACCAAATAATGGATCCGACTAAAGCGATCAGTGTGTCCGTCTTCAAGGTTAAGACAACGGCAACAAAGGCCATAAAGATAAGCACAAAATAATCGGCAATTGGGAACAACGGCATTTTGAATTTTAATTGTTTTTCTTTGCCGGCTTTTTTGACTTGATTTCGGTACTTAATATGCGCCAATACAATCATTCCCCAAACAAACAGAAAACAAGTGGTTGCCACACTTGAAATAAATGAAAAGACGTCCCCGGGCATCATGATACTTAACAATACAATGACCGCGATGACCAATGTTGAAAACAAGATTGCGTTGAAAGGAATCTGTCGATGTGATAAATGACCCACCTTTTGGCTGAATTTTGATTTGCCATTATATGTGAGTGAAAATAGCATTCGACCTGTTGTAAACAGCGAACTGTTACAAGCAGAAATTGCTGCGGTTAAGACCACAAAGTTAATGATAACAGCGGCTGATTGAATCCCCACTCCAGCAAAAACCTGAACAAAGGGACTGGAGGTTGGCGAAACATGCTGCCATGGGAAAATACTCATGAGTGCCAGCAATGACCCAATGTAGAACAGCAGCACTCTGGTTGGCACTTCATTAATACTTTTTGGAATCGTGGCTAAGGGATCTTGGGTCTCTGATGCAGTCATCCCAATCATTTCAATTCCGGCAAAACTAAACAGCACCATCTGGAAGGATAATACGAAGCCCTTTGCGCCGTTTGCAAAGAAGCCCCCGTCAACGACGTTCATCAATGATGCATGACCATATGGAGTTTTAAAATGGATTGCAACTAACACAATCCCAATCAAAATCAGGGCCACGATCGCGACAATTTTAACAATTGCCAGCCAAAATTCGGTTTCTCCAAACGCCGATACGGCAATAATATTGATGATGAACAAAATCAGCAACAACACTAACCCGGTTAGCCAAATTGGAATCTTCGGGAACCAAAACTGGACGTATAAGCCTGACGCTGTGACCTCAGCCATGGCAATCGCGATCCAACACATCCAATAGGTCCAGCCAATCACGAAGCCCATTTTTTCGCCTAAATATTTTTTGATGAAAAAAACAAAGGAATTGCTCTCCACATCTGATACCAATAATTCACCGAGCGCCCGCATTAATAGAAAACAGGCTAAGCCGGCAATCCCATACGCTAGAATAATCGAAGGACCTGCCAGGTGAATTGATTGACCGGCACCCAGAAACAGGCCGGTTCCAATCGTTCCACCAAGGGCAATTAATTGAACATGCCGATTTTTGAGGCCCCGGGATAGTTGATTGTCGTCTTCTTGATTTTCCACTATGTGCCTCCGTTTCTGTTAAATCAAAATCCTCATTTTTCTAAAACAATAGCCGTGATTTGCTATCACGGCTACTGGTTGTGTAATAGATTATCGATCTGAAATTACTTTTGAGTTTTACGTAATCTTTCAATATCACGGACAATCATTAATTCTTCATTAGTTGGGATCAACAAAGTTTTGACAGTTGAACCGGCAGCTGATAAATCACGTTCTTCACCGCGAATATTGTTCTTTTCTGGGTCAACTTTGATACCGAAGTAGCCTAATTTGTCGGTAACTTCTTGACGAATCATAATATCATTTTCACCAATACCGGCAGTGAAGATCAATGCATCAATACCGCCCATTTCAGCGATGTAACTCCCAATGTAACGAATAATTCGGTTCTTGAAGATCTCACGGGCTAACATTGCACGATGGTTGGTCTTCATAACGCCTTCAATTTCACGCATATCAGCTGATACACCTGAAACACCGACTAATCCTGATTTATGGTTCAAAATGTCAACCATGTCATCCATGTTCTTGATACCGGCTTTTTGCATCACATATTGTAATGCTGAAGGGTCGACATCACCTGAACGAGTGGCCATAGTGATTCCAGCAACGGGTGAGAAGCCCATTGAGGTATCAAAGGATTTGCCGTCTTTGATTGCGTCGATTGAAGCTCCGGCACCTAAATGAAGCACGATTAACTTAAGATCCTTTAAAGGCTTGCCTAAGATAGCAGCAGCTCTTGCTGAAACGTAACGATAACTGGTTCCGTGAGCACCATACTTACGAACTTGGTACTTTTGGTAATATTCGTAGGGCAAACTATACATATAGTTAACTTCTGGAAGTGTCGTGTGGAACGAAGTATCAAACACAGCAACACTGATGGTATTAGGAAGAATCTTCTTGAACGCCTTGATGCCAAGTAACGCAGCAGGTTCGTGGAGTGGTGCAAATTCAGTTAATGATTCAATTTTTTTGATAACTTCATCATCAATTACAACTGAATCAGGGAACAGTTCACCACCAGCAACGATTCGGTGACCAACACCAGTGATTTCACTGTAATCTTTGATAATATCTAAACTCAATAATTTATCAAGAACCAATTGAATCGCTTGTTCATGGTTATCAATATCTTGAGTGGCTTTGAACTTCTTGCCATCGCCGTATTTGATTGATACTTCGGATGCACCCAAACCGATCCGGTCAATAGCTCCGCTTGAAAGAACCGTTTCTTCAGGCATCTGGAATAATTTGTACTTCAAAGTGGAACTACCAGCGTTAATTGCAATAGATTTTCCCATAATAAGTAATGCTCCTCTACATTTTTTAAAATACTAGATAAACAATTTTATAATAAATCATTTTGTTCCCAATCATCAATTTCGGTTAAGAACTTGGTAAATGCTTGTTGGTCTTTAAATGATGGGAATTCTCCCAGCATTACGGGATCAACCTGCTTGGCACCTTCGCCAGAGTTCTGCAAAATTAAAATTGCCTTTTGAGCTGCACTATTTTGAAACAGTTCCTTCGGCAGGTTCAACAAACCCTGGAGATAAATCTTACCCTGCATCCATTTAAGCAGTTGTTTGGCCTCGCTCGTTTGGAAAAGTTGACTTGGAACCAGGAAGAAACCGAATCCACCCGGCTTAACGTGCTTCATCCCAAATTCGATCATCAAATGATGAACATAAGAATGACCAGACTCTGAGTGGGTCGCAAATCCCTTAGCATTGGCATCAATTGGATAATAACCAATCGGTAAATCACTGACGACTGCGTCAACCACCGGGGCCAAAACATTTTGAATCGTATCCTCATGGAAAAGCTCTGCGTGAATCTTCTGCAGTTCAACTGAGTCAGCCGCCAATTCAAACATGGCATCGTCATTCTCAATACCAGAAACGGTTGGGGTTACCCCAATGCTTGTCTCCAGCTGGTGGTAAATGGTTGTCAACAGGTTACCCGTTCCCATAGCGGGGTCAAGAAGACTCAATTCCTTTTTGCCGTGAAAGATACCGGAAACAATATAACCAATCACATTGGCAATTGTGTCCGGAGTTATCTGATAGTTTGCTTGGATCTTGTCAATCCGGATTGCTTTGAGAATTGCCATTTGAATCCCTTTACGAATTGTTTCGGCAGTATATTCATCAGGATTAAAGCCTGCATAAATATTCGTCAGCTTTTTAATGTCAGCTTCGGTCAATCCAGGATCCTCGTCATCATCACTTTGAATGAATCCGAGCGTTTCGATAAGCGAATCAAGGTAAGATTGATCCTTAGCCTTTTGAATCAATTCAGTTGAACGATCCAAAACACCAAAAAGCTGCTCAATTTTTCCTTCAGCCAGAACTCTCAACTCCTTTATTCAATACTTGAACACTATTAAATACTACCAGATTAACTGTCAATAATTCAAGTTAGATTGTAAATTCACAACCAAAAAAGGCCACTATTCGTGACCACTTGTGTGTTTTGAGTGAACATCATTTTTGTGTCTCATTTGGATAACATCCTGACGCATCCGCCGTTCGTGTTCTGTAATCCGCGTAATTGATCCCATTTCCTGTTTATAGGCAGCCAGTTGGAACATCAAGCAGGACAGCAGAATGCCCACAAAGATAACGGCCACTACTGTCAGGGATCCCTGCTTATATTTATCAGTCTTTAAACGGTAATTTTGAATAAGCCGAACACTTCTGACCATTTTCGAAAGTAACATCGGTTCGAAGACACCCCCTGTCTTTGTGCCACGCCACATGTTGGATGTCCGTAATTGCAGGCACATGACCTTTGTATGCACCTGTTAATCTAACCATATTCTTGTATTCCTCAATACGATATCTTTTGTCTGTAACTGGGCTATATAAAATAAGTTTATTTGGATAATGCTTCAACACTTTAAATTGATAACGGTCCGATTCTATAAGTGTCAAATAAGAATAAAAATTAACAGTATTTTCATGCTTAACATTCCCAGCATATGAAATCATCGTGATAATTGTCCAGACTGCAAAAACGCTGATCAAAATACTGACTAACCCTTCGATTAACAAGTAACCGGGCCGACTTAGACGCTTATTTGTCAGCAATTGTCGCTTCATAACGTTGCCTCTCTGAAATCATGATTTGTTCATTGGTGGCGATTGTTGTATTCATCTGATGGATCGTTTGAATATAAAATAAACTGAAAGTACAGATAATCGTCAGACCAATAAGTGAATCAACCGCGGTAAAAGCCTGACGCTTACTTTCGCTCGACATGGTAACCACTCCATCCCATTTGAACTTTTTGATAATATTTAATGTCGTTTTCTTTATCTAACCAGACAATCGTTGTGGGTGCACTGAATCCATCGTCATCAGCGATTAAATGTCTTGAGCTACGCACATGAATTGAGTCAGGGACCGATATCCGTTCGGTGTGAACCTCATCGAAATTGGAAGACAGGCGAGTTTCCATTGGAAAAAAGACAATGTCTTTATTCCGAATTGATATTCGATATGACACCTTATTTGCCTTGGCATTTAACGTCATCCGCGTCCAGGCACTCTGAAAGGAATTCCAAAAGATCCTTTCGCTGGGGTTCCCAGTCTGAACGACCTTGATCAACATTAAATTAATCATTAATATTCCAGTGATCACACCCAGATAAACGATCAGTTCGATCACAGTGAATGCATCCCTACTTTTGGACTTCATTATGTGCAATTTTCAAGCCCTCATCCTTAGCCTGCTTCACTTGTTTATCCGTTAGGTAGCCACCCTTTCTCAGTTCGGGAAAGCTGACTGATTTAGCTGTCGGATGTTGGCTAAAGTAGGCATCAATCTGTGCTTGAACGACTTCAGTCATGGCTGATGAATGGACGGACTGGGCATGCTTTCGTTGGTTGGATAGATTTGGGATAATGATTAAAATTAACAATGAAATAATAAACAAAACAATCGTCATCTCAATCAAGGTAAAGCCCTCTCTCATGTTTTTAACTCGTTTTTTCACTTTAATACATTCCTTTCACTGAATTATAAATTGGGATCAGGAGCTGAAAATACGTTGAGACAATGGTGACGCCGATCACGACAAACATTGCCGGCTGAATAAAACCGATCATTTTATCAGTCGATAAGATCATTTCGTCAAACATTAAACGTGAATAGGCAGTCATCGAGTTGGCCATTTCTGGAATTGTGTTGCCTGAACTCATGAATTTAACGATTTCATTTGGAATAAAGTTATGCCGATCGACCAATTGCTTGACCGACTGTCCCTGCAATAACGTGGAATGAAGTTTTTCGCCCAGCAAATGAACCAACGAGCCCGGTTTGAATTCTGACAAAGTGACATAAATTTCTTTGACACTCAGCCCGTTCTTTAATAAGATTGCCAAATTACTTGCCAAATAATAGGCGATGTACTTTCTGAATAATTGCCCAATAAACGGTATTTTGACAATTAACTGAACTCTTGTGATGGCATCTTGGCGGGTCAGGCAAATGAGTGCCCCCACAATACCGATGAAAATTGGAATCGGCAGTAACTTAAAAACTTGTGACCACATAGAAGTCTGGGGGTGTGAATCAATGTTGGGCATCAAATCCTGAATTTGTGGGAAAACGTAAAGTCGGATCATCAGGATTAACGTCCCTAAAATCAAGCATAGAAATAATGGGTACACGAGCATCGCCTTAATCTTTTTCAACTGCTTTAGCCGCAGCCGGTCAAACCTGGCAAGTTCATTTAGAATTTCGCTCAGTTGACCATGCTTTTCTGCGATCAACAATTGATGATATGCTTGCGTCTCGATCAACGGTTGAACACTTTCCGAAAAGGCTTTTCCTGATTTCAGAGACGCAATCACCACCAAAACACCACGTGATAATTGCTTATCCGTATCGGCGATAAATTTCAGTGCTTCTGTTAATGAAAATCCAATCGACAATAAATTTGCCAGCAAATCAAAGAAGTTCGCCTGAGTAGTCACCGGCCATTTCCTAACCGAGTTCGAACTTTTTCGCAACTGTTGGCGTAACCAGCTGGTCTTTAACGGCTGTTGAGAGTCCACCCTGCCATTCACTCCAATCGTATTTTTTCAAGTCCTCAAGCTCGAAATACTCGTGGGCCATCAGCATCGCCCGTTGATTCCCCTCTACAGTGGGAATCAACCGTTGATAAGCGACGCCGGTCAATGCTTGGGAAATAAACTCGTCACTAATTCCCAATTGTTTCAGTCGGTCAATTACGCCTAACGGATCCTGGGCATGAACAGTTGTATATACCAAGTGTCCACTCAAGGCGGCTTTAATCGCTGCTTCCGCGGTCATTGCATCCCGAATTTCACCGACAATAAACACGTCTGGTCGATGACGAAGGCCAACTTTGATCAAATCTGTGTAGTCCATCCCAGCGTCATGATTCACCTGCAGCTGCAAAAAACGTGGTTCCTTAATTTCAATTGGGTCCTCTATTGTCATAACAAACTGATCGGTGACCATTTGTTTGACCAAGTTATAAATGGTAGTTGTTTTCCCAGACCCAGTCGGACCAGAAAAGACAATCAGCCCGCGCTTGCGACTCATTTCGGAAATAAACTGCACTTGATTTTCATTAAAAAATGCTGTTTTGACGTCCTTAAGCTGATAGATAATTCGAATCACTAATGATTCCAATCCGGTAAAATTCCCCACGGAAGACAAGCGAAGGAAGTACCTGTCATCTCCAACATTCCAATCCATTGAGCCAATTTGCGGCCTGCGTTGTTCGCTCAACGCCATATCGGCAATATACTTGCAATAATTCATCATCCGGCGGGCCTGAAGATAGCCCAATTTATCCCAAACAATGACTTCATTTTGGTTGCGAATTTTAACCAGATAGTCGTCGCCATCTGGCAAAAAATAAATGTCACTTGCTCGGGTTTTGATGGCTTCGTTTAAGAGCCTGTTGATCTGTTGACTGATTTCCATTGTTTTCACCTCACATTTAATACATACGTGAAGAAAATCAAATTTTATTTTTTTGTACAAAAAAAGATGGCTAATCAAACGACTAGTCATCTTTCCAATTTGGACATGATATTTGGTTGAAGTGACAACGAAAACGTTGAGGCCTCGCCCATTTTATTTTTTAAAAAACTTCAGGATAGAAAAAGCTATGAACAAAACACTTGTTTTGTCACAGCTCCGTTATTTTATTCCTCAGGTAAAGTAGCAGCTTCATAAACGTCTTGAACATCGTCATTTTCTTCAAGTTCGTCAATCAAACCGGTATATTGAGGAATTTTATCTTCTGGGACTTCAGTTGTGTTTTCTGGGAATAAACGAACTTCGGCAGTATCCAAATCGTAACCCTTTTCTTGCAAAGCATCACGAACTGCATCCATTGACTTAGGATCAGTGAAAATCTCGTATTCTTCATCACTGGTCTTCATATCATCGGCACCTGCGTCAAGTGCGTCCATTAACATTGTATCCTCGTCGGTATCGAGACCGTCGCGGAGAATCACAATATATCCCTTACGATCAAACATATATGAAACTGATCCACTTGTTCCAAGGGTTCCACCATGGTGAGTGAATGCAGAACGAATTGCAGCTGCAGTTCGGTTCTTGTTATCAGTCAAAGCTGAAACCATGATGGCTGTACCACCGGGACCGTAACCCTCGTAAGTAATTTCTTCGAACTTAGCTCCACCAATACCTGAAGCCTTATCGATTGCACGTTGAACGTTATCCTTTGGCATGTTGGCGGCACGTGCTTTTTCCATCACTAGACGTAATTGAGGATTATTTTCTGGATCAGGATCACCTTTTTTAGCGGCTTGATACAAGTCACGTGATATTTTTTGGAAAATTTTTCCACGTTTAGCATCCTGAGCGTTTTTACGCCCTTGAATGTTATGCCATTTTGAATGTCCTGACATAATAACTCCTCTTTTCTAAAATTTATTAGCTAGTTACAAACATACGACAATATTTTACCAGATACGCCCCCCTCTTTCAAGAAAGCGTGGTCAAATAAGTCGGGTATTTTCACTGAATTTGACAGAACAAAATGAGTGTCCACAACGGATCCACTCATCTTAATTCTATGATTCACTTCATTTAGTTGATTCACGTTTCATCAAACCATAAGGTAACAAAACGTTCTTTTCGTCAACCGGTTCATTATGCATCAATTTAGTCAACAAACGCATTGCAACCGCACCGATATCATACAGAGGCTGAGTAATTGATGACATCTTTGGACGAACCATTTCAGTCAACTTAGTGTCATTACTGGTGATGATTTCAAAGTCATCTGGTACTTTCACGTCGGCATCTGACATACCGTTCATAATGCCAGCAGCCAACTCATCATCGGTAACCATGGCAGCGGTGGCGTTGACAGCCATCAATGCAGGTTGCAGTAAGGTCCCAGTCTTGTATGTATCATCAGTTTCGAAGACCAGCTTCTCATCGTACGGAATTCCGGCGCTCTTAAGTGCCTGCTTGTAGCCCTTCAAACGGAACTTACCATTAATGGCTTGCTCCAATGGTCCACAAACAAATGCAACCCGGCGGTTTCCACGATCAATTAAGTTTTTGACCTCTTCTTGGACAGCAGCGACATAATCAATGTTCACTCTGGCATATAAATCTTCTTCATCAACGGAGCCAGCAAAAACGATTGGTGTCTTCGTCCGTTTGAATTCTTCACGGAGCTTGCCATTAATTTCATTACCCATGAAAATAATACCGTCAACTTGTTTTGACAGCAGTGTGTTCAGCACCTTAACTTCTTTTTCATTGTTAGAGTCTGAGTTGGTCAGAATAATGTTGTACTTGTACATCGTCGCAACGTCATCAATTCCTCGTGCCAACTGAGCAAAATACATGTTGGTCACATCTGGCACGATCACACCAACAGTCGTTGTTTTCTTGCTTGCTAATCCTCTGGCAACAGCGTTAGGTCTGTAGTCCAATTTTTCGATTACATCCAAAACTTTCTTCCGGGTTGCCGGCTTTACATTGGCATTTCCATTCACTACCCGAGAAACGGTTGCCATCGACACGCTTGCTTCTCTGGCAACGTCATAAATTGTGATTGTTTGTTTATCCATAAGATAGCCCTTTCTTTCTCGTTAGAATATGTTTTCATCGATTTTCAAAACATCATCTAATATAACAAATAAAAAGGTTTTCAGCAAATTGAAAACGTTTTCACTTAAATCATAAACTAAGATTGCTGAAAATTCAAGTGAAAACGGAACTTTACGGCGATAATCGAAAATATTTCCATATGATATACTGTGGATAAAATAACTAAGGAGTGATCCCATGAACAAAATCGAAAAAATTCAACAGTGGCTAGCTGACAACGGCCAAAACATTGCGTTGGTGACTGATCCCAAAACCATTCAGTACCTGACAACTTTCTACAGTGATCCGGTTGAGCGTGTTTTAATGCTGGTCATCTTTAAAGACCAGGAACCATTTATCTTTGGCCCAGCCCTTGAAACTGAAGCGATCAAAGATACTGGATGGTCATCACCAGTTTACGGCTACCTCGACCATGAAGACCCTTGGGTCATGATTGCCGACCAGGTTCATGCCAGAAACACTGACGATAACCATTTTGCTATCGAAAAATCACAGTTGGCTGTTAATCGCTTGGAAGCCCTCCAACAAGTCTTCCCAAATGCTGACTTTTCAGCAAATTTAACACCTTTTGTTGAACAAATGCGCTTAATCAAATCAGATGATGAAATTGAAAAGTTGAAGATTGCGGGCAAATGGGATGACTTTGCCCTCCAAACCGGCTTTGAAGCGGTTCAAGTTGGTAAAACTGAAGACCAGATTGCGGCTGACTTGCAATATGCTTTGATGCAACGCGGGATCATGGAGCTCAGCTTCCCCTCGCTAGTTCAAGCTGGTGCCCATGCAGCCGAACCACACGGCGCAACCAGTGAAAACAAAGTCCAAAATAACCAACTGGTTTTATTTGACCTCGGAACTGTCTGGGATGGTTACATCAGTGATGCTTCCAGAACCATTGCAGTTGGCAAGCCTGATGAAAAATCGATGGATATCTACAAGGTTTGTCTAGAAGCACAGTTAGCTGCTCAAGATGCTGCCAAACCTGGTGTTACTGCTGAAGAACTCGATAAAATTGCCCGAGATGTGATCTCTAAAGCAGGATATGGTGAGTACTTCATTCATCGTTTGGGTCATGGAATGGGTATGAGCGAACACGAATTTCCATCCATCATGGAAGGTAACAAGATGGAATTACAACCGGGCATGTGTTTCTCAATTGAACCCGGCATTTACATCCCCAACGTTGCCGGCGTCCGGATTGAAGATTGTGTTCATATTACTGATGATGGCTGTGAGCCCTTCACTCACACAACTAAAGAATTGCGTTATATCGAACAATAAATCAGGTCATAAAAAAACAACCCCGAATGAGGTTGTTTTTTTATTTGTTATCATCGTTATCATTATCATCGGTAATTGGAATCTCATTGGAATCGTCGTCTTTATGTGGCTGAGGATCCAAATCGTCAGCTGCACTGGGAATGCCGCTATCTTTAAAGGCATCCTTGGCATCAACAACGATATCGTCTTGATCATCTTCAACATTGTCATCTTCATCGGTTTGACTTGAAGCAAAGCCCTTCGCTTTATCTGCAAATTGAGACTTGGCATCATTGACAGTGCCCTTGGTATTTTCCATTTCATCACGAATGACATCTTTCAGATCACTGACAGCGTCATTTGCGTAAAATGCGTAATCAACAGCTCGATCTCTTAATTCGTCAGCCTTATCACGAGCCTCTCGCTTTAAACGATCTTTCTTTTCTTCATCTAATTTTTGATATGCAGCATACAAGCCGGCACCCAATGCGCCAGCGAATAAACCTAAAGCTAATTTTTTGCCCATTATAATCATCCCTTCAAAATATTATTTTGTGGTATTCTTCGAGTTGTGACGATTGCGGTACATATTCCAAGCGCCCTTGCCAAACTTACCGGCAAGTCCGGCAGAAACACCCTTCTTACCAGTATCTTTAACTCGTTTAGTCAGATTCTGAGTAGCACTGTTCAAGCTTGAAACACTTTCACCCAAATCAGCAGCCGCTTGGAATACTGGTGTGACGATATTTAATTTTTCATCAACATCTTTGACCAAGTCGTTTGAAGTTGACATGATTTTATCAGTTTGTTTGGCAATAACGTCCACGTTACTTGTCATTGTCTTAATTGTATGGTTCACTTCAGAAATTGTTCTGCTTACCTTCATTAAGAATAATCCAATAAAGATTACTAAAAGCAAAAACGCAATTGCGGCGATAAGGCCAGCTATTTGTCCAGCAGTCATTGATCTTCCTCCTTGTGCAGCATTTACTTAAGAATAGCATTCCAACAATGGTTTGACAATGAAAATGAACGGAGAATGGTTTCTTTTGCGGAATCAATTTGCTAAGATGATATTATACACAAAGTGAGGAATGGCAATGACAAATACCCTGAATTTTACAGTTTTAGCAATTAATTGGCAGAAATATTTTAAAATGGTCGATTGGGACCAGATGGCAATGACCATCTTGGAAAAAATCGGGCTCCTGATCCTCTTCAGTATCCTATTCTTAGTTCTTAGAAGAGTCGGTAAAAGTTTGATTAACCACTTCTTCAAGCGCTATCGCCAAAAATATCAGAATACGGTTGCTGAAAAGCGCATCAAAACTTTTCACACCCTAACAATTAACATTCTGAACTACTGCCTGTGGTTCTTCTGGATTTACTCAATCCTTTCAACGGTTGGTGTTCCAGTTGGCACACTGGTGGCTTCAGCTGGTATCTTCAGTCTGGCAATTGGCCTTGGTGCTCAAGGATTTGTGACCGACATCGTCAGTGGTTTCTTTATCTTATTGGAAAAAGAAATTGAAGTTGGCGAATACGTTCAAATTGGTACGATTCGGGGAACCGTTACTGCAGTCGGCATCCGAACCACTCAAGTTGTTGGTGACGATGGCACGTTGAACTTCATCCCTAACCGAACAATCACCACCATCGCCAACATGTCACGAAACAATATGACCGCAATGATCCAAGTCGGCATTTTCCCACAGACTCCGGTGGATAAAGTTACTGAGATTATCCGAAAAGTCAACGAAAGAGAATTGCCAAACTATCCCGATATTGTCGGCCAACCCAAAATTTTAGGCACGATCAGCTTACCCAATGGTAAATTGGTGATTCAGGTTAATATCACCACCAAAAACGGCAGCCAGTATGAAGTTTCTCATAACTTTCTGGCACTTTATCTAACTGAGATTAACAAAGCAGGCATTGAATTGCCGGCAAGTCCCACCATGGTTGGTAATCAACCAAATTAAAAACAGCAGTTATCCGACCTCTCAAAGCCTTTTGAGAATCGCTGATACCTGCTGTTTTTGTTTGATCAATTAATCATGCCCTTTGATCCATGAACTTTGGCATTCTTAGTCTCACTTTTCGATTTGTGATTGTAAACCGGTAATGCAATATACCGTTTGTTGAAATTATGTGCAAGATAATTAATTTCCTTAAATAACTCACGACGGGTGATAATCCCTTTAAAATGAGTGTCAGAATCGACAAACACCAGGAAATTTTCATCCACCAAATACCGTAAGATGGCTTCAAGATTGTCGCGCTCATAGATCGTAGGAACATCTTTTTGCATGATTTGTTTGACTTTGATCGCTTCCAACGGCCGACTGGTAATGCCGGTATCTTGCATCATTAATTCGGTAATCATTGGCAATGACACAAGACCTTTAAAATGATTATCGTTATCTAAAACCGGAATCTTGGCATATTTAACTTTGGTCAAAACCATAAAAACATGTTGGAGATTGTTGTCTTGATTGACGGTTGCAACCAAGTCAGCCGGAATTAAGATATCCCGGTTGCTCTCTCGCATGACGGTCTCAATCGGTTTGTCGATCATGTAATAGTAGACTCCTTTTCTGTTAAGACGTAAAACTGAACTTTAGATTGTCTATGGGTTGGAACTCACGATTATAATATTGAATGGTATATTGCTGATCGTTTGAACTGACCATTGCATAAGTCCCGCCAAGTGGTGCATATTCACCGCGGGGTTGAGAAATGCTTCCAGGATTTACAAACAAGATATTGTCATCAAAGGTGACACCCAGTTGATGGGTGTGACCAAATAAGACGATATTGGCCGATAAACTACGGGCGTACAACTCAAGATTGAGCAGGCCACCGTTAACATTTTGGTGATGTCCGTGAGTAACCAGGATCGTTTGATGATCGATCTTTTCAAGCTCATGGTCTGGAAATTCAGCAAAATCCATATTTCCTTGAACGATGTGCATTTTAGCAATCAGCGGATCGTCCAATGACAGCTCAGAATCACCACAATGAAAAATGCCATCAACTTGACCGTCATACCGATCAACCAGCTGTTGGATAATTTTTCGATCCCCATGACTATCGCTCACAACCAGAATTTTCATTAGTCCCACAACCCCAGTAGTTTGTTAAGCAGATTGCGAATGGCATTTCCCCGATGGCTGATCATATTTTTATCATGGGTCGACATTTCAGCCAAAGCCTTTTGTTGTCCGGGAACATAGAACAACGGATCGTAACCAAAATCGTTATTTCCATGGCGTTCTGTTAAAATTTGACCATCAATTCGACCACTTGCCACGACCTTGTCTCCTTCAGGGGTCATGTAAACCAAGACTGACTCAAAATAAGCTGATCGGTCCTGTTTGTTTTGCATTTCCTTCAGTAATTTATTATTATTCGCATCATCATCATGATCGCCAGCGTAGCGGGCAGAATGCACCCCGGGTTGGCCGTTTAAAGCCTTGACAACTAATCCGGAATCGTCGGCAATCACAGCCTGATGAGTAAAGTTCATGATGCCTGTGGCTTTCAAAGTCGCGTTTTCTTCAAAGGTGGTACCCGTTTCAGCAATTTTAGGAACATTCTCAAAATGTTTGAGTGATTTGATGTTGATACCGGTTTGTTTAAAGGCATCTTCAAACTCGATGATTTTGTGTGCATTCTGTGAAGCAATCACAATTGATTCTGGTCTTTTCACGTTATCAAACTCCTTTAAATGTTTAGCTTAGCTGCAGAAATCGGGGTGCCAAGTAATTTATCCGCAATTTTGGCGAAATTTGTTGGGCTCCCGGTAGTGTTAAATTCACGTTGGCTTTTATGCTCAGCAGCAGCCAATGCATCATGGGCAGTTAAATAATCACGAACCTGCCGCGCAGTGGCAACCCCCGGGTCAATCAAAGTCACGCCATCCCCCATCACGTTTTTAATCTCTTCTTGAATGATTGGAAAATGGGTGCAGCCCATCACAAGAGTGTCAATTGGCTTATCCATAAACCAAGCCAAACGATTATTAACAGCAACTTGGGCCTCAACGGTTCCAGCAAGTCCTTCTTCAACCATTGTGACAAATTCCGGACAGCCCAGCGATGAGACCACTGCCTGGGGGTTGTGCTGTTTGATTAATCGTTCATAATCTCCCGAACGGACCGTTCCATTAGTGGCGATAACACCGATTTGGCCGGATTTGGATGCTGAGACAGCCATTTCAGCCCCTGGTTCGATCACGCCAATCACCGGAATTGGTAAAATATCTTTTAAGTACTCATAAGCAGCAGCAGTTGCGGTATTGCAGGCAATAACAAACATTTTAACGTCTTGTTCAACCATATAATCCGCAATTCTTTTAGTTAATTTTCTGACAGTTTCAGAACTCTTTTGCCCGTAAGGTAAATTGGCTTGGTCCCCAATAAAGATGTACGATTCATTTGGAAGGATTTTCGTAATTTCCTTTAAGACGGTAAGCCCGCCGACCCCCGAGTCCATAACGCCAATCGGCCGATTATCCAACAAAATTCCTTCTTCCCTTGTTTCAATAACATTATTATCTTGCAAAAGAATCTTTACTTCAACTTACAAAACAAGATTAATGATTGTATTGTATAATTAATTTATTACATTTTGCATTGATGGAGATTAAAAAATGGATAACGAAGTATACAAACAGTTTATCAACGATGACACGATGAAAGACTTACTGGGACAGGAACTGATCAGAGATTCACTGATCCCGGAAATTCTAGGCAAAGATTCCCACGAAATTTCTTATTGGGCTGGCAAACATTTGGCAAGAAACCACCGTTTGGCAACCTATGAGGACTTGGAAACCTTTTTCAAACAATTTAAATTTGGTGATCTGAAGCTACTTAAACGCGCTGGTAACCAAATCAGCTGGCAGTTAAGCGGCAAAGTGGTCGCTGCTCGGTTAAAATCATTTGATGATCCGGATTTCTATCTGGAATCAGGATTCATTGCTCAAAGCTGTCAGTACATCCTTAACCAGCAAGCCGAAGCTGAGTTGGAAAAAGCGAATGTTAATAAAGGTTTCGTACTGCTCAGCACCTATCTAAGCCCTGATAAGCCTGCTGATGGCGAGGAAGCCTCTTCAATATTTGAGATCGTTGAACCTGATCAAGAAGGCAGTTCAGGCGATGATGTGAAATAATTTGGAAATTAAAAGCCCACGACAAATTGTGTCGTGGGCTTTTTGGGTTGCTGTTACAAAGAGAAAACGTGTTCCGACGGGCTTGACGCTAACTTCTAAGTCAAAATTGATATAAATCCAAAACCAGGATTTTTATCAATCCTGCCTTAGAAACCGCGTCACCCAGCCCTCGTCACACTCTTTTACTCAGCATACTGATCCAATACCTTCTTAACCTGAGCCTTAGGATGATAACCAACAATGGTATCAACTACTTTGCCGTCTTTTTTAACGAGCAAAGTTGGAATGCTCATAATGCCGAATTTTGATAAAGTTTCTGGATTCTTGTCTGCGTCCATCTTCGTGAACTTAACGTTATCCATTTCTTCTGCCAATTCTTCAATGACAGGTGTCTGCATGCGACATGGGCCACACCAAGTTGCCCAAACATCAGTTAAAGTAACACCATCAGCAGTGTCTTTTTCAAAAGTTTGATCTGTGGTTTCTTTAAGCATATTCAAAACACTCCAATCTTTTAATATATTCATACTAACAATTTTTTAGCAAAAAGCAAACAGATTGCACACAATCATTCTTATTTTAATTTAACAACCGTCGAACCATCGCCACCCGCATTTGGAGCGGAATAACCAAAGCTCTTGACCCGTGGATTACGCTTTAAATACTCGGTAACCCCTTTTCGAAGTGCCCCAGTTCCCTTGCCATGAATGATGGTGACAGACGGATACCCTGCCAGCAACGCAGAATCAATGTACCGATCGACTTCGGTCATGGCTTCTTCATAACGATGGCCTCGTAAGTCCAAAGTTGGTGACATGCCAGTCGACCGAGTTCTGGAGACGTGTGTCTGGTATTGATTCTTGTCTTGCTTAGTTGGACCGGATTTCTCCAAATCAGATTCTTCAATCTGCATCTTCAAAATCCCAATTTGAACGTCCCAAGTATTGTGTTTATCCTTGCGTAACAAAGTTCCCTGTTGTCCATAAGACTTTACAAGGACATCATCACCAGGATGAAAATCGTGCTTAGCCTTTTCTTTTTTCAATACTTTATTTTTAGTCAAATTAGGGGCGGTTTCCAACTTATTTAATGCACCTTTGGCATCAATCAACTCATTTTCTTTAACGGCGACCTTCCCGATCTGAGCTTGTTTTTTATGCAAGTCGTTAATGATTTGATCGGCTTTCTTTTTAGCATCCTCGACCACCTGATTGGCTTGTTCTTTGGCTTGCTCAGTTAGACGTTCTTTTTGATTCTCATACTTGGTAAATTTATCCTGCAATTCATTATGAATTTTAGTGGATTCCTTCAATTGCTGAGCCAGTTCATCAGCTTCGTCGTGAGCCCGCTTAGTTTGCGCTGTAAGCTCTTCAATCATGTTATTGATATCTTGGTTCTCGGAATCGGTAAATGACCGTGCCTGGTCAATAATGGCCTTTGACATCCCTAATTTGCTAGCAATGTTCAACGCGTTACTTTGACCAGGAATTCCTAACAGGAATCGATAAGTTGGTTGCAGGGTTTCGACGTCAAATTCCATCGAAGCATTGATAATCCCAGGCCGATTATAGGCAAAAGCCTTTAATTCCGGATAGTGAGTTGTGGCAATTAATTCACCGCCAATTTTGTGGAAAGCATCGATAATCGCCATCGCCAGAGCAGCTCCTTCTTTTGGATCAGTTCCGGCACCCAATTCATCAAGCAATACCAAACTGTTCTTGCTGGTTTGCTTCAAAATGGAAATGATATTGTCCATGTGAGACGAAAAAGTACTCAAATTGGCTTCAATGGATTGTTCATCACCGATATCGGCAAAGACGTTGTCAAAAACACCAATTTGGGAATCTTCGTTGGCAGTAATAAACAACCCTGACTGCCCCATTAATTGAAGTAGGCCGACGGTCTTAATCGTAATGGTTTTACCACCGGTATTGGGTCCAGTCACAATAATCGTATTGTATTGATCACCAATTTCAATGTCGTTGGCAACGACTTTTTCTTTAGGAATCAATGGATGGCGCGCTTTTCTAAGGTTAATCACATTTTCGCGTGAAACCTTCGGCAATACGCTTCCGGTTTCGTGGGCGAATTTTGCTTTGGCGTTCACGAAGTCCAATTGACCGACTAAATCCATGTTGGCAAGTAATTCATCCCGATGTGGTCGGATAAGGTTCGTCAATTCTGCTAAAATTCTACGCACCTCAGCACGTTCTGACAACTGGTCCCGTCTCAACTGATTATTCATTTCAACTACATTGTTTGGCTCAACGTATAAAGTTTGGCCGGATGCACTTTGATCATGAATAATGCCGCCGAACCGTTGCTTGTATTCAGCTTTAATTGGCAACACAAATCGACCATCACGGACTGTGATGATCGGCTCAGAGAGATATTTAGCGTCAGATCCCTTAATGAACTTGCCCATTTTGGAGCGAATGTTGCTCTGGGTGGCAACGATGGTCCGGCGAATTGATCGTAACTCCGATGAAGCCCCATCAAGGATTCGGCCATCATCGTCCACAGATGTGACCATTCGCTTGGTAACATCAGGCATCAACGTTAATTGGTTAACAATTGACGGGATCGATTTCAACGTCACTTCTTCTGCTTCCAAATCATGAAAGAATTCAGTCACAACTTGAACTGCTCTCAGCAATTTAGTGATGTGAGAAAGCTCCGTGCCGCTTAAAGAAGCGTTCTCGATTCTTAGGCGTTTCATATAAGGTGAAATTTCCGTCAACTTGGGAATCGGGATTTCACCCTTCAAGCGGACAATGTCTGCCCCATCGGCAGTCTGTTCCAGCCGCTTGGTTACAGTTTCAAACGATGAACTTGGCGTTAGTAAATCGACAATTTCTAACCCACGGTCAGTCGTTAGGTACTTGCCCAGCTGCTCTTTAATTTTTCCATATTCTAATGTTTCTAAAACTTTTTCGTTCATACATTAACCTCACTAGAATGCTGATCCCAAATCTGAATCATTTCATCGGAGAGAATCGGTGTTTTCTTCACAATCCATTGAGAAACATCGGATTGTTCATACTGATCACGGATGCTTTGGCTGGGGAACATCAACAAGAAATTCAGCAAAATGAAGATAAACAAATACTTGATGATGAAGTCAGCGATCCCACCCAGCAAAGAATTCAACTGGTGCAGTAAAGGCAACCGTGTGATTGGCGCCAAAAGATCGCTGAGCAGGCGAACAATTCGCCAAACCAGCCCAAAAAGGACCGCAAAGATTACCCATTTGATGATCAACTGTGCAGTTTCATTTTGGCCACTCTGGAAAATTGCCTGATTAATCCAGCCAGCAATTGGACTTGTCCCAACAATACTGACAAAGGTGGCTGCCAAGAAACCAATTAAACTTAAAATTTCGTTGACAAAACCACGGTGCAATCCGCGAAGAAAGCCAAATATTAAAATCAAAATGATCCCAATACTAAAAATCATTTAACGAACCTCTTTATTGTGGGCGTTTTCTTCCACTTCAAATTGTTTGGAAATCGCATTAAATGCGATCAAAATTGCCCGCTGTTCTTCTGTCGAAGTTGGCATTGCTTCATGCAGCTGCTTGAGCTGTTCATTCAGTAAGTCAGTCACAGCTTGCATGTGGTCAACGGTTCCCTTACCGACCAATACATAGTCTTTACCATCAATGGTCGCCTTGAACCGACGTTTTTCGTTATTAGACATTACATCACATCCTAAATTCTTTCAATTAAAAAGGACTGAGACTAAACAACTGCTTCGCCTCAATCCTTTCGTAACAATGACAATATTTTAATTATTGATTATCTTTGCTGTCATCATCCTGATCGTCGCCATCTTTACCCAAGAAAGTGTTCAAAACTGATTCAATCATATCCCATTCCTTGTCAGTTTCGATTGCTTGAAGTTCGCCGCCTTGAGGATCACTGGGATCGTCACCCTTTGGCAATGCGTATGCTTGGATTTCAACTTCTTCGTCTTCACCCTTGCCGTCTGGATAAATTAAAATGTATGAACGATCAAAGTCTTCCGACTTGAAAGTAAATAATACATCGTATAAAGTTTCATCGCCGTTTTCATCGACTAATGTAATTTGTTGTTGTACTGGTTCTTGATCTGCCATAATTGTTTACCTCGCTATATTTTAGTTAATTTGCCTTTGCGGTCCAAATAATTCTGAAGTATCAAGCCAGCGGCCAGTTTGTCAATCACTTTTTTCCGCTTGGCTCTGGAAACATCTGCTTCTTCGATCAGCATTCGCTGGGCTTCAACAGTTGTTAATCGTTCATCTTCAAAATCAACTGGCAGGTGAAACTTGTCTTCAAGTCGTTTGCCATACTGTTCAGAAGCTTCAGCCCTTGGCCCTATAGAATTGTTCATGTTTTTAGGCAGGCCAAGCACAAATCCGTCAACTTGAAACTTGTCCACCAATTCAGATACCCGGTCTAAACCAAATTCCTGGTTATCTTCATCGATCCGAATTATTTCAACACCTTGTGAGGTCCAACCTAACTGGTCACTGACAGCAACCCCGACGGTTTTTGAACCAACATCTAAACCCATTAATCTCATTTTTCACCTTTTTTCGTTTCAGTTGGATGATTATCCAAATAGAAACGAACTAATTCCTCGATTATTTCATCACGTTCATGTCTGCGAATAAGATTCCGTGCATCAAGATTACGTGGAATGTATGCAGGATCGCCGGAAATTAGATATCCAACAATTTGATTGTAGGGATTGTAACCCTTCTCTTCAAGTGCTGCGTACACAGTCAGTAATGTCTCACGAACGTCTTTTGGCTGATCTTCATTAAAATTAAAAAACATGGTTTTATCTAACGAACTCATACAATTCACCTCTATGACATAAGGTCATTTGTATTAATTTTAACTGATTATAAGTGAAACTACAATCAAGTAAGCCAATGTAACGGACATGTAACCGTGGTGTAATAATTATTTGTTAGTTAACCAGTCAACCGCTGCACTCATCGCTTTGTCGAGGCCTGCAGGATCTTTCCCGCCGGCTTGAGCCATGTTGGGACGACCACCGCCGCCACCTTTGATGTTGCCTGCAATCGACTTGATTAAATCACCAGCCTTGATCCCTGCCTTAATCTGATCATCGGTAACAGCGACAATCAAGTTAGCTTTCTCACCACTACCAGTACCCAGAACCAAGACATCGGACAATTGCTTTGAACGCCATGTATCAGCTAATTGACGAAGTTGATCCATTCCAGCATCCTTGATCACACCGGTAATAATTGTGTATTTGCCAGCAGTCTTCTTGTCGGCAAAGACGTTTTGTGCCTGTTGGCCAGCCAACTTGGCTTCAAGGGATTGTTGGTTCTGAGTAAGATCCTTAATTTCAGTCTGCAATTGACCAACTCGTTTAGGCGTATCTTTAATCTGGGTGACTTTCAAATCACTGGCAATTTGCTTTAATTCTTTTTCATGATCGTTTAACATCTTAAAAGCATCTTTGGCAGTCACGGCTTCGATTCGACGGACACCGGCACCAACACCAGATTCAGAAACAATCTTGAAGAGGCCGATATCACGCGTATTAGTCACGTGAGTTCCGCCACAAAATTCAACTGAGAAATCACCAATGCTGACAACTCGGACTTTGTCACCATATTTTTCACTGAATAAAGCAATCGCACCCATTTTTTTACCAGTCTTAGGATCGGTCACAACCGTATTGACGTCAATTTCATTGAAGATTTGACGGTTAACCATGTCCTCAACTTTTTGCAAATCCTCATCAGTTACTTGACCAAAGTGATTAAAGTCAAAACGCAGGTAGTTTGGTTCAACTAACGAACCGGCTTGTTGAGTATGGCCGCCTAAAACATTTCTCAATGACTGGTCAAGTAAATGAGTGGCGGTATGGTTCTTTTCAACCCGACTGTGGAATAGTTTATCAACAATCAAATGGTACTTCTTGCCCTTTTCAAGTGGTTCTTGTGTCTTCAAAGTGTGAAGGTTCTGGCCATTAGGTGCGTGTTGGACGTCAACAACATCCGCAACCTTGTCACCCTCTTCATCGAGGACAACGCCACGGTCGGCCACTTGACCACCCATTTCTGCATAGAATGGTGTTTTATCGAAAATGACTTCAACCGTGCCGCCCTTTGAGGTTTCAACCAACTTTTCGTTTTCGACAATTGCAAGGAGTTCGGCATTATCAACGTCTAAAGTGTCATAACCAACGTATTCACTTGGATCTTTGATTTCAATCAGAAGGTCTCGTTGAACGCCCATTGATTTGGCGCCACTTCGAGCTTTCCGAGCCCGATCTTTTTGTTTCTGCATTTCGGCCTCAAAGCCCGGCTTGTCAACAGATAGACCGGCATCGCTGGCTTCTTCTTCAGTCAGTTCAACGGGGAAACCATAAGTATCATATAGTTTGAAAGCAGTTGGGCCATCAATCACTGTTTGATTGTTGGCTTTGGCATCTCTGACAACTTGGTTAAACAGTTTTAATCCATCTGCCAATGTTTCGTTGAAACGGTCCTCTTCAGAGCGCACAACCTTGGCGATGTAATCTTT
The DNA here is from genome assembly GCF_001434145.1 of Lentilactobacillus otakiensis DSM 19908 = JCM 15040. GTDB lineage: Bacteria > Bacillota > Bacilli > Lactobacillales > Lactobacillaceae > Lentilactobacillus > Lentilactobacillus otakiensis. Next base: position 148,122 of record NZ_AZED01000014.1, on the reverse strand, counting down.
TTGCTTGAGGACGTCAGGATAGTAGGATTCCAAGGTTTGGCCAACCACTGGGACCAGTTTGTACAAGAATGCCTCGTTAATGCCTAAACGTTGCCCATTAACAATTGCACGACGAATCAGTCGACGAATAACGTAGCCACGGCCGACGTTGGAAGGCAAAGCACCGTCGCCAATTGCAACGGTAATTGCCCGTGCATGATCGGCAATAATTCTGAAGGCTTCATTGTCTCGCTTGTTGGTATCATATTTCTTGTTGTCACTTAATTCTTCGGTCTTGTGAATCATTGGTAAGAAGAGATCGGTTTCAAAATTGGTTCGAGCGTTTTGAAAAATGGAAACCACTCGTTCAAGCCCCATTCCGGTATCAATGTTCTTCCGAGGAAGTGGCTCGTATGTGTCCTGTGGGGTATGGTTAAATTGTGAAAAGACGATATTCCAGACTTCCAGCCAGCGATCATTTTCACCACCAGGATAGTTTTCAGGATCGTCATCGGCCAGATTATCGAAATCCTTTCCACGATCGTAAAAGATTTCTGAATCAGGGCCGGATGGTCCTTGGCCAATATCCCAGAAATTATCCTCAATTTCGATAATGTGATCAGGAGCAACACCGACTTTTTCCCAATACATCTTGGCGTCAGTATCCTTCGGGTAAACAGTCATATAGAGTTTATCCTTATCCCAACCAAACCACTTTGGGGAAGTTAATAATTCAAATGCCCAGGTAATGGCTTCTTTCTTAAAATAATCACCAACAGAAAAGTTACCCAACATTTCAAATAACGTGTGATGACGTGGGGTTTTACCAACGTTTTCAATATCGTTGGTCCGAATACTTTTTTGTGAACTGGTCATCCGGGGATTCTTAGGAACAACTGAACCATCGAAGTACTTTTTCATGGTTGCAACACCTGAGTTGATCCAAAGCAAAGTTGGATCATCCACTGGAATCAGTGAGGCACTTGGTTCAATCGTGTGCCCTTTTTCTTGGAAAAAATCTAAGTACATTTGTCTAATTTGACCGCTACTTAACTGTTTCATGCTATTTTCTCCTCTGACAAAATTAAAACACCGTTGCTCACAGAGACGCCCATTGACGCGGTACCACTCTGATTGCAACGATGTTTATCGTTAACCACTTGATCTCTATAACGTAGAGTTGCGTATTACAATTTGAATTTTAAGAGAGCACCGAATAATTTCAGTCGTTTTTCTCACCAACCAAAACGTCTCTGAAACATAAAATTAAACGGCATGTTCTTAACACATCTCAAAGTATACTTTTTTGTGAATATGGTGTCAATACAGACCTACTTATATCTTGATGAACTACTCTTACGCTGCTTTCGCTTCGCTCTTGCTTCCTCACGTTTGGCAACTCGTCGATCCATCTCATCTTTGCGGGCAATCGTATTCTTGATTCGACGTTTGTAACCAGGTTTGATCTTCTTCTTTTTCTTCTTGATCATTCCAATCATCGTTGGATCAAGTTTGTCGTGTTTCTTACGGTGAGTCTTCCGACGGTTTCGGTCATAAGAATCAACAATTTCGCCGTTCTTAAGTGCTTTGGGTTTGAAATGAATTCCCATGTCCTCAAGTTCTTCGACTTCTTTTTCTTCATCTGGGGAATACAACGTGATTGAAGTTCCAGACATGCCATTTCGACCCGTTCGGCCGACTCGGTGAATAAAGAATTCCAAATCTTCGGTTGGAATATCGTCGTTAATAACGTCAGAAACCCCTTCGATATCAATTCCACGGGCTGCTAAATCAGTGGCCACCACAAACTGAAAATCGAGATTCTTAACTCGTTTCATAACCTGCTTGCGTTCACGAGGTTTCATGCCCCCATGAATCATCGCAACTTTCAAGCCTTGCCCTTTCAAATAGTCAGCAAGTTCGACAACCCGTTTTCTAGTGTTGGCGAAGATCAGAACTAAATAGGGCTCACCGATCGTCAATAATTTATAGATCAGTTGATTCTTGTCTTGTCCCTTCGTTGAAATCAGCCAGTTATCAATTGTTGGGCTGATAATGGTTGAAACAGGAATCTCTTCAATAAATGGGTTGACCATGTATTTCTTTAAGAAAACATTGATCTTTTGTGGAATAGTAGCTGAAAAGACCATCATTTGAACATGCTTACCAAAGCTGGCAGCAATGTTATCAACAACGTCAAGAAATCCCATGTCCAGAGTCATATCAGCTTCATCAATCACTAATTGTGAAGCGGTATGAACATCCAAGCCACCATTTTGAATCAAATCCCAAATTCGGCCGGGCGTCCCAATCACTAATTGAGGCTGTTCATGGTGAATTTTCTTTTCCTGGCGAGCTTTGTCAGTTCCACCGACATACGCTCCGGTGGAAATTGGCTTATCGCAATGTTTGGCCAGCTGTTTGGCGGCGTCAATAATTTGGTAAGCGAGTTCCCGACTAGGGGTGGTAATCACAGCTTGGACCTCATCCTTATCGGGATCCAATTGATTGAAAATTGGCAATAAAAACGCATGGGTCTTACCACTACCAGTGGCTGATTGACCCACAACGTCTCTTCCCTGCATAATCACAGGCATCACTTTTTCCTGAACCGGAGTCGGTTGCGTGAAGTTAAGCTCCTTGACTGCATCCAGTAAAAATGGTTTTAAATTAAATTCTGAAAAATTACTCATATAATCTCCTACTTGTTTTTGGCGACAAGATCGTTTAAATCTTTCACAAAGTCTTTGATATGATCTTCGTCTTCAACGACCGCGCCACTGGCTAATGGGTGACCCCCACCGCCGTAGTGCTTGGCAAGTTCATTAATTTCTGGTCCTTTGGATCTTAAGCGAATTCGAAACGATCCGTCCTTTTGCTCGACAAAGATTGCCCAGGAGACGACCTGCTTAATTTTTCCTGGTAACGGTACCACAGCGGAAGTACTTTCGTCTCCAAGCTTAAATGGCTCCAATACCTTGTTGGATAAGACCAGGTAAGCAGCACCGCTGTCAAGAATATTCAAATTCTCGTAGACGTATGCTGACAACCGGGCCAGTGGAATATCAATTTCGTCTTCAATCTTGTTAACATCACTCGTCGAGAAGTTGTAAGTGGCCAATTTTGAAGCCACTTCCAATGTATGAGGTGAGGTTGAAGGATACATAAATCTTCCAGTATCTCCAACAATGCCGGCATATAACAAACGAGCACCTTCATCGGGCAAGGTTAATTGAGACTTGTTGGCATCATAAAAGTCGTAAATAAGTTCAGAAGTACTGGATGATTCCGGTTCAACCCACATAATGTCACCAAATTGGTCATCATTTGGATGATGATCAATTTTGATCAGTTCTTTACCGGTTGTATACCGTTCATCATCAACTCTGGGCTGATTGGCAGTATCCACAACAATTACCAGAGCATCTTTGTACTGCTCATCTTTAATTTCATCAGTTGTGCCCAACCAGGCAAAACTTTCATATTGTTTGCCAGCACACAGGACTGTTTTGTCTGGAAATGACCCCTTGATTAGCTGTGCTAATCCCATTTGTGAACCAATAGCATCGGGATCCGGACGTTTGTGTCGATGAATAATAATCGTTTTAAATTTCTTAATTTCGTTAAAAATTTGATCTTGAATTGACATATTTATTGCTCCATTACTTTATTGTTGAACACTTCAGTATACATTACTTTGTAAATAAGATAAACCATTCTCAAAAAATGAACTAATTAAACAAATGCAAAACGATATTTTCATAACTTAAATCATCCAAATTCGTGATGGTAATTCCCAACAAGCGAACCCCTTTGGAAATATCCGGCATTTCTACCAACAAATCATTCGCCAGTGCAAAGTATTCTTCTGAATTGTTTTTGATGTAATTATCCAACGTCACTCGTTTGGTAAAAGTCGAAAAATCTGCATAGCGGATCTTAAGAACCAAAGTTTTGCCATGCTTCTTTTTATCATCCATTGCCTTAACAACCATGCCCGCAATTCGCTGCAGTTCATCGTCAACTTCAGTCTGGTTGTCAATAGCCGGGCCAAACGTTCGCTCTTTACCAATGGATTTTCGAACTCGTTGGTACTCAACCGGCCGTTCATCAATCCCGCGCGCCCTTTCAAAAAGAACATAGCCAAACTTACCAAAATGTTTGATCAAGTCCATTTGGGACCACTGCAAAAGGTCTTGGCCGTTATTGATGTTGAGTTCGTGCATCTTGGGAACTGTTTTCTTGCCAACGCCCCGAAACTTTTCAATTGGCAGTTTTTCCAAAAATTCGAGGGCATCTCGTTGTTCAATAACGGTAATGCCAACTGGCTTAGCATAATCAGAGGCTTCTTTAGCCAGAAATTTATTATAAGAAACCCCCACTGAACAGGTAAGATGAGTTGCTTGCCAAATTTCATTTTGAATCATTCTAGCAACTTGAATCGGGTCTGAAATGTGCTTTTTGTTATCGGTCACATCCAAATAAGCCTCATCCAAAGCAACGTATTCAATCACTTCTGTGTATTCGTGGAAAATCTCGTGAATTTGATTGGAGACGGACCGATAGAGCTCAAATCCTGAGAATCGAAAAACGGCATTTGGGCAAAGCTCCAGTGCTTTCATAGCACTCATCGCCGAATGCACACCAAACTTGCGGGCGTTGTAATTAGCCGTCGAAACGACACCTCTACCACCTGTTTTTCGGGGATCTTTGGCCACAATCAAGGGTTTGGTTTTCAAACTGGGGTCTTCGCGTTCCTCAATGGAAGCGTAAAAAGCATCCATATCCACATGAATTATCTTGCGTTCTTGGGTTTTCATAATTATCACTCTTAATCAAACGTATGTTCTTGCGTAATGTAAAAAAATGGCTGGGAGTCAATATGCTCATCTTCCCAACCGATCTGGTCGAACTATTTGTCTGCTGATTTTGTTTCGTCTTTAGCGGCATCAGAATCCGTACTAGCATTCTGGTCACTATCAGATGAAGCTGCATCATCTTTATGATCATCAGTTGCTGCAGTGGTATTTGCGTTGCTGTCAGCTGCGGGAGCAGTCACAGCAGGTTGTTTGACTGAAGCAATGGCGCTCAAGTCGAATACCAGGTAAATACCATCACAATCTAATGTAACTGTCTTGTCAGCTTCATTAATCTCGTCGACAACCCCATGCAAACGGCCAATTGTAATGACTTGGTCGCCTGTCTTGATCTTTGAAAGTTGTTCACGACGCTTCTGCTGCTGTTTTCGTTGAGGACGAACCATCACGAAATACATTACTGCAAACAAAGCAACAATCATTAATATTGATAAATACTGTTGATTCAAAATTTTTCACCCACGCTTTCCATAAGAATACTTTACCAAATAAGCCCTTAATAGTCTATACCTAAAAGTTTTTGGGATTTGGTTTGTTATAACCATACTGTTCAAAAACTTCTGCACGTAAATCCAACAAGTTGTCATCCATGATTGCTTGTTGAACACGTTTCATGAGGTGAATCAAATAATACAAATTGTGATAGCTGCATAAACGCATACCGAAAGACTCGTCTGTTTTGATCAAATGACGAATGTAGGCCCGCGTATAGTTTCGGCAGGTATAGCAGTTGCATTGATCATCCAATGGGGTAAAGTCACGAGCATACTTGGCATTCTTCACGACTAATCGTCCATGTGAGGTCATGACCGTTCCGTTGCGGGCAATTCGCGTTGGCAGAACACAATCAAACATATCAATTCCCCGAATCACACCATCAATTAATGAATCAGTTGTCCCAACGCCCATTAGGTAACGTGGCTTGTTCTCGGGTAATAACGGTGTAGTTGACTCCAAGATTCGATTCATTTCCTGCTTTGATTCACCAACTGAAAGCCCACCAATTGAATAACCGGGAAAATCAAGGCTTACCAAGTCTTGAGCTGATTGTTTTCTCAAATCTTCAAAACCAGCGCCTTGAACAATTCCAAACAATGCCTGCCAATCAGGATTCTTGTGGGCTTTTAAACCACGTTCTGCCCAACGGCTGGTTCGTTCAACTGATTTCTTGACGTAATCATAGGATTCAAAGAACGGCGGACATTCATCGAGACTCATCATAATGTCGGGGCCGAGATCGTTTTCAATTTGCATTGCTTTTTCAGGTGATAAGAACATCTTCGAACCGTTGATTTCATTTTTGAAGGTTACTCCTTCTTCAGTGATATCACGGTTCTTGGCAAGTGAAAACACTTGAAACCCACCGGAATCAGTCAAAATTCCTTTGTGCCAATTCATAAATTTGTGGAGACCGCCAGCTTCTTTAACAATATCTTCGCCGGGCCGCAGCCACAGGTGATAAGTATTGGCCAAAATGATTGTTGAACCCATTTGATCCAATTCTTCTGGCGCCAACGTTTTGACTGTTGCTTGGGTTCCCACCGGCATAAACATCGGGGTCTTAAAAGTGCCATGGGGCGTAGTGATTTCCCCTAATCGGGCACCAGTGTGCTTCTCTGTTTTGATCAAGCGATAAGTTATCGCTGGTTGCATATAATAATCCTCCTAATGAATGTACATCGCATCGCCAAAACTAAAGAAGCGATACTTTTCGTCAATTGCATGCTGGTAGGCATTTAAAATGTTGTCGCGGCCAGTAAATGATGCAACCAACATGACCAGGGTCGATTTTGGCAAATGGAAATTGGTAATAAATGAATCAACCACTTTCCATTGATATCCCGGCTTAATGAAAATATCTGTCCAGCCAGAATCCGGATGAATCTCACCGTTAAATTTAGTGCCAACTGTTTCCAACGTCCGAATGGAAGTCGTCCCAGTCGCAACAATTTTACCGCCATTTTTGCGAACGGCATTCAAAGTTTCAGCAGATTCTTCGGATAGGCGATAAAATTCGCTATGCATCTTATGGTCTTCAATGTTTTCCTCATCCACGGGTCGAAAAGTTCCTAACCCGACATGAAGTGTCAAATAAACCAAGTGGACACCCTTATCTTCAACCTTTTGCAACAGCTCTTTTGTCCAGTGCAACCCGGCAGTTGGCGCTGCTGCGGAACCCATTTCCTTCGCATAAACTGTTTGGTAACGGTTCGGATCGTCTAATTTTTCTTTGATATACGGTGGCAGTGGGGTTTCTCCAAGTCTTTCGAGGATCTCAATGAAAATGCCGTCATATTTGAATTCGATTTCACGGCCACCATGTTCAAGTTCTTTGGTGACCACGGCCTTCAACTGACCTTCGCCAAAATTGATCACAGTGCCGACTTTGGCTTTTTTGGCAGGTTTCATCAAGGTCTCCCAGCGGTCGCCCTCAATATTATGAAGTAACAAGACTTCCATGTGGCCGCCGGTGTCTTCTTTGACACCATAAATTCTAGCAGGCATCACTTTGGAATCGTTCATCACCAAAGCATCCCCAGGATTCAAGTAGTCGATGATATTGTAAAAATGGCGATCCTGCATATCTCCGGTATCTTTGTCCAAAACCAATAGTCGGGATTCATCACGATCTTTAATTGGCGTTTGGGCAATTAACTCATGAGGAAGATTATAGTCAAAATCTTCAAGGGTATAGTTTGTTTTCAAAATGCTAATTCCTTTCGTCCTTCGGTGGCATCGGATAGCTCAAATGCGCATATCCTTTTGGCGTGACAATTCGACCTCGGGCAGTCCGCTTAATCAAACCAATTTGCAATAAGTATGGCTCATACATTTCGGCAATTGTGTCAGTTTCTTCGCCGATATTGGCTGCTAATGTATTTAAACCAACCGGGCCGCCATCATAATACTTGATCATGGTCTTTAACAACTTAATGTCGGTCGCATCCAAGCCCAAATCATCAACTTTTAACCGTGACAGCGCGTATCTGACAATGTCCAAATCAACACTATCCTTGTCTGAAACCTGTGCGAAATCACGAACCCGTTTTAATAATCGGTTGGCAACTCGCGGCGTTCCGCGGGATCTAAGCGCAATTTCATGGGCGCCTGATTCTTGAATATCAATTTGAAAAATGTCTGCAGTTCGACGAACAATGTCCTCCAAATCGGAAGTCTTGTAGTAGTTCATGTGTTCAACGATGCCAAACCGATCTCTCAGCGGTGCCGACAGCATCCCTGCTTGAGTTGTTGCCCCAATCAATGTGAATGGCGGCAATGGAAAATGGATCGGATGGGCACCGGATCCCTGTCCAACAATAATATCCACAAAGAAATCTTCCATAGCAGAATACAGCATTTCTTCTACCACTTTGGGAAGTCGATGAATTTCATCAATAAACAAGACATCGCCAGGTTGAAGCTCATTTAGAAGTGACAGCAAATCACCTGGTTTATCAATTGCGGGACCACTGGTGGTTCTGATATTGACGCCCATCTCGTTGGCAATCACCATCGCTAAAGTGGTCTTACCAAGGCCAGGAGGCCCATAAAGCAGTACATGGTCTAATGATTCCTCCCGCTGCTTAGCTGCCTTAATATAGACCTTTAATTCGTTTTTAACGTCATCTTGTCCAATGTATTCACGCAAAACTTGGGGACGAAGCGATTTTTCAATGCTGTTCTCATCGGCATCCACATTCTCTGGAGAAACTAGTCGATCATCTTTTTCATTGGCCAATGGATCATCTCCTCATTCCTAGTGCATTAGTAACTTTAATCCTAAACTTAAATATTCATCAGTCGATAAACCGGTCTTTTTCGTAAGGTCCGGTTCAATGCCGTCAATTTGTTTGGCACCATAACCCAGTGCGGCCAGAGCAGACAAGGCATCGGCAAGCTCTGGCGACTTCTCCATCCGAGGATTGTCTTTGGGTAATCCAGGGGTATTCGATGAGATATCATCCAACTTGCCCTGCATATCCAAAATAATCTGGCGAGCCGTTTTCTTGCCAACGCCGGGAAACTTCGTGAGAAATTTGACATCCTCATTATTAATTGCCGAGATTAGGCCATCCCGATCATTACCGGCTAAAATTGCCAAAGCGCTCTTCGGACCAATCCCGGAAACCGAAATTAATTTTTCAAAAATTTGTTTGTCTTCAATTGTCGGAAAACCAAATAGCAAAATTGCGGTATCGCTCACCGATTGATAAATGTAAACTCTGACAACTTTGGTTTCATCAACCTTAAATCGATAGGGATCAGCTGTATTAATTAAATAACCAACGCCACCCACCAACAACACAATGTGAGTCGGTGTAATGTCTACAACCGACCCTTCTAAAAATTCGAACATCAGCTTCTCCTCTTCACTAAAACGTATGTTTGCCTTTAAATTGTACCATATCTCACTTGGTGCTGGGCAACAATCTAAATGATTTCTTCGTCTGTGTGATGAGGATCTTGAATTCGTTTGAACATTTTTTCAATGTCGGCATTGGTAAATTTCACCAAAACTGGTCGACCGTGTGGGCAATTATATGGGTTTTCACATTCGGGCAGACGTTTGAGCAATGCTTTAGCCTGCAGTTCATCCAAATGATGGTTGGCCTTGATCGCCCGCTTACAGCTCATCATAATCGCGGCCTTCTCACGAAAAGCGGCCACTGAGATTTTATGATCGGATAAGATCCAATCAATCATTTCTTTGATCGTATCTTCTTCTTGACCAGCCTTAAACCACATCGGGTGCTCACGGACAATAAAACTATTTTGACCAAATTGTTCCAAGTGAATGCCAAGTTGGTTCAATAAATCCATGTGGTCACTAATCAACAGGAAGTCGGAAGTGGAATAGTCAAGGACGATTGGTACCAACAATTTTTGTTGGTCATCAGATACTTCACCAATCTGTTTGCGATAAAATTCATAGTTAATCCGTTCTTGGGCAGCATGTTGATCCACCAGATACATATTGTCAGCGGTCTCGGCAACTAAATAAGTGCCATGCACCTGACCAATGTAATTCAAATGAGGAAAGCCGGTTTCAACAACCAATTCAGATTGTTCCGGCTTGGTGCTGTTTGGCTCAGGTTCATCGATTGACGTGACTTCACTTTCGAATACCGGAACCGAACTCGGCTCATTTTTAAGCAGTTCATCGAATTGATTGACTTGTTCACTGTCAAGGTCATCCCTTGATTTAACCACCACCGGCGTCACTTCCGGCTGTGAAATAGAAGACATGGATTGCGTATCCACGGCAAACAGCGGTGGATTAGTCGCCACTTGATCGGCAGTCGAGACATTAAATTGTTTGGGCGTTGCCGTGAAAGGCTTCTTGAAATCTCGAGTCGCATCTGGAATCAGCTGCTTTTCGCGCAGCATATCATAGATTGCGTCGGAAATCAGTTTGCCAATCATTGGTTCGTCACTAATTCGGACTTCCTGTTTGGTTGGATGCACATTCACATCAATCAAAGCTGGATCAGCATCAATTTTAATCACCGCAATTGGAAAACGGCCAATCATGAGCTTGGAACCGTAACCAGCAATGACAGCCTTGGTTAATGGGAAATTGCGGATGAACCGACCATTCAAAATCAGCGAAATATAATTGCGGCTGGATCGGGTCAATTCAGGCAAGCTCACATAGCCGCTAACCTTGATATCCAGGTCTTTACCTTTGATTGGCTGCATTTTAGAGACGGTTTTAACACCATAGATGGCTCCCAGAACTTGCAGCAAATCACCCCGGCCTGAAGTCCTCAACAGTTCACGGCCATTACTGATAAATGAAAAGGCAATTTCAGGATGGCTTAAAGCAAGCCGGTTAACAATATCGGATATTTTAGCTAATTCCGTATTTGGTGAACTCAAATATTTCAATCGGGCTGGTGTGTTATAGAAGAGCGAAGCCACTTCAACGGTGGTTCCCTTCCGTGATTCGGATGCCTTTTGGCCAACCAGTTTGCCACCTTTATATTCAACTTCAGTGCCGATGGCGCCAGTTGAAGTTTTCATCCGCACATTGGCAACTGAACTGATACTAGGAAGTGCTTCGCCACGAAATCCCAACGTCCGAACGCGAAATAAATCCCGCTGCTCAGAAATCTTACTGGTGGCGTGACGCAAGAAAGCAGTCTGAACTTGGGAAGCGTCAATCCCGTTACCGTCATCCACCACCCGAATCAATTTCAGGCCAGAATTCTCTACAGTGACGTCAATTTCAGAACTCTGTGCATCTATTGAATTTTCAACTAATTCTTTGACCACCGATGCCGGCCGTTCAACAACTTCACCGGCAGCAATTTGGTTAGAAAGGATTGTTGGTAGCTTATGAATTTCGTTCAAATCAATCACCTTAATCTCCATTTATCTTCTGCTGCCATTTGTATACTTGATTCATAATTTGCATTGGTGTCTCGGACATCAAATCTAATTTCTTTAATTGTGACACAACTTCGGCTTGTTTATCATCAATTTGCTCAAGCGGAAATAGCGAGGTCTGCTGCTCAGCTTCCTGTGGAACCACTTCTTTGGGCGTAGAAGGCTTTTGATGCTGTTCCTCAGCCTGTTGTTCCAAGTGGGTCAAAATGTCGTTAGCACGGTGTAAAAGGCCATCAGGTAGACCAGCCAGCTTTGCAACATGGATCCCGTATGACTTATCTGCGGGTCCCGGTTGGATCTTATGCAAGAAGACCAGTTCACCGTTAGACTCAGTCGCCCCAACATGAACGTTCTGCAGGCGTTTGAGAGACTCATCCAAGACAGTCAGTTCGTGATAATGGGTGGAAAAGAGTGTCTTGGCACCGATATTATTATGAACATACTCAATAATTGCCTGGGCTAAAGCCATTCCATCGTAAGTGGCAGTTCCACGACCAATTTCATCAAATAAGATCAGACTGTTTGGCGTTGCATTCTCAATGGCATCGTTGGCTTCCTTCATTTCAACCATGAAAGTACTCTGGCCGGAAATTAAATCGTCGGCAGCGCCAATTCGAGTGAATATTTTGTCAAACACCGGCAGCTTAGCTTCTTTAGCGGGGACAAAACAACCCATCTGATTCATGATGACACACAAGGCCATCTGGCGCATGTAGGTACTTTTACCGGACATGTTGGGACCCGTGATCAGCAAGATACTGGTATCTTCACCCAAATTAACATCGTTAGGAACGTATTGTTGGTGTCCCAAAACTTTTTCAACAACCGGATGTCGCCCATCCTTAACATCAACAACGTGTTTGGTGGTCAGCGTTGGTCGCACAAATCGGTATTCTTCACTGACAGCTGCAAAACTCTGCAAAACATCAATGGATGCCACAGAATCGGCCAAGTCTTGAATTCGCTTGATCGATTTCTTAATATCATCACGAATTTTAACAAATAGCTTATATTCCAACGTCTTACTTTGTTCCTGGGCTTCCAGAATCAGAGCTTCCTTTTCCTTCAATTCAGGCGTCGAGAACCGTTCTGCATTGGCCAAAGTCTGCTTGCGTTGATAACGGTTTGCAGGGATCTTATCCAAATTGACTTTAGTGACTTCGATGTAATAACCAAAGACGTGGTTAAAGCCCACCTTCAGATTATTGATCCCGGTCACTTTTCTTTCCTTGACCTCTAATTCAGCCAACCATTTTTGACCGTTATTGGTGGCATCACGATACCTATCTAATTGCTCATCGTGGCCGTCCTTGATCACGCCACCATCAGTGACTGAAATTGGCGGTTCCTCGACAATTGCGGAATCAATTTCATCCACAATATCATCGAGGGGGACCAGGTTTTTGAGCATTTCTTCAAAACTTTTATCTGCAATCTGTTCCAAAATGTATTTGATCTTGGGAACCTGTTTTAAGGAGGTCTTTAATTGGATCAAATCACGCCCATTAACACTGCCAAAAGCAATTCGACCGGCTAGACGCTCCAAATCATAGACTTTGATTAACTCGTCCTGCAGCTGGTTGCGTTCAAAATAATGTTCCAGTAAAACCCCCACCGCATCATGACGTTTATTGATCATATTGCGATTAACTAAGGGGCGTTCAATCCATTGTTTAAGTTTCCGGCCACCCATTGCAGTTTTGGTTTGGTCCAATAGCCACAACAAAGTCCCGGCCTTTTTACCAGTTCGGATGTTTCTGATCAATTCCAAATTATATTGAGAATTATGGTCAAGTTCCAAGAAGTCCGACGGCTCGTACACCACCGCCCGCTTTAAATGCTGAAGGCTACGCTTTTGAGTCTCCTGAATATAATCCAATAGAAGTTTCAAAACCCGCTTCATCAATTCATCATCAACATCTTGACTCAAATAACTGACCGAAGAGTTGACCGGTAAATCTGATTGATTCGAAATCAGAATCCCTAACTTCTTAACGGTTTCTTGAATGCTCTGTGGCAGATCTTTGGCAACAACAATTTCTTTGGTCTGCAAAGAAACCAGCTCATTAACAAATTCCGCTTGAGTGGTTAATTTGGCAACTTTAAGTTCACCAGTTGATAAATCAGCATACGAAAATGCGAATTCCTGATTGTCGCTATCATAGACCACGGCAGTTAAATAATTGTTCGTCTTGGCATTTTCACTGCCGACATCCACTTGAGTTCCGGGGGTGACCAGCTGAATCACTTCTCGTTTGACCATTCCTTTAGCCAATCGTGGATCTTCCATCTGCTCACAAATAGCGACCTTATATCCCTGGTCAACTAAGATGTCAATATAGTTTTGAACCGCTTTGTGGGGCACCCCACACATTGGAACCGGATTATCCGCATTCCGACTGCGATTTGTTAAGGTTAATTCCAATAATTGTGACCCCTTGATGGCATCTTCGTTGAACATCTCGTAAAAGTCGCCGAGACGGTAGAACAAAAACGCATCAGGATACTGATCCTTGATTTTTTGATACTGTACCATCATTGGAGTTAATTCTTTTTTTGCCAACTGAAAGTCCCCTTAAATTCCAACTGAATTTTGCTTCAGCATATCATGCATTGCACAAAATATTTTTAAATTTGATCGTCAGTCATCGATACCGTTTCAATATGGGTGGCATGACCTGTTTTATCATCAATATCAATGAAGCAGCCTGAAATGATTCCACGGCCGGTTTCCATCACTTTGAACCTGGCAGGACGCTGATTCAAGAAACGTTGGATCACGCTCTCCGGCTGCATTCCCAGCATGCCATCTGCAGGTCCCGTCATGCCGGCATCGGTTAAGAATGCGGTCTTCCCTTCAAGAATGCGGGCGTCGTTGGTTTGCACATGGGTATGGGTACCGACAACTGCAGAAATCCGACCATCCAAATATCGGGCCATAGCCAATTTTTCACTCGTCGCTTCGGCATGGAAATCCATGAAAATACAATTGGTGGTTTTGCTGATTTTGTCAACCAGTTCATCTGCCAATGCAAACGGATCATCAAGGTTGTCCATGAAAACTCGGCCTTGAAAATTCATGACTGCCAGCTGTTTGCCATTGACATTTACCATGGTGTATCCCTTACCAGGAGTCGTCCGTCGCGGAAAATTGTATGGTCGAATGAGGCGCTTCGTATCGTCGATGAAGTCTAAAATTTCATTATTACTCCAAGCATGATTACCAAGGGTGACCACGTCAACCCCATCACTCATCAATTGCTTATAGATACTCAAAGTAATTCCACGACCCATTGCCGTCGCATTTTCACCATTTACAATGGTTACCTGGGGTTTGATCTCCTGTTTGAGCTTTGGTAGGTAATCACCAATCATTGAAACGCCTTTGTCGCCAACGACATCGCCGATAAAAAGAATTCGCATTTATTTTTCCTCGATACTTTCTAATTTATATAAAATAATTCTAACATTTATAAAAGAAAAAAGACCAGAGACTCTGATCTTTTATCTTGCGTATTCGACTGAACGAACTTCCCTAATAACCGTTACTTTAATGTGACCAGGGTACTTCATTTCAGTTTCAATCTTTTGTTTGATCTGACGGGCAAGCACAATCGCTTGCGTATCCGTTATATCTTCGGGCTTTGCAATTACTCGGATCTCTCGACCGGCTTGAATTGCGTAACTCTTTTGTACTTCGTTAAAGCTGTCAGTGATCTTCTCAAGACTATCAAGGCGATGAACAAAGCTTTCAAGTGATTCACTGTGTGCACCAGGACGCGAAATCGCAATCTTTTCAGCAACAGCAACCAATTCAGAAATAATCGTTTCTGGACTGTGACCTTCTTCATACCCCTTAATAGCATCGATAACAACAGGACTCTCATGATACTTCTTGGCATAATCAACACCAACTTGTACATGCGATCCCTCAACACCATTATTCGCAGCTTTACCGATATCGTGTAATAATCCTGCGCGTTTAGCTAAAGTAACATCCTCACCTAATTCTGCTGCAAAAGCACCTGCCAACTTGGCAACCTCAATCGAGTGACTCAACAAATTCTGTCCATGATCAATCTTAAAGTTAAGTTGCCCAACTAATTTGATCATATCTGGACTCATGGAATGAATACCAAGATCGAACAAGGTCTCTTCACCAATTTCTTGGATCCGTTCGTCAAGCTCTTTACGGCTCTTTTCGACCATTTCTTCAATCCGTGCCGGATGGATTCGGCCATCTTTGATTAACTTTTCAAGTGTCATTTTGGCAACTTCTCTCCGAATTGGATCAAAGCCGCTCAGTACAACTGCTTGTGGCGTATCATCAATGATTAAGTCAATTCCAGTCAAAGTTTCAAAGGTTCGAATATTTCGGCCTTCACGACCAATAATTCGACCTTTCATATCTTCATTCGGAAGACTGACAACGGAAACGGTTGTCTCTGAGACAACGTCCGCTGAGCTTTGTTGAATTGCTTCAATTATCAGATTCTTAGCATTTTCATCGGCTTCAGTCTGGGCTTGATAGTAACTTTCTTTTACCATCCGTGCCTTTTCGTCAGCTAATTTCTCGCTAGTTTCTTTTAAAATCAGGTCCCGAGCTTCTTCTTGAGTTAAAGCGGCAACTTTCTCAACTTCAGCTTGGCGTTTTGCGATAAGTGAGTTTGCTTCTTCTTGTTGTGTAACTAAATTCTGTTGTTCACGATTAATCTTCTGCTCTTTTCTGTTCAGTGAGCTTTCTCTACGTTCGAAAGCACTGTCTTTACGGTCAAGAGCCTCTTCACGCTGCAACAAACGATCCTCTTGCTTTTGAATCTCCGCACGTCGAGTCTTCAGTTCTTTTTCAACTGATGAGCGATAACGATGATTCTTCTCCTGAGCTGATAAGGTCGCTTCTTTCACGACAGTTTCAGCCTTTTTCTTAGCTTCTGCCAAAATATTCTTGGCAGACCCATTAGCGGAGTCAAGATCTTTCTCGTGGATCTTCTTTTGTGCAGACTTGCCGATTACAAAGCTTAAAATACCAACAAAACCAACAACAATTATAGCGATGATTGCGAGGATTATCCCAGCCATGGTCATGGCTTTTCACCTCCAAATCATCAAAAAATGATTATTTGTAAACCAGTTAATAGATGTTATTTGATTATTGACACAATTCTTATTTTAATGTTTGTTAACACTAGTGTCAATCATCTTTGCGTGCCGCAGAATTGCATTTGTATATAACAAGATTTTTTCTGGAAACAAATTTGTTTCAGAATGTTTCACAAATGCCGATAGTCCGGTGTTCAACCTACAAAAAATGAGCATTCGATTGAATGCCCATTTAGAAAATCTATTTACATTTGGTACAACCAAATTATTTTCCGATATCAAGATCAATGCTGTCAACCTTGGTTTCTTTGGCAGAACCAGAGGCAGATTCCTTCTTAGAATCCTTTTTATCGGTTTTTTTGTCTGCTTTCTTGTCGCTGCTCTTTTTGCTGGTATCTGATTTATCTGGTTCGGTATCGTCTGGAATATCATATGCATCACGAACTTTCTTCATGATTTCATCATACATATCCTTGTGCTCTTCCAGATAAGTCTTGGCATTTTCACGGCCTTGGCCAATTCGTTCCTCACCATATGAATACCATGAACCAGATTTATCGATAATGTCCTTATCTACGGCCATATCAACCAATTCACCGGATTGAGAAATTCCCTTACCGTACATGATATCAACTTCAGCACGCTTGAATGGCGGTGCAACCTTATTCTTAACAACTTTGATTCGAACTCGGTTACCAATGATATTCGTCCCGTCCTTAATCTGTTCGGCCCGACGAATCTCTAATCGAATTGTGGCATAGAACTTCAGTGCCCGACCACCAGGAGTGGTTTCTGGGTTACCAAACATCACACCAACTTTTTCACGAATCTGGTTGATAAAGATCGCAATCGTTTTGGTTTTGCTAATTGTACCCGATAATTTCCGCAGTGCTTGTGACATCAAACGAGCCTGAAGACCCACGTGGGCATCTCCCATTTCGCCTTCAATTTCGGCACGGGGAACTAATGCGGCAACTGAGTCAATGACCACAATGTCAATTGCACCACTGGTAACCAGTGCGTCGGTAATTTGCAGCCCCTGTTCACCTGTATCAGGTTGCGACAATAGCAAATCATCAATATTAACACCAAGATGGGTTGCATAAACGGGATCCAATGCGTTTTCAGCATCGATGTAGGCAGCTGTACCGCCACGCTTTTGAACTTCGGCAACTGCATGTAAAGCAACGGTCGTCTTACCTGAACTTTCAGGACCATACACTTCCACGATTCTGCCTCGTGGGT
The DNA here is from genome assembly GCF_001434145.1 of Lentilactobacillus otakiensis DSM 19908 = JCM 15040. Taxonomy (GTDB): domain Bacteria; phylum Bacillota; class Bacilli; order Lactobacillales; family Lactobacillaceae; genus Lentilactobacillus; species Lentilactobacillus otakiensis. Next base: position 130,531 of record NZ_AZED01000014.1, on the reverse strand, counting down.
AGCCACCTACTCCTAATGCATCATCTAACGCCAGTGAGCCTGATGGAATCGTTGAAATTTGAGTATCGGCTTTGTCGCCCATTCTCATGATGGATCCCTTACCAAATTCTTTTTCAATATTTTTTAAGGCTTTATCTAAAGCTACTTTTCTTTGGTCAGCCATTAAATTCCTCCCACTATCCTAAACGGAAAAGTTTACTAATTAACTATACTAATGATTTTCCAAAAAAGCAATCAAAATGCGAACAAAAGTTCGACTTATTTCTAGTTTTTATGAATCATATCCAAAGCCATCTGCAATCCGGCCTGAACCGACGCAGCTCTGATGTCGTTGCGTTCGCCTTTGAATTGGAATTTCTTGGCGTATGTGTGCTGCGTCCCATAAGCAATGCCAATCCACACGGTTCCGGCTGGATCCCCTTCAAGGGTGTCTGGCCCGGCAACGCCCGTAAATGACACTCCCAGGTCCTTATCCATAATACTTCTGGCTTGATTGGCCATCCAAATCGCTGTCTGTTCGCTGACAACGCCGTTTTCTTCAATCACTTCATGTGGAATATGCAGCAGTTGTTCCTTCACCTGATTTGAGTATGTGACAAATCCCCCCTCAAAAACTTCTGAAACTCCAGGCACATTACCGAGAGTGCTTTGAAATTCACCTGCTGTCAAGCTCTCTGCAGCAGTGATCGTAATGTGTCGGGATAAAAGTTCATTTACTAATGTTTCTTCTAGTGTCATCTTGACTGCTCCCTCTATGTTTTAACTACGGTAAATACACATAATAGTTTCTTTTTTTCTTTGCTCAGACAGAAATACCGGAAGACTCATTTTCATGAACCTTCCGGCAGCTGTACTTAAAATGAATCTGAAAATACTGAACGATTTTTGATAAAGTAGTCCGCACCTGAGTAGATTGTAAAGAATAAGCAGGTGTATAGCAAAATCATTCCCATTGGAATGTTGATTGCATCAAACAAAACATTATTCAAAAACAACAAGATAATCGCCAACATTTGGGTCGTGGTCTTGATTTTGCCAGGCCATGCCGCAGCGATAACTTGGCCTTCGTTTTCGACAATGATTAATCGTAATCCAGTCACGGCCAGCTCGCGACAGACAATAATTGCGGCAACCCAAGCTGGAACATCGCCTAATCCAACTAAAAATAGGAAAGCTGTCATCACCAGCATTTTGTCAGCCAGCGGATCAGCAAATTTGCCGAAGTTGGTCACTAAATGATTTCTGCGAGCAATTTGCCCATCTAGAAAATCGGTTAGAGATGCCACCACAAATATCACTGTCGCAATTAGCCTGGTCATGCTAATCGACGTCCCAGCCCAAACGACATCGCCATGAAAAATCGGCACAGCCAGAATCAGAATGAAAAACGGGATTAGGATAATTCGAAACATCGTTAATTTATTAGGTAAATTCATGTTCAACCTCCAGCTGACTAGTAACCATTGGTGGTGCCGGTATTACTGTTATCCGTACCAGTACTGCCAGTTGTGTCATTAGTCGTCCCTGTCGTACCAGTTGTGCCAGTAGTTCCTGTGGTTGAGGATGTCCCAGTGGTTCCGGTTGTAGATGATGTGGTTGTTGACGAACCAGTTGTGGTTGAACTTGAGCTTGAAGAAGCCGAAGAACTTGATTTGCCGAACTGAAGGGTTACGACACGCACCTGAGTCGAGCCGCCGTTAAGTGGGGCTGCCAAAGTTAATTTCTTACCACCGACTGTAATCTGGGTTGCTTGCGCATTTCCAGTATTGATGGTAACTGTACTGGTTGTACTTGGAAGCGAAATTGTGTGTGAATTGCCACCCGTCAAGGAAGCTTGCCACAACGAAGTCCCATCAGCGGATACAGATGTCCAAGCGCTGCCAGTTCCGGTTGCTGCAATCTTCAATGGTGTCTTACCAGAAGTCCCGGTTACCTGATAAGTAATATTACTGCCTGAAGCAGTCACTTTCTTGAAAGTAATCCCTTTAGTCTTTTTAGGTGATTTGGCTTTCTTAGTGCTGGATGACTTTGAACTGCTTGATTTGTCGCCAGAAACAGACACTTTGCTGGTCTCAATCTGAGTCTTTGCAGTGTTTCGGGTGCTTCTAGCTGCAGCAACCCAAATGGCAATCAAAATGATTAAGACAACCACAGAAACTGAAATAATCGGAATATATCGTTTCAGCTTATCATTACGCTCTTCAACTTTGCGTTGTGCCGAACGAGTTTCCGGATTATCACTATTCACCCTGTCAACATACTCAGGATCTTCAGTGTCTGGCAATTTGGTGTCAAACTGGCTCAACAGCTCACTGCCGTCCAAGCCGACCGAATCAGCATATTGCTTCACAAAAGCCCGGACATAAAATTCCCCGGGGAGCGCATCAAAGTCATTATCTTCAATAGCAATCAAATAACGTTTTTGAATTTTAGTGTTCTTTTGTAAATCATCTAATGTATAGCCCTTTGCTACTCGGGCGTCATGCAGCTTTTGTCCAATTGTTAAATTATCTTTTTCGTCGCTCATACTCATTCTCCATTGAATTTTTTATATTCTCTATAAAGTATATCATAAGGTAAACCGCAATTATTTTAAGTAATTCATAAAGTCAGTATTATGAATCGATTGGAAATTGTTGACGATTTTGAATCATGACTGATTGAACAGTTGCATGTGCTAAAAAGCTGTCCGCAATCGTTGCCACATCTGTCAAAGTCATCGATTTCAATATCTCGACTTCATCATATATTGTAACAGGTTCCCCTAAGAACCCGTCAAATTGGCCACTAATTGCCTCTTCTGAATCCATCATCTCAATGTAATTACCGAACAATTCATTCTTCTGCAATTGAAATTCTGCAGCCAGGTCATTAATTTTGTTAGGAATCTCTGCGATAATCTGTTTAAGCCGCTGAATTAATTCTGACGGTTTTGCAGTATCACAACTAATGACTGCAAAGTGAAAGCCCCGTTCATTTTCAAACTCCCATGAAAACGAGTCGTCAATGATTTCATCATGATATAGTTTATCATACTCGACGGCGTTTTCACTTAGAAACAAGTCAAACATGATAGATATTGCGATTTCGTACTTCAAGCCTTCACGACCAACAGGAACTGGGTCATTACCCCGGAGTCCTAAGGCTACTTTGGGCCGTGAAACGTCCATTTCAACATGTTTGATTGTTTCAGAAGAGGTCTGTGGTAAGACCATTAGTCTTTTGACCTCAACGGGAACAGGCGCATCCTTATGTGCCTGGTTTGCCTCAATCCACCCCAATGTTTCATCAGGATCCAGTTTGCCTGTAATAAACAAGCTCATGTTCTCGGGACGATAAAAGGTCCGGTAGGCCAATTCAACGTCGTCAAGAGAAATTTTGTCCACTGAGGCGACATCTCCGGCGATGTCATTTGCCAACACTGAGTTGGGGTAAAGACTGGCAATCGTTTCAAAATAGCCCTGGTTGTCAGGGTCGTTTTTGTACATATTAATTTCCTGGTCAATAATGCCTTTTTCTCGCTGAACCTTTTCTTTGGTGAAATATGGAATCTGGACAAAGTTTAACAAAATATCCAAATTCTCTTTGAGTGATTCTGCGGTCGAAAATAGGTAATTGGTTTTGGTAAAACTGGTGAACGCATTCGAACGGGCACCGGTTTTATTGAACAGTTCGAAAACGTCATAATCTTTTTTATCGAACATTTTGTGTTCTAGAAAATGAGCAATTCCAGCAGGCTGAACAACTTTTTCGCCGTTCAGCATAAATGCGCTGTCAACCGAACCATAGTTAACCCCAAGGACTGCGGTCGTTTTATTAAAGCCGGCTTTAGGCTGGAGATAAACTGTCAAACCATTGGCAAGGGTCTGTACGTATAACTTTTCACCATAATTCGGATAGTCAATTAATTCCATCTTTAATGCCCCCTACTGTTCAACTGATAGATCGCCCTTAATGACATCTGCTTGGCCACTGCGGAAATTTGGCTACGGGTGACATTGGCAACTTGAGTTTCCCAATCAGAGTCACTTAAACTAAATCCCATGATTTGTTGAATATACTGTTTTTCAATCAGTGAGCCCAAGTGGTCGGCTTCGGAACGATGTTGGTTAATCAAAGCATGCTTGACACCATCCAGCAATTCATCTGAATAATGTCCATCAACCATCTGTTGCAATTGATCGGCAACCATCTGCGTCACCTGCTCTTCATTCTGAAAATCGATTCCGGCCTGAACTGAGTCCATTCCCACCAGTGAATTGTAACTGCTGTGAATGTCATAGGCTAAACTGTGCTTTTCACGGACATTTGTAAATAGCAAAGATCTACTTGAACCACCAAATAATTGATTAAAAATCACAGCGGGGAAGTAATCTTCATCGCCAAAATAGATTGGCAGTTCATAAGCAATGCTTAAGACAGATTGAGACCCTTCAATGTTTTTAGCACCGCGCTGTACCTCAGCGATGGGAGCCGGATGAACCCGAAGCTGGTAATCAGCTGGGGTTCGATCATTAAACGATTCGAATTGTTTGAATCCTTTGAGAACATCAGCTTCAGGCAAATCACCACCAACTAAAATCGAAATTTTAGCAGTCGCCAAGACGTGTCGATAGAAGGTATACAATTCTGGAGATGAAATCTGCCCCATCTCCTGCTGGTTTCCCATTAAAAAGTCCCCATGGTCTGGATCATTTGGGTAGTACAAACGTTGTAATTCAAGGGTCGAGAAAAATTCTTTGTTGTCCTGAATAGAATCCAGATAATTAACCATATTACTTTGATGAATGCGGAAATATTCTTGATCAAATTGATCACCATCAACAAATGGATCCTCAATCATTTCCTTCAGAAACGCTAAGACCTCGTTGGTTAATTCACTTTTGGGAGGCAAATATTTGTCATTCGGAAAAGTAATCGAAACTTGAAGTGTATGTTGATTTCCATACCGCAAAACGGTGACGCCAAAGCTTGCCCCATACATCTTGGAGAGTTGGCGGGAAACCAGCAGCTCACTGTTATATTGAGCTGAACAATTTTCAAGTAGTTCAGCTAGCAGCGCCAGCTTGGCATAATTCTGATGTTGAGCCGGAAAAGTAAAGTTGATTACTATTTTAGTATTCTTAAATTTGGTTGTCGGGATCGTCGTCAAGCGAATCCCTTTTGCAATCTCGTATTTCACTGAGTTTCCTCCTCAATTAGTCACAAATTTTATCATAAAATAAAATCATTAAAATCTCAATATAATCCGGGAATAATAAGGAAAAATAGAGATTTGTTTCCCACTTTGCGCCCACCAAAAACTTCAAATAAAAAAACTCTCAAATTCAGTGAGAGTTTTCAAAAAAATTATTTAGCATTTTTCATTAAAGGACTATCTCGATCGGTTCCAAACCACTTCATGTTAATTTTGTGAAGTTCACCATTTTTAGCCAATCGGTTTAAACCTTGGTCAATCTTTTTCTTCAAAACGGTGTCACCTTTTCGCATACCAACACCATATTGCTCCTTAGGAAATTCACTTGGAACCGAAGTAAAGCTTGATTGGTTGGATTGATGCTCCAAATAATAACCGGCATAAATGCTATCAATTAAGAGCCCCTGAATTCGATTGGCATTCAAATCGATAAATGCATCGGTAAATGTATCATACAAAATCGGTTCATGGCCCTTAATCCGATCTTTAAGGAGCTTTGGCTGGTTATCAATATCCATCGCACCGGCCGAACCATTTTGAACGCCGGCGACCTTCCCCTTCATGTCGGCAAAACTCTTAATATGCTGACTCTTTTTAGAAACCAACACTTGGTCGTTAATGAGATAAGGTTCGCTGAACGTAATTTTCTTAGCTCTTTGGGGATTAACTGAAAAACCATTCCAAATCAAATCGATAGTGCCATTTCTCAACTCAGTGACGTTCATGGACCAGTCAATTGGCTGGAAATCGACTTTAATACCATATTGCTTGAATACTGCTCGAGCAAGGTCAACATCATACCCGACAATTTTACCGCTTTTGGTTTGAAAACCCATTGGCACAAAACTGTCATCCAGACCGACGACAATCTTTTTTTGTTTAGAAACAGTCGACCATGTGTCAGGATTTTCTTGAGAGCCCTGACGGCTGACGTACCGCACGCCGCATCCCGAAAGGCCAATTGTTACCAGTAGGAGACTGGCAATCAATAATAAACGTTTAAATGATTTTAACATTTTACCCCTCCTACTGAATTTGTTTAACCTGTTGGATTTCGTCAGCAACATTTTTGGCAAAGTCCATATCATGAGTGACGACAATCTGAGTCATTTCCTGTTTCTTGAGGTCAAGAATAATTTGGGCAACTTCGTCTCGTAATGCGGGATCAAGGGCAGAAGTTGGTTCGTCATAACAAAGAATCTTTGGTCGCATCGCAAGTGCCCGAACAATCGCTACCCGTTGCTTTTGGCCACCGGAAAGTTGGTAGGGGTAAAGATCTTCCTTACCTTCCAATCCCAAACGACTCAATAATTCACGAGCGTATTTTTTGACTTCAGTCATTGGTTCTTTTTTAACCATCGTTGGTGCCAAGGTAATATTTCCCAGAACGGTTAAATTAGGGAAAAGCTGATAATCCTGAAAGACAACCCCGATGATGGTATCTTTTTGTGTGGTATTAGTTGGATCAAACTGAGTCCCATTCCAGTAAAATTCGCCGGTATTAACGGATTCCAGCCCAGTGATACATCTCAAAAGTGTCGTTTTACCAGCTCCAGAAGGACCAACAATTGCCACAATTTCGTTGTCTTTGACGGTCATTGACAGATCATCAATAATGGTCCGACTGCCAAAACGTTTCGTTAAATTCCTAATTTCTAACATTGTAATCCCCTCCTATCGCCAAACATTTTCGCGTTTTTCAATCAGTTTCAACACAATCGTACATACCGCCGTCAGTGCAAGGTAAATAATTCCAACTAAGATCAACGGAAGCAGCGTCACATCACGTGCAGTGGCAACATTTCCGGCTCTTAGCAGATCACCTAAACCGATAACGTATACCAAGGATGAATCCTTTACCAAGTTAATGACCTCATTCCCAATTGAGGGTAAGACAATCTTGAAAACTTGGGGAATCACAATCTTGCGAATTGTTTGACCATAACTCAGCCGCAACACCTTGGCACTTTCAAACTGACCTTTTGGAACTGACTGGAAGCCGCCCCGAAAAATCTCACCGAAGTAAGCCGTGTAATTCAAAATAAAGGCAAACATCGCAGCATCATAACGTTGGAACACAATATGAATAATTGGCAGGCCGTAAAAGACAAAGATTAATTGCAGTAACAATGGCGTTCCACGCATGATCCAAACGTAAAAGTTCAACAGCCAAGTCAGCGGTTTGAACTTTTGAATCAGTCCTAATCCGACTAAAGCACCTAATGGAATCGAACAAATCAGTGTCCAGAAGAAAATTGATAAAGTCATCTTGGTTCCGGACAATAAAGCAGGTAAAATTTCTTGAATATATTGAATCATTTGACATCCCTCCATAAAAAAATCCCCTTGAGTACTCTAACTACTCAAGAGGACGATGGTTTTCGCGGTTCCACCTCAATTCGCAACAGGTTCACACCCGCCGCCTCATGAAGTTTAGAATTACCTCTTAGAAATAAAAAATCCTCTTAAGCCATAAATGACTTAAGAGGACGACTATTTCGCGGTTCCACCTCTGATTTGCTCTCCACTCACATGAAAAGCCTCAATGGGTTTAGTATTCGATAACACTAAACTTCAGCAATAACGTGCTTACCGCTTTTTCCTACTAAATTCAGAAAAATGACTCACAGATGTGACGATTAATCATCAAATGCCCAACTTCCACCTTGATGAGCTCTCTGTAATTTGAATGAATAACCGGTTCTGATCAACGTCTTTAAAAATCTTTAATTAAGTTAAATTTATAATAATATTAATTTGGCTTCACGTCAAGGCTTTTTATCCTTTACGGAACCAATGGGTTACTTTTTGCCAGAATGATGGCTGCTGTTCATCCTTGATTTCCATCAAAGGAACCGATTCGCCAACTAACCGACGAGCAATGTCGCGATAACCCTGACCAGCAGGATTTTCCGCTTGAAGCACCACCGGCTCACCGTTGTTGGAAGTCGTGATGACAGCATCGTCATCGAACACAATCCCCAGCAATTCGACACCTAGATGATGCGTAATTTCATCGACATCCATGACCGATCCATCCTTCATCATATGCTGACGAATTCGGTTAATAATTAAATGTGGTTGTTCTTGGAGTGGATGTTGTTCCAGCAATCCAACCACGCGATCGGCATCACGAACAGCCGAAATTTCTGGTGTGGTGACAATAATCGCACTGTCAGCACCAGCAATGGCGTTCATAAATCCTTGTTCAATTCCAGCTGGACAATCAATCAGAATGAAGTCAAAGTCAGGCTTCAATTCATCAACGATCTCGCGGACCTGGTCTTCGTTTAAAGCGGTCTTGTCAGTATTTTGAGCTGCTGGTAATAGATAAAGTAAATCATCAAACCGCTTATCCTTAACAAGCGCTTGGCTAAGTTTTGCCCGACCGGCTGCAACGTCAACAATATCGTACATGATCCGGTTGTCGAGTCCCAACACAACGTCCAAGTTACGCAGACCAATATCAAGATCGAGGAGACACACTTTCTTACCAAGCATGGCAAGTGCAGTCCCAATATTAGCTGACGAAGTTGTCTTACCAACTCCCCCTTTACCTGATGTTATAACGTAAGCCTTACCCATTGATGACTCCTCCTATCTGATTGTAAAACTTGGGATTAATCTGTTTGAGATCCTCAACTTTGCCATAGTCCAACACATGTAGATCATTGACATAGATCACTGTGCCACTGTTCATCTCATGTTTGCTATCTGCCAGAATTTCAAATTGCTCACCGATCCGAACCTGCTGAGCATTATGTACATCCCCAATAATCATCTTGTCCTCAAGATCAGGCGCACCAGCTTGAATGATTCCCTCAACATTGCCAAGGACGAAAATGTTACCACCGACAAATAACTTGCCGCCTTCATGAACCGTTCCGAGAAATAACACATCACCTTGAATATGCTCTTCTTGACCATTTCGAATCACCTTATCAACGATATGGACACTTGATTGTTCAATGATCCGATTGGATTCTTCCTTGGTGATCACATCAGAAGTAATCTTGTGAACTGAAAAGTATGAATAATCGGAAAAAATCTTTTCAAGTTCTGATCGATCATCTGCTGGCCATAAGCGCATACCAGTATAAATATCAAAAGCGATGGTTTGTGGATTGGTTGAAGCTGTCTGGGTTTTCAAATTGTCCAGAAGCTTTCGAAGTGAGGAGAAAATATCCTTTAGATTGGCATTTTCATCCAGAATGATTTCATAGCCATCCTTTGTGCCCTTTAAAACGGCTGCATCTTGCATTGTCTACTCCCCTTCTTATTGCCTATGAGTCCTATAGAGTGCCTCAATCGGAAAGTATGCAATTGCAAGTAACACCAGATTGAGAGCCAGTGTAGGTGCCAACGTGTTAACTAAAAATTGAGCGACAGATGAATCTGTTTCCCCAATAAACGCATTGGCCATGTATCCTAGGCTAACTAAAACTGTAATTCCTAAAAAATACACCAAAAAACCACTCATAAAGTTTGGTGGCAAAATTTGGTATACCATTTGGCATAAATAAACAACTAATGGAAAAATAAAAACATATACGCCAAGCAAGCCTGTATAGTACATATCAAATATAAAGCCAATGATTGCAGCCCACGTGTACAAGTGCAGTTTCTTAACGTTGCCAAAGAATGCCGCTAAAATCAGCCAGAGAACTGTTAAATACGGCACCATTGAATTGGGATACTTGAATAGGACCCCAGACATGGCTTGGCTGAGAGAGCCATCAAGAAAGAACGCAATGAATTGACCGATTACAAAATATATTGCAATGGGAACTTTTCGTTTCACCTAATTGTCCCTCCCATCAATCTCTAACCGCTACTGAAACAACTTCGATGTCATTTAAATTAGCAGCTGGTTTAATATATACTTTTTTAGCAAGGCCATAATCATCTTGAGTAACTTTAGAAACTGTCCCGACATAAATCCCTTTAGGAATTACGCCGCCGAGTCCACTCGTAGTTACCCGGTTACCCACTGACAGTTTTGCTTTTGAAGTAATGTTTCCCATAATGATTCGGTTGGAAGATGAGTCATATGAGGTAATAATCCCGTTGACAACCTTCGAATTATCACCGAGAACTTGAATCGCAAATCGGTTGGAATTTTCAGCCGTATTTGAAACTAAAACAACCTTACTGTTGGTTTTGTTGACTTCAGCAACTGTTCCAATCAAACCAGGTCCAGCAATTACCGGCATATTTTTCTTAATTCCGGATGCTTGGCCCTTATTAATAATGATTTGACTTGCCCATGACGATGGTGTCCGGGTAATCACAGCTGCGTTAATTTTTTCATATCCCGTCAAAGTACTGCCGACATTTAACTGACGCTTTAATTGTTTGTTTTCACGTGACAAAACCTGATCCTTAACTTGTGTTTGCGTTAACTGATCAACCTTTGACTTAAGGCGTTCGTTCTCTTGGTATGTGTTTAGCAGATTTTTAGTTGAAACAAATCCGTGATGAATCCCATTCATTGGTGCTGCCACAATTCTGTCAGCAAAACCAACAATATCGTTTCCGAATTGTTGGACTAACGGTGGTGTGCTGCGCCGGTCTCGAATGGCCACCGATAATGACATTAAACCAAAACTCACAATCAAACACACAACGACAATTACAAGCTTTCGACTGGAGAAAAATTTTTGCATAATTGCCTCCATTCGTTATTCAATAATCGAACTGTCAAACAATTGATTATTGTTTTTTCTTCATTACGTTAATACTCTTCAATGATTCTCCAGTACCAATGGCAACACAATCAAGTGGGTCTGAGGCAATTGAAACCGGCACTTGGGTCGCCTCGGCAATCACGTCTGTGATGTTTCTGAGCAAAGCACCGCCACCAGTCAACACGATTCCATGATCAATCACATCGGCTGCAATTTCAGGCGATGTTTCTTCAAGAGTTTCCTTAATGGTTGCAATAATTGCCAACACTGATTCATTGATGGCTTTATTGACGTCTGTACCGCTAATTTCAACGGTCGTTGGTAAACCGGTTACCAAATCACGACCGCGAACCGGAACGGCTTTAATTTCTTTAGCTTCTTTGGCAGAAGCTGAACCAATATCAATTTTGAGTTGCTCTGAAGTCCGCTCACCAATCAAAAGATTGTACTTTTGACGGACGTATTGCGCAATGGCTTCGTTGAGCTTGTCTCCGGCCATTCGAACGGAACGGCTCGAAACGATGCCGCCCAAAGAGATGGTGGCAACATCTGTTGTCCCACCACCAATATCAACGACCATGCTACCGGTTGGATCCATGACTGGAAGGCCGGCACCAATTGCGGCCGCAAAGGGCTCCTCAATGACGTATGCGTCACGGGCACCAGCTACTCGAGTGGCATCGATAACAGCCCGCTTTTCAACAGCAGTAATGCCAGTTGGCACACAAACCATCACATACGGTTTGCCGGATGAATGGCCAAGGGCCTTTTGGATAAAGTATTTCATCATTGCAACAGTGGTGTCGTAATCGGCAATCACACCGTCCTTCATTGGCCGAACGGCTTGAATGCTGGCTGGTGTCCGTCCGATCATCGCACGAGCTTCCGCACCAACAGCGATTACCTCGCCACTTTTAATGCTCTTAGCAACCACTGAAGGTTCGCGAAGTACAATGCCCTTGCCTTCGACGTAAACGATCGTATTAGCGGTTCCAAGATCAATTCCTATGTTTTTTTCCCCAAATCCAAACACGTTATCCATCCCTTCGTTGTCTATCAATTTAATTTAGTTCGATTTTTATTGATTAATTTATTATTGTTTAACGAAACAAGTATATCATAACGCGTCCAAAAATAAATAAAATCAAGAGAAACGTAAGCTGATTTAATAGATTATTTGAAATTATGATTTTGATTCTTCAGATATTTTCGAACATCCGAAATAAAAAATAACGATCCAGTAATTAATAATATATCAGCGTCCGTTAGTTTCCGTTTGAGTTGTTGAATAGCATCTTGCCAATCATCAACTGCGGACACATTTTTCGGTCGAGTTTCCAGTTTGTTTTCCAACGTTTCCGGATTGGCTGCTGCCCGTTTACCCGGTCCGGCAAACTGAGTTAACACAATTGATGCATTTGGAACGGTTGCAATTTTTTCAACCATCCTATCCGCTTGTTTGTCGGCCAAAATCCCCATGAGAATGTAGACGTGTCCGGTAGAAAAATCATTTTCCAAGGTATCAACAATCAAGTTAACTGCAGAAATATTATGAGCACCATCCAGTACGATCGTCGGATGAGTGGAAATTCGTTCAAATCTTCCAGCCCACCTAGTGGCCTGAATACCGTTTTGAACCACACTCGCGTCCACGTGCTGCTCATTAAGCTGCTGATACTCAATATACGCTTGGATCGCCAAAGCGGCGTTATGAACCTGGTAATCACCAATTAAGGCCGTCGACACATCCTTAAGATGAAGATCATCTGATGTGAAATCGAAATGTTGCTGCCAGTCTTTTTCGCCAAGATCGACCGCCTTGAAATCCTGATCAAGAATCTTAATTGGGCTGTGTTTCTTTTGGGCTTGCTTAACAATGACTGCTAACGGTTCCGGGTCAACCCCGCCGACAACAACTGGAACGCCTGACTTGATAATGCCAGCCTTTTGAAAAGCAATTTTGGGCAGGGTATCACCTAAAATGTGCATGTGATCCCAGCCAATCGATGTGATCACCGACACTTTCGGCATCACAACATTGGTGGAATCAAACAGCCCACCAAGGCCCACTTCGATCAAAACAATATCCGCATGTCCTTCAGCAAAGTATTTGAACATCATTGCGGTTACAATTTCAAACTCTGTCGGCCCACCCTCAGGAAGCTCAGCATCAAGTTTCATAATTGTGGGATAGATTGCTTGCGTCAGTCGTAAAATCTCATTGTCGGAAATTCCTTCTCCATTGACACTGATCCGTTCGTTGAATTTGATCAAGAATGGCGAGGTGAAACTGCCGACGGTTTTCCCTTCTGCTTGAAAAATATTGCGCAAAAATGCCAAAGTTGAGCCCTTGCCATTTGTGCCGGCAATATGAATGGCATTGATCTGTTTGTCTGGCGCACCAAGCTCATCTAAGAATCGCCGCATTCGCTTCAAGGTTGGAATTTTCTTGAATTTGGTCCGGCCATGAATAAAACTCAAGGCTTCATCGTATGTGTTAATCATCTTTTTCTCCTTAAAAAACGTGGGCAAAAATGCGGTTCGGATCCTAACCTTCGCTAGGAAACAGCATTTCGTCCCACGTTTTTTTAAATTAAAGTCAGTCTAATCATTCACCTTTACATCTCACTGGAAATTTGTTGAAGCCGTTCCTTAGCTGCATCCAGTTTGGATTGGTAATCAGCCTGTTTGGTCTTTTCTTCTTCAACCACGGCCTCTGGTGCATTATCCACGAAGCGTTTGTTAGCAAGCTTCTTATCTGAACGGGCAACCTCGGATTCAAATTTATCAACGTCTTTTTGAACTCGAGCTTGTTCATCCTTCAAATCAACCAATTCTGCCAATGGTACATAGATCGTGGCATCAGTGATTACAGCTGACATTGATAGTTTTGGCGCTTCAATGTCTTTGCCAATTTTAAGCTCCTGTGTATGACAGAAGCGATCAATGTATTCACGATTAGATTCGAAAATGTCTTTAAGCGTATCATTATCCGTTTGAATTAACATATCAATTGGTGAAGACAATGGTGCATTCGCTTCATTTCGAATGTTTCGAACAGCCGTAATCAGATCAATTAATGACTGCATCTGATGCTCAGATGTTGGGTCGTCAAATTCTTTGTGATCTACTGGATAGGCTGCAGTTACCAATGACTTACCTTCATGAGGCATCATCTGCCAAATATATTCGGTCACAAATGGCATGATTGGTTGGAGTAAACGAAGTGTTTGATCCAAAACATAAGCCAAAATATTTTGGGTGTTCTTCTTCAGCTTCTCATCATCACTGTTCAAAGCTTCCTTACTCATTTCGATGTACCAGTCACAGAAGTCATTCCAAATAAAATCATACAAGTAGCGGTCGGCTTCACCGAAGTTGTACTTTTCAAACAACTCTGAAACACGGTTAATCGTCGAGTTCAACCGGCTCAAAATCCATTTGTCAGATAATTGCCATTCAGACTGATCAGGTAATTGCGGCTTGTCGATGCCATCGAGATTCATGATAACGTAACGACTGGCATTCCAGATCTTATTAATAAAGTTCCAAGCCGAATCCATCTTGTCGTAACTGAACTTCAGATCTTGACCTGGTGTCCCACCAATTGAAAGGAACCATCTAAGGGCATCGGCACCATACTTGTCAATGACATCCATTGGATCAATTCCATTTCCAAGTGACTTGGACATCTTCCGGCCTTGGGAATCTCGAATAAGGCCATGCAGTAAAACATCTTTAAATGGGCGTTCTTTAGTGAATTCCAAACTTTGGAAAATCATTCGAGAAACCCAGAAGAAAATAATGTCATAGCCGGTAACCAGTGTATCGGTTGGGAAGTAACGTTTCATATCTTCAGTATCATCAGGCCAACCCATCGTTGAAAATGGCCAGAGGGCAGATGAGAACCAAGTATCCAAAACATCGGGATCTTGTTCCCAATTTTCGGCATCTTTAGGTGCTTCCATGCCAACATAAGTTTCGCCGGTCTTTTTGTTATACCAGGCAGGAATTTGATGTCCCCACCAGAGCTGACGGGAAATAACCCAGTCATGAACGTTTCCCATCCATTGCTCAAAGGTCCCTTCAAATCGGTCTGGGAAGAAGTTGACTTTGTCATTGGTATCTTGATTCTTAATTGCTTGTTCAGCGAGTGGCTTCATCTTAACAAACCACTGAGTTGATAACCGGGCTTCAACTTGGACACCGGTCCGTTCGGAATGACCAACTGAATGGACGATGGGATCGATTGAAAGCATCAAGCCCTCATCTTCAAGATCCTTAACCATCGCTTTACGCGCTTCGAAACGATCCATGCCTTTGTATTTGCCAGCATTTTCGTTCATGGTTGCGTCTTCATTCATCGTATTGATCCGTTTGAGATCATGACGGTTTCCAACTTTAAAATCGTTAGGGTCATGGGCTGGGGTAATCTTTACCATTCCAGTTCCAAAGTCAGGATCAACGTATTGATCGGCAATAATTGGGACTTCACGGTTGATCAAAGGTACTAAGACCTTCTTGCCGACGATGTCCTTATATCGTTTGTCAGAAGGATTAACGGCAACCGCAGTATCACCCATCATCGTTTCAGGACGGGTAGTGGCAATTTCAATGTAATCTTTACCATTGAAAGTTGAGCCGTCAGTAAATGGATATTTGACGTGATAAAACGCACCTTTATCATCCTTATGGATAACTTCAATATCAGACAAAGCCGTTCGCGCTTGGGGATCCCAGTTGATAATATATTCACCACGGTAAATCAAACCCTTGTTGTACAGACTCACAAAGACTTTACGTACAGCTTTCGAAAGGCCTTTATCCAAGGTAAATCGTTCACGACTGTAATCCAGTGATAAGCCAAGCTTGGCCCATTGCTCCTTGATAGTTCGGGCAAAATCATCTTTCCATTCCCAAACCTTTTCAACAAACTTTTCGCGACCTAGATCATAGCGGGAAATGCCCTGCTTGCGTAATTTGGCTTCAACTTTTGCTTGGGTAGCAATACCAGCATGGTCCATCCCTGGCAACCAAAGTGTGTCGTATCCCTGCATCCGTTTACGCCGAATAATCATATCCTGGAGCGTGGTATCCCAGGCATGGCCTAAATGCAGCTTACCAGTAACATTTGGCGGTGGCAGAACGATTGAAAATGGTTTGGCTTTCTTATCCCCACTGGGTGAAAATACCCCTTCATCCAGCCATTCGTTATACCTGCCCTTTTCAACAGCAGTTGGATCATACTTCGTTGACATTTCTTGCTTCTTGTCTGACATGACGTCGCCCCTTTCAAAGGTCTAATCGATTTTATGTAACAAAAAAACACTCCATCCTATAAATTAGGACGAAGTGTTCGCGGTACCACCTAAATTGGGCTAAAAGCCCCACTTAATATCATAATAACGGTCTGATAATACCGACTCGCTCTCAGATTCGAACGAGCAGCTCACAAGCTACCTTCACACAATCAGTGATAAAAATCTCACAGCAATGATTTTCTTTCTGAAATCAACTGACCGGTTACTCTCTTGCTCAACACTTTAATTTAATTTTAATCTTAACCAAATATTGGCTAATCGTCAATACGCTGAGCAACTTTTTTTAAAGCATTCAGTGCATCGTCGTAATCTGGTTCGTTGCCAATTTCTGGAACAACCTGGCGATAAATGATCTTACCAGTCGCATCCACAATAAAAATTGTCCGTGCCAAAGCACCAAAGTTAGGCAGGTAAAGTTTCATTGCGTAACCTAACGACAGATTTTCATCGGAAAGCATTTGGAGATTTTCAACGCCTTGAGCCGCACACCAATTCTTTTGCTGTTCAATGGTGTTGTTAGAAATCGTTAAGAAACGGACATCTGGAAACTTGTCAGCTTCTTGATTGAATTTGCGGGTCTCAACAGAACAAACCGGTGTATCAATATCAGGTACAGTTGAAATCAATGTGATTCTGCCAATAATGTCAGCAGTTTTCACTTTGTTGCCATCTGCATCCTCAAGCTTAAACTTTGGCAATTGTTCCCCAACTTCGGGTGGATTACCAAACATACTTTCTTCTTTACCATTGATAGTGATTTTCATAAAAGCACTCCCTTGGTCTAACGACTTTATACATAATGTAGCCTAAACCAGCAAAATACGCAAGTATCCAAATGATTAAAGCAGTTCCGCAAAAACATCTTGATTTTGGTTCAAAAATTCTTCACCAGGTTTGATATTAGTGATTTCGATGTTGTCGATTGCTTTTTTCATGAGTCCTTCAACGTCGATATATTGTTCAAATTTACGAGATTTTTCCAAATTAGGACGGGTCTTCGGTGCTGGCGGGGTGAAAATGGTACAACAGTCTTCAAATGGCAGGATTGACAGATCATAAGTATGAATCTTTTCAGAAATCTTGATGATCTCGGTCTTATCCATCGACACGAGTGGCCGCAGGACTGGCATCGTCGTCACGTCGTTAATTGCCATCATACTTTCCAGCGTCTGTGAAGCGACCTGACCTAATGCTTCTCCGGTAAAGACACCATCACAGTGACGATTCTTGGTGATTTGGGCAGCAATTCTCAACATCATCCGCCGTTGAATCGTCATCAAATAACCCTCAGGCACTTTCTCCTTGATGGTTTCTTGAATTTCAGTAAACGGTACTTGGATGAATTGAATGTTGCCTGAATATTTACCCAGGACAGCCGTTAACTGCTTGGCTTTATTCAAAGCCTGTTCACCTGTATATGGCGGGCTATAAAAATGAATCATATCAATTTTGACGCCACGTTTCATTGCCAGGTAAGTCGCCACGGGTGAGTCAATTCCACCCGAAAGCATCATTGTTGCCCGACCACCAGTACCAACTGGCAGACCCCCGGCACCGTGAATCTTCTCAGAAGATAAGAAAGCCCCGTTCATTCGAATTTCAACTCGAATTGAGATATCCGGGTTCTTAACGTCAACCGTAATGCCGTCAACATTTTCAAGGATATAATCACCCAACATATTGTTGATCTGGTTGGTATCGTATTCAAAATGTTTATCCTGGCGGCGAGTGTTGATCTTAAAGGTTGCCCCATCGTGATACTGTTCCTTGACCATTTCCAAGGCAGTTTGTTTAATGACGTCCATATCCTTGTCAAGCTGAACAGAAGGGTAAAAGTTTTCAATTCCGAAAACACCCTTTAAAGTTTCAATCACCTGTTTGTCATCTTCACCATTTAAAGCAACGTGAAGGCGGTCACGCTGAGCTTTGACTTCCAACTTGGGAAATGGATGAAGGACAGCGCGGACGTTCTTACCCAACTGCTTAATAAAGTCTTTTTTATTTTTGCCCTTTGTGGACAGTTCGCCGTAACGAACCATGATTTCTGTATAGTGCATAGTTGCTCCTAACTTAATTTGTCAAATTCTTCATACAACGTGTCAAATACTTTTACGAATTGTTTGGCTTCATCAAGTGTATTGTGATCTCCAAGTGAAATTCGAACTGCGCTGGTGGCGATATCATCTGGAACCTGCATGGCATTTAACGTACCGGATTCTGCATGATCTTTTGATGAACAAGCACTGGTGGTAGAAATATAAATCCCCTGTTTTTCAAAGGCATGAACGATCGTCTCACCACGGACACCCTTAATTGCAAAACAAAGGATGTGTGGTGCAAAGGTGTCATCATTCTTTGAGAAAATCGTCACTTTATCAAACTTACTAATGTGATCCATAATTAACTGTTTAATCTGGCGTTCAGTTTCGACGGCACTGGGCTCTTTTTCAAGCACCAGCCGAATCGCTTTAGCCATTGCGGCAATTCCTGGTAGATTTTCTGTTCCTGAACGCTGGTTCTTTTCCTGACCGCCACCATTCATTAATGGTGCAATCCGGCGACCACGGCGACCATAGATGAACCCAGTCCCGCGAGGTGCATGGAACTTATGGCCGGAAAAGGCGGCAAAATCAGTTCGATCATTAAAAATCTGATCTTGAATACCTTTACCAAGCCCTTGAACCGCGTCAACATGGAAATGAATTTTCGGATAGTTCTTTAATAATTCGGCAGCTTCCTGGATCGGCTGAATCGTACCGATTTCATTGTTCACGGCCATAATGGAAACTAACGTTGTGTCGGGACGAATGGCAGCTTTCAAATCAGCAATTGAAATTCGGCCTTCATTATCAACTGGCAGGTAGGTCACTTCATATCCCAATTGTTTGAGCTGCTCAAACGAATTTCGAACAGCGGCATGTTCGACCGAAGTCGTGATCAAATGTTTCCCAAACTCACGTTTTTCAATTGCGGTACCCTTAATGACCCAGTTGTCACCCTCTGTTCCACCGCTCGTAAAGTAGATTTCGTCCGGATGCACATTTAATAAACCGGCAATTTGCTTTCTGGACTGTTCCAGTAAATTAAATGCCTGTTCACCAAAATTGTGCAGGCTTGAGGGGTTGCCCCAAATCTGCTCACTCACTTTATTATAAGTGTCAAGAACTTCTGGTAAGACTTTTGTGGTGGCACTATTATCAAAATAAATCATTTGAAACCTTCTTCTCTAAATTTATTGGTTCGACTCCAACAAATATAACTCTCATGATGATACACCCAAACCATGTGTCTCACAAGCATTGTGGACCAGGGCCGTTGATGAGAAAACAAAAGGCGAAGCTGATATAAATCGTTCAGCCTCGTCTAATGAATAAAATTATTGGTCGTCTGCATCGGATTTTTCCGACTTGAAACGTTTTTTGGCATTGAAGTAATCGTCCTTAATTTTGGTAAACATCCCTGATGATTGCTTTTCCAATGCCTTGGAAATAATACTCAAACTTTGTTCATAATCGTACTTTTGGTCAAAATACATCTGCGCGGTTTTGCTGGCAGCGGCAATTTCAGAGTTGCTGCCGATAAATCGATTGGCATATTGAATTGTCTGCTCAGCTAACGTTGCATCGTCAATCAATTGGTCAGTCTTTTCTTCCAGAGTATCCATGTCAGATTGAATAATAATCAGTTGCTTGGAGATGTCGTCAATATCAATCTGCGGCTGGTTCATGGCATCATCCAAGTGGTTAATTTCACGAATCACTGCCGTAAACGCATCTTGGTAGTCGTCTGACAAACCTGGCAAATTATGGTTATCGATTCTGCGCTTCTTATTACGCATTTCCAGGTCAAACTTAGCCAACGCATTTCGAGCAGACTGTTCCTGTTGGGGCAGCTTCACAGTTGCCTGAAAGAGGTTCTTTTGCTCTGACTCGATCTGGCCCAGATCCTTGATCATCTGTTTTTGATCAGCGTCAATCTTAGAAAAGATGGCTGCTCCGTTTTGGATTGCGGTCACTTCATCTTGATATTTCTTTTCGATTGTCGAAATTTGTTGATCAAATTGATGATTATTTTCAATTTCCTGGTGATTTAGAACATAACTTTTGTTAAGGGATTCCAATCTGAGCTGCAAGTCATTGTTCTGCTTACGAACATGTTCAACATACTCGCCAATAACTTGGGTGTTTTTCTCAACGTTGGGGCGCGCCTTAAACTCGTTGTCGATCGCATCGTAGAGTTTGTCGATTCGATCAGCAATGTCCTTTGTGGCTTTCTCAACTGAATCCACTTCTAAAGTCTTCAGTTTATTTGTGTTGACTTTGAGCTGGTCGCGAAGGCCTTGAATGTTCTC
This sequence comes from Lentilactobacillus otakiensis DSM 19908 = JCM 15040, assembly GCF_001434145.1. Classification (GTDB taxonomy): domain Bacteria; phylum Bacillota; class Bacilli; order Lactobacillales; family Lactobacillaceae; genus Lentilactobacillus; species Lentilactobacillus otakiensis. Next base: position 109,975 of record NZ_AZED01000014.1, on the reverse strand, counting down.
AGCAAATTTATCGTTTGGAAAGTTGTACTGCTTACCTTTAAGTTCTTGATAGCCGGCTTCAATTTCATTGACCTGATCAACGAATTCCTTGGATAATAATTGATACAACTTGGGAATCCGATCCATGTATGATTCCAATTTGTTCGTTGAAGTGTTTAAATCACTCAAAACATCTTCGGCACTGTTGGGATCACCACTTTTGGTAAGCTGGGTAAATTCATCAAAAGTACCTTCAATATCAGATAACATTTTTTCCAAATTATCAATACTTGGCCCAAAGGATTGGTTCTTGTTGAGAATATCTTCTCGCAAACGTTTGTATTTCTTTTCCAATTCTTCAAGAGCTAACTTATGCTGCTTATTGAGATCATAAAGCTGTGCCAAGCCGGCTTGAATCTCTTTTAAAGTTGAATCGGCATCGGAAATGGCCTGGTTGGCGGTTTGCCAATCACTCTTAGTCTTCAAAAAGTTGATTCCCTTGCCATCTTCTTTAACTGCCTCGATCCCCTCATCGATATTTGGCAGCATCTGATTTTTGTAGTGCTGGTACTTGTTGTACAACTGGTCATACTTCTTGTGAGATTCCCCGGTTAAGTTCATTTTCTTGGCCAGTGCAAACTCATCATCCAGTGGAATTTTGTTTAAATCCCGCTTGTTCTCATATACATCGGTTGCCATCTTGATCGTTCTTCTTTGATAGAAAACAAATCCGAGGTAACCCGCCCCAACCAACACGATAATTCCAATCAACAAAGTAAGCATTCGATCCCATCCTTCAGAAATAAAGATATAAAATTGTACATTATTGTAGTAAAATTGCCCAAAACAATTTAATATGTATGAATAGTCAATTAATGTGCTCTAAGTTGAATTATATCATAGTAGGTCCCTTTGACCATATTATTTTTGAAGTGAGGAAAACAATTATGCAAAACGTTACTAATTTAGTGAATCAACAACTCGATGCCCTCTTGGAAGGTGAAACTGATTTGATTTCAAACATGGCTAATGCAGCTGCGTTGTTACAAGTTAGTTTGGAAGATATTAACTGGGTTGGCTTTTACCGTTATGTACCGGCTAACGACGAATTAATCTTGGGGCCCTTTCAAGGAAATGTTGCCTGCATGCACATCAAAAATGGTGACGGGGTTTGTGGTACAGCACTTAAACAGCAACATTCATTAAGGGTCGCTGACGTTCATCAATTTGCAGGCCATATTGCCTGCGATGCCAATTCAAATTCCGAACTGGTTGTCCCACTATTTAAGGACGGTCAAGCAATTGGTGTTTTGGATATTGACTCCCCTACATTGGGTCGTTTTTCCGAAGAAGACGAACAAATTCTAAATGAGTTTGCCAATATCTTCGTTAAACATGTTGACTTAGTGTAGAAATCTTTATACAATGGTGTTTGTGTAAAATAACGCAGCAGTAGACGGTAAGCTCGTCAACATGTTGTTGCCATTCAATTGGTTCTGCAAGTAACTCAATCGGCTGCTTGAGCGAAAGAGCAAAGCAACATGCACGAATACTAAGTCTGCAATGGCTTATTTTACTCCAAAAAAATATTGGAGGATTACTTATGTCAAGATATACAGGTCCAAGTTGGAGAATTTCACGTCGTTTGGGTATCTCTTTATCAGGTACTGGTAAAGAACTCTCACGTCGTCCTTATGCTCCTGGTGATCACGGTCAAGGCCGTCGTTCAAAACTTTCAGAATATGGTTTGCAATTACACGAAAAGCAAAAGCTTCGTTACATGTACGGACTTACTGAACGTCAATTCAGTAACTTGTTCGTTCGTGCCGGTAAGATCCGTGAAGGTAAGCATGGTGTTAACTTCATGATCTTACTTGAAGAGCGTTTGGATAACATGGTTTATCGTTTAGGTTTGGCTACTACTCGTCGTCAAGCTCGTCAATTAGTAAATCATGGTCACATCACTGTTGATGGCAAACGTGTTGATATTCCATCATATGAAGTACAACCTGGTCAAGTAATCTCTGTTCGTGAGAAGTCCAAAGATCTCCAAGTTATCAAGGATGCTGTTGAAGCTGTTGTGGGTCGTCCACAATACGTTAGCTTCGATGCAGACAAGCTTGAAGGTTCATTGGTACGTCTTCCACAACGTGAAGAACTTGATGCTGATATTGACGAATCACTTATTGTTGAATACTACAACAAGTTGGGTTAATCATTCAGCGAGCGTTTTGCTTATGCAAAGCGCTTTTTTTGTACCCTCAATTATCATGTTATAATTTATGAGGTTTAAATTTTTAGCAAATCGATTTGAAAGGAGGCGCAACATGCAACAACCCCTTGCCTACAGAATGCGACCAACTAAGCTTGAAGAAATTGTTGGCCAGCAAAATTTGGTTGGGCACGGAAAGATTATTGACCGAATGGTGCGTGCAAAGATGCTATCGTCAATGATCCTCTACGGTCCACCTGGCACTGGGAAAACCAGTATTGCCAGTGCGATTGCCGGTTCAACCAAATATGCGTTTAGAATGCTTAACGCTGCGACTGATACTAAGAAGGACTTACAGGTCGTTGCTGAGGAAGCCAAGATGAGTGGTACTGTCGTTTTGTTGCTGGATGAAATTCATCGACTCGATAAAACGAAACAGGATTTTCTGTTGCCACTGCTTGAAAGTGGCACAATTATCTTGATTGGTGCCACCACTGAGAATCCATACATTAATATCAATCCTGCCATTCGATCACGAACCCAGATTTTTGAGGTTCATCCCCTATCAGCAGATGATATCAAAAAAGCCCTTACCCGTGCGTTAACTGACAAGGAAAAAGGTTTGGGCAGCTATCCTGTGGCTATTTCCGATGCTGCCATAAACTTTCTGGCAACTGCTACCAACGGTGATTTACGTTCGTCACTGAATGCCTTGGAATTGGCTGTTAAATCAACACCGAAAAATGACCAGGGCAAAATCGAAGTCAACCAAGCAATTGTGGAAGAATGCCTCCAACGAAAAGCCTTAAATTCAGATAAAGATGGCGATGCCCATTATGATGTCATCTCAGCTTTCCAGAAATCAATTCGAGGCTCGGATACAGACGCCGCCTTACATTATGCCGGACGGCTTATTGAATCTGGCGATCTGGTCTCAATCATGCGCCGCTTGTTGGTAATTGCGTATGAAGATGTAGGCTTGGCCAACCCCAGTGCTTGCCAACGGACGGTTGCAGCGGTTGACGCCGCCCGCCAGTTGGGCCTTCCGGAAGCCCGAATTCCACTTGCAAATGCGATTATTGAACTTTGCTTAAGTCCAAAGTCCAACTCCGCAATGACCGCCATTGATGGCGCGTTAAGTGATATCCGGACCGGTAATTATGGCGATGTCCCCTTACATCTCAAGGATGCCCACTATAAAGGTGCCAAGAAGCTGGGCCGGGGCGTCACATACAAATACCCTCACGACTTTCCAAATGATTGGGTCAAACAACAGTATTTACCTGATAAAATCAAAAATGCACAGTATTACCACCCGAAAGAAAACGGCCGGATTGAAACTGCACTTAAGGCACAGTATGACAAGCTCAGAAAATCTGCCGGTCATAAATAATATTGGAGTATAACTATGATAATTAATATTTTGGTGGGCGTAGCCGTCTTAATCGCCCTATACATCGGCTACTACCTGCTGTCACATCTTCACAAAATAATGTTCAACATTTCCGTTCAAGACGATCCTCGTTTGAAAGGCGCTGCCAAAAATGGTGGGATAATGTTCATCATCTTAGCAATTTTAGGAATCGTTGCCCTCATCATTCAAAACGACATTCTAATTTTGGCCGTTCTTTTGTGGATGACTGCACATGGATTGGTCGTTGAGTTTGCAATTCTCAATGTCATCAATCATAAACAGCGGTGAATTTATTTCTTTGTATTTTATGGAAAGTAAAGTACAATTAAGTTAAACAGATAGAAATGAGGGTGGGCATAATGTTACAACAACAATATAAACAAATTTTGGTGCCGGTTGATGGTTCCTACGAGGCTGAATTAGCTTTCAAAAAAGGTGTCGCAGTTGCAATCCGTAATAATGCATCTCTTCACTTAGTTCACGTTGTTGATACTCGAGCATTTCAAAATATTTCAAGCTTTGACACATCAATGGTTGAACAAGTAACCGATACCGCGAAGGAAACTTTAGATAAATACATCGAGGATGCTAAGAGTGCAGGCCTTAACGACGTTGATTATTCAATCGAATACGGGGCACCAAAGACGGTAATCGCAAGAGATATTCCACAAAATCTCAACATCGACTTAATCATGATTGGTGCTACTGGTTTAAATGCCGTAGAACGACTATTAATTGGTTCGGTTACTGAGTACGTAACCAGAACAGCGGTTTGTGATGTCTTAGTTGTTAGAACCGACTTGGATAACAAACCAGCAGTAAATCCTAGTAAACACGTCTAAAATAGTGAACGGAAAGCCCTTGGGTGATTCTGAACATTACTTTAATCCATAAACAGCAGTAACCGCAGTTTTAGCGATTACTGCTGTTTTGTTTCCAACAAAAAACCAAAGAAAAGCCTTTCAGCTAATCTTTGGTTTTTATGTATCAAAATTAAATTGGCTGACTAGAAACTACTTAACAAAGGTTGGATGGCCCTCATTTTTGGCCAACTCATTTTTCACCATTTCCACAATGTGGACCTGGTTTCGTTTCAGAATTTTCTCCGCTAATTCGGTATTCCCACGCAGTTCAGCAATAAACATCGCCGCAAACTGCTTCATGGTTCCTTGAACGACCTCACCCTTGGCGTACAAACATTTAGATTCCAATTCTGCCAAGACATCGACCTTGTAAATTAAATCCCGTTGAGTCAGTTCATGTAAAATCTCATGAATCAGCATCAAGGCGCGATCATATTTTTCCAATTCTGCATATGCTGCAATGATATCCACATATAAGTCGACAATCACGATCATGTCGTGCTTACCGGCTTTTTTGACTTTCGCTAAAATCTTGGCGCTGGAGTCAATAAAGCCTTCCGCACGATTCAATTTTCCCAACTTCTGGTATGCCAAACGGATCCCAAGGTTCGACCAAGCTTGATAAAACGTGAATTCTTCAGCAGCATATTGAGTCAATTGAAGATTAAAATTGTAAATTGCTTCGTTGATATCATCGTTGATATACAGCTCAATAAAGCCGCGGTAACAATGATATTTCCCCTTCAAGTAGCGGGTATTTAATTTCTTACAATCAATTTGATCAATATGCTTGTTAGCATCCGCATATAGATGGTTGCGCATATCTTCTTCAATATACGAAAACACTTTGTCACCATACCGAGTATTTTTGGTAACGTCAGTAATTTTCACGTCCAACTTTTTACAAATTGCAAATAAAATTTCGACACTCGTGCACGCATTTTGATTTTCAATTGAACTGATGGTTGCTTGGGTACAAATCCCGTCAGCGAGCTGAACTTGGGACATCCCTTTATTTTTTCTTGCATTCCGGATCAAAGACCCAGTAATCACCATTGCCATACAACTACTCCCCTATAGTTAACCTGCTTAACATACAACTCGAGTATCATATTATATCCGTAATAAACAATCAAGAAGATTCTTCCTCATTTTTCACGGGTAATTCCTCATGAAATTCACAAGTTATCAAGTGATCATTAACTACGCCAACCGCTTGCAAATAACTGTATACAGTGATTGGGCCAACCCGTTTCAGCCCCATATTTTTAAAGCTGTTCACAAACTTTTCGGTAAACTTTTTATAAGTTGCTGGCTTCGGTGCCTCTGTCAGCAAATGATCCATTTGGACATAATTCACAGGCGCCCAAGTTGCTTTTACCAAAGCCGTGGGATCCGGTTGGAGAACCTTGGCATTGGCAATGACTGCAGCAACTTTCGCATGATTGCGAATAATTCGTTTGTCATTACAAAACCTTTCTACATCGGCTGGTCCACATTTTGCTAAATAGTCGATGGAGAAGTGATGAAACACTTGATCCATCCCGTCTTCAAATTTTAGAACCGTCGAAAACGATAATCCTGCCTGCATCGTTTCCAGACATAAAGCCTTAAATAATTTATGGGGATCTTTTTCCGGCCGACCCCAAATCGTATCATGATAGACTAATAATTCCGGACTGTCAGTTGCCCACGCACATCGTTTAACCATATCTGCACCTCCTACCTTAAACATACGATAAGCTACAAATAATTCTGCAACGAATTTAGCAGCAAAATCCAGCGATCACGTCGTGGGTTCACGTGAAGCCGTTGCAATCGAAATGCTTGATCGGTCACTTGGCCAGTGGTTCCCAGCATCTCCATCCGAATCATTGCCAACTTGCTATCATCGGTCCAGGAATAGACTGGTCTGCCGGTTTTGCCCACCGAGGCAATCAAAAATGGATTGGCAGTTAAATGTTGCAGGGTGTAAAAATCAACGTGGTATCGACCGATATTACCAAAATTAAGCATCGTCACCAAACCGACTTTCACTTGCGGCACCTGCTGCTTGATTTGTCTGAGATAAGGATAGCCAACCGAATGAACGCGATCAGGTAAAACGGTTAGTTGAGAATGGAATTGATTTGCAAATCTAGTACCCATTAATCGATCACTGCTGTTGGTCACTTTTAACTCAATGATTAAGGGCTGCTTCAGCTGATTAGCAGTAGAAAGGTAATCCCCGAACATATCCACATGATGATATTTTCGAATGGTCGAAAGGTCCAGCTGATTAATTTCTCGTTCTCCCTGCCCTGGAATATGAACATCATCATCATGAGCACAAATAAAATGGTGATCCTTGGTTTCTTGAATATCCATTTCAATAAATGGAAAGTGGTATTGACTATTACGCTTCAAAGCGGCAATCGTGTTCGCTTGGGCATTCTGATTGATCACTCCTCGATGGACGATAATTGTTGGTTTGTCAGTTGGTTGATGATAAAAACTGGGATTTAGACCAGCAATTAGCCCAGCAAAAACGATCAACAGCATGGCAAAGCCCCCGAACAAATAGTCACGTCCCAGATGGTCAAATTCGATGTTCAACAATCGACTGATGATCACGATTTCGGCAAAAGGCGCGACAATATCAATAATTCCTTGGGACAAAAAGAATACGACATCGTTTTGAACAGATTGATTCAGCCATCCCAAGCCAAGAATCAGGATGCAGACCCCAAAGAGCATCCCTAATACCATGACAACCTTCAAGAAAAAAGCTTTGCCGGTCATTGTCATGACGGTGTCTCTCAAAACTTGAATTGGCCGATCACCGTCAGCTTCAATCACCTGACGAGCATAGCCGGAAAAATAAATACCAATCATCGCCAACACAAAATAAACGATAACGGCCGAGATCGCAATTGGGTAACGGTTCACAGTGATCCAAGTAAACTGAGCGCCTGAAATCGGCACCGAAAACTTGATGTAATTTGAAAAACCAAATAACCCCAACGGCAGCATCAGGACAAATAAATAGATCCCACTTCCAAGCGATGCCATCAACGACCACAGTCGGCCCTGAATTGTCTTGTGAGCCGTCCGTGTCAGCCCATAGTAAAAGAGTGCCACTAACAGTAAAAACATCATCAGTGAGCAAAATACAACGACTGCGAATTGTTGGTAGGTGCTCAAAAATCTTCTCATCAATAGAATCAGACAAATCAGTGCACCTGTCAGATAATAATAAAGTTTGGTTTCGTTTTTCCCCATCATATACTTCCCTGTATGCAAAAAGACCGGCAGCAGAATTCTGCCCCAGTCTAATTGTGTTTATTTATTTTTATTAATGTTCTGATCACGTGGTGGCAATGGCTTGAAGTCATATAAAATCTTTGATTGACGCTCAAACTCGTCAATTGCCAACTGAATCAATCGATCAATCAATTCCGAATATGAAATGCCGGAAGCTGCAAACAATTGTGGGTACAGACTGATATTGGTAAATCCGGGTAAAGTGTTGACCTCGCTCATGTATGGCTTGTCATCTTTTGAAACCAGATAATCAATTCGTGCCATCCCCTTTAATCCAAGAGCCCGGTATGTCGTTAAGCCCATCTCGGTAATCTGTTGAGCCAAGGCGTCTGAAATATCAACCGGCACGTCAAACTGAACTTGGCTGGCATCGACAAACTTATTGTCATAAGTATAGAAGGCATCATCAGCAGGTACTCTGATGGCACCAATCTTTGAAGCGATTGGATGATCGTTACCGAGAATTGAAATCTCCAACTCTTCTGGGCCTTCAATTGCTTCTTCGATTAACACTTTGCTGTCGTATCGAAAGGCGTCTCGAAGTCCTTCAGCGTATTCTTCAGCGTTTTCAACTTTATGAATACCGACTGAGGACCCCTGGTTGGCGGGTTTGATGAACAGGATCTTCCCCAATTCATCACTGAGGCCTTCATATGAATACTGTTCTGCAGTCAGAGGGGTCACAACCTCATAACGAGTTGTCGGCACACCGGCCAACTTCACAATTTTCTTGGTAATGTCTTTATCAAATGACATTGCTGAGCCTAAAATAGCCGTCCCAACATATGGCTTGTGCAGCAAGCGCAATAGCCCTTGAATCGTCCCATCTTCACCAAAGTTACCATGAATGATTGGGAAGAAAACGTCAATATCAGATTCTTCCGCTAAATTAATGATTCGAGCCAGCGGATTTTTGGTATCCAGTTTGGCTAATTCTTGTTTGGCAACTTCGTCTTCAGGTTCTCCGTCGAAAACGCGAGAAGAAGCGTCATGGTCCAAAAAGTAGCCGTTCTTAGTCATCAAAAACAAGCTGACATCGTAGCGATCTTTGTCCATTGCATCGTAAATGTTATGGGCAGAACGTTTGGAGACATCATGTTCTGAGGAGTTACCACCAAAGATTAAGCCAATGTGAAGCTTTTTGTTTTTTTCCATGAATTCTCATCCTTTTATAAATTCGTATAGTTTCCAGAAACTTAAGTATATCACGGAAGTTCATAGTTGAAAACATTTGCAAACGCTTCTCATTGCTTTTTTAGTTTGACCTCATAGTTACCAATTATTCACGTTTTAACTGCTTCTTACTGAACAGATAGCGGGTAATCAGCAGCATGACCACTGCGATCACAACCATTGCAACAATCATTGGAAATGGATCATAGGATCCTGTGGCCCGATAGCCTAGAATAAATTTGGCAAAATTAGCGACCCAGGTCATTTGAAAATTACGGTCTAAAATCACTCTGGAGGCAGTATACATCAATGTAATATAGCCGATTACCGGTGTGGCGATCAGGATAATCCGTTGGACAAACTTTGAAAAAAGCGTTAAGAAATTACCGATTACCATTCCAAAGAGCGCCCCCACCACTAATAAGAGGCCGCTAAAAATGAAGTTTGCGATAAAGTCCAGAATTGAATTATGAATGTATCCAGAGTACGAAGACATAAAAATGTTGGTGTTGCGGGCGTGAACCAGCGGCATCAATACCAAATACTGGTAGACCAGGTTAAACGTATTTCCAATCAAAATCAGCAAACCATTGACAACAATTTGAGCATTAAAGAACGTCGGCCGTGATATGCCGTTTTGAATTAAGAATTTAAAGTTTTCGTAGGAAAGTGTTGAAATGGCAAACATATACACACCAAAGGCGGCTGTCACCCAAGATCCCTGCATCTGTTGTGACAATGAATAGTCGTCTAAAGAGCCTGAAATAGCGGAAAAGAGAAACGGCAGGATTAAGAAGGCAGCAAACAAGAATAAGTACATTTCTGCCAAACCGATGACTTGTCGGCGAAACAAAAATTTAGTAACTTTATTTGTTTTCATTCTTGCCACTCCCCTCATATTGATTGGTTAGGAAAATAAACAACTTTTGTAAATCAAAGTTTGACAGCTGAACGGTGTCGGGAAGAATGCGGTCGTCCAAATCGCCATAGACATAGTTGGCCCGGATTGTGCCCATCATATCGTGACCAATGACATTCAAGCCCTTGGTATACTGCTCAACATCTTTTTGTGGGCCAACCACTGAATGAGTCTTTGCCAAGACATCCTCTACCGGCTGGTTTAAAATCACCCGTCCCTGGTCAAGGACAATAACGTCGCTAATGATATTGGCAACTTCCTCAATCAGATGAGTCGAGATGATAAAGGTCCGTGGATTATCTGAATATGACTGAATCAACTCGCTATAAAACAGCTCGCGATGATTTGCATCCAATCCCAACACCGGTTCGTCCAAAAGAACAAACCGCACCGGAAGGCACAATGCCAAAATTAATTTAAAAATTGAATTATACCCGGTAGATAACTTACCGAACTTCTGATTAACATCCAATCCAAACTCCTGAATCAAATGATCGGCCAATTGATGATCAAAGCCGCCATATAATGATTCGGAATCTTTCATGATCTGCGTCAATTTCCAGCCATCGGCATACAGATTTACTTCACTCATCAAATACATCAGGCCCAGCTTGGAGTCATTATCGCTAACATCTTCTGAATCAATTTTAACTTCGCCGTTGTCGGCAAAATTCCGGTTGGTCATAATGCTCAATAACGTGCTTTTACCGGCACCGTTTCGACCGAGCAACCCATAGATTTTGTTATCTTCAAAGGTCAAATTAATGTCTGATAAGACATGTTTTGATCCAAAAGATTTTGAGATGTGGTTCACTTCCAATACACTCATTGCTGGTACCCTCTTTTCACTAATGTTAACAACTCATCCTCAGAAATATCCAAGTTCTGGGCTTCCCGAACTAAATTTTCAACAAATTCATCAAAAAAGGTATCACGTTTCTCAGCCAGAATCCGTTTTTGAGCCCCAGCTTGAACAAACATCCCCAGACCACGACGTTTTTCAATTAAATTCTTTGAAACGACAATGTTCATACCCTTCAAAACGGTCGCCGGATTAATGTGAAATTCTTTCGAGATTTCGGTTGTAGATGGAATTTGATCGCCCTCAGCGAATCCGCCCGAAGCAATTGCGTCCTCAATTTGTTCAGCAACTTGGCGGTAGATGGGCTCCGAACTGTTAAATTCAAATTTCATATTTATCAACCCATTCTATAATTTCTTTCATTTAACGCTCCACCTTTGTCTTTGGGACGACAATTCTTGAATAGATCAATACAGTGACCGCAAAATAAATCAGGTAAAGAATCAAGAAACCAAGTGTGGTAATGCCAAAGGTTTGGTAAGCACCACCCACCAGTAATCCACCACGTGAAAACATTTGAAGGCCAAAGGCAACATCGATGATCCCCAAAATTCCTGGAAGGGCAAACAAGCCAAGAATCTGAACAATAATTGAACGATTCAAGACTGCCCGCCGGGTTCCAATCTTGTTTAACATGTCAAAACGAACCTTATCACTAGCTGCCCCACTCAAAATCTTAAACATCAAGCAGCTGGCAAGCATGGCAAGAAAGGCAATCCCCAAGAAAATCCCCATAAACTCAAGACTTCCGAAGACACTCTTTAACAATTGGTACATCGTGAATGAACCACCAACCAATTGGCCGTTTTGATCACCATATTGTTTAGATTGAATGTTAGTGATTTTAGTCAATGGCGTTGCGGCAGCGTCCATGTTATTTGCGCGAACCAGCAGCAATTTGTTGGTTCGGGTGTTGATTTGGTTAAAGGTCTGGGCGCTCACAACCTTAATTTGGTAGGCTTTTACCTTAGGTATCTGCAAACTCGATAGTTCCTGATAGGCCTCTGAATCAACGTGCTTAAATTCGGCAAGCTTTGAAGTGGATACTTTAGATTTCAGAGCTGCCCGATCGACAAACTCAGAATACTTCAAAGGTTGTTGTTGCAGCTGATCGGCACGGTAATAGACTCGCTTGGCCTGTGGATCAACTTTTTGTTGATAAGTGATCGTTGATTTATCTTTAATTTGATTGACCAATGAGTTCATCCGGTCGTTGGGATTAGTAATGGCGACTGAATAGTAACCATTCCCGGAGGCTAATTTGGGAACCATGTTTTGAAAACCGGTTCCAACGGTAATTGCTCCAAGTGCCAACGCAAACAGCAGTGAGACAACTGAGAGAATTTTGGTGTAATCCCGAATTCTAAATTTGAGTTGTGCCAGGGTAAAACTATTCAACCCTTTGGTACTCAGGCTTGAACGCTGGAATGCCTGTAGTAACATCACAAAAAATGAGTTGAACACGAAGTAAGTTCCTAAAACAATTGTGAACAAGCCAATCGCAATCGCCATTAATTTAAGGCGTTGAATGTCGTACATCGCATAGTAACCACCAGCTAATAAGCCCACTCCTAAGATTGCTTGAATCCAAAGGGTCAGTGACTTAGGCTGCTTCCAATCACTCTGCTGGCCAGAATGTAATAGTTCAAGAGCTGATGTCTTGACGAAAGTTCTAGCGTTCAAGAAGCCAGCGACAATGAACAGCACCAAGAACATGATGATCGTTGTCCAAACTGCCGGCATGTAGAATGCCGAGAAATTAGTTAATGACATGTGAATCAGTTTTGCTAGAAAATGACTGAGAACCTGAGTGAAACCAATGCCAATAATAATTCCAACAACTGATGAGATTAAACCAATTGCAATTGTTTCCAATATGATCAACTTGCTGATGATGCCAGATTTGGCACCCAGCATCATAAACAAGCCATAGTCGTGTTTCCGCATGCTCATCAGAAAATTGTTGGCATAAAACACGTACACCAACGTAATGATTGCCAACAAAATTGAGCCGAAGATGAAAACAATCTTGGCATTTTGCCCGACCGGACTGCTGGTGGTGAACTTATCATTAGTCGAAATGGCTTCAAACATATAAAAAATGGCGGTGGTGATGATCATCCCAGAAAATAACACCAGATAATCTTTCCAACGAGCCTTGATTCCTGAAATTGAAATTTTAAATAACATCACTAAGCTCCTTTGATTGACTACTGTTCAAACGTTCCTAATTTTTCAAGAATTTCCTGGTAGAATTCGTTTCGACTCTTGTCACCAGCGTCGATTTCATCCCCAATTTTGCCATCCTTAATGAACAAAATTCGCTTACAGAAACTGGCAGAGAACGGATCGTGGGTTACCAGTAAAATAGAAACGCCCTGCTGATTGATATTCGTTAAAGTATCAAGCAGTTCGCGAGCATTTGTCGAATCCAAAGCTCCAGTTGGTTCGTCACCAAAGATAATCGACGGATTGGACACCAGTGCTCTGGCAGCAGCGACTCGTTGCTTTTGGCCGCCAGATAATTGGGTTGGGTATTTTCCAAGCAGGTCTTCAATCCCCAACTTGCCGGCGGCGGTTTTAACTGCTGTCTGAATAGTGGCAGCCTTGGCATTCTGTAATGATAGCGGCAAGGCAATGTTTTCTTGGGCAGTCAAGGTTTCAAGTAAGTTGAAGTCTTGGAAAATAAAGCCCAGTTTTTTTGAACGGAAATCGGCCATCTGGTTAGCAGTCAAATGAGTGACATCTTGACCATCAATTTCAACAGAACCACTGGTTGGTTGGTCAAGAGTGGCCAGAATATTCAACAAAGTGGTCTTACCGGACCCAGACGCACCCATAATACCAACAAACTCCCCTTCGTTAACCGACAAGCTAATGCCCTTCAAAGCTTCGTAAGGCTTGGCACTGTCTTTGTCATATGTTTTGTGTAAATCTTCTGTTTGGACGATTTTAGTTGTCATTGTTTTCCTCCGTGTGTTAGTTAATTACTTGTGTAACTAACTATATGAGTAACTAATCAAATTGTCAAGAAAAAACCAGCAACATTTTGAAGTTGCTGGTTTTAGTAGGTGCCAATTTCTAATTTATTTGATATTGTCCGTGTTAATCACATTCTGGGTTCCCCGTTCGGTAATAATCGAAACTAGCACATTGTTAATCATTTGAATCTTTTTTTCGTCTGGAATATCGATACTGATATCGTGCTGCAGCTGGGAAACAGCTGCCTTGGATATCTCGACGGCTCCTTGGACAATTATTTTACGAGCGGACAAGATCGCCGTTGCTTGTTGACGCTGAAGCATGGCACTGGCAATTTCGGTTGCATATGCCAAATGGGTTAGTCGAGTCTCCAAGATAGTCAATCCAGCAACTTCAAGTCGATCCTGCAGTTCAGCAGTCAGCGCTTCCGATACCTCTGTCGCATTACCTCTCAACGTCAAAATATCGGTTTTTTCATCAAAACTATCGTATGGATATTGACTGGCAATATGTCGAATTGCTGATTCACTTTGAATCTCGACAAATTGTTCATAATCTTCCACGTTAAAAATGGCTTTGGCTGAATCAACAACCTTGTAGACAATCACAGCCGCAATTTCGACAGGATTACCTTTTGAATCATTAACCTTGATAATCTGACTGTTAAAGTTTCGAACTCGCAATGAGATTGTTTGTTTGCTGGTCAATGGCACAGTCATAAACAAACCCGGTGCCCGAATGGTACCAATATAGTTACCAAAGAAAGTAAGCACCTTGGCTTCGTTGGGTTGAATAATTGTCAGAGAACTGGCAAACAACAAATCAAGGATAATGATGACACTCCCCAAAACAATGGACATGACCGAGCCACTCTCACTACCGGCCCAGAGCAGATAACCTCCAACACCCAATAATATGATGACCGCAATTAATCCGAGATAACCATTCACATGAAATACATTTTTTTCTTTCAAAAAAGCCGCCCCCTATATAAGCGAATTAGTAATGGTTCTACTAACTCAAGTATATAGCGGACAGCCTTTAATTGATATTAATTACTTAACATTCTTTTCTGGAAGCACAGCACCCTTGTAGTGATGCAAGATCCATTTTTGTGTCTTGGTTGATTGGAGAACTTTAACTAGCTTCTTAATAGCTGGCTTCTTCTGGTCACCTTTGCGAGTTGCAATAATGTTGACGTATGGTGAGTCTCGTTTTTCAATGGCAATTGATTGCTTGATTGGGTTCAAGCCAGCACCAACAGCATAGTTGGCGTTAATGACGACCGCATCACCTTCACCGTTCTTGTAAATGGTTGGTAAAAGTTTTGGCTCGTAACTATGCTTGAACTTCAAGTCACGTGGGTTTGAAGCGATATCACTAAAGTTGGCTGTCGTAATATCAATGCCCTTCTTCAGTGTGATCAAGCCTGCATCCTTGAAGATCTGGAGGATTCGGCCATAGTCAGGAACGTTGCTGCTGACAATAATGGTAGCACCCTTCTTGAGGTCTTGAAGCTTCTTAACCTTCTTCGAAAATACAGCGATTGGTTCCAAATGAACGCCACCGGCATTAACTAAGGTACCATGATTTTGCTTATTCCATTGTTCCAAGAAAGGAACGTGCTGGAAGTAGTTGGCATCCAGTTCACCATTGGCAAGTGCCTTGTTAGGCATTACGTAATCTTGGAACGTGGTGATTTTAAGGTTAACCCCTTCCTTTTTCAGTTCAGGAGCAACATGCCGTAAAATCTGGGCGTGTGGAACAGCGGAAGCACCAATCTTTAAAGTGGTCATCTTTTTACCAGAATTTGATGATGATGAACAGCCAACCAGCAAAAAGGCCGTAAAGACAACTGCGAATAAACTCAATAATTTCTTCTTCATTTGAAACCCTCCCAAATATTATAGTGTCCGTTTATCAGTGATCTTAACAAAAACATCGCCGATAAACTGAACGATAAAGACAAATAAACAAATGATGACAGTTGCGACCAGAGTCACGGTATTGTTACTGGCTTGGAAGCCATCTTGATACGCTAAGTTTCCCAAGCCACCGGCTCCGATAGCACCAGCCATAGCGGTGTACCCAATCAGTGAAATCGTGGTCACCGTCGCACCGGCAATCAACGCCGGCTTACTCTCCGGTAGCAGCACCTTGGTAATAATTCCCCAGGTAGTAGCACCCATGGATTCAGCAGCTTCCAAAACGCCTGAATCGACTTCTCGGAAGTAAGATTCAACCATCCGTGCGTAAAATGGTGCAGCAGAAATGATCAACGATGGTAATGCGGCCCGCGGACCAATAATCGTTCCAGCCAGTTTCATGGTAATTGGCAGCAACAAGATAATCAGAATGATAAATGGAATTGACCGGAAAATGTTGACAAATAATCCGACAATCCAGTTCAAAATCCGATAGCCAATTCCAGGCTTATTGCGAGTTTCGTATAAGATGAGCCCAAGAATAATCCCTAAAATAACAATTGCAACCATTGATAGCAGGGTCATCCAAACTGTTTCCCAAGTCGCCGACATCATCGAACCCCAATCCACATTATTAAATTGGAAATATGATTTAAATCCGGTTGTATTACCCATGATGAATCACCTCGGTTCCAACACGCATCTTTTTAAGATATGCCAGGGCGTCATTGATTTGGCCCTCATCACCAACAAATTGAAGATCCAACGATCCCAGAGCCCCTTCCTGAGTTTGATGAATCGCTCCGGAAATAATGCTGACGGTTAAGTCTGGAAAACGTTTCACAACATCTGAAACAATTGGCAATTCGGCCTGTGGGCCATGAAAGACCAACCGAATAATTTGGCCTTCCGGATATTTCTGAACTAATTCATCCAACGTCATTGTGTTGTCACTTTGTTGCGGTGTGAATTCTTCGCTAACAAATTTCTTGGTGATCTCTTGTTGTGGATGACGAAAGACTTCAAACACCGAACCAGTCTCAACCACACTGCCGCTATCCATGACAGCCACGCGCTCACAAACTTTAGCGATCGCGTGCATTTCGTGGGTAATGAGCAAAATTGTCAAGTTCATTTCTTTGTTGATCTTCAACAGTAAATCCAGCACTTCATTAGTAGTATCGGGATCCAAAGCACTAGTTGCTTCATCAGAAATTAAGATAGTTGGTTCGTTGGCCAATGCTCTGGCAATCCCAACCCGTTGTTTCTGACCACCAGATAATTCTGAAGGATAAGAATGCTCACGTCCTTGTAAACCGACTAATTTGATTAGTTCTTCAGCCCGCTGCTTTCGCTTGGCCTTGGGAACTTTAGCGATCTCAAGTGGTAATGCAATGTTGTCCAAAACGGTCCTGGACCACAATAAATTGAAATGTTGGAAGATCATTCCGATCTTTTGACGCTGTTTACGTAACTGACTGCCTTGCAGCTTGGCGACATCGGTCCCATTAATATCAATTTCACCGGTAGATGGTGCTTCCAGTCCGTCGAGCATTCTCACCAAGGTGCTTTTCCCAGCACCGGAATAACCGACGATTCCAAAAATCTCGCCATCGTTAATTTCAATATTAACGTCATTGACGGCAGTTAGACCACCGTCTTTGGTGCTGTATTGCTTGGATACATTTTTAAATCGAATCAATCTTTTCACCCCTTAATATACAAAAAAGCTTTTCATCCTTTTATAAATCGTAAACGACTTATAAAGGACGAAAAGCTCGCGGTACCACCTTTATTCGTTATTATTTTTCAATAATAACCTCATGAGTATGTTTATACTCAACGAAATAATGGTCGTTACCCATTATCGGCTTACATTAGCTCACCGATACATTTTTAATCAAGACCATCTTCGACAAATTTAATTCACCCTTTCACACCATCCGGGCTCTCTTGACAACCTCTAATTGTCTACTCATCTTGTAATTTTTCTATCATCAAACTATTAGATAGTTTACCTAAAAACGGCTCAACCGTCAAGGGCTTTTACTTTTGGATTTTAGCAATCCATGAAGTTGCTTTGTCGGCACCGTTCAAAACTGAAGGATCATTGACTGCGTTGCTGTTTACTGCGGTGACTTTTCCAGCAACTGGGCTGGGAATGTCAGAGACAGCTTTATCAGCTTCAACATTCAATAAAGTATCGCTGGTAGTTAATTGGGCGCCGACTTTAGGAAGAGAAACAAAAGTGATGTTGCCCAATTCGTTTTTGCCTGCTTCGGTCAAACCAACTGTAACTTCCCCGTTGTTGTCTTCAGTCCAATAATATTTTGTATCCATCATTAATTCCACCTTTTGTATTTTTTAGGAGAATTCTTTGTCTTCTCCAAACATGTAACTCTTATTATGATACTGCATCGACATAATTAAACCAATCCCAATCATGTTCCCAATCAGTGCCGATCCTCCGGCGCTGACAAATGGTAATGGAATACCGGTTAATGGTAACAGACCAATACTCATACCGACATTTTCAAAAACATGAAACAAAATCATCATAATGACGCCGGTTGAAATGTAAGCGTAAAAAACATTTCTCGTATCGAATGTAACCTTTATCATTTGATAAATCAACAAAAAATACAGCAAAATCAAAATACAGCTGCCAATAAATCCGAAATTCTCCCCAATGACAGAGAAGATCATATCAGATTCACGAACTGGCACATACACATGTGACTGGTCAAATCCGGTTCCAAAAATACCACCTGACCCGATTGCTTTCATACTTTGCCACAACTGATATCCTTGGTTGGAAGTGTCAGCCGATGGGTTCAGCCAGGTATCCACTCGAGCAAACTGATAAGCTTGGAAACCAAACTTTTCCAGTAAATGCCGCCCGGATTCTGGAATAACCAGCGCCAAAACAGTACCCGCTAATCCAAATATGGTAACCACCGATGGCAATATAATTTTCCAAGTCACGCCAGAAACAATGATCAGTCCGCCTAAAATAGCGAAGAAAACCAACATTGTTCCAAAATCATTTTGTAACTTTAATAAGACGGCCACTGGAATCGTCCACAGAAGCATTTTCCCAATCAAAAGAAAATCACTTCGGACTGTCCGGATCGGATAAGTATCATTGTGTTGAACGATCACTCTGCCCATCATCAAAATGTATGCCGGCTTCATCACCTCAGACGGCTGAAACGTGAGTCCAAATAATGAGAACCAACTTTTGGCACCCGTATTAAGATAATAGGTTCGACTGTACAACACCAAAACACTGGCTAGCAGCGCAATCCCCAACCAATAGGTAATCGGAGCCACTTTCCATAATTGCTCTGAGTCAAACTGCATGATAATCACGACGGCGATAATTCCGATCACATACCAGACCAATTGAGAAACTACCTGTCTCAAGACACTAGTAGAGCTGGAATCATGCGTGGCTGCAACGTAAATTGATGCTAAACCAATCAACGCCAGCATTAGGACACAGAAAATAATTCCCCAGTCGATTCGTGATTGGTCGTCTTTAGAGGTTCTGCGACTGGTATCCAAAATAGATCCTCCTCGTTCATGATCGCCAAATTAATGGTGAAGATGAAAATCTTTGATTAATTGTGTGACACCCTCATCAAAAGTCTTGATGTGAAATTCTTCATCGTGGGTGTTAACGGCTTGAAATTTATCGTCACTCAATTGTTTGATTGAGCCAATCAATTTTTTGCCGATAAATAATTCGGAGATGCTATCTCCATTTGAATCTGTTCGGTCCTTAATTTCAACATTAATACTTTTATTTGCTTTACTCATTGTATTCTCCTTGTTCAAAGATCATTTTAGATGCATGGATTTTCGATACTCATCACGGGCATCTTTATTTCTAAAAATCGTGAAGTGATCAGGAACCGGATCATAGCCCCCCTTAACAAATGGGTGACAGCGTAAAATCCGGGCGATGCCCATAATGGCTCCCTTAAACGCGCCATGCTTTTTGAGTGCAGTTACCATATAACTACTGCAAGTTGGATAATAACGGCACGTGGGTGGAAATAAGGGCGAAATAAACCGCTGATAACCATGAACAAGACTAATCAGAATGTTTTTCACTTTGACTCCTGTTATTTTTGATCTTTGGCCTTCAATTTAGGATTCTTAATATAGTGTTCCAGAAGAATTCCGGCACCTTTGGCAACATTATCCAAAGGATTTTCTGAAATAATGACAGGGACAGTTAGTGCATCGGCAACAACTTGATCAATGTTGCGTAATAAGGCACCACCACCGGTTAACATAATCCCTCTGTCAACGATATCTGAGGCTAATTCAGGTGGAATGACTTCCAACACTTCTTTAGCACCGCTGATAATCAGTTGAACGGTATCGTGAATGGCTTCGGCAATCTCATTGCTGTCAATTGTGACAGCACGGGGCATACCAGAAACCGCATCACGACCACGAACTTCCATAGTCTTAACGTCTGAATCATCTTTTTTGGCAGTTCCAATTTCAATTTTAATCTTTTCAGCGGTATGCTCACCAATAATCAAGTTGTGTTTTTGCTTGATATAACTGGCAATTTCGGTATTCATCTTATCACCGGCAACTCGAATTGACTTGCTGGCAACGATATCACCTAAGGAAATGATCGCGATATCACTAGTTCCACCACCCATATCAATGACCATGTTACCGCGAGGCTGGAAAATGTCCATCCCGGCACCAACAGCAGCAACTTTAGGTTCTTCCTCGAGGTAAACTTGGCCACCACCGGCTTTTTCAGCAGCTTGCATGATGGCGTTTCGTTCGATCTCGGTAACGTTTGTAGGTGCACAGATCATAATTTTAGGCTTGGACATGAATCCTTTAACATCCAGCTTGTTGATGAAGTATGTCAGCATTTCTTCAGTAATATCAAAATCTGAAATAACACCGTCTTTTAATGGACGGATCGCACGTATGTTGCTTGGTGTCCGACCAACCATCCGGTATGCTTCTGAACCGACCGCCAAGACCTTACCAGTCCGAGTATCGACCGCAACAACTGATGGTTCGTTTAATACAATTCCCTTCCCGGCAACGTAAATGAGTACGTTGGCAGTTCCTAAATCAATTCCAATGTCTTTTGCCATCTGTGTACTTCCTCCTGAAAAACTTTAATCTCAAAAAATAATTATACCACATAAAGTTTGCGTTTCTAATAAGACTCCAAACAATAAAAGGTTGAGATCAAGTAACGATCCCAACCCCGAAAAATTATGAACGATTCTTGAGCGATTCGTTTAAGACGATTGAATCATCCTCAACGTTAACGCGTTTAATTTCTGCACCTAAGCCTGCAAGCTTTTTGTGGAAATCGTGGTAACCACGATCCAAGTATTGAAGGTTTGTAACGGTGGTGTACCCGCTGGCAGCCAAACCGGCAATCACTAATGAAGCAGCAGCACGTAAATCAGTAGCAGCAACTTCAGCGCCATTGAAATCTGTCGGTCCATCCATCACAACTGTTCGGCCGGAAATGGTGTATTGGGCATTCATCCGACGTAATTCTTCCATATGCATGAAGCGGTTTTCAAAGACGGTTTCAGTCATTGAGCTACTGCCATTGGCAGTTAACTGAAGAATTGTCATCTGTGGCTGCATATCAGTTGGGAAACCTGGATGAGGCATGGTCTTAACATCAACCGGTTTGAGGTTGTCATGGCCGATCACGCGGACGCCATCATCACTTTCGTCAATTGTCACACCCATCTCACGCATTTTAAGGATAAGTGGCTTGTTGTGTTCAGGAATTGCACCATCAATCATGACGTCGCCACGAGTAACGGCGGCAGCGATCATAAAGGTTCCGGCTTCAATCCGGTCTTGGACAACGGCGTGCTCAGTCCCATGAAGTTCTGGGACTCCTTCGATCCGGATTTGTTCGGTTCCGGCACCGACAACTTTACCGCCCATCTTGTTTAAGACGTTTGCTAAATCAACGATTTCAGGTTCTCGAGCTGCGTTTTGAATAACAGTTCTACCTTGAGCTAAAGTAGCAGCCATCATGATATTTTGAGTTGCGCCAACGCTTGGGAAGTCCAAGTATATTTCAGCACCTGTCAATCCATCTGGGGCATAGGCTTCGACGTAGCCATCGTGTTGCTCAATCTTGGCACCTAAAGCTTCAAATCCCTTGAGATGTAAATCAATTGGTCGCGAACCAATCGCACACCCACCGGGTAAAGCAACCTTTGCGTGGCCTAGTCTGGCCAAAAGTGGTCCCATAACGACAATTGAAGCCCGCATTTTTGATACGTATTCAAAAGGCGCTTCACTCGAGATATCTTTGGAAGCGTCAAACGTAATTTGGTTGTTTGCTTCATCAAAGTCGACTTTTAAATTCAAGAAACGCAATACTTTATTCATGGTATACACGTCAGACAATAATGGTACGTTGGAAATAACCGTCTTTCCCTCGCCCGCAAGGATCGTTGCAGCCTGAATCGGTAAAACGGCATTCTTAGCCCCATCAATATGTACTGTTCCGCGCAGTGGTTTCCCACCATGTACAATAATTTTTTCCACAAGAACGCCTCCTACATCACTTAATTAGGTACATCAAATTCTGAATGTTAAATATTACTGAGAGGAAAAATGAACTGCATGCATACCCGATTGCGATTGAAACGAGCACGATTAGCAACTTCCCCGGCATTGCCCTCAATGGGATATAACGCTCGATGTGGATTTCTTGAACTGTCCAAAACGCCATCGCGATAAACAAAAAATATGTAATCAATGTAATCAGCGCTTGAATGCCAATTGTATTCATTTTGAGTCTTCCCCCAATTCACAGACAACTATATCATAAAGACGCGAACTTGTCTTAACTTTTCGGTTTCTTTTACCAAATTATAAGTATGAATTGCTATAGTATTTAGGCAATTGCATAATTAAGAGCACATAAAGAACCAATAAATTGGGGCAAAGTGGAAACATAAATACATCATTCACAAATAACGATAATGGAATCTTAACCCGATTCACCTAAGATTTCAAGGAATAACTCTCACCAATCAAAAAAGCTGCAACCTGATTGAGGCTGCAGCTTTTGAAGTATCTTGATAAGTTTCCGGAAACCACGATCAAAAGTGATCGACTATTTTCCAGCAACATTGATACGGTTAACCGCACGGCGAAGAGCAACTTGAGCACGATCAAGAGCAGCTTTATCCTGTCGTTGACGGGCATCAGCAATTCTCTGTTGCGCGTTCTTCTTTGCTTTTTCAGCACGAGCGATATCAATATCATTTTGAGTTTCGGCACTATCAGCAACAATTGTTGCAACGTTGTTGGAGAATTCGATAAAGCCACCGTTGACGGCAATATCGTCTTCCTTGTCGTCATATTTGACTCTCGTCTCATCAACGTCAAGTGTTGCAATAATCGGAACGTGATTTGCCATGATTCCTAGTTGTCCCGACTGAGTTGAAACAACTATCATACTAGCAGTATGCTCGTAAACTTTTCCATCGGGAGTAACGATACTAACGGTAATAACTGAATTATCAGCCAATTAGAATCCCTCCTTAGTTTGCAGCACTCTGCTTTTCATTTTCTGATTCCTGCTTCATAGCCTTGGCTTTTTCAACAACATCTTCGATTGGTCCACAGTTACGGAACGCATCTTCTGGGATATCATCATATTTACCTTCAAGGATTTCCTTAAAGCCTTTAACAGTATCTTGAACTGAAACATATTTACCAGGTAAACCAGTAAACTGTTCAGCAACTGAGAAGCTTTGAGATAAGAAGAATTGGATACGACGAGCACGGTTAACAATCGTTTTCTCTTCGTCTGACAATTCATCCATACCAAGAATTGAAATGATATCTTGAAGTTCACGATATCGTTGAAGCACATGTTGGACTTCAGTAGCAACTTCGTAATGTTCTTGACCAACAATTGCAGGATCCAAAGCTGATGATGTTGAAGCTAAAGGATCAACGGCTGGATAAATACCTTGTTGAGTCAATGAACGTTCCAAGTTGGTAGTGGCATCCAAATGGGCAAATGTTGTAGCTGGAGCGGGGTCGGTATAATCATCGGCAGGCACATAAACGGCCTGGATAGATGTAATGGCACCCTTTTTGGTTGAAGTAATTCGTTCCTGTAATTGACCCATTTCAGTAGCCAACGTTGGCTGATAACCAACGGCTGATGGAATACGGCCAAGCAAGGCAGAAACTTCAGAACCAGCCTGAGTGAATCGGAAGATATTATCAATGAACAACAGAACATCTTGGCCTGCTTCGTCACGGAAGTATTCCGCAATTGTCAAACCAGTCAGGGCAACACGCATACGTGCACCAGGAGGCTCGTTCATCTGACCATAAACCATGGCCGTCTTCTCAAGAACTCCTGAACCCTTCATTTCGAAGTACATATCATTACCTTCACGAGTTCGTTCACCAACACCGGTAAACACAGAAATACCATTGTGTCCTTGAGCGATGTTATGAATTAACTCCTGAATCAAAACGGTTTTACCAACTCCGGCACCACCGAACAATCCAACTTTACCACCACGAGTGTATGGTTCCAATAAATCAATAACCTTAATTCCTGTTTCAAGAATTTCAGTTGAAGGATTTAATTGGTCATACTTTGGAGCATCGCGGTGAATTGGCCAACGCTCTGCGTCAGGGCCAAATTCTGGGCCGCCATCAATTGGATCTCCAAGAACGTTGAATACTCGACCAAGAGTATCCTTACCAACAGGAACACTGATAGATGCTTCAGTATTATCTACTGTCATCCCACGACGAAGGCCGTCTGTTCCATCCATCGCAATAGTACGCACGACACCGTCACCTAAATCAAGGGCAACCTCGACAACAAGAATTTTGTCATCTGATACGTGAATATTTAAAGCAGTGTTAATTTCTGGTAATTTATCGTCCAAGGAGAATTCAACATCAACAACTGGTCCAATAACTTGTATAACTTTACCAGTAGAACTCATGTTAGTTAATTCCTCCATTCAAATCTTTTCTAATGACTAAGAGCCTCTTGACCACCAGTGATTTCAGTAATTTCAGTGGTAATTGCAGCCTGTCGTGCACGGTTGTACTTCAATTCCAACGATGAAATCAAATCATCAGCATTATCAGATGCTGACTTCATTGCGGTAGAACTTGAAGCATGTTCTGAAGTCTTGGCATCAAGAATTGCACCATAAACCAAACTTTCAGAGTATTGAGGTAACACAACATCCAGAACTTCTTTTTCAGAAGGTTCAACATCGTATTCAGCACTCATTGGCTTCACAACAATGTCTTGACTGGCAGCAGATGCAATAGCTTCGTCATCGATTGGAAGCATTTTTTCAGCTCTGAATCGTGAAATCAGGCGGTTAACGAAATGCTCATAGCAAACGTACAATTCATCGAATTGGTCCTTATCATACATTGATGTAACCATCTTGACGATTTGACGAACCTCGTTAAAGGTTGGCACATCGCTGACACCCCGGTATTCATAAGCAACGTTATCGCCACGCTTCTTATAAAAATCAGATCCAGTTCCACCAACGGCGAGAATTTGATAATCATTCGAACCCGAATGCTTTTCAATAAACTCATTGGCTTCACGGATAACGTTACTATTGTAACTACCAACCATTCCACGATCAGAGGTGATAATTAAATATGCGCTTCTCTTAGTCTTAGACTGATCTTTGTCAGCTGAATGACCTGAGGTTTTGTTTAGCCCATCTAAAATGTGAGATTGGGCTAAATGCAATACAACAGATTTGATTTGGCTTGCATATTCGGCATAACTAACCGTATGCTTTTGGATCTGGTTCAGTTTTGCCTGAGAAACCATTTCCATCGCATTGGTAATTTGTCGCGTCTTCTTAGTAGAAGTAATCCGATGTTTAACATCGTTTAGCGAAGCACCCATGTAATCTCACCCTCCTTAAAACTAGTCATTTGAAGCAGCTGATTGATCATCATTTGATTGTTGATCATCGTGCTTGCTTGGTTGGAAAGTTTGGTCAAATTCCTTAATTGCAGCATCCATCTTACTTGTATCAGGCAATTGACCGGTCTTAGCGATTTCATCCAACAAATTTTTGTGGTTTTGATCGAAGAAATCAAAGATCTCAGTTTGATATCTTAAAATATCATCAATTGCAATTTTATCCAAGAATCCATGGGTCAAGCAATAAAGAATGACAACCTGTTTTTCAACGGAAATTGGAGAATGAAGCGGTTGCTTCAAAACTTCAACAGTTCTGGCACCACGATTTAACTTGCTTTGAGTTGCTTCATCAAGATCAGAACCAAATTGTGCAAATGATTCCAATTCATGATATGAAGCCAAATCAAGACGTAATGTACCAGAAACTTTCTTCATAGCCTTAACCTGCGCATCACCACCAACACGAGAAACAGAAGTACCAGCATCAACGGCTGGACGAACACCAGAATAGAAACTATCGGCATCCAAGAAGATCTGTCCATCGGTAATGGAAATAACGTTGGTTGGAATATAAGCTGAAACATCTCCGGCTTGGGTCTCAACAATTGGCATAGCAGTCATTGAACCGCCACCCAACTTGTCACTTAACTTAGCAGCCCGTTCCAACAAACGTGAATGGGTATAGAAAATGTCACCAGGATAAGCTTCACGACCTGGAGGACGACGAAGGATCAATGAAAGTTCACGATAAGCATCGGCCTGTTTTGATAAATCATCATAGATAATCAAAACATGTTGACCCTTGTGCATGAAGTATTCACCCATCGTAGCGCCGGCATAAGGTGCGATGTAAAGTAATGATGCAGGTTCGGATGGTCCGGCTGAAATAACAGTCGTATAATCCATTGCACCATACTTTTCAAGGGTACTTACGGCAGTACGAACAGTTGATTGTTTCTGTCCAATTGCTACGTAAATACACTTCATATTCTGATCCTTTTGGTTCAAGATCGTATCGATGGCGATTGAAGTCTTACCAGTTTTACGGTCTCCAATGATCAACTCACGCTGACCTCTACCAATTGGAATCAAAGAATCGATCGCTTTAATACCAGTTTGTAATGGTTCGAAAACGGATTGACGATCCATAACACCTGGAGCCTTATGTTCAATAGCTTTGTGATCGTCGGCCTTAATAGGGCCTTTACCATCGATTGGTTCACCGAGTGAATTAACAACTCGTCCAATCATTTCGTCCCCAACGGGAACTTCCATAATTCGGCCGGTTCTTTTTACAGAATCACCTTCACGAATACCGGTGTCATCACCTAAAATCATGATACCAACATCATTAGCTTCAAGGTTTTGTACCATTCCATAAATTCCGTGACCGAAGTCGAGCAACTCTCCAGACAACGCATTTTCGAGCCCATGAGCACGAGCAATACCATCACCAACATATGTAACGATACCTGTTTCTTGAACGTCGAGCTCGTTCTTATAGCCTTGTAATTGTTGCTTAATAAGAGCACTGATTTCCTCAGCTTTAATGCTCATAAGTTTCACCTCTTTAAATAGATATCGTTAATTCAACAATAATTCTTTAACTTTATTAATTCGAGTTTGAACACTACCATCAATAATCACATCTGATGATCGAATGACAATACCACCGATCAATGATTTATCAACTTTGGTATCAAAAATGGCTTTAACCGCACCAACTCGTTTTTCAAAAGCTTTTGCCAACCGATCAAGTTGATCGTCATCAAGCGGGGTTGCTGAAACAACCTGTGCCCGGACAATCTTCTTATCGTCTTCGTAGACCTTCTGGAACTGATCAATAATGTCCAGAATCTCTGGAAAACGCCGATAGCTGGTAACAACCTTTAAAAAGTTATTAATAAAATCTGATGCATCTTTGGTGATTGGAGCCAGTAGTGACTTCTTTTCGTCATCTGCAACTCGCATATCATCGAGAATATCAATCAACTTCGGATTAGCAGCAAAAATCTTACGTAGTTCAAGCAAATCAGCGTAACCAGTTTCAAGTTCATTAGAGTCGCTTAGAACTTCAAACATGGCTTTTGCATATTTTTTTGAAGCGCTAATATCATCTAATGTCATTTCTGCTTACCCAACCCTTCAATGTAAGAATCTACAAGTCCTTTTTGATCATCTTCGTTTAATTCTTTTGAAATAATCTTGGATGCAATTTCAATAGAAAGACTTGCCACATCTTTTCGAGAATTAGCCAAAGCTTCTTGTCGCTGTTGTTCAATATCCTTTTCAGCAGAACTCTTAAGATTAGATGCTTCATTTCGAGCATCTTCAACAATTTGTTCTTGTTGTCTTTGTCCATTCTGTTTTGCATTGTTAATAATGCTGTTCGCGTCATCACGAGTCTTGTCTAATTCAGCCTGACGTTTTTGTGCAAGTTCAGCTGCCTTTGTTCGTGATTCCTTAGCAGAATCAATATCATTAACAATTTTATCTGAACGGTCTTGCATCATCTTCGTAATTGGCTTCCATGCAATGATTTTGACCAACCACATTAATACAAGGAATGTGATCATGACAAACAGCATATCACCAACGTAAAGCTGAGCTCCAACTACTGAATATGAAAACATCAATTGGCACCTCCTTCTTTGTATATTTGACTAAACCAGTTATTACTTGTTCATAACTAGTAAAGCAACAACGAAGGCGATGATAGGCATAGCTTCAACCAAACCAACACCAATGAACATGTTACTACGCAGTTGTCCGGATAATTCTGGCTGACGTGCCATACCTTCCAACATCTTTGAAATTAAAATACCATCACCAACAGCTCCACCGATAGCGGCACCGGCCATTGCAATACCTGCAGCAATTGCTCCCATAATTAAAAATCCTCCTTAATAGTCTCCAAAATTTTTTGCTAATCTTCCAGCTCTAGTTTTCGTGAAATATAAACGGATGATAAAGTGACGAAAACATAGGCTTGAATACATCCAATAAAGACCGAGAAACCTGTCCAGACCAGCTCAAGGATGAATGAAACAATCCACATAACTGCTCCACCATGCGACATACCAATAATGATTCCGAGAAGCATTTCACCTGAAAGGATGTTCCCAAATAGTCGCAAACCTAACGTTAAGAAATTAGTAAACTCTTCGAATAAATTGATTGGTAGGAAAAATACGAATGGCTTCAGATAATTCTCAAAATGTCCCTTATACCCTAATTGACGGATTCCCAGGAATTGGGCAAGCGTTAGAGTCATAAGAGACAAAGTCATAGTAATAACCGGATCAGAAGTTGGACTTTTGACATATGTTACACCAGAAATATCGATATGCAAGAAGAGTCCTTGCAAGTTCGCAATAATGATGAACATAAACAGTGTAAAGCCCCATAAACCTAGAGTTCTACTTGTTTCACCGGAAATTGAGCTTCGGACAATACCATTAGTAAAGTCCACCGCATATTCTAAAACGTTTTGTGCCTTGCCTGGCTTCAAAGTTAGATGCCTGGACAACGCATATACTAGGGCTAACACGACACAACAAGCCAATAATATAGAAATCATATTACCCACGTTAAACGTTAGTCCTAAGAATTTAAAAGTAGAAGCAGGTTCTCCCACAAAATCTCACCTCTTTCCTCGACATAATCACGCATGCAAATCAATCTGGTTTTGGTCCAGAAGACATTAATACCAAAGTGAAACATTGCGATGGTACTGAACACAGAGCAGTGTTCAAATACAATTGAAATCATACCACCAATCATTACAAAATTCAAAGCAATATTGACAAGGCAACTGCCTATGATTAGTAGTGTTGAACGGCATGTTGGATGAATGCGAGCCATGTTTCTTTGATGTGACTTAATCTATTCATCATCAAAACTAGAATCTTCTGGTAAATAAAATAAAAAGCTGATGGCAAATTTTTCATTTGCCTCAGCCTGTCATTAATTATTTTGTTCCAAACAAACGGTCACCAGCGTCACCGAGTCCAGGGACGATATAACCCTTATCGTTTAATTTCTCATCGAGTGCAGCAGTATAGATGTCGACATCAGGATGAGCTTTTTGAAGTGCTTTGACACCCTCTGGTGCGGCAACTAAACAAACAAATTTGATGTTTGATGCGCCCCGCTTCTTCAAAGCATCAATTGCCATAATGGAAGAACCACCGGTTGCAAGCATTGGGTCAACAACAAAAATCTGACGTTGATCAATGTCGGAAGGCAGTTTGACAAAATATTCATGAGGTTCCAATGTCATTTCGTCACGATACATCCCGATATGGCCAACTTTGGCTGCAGGAATTAAATCCAAAATTCCATCAACCATTCCGATACCGGCACGTAAGATAGGAACAATGGCAACCTTTTTCCCGGAAATCTGTTTAGCGTGAGCAATGCCTTCAGGTGTCTCGATATCAACATCTTCCAGAGGCATGTCACGAGAAACTTCAAAGGCCATCAATGTGGCAATTTCGTTCACAATTTCCCGAAACTCTTTTGTTCCACAATTCTTATCTCTAATCAACGATAACTTGTGTTGAATCAACGGATGATCCATAACTTGAAACTTACCCATTATCTTCCAACTCCTTTTTATATTCCAGAATAATTGTATCACATATGAGGCATGTAAAATCACACAAAAAGGCTTGAAACCACAATTAGTTTCAAGCCTTAAGATAATTATTTATTAATTGGATGTTCTTCAGTCAGTTGTTCAACTTTAGCAGAAACATCTTTTAAGTTATTCTCATCAGTTGGATTAGCGATTACTTGCAAAATCAAATTAGCAACTGCTTTGGCATCGTCTTCCTTAAAGCCACGGGTTGTAATAGCTGGCGTTCCCAACCGCAATCCGCTGGTCTTTGAAGGTGGCAAAGGATCATTTGGAATGGACTCTTTATTAGTGGTAATGTGAACCGAATCCAAAACGTTTTGCAAATCTTTTCCGTTCAAAGACGTCTTGGTTAAGTTCAGAGTCATCAAATGATTGTCAGTTCCGCCAGTTAAAACAGAAACAGTTCCAGAATTCTGGAATACTTCTGCCATTGCTTTGGCATTCTTGATGATTTGCTCGCCGTATTCTTTGAATGCAGGTTGTAAATCTTCATAAAAGGCAGCGGCTTTTCCGGCAATCACATGCTCCAATGGACCACCCTGACTACCTGGGAAGACAGCTGAATTAAGTTTCTTGGCGTATTTTTCTTTAGCCAGGATTAATCCACCACGTGGTCCACGCAAAGTCTTGTGGGTCGTCGTGGTCACAACATCGGCAACCGGCACTGGGCTTGGATGAAGACCAACTGCCACTAAACCGGCAATGTGAGCCATGTCGACCATCAGATAAGCACCGACAGAATCAGCAATGTCGCGGAACTTTTGCCAGTCGATAATTCGACTGTATGCAGAAGCACCCGCAATGATCAGTTTTGGTTGAACGATTTGGGCAATTCTTGCGACCTCATCGTAGTCAATCAATTGGGTCTTTGGATCAAGACCGTATGAGAATGAATCATACAGCTTACCGGAGAAGCTAACTTTGGCACCGTGGCTTAAATGGCCACCGGCATCTAGTCCCATTCCTAAAATTCGGTCACCAGGCTTCAGCAATGCTGCGTAAACCTCTTGATTCGCTTGTGAACCTGAGTGAGGCTGCACGTTAGCATATTCGGCACCAAATAATTCCTTGGCACGGTCAATCGCCAATTGTTCAACGACATCAATATATTCACAACCGCCATAATATCTACGGCCAGGATATCCTTCAGCGTACTTGTTGGTAAGCACGGAACCCTGAGCGGCTCGAACAGCGTTTGATACGATATTCTCAGACGCAATCAGTTCGATATTATGTTCCTGACGGTTCTCTTCGTTGGCAATGGCATCCCAAAGTTCTGGATCCTGCTGTTTATAATCGTAGTTCAACTGCAACACCTCACTAATTTATTTGGTACAAATAAATCATAACTGCTTGAAATGCATTTGCCCAGCTGATTTATTCAGCCGATTCATGTAAGCCTCACCAATTCCCTTTGGATCAATTCCTTGAGTAAAAATAATTTTATATGCAGGGTGGTTATCAAAATCCCGTAACTCGGCAAATAAATCATGAGCAGCAGTTTGCGCATCCTTTCCAAGCGAAATAACATCAACGTCATCAGGCCAGTTGATGGATTTGATTACATCGTCAAATGCCATGATGCCAATTGGTTGTGGATGCTGCTTAATCCAAGCGACCACATCGTGCCAATCATCATCAGGATCCACAATGTAAACTTGGGCGTTGGGCGCATAATGCTTATACTTCATTCCTGGTGCCTTAGGAGTCTGTTTAGCGCCAACGTGATGAAGTTCATCGATTACCGGACGATGAATCACTGCTTCAATATCTTCTTTGGTAACGGCCCCTGGACGCAAAATAGACGGTGTTGCCACGGACATGTCAAGAATGGTTGACTCCACGCCAACTGTGGTTGGTCCATCATCGACGATTGCCGCAATTTTTCCGTTCAAGTCATGATAAACATGCTTGGCTGTGGTCGGGCTGGGTTTGCCAGACGTATTCGCGGATGGGCCAACAATTGGTACGCCTGCCTTCGAAATGAGATCAAGTGTCATCTGATTGTTGGGAAATCTAAATGCAGCCGTGTCCAAACCACCGGTGACCGTTTTCGACAGAGCATTGGGTTTTAATTTAAAAATCATGGTCAAAGAACCCGGCCAGAACTTTTTCATTAATGCTTTAGCCTCATCTGAAAATGGTTGCGTGTACTTCTCAACCATGGCAATGTCAGAGACAGTCACGATCAAAGGATTGTCACTTGGACGTCCCTTAGCTGCGTACACTTTTTTGACGGCAGCCTCGTTCGTCGCGTCAGCTCCAAGCCCGTAGACAGTTTCCGTTGGAAAGGCAACCAGTTCACCTTGGCGAATAAATTGAGCAGCCTTATCTAGTTGATTCCCTTTTAAGATTAAAGTTTCCATATTATATAACCTTCATTTCTTTACTTGAATCATTCGTTGATGCCCAGAGACATCGTGTTTTGGAACTACTTGAGCCTCCGGAAGTGCTTGTTGGAAAATCTGAGTCACAGGCTTTTCCTGATGAAACCCGATTTCCAAAAATAATTTCCCTGATGAATTTAGGTGTTCAGATGCCCCCACAGCAATTCGTTTGTAGATAGCAAGTCCCTGATCTTCAGCATACAAAGCGAGATCAGGCTCGTTATTGATGACACTTTGGTCCATATCTGCCTTCTCATCTTTGGCGATATATGGCGGATTGGACACGATGATGTCATAAGTATCGTCGATATTGTCAAAAATGTCGCTGAGAACAAAGCTGATCTGTGTGTGATTAGCTTCTGCATTTTGACGGGCAATGTCAATTGCTGCCCCTGAAATGTCACTGGCGGTAATTGCCCAATCTGGTCGCTGCTTCTTCAATGCAATTGCGATTGCCCCACTACCGGTGCCAATATCCAAGACAGTCAAATGAGTCGGTGAGTTCTCTGCAAGAATCCAATCCACCAGTTCCTCAGTTTCGACCCGTGGGATCAAAACTGCCGGGGTTACCTCGATTGTCAAACCGTAAAAATCAGCCTTGCCAGCAATATATTGGGGTGGAACACCCTTCAGTAACTGTTGGATGGCTGCTTGAAATTGTTGCCACTGCGCATCAGACATTTTAGTTTGGTAATTGATCAAAAGCTCAGTTGGCGATAAACCAAACAACTTCTCCAGTAAAAAGTCCACTGCGTACATATCTAAGTCCGCTGAATCCTTAATACGAAAAGAAGCCCACTTCCGGGCTTCAAAGTAGGTGACGTTTTTTTCGTTAAGCATTAGTCAAATTCTCGAGTTTCTTAGCTTGATCAGACACAATCAATGCATCAATAATTTCGTCTAATTCACCGTTCATAATTCGATCCAATTTATTCAAGGTTAACCCAATTCGATGATCGGTTACCCGGTTTTGAGGATAATTATACGTTCTGATTCGTTCGGACCGATCACCAGTTCCAATTGCTGATTTTCGTTCAGCATTATACTGGTCCTGTTCTTGTTGTGCATAATAATCGTAAACCCGGGCCTTCAAAATCTTCATGGCCTTTTGACGGTTTTGTTGCTGGGAACGTTCATCCTGCATGGCAACCACGATTCCAGTTGGTAAATGAGTCATTCGAACAGCTGAAGAGGTCTTGTTAATATGCTGACCACCGGCTCCGGATGAACGGTAAACGTCAACCCGGATGTCTTTTGGATCAATATCAATATCAACGTCCTCTTCTTCAGGCATCACACCGACTGTCGCAGTAGAAGTGTGAACCCGCCCGGCTGATTCGGTAACTGGCACCCGTTGAACACGATGGGCACCATTTTCGTACTTCAGCTTTGAAAAGACCTTATCGCCAGTAATCATCAAGACGATTTCTTTGAAACCACCAACTTCGGTTTCGTTCTTATCAATGATTTCAACTTTCCATCCCTGACGCTCGGCGTATTTGGAGTACATGCTGAATAAATCGGCAGCAAATAAGCTTCCTTCGTCTCCACCAGCGGCACCATGAATTTCCATAATAATGTTTTTTTCGTCATTGGGATCCTTTGGCAGCAACATTACCTTCATCTGGTCTTCCAGTTTTTGCTTTTCGTCAGTTAAGCTGGAAATTTCATCTTTAACCATGGTTTCAAGATCTGCATCGATCTTTTCGCGAAGCATTTCCTTATCATCGTCGAGCTGTTTACTGACTTTTTGGTATTTCTTAAAGGCAGCCACGGTATCTCGAAGATCGGCTTCTTCCTTAGAGAGTTTCATGAACTTCTGGGTATCAGCTATCACTTCAGGATCACTGATTAACTCATTTAATTCATCATATCGATCAACGACCGATTGTAATTTATCGAAAATTTCGTCCATTTAATATTCCTCACTTTGTTACTTAATAGGTGGATTGTAATAGTGCTTTCTGCAGACGGGGTAATAGGATTCATTGCCGCCCATTTGAATTTGTTCGCCTTCGTATACCGGCTCACCGTCATGGAAACGCAGGTTCATGATGGCTTTCTTGCCACAGAACCAGCAAATTGTCTTCATTTCTTCTATCTTATCAGCATACAGCAATAGGTATTTGGAGCCTTCGAATAGATTGTTCTGAAAATCATTCTTCAAGCCAAATGCCATGACCGGCACGTTGAGCTCATCGACAATCTTTGCCAACTCCATGACATGTTTTTTCTTCAAAAACTGGGCCTCATCAATTAAGATGCAGCTGGCATGTGGATTGAGTTCTTGCACCAGGTCATAAACATTGGTGTCTTCGTGAATTGGTTCGGCTTTGCGTTCCAGGCCAATTCGCGATTCGATCATCCCCTGCTTCTCGCGGGTGTCCAACGCACTGGTCATAATAATAACACTTTTGTTTTGCTCCTCATAATTGTGAGCAACCTTAATAATTTCGATTGTTTTGCCGCTATTCATTGCGCCGTACCGATAAAATAGTTGAGCCAAAATATCCACCTTTTTCCTTAAGAGCTTCTCTTCTATTATACAGAAAAAGTTTTGAAAATCGATAATAATGAGAAAATTGTCACGATCACACATTTTTCGGAATCCAATTTTTTATCGAAGCCTTAAGCTGTGAGCGTATGTATGTTCAAACGGTTTGGCGTATGCTAAACTTAATGATTGATTAGTACCATTATGTACTTCATTTAAGGGAGTAAAGCTTATGTCATTAAAAAGTTCAATTGCTACTGCAGCCGGTAAGTCTTCTTATTGGTTTCTGCATACATTTTTCAAGGGCGGCAGTTCGCTTCCCGGTAAAATTACCAAGCGACTCGATCCAGAAATTTTAGCCACTCTTGGGCGTGACTATGATGTCATCGTGATTACCGGAACTAATGGTAAGACGTTGACCACGGCGTTGACCGTTCAAGTCCTCAAAGAAAAATACGATAACATTTTGACCAACCCCACCGGCTCGAACATGGAGCAGGGAATCATCACGACCTTCCTCCACGCGCCAAAGTCAAAAGGTAAACGGCCATTGGCTGTTTTGGAAGTTGATGAAGCCAACGTGATCATGGTCACCAAATATATCAAGCCCAAAGCATTTGTCTTCACCAACATCTTCCGTGATCAGATGGATCGCTACGGTGAAATTTACACAACCTACAATAAAATTTTAAATGGTGTGGCACTGGCACCCAACGCCACGATTATCGCCAATGGTGATGCGCCAATTTTCCATTCAAAGCAGTTGCCAAATCCAATCGTCTATTACGGATTCGATAACCAAAAAGATGGCGACATCAAGGCCACTCCTAATACCGACGGCGTCTTATGTCCCCAATGCCAACATGTATTGCACTATCACTTCATTAGTTATTCAAATCTGGGCAAATACTTCTGCCCCAACTGTGGCTTTGAACGCCCAGAGCTAAACTTCGCCTTGAACAAGATCAGCGAACTGACCCCCAAGTCATCCACATTTGAAATTGATGGTGAGCCGATCAAGATTGGCATTGGCGGCGTTTATAACATATACAACGCGTTAGCAGCCTATTCGGTTGGTCGTTTCATGGGTGTCTCCCCTGCTCAGACAAAGAAAGCATTTGAAAAAGGTAAGCGGATTTTTGGCCGGCAAGAAGAAATTAACGTTGACGGAAAACAAGTCACCTTAATTTTAGTGAAGAATCCGGTCGGTTTAAACCAAGTCATCGACATGATTTCAACCGACAAAGATCCATTCACATTTATCGGCTTGCTGAATGCCAACTATGCTGATGGGATCGACACCAGTTGGATCTGGGATGGCGACTTTGAACGACTGCCGAAGATGAACATCAAACAATTTATTACCGGAGGCGAGCGTTACAAAGACATCACCTACCGTTTACAGGTAGCCGGTGTGGACCCAAGTAAGCATTTAGTCGAACCAGATTTGGACAAGGTTGTTGAGATGATCCCACAAGCACCAACCAAAAAGGTTTATATCCTCGCAACTTACACAGCTATGCTACACTTAAGAAAAGTATTTGCAGCAAAGGGCTTCATCAAAGGAGGCATGGGCTAATGGCATATTCGTTAAAGGTTTGTCACCTGTATGGTGATTTGATGAACACTTATGGTGACCTTGGAAATATTTTAGTGCTCAAGTATTTGGCTAACAAAATGGGCGTCGAATTAACCTCTGAGGTTATTAGTTTGGACCAGAAATTTGACCCGGATAAATATGACATTGTCGTATTTGGCGGTGGTCAGGATTTTGAACAGTCCATTATTTCAAAAGATATCCAATCTAAAAAACAAGCATTAACTGATTTCATCGAAGATAATGGCTCGGTCGTTGCAATTTGTGGTGGCTATCAACTTTTGGGTCATTACTACATCGGTGCCAATGGCGAAAAACTCATGGGCATTGGTGCGTTGGATCATTACACCGATAAGCAAAAGGATCATCGGTTTATCGGCAACGTGGTCATTGAAAATGAAGAAACCGGTGAAAAATACCACGGTTTCGAAAATCACCAGGGAATTACGTTCTTGGGTAAAGGCGAACGGCCACTCGGTAAAGTTTTAGAAGGCCACGGCAACAATGGGCAGGATAAAACCGAAGGTGCCATTTACAAGAACGTTTACTGCACATATTTTCACGGCCCAATTCTAGCAAGAAACAATGACATCGCTAAACACGTTTTGGTCAATGCTTTAAAACGAAAATATCCCGATGCAGATTTGGAACCGCAAGAAGAACTTAAAGTTGGTGCTACATTTTAAGAATATTAAAGGGAGTCACAACATCAGTTGCGGCTCCCTTTTTGGTATTGACAATTAATTAACTGTACGACTATTTTCAGTTACGAACGTCCGAATCAGCTCACTTCGGTTCGGTAAAAATAATTTGTTACTCGGATCCGGATGAACGCGATTTGACAAGAAGATGAGCGCTTTATGCGTCACTCGATCCACGACAATTAGCGTTCCGGTATATCCAGTATGCAGAATATACGGATGGCCGTCGAAATGTCTAAGAATCCAGCCAAATGAACGATTCTTCATGTGGCCTGGCGTTTGATCAACAAATAGCTGGTCTAGCCAGTCATTTGGTAAAAATTCGGGATACTTAACATCCCCCAAAAGCCACTGAGAAAAATGAATCAAGTCATCAAGCGTTGCAAACAGGCCGGCAGAACCACAGTCAGCCCCTAGAATTCTGGCTTTAGGATCATGAACTGTTCCGCGAATTAGTCCCTTGCTGGGGATCAATTCGGTTGGGACAACATTATCGATCTGATCTGGGGTGAACGTGGCATGTTGGAGTTCCAGCGGCCGAAGAACCAGCTTACTAATCAATTGTTGAACCGGCTCCCCCATGATTCGAGAAGCGACCCAGCCCAAGAAGATGAAGTTATAATCTTGATAGTGAACCACTTTACCAAGGTCAGGCCCACTTTTTAAACTTAGGATAGCTGCCATGAGTTCGGATTTAGGAAGTTGATTCCTGTTGGGGATGTACCCAACAATATCAGAGGTATGTGTCAGTAAATGCCTAATAGTGACTTGGGGAGAGTGCCACTCAGGAAAATATTTGCTAAAAGAATCGTCCAAGGAAATTTCGCCTAATACAAGTAGTTTCAAAATCAAATTAGTTGTCCCGACGACTTTGGTTAGCGACGCCAGATCATACAACTCGCCTTTGTGAAGTGCCAGCCGTTCTGGAAGCAATTCTTGTTTGCCGAAAACATCGGTTTGAATGCCATCGTCATCAATAATCGCATAACTCACTCCGGGAACGATCCCGGCATCCACAAATTGATGCATCTTCGCAACTGTTTTTAAATATTCCATCGACAGCTTCCTCTCATTATGTACATGAATTGAATTAATTGTACCGCTAAAAATTGGTGGTTTAAAGAATCTATCCAACCTCAATGGTTCCAAAACTTTCTGCCTAGTGAGTCCAGATTTGTTACAATAGGACACGTAAGACTTTTAAGATCGGAGGAAACTCAAGTGGCAAGTAACTCAGATACAATTTATCATGTTCTATCATATATTAAAGCACACCCAGACAAGGTCCTCACCAAGCCTGACGCCTACGACAACGTTGTCGAAATGTATTTGGATGATACAGTCAAGTTAGGTAATCCAGAAATTTATTTCCCACAGCAAAAACTTGAGGTTAACCGGATGTCGTCTGATTTCATGTCGATGTATAGTGATTTGCTGGACTATTTCCATGACATGACCCAAGTTAAGGACGCCAATTATCACGAGTTGTGGATTACCACCTCACATTTGGTGGATCAACACAAATACTTAGTCGACCTGTCATTTGAATAATGGCCAGGGTTAAAGGAGACATACACTTTGATTAGCACGTTGTTTGATGTGATCACCAAACTGTCGTCATATGCGATGGTGATTTTTTTCGCCATGTTTGTGTATTTTAAGGTTACCGGCAAACACGGCAAGTACCCTTATGGCAAATATGCTCTAATTTCTCTGGTCTTAATGGCAGTCTTTGGCACCTTATTCTTTAACTCTCCTAAAGGTAAAGAAGTGATCCGCAAAGGAAACGCTGAACAGGCTGAACGCACAGAAAAGTCAGTCAAGAAACCAACCAAAGTGCCAACGAAGTCCACTGAATCGGCGGTTAAGCACAAATTGGATACCACACATGCTTTGCTGTTCGACCATCAAGATCAATTGCGGTCATCGAAATCAGCTTTCACGGTTCAAGTAACCGATAAACGGGATACTACCGAGTCATTTAAATTAACCACCGTGGCCATTTTGAAGGCCATCAAGGATTCTAAATATGACCAGTATGAGAGGTTTAATATAATCTTTAATCGAAATGTTGGTAACGGGAAAAAACAGACGATTGTCAGAAGCACGTTTACCAAACAGAATTTAAAGAAATTAAATTTGAACAAACTGGAAACCACTCAATTAAAATCCAAAGCAGATCATTATTACGAAAATAAATAAAGACTTTAAAAGCAGCTGCGAAAATTCGCGGCTGCTTTTTATTTTTCAGTTAATTGATAACTGGTGTCGATCAGATCATGAATCTGCTTTGAATCAACTAAAGCGAGTCGAATCGACAACCAGCTGTTTTTGTTCATATGGTATGCAGGTAAGAAGCCTGGGGTGGACTGCCTGAACTCAACTTCCTTGGGATCGAGTTTCACATCCATGATCTCTTCAGTACCATTACCGTCCAATCCGAGTTGGGCTTTTTCGACAGTCATAATCAATCCATACCATTTGCGGTTGTCAGCATGCCTAAGCACTGCGTAAGTCGGGTATTTTTTCCAAAGATATTCTGGTTGTGTCTGATACTTGTGGTCCACGTACTTGACGACTTCTTTACAATCCATTTTCTAATTTTCCCTTTGCAAACTTCCTTTAATATTCACAATAACATTTGTGATAGAAAAAATAAAAGGTGCAAGTTCTCATGGGTGAAAAATCAACCTGTGCAGTCGTCGACTAATTTAGTTCAAATATTTTAAGGAATTTCTGCTTATTTTTGCGTATTTAATTATTGTGACGTTAAACGGTCTGACCAAATACTGATGTCATTAAAAGCTGAAATTATTGGAGGATGTTTATGAATAATGATTATTTTGTGAGTCAATTGACCACTGAGGAGATGATGTTGGTTAATTCCGAAGTCGAGAAACGACAGAAGTCACCTGCTGTTGCGTATCTGCTTGCCCTTTTTGCCGGATTTGTTGGTGGTCACCGGTATTACATGGGAAAAACCGGTAGTGCAGTTGCAATGACTTTAATCACCGTTTTGACATTGGGGCTTGGAATCGGTATCACTGGGATTTGGGCGCTTGTTGATTTATTTTTAATTAACGGCTGGTTACAAGAGGATCTTAAAACCATTGAATCTGAAGCCGCACAAACAATCTTTGGCCGGCGAAAATTAAAAGAATCAGCACCAGAACAAGTTGGTGATGATCAAAATGGCCATGACCAAATAATTGAAGACGTTGTCAATGAAGATCAAAAAGACTAATTTTACCGGAGGAATTTCCATATGAGACGAATTGCATTGATTAGCATCGGATTGGCAGCAACACTACTGCTATCCGGTTGTGGAACTGACAGTTCATCCACTGAGAGTGGTAGTCCCAGTGAACAGACATCTCACACGAGTGCTGCCGCTACTTCGGAGTCTGCCAAAAAAATTCCGGCTGAGTATCAGGCAGCTCTCAATAAAGCTGACAGCTATGCGAGAACCATGTCGATGTCCAAACGAGGTATCTATGATCAATTGAAGTCCGCATCAGGCGAAAATTTTTCGCCAAAAGTTGCCTACTGGGCAGCAACACATTTGTCAGGCATTA
The DNA here is from genome assembly GCF_001434145.1 of Lentilactobacillus otakiensis DSM 19908 = JCM 15040. Lineage (GTDB taxonomy): Bacteria > Bacillota > Bacilli > Lactobacillales > Lactobacillaceae > Lentilactobacillus > Lentilactobacillus otakiensis. The sequence continues at coordinate 68,968 of NZ_AZED01000014.1, read as the reverse complement.
ATTGGAATCAAAATGCTTTAGAAAAAGCGAAATCATACCGAGATGACATGTCAATGTCAAAAAATGCTATTTATGACCAATTAACTTCGAGTTATGGTGAAAGTTTTACTGCCTCACAGGCACAATATGCAATTAATCATTTAGACTAAGCTAAACAGGCACATCCTTTGCCCGGAGGATGTGCCTGTTGTACATACCAGCGGTGAAGAATGATTTTCTTCACTACTGTTCCACTGTACTTGGCTAACGCTTAGTTTCAATCAATAAAACTCGAAAAACAAAAAAAGCCCGGCATCACAGGCTTTAAAACAACCTATGCAACCGGGCAAAGCTTCGATATTGGGTATACTGGGGTCGAACCAGTAAATTACGGATTCAGAGTCCGTTGCCTTACCATTTGGCGAATACCCAATGAATATCACAACTAAATATATTAAAGATTTTTCGGCGTTTTGTCAACTTTATATTTAAGTTTCCCTTGTTGACAAACAGGTCTGAGTTAGATAAACTATTATAGTGAGTTTGATAGCATTGCCCGCTGGTCAAACTGGTTTAAGACGTCGCCCTCTCAAGGCGGAGTTACGGGTTCGAGCCCCGTGCGGGTGATAATCGTTGATACGACAATGATAAGCGAGGATGTTGGTTAATTTAGCCAACATCTTTTTTTATCCAAAAATTTCCACAAATTCGTTAGACAGTTTCGATAAATTGTCTAGATAAATTTCATTGAAACAAATTTAAACGCCTATCTCATTCTAGGTGGTATCATTAAATCATCAAGATTAGGAGGTTTCAAAATGGAATTAACTTCAACTGACTATGAAATTTTAAAAGCAATTTACACTGGCCGAGTATCATCCGGCACACCTGTCAACCACTTTGTTGATTATTGTGACAACGTGATTGGCGGCAACCCAAAGCCATTGGTGGATGCAGGCTACATTGTAACTGACCATAACGAAATCAACGGCTTGACCGACAAGGGCACGAAAGCCTATGAAGAGCATGCCGCTAAAGAATCGAGTAACTAGACACAAATAAAGCCATCATTTTGGATGAAATTGGGAAATTCCCAATCATACAAAGTGATGGCTTTTAATTTAATTATTTTCCTGATCTTTTTCGGCAGCTGTTGCATCGGGAATAATGACTGTAAACGTTGTTCCTTTACCCAGCTTGGATGAAACTGTAATCTTACCACCATGTGATTTGACCAACTGATGGACAATTGCGAGCCCCAACCCTGATTCGCCGTACTTACCGGTTCTCCGGGAAGCATCAGCTTTGTAATACCGTTCAAAGATGTTTTTCTGTTGATCGTCAGACATGCCAATTCCGGTATCGGAAACCTTAATGATCGTTTCATTGTACCCCCGCTCACCAACAACCGTAATGGTCCCTTTGTTGGTGAATTGAATAGCGTTGGTCACAATGTTAAAAACAATTTGAACAAATCGATCGTAATCAGCATAAATTGACAAGTCCTTAGGAGCGTTCAAAACAAGCTTGTCTTGCGATTCTTCTGCCTTACTGCCTAATTGGTCGATGACGTTTTCAAGAACCTTAGCAGCGTTAAAATGGCGCTTGTCGAGCTGAATGGAGTTCGATCGGATCTTTTCATAATCCAAGTTCTCATTTACCAGCCGAATGAGCCGTTGCGTTTCACTGCTCATCAAGTCAATACTCTTTGCTCGAGACTCCTGAGGAATGACGTCGTACTTAATGCCTTCAAGAATTCCTGAAATAGTTGTCAATGGCGTCCGCATCTCATGGGCGGCATTAGCCAAAAACTCTTGCCGTCGTTCCTCTTGTCGCTGAATTTCGTTATTAGCCTGTTGAAGTGATCGGGTCATATGATTGAAATCAACAATCAACTCACCAATCTCATCCTTACCACCCGGTTTCAAACGAATTTTGTAATTCCCGTTGGAAACCTGATTGGCTGCGCTTCGCAGCTTACTAATCCGTCGGTTCAATCTCCTAGCGATAAAGTAACTGACAAACATCGAAATAATTAAGGCAACAAATAATGCCTTCAACAAATCACGATTAATTCGCTTAACGTTTGAGTTAACATCCGAAATAAACGCCCCCACTGTTACAGCAGCGACTAATTTTTTCTTATAGTAATACGGCTTAAGAACTTCAATCATTGCTGGCCGCGTCTTGCCGTTACTCATCTTAAAGTTCTTGTTATTCACTTTTCGGACAATTTGGTTGCGTCGCAAATGTTTCCAATCATTCTGAGTGATCCGCGGGGCAACGCCATTGTTAGGATAAATGACTTGATCTTGGGGACTAAAAACCGTGAAATGGACGGCCTGATTTTCTAACAATGCTTCAGAATTTTTCAGTTTTTCTTCATCAAAAGTGACCTTAGCCTTATTCTTTGAACTAATTGTCAATGATTGTTGAATCAAACTATCGGAATACTTCTCTAAATTATGCCACGTCGTATCGTAAACAAACGTTTTCGACATCCGTCCGAATGAAAATCCAAGCAGAAGGATGGTGCAGGCAATTACCAAAAAGAATGCCAATAGCTGCTGATAAATCATTTTCATTTCTTCTTGTCCACTTCACTATCATCAAATTTGTAACCGACACCCCAAACTGTTTGGATCACTTGGGGGCCAATCTGTTCAATCTTCTGACGCAACTTTTTGACGTGCGCATCAACGGTTCGTTCGTCTCCATAATATTCATAGTTCCAAACGGTTTCCAACAACTGCTCACGTGAAAAGACCTGGCGTGGCTTTTGGGCCAACGTTTTCAAGAGTTCAAACTCCTTCGGCGTCAGATCAGAAAGCCGCTTGTCATCCAAATACACTTCACGGGTGCTTGAATTCAATTTAAAATGGTCAGTTTGAATATCAAAGACGTTTTTTGCGTTTTCCTCAGTTTCTTCTTCATCACTTTCAGTGTGAGCACGCCTTTGAAGTGCCTTAATTCGCGCAACCAAGGTGATTGGGGAAAATGGTTTGGTGACATAATCATCAGCACCCATTTCAAATCCCAACACTTGATCACTATCAGAATCTCGCGCCGTTAACATGATAATCGGCACAGTTTGTGATTTTGCTCGAATTTCCTTGGCGACTTCCATACCGTCTTTTTTGGGTAAATTGAGATCCAACGTTATCATATCCCAGCTTTCAGGATCTTCGTTGAACTTGTCCATTGCTTCAATGCCGTCATAAGCAAAGGTGACGTCCCACCCTTCCTTCTGGAAAAACATCTGCATCATTTCTGATACTGATTTGTTATCTTCAATCATTAACAGTTTCATTATAAAGCCCCGCCTTCAATAACTAATTGCTTCTAAGTTCCCACGTTTCCAATGCTTTCTTAAATGGTTTTGGGAAATTGATTCGAGTCGTCCAGTCCATGGATCATTGTAGTAATATATTTTCCGGTTAAATCCGGTCAATAAAATCAGACTTGATTTTAAATTATCAATTCCTGAAACCTTTACTAAAATAGGCCGTCTACGGATTAATTGTTTATCTAACTTTCTAAAATCAACGCTATTTAAATCGCGAATTGAGTGGGTTTGCGAAATAATTAGTTCCGTTAAGTCCATCAACGTTCCTGATTCATTGTGCCATTTTTCAACGGCTTCTTTGATATCATCAGTGGTCACGTCCGCTCCAGAACTCTTGAGCATCATTAAAATCGCCGTGCACTGATTATCAATGTCGGATTGGGTTGCCTGCTTGATTGGTTCAACATCCAATCGCCTAAATGTCTTTCGAATATTACGCTTGGGCAGCCAACCTTCAAGATCACCACATGTGAAGTGATACCAGACTAATTTATTGAAGAAACTAATTTCATCAATTAAGAAATCTTGGGCCTTAATGCTATCAGGAACTTTAATTTTATTTTTTGGATTAACATTTTTTTCGTTACCGTTTGCCAAGTACCAATGTTCGCCGGGAATTCTGCGTAGCCGGACAAAGAATCGGCTGGTTTTTTCATTCGCAATGGTTGTCTTTTCCAATCGTCTCACCCCATATATACTCCATTTTACCAATAATTGCAGAAACTTGCTTGGAAACTCGCAATATTGTTATGATAGTAAAGTATATGATTATCAAATTAATAACGAAAAGGATGGCTTACTATGTATAAAGGAATTGCGTTCTTTGACCTTGACCATACTTTGTATAACGAACAAACTCGTGTCGATCCCGAAGTGGCCGATGCGATGCACCAATTAAAAAGAAACAATATCTTACCTGTTATCTCAACGGGCCGAAATTTATTTGAAATTCCAAACACCATGCGTCAAACTGGCATTGATACCGTCGTGTCCGCAAACGGAAGCTACGTGATCTTTGAAGGCAAGCCGGTTTATAAAGCCTTGCTGGACAAACAAGTGGTCAAAGACTTCGTAGAATTCGCCAAATCCAATCATGAAGCCACAACCGTCATGAACAGCACCGGAGCCAGAATTAATTTTATTAACGATATTGTTCGCGGAAATTACAACTTTATCAACTCACGGATGCCAAACCTGGGTGTTGATGACTTCATTGAAAAACAGGAAGTTGTCATGATGTTAATCAACACCAAGGGGCCAGACGAAAAGTATATTGATCGCTTCAAGGATACTCTCACGTTTTTCAGAAACACGCCCTTCAGTATGGATATTGTCCATTCTGGCAGTTCCAAGAAAAAAGGTATTCAAGAATTAATTGCCAACGCAAAATTGCAAGGCATTCCAACATATGCATTTGGTGATGGCAACAATGACATCCCGATGCTGGACTTTGTCGATCACCCAGTTGTGATGGAAAATGGCTTGCCGCAAGTCAAAGAATATGCAGAATTCATCACTACCAAGAATATCGACCATGGAATTGTCAATGGTCTGAAGCATTTTGACCTGCTGTAAGACAGAATCCTTCTAAGTTTAGATAGTTTATGATAAGATATTATATGTATCGGGGTCGTTATGGATTCGACGGGTATAGGTTGAGTCTGGATTGCGTTTCGTGCAGCGCCACGTAAAACCGCCCAGTTTATTATAACTGCAAAAAATAATAACAATTCTTACGCTTTAGCTGCCTAATAAGCGCTTAACGTAGATCCTCCTAACTTCGCCCATGGGTTAGATCTGGGTCTTAAATTTAATGGGCTCACGCAGTTTGCTCCCACCTGAAGCGGACTGAAGAGACTAATCAGGTTAGCCTGCTGTGGGTGCCTTGATTTATGGCGTTTCAGTTGGTGAAATTTAAATAATAGATCTATGAACGTAGATATCTAGGTGGCGATATGCTCGGACGCGGGTTCAACTCCCGCCGACTCCATTAGTAACAAATATTTAGTCATGTTATCGCTTAACGCGATGATATGACTGATTTTTTTACAATCAGTTCGCAAATTTCACTGATTGGTATTCAGTCTTTTGAGGGGATGTAACTATGAACAGAATTACAAAATATGGTTTATTAGCATTATCTAGCATCACATTTGCGACAACTGCAAACACAGTCCAAAGTCACGCAGCCGTCTGGCACTATGGCACACCAAAGATACTGAGAGGAACTTACAAAGTGACTCGACATGTCGGAGGTAAATATGCCTTCAATTATAAAGAAGGCGTGCAAATGACTCGAAGAACATACACAGCTTTCGGGTTAGGCGATCCGTTTTCCATGAATCGAGTTAGTTATAAACACTACGGACGTTATACCTACCTATTGCGGGGAGTGGAGTATGTGTACTCACATAAATGGAATTACGTTAAATTAAGAGCAACTCATTACAAATTAAAAGAACGTATCATTACTCCAAACTATGCAGATAAACATTTCTCCAGAGTGTACTATCGTTAAACATTCCGCCCATTCCTAAAGGATGTTAAAAGCTAGCATGCTGTTTGGATCACTCATGAAAGAAAAGGGCTTTACATTTAAAATCGCCAGTGAACAACAACCTAAGCTGACACTTTAACAAAAGAACTATTATTTCGAGTTGACATCTTATCGAAAGAATTTTTCAAAAGTAAACAGTCAGTATCAGAGCCCAGGCTTCGCGTATTAGCAGGAAAGCTTGGGAGTAAGGAAAGAACGATTCGATCGTTCGCTAACCTAAGTTAGTTATTAAGAAGTTAACCATTGGGCAATCTGCTGGTTGGCTTCTTTCGTTCTTTAAATTCTGCCCAATCCCAGAGCGGCATTACTTTATTGCCTTATCGATTTCATTACTTTCAACGCAAAATCAAGTAAAAAAGAAGACAGTCACTACAACTTTTATAACCGTTGTGGTGACTGTCTTCTTTATTTTAATTACAATTCAAAAATTCGTAGTCAAATATCAATCAAACCCTTTTCGTACCTTGTTCAAAACCAATAATATTCCCAAGGCAACGGCCGTATAAACAGCGCCGCTATACCCCAAAGATTTCAACCCTAAGTGATTAACCAAAATGCCACCAGTTGCAGTCACCGCCGTCATCACGTTGGAAATTGTAAACACGGTCACCCAAAAGCCAATATTTGAAACGTGCCTGCCGAATCATTAATAATACCGACGATAATAAATTCGTTCATCCCCAAAATAAATCCAATTGAAATTAGGATAAAGCTTTGAGCTTTAAGTGATCTCATTATTTTCTCCTACAGTCAAAAAAATTCATGAAAAATGATTATACATTAGTCTGGCTTTCTGTCATAGAGTGAACGAACATGGAAAAGATTTGCTGAAACTTGCTGCATTTCAGTTTTCATGCTACAATTCTTTTTGGTGCCAAACCACGGTGAGTAAGTAACGATCGGCGCGCAAGCGTTCAGAAGGTCGAAGCTGCTTGCCATTTTTTTGTTTAAAGAAACTTTTAAAATGCTGTTCTTCGCGCGTCCCCTGCACTGATTCATAATCAGAAATGTTATACTCGTCTCGTAAATTGTTCGAGGGGGAACAGATAATGCAAAATCAAACACCATCGCGGGTGGAACAAAAACAAACTAAACATGAACAAAAGAAATCGAAGCACACCAAACTAATTGTCTGGATCAGTATCCTTGTCATTGTCTTGGGTGGCTTTTTATATGTTGGCCACCAAGTTCATGAACTAACTGATGCACAACGCCAGACCAACACCATTTTGGATAAACCAATCAAAAATACTGTCGTCAAAATTGTTCAGCCAAAATTACCTGAAGAAGTCCGGCCGCAAGTCGTCAAGATTATCCAAGAGGAACCGCTCTATCGGATTCAGCAAGCAGCGGATAATCCAGCACTGTTCCAGCAAATCGCCAATAAATATCAAGTGCCGGAAAGTTATGTGGCCCCTGCTAAACAATACTGGTTCAGCCAGCAAAATAATGCTTTGAGATCAGACATTTATCATGCCAAGTTGATGGATATTATTTCAGAGTTGCGGGCGTTGAGTAATTCCGATCAATAGTTTGCTTGTGGAACTCAAACGCATTGAGTGCCAACTGACAAAAGATAATTCATCCAAATCAAATTTCGAGCAGAGCCGACTCATGGCGCTGCTTTTTGTATATTGAAATCCAATCCTGAGAAAATTGAACTATCGCCACTCACACAAATACTTTTATGTTCCTTTTCTGCAATAATCATGTAAAATATTAACCAAGTATCATTTTTACTCAATACATAAATATTGGAGACCGGAAAATGAAAAAAACATTGTTATTTCTACTGACCTTAACCGCCCTCATTTCTTTGTCAGGTTGTGGCATGCTGGGACAGAGCAAAAATTCAGCAAACTCGCAAAACTTCAGCAAGAATTCACTCAAAGTGAAAAACTTTCATCTCAAAATCACCAAAACAGCCGTGATTCCTGCTGGGACAAGTGGGAATGAGTTTGGTAAGAAGCCAATTTTTGCAATTTGGTACACAATTACAAACACCAGTGGCAAAAAGGTTTCACCGGTCAGTGCCGCGTCAGTGTTGAGGGCTTACCAACCTGCCAAATCAAAAAAGCAGTTGGTTGCCGCTCCACTCCCTGATCAAAGCCTAGCTGCCAAATACAAAATCAATATTAAGAAAAATCAATCAGCCAAAGGATCGATGGCCTGGAATCTCTATGACACCAAGTCATCAATCAAAATTCATGGTGTCAAATATGGGACCAACCAAACCATCGGCGTCCAAACATATAGTATCAAATAAGTCAAAAAATAGCAGAGCCCACACATGCATTTATCATCGCATGTATGAGTCCTGCTATTTTTTATCAGAGTTTATCCCTGTGTATTGAACTTGTTAAACAATTTACTAAAATCAACGGTTCCCAAACCACTAGCCTGGTTGTAAACCTTACCCGGTTGACCCGTGTAATACAAATTGGTGTTATTAACCGTCGCATCATCCAAAACATGGAATGGTGTATCGGGTTGAACCGCGAACTTATACAATTGTGGGTTCCAGAATCCAGCTGAAGTCTTTAAGCCACTATTGATCACGGCACTGGCACCCGCCATTTGAGGGGCCACAAAGCTGGTACCACCAGCATTGACCCAAATTGAAGAGTTCTTGTATGACATGTAAGCAGCATAACCAGTCTTCTCATCAGCGTTTCCGGAAATATCAGGAAGATTTCTACCAGAAGCAGTTCCAGAAACCATTCCAGGATTTGGATTGTTCAAGTAGCCGCCCTTCGTGTATTTAACCATGTTAAACGCATTATATGTGTTCACACCTGGAACACCGAGTTGATATGAAGGAGTTGGATTAAGATTGGAGAATCCGCCACCGCCACCAGGGAAGATGGTTGGCTTTTTAACGATCCCTTGTGAGTAGGAATCGCCCCAAGTTCGTTCTTTAGGAATTTGAACCAATCGAGAACCAATAATCTTAGTATACGGTAATGTCGTCCCACCGACTTGAACCGCATATGGGGAAGTTGGGAATGATAAGCTGCGAGTCTTGCTGGGAATTTCGTAAGGGCCGGCATCCCCGGCAGCGTTGAAAATAACGGTTCCTTGAATCGCAGCTTGTTCAAACACCAAATTAATTGCATCGTTAAATTCAGCTGGCGTTTCACTCAAGCCACCGGCTCCAAAACCGGTTAACTCATTCCCAAATGAGGAACTGGTAGTGAGTTGCTTATCTTGATTGTCACCAACCGCTGTCGCGAAAGCATCCAAATATTGGACATCTGGGGTTGAAACGTCATCTTTGGAAACCCCAACGTAAGCATCAATATGTGCTTGGTCCGCAACGCTACCAGCTTGTTCAACATCCAAGCTGGCTTCTTCTTGTGAAGTCACATCATCATTGGTCTTTGGATTTGGGCCATCGGTTTTATCAGTCGTGTAAATCTTATGAATTCTTGAAACATCACTGTTGACACCCATTTGTTTCCAGTACTCAGCGACATCCTTTGGATTGAATTCATAGGTCACAATGACCCCAATGCGTTGCCCTTGCCCATGCAAATTCTGGTCATATAGTTTGTTGACGCCATATGCATCAGAAAACTTGACTGACCCATATTTCTTGGCAAACTGATTTTTAGTGTTTGCAACGATTGGTGCGTCATCCTTGACCAAGTGATGGGTAAACTTGAGTGCTTTTTTATCAGTCTTGCTACTGGTTTTTTTGTTCTCTATATACAGTCCAAGAACTGACGCTACCTGACTGGATAATTTGCCGGGCAATCTAGTTCGAGACACATCCCCATTCTTATCGGTTTTAGCAGGCTTGGCTTTAAACGCCTTCACCAAATTAGTTTGAGAACCCTGAACCTTCATGACAAAGTTGCCGGGATAAGCAGCTGATTTCAAATGATACTTGCTAAAATACTTCGTGAATTCTGAAATTTGGGAACTACTTCTTCCATATTTATCAGCAACCTGATCCGGTGTTAAATATTGATGATAATTCGGCGAAGTTGGATCCACTGTTTGATTAACATAATCGTTCATGCCATTTTGATCACGCACATTAAAAACAAGATTGACCGTCACCGGCGTTTTAGATGTCTTGGCAGAAGCGGTTGTCGATGCTGCCCCCAAAGTTAAGAACCCAGTCAAACTAAGTAATGCGATTTTCCATTTTACCATAATCAATGACTCCCCTCAGATTAATTCGAGCTGTTTTGAGTCTCAAATTTATTATAGAGCTTCTCAAAGTTAACCGTTCCTAAGCCAGTTGCCTGGTTATAGAGCTTTCCTGGTTGACCTGTATAGTACAAGTTGCTGTTGTTATCAGCATCATCCAACACCGTGAACGGCGTGTCGGGTTCAGCAGCCCACTTGTAAATTTGTGGATTCCAGAAGCCAACCGATTCAGATAAGCCACTATTGATAACTGCATTGGCTGCGGCCATCTGTGGGGCTGCATAACTGGTACCACCAGAAACGACCCAATTACCGGTGCTTTTATTGCCTGGACCATAATTCATATATGTTGCGTAGCCGGTTTTACTATCTGAGTTAGCTGAGACATCGGGCACGTTCCGACCAGTGCCGGTTCCTGTGATCGTCTTGGGATGGAGATTGACCAAGTAGCCTTTAGGATTATACTTCAGCCATTCGATTGCTCGGAAGGTGTTTACGCCCGAGAAGCCAAGTTGATAATCGGGGGTGGCATTGAATTTAGCAAAACCGCCACCGCTGCCTTGATACAAAGTTGGTTTGGTAGATGCTCGCCAATACAAATCGTTCCAAGCCCGTTCTTTAGGGAAATCAACCTTTTGGCCCTTGATGATACTTGCTAATGGTAGCGATGTCCCACCAACTTGAACAACGTATGCGGAAGTCGGAATTGAGAGATTGGGCTTCTTATTAAAGACCTCGTGAGGACCATAATCACCACTCGCATTAAAAATCGAAATTCCTTGGATAGCAGCTTGTTCAAACACGAGGTTCATCGCATCACTATATTGTTTAGCAGTTTCACTCATACCAGGTTGGATCAACTTACGCACTTCGTAGCCAACGTTAAAACTGGTTGACAACTGTTTATCCTGGTTATCACCAACAGCATGGGCGAAGGCGTTCAAGAATAAGGCATCCGCAATTGTAGTATCACCCTTAGAGATGGCAATATAGTTGTCAACTTGAGCACCTGGGGCAACCGAAGCTGCCTGCTGAGCATCAAGAGAAGATTCAGTCTGACTGACCAAAATGTCAACTGAGAGTTTCTGATTATATGCCCCATCGTTGGTATAAATCTTATGGACCCGACTGGTGTCGCCATTCATGCCATTTTGCTCAAGGTATTTACTGACACTGTCCATCGGAAAATCAGCCAAATCAATAATGCCAATCCGTTGACCGGTTCCATCCAATTTCTTATCATACAATTTGTTCAGACCATAGTGATCAGCAAATTTCAAAACACCATACTTCTTTGAAAAAGCCTTTCCAGCAGCCGCGTCAACGGTTTGGTCTGATTTTTCAAAATTTGTGTGTGGTTTGATTGTATTCTTGGATGCAGATTTGCCTGACTTGGTGGCAGGGAGATAAATTCCGACAACTGAAGCGACTTTATCAGATAATTTACCTGGCAACTTAGTCTTAGCAATAAAGTCTTTTTTATTCTTACTTGATGGTGTGGCTTTAAATGCTTTGATAATGTTCTTCTTTGAACCGGTCACCTTCAAAATCAAATTCCCGGGATAAGCAGATGTCTTAAGCTTATAGCCACTAAAGTACTTTTGAAACTGATCGACTTGAGAATCTGACTGGCCGTACTTCGACTCAACATCAGCTGGTGTCAAGTATTTATGGAAATACGGTGAACTTGGATCAACCGTCTGATTGATGTACGTCAACATCTGCGAATGATCCCTCGGTTTTAAGACAACACTGACGGTTGTTGGACTGGTCTTTGATTTGGCTTGAGTCGTCTGTGATGCGCCACTGACGACTGCAAAGGCAGTCAAACTAAGCAGTGCGATTCGAAATTTCCTTAATCTTTTCATATGTAATGCTCCCCTCATGTATATACAATTTATTATAATCAAATTACACACAACATGCATGATTGAAGTGCTTTTAATTTAAGACAGACGAAAAGCCTTTAGTCATCAACTCCGAAAAGCTGATAACTAAAGGCTTATCATTACTTTTTATTTAACACCATGCTTCTTCAGGAATTCACTCAGTGGAACCAAGTCCTCTGCGTAATAACGTTTCTTGAAGTCGTCGATGGTCTTTTGATCAAATTTATCTGGATCCAAAGTCAATTTCTCAACTGGAATTGGCCGTTCGTTGGTAATCTTAACGTCGATCAAAACCGGTTTGCCGGCTTTGGTCTCTTCAACCGCCTTGTCAAATGCCGATTTCATTTGATCAACTGAAGTAACCGTGATGCCTAACATGCCTTGTGCTTCAGCGACCTTGGCGAAATCAGTTTGAGGCAAACTGATTCCAAACCACTCATGACTATCGTCTTCCTGCTCATCTTCAATGAAGCCTAGCGCCTCGTTAGAGAAGACCACATTGATAATTGGCAGCTTGTAACCAACTTGGGTGCTCAAATCTTGCATGACCATCGCTGCGGCACCATCACCAGTTAAGTTAAATACCTGACGATCAGGATAACTTAATTTGGCAGCGATTGAACCTGGCAAACCAACGCCCATGGTTGCGAACAATCCGGAAGTAATCCATGGTTGATGGCCATTGGTCTTTAACAGACGAACGGCATTTTGAGTGACATCCCCAACATCAATTGAGAAAATGGCATCCTTTTCAGCAATTCGATTGATCTCTTTAAAAGCTGGTTCGAATCGTAATTTACCTTCCGTCCGATTCATCATATGGTCGTTGTAAGCATGCCAATTAGTGACGTTGTCAACATTAGCAGCATACCAATCAGAAGGTTCTGCGGTCTTACCCATGTCGATAAACTTCTGCAACGTCTTCTTGGCGTCAGCGAGAATCGCAACATCGGTCTTGTGACGTTTGCCAAGAACTTGTGGATTATTATCGACTTGAATGAACTTGATGCCAGGTTTGAACATTGCTTCTGCAAATGGATAGTTCGACCCAACAAATAGCATCAAATCAGTTTGTTGCAAGGCTTCATTAGCGGGTTTGGATGCCACACGGGCAGCTGATCCAAGTAAGGACTCAAAGTCATATGGAATAATTTCCTTACCCAAAGCAGTGTTGATGACTGGAATTTGGAACTTCTTGGCGAATTCCATGACCTCATCTGCCGCACCATAGGTCCCTTGACCAACATATAAGATTGGCTTTTTAGCTTGGTAAATCAAATCCAGCGCCTGGTTAATCTGCTCATCTGAGCCGGCGCCTAATTCAGGTTTGGCAAAGTTGGCAGCTGAACTATAGTAGCCATCAGCTGGTATTTCCTTGTTGGCCAAGTCATTTGGAATCGTGACAATTGCGGGCCCGTGTTGAGCGAATGCGCGACGAATTGCTTCATCCAAAATGTGTGGCAAACTCTCGGCCGTCATGACGGTCCGTGCATAAACCCCGGCGTCTTTGAACCATGGGTTTTCGTCAAACTCTTGGAAGAAGTCTTGGTTCATTAATGCTTGTGGGTTTTGACCGACAATCAACAGAACCGGCACTTTGTCAGCCATCGCATCATAAGCCCCCTGATACAAATGAGTTGCACCAGGTCCGGCTGAGCCAAAGGCAACTCCGATGTGACCGGTCAGCTTTGTATCGGCAACGGCAGCCAGTGCCCCAACTTCCTCGTGACGGACATGAACATATTTAATTTTGTCTTTTTCAGCGTCTAATGCATACATTAAGTTGTTAATCGTACCACCTGGGATACCGTAGATGTGATCAACACCCCAACTTTCGAGTGTTCGTAATGCAGCAATACCAGAATTAATTGTATCTGCCATAATAAAAACCTCCCTGTGAGTGAATGACTATTTGCTGATCAAGATCATATTAGTTTTGTACAACCGAAAATACAATTAAAACGACTTTTTGATTGAAAGCGGTTAATTATTTGATATGTAAGGGTTTCTCGGATGTGTAAATTATAAATTTATGTCTATAAAAAGATTAAACAAAGTTTTAAAAATGATTGACGAGCGTACTATTAGTTAGGTATAGTTAGATGGCTTGTAAAACGATTAACTACAAAGTATTCGCAACTTAGGGGCAACCGAACGCTCCTAAGTTATTTTTTGTCCAAACCTGATGACTATAAAAGCTGAATACATATTCTGGAGGATCATCATGAATGAAGAAACAAAATTTTGTCTAAGTTGCGGCAAAGCCATTCCGCTTGCGGCGCAGTACTGTCCATATTGTGGTAAAGAACAGGTTGCTTTGGGGGATCAACAACCTGCCCAACCACACACTGAAAAACAAAAGGCCGAAATTCCGACACCGACTCGTCAGTTATCAACGCCCAAACAGCTTTGGTACAAAAATTGGATGATTTGGGCAATCATTGTTTTGGGTGTTGGCATGGTAACGTGTATCGCATTGTTGAATAGTGCCAGAACAACGGTTGTGATGCAGCCGGCAGCAAGCTCCAAAACGACGAAGGCGAAAGCGAAGCCGAAAGAAAAGGATCCTAATGAGATCCCATCAGATTCACTCACCCACCCCTCGAAGGTTGGGCAATGGAAAAACAGTCCAATTATTGGAAAAGCAACCTTGATTGGCTTAGGTGCAAAGCCCAACACCACCGTCAAAAGTGGACCTCTATCAATAAAGTTTAAGCATGCCGAAGTTGATAAAATCCATGCAAACACTCAAGATCAACTAGATGAAGCCATTGACACATTTAGTAAAGATAATCTCCCAAAAGATTATAGTCGGATTAAAATTGAATACACTGTCAAAAATAATTCAAGTCGTGCGATTCAATTCGGCGGAATCAAACAAGTAATTTATTCTAATGGTTATCAGACAAGTTCTGATGATGATTCCCTCAGCGATACTGGTTCAGTTGATGAAATTGCGCCAAATGCCAAGAGAGTTGAGTATGCTTTGATTCTCCTTGGAAAATCAACTTCTGGTTTAAAACCAGCCTCAATCAAAATATTGACTGACGAATCGGATGATGCAAAATCGTTTGATACGGTTGCAGATGGCATCACTTTCTCAGAAAGCATCAGTTACCAAGCTTAGATAAACAAATTGCCAGCTCATCAAAATTTGATAAGCTGGCAATTTTACTATCAATTACTCTTCAAAAATCTTTCCTGCTTTAGGACCTGGATCCAATGTCCAAATCTTTTCAATCGTAATGACGCCAGCGCCCTTAGGAACTGGGAACTTGCCCTCTGCCCATTTGGCTGCTTGATCATAATATGGACCATCCGTATAAAGCTTGGCAGTGCCGCCAAATCTGAAGCCCTTCAAAGCTTTTGCATTTGCGACAGCAACGATTGCTTTACCATTATCATTAATGTTAGCTTGGGTTTGACCGCCCGTCATTTCGTTATAAATCAGATGTTCATCATCCAGAACCCGCATCGAAATCTTTGGGCCAACATCTGGATTACCATCTGCATCAACAGTTGAAATATACGATAATTCTCCGGCAATCATATCTTTCATTGCCTGGTTCAATTTAGCCATCATAACATCTCCTATTAACTTTAAGTAAGTTTATTTTAGAGCCTGCCGATTCAAAGGGCAATCATTTACCCTTGGGTTGTGAAAACGCTGTGATTGAAAAATCGTTTAGAAGGCTTGCCAAGATTGTATGCCTTAAAACCTTTAACACACCCCAGCCGACTAATACGCCAAACGTGTTTGTCAAAACATCATTAATATCAACCCATCTCGAGAGTCCAACCGACAAATCGAGCACAAACTGCAGGCCTTCAATTGTTAAACTGACGCCCAAACCAGTCAGTAAGACTTTCTTGAAATTGAATTTTGGCAGCAATAATCCGAGATACACACCCATCGGCAGCATCATCAAGACGTTTTGATAAAAATCTGCAGTGGTGCTCCAAAATGGGATCAGATTAATCGGTGCCGATCCAATCATCATCGGTGACACGTGCTGTGGTCCGACAAATGCATATGAAGTTGGTGCTAAGGTTAAGTAGCTGACAAACAAGATGTAAAGAATTGCCGAGCCAATCGTGAACAATTGACACCACGACAATCGTCTCAAATTGCCGGACTGCATCTTTAGCCACACCAGAACGCCTGTAATATTTAATAGGTACGGAAGCCATTTAATCATCATTTCCCACCTTTCTTTCGATCAAATTTGCGGATGACTTTCATTCGTTAAATTCATTTTAGAAAGGCGCGATTAACTGAAACTTAAATCTTAAGACATCATAATCAACTTAAGGTAAACATAATGCTTATCGCATAGTTGCGCATTGCGGCTCCTAATGCTATGTTTACAAGTATCATTAATGACGGAGGCACATCATGGACATCGTTTTTGCAATTGTCTGGATCTTACTTGCGGCAGCAGTTTTCACAATTGTTGCTGGCGCATTTTATCTAATTTATAAAAACGCTCGGGGTGAACCGGCACCCTTTAAGTGGCGGCACTTATTCGTGGCTCTTGCTGTGTTGAGCGTTTTATTTACACTTTTTGGTGGCTTGATCTCGATTATCACAAATTTACAGTATGGAACGCCTTAATAATTGGCGTTCTTTTTTAATCTGTTCTAATCAGCTGAAAGGACACTGAAGAATTCTTTGCAAGCGCTTCACAAGACTTCCCCTGCCCAATCTGATATAATAGAAGTAGGTTATATAAATAAACAGTTATAACTAATATTGATAACGAAGGAGTGTCCTACTTATGGCAACTATTATTTCTGTATCTGATTTGGCGAAGTTACCTGATCTGCAAGCACCGGTGATTACTTTGAATCTTAACTTACGTAAGCTGTCGTTTGACCAAAGTGAACAACTCCGAGTTAAGAACATGCTTAAAAAGATTCAAAAAGAAATTGGTGCCGGAATCGAACCATTTATTTCCGATGTTAACGACCTTACCCGTGAGCAACTGCCCTATGAAGGCATGACGGTAATTGCTGATCATCTCGGTAAAAACGTTTACCATTTGATCAGAACCAGCGTTGGTGAAGCGGACTATCGAATTGAAAATGCGATCGATTTCCTGCTGCTACTGAGCGAAGCACCAAATATGGATTACACATTAATCGAATTAAACCGTGATAACAGTAAATTATACAAGCTTGCCAACAAACGAGTGACCGCACTGGAAGTCAAAGATTACCCGACTACCGTTAAGGAAGCCCTGGGTGATGAATTGCGTGGCGGTGAGTTGAACTTCAGTGCCCGTGGTGGCAATGCCCAATACCATGGTCATAATGAAACCACTCAGGAAAAGAAAATTGACCAGGAACGTTATTACCGAGTATTGATGGACTTTTTGAAGAACAACCAGGAATTGTCTGAACATCAATTTGTCTTGATGGGCTTATCTCAAAATATTAACTTATTCAAAAAGATTAATAATGGCTTACATTTGGCAAACTTTGAGGTCGATCAATCGGTTCAAAATGACACGCCTACTGAAATTGCGACCTTAGTCAATACGGCAATTGAAACCAGCAATCGTCAAAACACTGCTGAAGCGATTACCAAAACGTTTAAAGATCAGTTGTTCACCGACTTCAAGAATATTGAAAACTTATTAAATTCCAAGGATATCCGTCATCTATTCGTTGCTTCCCGTAACGAAATCAAGGCGGCTGATCCAAAGATCTACACTGAAATCAATCAGATGATCAAACAGGCATTGGCACAAGATACCAGCGTCACAGTGGTCAACGATGATCCATCAGTTCCACTGGTGAGTGCAGTTTAAACAACGATCAAATTCTGCCTGAATAAGGAGGCTGGGACAAAAGTGCAAACTTTTATCTCAGCCTTTTTAGTGGTTTCATTATTACGTAGCCAAAACGTGCTCAAATCGGCTGATCCCAGCCATTTAAGGGACTAAACCAACCATTCCAGAATCAGGAATAATTGGTTTAGTCCCTTAAATTCTGGGATCAAAACGCCTTTTTTCGCACTCTCTTTTGGATTACATAAATTAGAGTCATGTTTTTATAGTCTTTCACGAATATCAGCGGCAATTTTTTCCAACCGAGCATCATTTTGCACTTGGGCAATTTTGTAGCCAACAAAATACGGCGAAGTCGCGTAACGCGGCACAATTTTGCAATAGAATTTGTCAGCCATTTCGTAGAAAAATAAGTTGTACGAAGATAGTCGGCCGCCCATATAATCATTCAACAGGTATTTGACGATTACCCGCACTGCATCGGCCAAGTCATTAATGTGACCGACCTCGGCAATGGCAATATTAATTTCTACAAAACCGATAATTGGGTGGGTTGAGAGCGTGATTTCACAATGATCATCATTGATTACCTCGACACCGGTAAAATTGCTGATGTCGACATTTTCATAGACATCGTAATCGTTGAGACCAACAATTTGAAAATGTGGATGACGCAAACTGCCGCCAGACAGTGGGCCATAATTCTTGTACATGATGGTGCTTCGATACTTATTGGAAATGATCATCTGATGCCAGCACTTGAAAGCAAATTCAAATACGTTACGATTCTGTTCGATTGAATATGTTGAGGGACCACCAAGATGGTCGCTGGATTCAATCACAACAGTTTGCAGCGTATCTTCAAGGGTTCTAAATTTGTTGACCAGCCAAATTCGATCTTCATCTTGGGCAAGAATATTCGTTAAATGGGCAACATCGCAAAACGGACAGTACCCTTCCGGATGCCGAATATTTTCCGGCTTGCCTTTGGCGGCTTGATAATCAAATACTAAGGGTTGATTTGCCAAGTGATTCACCTGTCTTTCGTTTTTAACCTTCTATAGACATTATATTCGAAAATAAGATTCGACTGGTAAATAATCCCCGTTTAATCGAGAAAGTTTGACTAATCGGTTCTTTCAAGGATACAATTTTGGTTGACAGATTTATTCAGAAACATTTTTGCATTTGAGGAGAGAAATTAAATGAAAAAAGTAATTCAAATTATTGGCATTTTCATTGCATCACTACTGTTCATGCTGACGGCCCCAAGTGCGCCAGCTCAAGCGGCTCACAATGGCTACCGAATCAAAGTCCTCAAGACTTACGATTCAGAAGCCAGCATTGCTAACGCTTACCATGCAAAACCTAAAACTCAAGCTTATGTATGGAGTAAGTATTTTGGCGGTAGTGAGGATAAAAATTTCAATTACAAGGATTTTCAAAAGAAACTTTATAAACTATCAAATTATCGTTCGACCACATGGTTTGTTCAACAAAAAGTTCGCGTTTATCACCACTTAAAGAGCGGGACTTATTACTATGTCACCAATTTTTCACGTGGCAGACAAGGCTATGTCAAAGCCAGCGCACTGCAAAAGGGTTATAGCCCTTATGGTTATCAGATTCTCCAAAAGAAGTATGGCACCAAAAATCGCGGTTCATTTTACATCAAAAATCCATCCCAAAATGTTTACATGTGGGATTGGACTCATACCAAGAAACGGTTGAACCTCAAAGATTATCCTGGAATGACTTGGAGTCGGGCTCACATTGCGACCGTCAAACACAACGGCAAAATTTCTTATTACGACTACCTCGGTGGCTATCTAAGAGGAAATGGTAAATACATCAGTGGTTATGTTTACACTGGCAATCTCACTGAAGGCACCAACCCAATTCACACCGGCCAAAACATTGTTTATCCAAATGACTTCCTGAATAGCTCAAACTATTTAAATTACATTCAGACCGGCCACTACCAGAAGTTGGCCCGAGAAATTGTCAAGCTGTTCCCGAATACACCAGTTGATCTTGGACTTTCAAAGATTGCGGCATACAACTATGCCAGTGACGATGAAGGCGTACTATGGTATGAGGATAAAAATACCGTTTCAACCAAGGGATACACCGATATTATTTCACTGAAATTGGCCAGCAATTATCTCTACAAACACAAGACAGCAAGTAATGCGGTCAAGCTAGCTGGCGTTAAATCTGCTCTCGACAAAACTGGCTACCCCGCTTCCAAAAGGGCAGCACTATCAGGATACAAACTTGGCATTTATATCGTTAACAACATTCCAGACAAGTACGGCTCGATTATCCAAGATGGTGCCTACGGGCATGCCAGTGTATATGCACTCATTCTTGGTAAGACTGACGATTCTTCGACAAATGAATAACTTTGTGAGACTGAGACAAAAGTTAACACTTTTGATCAGCCTCTTTTTTTCTAAATTGTTCTATTGTCTGCGGCGGAATAAGTATATAATGTTCACAATTCATCAACATACATAACCAACGTCGTCAGGGGGAATTCTATGGTAAAACCAATCACTGTTACACTCGCATTAATGAGCACACTGCTACTGTCAGCGTGTGGTACGTCAAATTCGACAAAAAAGCCAGTGGATCATCATTTTGACAGTCAGAAAACGGCTGCACAATATAAGCATGACCGTGAAGCTGAAGGCATTAATCTAGATAATTTCAATCGCATTAACATCGGTGACATTACCGACGCTGCCTATGGTTCCTCTGAAGATCAGGTCATCAAGTTATTTGGTACCCCTTCCAGAGTTGATAGTGTGACGGTGAGTGGTGTCACTAAAAAGACCACTCAGTATACTTGGAAAGATGTGTCGGCCACCTTCCCTGTTTCCAAGGTCAAGGTTCAGTTTCTGAATCACAAAGCGGTCGGCAAATCTTATACACCCGCTGCCAAACGCAAACAGCGCATCATCTCCAAATCAAAAATTGACAAATTAGGTCTCGGAACTACATATCAGGCTGCTATCGATGCTTTGGGATCTCCAAATGGCGAATCCATCACGGGCCAGGGTCCAATGTCAGGTAAATACTTACTTTATGTGACTGACAGCAAAGGGACCGCGTACGATCTCACATTTACAGATGATAAATTGAACAATAAGTTCAAAACTTCGATATACTAATGGTGTACATGCCCTAACATTTTATAGGAGGCTACAAAGATGAAAGTCATTAACGTTGAATTGTCCGTTAAACCGGGAATGCAGAAGGATTACGAAGCATTTATCGATGAGCTGGTCGACGGCTCTCGTGGTGAAACTGGCAACGTCAGTTATGATCACTTCAAGAAACTACACAGCGATACCGAATATGAGATTATCGAACACTGGCAGGATGCCGATGCAGTTGATTTTCACAACCACACGCCGCACTTCCAGAAATTTTTGGCAGGGGTTGGCGACTTTTTGACCAAAGATCCCGTGATTATTCGAATGGATTATAACGAGTAGATAATGTGACTGGGGCAAAAACATTTTGTCCCAGTTTCTTTCATTTTCCATGAAAGCGCTTATAATCAACTATAAAAAAACTAGGAGGCATTCATAATGCAAGACGAAAGATGGAATAACCCACTGTATCAAACTGAAGCTGTCAATGATGAAGGCTTAAACGGCCACGCTTATGTCCCTGATGGCATCAAAGTTGAAACCAGCAGCCCACTTAATTCGAAGCCTGGCACCAATCCAGAACAACTACTGGGGATGTCATTAGCAACCTGTTTGGAAGCAACCCTGCAGGCAGTTGAACGTGAGCATGGTGTTCCCCACACTGCAGAAGTTCATGTCAAAGTCGCCTACATTGGTGAGCGTGCTGAATATCAATTCCTGGTTCACGCTCAGATCATGGTCAAGGGCGTCGACTTTGAAACAGCTGACAAATTTGCACAGGAAGCTGAAAACCGCTGCCCAGTTTCAAAGTTACTTAAGAATAGTGGTAACTACACAGCCGAAACAGTGACCAGCTTTGGTTAAATTTTAAACGCCACTCCTCCACGGAGTCAGGCGTTTTCATTTGCGGCAATGTTCTTAATTTGACCTAAAAAGCTGGTAAAGTTCCTAAATAAGCTGTAATATTTAATTGAAATAATTAATTAACTGATTAAATTATTCATGAATATTCGGATATTTCAACATTTTATGAATTTGGCCGATTTGTTAATATTATTTTCAGTTCACCATGTTTTACTGTATAATCATTCTAAATGAACTTAATTAAATCTCAGGAGGCATTCTTTTATGGATAGAAAAATCCCTAATATTATGGGTACTCAACATCCAGATAACGCAGGAGTTCCGTTCTTCAAGCACAACGATAGCGCATTTGTTTCTGCATTCCGTGAAATTGACGAGGCTTACCAAAACTTTTCTAAGCTAGACGCCGATGAATACATGTGGGACTGGGAAGGTAAGCATGCCGATGCATCTGTCATTGACCGTTTATACTCCGAGCACTATGAATACTTTCAGAAGCATCCCCTTGGCAAAGATAAATTCTTAACCTTCCGTCTGCCAAACATTTGGGAAGAAAAAGGTTACAGTTTGATGCAGGCCATGACCACTATCTTGTCTGCCGAAGATTTCTCTTACGACCTCGGCTTCAAGGAACGCCCGTTATTCGAAGCAATTTTGCCAATGACCCAATCAGCCGATCAGCTGATCTCGATGGAAGACAAGTTTGCCAGCCTTTCACACTACAAGTCAACTGAGTTTAATACCGGACACAAAGATTCAGATACCCTGCAAATGATCCCATTGTTTGAAGGATTCGAATCTCAATTACACGCACCTCAGATTTTGAAAAAGTATCTTGAAATGTACAAAGACCACTTTGGCCGTGAATTAAGCTACATGCGGGTCTTCTTAGCCGGATCTGATTCCGCTCTTTCCAATGGATTCTTGAACAGTATCATTGGTAATAAGTTAGCATTGACTGGTTTGGCTGAATTCGAACAGGAAACTGGTATGCCAATTTACCCAATCGCCGGAACTGGAAGCACCATCTTCCGTGGCGGCTTGTCACCAATGATGATCGACCGTTACCTCGAAGAATTCCCTGGTTTAAAGACAGCCACGATTCAATCAGCCTTCCGTTACGATTATCCATTAGACGTCGTTGAACCAGCGATTATCAAGCTTCGCGATGGCTTACAAAAGAGCGAGTTCGACATTATCGATCATGATGATCAAGACATTTTGTTGGAAATTGCTAAAAAAGCTGCTGCAGAATATCACGAAACTTTGGATCCGCTGATCAACGACTTACAACCAGTCTTTGATTCATTCCCTAAGCGTCGGGACCGTCACCAACACGTTGGGATTATCGGTTACTCACGTGATGTCGATGGCTACAAGATGCCTCGTGCGATTACCTTTACCGGTGCGCTTTACTCAGTCGGTGTCCCACCAGAATTTCTTGGTACCGGCCGAATCTTGAACAAATTAAGCGAAAAAGAATTAAACACTTTGATGAAGTACTATCCAAACATCAAGCATGATTACGAACACGTTGCCAAATACTTCAGTAAGGACGCTTTAGAAGCCCTTCAAGCTAAGAATTCTGCTTGGAAAGCTGTCGACGAAGATATCGAAGCCATCGAACGACTTTTTGATATTAAAGCCGGTCCACAAACGCCTGAACAAGAAAAACATGCGCAATTAGCTGCCGACTTGGTTAAGATTTCTGATAAGGAAACTAAGACCACATTAATCAGTCGCCAAGCAATCCTGCGTAAGTTCTTAGGATAATCACTGAAATTCCAGCGAACCAGCTGGAATTTTTTTGCATAGACTTTTATACTGAAATTAATTGAACATTGAAAGGAGATCATTGTATGTTTAAAAAAAGTATTTTGTTGGCTGTAACTGCATTGAGTTTTGGTGGCTTTGTATCCGTGGCCCAATCCCCTGCTTCAAGTGCAGCTTCAAGGACTGGATCACTGAGCTATCACAAGGCTAATTTTACAGCAAAAATTGGTGCCAACTATAAGTCATTTAAGTTGACCAATCACGTGCCGAATAGTAATTACAAGAACAAGGAAACGACTTCTTGGGCTAAGAGTGGCTTCAAAAAAGGAACCAAGGTTCACGTTGACATGTTCGCCAGCCAGGGACTGCAATACAACTGGTACCGCATCTCCAAGTACTCGACCAAGAAAGCCACTAAGCACACCAAAGTACAAAAGTACTGGATTTATGGTGAAGCTTTGGTCCTTCCTAAATCAATCACCAACCAACTAGTATTCAGTTATTAAGCTTCAGCCATGCACCAAGCACCGCTTCCTAATCGATCCGATGTAAAAAATTGAGAAGGAATGATTTGATTGAATGAATTTCAGAATGTCTCCAGCTGTACCGCATTTTTAGCTGGTAAAAACGCAACTGTCGACGGTTCCACCATGATTGCTCGTAACGAAGACGCTGGTGGCGGTATTAACGCCAAACGTTTTGTTGTCGTCAATCCCGAAGAACAACCCAGTGAATATATTTCGACTTTTAACCAATTTCGGGTAAAATTGCCGGATCATCCACTTCGCTATACTGAGACTCCCAACGCTGATGTCAGCGATGGGCTCTGGGGTGAATCGGGAATCAACACTGATAATGTTGCCATGAGTTCAACCGAAACCGAATTTACCAACACAACCATGCTGGGCCTTGATCCACTGGTCATGGAAGGTATCGGCGAAGAAGCCATGCTGACATGTGTTCTGCCCTATATTCACAATGCCCGCGAAGGCGTTAAACGCTTGGGCGAACTGGTCACCAAATTTGGGACCTGTGAAAGTAACGGCATTGCTTTTTCAGACTCTGATGAAGTCTGGTACTTTGAAACAGTTGGCGGCCATCATTGGGCGGCTGAACGCATCCCTGACGATTCATATGCGGTAGCACCTAACCAAACCGGCATCCAAGAAATTGATTTCAACGATCATGACCACTATATGTATAGCACCGACTTGAAAGAATTCGCTGAAAAGAATCATTTGAACAAGGCCCGTTCCGGCTTTAACTTCCGTGATATTTTTGGTGAGGACACTCAGGCTGATCATTACTACAACACCCCTCGTGTTTGGTACGGCCAAAAGATGTTTAACCCTGAAATTGAGCAGGATCCAGAAAGTCGGACCATGCCATTTACCAGAATTGCCGATCATTTGATCTCAGTTGAAGACATTGCCTTCTTCTTGAGCAGCCATTATCAGGGCACCGATTTTGACCCATATGGCAAAACCGGTACCGAAGAATCACGACTGCGTTATCGCCCGATCGGTATGAACCGGAACCAAGAGATGCATATCCTGCAAATCCGTCCCGACTTCCCTGCCGAACATGCGGCCATTCATTGGTTGGCTGAAGGCGTCAACGAATTTAACGCGCCAGTGCCATTCTTTGCGAACTGCACGGATACGCCAACAAACTTCAAGAACACCCCCTTGCGTACCACAACTGAGAGCTTCTATTGGTTGAACAAATTAGTTGCCATGCTCGCAGATCCGTTCTTCGCAGAGCACGACTTGGAAGCAATGACCGCCGTGTCAGAAAGTCGCAAGTTTGGCTTTGCCAACGGCCGAGCAGCCGTCGCAACGGCTGATGCTGAATTTAAAAATATTGCCGCAGATAAAGTGACTGATTGGCATAATCAGGTTAATGACAAGATTGCCAATGCAATTACTGAGAATGTAAAAGATTTGCTTCATCAGCTGCTGCTAATGAGAGCTGAGAAGATGGTTCCTACGTTTGAGAAGGGCGGAGAATTGTAGAGTGTGACGAGCCCCGGGTGGCCCCGGAGCATAAGCAAGAAGCACCAATGATGAACGCACTTTGTTCATCGTTGATGCTTCTTGTTTATGCAGTAGGGGTCAGGGTCGTCGAAGCACGTTTCTGCTAGGTAAAAGGCTCGTTCAAAGCACAATCATTATCAAAGCAATTCCACCAAATAAAGAAAGTGCATCCAGAAACCATAATTCGAAGACCTAGATGAACAGCAAATTAAATGGCGATTTCTCCACAAAAAAATGGATCAGCCTCCCAACGAAACCGTTGAGAAAGCCGATCCATTTTCTTTCACTAATCACTTAACCATATTCGTCTTAATCCGATCCAAAGGAATCTCCCGCGGTGTAAATTCATCACTGGTCTGCCCTAAGGTCAACGCAAATGCTGGTTTAAACCCATCAGGAATGACTTCACTTGGAATTGATCCCAAGCTGGCCATATTGTAGTTGGCACCTAAGCCCTGATCCTCAGCAGCCAACTCCATGTTATGCACGATGGCACCTGCAGAAACCTCATCTGAGGCACTATCATCTTTAATTGAAACGACAATGACAGTTGGGGCTTCATAAATTCCAGTCATCTTTGACAAAACAGCTGGATCTTGAATGACCGTAAGTCGATAATCATCGTATCGACCCATGCCAACTGGGCTGGCATTTGCAGCTACTAAGATTTCATGCAGCTGATCATCACTGACTTGGCCTGAATATTCACGAATTGCTTTACGAGATTGAATCATTTTCAATGTTTCCATTAATAATTCCTCCTTCAATTTTGCTTCCGCTTCTATTGTAACCGCTTTTATTGGAAAAGGAATGGCTTCTCTTCACCTGGAAAATTTACTTTTATTTGGTACACTCAATGTATTAATAACAATCAGGAGGTTTCCCATGACTAACTATAATTTCTTACAGCCAACCAAATTACGAAATGGCGTCACTATCAAAAATCGAATCGCCATGTCCCCAATGACTGAAATGTCGAGCTTTGAAGATGGTTCAATTACCAACGACGAAATCGACTACTTTCGGCTACGGGCTGGTGGCCCCGGCATGATCATTACTGGATGTGCCAACGTCAATGATTTGGGCAAAGGCTTCGAAGGCGAACTCAGCGTTGCTCACGAGAAGATGTTACCTGGCCTATCTCGCTTGGCCAACGCAATTAAGATCAACCACACTAAAGCGATTCTCCAGATCTTCAGTGCCGGACGCATGAGTAACTCGCATGTCCTTCGCGGTCGCCAGACTATTTCTGCCAGTGCAGTCGCTCCTGAACGTTTGGGTGCCGAAACACCTCGTGCGCTTTCAAGCGAAGAAGTGGAACAAACCATTCAAGATTTCGCCAATGCCACCCAACTGGCAATCGATGCCGGCTTTGATGGCGTCGAACTCCACGGTGCCAACACCTATTTGATCCAGCAATTCTTCAGCCCCCACTCTAACCGCAGAACGGACGACTGGGGTGGATCATTGGAAAAGCGGATGCATTTCCCCTTGGCAGTCGTTGCCGCCTGTGCAGACGTTATTAAGCACTCTGATAACCCTTCCTTCATTCTGGGTTACCGAATTTCACCTGAAGAAATTGAAGACCCTGGGATTAGAATGGCTGACACATTGGCGTTGATTCAAGAATTAAACAAGCAGCCAATTGATTACCTGCACATGTCATTAGCCGATGCTTGGCAGGGTTCGATTGTCGATCGCGACGATAAAAAGCCACTGTTCGAAAAAGTCCAGCAAGTGCTCGCTGACGATTTGCCGCTAATGGCCGTTGGCCACTTGGCATCCCCTGCCCAAGTCGAAAAATTAATCGACGCAGGTGTTCAATTCGCCGCCATGGGTCGGGAGTTAATCCGCGAACCGAAGTGGGTCCAAAAAGTTGAAGCGGATGATGAAAAGGCGATTCGCTATACCTTCTCACTCCGAGATTTGGATGAACTAAAAGTGACTCCCCCACTACTGAATTTCTTGCGGACTGCGTTTAAGAAGGGCTTCCCAATTTCAACTGATGAGAAACAGATTCGAATTTAAAACTGTAACATTCCCCCAATCCCAAGGCCGACAATCATTTTGGACCTGGGATTTTTTTATTTGAATTGTTCCCCTTGACGATTAGAACGTATGTTCGTATATTATAGCCATGGGGGTGTTAAACATGATTCGAGACGTTCCACGCGACCAATGGCTCTACAATGACCGTGGCATGGTGAAGTGGCTGGGTTACTTTTTGAGTGACCACACTCAGGATATGGCTGACAAGAAAGTCGACGAAGTCCCAACTCACCGACTACCAGAGCAAGACCCGGAAGTCATCGACCGCGTTTTACAGGACAGTTGGCAGAATTCCAAACAAATTACGCTGCAATTAAATGATGACGGCTACCTAAACGTTTATAATATAAGTGGCATCGTGATTGGCGCCAATGATAATTTTATCTATCTTCAAACCGATAAGATGGTTACAATAAATGTAAACGATATTCGCCACGCGAAACTCAAAGAAGGAAGTAAACCAATTTGAAACAGACCATGAGTGTCCCCTGCACCAACAATGAAATTACGATTATGGTTGATTCGATCAACTACCAGTATCTGGCATTGCGCCGGGCGTCACTAGACGTTGCCCCACTCGAGCAAGTCAACGTGACCTTGACCGATGAAGACGTTGACGGCCACGCCTATTATGAAGTTGCCGGCTTCAGCGTTGCCCAGAAAGCCCAGCTGGAATCCGTTGATCTGATACCAGGAGATTATGTGGTCTATCGCGCCATTCCCGGCAGTGAGCCAAGCATGGTGATTCAGCTGGTTCATAAATTTGATCAGGCAAATTAATCGGAGATGATTGCATGAATAAGGGTATCCAATTGATGATGACGGCGGTTGCGTCGCTGGGATTTCTGGGAGCGGCCACAACAAGCACTCAAGCCGCAACTTGGCACCAGGGAACGCCAACCGCATTGCATGGTCACTGGAAGGATAAGACGATTAATATCGGTAAATATTTTGGTATGAAGAAATTCTATAGCTATGAATCTGTGCGGGTTCGAAAGAATAGTGTGAATGCTTACCTAACCCAATCAGCAGGCTGGCACATCAAGAATACCAAATGGAAACACGTTGGTTCAAAAGCTTACACAATTGTGGGCACGAACGAACTGAATGAACTTCGAAAAGCGCGATTCACTTTCAAACGAGTCGGCCACGGCTATGTCCATGTTTACTACAATGGACGCAATATTGCCAAAGCAACGCCATTTTCCCCGTATTTCTATCGAGTTTCAAAAAACGCATAAAATTTAAAAAATGGAATTGCCATCACGCAATTCCATTTTTGATTATTTTACAATTAGTGAACACCTATAAACTGGTTGCAATTATCCACTTTTAAAATTACACTATTTAGAGTTGCTTATTTTAGAATACATACTTGGAAGTGCGATTAATGTCCAAAAAAAATAAATATTCACTCTTCATCATGGTGTTCGGCGCCTTCTTCGGAATCCTCTGTTCAACACTGATGAATGTTGCTCTGCCAACTTTTATGAAAGTGTTCAACGTCCCATCCGCAACTGTTCAATGGATCAGTAACGGCTACATGTTGGTCAATGCAATTATGATTCCTGTCAGTGCATACTTCACCAAGAAGTTTACTTTCCGTTCATTATTTATTACCTTTAGCGGGGTATTTTTGCTCGGAACACTGGTCGGTGCGGTGGCGCCCAATTTCTTCACGTTGATTATTGCGCGCATGATTCAAGCCATCGGTTCCGGGATGATGATGCCACTGGTTAATACGCTAGCTATGCGCTATGCAGAACCCGGCAAGAAAGGTGCTGTCATGGGGATTGTCGGGCTGGCATTCAACTTCTCGCCAATCATTGGACCCACGCTTTCCGGAATTATTTTGGATTTCTTCTCTTGGCGTTACCTATTCATTTTAGTGCTGCCATTCATTGTCATCGACCTCATCATGGCGATTGTGGCTTTGCCTAAAGTTCCAACCAGCCAGGAGCCACAGTTCAATGTTGAAGGAATGCTGACTATCAGTTTTGGCTTACTTGGATTATTGTGGAGTTTTTCAAATGTCAGCCAGTATTCAATCGGATCAGTGACCGTTTGGCTGCCGTTTGTCATCGATGCCGGGCTGATTACCCTCTTTGTCCTCACTCAGAAAAATTCGGATCATCCATTCGTTAACTTGAACGTTTTCAAAAATCCTCAGTTTACGACAGCTACCATCGTCAACTCACTGATCGTTTCCACCATGTATGGCAACACGATCCTGCTGCCACTATTAATCCAAACCATAATGGGCAAGAGCCCGATTATTTCCGGATTAGCCCTACTTCCAGGAGCGGTGTTGACCGGCTTCATGTCGCCAGTCAGCGGTCGTTTATTTGACCGCTACCCTGTCAGGATTATTGTCACAACTGGAATTTTGATTGATTGTTTTGGAACCATGATGCAAGCATTTATCGACGTCAACGCTTCTGTAACCATGCTGACGGTAGGCCAAACCATCCGTCAGTTGGGCTTAGTTCTGATTTTGATCCCAATTCAAACCCAGGCGTTATCTTATTTGCCAAATGAAATGATTGCCGATGGAGTGGCTGCTTTCAACACGTTGCGCCAGATTGCCGCATCCTTTGGAACTGCCATTATCGTCGCAACGATTAATATTGCCAGTCACTTTTTTACTGGCCATTCCAACAACCAGCAAATGGGCATTCAAGCCGGATTTACCATGTGCCTAGTCTTCCTGGTTGTCGCATTATTTATGTCACGAAAACTGTATACCAGGCACCCCGCAACTCGTCAAATTAACCGTAAGTCTGCAACAAATTTATCGCACAGTTCACAATAATTGATGCTTTGACATGAAAGGAGGCTTGTCATGACCAATTTTATATTTGTTCTCCTACCTGCCATCCTTGCCGGAATCGTTCAAGGGGTGACTGGCTTTGGTTCAGCGATCGTTCTCATGGTTTTCCTGCCAACCATCCTGCCCATTCCCCAAAGTGCTGGAGTGGCCTCGTTGATCATGTCCGTCTCCAACATTATGTTAGCGTGGCGCTACCGTCGCAACATTAAGATCAAACGAATTATTTGGCCGTTTATTGTCTATGCCAGTGTGGCCTTTATGGCATTACAACTGGTCAATTCAATCAATGTGCATTTGCTAAAAGCACTGCTCGGCGGCTTGTTGGTTGCCTTATCGTTATACTTTCTATTTGTAAAATCGGAAGGTAAAAAGCATTATCCAATCTATGTTGCCATTATCTTTATGATCGTTTCCGGCTTCTTCAACGGTCTATTTGGGATCGGCGGTCCGCTCATGGCGCTATACTTCTTATCTTTGGCCAATACAAAAGAAGAATACTTGGCAAGCATCCAAGCATTCTTCCTGATCGATCAATTGTATATCACAAGTATTCGGTTCTATAATGGCATTCTTGGTGTCAATGACATCCCCCTCATTTTATTGGGAATTGTTGGCGGGGTCATTGGCACTATGATTGCCAACCGAATTACGGTACATATGAATATCACAATGATTCAAAAATGTGTGTTTGTGCTGATTGGGGTTAGTGGGTTGTTTTATTTGTTTCAGTAGATACACCAGTTTGTATACGCAAGAGGCATCCACCAACAAAGTTCTGTTTGAGCTTTGTTGGTGGATGCCTCTTTTTGTTTGTGGTGGGTTCACTGTTATTTGGATTAAACGTGCTCCGACAGCCTAACCCCTAACGTATAAGTAAGAAGGACAAATCAATGAACAAACTGCGTTCATCAATTCGTCCTTCTTACTTATACACCGGGGTTAACCGGGCTTTGTCGCACTCTCTATCCTTGTGCCTTCTCCGGATGTCCTTGAAGGTAGATAACATGAGTATTCAAGAATTCTTCGATACCGTGACGACCATCGTCTCCACCAATACCTGATTCTTTCCAGCCTGAGTGCGAACCATTCATAGCTTCGAAGTTGAATCGGTTGATGTAAGTTTCACCATCTTCGAGTTCATTGGCAGCACGCATTGCGTTATCCAAGTTCTCCGTGAAGATTGATGAAGTCAAACCGAAGTCAGAATCGTTAGCCATTTCAATTGCATCGTCCAAAGTCTTAAAGGTCAATACTGGAAGTACTGGGCCAAAGATTTCGTCTTGAACGATTTCTGAATCTTGTTTTACGTTCGTGATAACAGTTGGTTCGTAGTAGAAGCCATTTTCGATGTTCAACTTGTGACCACCGGCTGTGACCTTGCCACCAGCTTGAACAGCACGGTCAACCATTCCGGCAACCTTGTCCAAAGCTTCTTGGTTGATCAGTGGACCCATGCCAACGTTTTCATCTTTCATGACGTTACCAACAGTGATCTTGGACATCTTGTCTGATAATTTCTTGATGAATTCATCAGCAACATCTTCTTGAACGTATACCCGTTCACAGTTGTTGCAAAGTTGTCCATTGTTATCAACACGTGAGTCAATGATTGATTGAACAGCCAAATCAATGTCAGCATCTTTGCAGACAATGGCTGGTGCTTTACCACCTAATTCAAGTGATACCTTAGCCATGTGAGTTGCAGCGCCTGCCATGACACGTTTACCAGAATCAACAGAACCAGTCAAACTGATAATGCCGACCTTCTTGTTCTTAGTGAGTTCATCACCAACAACTGAGCCACGTCCTGAGATAATGTTAACAACACCCTTTGGAATACCAACTTTTTCGCAGATCTTAGCAAATTCAAGACCCAAGTTTGGTGTGTCTGAAGAAGGCTTCATAACGATGGTGTTACCAGTTACCAAAGCTGGACCCATTTTACGAGCAATCAGGAAGAATGGGAAGTTCCATGGTAAGATTCCGGCAGCGACACCAATTGGTTGTTTAGCAATCATGATGTTTTCATTCTTGTTGTCAGATTGAAGGATTTCACCTTCGTATGTTCGAGCGGCACTTGCCATGTAGTCGAAGTAATCGGCTGAGAACATAATTTCAGTTGTTGCTAATGACTTGATCTTACCTTGTTCCTCTTGGAGCATTTCTACCAAGTGATCTTTTTCGTTACGAACTTCAGTAGCAACGTCGTGCAAATATTGACCACGGGTTGCAGCTGGAACTTTCTTCCATGACTTTTCAGCTTCATATGCAGCATCGATAGCTTCTTGAGCCTCTTCACGAGTTGCAGCTGGAACTGTTGAGATCTTTTCACCAGTTGATGGATTAAGAACAGTAATTTCGTTACCTGACTTTGAATCCATGAACTTACCGTTAATGTACATTTGATAATGTTTTAATGCAACAGCATTTTGTGCCATAATATTTTGCTCCCCTTCAAGATACCTGTCGGCAACAGTGCAATTGAACGCCATCTGGCAGGAACAAATATTTTTAGTTTTTAAATCCTAATTAATATTACTTTCCCGGCTTGTAGTCCTCATCAATGACAAGTACAGGTTTGATTGTCTTACCACTAACAGAGTCTGCGTTAGCTTGATTAATATCATCAAACTTGTAGAATTTTTCAGTCTTGTCGAAGTCAAACAATCCCATCTTGTAGAACTTGATCAAACGAGGAATATCAACTTGAGGAATTGAATCACCCATGTTAACACCAACGACTTTACGGTCGCTGACGCAGAGGTCGTTCCAAGTATCCAAGTCAACGTGTTGGTCGGTAACGGCAATGGTTGCGGTCGTTCCACCTTGTGCCAATGCCTTGATTGATGCTTCCATTACTGATTTAACACCAGTTGTATCAACGGCATAATCAACACCATAACCATCAGTCAAATCTTGAATTGCTTTAACTGGATCAGTGTCTTTACTGTTGATGGTATCAGTGGCACCTAATTCCTTAGCCAACTTCAAACGGTCAGGAACGATATCAACAGCGATAACCTTGGTGCATCCGGAAATCCGGCCGGCCATCATAGCAGCCAAACCAACGGCACCGGTACCAAATACCGCAATTGTTGAGCCTGGTTCCGGCTTCAATGTGTTGAAGACGGTCCCACTACCTGTGACATAGCCACAGCCAAGAGGTCCAAGTTGACGCAAATCCAAGTCTTTATCGACTTTAACGGCGTTACGTTCGCGGACAACCGTTGTGGTTGTGAATGATGATTGGTCAAACATGTCGGCAACTTGGTGGCCATTTTCAGTAAAGTGGGCACTGCCATCAGGACGAACACCTGACAAGTTGTTTGCTGCGTAATTCAAGCATTGGGTAGGAACACCCTTTAAACAGTTGATACAATTGCCACAGCCATAAAATGACAGGACAACATGGTCACCGGGCTTGAAGTCTTTAACTTCTGGACCAACTTTTTCAACAATTCCTGATCCTTCGTGACCAAGAACGATTGGGTAACCAATTTCGGCGGTACCTTTACGTAAAGCTTCGTCAGAATGGCAAATACCACTGGCAACCATATGAACTTGTAAGTCGTCAGCCTGCATATCTGCTAACTCGACGTCATCCTTCATTTCGAAGTCTCCGCCTTTTTTGTTAACAACAGCTGCTTTAATTCGCATAATCACATCTCCAAATATTTTATTTGTTATTTAGTGAGCAATTGCAAACAACAGAAAAGCAAATGATCATTCGGCGCTTACATAAGCGCAAACATGTGAATTAATCATTTGCTTTTTTCAACTAACAACCGCTTACAATGCTTATTATAGGCGGTTGGTAATCAAATTCAATAGTTATGCCATATTTTATTTATGAAACACCTTCAAAAAATCACGAGATCCATACTCTTACTTTCACTCTCACAATTTCAAAAAAGTTTGAAGGTTGTGAAACACTTACTAAAGTTTACTGCCATTCTCCTTGAGTTGGGTTATTCAGCAAGCGAACTCGAATCATCCCTTCAACATCGTTGAGTTCACTAAGTAATGATTGGGTTTGTTTCTTATCAATGGTTGCCAAGTCGGTATTGACGATTGTATAGCCATAACCGTCCATGGTGTTGCCCATCATCTCTTGCACCGGCAAGTCATATTGACTCATGATCCCGGCGACATCAACCCAGAAATTATCTCTGGCATGGAAAAAGAAAGTTAGCCGCTGATTACTCATGAATGGTAAATCAACCCGAGGAAAGTTAACTGAACTTCTGACAGTCCCATATTCCAGGAAGTCCAACAAATTTTGTAAGATTAAATTAGCCGAATGCGTCAAGGCTTCAATCGTATTCCCGCCAAGATGTGGCAATAACGTAATTTTAGGATGATCCTGTAATTCAGTTTTTGGAAAGTCACAAACATATCCCGCAAACTCATTATGGTTCAGCGCTGACACAACCGCTTGATTGTCAACAATTTCCCCTCGCCCAAAATTCAAAAGATAGGCACTATCCTTCATCATCTCGAAGTGCTTGGTGGTCAACAATTGGTTGGTTTGATCAGTCAACGGTAACAGGATGACAACAAAATCTGCCTGTTCCAAGACTTCATCAATTGTGTCTAATTGCTGAACGTGACGTAGATTTTTAAAGCTGCGGTTATAACCAATAATCTGCATCCCCATGTGATAACAAGCATCCGCCAACCGCTGCCCGATGGTGCCCAATCCAAGAATCCCCAGGGTGCGACCATAGAGTTCTTCACCAATAAAGTCTCCTCGTTTGGTTTCGGCAAGCGCCTGCAAGTCTTCTCCGGGAGCCGCTTTGAGCTGTTTCATCATTTCCACTGCCCCATTTAACGGCCGCAAACAGCGAAACAAGTTCTGAATAATCAGTTCCTTGACTGCATTGGCGTTGATTCCTGGGGTGTTAAACACGGCCGTCCCATTGGCAGTTGCGGCATCAACATTAATGGTGTTGGTCCCGGTTCCGGAACGGGCAATCAGTAACAATCTCTTAGAAATCAGGCTGTCATCGACTTTCGAGCTGCGAACCAAAATGGCATCCGGCGTATCAGTGTTGGAGGTGCGAAAGACATCTCCCGCAAAATCGGTTAGATCAAACCGATCAATTGTCTTGACTTCAAACATTTGTAAGCTCCTTTTAACTAAAGTTTTTAAAAACATATTATAATAGTTGGTAGAAATTACTTTGAGAAAGAGGTTGGTCGTATGCATATTGATTTTGTAAAACTATCAAAGGATAAACCAACGATTGGGAAAATGACTCAAACCAAGAATACTACATTCGGGGAATGGGTGGAAATAGGAAGCAGTAATTTAATCGATAATAGTACCATCGGTGATTATACCTACACTGGGCAGTATTGTTTCATTCAAAATAGTGACCTGGGAAAATTCATCAGTATGGCCGCGATGATCCGAATTGGACCAACCAACCACCCATACGATCGGCCTGCTCAACATATTTTTGCTTATAACGGTGGTGCATATGGTTTTGATCATCCAGATACGGAATTCCTGGAAAAGCGGACCCATTTACGGACCACAATCGGTAACGATGTCTGGATTGGCCATGGTGTCATTATCCAAGCTGGCGTCACGGTCGGAGATGGTGCTGTGATTGGATCCGGTGCCGTGGTGACCAAAGACGTGGCGCCTTATACAATTGTGGGTGGCATCCCTGCCAAACCAATCAAGGACCGTTTCCCCGACGAAATCAAAACCGACATGGAAAAAATTGCCTGGTGGAATTGGTCTAGAGAAGATCTCGAAAAGTATTATTTGGATTTCCGCCTGCCAGTTAAAGAATTTGTTGCTAAACACCTGCATAATTAACGATAATTTTTCACTTACTTGTTCCCACCAGGCAAATCTTTGCTATAATTAATTGGTATATTCGCAAAGGTCCATATTGGAGGAGCAAAAAGAATGTCTGAAGAAAAGACTAAGTCCTGTGTCATGTGTGGGAAGAAAATCCCCGCATACTCAAACTTTTGTCCATACTGTGGTGCTAAGCAGCCATGGCTTGATGAAGATGAAGTTCAAAATAAAGACGTTGAACAATTTATGAAGTGGTATCAGAAGCCGGTTGGTAAGTTTGTTTCCCTGGTGGTTGCTGCAGCCATGATCTATTTTGTCGGCAGCATGTTTACCCTGCAAGACGGGCCTGGCCACAACACAGTTGCTCGAGAGATTAATGAGTATTTGTTTAACGCCCAAGACAAGACCCCTTACGGCAAGAAGCCATCTGTAAAGGCCGATAAGAATAAGGGTGTGACGATCAAGATCAGTCAAGACAGCCAAGCAATAAAAGAATTGAAAGCTGGCAAGCCTGACAAATGGAATTACCTGGTGAACCGCTCACGTAGTCGTTCAAAAGCTTTCCACAAGGTTTATGCCAACCCTGAATACGCTAAATTCAAGGTTGTCGACAAACATGATAAGAAGAAAGTGTTGCTGAAGATTGATAGCGGCGATATTAAATATAATATTGCGGACAAGTATAACAAATAGGAGATTGATGGCTTTTGGCCGTCAACCTCCTTTTTTTGAATTTATTCTGCAATCACAATTTCAGGATTCTCAGCATTTAGTTGCTGAAGCTTACCTTCGACCCCAAAGTATTCTTTGCAAAGGCGCTGAATTTCTCTAATCGCAACGGCTGAGCGTTCTGCTTGGTCATGGTTAATTGATTCAATATCTATTATGGGATTGGTAGTCTCCTCAGTTAGTTCGGTTCGCTGATTTTCACGCCAGTTAAAGCAACGGCAAATCGCTCCCTTATCATCCATGTAACAGATTTCCCCGGGTAAAGCGGGCATATCCTCATCTTCACCATATGGCAAAAATGATTCACCGCCTTTTGCCTCACCAAGATGCATATCGCCGGCAATTGCGTCGACATTTTCTCCGCCAACAGAGACCCCATACTTAAGAGACTGACTATTATAAATATCAACCAATGGTGCAATTGGTGAAAACTTCTTTCCGTGACTAACTCGCTTTAAAAGGGCTTCAACTGTCGAACGAGCGCCCTTCTTGGTTTTAAACTTGCGAAAAGCCTCACGCCACTCAGCCACGACTGGATTGTCTCTAAATGGTTCAACGGTAATGAATTGTTCGGCCGATGCAGTCCCTTGATCCAATAATTTCTGAAAATATGGATCATCTGCCTCATGAACCTGATTATCAATCCCATGCAGTGTCATGACATCAATTTGAATGTCTGGAAATAACTCAATCGTTTTTGGATCCAAAATAAATTTTTTCATGTATTTCTCCTTAAATTTTTTTGCTCATAATAAGATCACGTTGTCGACTTTTTCCCAAAATAAACGCATGATCGCCGGTTTGTTTAAACCCAAATTTCTGATAAAGTGCCTGTGCGGGAAAATTGTGCTCCCAAACGCCTAGCCAAACTGGGGAGCAGTGTTTTTCTTTGGCAATTGTCAAAGCTTTATCCATCATTTTCGAACCAATTCCATGACGTTTAAAGGCTTTCCTAACATAAATACGTTGGATTTCAAAGGAGGTCGGCCCCGTATCTTCGGTCTGGGCATCGCCAACATTAACCTTTAAATACCCGGCTATTTTGCCGTTTGCCAGGGCGAAGTAGAAATCTGAATCAGGATTGTTAATCTCCTGTGTCAGCCGATCAAAACTGTAAGATTCTTTGATATATTTTTCAACATTCTCTGAACTGTTCACAGGACCGAAAGTATCTCTGAAAGTTTCTCCGCTAATTTGCTGCAAGTCAATAATATCAGCAGGCGTGCATTTTCTAACGATAATTTTCACAACTAACTCCTTAACGCGTTTCAATAATCCCATTATCTCGCGTTTACGTGATTCCTGCCAGCATCAATTTTACGAACGATATATTTCCGTAATTCTTCAACCAAGAAAATCGGCAGTGGAATGCAGAACAGGAAAATCCATTCAGTGACATTCAGTGGTCCAGTGTTGAAGACCCCTTGCAGGAATGGCACGTACATCAACAGTGCTACCAGGAAAACTTCAACGCCAATCCCCATCAAAATACGATGATTACTGAAGAGACCGATGGAAAAGACTGACGAGATCTGGGTTCGGCAGTTCATTGCAGCAGCGATTTGTGAGAACACGATGGCACCCAGGGTGATCGTCGTTGCTTCAGCGTAGACTAACCCAGATCCGGCTAATGGTACCTGCGGCCAACCATTGACGTGGTTGACAAAGAAGTAGGCACAGGTAGAAATGATTGAGGCAATGAGGCCATACCAGCCAAAAGCCTTCCAGATGATTGATCGATTCAACAAATGGCTATTTAACGGACGCGGTGGCTGATCCATAATCCCCGGTTCGGCCTTCTCGGTACCCAAGCCCAGTGCGGGCAATAAATCAGTTCCCAGATCAACTGTCAAAATTTGCATAACGGTGAGTGGCAGTGGCACCAGTCCGCGGGTCAGCAGAAAAATAACTGATGGTGCTGCTTCAGGAACATTACTGGTCAGTATATATAGTAAGAACTTTTGCAAATTACTGTAGACGGTCCGACCTTCCTCAATTGCGCTAACAATTGAAGCAAAGTTATCATCAGTCAAAATCATATCGGCAGCATCTTTGGCAACATCAGTTCCAGTGACCCCCATGGCAATGCCAATATCCGCTCGTTTAAGAGCAGGGGCATCATTCACGCCATCACCAGTGGATGCAACCACTTCACCGTTTTTCTGACACATAGAAACAATTCTAAATTTGTGTTCCGGTGCCACTCGAGCAAAGATCACCTCACCTTTAACGGCTGCCTGCAGCTGCGCGTCAGACATTTTATCTAACTCATCCCCGGATATTACCCTAACTTGATCCGAAGTAATCCCGATGCGAGTCGCAATGCTTTTAGCGGTGATTGGGCTATCACCAGTAACCATGATGATGCGGATGTTGGCCCGCTTGCAATTCTTAACGGCTTCAAAGATTTCTGGGCGTGGTGGATCAGACATCATTGCCAGCCCGATAAAGACCATGTGGGTTTCTGCGCTTTGAATCGTACAGCTTTCCAGTGCTTTGTGGATTAACGGGTCATCCCCATCAACAACGCGATAAGAAAATGCCAGCGTTCTTAATCCTTGTTTGGAATAGTCTTCGTTAACCTGCATGATGTGACTACGGTCAACCTCGGTGATTGGCCGAATCTGACCGTTTTCCAAAATTCGGTCACAGACATTTAATTCACTGCCCAAGGCACCCTTGGTATAAATGACCAGCTGCCCTTCAGCGTTTTTGGTAATGACTGACATTAATTTTCTGCCGGAATCAAACGGCAACTCTTTTAACCGGGGGAACTTTGCCCGCTCAAATTTGGCATCAATCCCTGCTTTCCGAGACAAAATGACTAACCCGGCTTCCGTTGGGGTACCTAAAATTTTTGATTTTTCACCAGCTTTGCCTTCGGTTACTTCAGTATCATTATTAATCGTTGCATTAATCAGTAGTTTGTTGAGATCTGACTCTTTTGACAGATCAACGTCTCGCCCATCTGTCTGAATTTTCCCGTTAGTAACATACCCGGTTCCGGTGACATCGTACTGTTTGCCTGGCAGCCAAAGATGATTAATTGTCATTTGGTTTTGAGTCAAAGTACCAGTCTTATCAGAACAGATCACCGTCGTTTGGCCAAGGGTTTCAACACTACTCAGATTTTTCAATAACGCATGCTTTTTGGCCATCCGCTGGGTACCTTGTGCCAATGACAAGGTCACCGTTGGCAGTAAGCCCTCGGGAATAAAGGCAACAATCATCCCCAAAGCAAATATAAATGACTTGGTGACAGGATATTTAACAAAGAAAATTGCTAATAGGAAAAAGGCAATCCCGATCAAGATCGCGATAATTGTGAGCTGCCGGGTTAAGTGATTTAACTCCCGTTCCAGTGGGTAAACCGTCTTCTTCTGAGATTCAGTCAAAGTGGCAATCCGACCAAATTCCGTGTTCATTCCGGTTGCTAGGGCCAGTGCCGATGCGGTCCCACTGGTGCAAATAGTCCCCGCAAAGACAATGTTTTGCTGAGCAAATTCACCATCACCATGCTCATAAGCGTCAACTTTTTCAACTGGCACCGATTCTCCAGTCAATGATGATTCATCAACTTGCAAATTAGCTGCATTAAAGACTCTGGCATCAGCTGGAATTGAATCTCCGGCTTGGATGTCAAATATATCCCCCGGTACCAGTTGTTCGACCTTAATCTGTTGAGACTTACCATCCCGGCGAACTTTAACGTAAGACGGCAGCATTTTCTTCAGCGAATCGGTTGCCTTTTGAGCAGCGTGCTGCTGCCAATAGGAAAAGCAGCCATTAATGACATTGACTGCCCAAATCGCAATCCCCAGTTCAAGCATCCCCGCAAACATTGCAATCAGACCTGAAACCCACAACAGGATCGCCATCAGTGATGTAAAGTTTTCCAAGAAGATTAATAGCTCGGATTTGCGTTTGCCCTGTCGAATCGTGTTGGCGCCGTATTTTTCCAGGCGCTTATCGGCCTCTGCTTGAGAGAGCCCGCCATTGCTGGTTTGGTATTGTTTCATCAAATCGGTTGGGTCCGCCTTGGCATCATCGTCAATCAGCGTTGATTGATTCTTTTGCATCGTAAATCACCCCATTTTTTTAAAAATCGTTGATTTAACCACCTCAATTATATCGCGATTGAAAATAGTAGCGATGATTCTGTCTAATTTGGCAAAAGAAAAAGCCAGCCCTTATCAGGCTGACTTACTGCGATTTATAGATTAATTTGAACGCGAACCGGCAACTGATTTTTCATCCTTCACCCGTCGAACATTGGTCAAGACTTCTGGTGTGAACAAGCTATCAACCAACGAATCTGGCAAAAGTTGTTTTTGCTTCACAATTTCTTTAACTGATTGCTTGGTGGCCAAGGCTTCCTTGATCAGTGCAGTTGTCTTCTCATACCCCAATAATGGCGAAAGCACGGTTGCCGCAATCGATGAGTGTTCAACTTCATCTCGGCAATATGCTTCGTTGACCTGAATCCCACTCACACAGTTTTCAACTAACGTGTCAATTGCTTTGGTCAAGTGCTGCTCGCTGGTCAAAATGCTCTTGAACATGATTGGCTCAAACGCATTCAGTTCCAGTTGGCCACTCTCGGCTGCCATCGTCACAGTGACATCATTACCAATGGCTTCAAATGCAACCTGATTAACCACTTCTGGAATTACGGGGTTGACCTTGCCAGGCATGATGGATGAACCGGCAGCCTTCTTTGGCAAGGCTAATTCATTCAAGCCGGCTTGGGGGCCACTTGATAATAGCCGAAGATCATTACTGAATTTTGATAAATTGGCGGCTAGAGACTTCATTGCCCCGGAAATAGTTGTGTAGGCATCGCTATTCTGAGTGGCATCCACCAAATCACTGGCTTGGTGCAATGAAAGATGAGAATATTTATTTAGGATTGGCACAACTGATTCTTCATATTCAGCAGTGGCATTAATGCCGGTTCCAATTGCGGTCCCCCCAAGGTTGACTTCTGAAAGCACTTTTTGAGCATGCTTTAATCTTGAGAGATCCCGTTTGAACATTGAGGCATAGGCAGTAAAGGTTCGGCCAAATGTGGTTGGGACAGCATCCTGAAGCTGAGTTCGTCCTACTTTGATGGCAGTGGCATATTTGTCAGCCTTGTCAGTTAAGGCAGCCACTAAGCTGGAAATCGATGTCATCAATGGTGACAATCGCTTCAACATTGCCATTTTACCAGCGGTTGGATATGTATCGTTGGTCGACTGAGATTGGTTGACGTCATCGTTTGGCTTGATGGTGATTGGCTCTTTACCACCCTGGGCACTCAATCGCATGGCAAGCTGGGCAACGACTTCGTTAACGTTCATGTTAGTTGAAGTACCAGCACCGCCCTGGATCGCCGGAACAATAA
This sequence comes from Lentilactobacillus otakiensis DSM 19908 = JCM 15040, assembly GCF_001434145.1. Lineage (GTDB taxonomy): Bacteria > Bacillota > Bacilli > Lactobacillales > Lactobacillaceae > Lentilactobacillus > Lentilactobacillus otakiensis. Next base: position 26,604 of record NZ_AZED01000014.1, on the reverse strand, counting down.
AGGCAGTGTAATCGTTTGAGAATAATAATTGATTGCAGGCAGACATAATCAGCGTACTTTTTTCCTTGTCTAAAGTACCTGCTTGCTCATTGGCTAAAGCGGCTGCTTTCTTAATTTGCAAATAGCTTTGGATGATCGCATGATCAACTTTTTCATCTGTAATTGGAAAGTTATGCTTTGCTCGCAATGAGTGAATTCCGTACAACACATTATCAGGTACAAACATTTCTCCGATGCAATCTCTCTCAATTCTCATTTTATTCCCTCACTTCATGTAATGTTTTATGACATCTGTTTACGTTTATTAATATATACCCATTTTCGAGAAAGTCAACAAAAACCTGAAAATATTGTCAATTTTCCATATATACCAATACCTAACATCACCATGATATCTTCTAATCATTTTGAAGCTTCTATTTATTGACCAATGACGATGTGAGATTTTATATCATGCATTCAGCACAAAAAGGAATCAACATTTTAATCAATGCTGATTCCTTTTAATTATTAATGCGTCACAATCATTGTGTCTGATGCCTTCACAAAAGCAATTCGATGATTGAACTGAATTTGATAATAATCATTGTTACCGTGAATCACGTTCTTTGCTGAATTGGAATTAAAGTGTGAATTGAAATACTCTGCCGGAACCGTGCCGCCATAGACGTATTTCTGTCCCGGTTGTAATTGATAAATTGGGGTTGGCTTAACGCCAGTCACTTTGTTTTTCTTAAGGATGCTTTCGCTTGGATAAGCACTTCCATATACAGGAACCGCTTTGGTGCCCTTAACCGTAACCAATTTGCCGGTTGCGTTGGTGGAGTTGGCACCGCCCGGATTGTAGAACCAGGCTGACTGGCCGCCATAATTAATTTCTGTCCAATCGCCATTATCGCCAATTTTACTGAACTGTTGGCCGTATACTGCTTTGTCGCTCCAGTCATTCTTTTCGGTCGTCCCTGACTGGCCCGTTGAGAAGTCCTTATCAGCAATTAAATCTGCTGAAAAGCTTGGCTGCTTGTATAGATAAACAAAGTTGGAGCCTGCTAATGGCAATGTCACGCCATCATCTGTCACTTTCTGACCAGAAGCGGCAGTCAGGTTATATTTCTCGTTGGGCGTAATTGTAATAACACTTGAACTGCCATCACCTTGGCTTTGTGACAAATCAACGCCCATCAAATCAAAATAGTGGTTCCAATTCCAGTATGTTCCAGGATCCCAATGCATCCCCTTTTGAGCGGTTGGGTTCAGGCCAGGAACGTTATCATGGCCAATAATGTGCTGACGATCAAGTGGAATACCATATTTGGCAGCTAAATATTTAACAAGAGCCGCAGATGACTTGTACATGTTTTCGGTATACCAGAAGCCGCCGACCGCAGCATATCCTTCGTGTTCGATACCGATCGAATGGGAATTAATGTACCAGTTACCTGCATGCCAAGCGACGTTTTGAGGACGAACCAATTCGGCGACAGTTCCTTCAACTGAACTCACAACGTAATTCGCAGTCGAATAGGTTGGCGTTGAAAAGAGTGACAACGCGTCTTGGAAACTAGTCTCAGTATTATGAATGACAATATAATTGATTTTTTGATCATTGGGGCGGTCTGCCAAATCATAATTCCCATAATCGCCTTGATCATCAAATTCTTTGTATAAGGCTGGAATCCACTGGATTGGTAGGCCAGCTGGTCCATCCGTTTCAGCAGATTCGCCCTTGGTGGAATCGACCGCTTCATCCTTCAATGCATTCACCTTCTGAGGGGTAATGGTGACCCCGTCTTTATGAACTCCCTTAGCCAAAATCTGATACACATTGGCGGCAAAAAATTCAGCTGCCGGTTTGGAATCAGATTGACTATATTTCTTAACTGCAGAATACCATGAAGCCGAATTCGTTGTCAGTGGTTTGCCTAAAGACTTTTGATAGGCAGCCAATAAAGCGGCACCACCTTGAATATTGGCGGTTGTATTGGATTTGAGTTTGCTGACACTAATGCCGGTTAATTTGGCTGCTTTCTGCAACGTATGCAGGGAAGCGGCATTGGGAACTTTCTCAGCTTTTGAATTGGCCCCATTAGGTATTAAACCGGTGGTATCAGTTAAATGCATCACGCCATACCCACCAGCAACACTGGGTTGGCCACCATGACTTTCGAATGAACTTTCATTATAGGAAACGGCTTTCAGCAAGTTGACTGGAACTTGATACTTGTTCGCAGCCTGCTGGAATGCGGTTTCCAACGAACTTGTTTTCGCATGCACCTGATTGGTACTCAATCCAATCATCAGGCTGCCAAATAAAATCGCGATCACTAGCCATCGAACATGTGAGAATAACCCCTTATACTTTTTCATGTCGTCACTCCTTGTATGAATATCCACTATTTTAAATAATATTTACAACTAGGATACAACGAATGCCAACAAAAATATACTGAAGATTATATTATTTCTAATTTTTAGGAGGATCTCAGATCGATCATGTGTAGATGATTGTTAGCATCAAAGGATTTTTGGCTCGCAATGTATGTGCGTCTACTAATTTGTTTTTAATGTTTCCTCATTCAAATATGTTAATCATTCACAGAATGGTGTATACTTTCTGAATAAAGATTGTGGCAGGAGGGATCATATTGAGAAAAATGACACATCACATTTTGGCGGGAGTGACATTTGCAGTTATGGCCGTCGCCTTCACACAAGTATCCAATCAAGCAGCTGCTAAGAGCACCATCTCAGTCACAAGTAACCAAGCATTAACCACAGATGGGATCACGCGGAACTACCTCACAACCGGTTCTGCTCCTTTATACTCAAAAGTGCCGGTGTATAAGAGCGCCAAGGTAGTTACGAAGGCCGCCGCTCTTAAAACACTTGCAACCACGGCTGATGCCGGGCAAACCTATTTCCGCGGCTATCGGGCTGCCCAAACATCTAACGGTGACTGGTACTTAAAAGTCGTCTCGTTTGATAAAACATATCGTGGATGGATTTACGTTGGCACCAACGATCCAACTACAGATTCCACAGCGGTTTCTGGTGGCTTAAAAACTGCTGAAACTTTTAAAGAACAACCACTGCCGACTTACTTTGCCAATACACCTGTATACTTTACAACGCCGAAAGCCTCTACCTTAACTGACACTGCCCCCGACTACACGCAATATAAAGTCGGCCGTAATTTGAATTCAACAACCGAATTTTACAAAGATCCACTTACCGTCACCAAAATTGGCACCAAACAAAACAATCGTGATGCAAACGCAACCTACTATTATGTAACTGATAGCGCCCACCCTCAAGTCAATGGTTGGGTAAAACAAAGTGATGTTGCTACGTCACCAGCAAATTAGTAAAAATCATTAAAAAATGGTCGCAGACAAAATGAAATTATTTTGTCTGCGACCATTTTTTATTACGCTAATTCTCCGCGATCAATAAACTGCTCGTTTAGAAAGCCAAATCTCTTAGGATTACCCATCAATTTTGAGAATGAGTATGGTTCCTTTTCTTGGAATAAAATAATTTTAATTAAGTAGTTTCGAAGTATCCAAGGTTCTTCTTTTCTACAATTTTTCAAATTCATCACGTCCTGGATGTGCTCAGGTGTGGATTTCAAATCAACAGCTGCCATTGCTAAAGTAATGCCCGACAAGTCAAAGTTACCTTGTAATTCCTGCTTGATTGCAGCTGCTTCATCTCCGGTTAAGACCATTCTGTCACTTCCTCATCATTTGGAATGTTATAAGTATCCTTTTGGAATACTTAAGTAGCATGCTAACACATTCCAAGTTGACTCACAAATGAATCTCAAATTTGATATAATAGATTGTGCTTCGCTTAAATATTTTCATGAAAGTTGGGTTCATGCCGACCGAGATCATGGTAATATATAGTCATTGAGCAATGTGTAAAAAGCTGCGCCTTAAATGAATTGATCGAGATTTAACAACTTCTCCAGATATTCATGAGCAAGCTTTTTATCAGCATCGTGACGTTTCAAAAAGATCCATTTCAATACCAGAATCACCGTTTCGCTACAATGATCAGCCATTAATTCAACTGGCAGCCCAGTCTTGGAATAATCGATTGATTGTTCCAAGATTTCCTGAACTGTATTTTTAAAATAGTTAACGAAGCTGTTGACGAGTTGCCCCGAGAAGTCATTATATAGAAGGATATTGTCTAGCAACGGCTGATTATCTTTGAAAACATCGTATAAACGGTCGAAGTAAATGATCAAAGTCTTATTGGACTTTAACTCAGTTACTTTGTCCACTTCAATCTCCTGAGCAATTACATACCAACAATAATCTACCAAGTCGAATTTATCGTCAAAGTAATTATAAAAAGTTGCCCGCGGAAAATTGCTGATATTGCAAATTTTATTGACACTGATTTTCTCAAACGGCTCCTTAGAGAGAAGATTAATCATTGTAGTGGAAAATGATGCTAAGGTTCGTTGTGCACCTCGCGTTGGCTTTTTCGTTAAATCATATTTCATGATCAGACCTCGATTTTGCATTTATTGAATTCTGTCTAACTTTGAACTAACGCATCTAATTGTCCCTTGCGTCATATCCATGCTGAGTTTATCATCTTACTATTGCTTATACAAGTGTCTAAATCTGAACAAGAGAATAATATTAATCACTAGGTAATGAGAGGAAGAATTTTAATGCAGAAGTTCAAAGAAAAGCACATGTTATCGCTGATCATTTGGATTGGGTTAATTTTAGTAGCGTTATTTACGCTACCCAATATTTCCCAATTAGTCCACGAAAAGGGAACCGTTCAGCTCCCTTCTTCGGTGCAAAGTGAAGTGGCGAATACAATTGAGAAAAAGTATGAGGGCGGCAAAAATGTCCGAACGCTGATTGCGGTGTTCAATAATAAACACGGTAAGTTAAGCGACGAACAAACCTTGCAGATTCAAGACGCCACTAACGCCGTTAAAAGTGATCCCGACCTGCATATTGTTTCAGTCACTGCCCCTAGCGATAATGAAGCTGCCAAACAACAACTGCAGTCAAAAGATAATACCACACAGATGGTCATGATCACCGTGCCTAAGAAAGATAAGGTTCGCGGCCAGACAGACAAAATCTTGAATAAGATTAAAACCCCCGGAATGCGTACCTACGTGACTGGTAGTGATATCTTAAACGAAGATTTCTCAACCGTAACTGAAAAGGGACTGCAAAAAACTGAAATTATTGCAGCAATCTTTATCTTTATCGTGTTAATCATCGTCTTCCGATCCTTCTTAATTCCGGTTATCTCATTATTGACAGTTGGGATTTCTTACCTGCTGTCACTTGATTTAGTGATGAACTTAGCCGAACGCTGGAATTTCCCAATTTCCAACTTTACCCAAGTCTTCCTAGTCGTCGTGCTGTTTGGAATTGGAACCGACTACAACATTCTGCTGTATGACAGGTTTAAAGAAGAGATGAGAAAGGGCCAAGCTGCGACAGCTGCCGCCCAGGCTGCTCAACGGCACGCCGGTCGAACAATTCTGTATAGTGGCTCGTCCGTTCTGATTGGATTTGCCGCCTTAGCATTAGCCAAATTCTCATTCTATCGTTCAGGAGTTGCGGTTGCCGTCGGCGTTGCCATTTTATTAATGATATTGCTCACCCTTAACATGTTCTTCATGTCAACTCTAGGTGAACGGCTATTCTGGCCAAGCAAGAACCTCGATGCACATGATCGCAGCTTCTTGTGGAACTTCCTTTCAAAATTTACCCTCTCACACAGCTTTATTATGGTGGGCATTTTGATAATTGCTGCCTTGCCATTATTACTTGTTGGTAACCAGAAGTTGAATTTCAATAGCGCAGATGAACTGCCAAACACTGTCCAGTCCAAAGCCGGGTATAACGTCATCCAAGACCACTACCCCGCTGGAATGTCCGGCCCAACAACCGTTTATATTCAAAATAAGAAACCATTAAACACTCAGGAACACTTAGCTGAAATTGATCAATTAACCGGCTATCTGAACTCGGAGCCGGGCGTTAAGAGCGTTGCCTCCGTTACCCGTCCTGGTGGTACTAAAATTGATTCACTTTACTTGAGAAGCCAGCTGGAAAGTTTGACAACTGGTTTGAATCAAGCCAACCAAGGAATCAAGAAAGTTCAAAAGGGCTTGAAGAGTGCTAATGAAAAATTAGCCAGTTCGAACACCTCTGAAAGCATTGCTCAAGTTGAAAAATTGGCAGCTGGTGCCAGCAAGTTGGAATCCGGTGCTCAACAATTGAGTCAAGGAGTCACCACTTATACTGCCGGTGTCAGCAGCCTGGCCAGCGGGTCCCAACAACTCAGTTCCGGTTCATCACGTCTTCAATCTGGCGTTGGCCGTCTGTCTGCTGGTAGTCAACGATTAAATACCGGCATTTCACAAGTCAGAAGCCAAACTGCTAAGCTAAGGGCCCTCCGCGCACGGATGACCGCCCTTCAATCAGGTTCAAGACAATTATCATCCGGTCTTGGCCGTTTGAACTCACAGGTCTCACCATTCTCCAGTGGCCTTAACCGTATTAGTAGTGGTGCCAGTCGATTAAGTGCCAATAGCGGCGCATTAGTTTCAGGTGCTCAAAGTGTTGCCAGTGGCAGCTCGCAAGTGAATTCCGGCGTCCAGACTTTGAACTCCAAGATGAAAGAACTTCAGAGCCAAATGCAGGAATTACAAACTGGTTTGACTTCTGCCAATTCCGGCTTGGATCAAGTATCCAATGGAACCACCACTGTGAACAAGTATCTTAAAGAAATGCAAAAATCATACTTGGGCAATACTTTCTACATGCCAGCAGAGAGTATCAAGAGTGCCTCATTTACACCTTCACTTGATGCGTTTATGTCAAAGGACCGCAAGATCACTAAAATCACTGTGATCTTGAATTCAGACCCAAGTACTACCAAGTCCGCCAACCGCATCCGAACCATTACTCGTGATGTGAATGCCAAGATGAAAGACACCAGCTTGAAGAATGCCAAAGTTGCAATCGGCGGTCAAAGCTCGCAAACTTCTGATCTACAAAAGATTGCAAATGGAGACTTCTTCCGAACCGTTGTCATTATGTTAGTCGGGATCGGTTTAGCCTTGATGGTGGTTACCCGATCGTTAGTTCAAGCAATTACGATTATTGGCACATTGCTCATCACCTATCTGGGTTCCCTTCAAATCACCAAGTGGCTTTCAAGTTACCTGTTGTTCCAGAACATGTTAACTTGGAACACACCATTCTTCAGCTTTATTATGCTGGTTGCGTTGGGAGTCGACTACAGTATCTTCCTCATGATGAGGTATCGGGGTGATGCAGGTGCCATTCCGGATGTTCGTCGCCGAATTTTAAATTCAGCAACTATTATCGGAACGGTCGTTATCTCCGCTGCCATCATTTTAGGCGGAACATTTGCGGCATTGATTCCATCAAACGTTTTGACCCTGATTCAAGTTGCGATGACCGTTATCGTCGGTTTGATCATTCTGGTATTGACCTTACCAATTATCATGTCAGCAATGGTTAAATGGACCTACCCTTACGTCAAAGATAAGATGTATCAAAAACAAGTTGACCAAGAAGAAAAAGATCACCCGATCCGTCGGAGTAAAGATAAAGATTAATCTGTAAGCTAAAGGCCCACAAACAGCGATGTTTGTGGGCCTTTATTGATACGATCATTTGACAACCCCATGTGATATAGGCTATCCTTTTTTAGTATAATATAAAGAATTAACTCACTCGGTCAAAATGATTCATTTTTTGACCCGCAACTTTTAGGAGAATTCGAATGAATAGATTACTTAAAGCGGTTGTCATTGCGGCAGCCAGTTTAACAATGACCATTTTTGTCAATGATCAGTCAGTCCAAGCTGCCGATACTTACTACAAAGTGGGAAAGATTCATACAACTACTCCCACCAGCTGGCGTGGTAACTGGTACTCTTACGTTAACGGTAAGTTTTGCTTGACTCAAGTCAACAAGTATTCTGTGACCCAAAAATACAAGGGCAAGAAACACACCTTGTTCAAATCAAGTTGGAAAGGCTACCGTAAATTGGCATTCGCTAAAATTTCCGGCACCAACCGATACACATTTAACGCCTATGCAACCAAAGCCTACCAAAGTGACCGTGGCTGGCGGATTACCCACCGAACTGTTGAAAATCAAAAGATTACCGTCCTGAGAGATTATTCGGGCGGTGGCGCTTATGTTGATCTTTTCCGTTCGCCGGTTTACAAATCTTATACGAACTAACTTAAGGAGTAATTCAGCATGTCCAAAAATAGAATCGTTAATGCATTATCATATCTCTCAATTGTATTTGCGCCATTCATCTTTCCGTTCATTGTTTGGCTTATCAGCGACAATAACAAAGATATGCATGACACAGCCAAGCATGCATTCATGCTACATTTAATTCCGGTTGTCCTGACAATCTTAACTTTCCTGATTGTCGGCATCAGTGGCATTGTCACGGAGAAGGCTGCATTCACCGGCTTCCTCTTTCTGGCTTTAATTGCGTTGGTTGGCTTGGTCGATTTGGGAATGTTTATTTATAGTTTATATTTGGGAATTAAAATCCTGGTACAAGATTAATGACGTATCTAGACAAAAAGGTCCGAGACAAAATTGTCTCGGATCTTTTTTAACTATTCGAATAAATATCAATGCCATCTTCTCGATCGCTAATGTAATAATACTTCGGGGAAGTCATGACCAAACACAGCAAATAAAAGTCACCAACACACCCTGCCCCATGCAGTGAGGCCAATGCGAGGAAAATATCACCAGGTAGCCAACCAACAAAAAACATGGCCATCAGCACCAATGAAATCGCAACAAACGGCGTTGCACCAATCCACAAAAATTGTTGCTTGGTATAAAGTGACTTGGGACTGGACACGGACAGCAGCCCATTTTTGAAGCCAATCTTTATTTTGCCATTCGGCTTAAAAGCTTTGTACAAAACGCCATGGATCACCTCATGGATCGTTACAACCACCAATAAGGCAACTATCAGCCAAATAAAGTAGCTCTTCGTGAACTTGACGGTAATTGATCCGGCCATCGCTCCAAACACCCACAGGAAGATTAAGAAGGCAATCACGGCAGCTACGTTTAAGCCATAAACTAAATTACGGTTATTCGTAATATCAATGTGTTTATATAAATGCACAATCGTTCACCCCATTTTGCTAGTTATCCTCATATTAACATATCAACATCAAAAAAATGACTGCTAACGAAAGTTTCGTTAACAGTCATTTTTGATTTTAATAGTAAATAAATACTGGTTCCAAGGTATGGGTATTCTTCCAAACTTCACCCATCCGTGAAGGCGGATTGTTCAAGCAGCCATGTGAATGATACTGAGCACGGGCACTTGGATTACCATAGACTGATGCCGGCTGCCATGGTGAATCATGCATCCCAACACCGGAATTGGTTAATGGTTCCCAGTAGCTCACTGGTGAAGCATACTTTGAGCCATCACTGTTCTTACCTCTCAAAGTAGCGTGGCGCTGTTTGTACATAATGTAAAATGCGCCTTGAGGTGTCCGGTTACCACCGGTTAAGGTTCCGGACATAATCGGAATATTGGCCATGAGCTTACCGTTTTTATAAACATATTCATGAAGTCGCTGCAAGTCAATCGCAACATAAGTCTTACCAGAACCTTTAATACCATATCCGGTTCCGACCGCATAATGACTCAAATTCATAGTTACTGAATGTGAGCGGCCAAGATTCTTCAAAATATTCTTGGTTAAAGCCCGCTGGTTAACTTTCCATCCATAGGTTCCGCCCGCATGAACACGGACACGTTTGCCTTGGTGAGTCGTAATCCAAACCGACTTGCCGAGGGTATCAACTTTCTTGGAGAATTTAGCAATCCAATTTTTAACCTTGGTCGAATCAAACTTGTAGTTGCCATTAGCAGTTGGATAACCATTTTTAACCCATCGCTTAGCAACAAACTTATAGGACTTGTTGTAAGTGTTCAAGGTCACAGTGTTCTGCAAAATATTGGCCAACTGTTTCTTTTGTTTAGCAATTTGAGAACTATTAGGTTGAACGTAATCGTCCTTACTCATCTTAACGGAAATCAGCAAGCTTGATTTGGCTTGGTTCTTAAATGCCTTGACCATCTTAGCCTTGTCGAGAGTATTCCCCTTTTGGCCAGGCTTAACGACAATCTTGCCATCCTTTAAAATGACTTTGGAATCAATGGTTTGTTTGCGACTAGTATTGATTTGATCAATCCGATTTTCAAACTTTGGCAACAATGTCTTCAACCGGTAATTCAGTTGCTTGTTGGTCACATCGGACTTGGCACTTAATTTTGCAGAAGTCATCGCACTCATTGAACTTCGGTGTTTGAATAATTTCTTAACATCTTGGGAGTTCACGTTAATCTTGGAATCCCGAACGACTAAATAATTGCCATCTTCATCAATGTGCGACATGTTTAACTTCTTGGTTGCTTGTGCGACGGTCAGGCCGGAAACATCAACGTCATTAATTTTGGTGAATTTAAAATGATTTTGAAAATAAAAATGAGAGCCAATGAAGCCACCAAAAAGAACTAACACGAATCCAACTACAATCCGCGTCCACAGCTTTTTCTTTGGCTTTTTAGCGAACTTCTCTCTACGTGACATGTGTAATGCCAACCCCCTTTAGATCTTTCTCTAAGTATATTTTACGAAGTTTTCACAGTCCAATCTAGCAAAAGCGCTCTTCAAGGCGATACTTAAACAAATCTTCAGCTTTTTCTCATAAATTTTGGACCATAGGTTTCCATGTTACCATTAATCCCGTTATAAATTAAGAACTATTTTGATTCTGGAATAATCAATTTCTTATTTACCCATTCTTAGTCATCATGTATATTAGTCTTAATAATTAAGCAAGGAGTGGTTAGTATGTCATTTGAAAAAGTAAAGCAGTACTTTGACGATGTTGGGCTTTCAGATCGAATCAAAATATTGGACGAATCCAGTGCAACCGTTCAAGAGGCAGCTCAGGCATTAAATTGTGAACCTGAACATATCGCAAAAACAATGTCATTCTTAGTTGATTCAAATCCATTACTAATTGTCATGGCTGGCGATGCCAAAGTCGACAACAAGAAATTCAAGGGAGAGTTCCATAAACGTGCCAGAATGATCCCCAGAGAGCAAGTTGAAGACTATATTGGCCACCAACCTGGCGGTGTCTGCCCATTTGCGCTGAAAGATGGCGTCAAAGTTTATCTCGACGTCTCGCTTCAACGTTTTGAGACTATTTATCCTGCAGCTGGAGATGCCCATAGTGCGGTTCAACTCTCACTCGATGAATTGACGCAGTACGCCAACCCTGATCATTGGGTCGATGTTTGCAATGGTTGGTCGGATGATCCCGAATTGTTGTAAAATAGCCTTAGAGTTAAAACAAAATCAAGCTTCAATACTATATCTCTAGGAGAGCATTATGAAATTAATCGTGGAAAGTTCCAAACCGGCTCGGGCTGCCGCCGCTTATATCCGAATGTCAGTCTTTGTACTAGAACGCGGGATCTCTTTTACCGATGAATTCGATGACAAGGATTCTGACAGCATGGTATATGCCGTCTTGTTCGATGGTAAAGTACCGGCAGCCACCTGTCGGTTCGAAACTTACAACGACCACACGTTGAAAGTCGGCAGAGTAGCAACCCTAAAGGAAGCCCGGGGTCATGGTTATGGCCGTAAAGTGGTCAGTGCTTTAGAGACTAAAGCCAAAGAAATGGGATTAACCCATTCGCTGATACATAGTGAAATGGACGCCATTAAATTTTATCAACGCCTGGGATATGAGATTACTTCTGATGTATTTTATGAGGATGGCGTTCCTTGTGTGGTTGTCGAAAAGGATTTGTAGGATTATGTGTGAATGCTGCGGTGGAAATAAGGAATATTTCTGCTGCAGTTTTTTCGCCTTGGTTATTGGGAGATAATAAAGGGCTCCTCAACGATGAAACAAAGGGCGCTCATTTGCCTCTTTCATCATGAATTAGAGTCTACAGACTTTTCGTTTGTTATTTTTTCTACTGCTCCCTTCGGCTTTTGAGCTATGCTCCGACGACCGGCTGAAAGCCTGCCTAGCCTACTTGGCGACGACCCAGAGCCCTACAGCATAAACAAGAAGCATAAACGATGAACAAAGGACGTTCGGCTTCCTCTTCCGTCATGAGTTGGACTCTACAGACTTTTCGTTTGTTATTTTTTCTACTGCTCCCTTCTGCTTTTGAGCTATGCTCCGACGCAACTGATGCTAACGTGTAAAGGGGCGGTGATTTAAATCCAAAATCAGGATTTTAATCACCGCCCCTTTACACACCGCATCACCCGTTGCTCGTCGCACACTAATTTGTCGCACACTAATTTTTGAATGAATGAATCGGTGCTGGAATTCTTCCGCCTCTTGCAACAAACTTCGCTGGGCTGTTGGTATTGACTGGCATTACTGGTGCATAGCCAAATATACCGCCGAAATCAATTTGCTCGCCAACTTTTTTGCCTTTAGCTGGGATAACTCTGACTGCGGTCGTCTTATTGTTAATGACACCAATGGCTGCTTCGTCGGCGATCATCCCGCTGATCGTTTCAGCTGAGGTGTCCCCAGGAACCGCAACCATGTCCAGTCCCACTGAGCAGACCGCCGTCATTGCCTCTAATTTTTCCAAATTCAAATTACCATGTTCAACTGCCTTAATCATCCCGCTGTCTTCTGAAACTGGGATGAAAGCACCTGACAGGCCGCCAACGTGTTCACAGGCCATCACGCCGCCTTTTTTAACGGCATCATTCAATAATGCCAATGCAGCGGTCGTTCCAGGTGCTCCAACACTTTCCAAGCCAATTTCTTCAAGGATTTCTGCTACCGAGTCTCCCTGGCTTGGAGTTGGTGCCAGTGACAAATCAACAATTCCGAACGGGACGTCCAAAGCCTTGGCAGCCACATTGCCCACAAATTGACCCATTCGAGTCACTTTGAAAGCTGTTTTCTTAATCGTTTCAGAAACCGTATCAATGGACTCACCTTTGACCTGCTCAAGTGCCCGTTTAACAACACCTGGACCACTGATACCGACGTTAATCACTTTGTCCGCTTCCCCAACACCATGAAAAGCACCAGCCATGAATGGATTATCCTCAACCGCATTGGCGAATACTACCAAACTCATACAGCTGACAGGATCAATTTCAGACAAATCTTTCACAATTTGTCCCATTTGTTTAACAGCATCCATGTTGATTCCTGCGCGGGTTGATCCGACGTTGACAGAACCACAAACCCGCTTGGTTTCACTCAATGCTTGAGGCATCGATGCAATTAACTTACGGTCGCCGGACTGATAACCTTTTTGGACTAGGGCTGAAAAACCGCCAATCAAATCAACACCCAAAGTTTCAGCAGCCTTCTCCATTGTCTGGGCATACGCCACATAGTTATCATCGTGACAAGCAGCGGCAATCATTGAAATCGGTGTTACCGAGATCCGCTTATTAACAATTGGAATCCCATATTCGGATTCAATTTGGTCTGCGACTTTGACCAAGTCTTTGGCACTGGTCGTTAATTTGTCGTAGATCTTTTGGCGAGCTTTCTCACCATCACTATCAATACAGTCAAAAAGCGAAATGCCCATAGTGATTGTTCGAATATCGAGTTTTTCTTCAGAAATCATCTGAATGGTATCTAAAATTTGTTTGGTTTCCATTTGACGACCCCCTACAGCTTTTGAATGGCATCAAATAATTCTTGACGCTGAATATTGATTGAAAGTCCGGTTTCTTTTGCCAAGTCCTGTAGCCCCTGCTTCACAACTTCGAATTGAACATCTTGATCATTCCATTCACCCATCAACATCATGGTGAAGTCACCGTGCATCAAAGTCTGAGAAATGTCGGTAATATTGACCTTCAAAGTTGCCAAACGTTGAGAAACTTTCGCCACAATTCCAACCTGGTCGTGACCAATCACTGTAATAACTGCTTTCATTGTCTGCATCCTTTCAAATCCTGAGAGTCTTATCATTTACTTTTAATTGCATTAATCATACCCGATATTGATTGGATCGGCAATTTCTAATTTATCCTAATAAATAATATTTGAAAGCAATTGGTACTTACAAATAATGATATAATATAAATTAATTTACAATAAAGGATGGATAATCACATGGCAACTGAAAAAGAAAAGTTTTTAGCCGGCGATCCATATTTAGTAATGGATCCCGAATTGACCAGCGACGAAACCAAAGCGCGTCGCTTATGTAAGATGATGAATGAACTTGACGATACCGCCAGTGCCGAAAAAGACGCCTTGATTCGCAAGTTGTTTGGCTCAGTTGGTAAAGATCCTTGGATTCAGCCAAACTTCCGTTGTGACTTTGGCTACAACATTCACGTTGGGGATAACTTTATTTGTAACTACGATAATGTCATCCTAGATATTGCGCCGGTCACGATTGGAAATCACTGCATGCTCGCCCCACATGTTCAAATTTATGCGGCTTATCATCCCCTGGATCCTAAAGCTCGGGCAAACTTTGTCGGCATGGGTAAGCCAGTCACCCTTGGTAATGATGTCTGGGTTGGCGGCGGTTCTGTTATTCTTCCTGGTGTGACACTTGGTAACAATGTGATCGTCGGTGCAAATTCTACGGTCACCAAGTCATTTGGCGATAACTTGATCATCGCTGGCAGTCCGGCACGGGTCATCCGAGAAAATCCCAATAAAGAATAATTAATTTAAAATTTCCTGTTGACAATTAAAATAACAGGGTGTAAATTAATGACAATCATTAAATTCAAATTAAAAAGCGATGAAGAGAAACGTCATTTACCGTTCGTAATAAGAGAGTTGCTGGTTGGTGTGAAGCAATTTACGTCCTTAGATGATTATCATCTCCGAGCTATGTGATCAAAGTTTTAGTAGATCGCATTGGGTGCACCCATTATTGTGTCAGCGTATCGCGAAAGCTGTACGTGTGAGGTAATTCTAGTAATAGGATTACAAATTAAGGTGGTACCGCGCATTAGGCGTCCTTTTAACTATCCATTTATGGGTAGCTGGAAGGACGCCTTTTTCTTTTGAATTTAATTAATTACTTAAGGTGGTGAGGACTTATGGAATCGGTGATTAGCAGCTCCAATGAAAATCCTGGTCAGATTCAGATTTTGCAAAAAACAACACATAATTTTAACCGACATAGCGCCATTGACATAACAACACATATATTTCACGTCACTCAATGGTCCTCACTTTACATACAAGCGAGGATCCACAGATTAAATAACTTTTATGGAGGAAACGCTTATGGATGAACAAGCAACGATGGAATTAACTACTAAGGAAAACGAATTAGCCAACAAATTATTTAACGCCTACGAGACACACAAGCCATTAAAGGAATCGGATTACGATGGTGTCGTGACTGATGAAAAGGCAGCCTACCGTGTTCAAAGGCGATTAACCGAACTCAAGAAGGAAGACGTTGGCGGCTACAAAGTTTCGCTTACCAGCAAACAAACTCAGGATATGTTCGACTCGGACTCTCCATTATATGGTGCCCAAGTAAAGAGTCACTTCCTACAATCACCGGTTACCCTTCACCGTGGTGAGTTAATGGAACCACTCGCTGAAGTGGAAATGTTATTTACCGCCAAGGAAGATCTCAGCAGCAAAGATTCTTTAGAAGATCTCATGCACAAGACCAAAGTTGCTCCAGCTGTCGAAGTACCTGATTCACGTTTCAGTGACTGGTTCCCAAGCCTCTCAAAATATATGGTTATGTCCGATGCAGCAGTTGGCGGCTACGTGGTTTATGGTGATGAAAAAGATACCGACATGCTTTTCGATAATGTCGACGACTTAGCCAATGTTAAATGTGAACTGTTCCATGACGGCAAGAAGTTAAAGGATGGCGCCTCATCAGAAGTGTTAGGCAATCCGTTAAAATCGCTTCATTGGTTAGTTGAAAAGTTGGAATCACAAGGCATGCCGCTCCAAGCTGGCCAACGTGTTTCAAGTGGAACCTTCCTACTACCGGAATCACTTAAAAATGGCAACTGGAAAGCAACCTTTGATATGGGACTTGGCGCGGTGTTCTTGAAAGTTGCAGGTGATTAATTACTCAAATAAATGATAGCAACAAATTAGATACTAATTATTTTCGGAAACATTGATGAAATTGATGATAATTGATAAAAATGAAATTGAAGTGCTCTTCTGGAGGCGGAAAACTCTGGAGGGGCGCTTTTTTTGATCACTTTTCCTGCTTTATCCAATAATGAGTGTTGGTGCCAACCCCACCTAGTCTCTTTGGTGGTTTTACTTCGCTAATAATTTTATTTTGAGCTTCCTTTCTATCTAGCCGAAACGTGCTCCCCAAACCAGCTTCTTCCGCTTTATCCAATAACGAGTATTGGTGCCAACCCCGCACCAACACTCGTTATTACATAAATGCTCAGAAGCTAACCGGTTTGGTCCGCACTCTGTTCTTCTTGACACCCCAAACAAATGTTCGTATTATATAGGTACTCACTAAATCTTTCACATCGCAGGTGATCCTTATGCAAACACCTCTGGATAATCCACAGCTTCTTCCCAGCCACGACATCATGTGCATCGACTGCAAATCCTTTTTTGCCTCCACTGAAGCCATCAAACGCGGGGAGCATCCCCTTTCCGCCAAGATTGCCGTCATGAGTCGTGAAGAATCTTCCGGCGGCTTGATTTTGGCCGCCAGCCCCTACACCAAGAAGAATTTTGGTGTCAAACTCGGGACTCGCCGCTTTGAAATTAACGACCGGATGGACATCGAAATGGTCGAACCGCACATGGCCGATTACGTTGCCCTCAACTACCGCATTAACCGCATCTACCGCCAATTTACCGATGACATTCACTGGTTTCCCTATTCGATTGACGAAAGTTTCATCGACGTCAGTCACAGCCACAAATTATTTGGCTCAAACGCCAAAATCGCCAAAATGATTCAAGACAAAGTATTCAAAGAAACCGGCATTGTCACCACCATTGGCATTGGTCAAAATCCTCTGCTGGCAAAGCTGGCCCTCGACAACGCTGCCAAAAAGAAGGAACCCTGGCAGGCTGAATGGGACTACAGTGATGTGCCCAACACAATTTGGCAGATTCCCGATCTCGCCGACATGTGGGGCATTGGCAGCCACACCGCCGATAAACTCAATCAAATGGGCATTTATACCATCAAGGAATTAGCCCACGCTGACATTCGTCAACTGAAGAAGAAATTTGGTGTGATGGGTGAGCAGCTGTACTACCACGCTTGGGGGATCGATTATTCCAACCTCGAAAAGCGCTACCTTCCCCGCTCTGACAACAAGGGCTATGGCAACTCACAGGTATTGATGCGCGATTATACTGAATTGGGTGATTTGAAAACAGTCTTTGGCGAAATTGCCGATCAAGTGGCAACTCGGCTGCGGAAAAATAACGTCGTCGCTGAAGTCGTCAGTATTTTCATTGGTATGGCGACAACTGATAAACAGGGGCGCACGCATTTTTCAGCTCAAATGCACGTCGAGCCGACCAACTCTACCAAAAGTATTGCCAACGCCGTTCACTTTCTGTTGGAAACTAAATGGGATGGCAGTGCCGTTCGAAACGTTGGCGTTCGCTGCAATCGAATTTCCCAAAAGAGATCAACCCGCTTCAGCTTATTTGAAGATCCAATGACAACCCTCGATAAAGAAAAGTTGGAACGCACGATCGACATTATTCGCAAAAAGTATGGCTACAAAGCCTTGATCCGAGCTTCATCCAAGACCAAAGGTGGGACCGCAATCGACCGAGCAGGCCTGGTTGGCGGCCATCAAGCCTAATCATTAACTAAGGAGGTAATTCTCAATGCTTGCGGAATCTAGAGAACTCATCGAAAAATACCACCAATATTTTAAACGGCTGCCCCGCTATCAATATTGGCTGGTCATTGTTGATAATCATTTTAACGATCGTTATTATTTCTTCATTTATAGTCGTAAGTTAAAAACCCAGCTGGTCCGCTCACATGAGTTGTTAGCGCTGGCTCACGATCAGCAAAAATATCAGCAAGTTCTGGCCGATCTCAAAAGTATCAGTCATCTCAGCATTGAATATCGTGACACGTCTCACCTGGTTGAACCCTCACCGGAGATTACCACCGACAAGATTCACGGTCATAATTATCGAACAGCGCCAAGGCCATAAGATGCAAATTATCAATCAAATATGGTATATTAATGGCAACATTTACAAAGGTTGAGGAGGAATGTTCAAATGAAACGGTTGGGGAAAAATTTAGTAATGCTGGCAACAGTGATGTTTTCGTTCGAACTAATGGCAAATCAGATGACGACACCTGCTGCCGCTGAAACTGGAACAGCAAAGATAACCAAGGTCAATACACAAGCTAAAACAGCCTACCGGGCCACCAATGGGCCTATCTATCAGAGCGCAACTCTTACCAAAAAGGTTCACAACGCTAAAAATTATCCCCAAACCATCTTTTATTCTTCCAAACACGTCACAGTCAAAAAAACCAATGGCAAAACGGCGATCTACTATTATATTGCCAACAAATCCAACACCGTTAAAGGTTATATTTGGCACGGTTATTTAACCAAAACTCAAGTCGCAATGTCGCAAAAATCGCTCGTCAAGCTGATTAATGCCGCACCAGACATGGATCCTGATGAATCAATTCGAAGCTTGAAGCCAATTAATTATGAAGCCCACGAAGCGGCATTTGATTTAGCCTACAATGTCTTTCATTTCTCACCAACTGCCATGTTCAAGGACCACCAGGCACTGGTTTATGTGACTAATCCAGAACTCCGCCAACACGTCCAAAACGCCATGAATAAGTGGAATAATGCCCTGGGAGAAACTGCCTTTCGACTAGGAACCAAAAATAATCACACATTAAAAATTTCGTTTGGCAATGGCACCAAAGAAGGCTGGGATGGCCTGTATAATGGTAAACAAATTTATATCGACAAAACACACTATCACGATGCCAAGTATCCACTGGAATATATGAAGCCAACGCTGGCTGCTAAATTTACAATTAACCAATATTGGGATGGTGTTGTTGCTCATGAGCTCGGCCACACGTTGGGCTTAGACCACACTGGTTATCAAGCTGACTTGATGTACGCAGCAACCAGCTCAGGTAACATGATCGCCAAGTATATTTGGAAAAAACCGGTGGAGAAATCTGCTAATGGATTGGATGGCACCGAGATGGCAACAATTTCGATTCGAGATTTAAATCGTGCCAAGTTAACCAAACTATTAGGTTACTGGTAAACAAACAAGCACCGGAAATTAGGCTGAATGCCAGATTCCCGATGCTTTTCGTTTAGATTAAAATAAATTAAGTTTGGCAATTCGTTGACAAGCTTCGGTAAACCGCGGTTCGTCAATTAACAAACCGACACGGACAAACCCTTCGCCACCTTTGCCAAACCCATTGCCAGGAGCGACCGCAACTGCGGCTTTATCCAACAATAAGTCGGCAAATGACTCACTGGTATAACCTTTTGGAACCGGCATCCAGGCATAAAATGATCCGCCAGACTGATAAGGTTCCCAGCCGATCGCCCGAGCGGCCTTGAAGAACTGATTGCGTCGTTTTTCATAGAGCGCAACCAGATCATGAACGGATTGCTGATCACTATTTAAGGCAGTGATTGCTGCCTTTTGAATCGCTGGAAAAACACTGACGAATAGATGATCTTGAATCAAATTAATGGCTTCGATCATATCAGCGTTTCCTGCCGCAAAGCCAATTCGCCAGCCGGCCATGTTATAGGACTTGGAAAAAGTATCCATTTCAATCCCGACGTCTTTGGCACCTGGTGTTTGTAAAAAACTAACCGGTTTTTTGCCATCAAATCCAATCGCCCCATAGGCAAAGTCTTGAACAACGCCGATGTGATTAGTTTTCGCAAAGGCGACAGTTTTTTGATAAAAGTCTGAAGTTGCGACCGCACCAGTTGGATTATTCGGGTAATTCAAATACATCAGCTTAGCATCCCTGACGACCTGAGGATCGATTGAATCATAATCAGGTAAAAAGTCGTCTGCTTCACGCAATTTCATTAATTCCAATTTGACTTGAGCAAGCGCCACGCCCGACAGATAATCGGGATAGCCCGGATCCGGCAGCAACATGGTGTCACCAGGATTGAGAATCGCAAAGGGTAATTCCACCAAGCCGATTTTTGATCCACCAAGAATGGCGATCTCTGTATCAGGATCCAAGGTAACGCCATATTCACGTTGATAGAAGTTCGCGGCAGCTTGCTTTAAAGCTGGATCACCGCGGAATTGAGAATACTTATGGTTGGCTGGAATTGCAGTCTGCTCCTGCATGGCCTTAATAATGAAATCAGGTGTTGGCTGATCAGGATTACCCTGCCCCAAATTGATAACATCAGCGCCAGTTGCCACTTTGGCATTGACCTTTTTGACCAAGCTGGCAAAGAATTGTTTTGGTAATTGCTGCAAAACTTTCGATTCTTCAAATTTCAAATTAGTTCCTCCATTAATCCTATGTAATTTTGTAAGTAAATCATCCAATAGAGTTTAAAGATAATTATGGTAAACTGCCAAACCAATGTCAACACATTTTCTAATTTAAAATTAATAATCTCAGTGTTCTCCAATGTCATGCCAGTGTTGGCACCGTTTGCACAAATGAGTGAATGCTATACAGAATCACAAATTTCTGGTATCATGTTCTCATTATTGTATGTTATGTTTTATTACATATGCTTAGGAGGAATAATTCATGAAGCAGAAAGTGTTAACAGCTTTCGGATTGCTGGTGGCTTTTGCCACAATCTTATTCTGTCTGGGATTACCAGGCAGCAAAGCACAGGCAAAAACGTATCAAATCGGAACGGATGTTACCTATCCACCGTTTGAGTTCGCCAACAAACAGAACAAGTATGTTGGAATCGATATTGACATCATGAAGGCAATTGCCAAAGAGGAAGGCTTCAAAGTTAATGTGAAGCCAGTTGGATTTAACGCAGCGGTGCAATCCGTTCAGTCCGGCCAACTCGATGGCATCATTGCCGGAATGACCATTACCCCGCAACGAAAAGATAAATTCGATTTTGGAACCCCCTACTATAAGACCGGTGCGGTCATGGCTGTTAAAAAGGGCAGCGATATTACCAGCTTAAAGCAACTCAAAGGTAAAAAGGTTGCCTTGAAGACTGGGACTGCCGCTGCGGATTACGCTAACAGCTTGAAGAAGAAGTACGGGTTTAAAACAGTCACCTTTGATGACTCGGATAACATGTATCAAGATGTGACGACTGGAAACTCAGTTGCCTGTTTTGATGATCAACCCGTGCTCCAGTATGGCATTAAACACGGTTTAAAGCTTCAAATTGCCACGAAGCCCGCTAACCAGGGTTGGTATGGGTTCGGTGTCAAGAAAGGCACTCACAAGGATTTAGTTAAGAAATTCAATGCCGGTCTTAAAAAGATTCAGGCGAATGGAACTTATGACAAAATTGTTGGGAAGTACCTGGGCACCTCAAGCAATTCGAAAGTCAAAGGTAAGACATTTGTGATTGGAACAGATGTCACCTTCCCTCCATTCGAGTTTGCCAACAAGAATAACAAATACGTTGGAATTGATATGGATTTGATCCGGGCAATTGCCAACGAACAAGGTTTCAAAGTGAAGATCAAGGCACTGGGCTTTAACGCCGCTGTCCAAGCAGTTGAATCCGGGCAGGCTGACGGTGTCATTGCCGGAATGTCGATTACCAATGAACGGAAGGCCCAATTTGATTTTTCCAAGCCTTACTTCAATTCTGGAGTGGTCATGGCGGTTGCCAGCAACAGCAAGATTCATAAGCTATCAGAGTTAAAAGGCAAACGAGTCGCCGTTAAAACTGGAACGTCTGGTGCGGATTACGCCAACAGCATCAAGAAAAAGTATGGCTTTAAAGTGGTCACATTTGATGATTCCAACAATATGTATCAAGATGTCTCAACAGGAAACTCGGTTGCCTGTTTTGAAGATCATCCGGTCATGCAATATGCCATCAAACAAGGAACCAAGTTGAAGATTGTGACGAAGCCGGCTTTAAACGCCCCATATGGATTTGCCGTTAAAAAAGGTCATAACAAGGCCCTCTTGCAAGCATTCAACACCGGTTTGGAAGATCTGAAGGCAAGTGGAACGTACGATACCATTAAAGCCAAATATTTGGGCGCTGACGAGATTAAAACCGCTGCGAAGACTTCTGGTAACAGTGCAGAAGATCGAACGTTTATCGGCCTCATTAAGCAAAATAAGGGTGCCCTTTTATCAGGACTTCAAGAAACGCTTTGGCTGACAGTTGTCTCTATCTTCTTCGCCACAATATTTGGTGTCTTGGTTGGCTTAATGGGTGTTGTGCCAAATAAATTTAGCCAAGGAACATCAACAACTTTAATTTATCTGTTTAGAGGAATGCCACTTCTGGTTTTGGCATTGTTCATCTATACCGGGATTCCGAGTCTGACGGGCCAAAAAATCCCCGCGTTTGTCGCCGGTGTTGTGACGCTGACGTTTAACGAAGGTGCGTATATTGCGGCATTTGTTAAGGGTGGTATCGAAGCCGTCGATCCAGGGCAGATGGAAGCCTCACGAAGCTTGGGACTGCCATTTGGCAAATCAATGCGCAAGATCATTTTGCCACAAGGGATTCGAATCATGGTCCCATCATTCATCAACCAATTTATTATTACTCTGAAGGATACTTCAATCCTGTCAATCATCGGGTTGCTTGAATTGACCCAGACCGGTAAGATTATCATTGCGAGAAACTTGGAAGGATTCAAAGTCTGGACAATTGTTGCCGCAATCTATTTGATCATCATTACCCTGTTAACTTGGTTATCAAATTGGGTACAAAGGAGAACTAAGGTATGAGTGAAAAAGTAAAAGTAACAAATTTAGTCAAAACCTTTGGTGATAATGAAGTCCTCAAGGGGATTAATTTAACTGTTCAAAACAACGAGGTAGTCGTTATCATCGGCCCCTCAGGATCAGGGAAAAGTACCCTCCTCCGCAACTTGAATAAATTAGAGGAACCCACTTCCGGTTCAATCGTCATTGATAACGTAGATATCGCCCGCAACGATGTTGATATCAACTCCGTTCGGGAAAACATCGGAATGGTATTTCAACACTTCAATTTATTTAAAAACCTATCAGTTGGCGAAAATATCATGTTAGCACCAGTTGAACTCAAGAAAGAAACCAAAGACGAAGCTGAGGCTCAAGCCAAGAAGTTATTGGAAACCGTTGGCCTTCAAGAAAAGTTTGATGCCACTGTTCAGTCTCTATCAGGTGGCCAGCAGCAACGTGTTGCCATCGCCCGTGCCTTGGCAATGAACCCTGACATTATGCTGTTCGACGAGCCGACTTCCGCCTTGGATCCAGAAATGGTTGGTGACGTGCTGGAAGTTATGAAGAAACTGGCCAAACAAGGAATGACAATGGTTGTGGTAACTCATGAAATGGGATTTGCCAAAGAGGTTGCCGACCGAGTTGTTTTCGTTGATGATGGCCAGATCCTAGAAGAAGGTACACCAGAACAAATTTTCGAGCATCCAAAAAATGAACGGCTCCAAGATTTCTTGAATAAGATTTTGAATGTTTAATATTTTTAATGAAGCGTGTTGAGGCAATTTGCCTTAGCGCGCTTTTTTGGTACACTTTTTCCATTCACAAACATAAAAAGGTTGTTGTTCCCTTGTGAAGAGTTTCAATGAAAATGTATAATTAAATAAATAACTTGATGAGATTTATCGTATATTACGTTTTTCGGGTGATTTGATACTTAAGTTATTCAACTGTTTATGAGGGGGATCATGAAGTGAAGTTACGTAAGAATCTTATATTAGGTGCCATTCTACTCTTGTTAGCTGGTGGAACATTAAGCGCTTGTGATGATGGAGATACAAAATCCTCCCAGGACCAATCTCCCCGGGTAAGTAGTACAAGCAAGTCATCTGCTAAACCGATTTCCAAGGCCCATCACAAGAAAGCTCATGTGCATACGGGTACATCAACCAGCCATCACGCAATTTTGACCAAATTAGTGGGATATACCAACAAAGAATCGGCTGGCCCAACTGGTGACTATTACTGGGTAACTGGTAAAGCACATTTTAATCACTTTTCTGGGTTAAAGTCTGGTGATTATCGTTTTACCTCTGATAGCCAAGGCCGGTCAGCAACGGCTCGAGCGGTTTTAACATATTCAGAGTACCAAGCCTCTCAAGGTAGCCGTCAAGGAGAGCCATTAGCTCCGCCAGCATGGCCAGAAAACAAAATTGTGGCAATTACCTATGGTCTGACTGGCAGGACTTATCATGGCTACCTGTACAATCGTAGCCATTCGATTGGTGATAGCCTGCTGGGAGCTAAGTCGTACACGTCGGAGTATAACTTCACAACTGGGACTCGTCCACAAAATGTTGGTGCCGACCAAAATGGCGGGATGAGATATGCAGAAGAAAATGCTGAAAATTATTGGGAAAGCCACATTTATACTCACCATGTGATTTATTATCAGACCACCCCACTGTATAAAGCGAATGAAACCATGCCCCGCGGTTCAATCGTGGACGTTCGATCATCTGATAAGACCTTAAACAAGCAAATTGTTGTGATTAACTCCGCCGAAGGAATTCGGCTGAATTACAGTGATGGTAGTAATAATGCCAAACAATATATCCGTCATACTCACAGTAATCAAAGCTCTGCCCATTCCAACGGCACCTCTCATTCGGGAACCACAGCTCCTCAACAAACCGGTTCAATGACAACTAATGGTCCGTGGACCGTTGCTGCAACGGGCATGGTATTTGTCTCAGATAGCAGCAAATATTACTCGGAAGTCAAGAATCCAAATAATTATCAGTATGAGAGCACCTCTCAAGCAAATGCCAGCGGTGCAACGCGTGCAGAGCGTGGAAACCAATTTGCTCGTCCATAATTATGTTGTTGAAAATGGAATTGATAGAACTGTTGATATGTTACAATGATGGTGTAAGAATTTGATTGTTTTCGTTTCATCAAGGATGGTGAACTAATCATGAAGTTTATTGTTGGTTGTGTCGCCGCAGTAACGTTATGTACTGGTGCTGTGGGTGTCACCCACTATTGCACGACTCCACATCAAGTCCAGCCACGAGTTGAACGTGGTTGTGGGATGGGAAGATAAATAGCATAATCCTTCTATAGTCTATGACTAATCTAAGTCACAGACTTTTTTATTATATATTTTAATGAGCCCGATAGTTATTCAAAATCGTATTGAGAAAAGACATCAAAATAGATGATTGAACACAAAAAAGGAACGCTGATTTATCAACGTTCCTTAATGATGCAAAATGCTCTATGTGAGCTAATGATACCGGAGGTGGGGTTCGAACCCACACGATCTCAACGATCACTGGATTTTGAGTCCAGCGCGTCTGCCAATTCCGCCACTCCGGCAAAATATTATTTGATTGGCCAATACATGGACAAAGGCGGTAATCGGATTCGAACCGACGATGAAGGTTTTGCAGACCTCTGCCTTACCACTTGGCTATACCGCCATAACTTTGGCTAACCCAAACTGGGTTAGCTGGATTCGAACCAGCGCATGACAGAGTCAAAGTCTGTTGCCTTACCACTTGGCTATAACCCAATCAAAAGGCGGTATGTGGGAATCGAACCCACGCGTGTCGGATCCACAAACCGATGTGTTAACCACTTCACCAATACCGCCATAGTATTATTAACAGGGATAGTAGGAGTTGAACCCACACCGACGGTTTTGGAGACCGTAGTTCTACCATTAAACTATATCCCTATAAGATGGAGGGGAGTGGATTCGAACCACCGAACCCGAAGGAGCGGATTTACAGTCCGCCGCGTTTAGCCAGACTTCGCTACCCCTCCATGAATGGCGCGGGACAGAATCGAACTGCCGACACATGCAGCTTCAATGCATTGCTCTACCGACTGAGCTACCGAGCCATTAACCATCTTGAGTATAATAATACCTATGTTATATATTCAATTTTCAAATACATAACAACGGTTCGTACGAGACTCGAACTCGTGATCTCCTGCGTGACAGGCAGGCGTCCTAACCAGCTAGACCAACGAACCAATGTTGCTATGGAAATGGAGGATACAGGGATCGAACCTGTGACCTCCTGCTTGTAAGGCAGATGCTCTCCCAGCTGAGCTAATCCTCCAAAATGACCCGTACGGGATTTGAACCCATGTTACCGCCGTGAAAGGGCGGTGTCTTAACCACTTGACCAACGGGTCATAAACTTATTATTCGGTTACGGAGAGTAAGGGATTCGAACCCTTGAAACAGGCTTTTACCCGTTTACATCATTTCCAATGATGCTCCTTCGGCCAGCTCGGACAACTCTCCATCAAAAATAATAACTCCGGCAGGCGGGCTCGAACCGTCGACAACCTGATTAACAGTCAGGTGCTCTACC